>CAVVET010000008.1:0-112839 GCA_963747215.1 uncultured Acidimicrobiales bacterium
TGACGACCGCATCGGCGCTCGGGCGATCGAGGCGGCTCGAGCGTATGAGTCGGACGGAAAGGCCAGGCTCCCCCCGGCATGGCCCGATGCATCGTCGGGACGAAGTGACGGGCCTCGGTTGAATCTCGACGATTCGGGGTACTGTCCGCACGTCGCCACGCGGTCCGGAACGCTCCAGGCCAAAAACGAATCGCATTTGCGGAAGTGAAGGGCGGGAGCGGGCGCCGGACTGCGTAGGCGACGGCGGATGTGTCGCACCCCCGCCTGAGGCGTGCCCTCCGCGCGCGCCCTCCTTGCGAGACACCCGCGCCTTCCTCTGCGAAGTGATCGCGATTTCGACGCTGGCACGTGACTGAGCCCGGGCGTATCGCACGCTGGAGGGATGGGTAAGCCGGGGGCGTCCCCGCACGCCTCCAGGAGGATCTCATGGCGAAAGTCGCCAAAGCCAAGGATCCAGCTCGAGCGCAACCCCGGTGAAGGTGGCGAGACTCACCAGGTCGCCGACGATGGGCCCGTGCTGACGACGCAGCAGGGCATGCCGGTCGCCGACGACCAGAACACGCTGCGCGTCGGCGACCGCGGCCCGGCGCTGCTCGAGGACTTTCACTTCCGCGAGAAGATCTTCCACTTCGACCACGAACGCATCCCCGAGCGCGTCGTGCACGCCCGCGGCTTCGGCGCGCACGGCTTCTTCGAGAACTACGAGTCGCTCGCCGACGTCACGAGCGCCGACCTCTTCCAGCGCGCGCGGCGAGCAGACGCCGGCGTTCGTGCGCTTCTCGACGGTCGCCGGCAACAAGGGCTCGTTCGACCTCGCGCGCGACGTGCGGGGCTTCGCGGTGAAGCTCTACACGCAAGCAGGGCAACTGGGACCTCGTCGGCAACAACATCCCGGTGTTCTTCATCCAGGACGCGATCAAGTTCCCGGACCTCGTCCATGCCGTGAAGCCGGAGCCCGACCGCGGCTTCCCGCAGGCGCAGTCGGCGCACGACAACTTCTGGGACTTCGTCTCGCTGATGCCCGAGTCGCATGCACATGCTCATGTGGGTCATGTCGGACCGGGCGATCCCGCGCTCGTTCCGCTTCATGGAGGGCTTCGGCGTGCACACGTTCCGCTTCGTCAACGAGGCCGGGCGAGTCGACGTTCGTGAAGTTCCACTGGAAGCCGAAGCTCGGCCTGCAGTCGGTGCGTGTGGAACGAAGCGGTGAAGATCAACGGCGCCGACCCCGACTTCCACCGCCGCGATCTGTGGGACGCCATCGCAGGCCGGCGACTTCCCCGAGTGGGAGCTCGGCGTGCAGCTGTTCGACGAGGAGTTCGCCGACGCAGTTCGCCGTTCGACGTGCTCGATGCGACCAAGCTCATCCCCGAGGAGCTCGTGCCGGTGCGCTCGATCGGGCGCCTCGTGCTCGACCGCAGTCGTCGACAACTTCTTCGCCGAGACCGAGCAGGTCGCGTTCTGCACGCAGAACATCGTCCGCCGGCATCGACTTCACCAACGATCCGCTGCTGCAGGGGCGCAACTTCTCGTACCTCGACACGCAGTTGAAGCGGCTCGGGAGCCCGAACTTCACCCACCTGCCGATCAACGCGCCGAAGTGCCCGTTCCGCCACTTCCAGCAGGACGGCCACATGGCGATGGTCAACCCGTCGGGCCGCGTGAACTACGAGCCCAACTCGTGGCCCGGCGAGCGAGCGGGCCGCGCGAGGATCCCGAGCGCGGCTTCGAGTCGTTCGCCGACGACGGAGGCGGGGCGAGAAGCGTCGCGTCCGGCCCGAGCAGCTTCGCCGACCACTACAGCCAGGCGCGGCAGTTCTACGTGAGCCAGACGCCGATCGAGCGGCAGCACATCGCGACGCGTTCGTCTTCGAGCTCAGCAAGGTCGAGACGGCCCGACATCCGCGCGCGCATGGTGGCGCAACCTGCGCAATGTCGACGACGACTTCGCGCGGGAGGTCGCCGACGGGCTGGGCTTGGGAAGATGCCCGCGAAGGCGAAGGCGGCAAAGGCTCCGATCTCCGACCTTCCGCCGTCGCCGGCGTTGAGCATC
The DNA here is from genome assembly GCA_963747215.1 of uncultured Acidimicrobiales bacterium. Taxonomy (GTDB): domain Bacteria; phylum Actinomycetota; class Acidimicrobiia; order Acidimicrobiales; family DATKAS01; genus DATKAS01. The sequence goes on from CAVVET010000008.1 coordinate 2,054, forward strand.
GTTGCGAACGGTCCGGAGAGCTTCGCCGGCCGCAAGGTCGGCATGCTCGTGACCGACGGGACCGACGCGGCGCTCGTCGCCGCGCTCCGGGACGCCATCGACGCCGAAGGCGCCGTTGTCGAGCTGATCGCTCCGAAGATCGGTGGCGCGACGCTCAGCGACGGAGTGCTGCTCGAGGCGCAGCAGAAGATCGATGGCGGGCCGTCGGTGCTCTACGACGCGGTCGCGGTACTCGACATCCGAGGACGGAGTGAAGGACCTCACGGTGGATCCCGCGGCGAAGGACTTCGTCTCCGACGCCTTCGCTCACGCGGAAGTTTGTCGCGCACTCCTCGTCGGCCGCGCCGCTGTTCGCCGCGGCGGGTGTCGATCCCGACGACGGGTTTCTCGCTATCGCGGGCCCCGACGACGCCGACCGATTCGTCGACGCGTGCCGCCAGCTGCGTCACTGGGTGAGAGAGGCGCTGTAGAGGCCTGGCAACATCGCGTGCCATGAGCGACCTCACGCGGTGCACGGCGACCGAGCTGCTCGACCTGTACCAGCGGGGCGAGGCCTCGCCAGTGGAGGCGACCCAGGCGGTGCTCGCGCGCATCGAGGAGCTCAACCCCGTCGTGAACGCGTTCTGCTTCCTCGCGGCGGATGAGGCGCTCGATGCGGCCAGTGCGAGCGAGTTTCGCTGGCACCGAGGCACGCCCATGGGCCCGCTCGACGGCGTGCCCACCTCGATCAAAGACCTGGTGCTCACGAAAGGCTGGCCCACGTTGCGGGGCAGCCACACCGTCGACCCGAACCAAGCGTGGGACATCGACGCGCCCGCGACCGCCCGCCTGCCGCGAGGCGGGCGCCGTGCTGATCGGCAAGACGACGACGCCTGAGTTCGGCTGCAAGGGCGAAACCAACTCGCCGCTCACGGGCATCACTCGCAACCCGTGGGACACGGCCAAGACGCCGGGTGGCTCGTCCGGCGGTACCGCGGTAGCCGTGGCTGCGGGCATGGGTCCGCTCAGCATCGGGAGTGACGGCGCCGGGTCGGTCCGCATACCCGCCGCGTTCTGCGGCAACTTCGGCTTGAAGCCGAGCTTCGGACGGGTGCCCGCCTCTCCGTTGTCACCGTTTGGCACGGTCTCGCACATCGGGCCGCACACGATGAGCGTCGCGGACGGCGCCCTGATGATGAACGTGCTGAAGCAGCCTGACGCGCGCGACTGGACGTCGCTCCCACCCGACAGCTCCGACTATGCCGCGGATCTCGACGGGGGAGTGGACGGGCTGCGAGTGCTCTTCTCACCGACACTCGGATACGCCACAGTCGACGCCGAGGTCGCAAGCGCGGTTGCCGCGGCAGTCGACCAGCTGTCGGCGCTGGGTGCCGCGTCGAAGTCGGCGACCCCGGCTTCGAGGATCCGCTCCCGATCACCACGGGCTTGTGGTTCACGGGAGCGTGGACCCTGTGGAACACGCTCACCCCCGCGCAACAAGAGGTCACTGATCCCGACTTCGCAGCCGAGGCGCGGCTCGGCGGCGAGATGACCAGCCTCGACGTGCAGCGCCTGAACCTCCGGCGCGGCGAGCTCGGATCGCACATGCGCCAGCTCATGCAGCGCTACGACCTGATCGTCACGCCCTCGGTCGCGGTGCCCGCGTTCGACGCCCGTCCCGCCGGCTCCGTCCCCCTCGACCCGGCGTCGATGCTCGGATGGACACCGTTCTCGTACCCGTTCAACCTCACGCAGCAGCCCGCGTGCACGATCCCGTGCGGCTTGACGCACAGTGGTTTGCCGATCGGCCTGCAGCTCGTCGGCCCGATGTTCGCCGACGCCCTCGTGCTGCGGGCAGCACGCGCCTACGAACAGGTACGCCCGATTCCCCGCCCCCCGATCTGACCCCCAAACCCCACGTTCTCAGGGAGAGAACAGGCCAAATTGGCGCGTTCGTTACCGAGGTTCGGCGGGATCCGCTTCCCAGAAGACCTCCACTTCCGTGCCGTCGGGATCCCAACACCGGAACGTGACGTACTGCTCGCCGGGCCGGAAGTCCTCCACGTCGCCGGTACGCACGCCTGCATCGCTGAGCGCTGCGTGCTGGGCGAGCACCTCGTCGGCGTCCGTGCCACCGAAGCCGATGTGGAACCCGGGCGGCAGCGCTTGGTGCGGATCGGCGGGGATGAGCGCGAGCAAGAACCCGTCGTCGTTTCGGATGAAGTAGCCGCCATCGGCTTCGAACGCGGGGCGGAACCCGAAGTGCTGCTGATAGAAGTCGCGACACGCCGCGGCATCTCGCACGCGCAGGTTCATGTGATTGAGGTCCACGGGCTCAGCGTTTCATCAATCCGGCAGGAGCGGCACGAGGAACCCGGGGTCGTGGCCGAGCTGCCCGGCGCGACTGACCGCGGCGGAGCCGAACCGGTCCTTCACTTCGTCGAGGGCTTCGTCGAGCCGGCTCGCAGTGCGACGATCGAAGGGCAGCGGGAGCTGGACGGCGTCGTTGTCATCGAGGTTCATGATCGCGACGCCGATCAGAGTCAAGCCCTGTTCGTCGATCATCGGTTGGACCGACTCGAGCAGGCCCCGCGCGGTCTCGAGGATCGGTTCCGTGCGGGCGGTGGGCCGGGGCAGCGTGTGTGACCGAGTCGCGCGCGACCAGTCCTCGAAGCGCAACCGCAGCACGACGGTGCGGCCCACACGGTTCGCGGCGCGCAGCCGTCGAGTGACGCGATCGACGAGCCCCGCCAAGGTCGCCTCGATCTCGCCGGGTGCCTTGGCTCGCCAGCCGATCGCGCGTTGTGAACCGATCGAGCGGCGCCGGCGTCCGACGACGACGGGTCGCGGGTCGTAGTTGTGAGCAAGCGCGTGCAGATGCCGACCGCTCGCGCGGGCCGAGGATCGACACGACCGTCGACTCGTGAAGCCGAGCCACGTCGGCCACAGTGTGGATGCCGCGATCGTGGAGCTTCGTCGCCGTCTTGATGCCGACGCCCCACAGCCGCTCGACGGGCAGCGGATGAAGGAACGCGAGCTCCTGTTCGGGCGGAACCACGAGAAGCCCGTCGGGCTTGGCGACGCGGCTTGCGACCTTCGCGAGGAACTTGGTGCGGGCGACGCCAACGGTGATCGGAAGGCCGACGCGCTCGAGGACCCGGGCGCGAAGGCGGACTGCGATCTCGGTCGGCGTTCCCGCCAACCTGCGGAGGCCACCGACGTCGAGAAAGGCCTCGTCGATCGAGATGCCTTCGACGAGAGGCGTCGTGTCGTTGAACACCTCGAACACGGCCTTGCTGGCTTCGGAGTACGCGTCCATGCGGGGCGAGACCACGATCGCCTGCGGGCAGAGGAGGCGCGCCTGCCGTCCGCCCATCGGCGTGTACACGCCGAACGCCTTCGCCTGGTAGCTCGCCGCGAGCACGATGCCCCCGCCCACGATCACCGGACGGCCCTTCAGCGAGGGGTTGTCGCGCTGCTCGACCGACGCGTAGAACGAGTCGAGGTCGGCATGGAGGATCGTCGCCTCGGAGCGGTCGAACATATGTTCGTAGATGATATCCTGCGCGGGTGACCGATATCGAGGTGGTCGAGGCCATCTACGCCGCGATGCACGCCCGCGACATCGACCGGCTGATCGAGCTCATCGACCCCACGGTCGTCATCACTCAGGACTCGCGGCTGCCTTGGGGTGGCCGGTTCGAGGGCCTCGAAGGCTTCGCGCAGTTCGCCGCCGCACTCACGGGCACCATCTCGTCGGCGGTGACGCACGAGATGATCTTCACGGCGGATGGTGATGTGATCCAGGTGGGCCACACGCGCGGCACCGTGAACGAGTCCGGTAAGCCGTTCGACATCGCCGAGGTGCATCGCTGGACGATCCAGGACGGCAAAGCGGTGCGGGCCCACTTCTCGATCGACACGCCCGGCATGCTCGCCGCGCTCGGCTTGGAGGCATAGCCATCGACATTTCGTGCGCGTTCGCGACGTCCATGGCCACGCCCGACCACGTCGCGTGTGCAGAAGCGCTCGGCTACCGACGGGCATGGCTGTACGACTCGCCCGCGCTGTACCCCGATGTCTGGATGATCCTGGCGGAGTGTGCGCGCCGGACGGCGACGATCGAGCTCGGGCCCGGCGTCGCGATCCCGTCGCTTCGTCACCCCATGGTCACGGCATCGGCGGTCGCGACGCTGGTCGACCTCGCGCCGGGCCGCGTGAACCTGGCGATCGGTTCGGGGTTCACGGGCCGGCTCACGCTCGGGCAGAAGCCGCTCAAGTGGTCGTTCGTCCGCGAGTACGTCAGCGCAGTCATCGGCCTCCTCGCCGGCCAGACCGTGCAGTGGGAGGGCGCGCCCATCCGGATGCTGCACCCCGAGGGCTTCGGCGCCCCGAGGCCGATCCGCATCCCGATCATCCTCGGCACGGGCGGACCGAAGGGCGAAGCGGTTGCCCACGAGCTCGCCGACGGCGTCTTCGCCACCGGCCCGAGCGCTGGCTTCGATCGCTGCTCGGTGCTCACGTTCGGCACCGTGCTCGATGCCGGCGAAGATGCGGGCAGCGAGCGCTGCATGGCGGCCGCCGGTCACGCCGGCGCGCTGATGTACCACGCCCTGCACCTCCGCGGCATGGCGACACAGCTTCCCGACGGCGACAAGTGGGTTTCCGCGCTCGAAGCGTTCCCCGAAGCCGAACGGCACCTCGCGCTGCACGAAGGGCACCTGATCGAAGCGAACGAGCGCGATCGGCTCGTGGTCACCGGCGAGACCCTGAAGATGTTCGGGCTCCGCGCACCGCTTCGGAGTGGTCGGAGCAGCTCGGTCAGCTGAAGGCATCCGGCGCGACCGAGGTCGCCTATCAGCCGGCAGGGCCCGACATCCCCGCCGAGCTCGAACGCTTCATGGCCGCGGCTCGGGCGTCGGCATGACTCCCGCCTGACGGAGGGCGTTCAGGTTGTCCACGATGCCCCGCTGAGACGCAACGCGTCCGGACTCGTCGAACTCGAGCAAGATCATCTCCTCGAACTCGAGGCGCTTGCCCGTCGCGGGCAGCGGCCCCCACCCGCCGAGCTGCGTGCCCGACGTCCGCAGATGCACGGCGACGCGCCAGCCGTCCGCCACCATCGACAGCAACTCCTCGTGGTAATCGGGGAAGGTGGCCCACGCGCCCTCGACCATCTCGCGCACCGCGTCGGAGCCGTGGCGCAATGGTGCATACGGGCGGTAGTCGGCGACGTAGTCAGGCGCGTAGAGGTCGTCGAGCACGTCGAACTGCCGGCCGTTCCACACTTCGTCGAACAGCCGCCGCACGACCTCCTTGTGGCGCTCACATCTCCACTCGCGTCCCTGACGGAGCAGGTCGGACACGATCGTTGTCTTGGCGATCGCGTACTGGTTGCCATCACGCCACGGCAGCCGCGCGAGCTCACGCTTGACGGCCTCGTAGCGCGCGCGGCTGACCTCGTCGACGCGCAGCCAGTCTCGAAAGTCGAGGTAGTCCCGGATCTCCTGGGCGCCGGCGCTGAGGACATGGATGTGGGAGTCTCGCTCCGGTGTCCGCAACAGGCGGTGGCCCGGCTCGCGTCTGCGGAGCACGAAACCGCCGTCGACGAGGCGGGGGAGGAACGTCTCGTCCTCGTCGACGTCGGCCACCACCAGGAGGATGTCGATGATCGGCTTGGCGGTGAGGCCGGGCACCGACGTCGAGCCGATGTGCTCGAGGCGCAGGGCATCGGCGCCGAGTGCCGCCGCGATCCGGGCGCGGAGCTGTTCGTAGCGATCGACCCAGGACGGGTCGTATTCGGTGAGGACGATCTGCACGGCTGGCTCGACGCCCTCGATGACTTCCGGATCGGGTTCGGGAAGCGCGGCCATGTCGCATCTTGTCCCGCCGCCGTATCGTTCGCGTGATGCCTCGCTTCGATTCCGCCACGGTCACCGTCGACGACGTGATCGACGCGCTCGACGCCGACGGCTATTGCATCGTCGACGGGATGCTGTCGACGGCCGAGGCGGCCTCCGCCAAGGCGTCGTTGCGCGAGGTGCTCGACGAGATCCCGTTCGGACGGAACGACTTCGAAGGCTTCAGCACCCGGCGTGTGTACGCGCTGTTCGCGAAGACCCGGGCGTTCGACGAAGCGGCGATCCACCCGTTGCTTCTCGGAGTGCTCGACCGGTTCCTCGGTCACTACCAGCTGTCGGCGCCCACCGGTATCCAGATCGGGCCGGGCGAGAGCGCGCAGGTGCTGCACTACGACGCGAGCGTCTATCCGCTTCCGCGCAGCTTCGGCGATGTCGTACTCAACACGATGTGGGCGCTCGACGACTTCACGGTCGAGAACGGCGCCACCCGAATCGTGCCTGGCAGCCATCGTTGGGAGGCCCGGCAACCGGCGGCCGAGGATCGCGTCATCGATGCGGTGATGCCCGCGGGATCCGTGATCTTCTACGGCGGGAAGGTCTTCCACGGGGGCGGCGCGAATCAGACGGACACGCCGCGTCTGGGCGTGATCCTCGAGTACGTCTCGGCGTGGCTGCGCGCTCAGGAGACGCACCTGCTCGCCGTACCGCGCTCCACGGTCGCGGAGCTACCCGAACGGCTCCAGGAGCTCCTCGGCTACAACATCTACCCGCCGTTCCTCGGCTACGTCGACGGGCGTCATCCCCGCCGCTCCATCACCGAGGGCGCGTGAGGCCGCGCCACTGCCCCTACAACTAGCCCTGCGTGTTCAGCCTGCGCAGTCGCTCCGCCAGCGACGACATCACTTCCAACGCGAACGTCGGCGTCTCGTGGATGAGGAACAAGAACTCACGTTGGTCGATCACCGCGAGCGAGCAGTCCGTGGCCGCGACGGCGGTCAGGGCGCGGGGCGACTTGTCGATGATTGCCATCTCGCCGAAGACGTCGCCCTCCTCGACCGTCCCCACGGAGTTGGCTCCGTGCTTCAGCTCGACCTGGCCGCTCACGACGCCGTACATGCAGTCGCCGACCTCACCCTCGAGGAAGATTGTGTCGCCGCTCGCGAAGTCCTTGGTCGTCCGCCGCGTTGAGAAAGACACCCCGTACTGTCGTCATCCGGCAGAGTCTTGTCGTCGCGGGTGAACACAGGATGGCCGGTAGGTAGCGATCTGGATCACCCCTTGGCGGTGTCCGAGAGCAGCGCGGCCATCACGAGTGAGCCGCCCCGGGGGTCGCCCATCGTGCCCTCACCCATCCGGTTCATCACGTACGCGACGGTCATGCGGGCGTCGAAGTCGTTGACGATGATCGAGCCGCCCCACCCGCCCCAGAAGCAGGCGCGCGGGTTCGGGCTGATCGGCAGGTCGGGCGAGTTCAGGCCGTAGTTCATGCCCATGCGGACCGGCATGCCGAGCACGAGGTCGACGTCGTTGATCTGCTCGTCGAGCGCCGCCTCGCACCCCTTCGCCGAGAGGAGGCGCGTGCCGCCGGTCTCGCCGCCATTGGAGAGCGCCGATTGCACCATGGCCACCGATCGCGCGTTGCCGTGCCCACCCGCAGCAGGGATCTCGGCGCGCCGCCACGGGATCTCCCAGGACTGCGCGGCATTCATCGGTGGGTTGCCGAACGTCTTGAGCAGGATCTCGCTCGGGTTCTCGGGGATCGGAAGCGGCGGGGGAGGGATCACGAGCGCAATTCGCTCGTCGCACTCCTCGGGCGTGCCGATGTGGAAGTCGGCGCCGAGCGGCCCGGCGACTTCCTTCGCGAAGAACGTGCCGACCGACTCGCCGGCCACGCGCCGCACGACCTCGCCGACGAGGTAACCCTGCGTGATCGCGTGATAGCCCGACGCCGTACCCGGCTCCCACCACGGTGCTTGCGCGGCGAGCAACGACGTGCACTTCTCCCAGTCGTACAGATCCTCGGCGACGATGGGCTCTTCCCATCCTGACAGACCGGCCGTGTGCGCCATCAAGTGGCGCACTTCGACGTTCTCCTTGCCCGCCGGCCGCGAACTCGGGCCAGTACTTCGCGACCTTGCCGTAGAGGTCGAGCTCGCCCCGATCGGCCAGCATCAGCGCACACAACGCGGTCATGGTCTTGGTCGTCGACCACACGTTGATGATCGTGTCGCGCTCCCACGGGATGGTTTGCGCCTCGTCGGTGAACCCGCCCCAAAGGTCGACGACGAGCTCGCCTTCGAGGACGACCGCGACCGATGCACCGACATCGAGCCCCTGGTCGAAGTTCTGCGCGAACGCCGTCTTGACCATGTCGAACCGCGGATCGCACGTGCCGTTGATGTCAGCCACTTCAGCCCCCCAGGTGTCGTCGGTGGCGCGACCCTACGCCGCCTGAGGCAGGCTTAGACCATGAAGCGCATCCCGCACTGGATCGGCGGGAAGGTCACGCCCGGCACGTCCGGTCGCACCGCTCCCGTCTATGACCCCGCCACCGGCGCCCAGACGGGCGAGGTCGACCTGGCTTCGGCCGAGGAGGTGGATGCGGCCGTCGAGGAAGCGGCGACCGCGTTTCCGGCGTGGCGATCGGCCTCGTTGTCGCAGCGGACCGAAGTGCTCTTCCGGTTCCGTGAGCTCGTCGACCGTCATCGCGCCGATCTGGCCGCGGCCATCACGGCGGAGCACGGCAAGGTGCTCTCCGACGCGGGCGGGGAGGTCGCGCGCGCGCTCGAGGTCGTCGAGTTCGCGTGCGGACTCGCTGATCACCTGAAGGGCTCGTACAGCGAGCAGGTCTCCACCGGCATCGACGTCTACTCGATCCGCCAGCCGCTCGGAGTTGTCGCGGGCATCACGCCGTTCAACTTCCCGGTGATGGTGCCGCTCTGGATGGTGTCGAACGGGATCGCGTGCGGCAACACGTTCGTGCTCAAGCCGTCCGAGAAGGATCCGTCGCCGTCGTTGCTCCTCGCTGAGCTGCTCGCCGAGGCGGGCGTGCCCGATGGCGTGTTCAACGTCGTTCACGGCGACCGCGTGGCGGTGAACGCGATCCTCGAGCATCCCGGCATCGCCGCGGTGAGCTTCGTCGGGTCCACACCGATTGCGAAGCACGTGTACGAGACGGGCACTCGCGCCGGCAAGCGGGTGCAGGCCCTCGGCGGCGCGAAGAACCACATGGTCGTGCTTCCCGATGCCGATGTCGACGCGGCCGCCGATGCCGCCGTGTCGGCCGCGTACGGATCCGCAGGTGAGCGATGCATGGCGATCTCGGTCGTGGTCGCCGTGGGAGATGTCGCCGATCCGCTCGTGGCGGCGATCTCGTCACGTTTGCCGAAGCTGCGCATCGGGCCCGGCACGGACCCCGACAGCGAGATGGGCCCACTGGTCACGGGCGAGCACCGCGACAAGGTGGCCAGCTACGTGGACCGGGGATTCGACGAGGGCGCGACGGTCGTGGTCGACGGACGAGAGCGTGGGTTCGAGGGCGATGGCTTCTTCCTCGGCGCGTCGCTGCTCGACCACGTCACGCCCGAGATGGACGTCTACCGCGACGAGATCTTCGGCCCAGTGCTCTCCGTGGTGCGCGCGGCCTCCTACGACGAGGCGGTTCGTCTCGTCGACGAGAACCCCTACGGCAACGGCACGGCGATCTTCACGCGCGACGGAGGCGCGGCGCGCCGCTTCCAGTTCGACGTGCAGGCCGGCATGGTCGGAGTGAACGTGCCGATTCCCGTCCCGGTCGCGTCGTTCAGCTTCGGAGGCTGGAAGTCGTCGCTGTTCGGCGACCGTCACATGTACGGCCCCGACGGCGTCGACTTCTACACGCGCACCAAGGTCGTCACGGCCCGCTGGCCCGATCCGTCGACGAGTCGAGTCGATCTGGGCTTCCCCCAGACCCGCTGACCCCGGCGCTTGAGCGCCAGAGGTCCCACATGGACCCCTGGCGCTCAAACGGTCAGCTCGTGAGCGTGTAGGTGGCCGGCGGCTGTTGCTTCTTCCACGGGCCGCGCTCGTCGTTGGGAAGCTTGCGGTAGACGGGTTCGCTGATGCGAATGCCGGGTCCCGCGCCCATGCGGAACACATGGATGACCCCCGCGCCGAGGATGTCGTAGCGACGCGACTCACCGGTGCCGAGCTCGCCTTCGACCACGACCGAGAGGTGGATGTTGGCGCCCACGTCGAGTGCGACGCCATGTTCGGTGCCGAGCGCGCGCACCGGGTCAGTGAGCTGTCGGACGCATTGCACCGCCGTGCTGGCGTCGGCTTCGTCGAACACGGCGAGACAACCGTCGCCGACAAACTTCACGATGCGGCCGCCGCTCGCTTCGATGCGATCGGCCATCAATCGGTAGAAGTCGTCGACCAGCAGCGCGAGCTGCATGGAGCTGAGGGGTGCGATGGCCCGGCTGAAGCCCGCCAGATCGACCATCACCATCACGAGGCGGCGCTCAACGAGCTCCGCGGGAGCAGAGGTGGACATGGATCCTCCTGTTCGTGGTTCTGACCTTGCTGTTGCGGGGGTGACTCCCGCGGGGCCCGGTTGGGCTACCGATGTGGATGTTACGTCCGGTTGGTGCCGCCCGCCGGGCTAGTCGGTGTAGCCGCGGCGCGACGCGAGCGCCACGAGGCCGATGCCCGCGACGAGGCCGATCAGACCGACGGCGAGAGGTCCGGCTCCCGACGAGCCCGTTGCGGGCAGCGTCTCGGGGCCGGTCGTCGTCGCGGTCGTGGTCGTGTCTCCGGCGAACTCGCACTCGTTGGGTGCCGTCGTGGGCACCACGGCTGCGGCCGTGGTGGTGGCGCCGGTGGTGGTCGCGCCGGTGGTGGTGGCGCCGGTGGTGGTGGCGCCGGTGGTGGTGGCGCCGGTGGTGGTCGCACCCGTTGTCGTCGTGGCAGTGGTCGTGGCGCCGGTCGTGGTCGTTTCGCCCGTGGTGGTCGTAGTAGTCGAGTCAGTCGATGACGTCGAACTGGTCGTGGTGGTGCTGCCGGCAGTCGTGGTGGTGCTGCCGGCAGTCGTGGTCGTGCTGCCGGTAGTCGTCGTGGTTGTCTCAACGTGGTTTTCGAAGTGCGCACCGGGTGAGGACTGGAACTCCTGTTCACTGGGCGTCTCGGGGCACACTGAGATCTCTTGCGTGGCGTTCAATGCCACTCTGCGCGGTGCCACCGCTCGCGGTCCCACCGCTCGCGATGCCGCCGCTTCCGGCTCCGCGAACACGTCCACAATCTCGATATCACCACTCGCGGTCTCGATGACCTTGCACTTTGTGGGCACGGTGATGCCGGTGACCACCGTGGTCACGACTCCGGCGGGGGCGCCGGCGGGGATGGTGAACGGCGGGACGCTCGAGTTCGGGGGCAAGCAGGCGATGTCGATCTGGATCGCTCCCTGCGAACCGGCGCCGCTCCCAGTGATGGTCTTCGTGATCGTGAACTGCCCGATGTCGTCGAGGAAGACAACGATCTTGTTCACGTCGGTCTCGGCCGTCAGGGGCCCCGCCTGAATGATCGTTTGCGCTCGCGCGTTGGGGTTCGACTGTGGGGGCACATACAGGTAGACGCCACCGCCGGGCGTGGGTCGCGACTGCCGTGATCGTGAGAGCGGGGTTCTTGGCGCCAATCTCCGTGGAACGGAGCCAGATCTGTTGTCCGTTGGTGACGGGGAACGGCGAGCTGAGCGGACTTGCGCCGGCGGCGTCGGCGAACGCCGTGACACCCGCGGGCACGCGTCCGGTGGCCACCTGCCCGTTCGTCGCGACGGTGAACGGGCCGATGATGGCGTTCCTCACTCCGCTCGCCGGCCCGGTGATCGTGACGGTGGGCGGAGGTGGCGCGGTGAGGGGACCGCGCCGTATGACGTCGGTGACGATGGCGCTCACGGCGGTGTAGAGACCTGCGGTCGGCGGCAGGACATAGCCGTCGCTCAGGTACCAGATCGCGGCTTGCACCGCCGCGGCCTTTTGATTCGCATCGAGTCCCGAAGGGAGGTCCGTGGTTGGCGAATACGACTGGAGAAGCTGTGCCACGTAGCCGACGTTGTCGATGTTCGCTTCGGTCCACTCGCCGCGCTTGTAGTCGTATCCGACGTTGGTCGGCGTGAGGAGGTCGATGCAGTACGAGAGGAATTCGGTTCCGATTCCCGGGCCTGCGGTGATCCTCATGCGGATGAGCCCGGCGAAGCTCACATTCTTCGCGGGCCAGTTCGGCGCGACCTTCGTGGGATACCCAGCGAGCCGTTCCGCGGGTGTGAAGTTCGACATGAAGCCGTTCACGCCTTGACCGTTGGAGGTGCCGATGAGCTCGACGGTCGAAGTTGGTGGGTTGGCGCTTGCCTGCACCACGGGCGGTCCGGGCACGACTTCCGCGCTGACAAGCGGCGCCCACGCCACCACCATCACGATGATCGCCGCGACTGCGGCGACAGTCCTGATCCCGAGCCGCGAGCCGCGTCACCATGCCGCCAGTGTCGCGCTCGCCGACTGTGCGCGCGCTTGTGAACGTCGGGCGCGAGCAGCGGTGTCACGCCTCGTCGACGTCGAGGGCCTCGCTCTCGATCTCGTCGGTGGAGGACGGGATGATGCGCGATGGCAACGCCTCTGGCATCAAGCGCCCATAGAAGTAGCCGGCGACGGCCATCACCACGGCGGCGACGAGAAACGCGAGCCCGACTCCCCGTGTGAATGCGTGCTGGGCTTCGCTCGCGAGCCGCTGTCCGGCCTCACCACCCAGTCGGTTGGCGACGGCGAGTGCTTGCCCGACCGACTCGCTGGCGATGTCGCCGACCTCGGGCGGGAGCGCCTCGGTGGGCACCGCCATCGCCGAATGGAAGCGTGACGCGGTGACGCTGCCGAGGACCGCGATGCCCAGCGCCGCGCCGACCTCGCGCGTCACGTCGTTGACCGCGGAGCCGACGCCCGACTTCGAGAGCGGCACCGAGCCGACGATGAGCTGACTCGACGCGGGCATCACCACCGCCGAGCCTGCCGCGATGGGGACGAGGGAGACCAGGATGATCCAGTACGCGGCGTCGACATCGATGGTCGAGAGCAACGCAAACGCGGCCGCACCGATCCAGAAGCCGACGCGCACGACCTTGCGGACGCCGAACCGGCTGATGATCTTGGGTCCTCGCGGCGCGATGGCGATGAGCGTGATCGCGTAGGGAAGCTGACGGATGCCGGACTCGAGCGGCGAGTATCCCTGGACGAACTGGAAGAACTGGGTCAGCAGGAAGAACATCCCGAACGTGCACAGGAAGATCGTGGTGATCGCGCCGCTGCCCGTCGAGAACGGTCGCACCCTGAACAGCCGAGGATCGAGCATCGGGTTGGGGATCGAGAGCTCGTACCGAACGAAGAGCGCCCCGCCGACCAGGAACGCGGCGAACCCGGCGATGGTCGCAGGTGACGTCCACCCGAGCTCGGGACCTTCGATCACCGCGAACACCAGCCCGACGAGCGCGACGACGGAGAGCACGGCCCCGATCGGATCGAGCGCGGTGTGGCCCGGGTCGCGCGACGTCGGAACGAAGATCACGGTGAGCACGAGCAGCAGCACGACGATGGGGATGCACACCATGAAGACCGATCCCCACCAGTAGTGCTCGAGCAGCACGCCGCTCGTGATCGGTCCGAGCGCGCCACCGACCCCGGCGAACGCGGCCCAGAGCGCGATCGCCTTCGGGCGTTCGTGCATCGGGAACGAGTTGAGGATGATCGAGAGCGTCGCCGGCATGATCAGCGCGGCTCCGACGCCCATCAGCGTTCGCATGCCGATGAGCTGGTTGGGGTCAGTGGCCTGGCTGGCGGCAAGTGCCGCACTGCCGAAGAGCACGAGGCCGACCACCAGCGCGCCCTTGCGTCCGAATCGGTCGCCGAGTGCGCCACCAGGCAACAGCAGCCCGGCAAACACCAGCGCGTACGCGTCGATGATCCACTGCAGCTCGGTGCCCGACGCGCCGAGCTCGCGCTGGATCGTCGGGATCGCGACGTTCAGCGCGCTGACCGCGATGACGATGATGACCAGGCTGAGGTTCAGGATGGCCAGGATCAGCCAGCGCCGGTGGTAGACGTCGGGCGCGATCCCGTACGTCTCCGGATGGCGCCCCGCCGTCGTGGTCACTCCGGCGTTTCTATCGCCGGTTCCTCGACTCTGCACCCACGGATGTCGCGCAGGATGGCGCGGGGTCAGGTCTCGATGCGGTGGATGCCGCGCAAACCTGCCCACGCCAGATCGGCGACCTGCTTGGCGAGGCGATCCGGGTCCAGATCGAGCATCTGATCGACCCAATGCCGGCTCGTGCCCTCGGCAAGCCCGACGAGTCCGTACGCGAGGTTGCGGCGGTGGTCTGCGTCGATGTCGGCGTCGATCAACACGGCGATGGCCTCCGCGATCGTGCGCTCGACCGAGCGCACTGCTGTCGCGAACTCGTCGTCGCGCCGCGCCCCGCTGCCGAACAGCAGGATGAACGCGTCGCGCTCCTCGGCCACGAACCTGAAGTAGGCCTGAAAGCCCCGCTCCACCTGCTTGTGCGGGGTGCCGGCCTCGGCCGTGGCCTTGCCGATGGCGGCCATCAGCCGGTCGCCGACGTCACCGAGCAGCTCGAGGTACAGCTCGCGCTTCGACGAGAAGTGCTGATACAGCACCGGCTTCGTGACTCCCGCCCCGGCGGCGATGTCGTTCATCGACGTCGCGTGGAAGCCCTGCGACGCGAAGACCTCGAGCGCCACGGCCATCAGCTGGTCTCGCCGCTCGGCGGCCGGAAGTCGGATCGACATGGTTACCGGAGAGTAACCGTCGCTCACCGCCCCTGGGCGCGGTCCTCTTTCTCGGCGGCCTTCACGGCGTAGCCGAGGACGATCGAGGGAGCGAGCAGGATCGAGCCGACGACGATGCTGCCAGTGACGATCCCGACGATGAGGCCGGTGAACTCGGTCGCCGCCCCGATCACGAAGACCACGATGGCGACCAGGAAACCCAAGTACCCGAGCCGCTTCCCTATCGTCGCGACTTTCGCGGCGAGGGCTCGACGCTCCAAGACGGGGTCGCGCGGTTCGCTCACGGCAGCCATCCCGCGTCGTCGAGGAGGGCGCGGACGTCGCGGCGCAGGCGCTGGTGCGAGAAGTGGACGCGCGCGAGCTCGTGATTGTGGGCGAGATCTCGCGGGTCGGCCCCATCGCGCAGGACCGCCGCCAGCGGCGTCGGATCATCAGTGGGCAGCCACGTGAATCCCATTGCGCGGATCTCCTCGGCGACGGGGTATCTACCCACCGCGACGGGGCGTCGGTGAATCGCCGCTTCGATCGGTGGGTTGCCGAAGCCCTCCCACGTCGAAGGAAAGACGACGGCGTCGCACGCGGCGTATCCGTCCGCCACTTTGATCGGCGCCTCCAGTGGCGCCCGGAGAACGCGTACCTCGGTCGCGTCGAGCAGACGCTCGAGGTCGGGCCCATAGCCCTCCTCCGCGGGACCGGTCAGCCAGTACGTCGCGCCGGTCGCCTCGGCGAGCGCGACCGCGGCAGGCACGTTCTTGCGTGCGATGGCTCGGGAAGGGTGGAGGAGGAGTCGCTCCGCCGCCGCGATGCCGAGCCGCGCCCTTGTCTCGTCGCGCCGACCCGGCTCGACGTCGACGTCGAACGCATTCGTGATCTTCGTCGCGTCGATGCCCGCGCGGGCCAGCATCTCTGCACGTGTGTGCTCGCTGATCACGACGTGTCGCCATGCCGCGTCGTTCGCCGGCAGCTCTGTGATGTGCGCGTACCGCTCGCGCTGCCACGGCGGGTCGTGGTGATGCAGCACCGCGGGCCGCGCCGCGCAGCACCTCGGCGACGACCCTCGACGCCGGGAGGTTCATCGGGATCGTCAGCAGGTTCTCCACAACCACGATGTCGAAGCCGTCGAGCGCGGTCTTGACCTCGTCGACGGTCGGTTCCTCGTCGGCGCCGATCGCCAGGCCCGGCACGAGCCGATCGACGGGGCCGTCGCCCGCGACCGTCGAGACGGAGAAGCCGATCTCGGTGAGCACCCGCGTCCAGCGCGCCGCGACGACCGACACGCCATCAGCGCGTCCGAGACGGAAGGAGAGGATCGCTGCGGTCGGCATGAGCGAAAGCAGGCTACGGCGCGACAGGCAGTGCAGAGCTCAGGCGAGGGCCTTCGCCATGCAGTAGCTGTCGGTCGAGCCGACGTACTCGCCCCACGCCTCCGTGGGACTGAACCCCGCCCGCTCGTACACGCGGACAGCGGGTTCCAGATACCGCGCGGTCTCGAGCAGCAGACGACTCGCGCCGACGGCCCGCGCCTCGCGCTCGAGGCTGTCGACGAGCACCGCACCGAGCTTCTTGTTGCGCGCCACAGGCCTCACGAACATGCGCTTGAGTTCCGCCACTCCGGGCCCGATGGTTCGCACCGCGCCGCAACCCACCGGTTCGCCGTCGAGATGCAGCACGAGGAACGCACCGCGTCCCGGGCTGACCTCCTCCGCCGTGAGCCCCCAGAAGTGAGAGCCCTCCGCGTGGGTGGCCATGATGTCGGCGTTGAGCTCGCTGATGAGCTGCTGCGCGTCGCCGTCGTCGAGGCTCACCCGCGTCACCGTCAGCGGTGGTTCCTGCTGCGCGAACGTGAAGGCCCACGGCGACGGTCCGTGGATGCGGAGGAACTCGAGTCGTTCCTTCGCCTCGTCGACGCTCGGGAGGTGTCCCGCGTTCACCCACCACAGCGCGGTGTACGCCTCAGCGGGCACCTCGAAGAATTGACGGCGCTGGCGCAACACCGCGACATGGTCGGGGTGGGACACGAACGCGCGGAGCGCCTCGACCGACGTCCATACGCTCATGTTCACGAGGATGTCCGGATCCGGAAACGCGCGCACGGACGTCGCATCGCCTTCCTCGGTCTGCAGCCGCCACACGAACCCGTGCGCCAAATCGGCGATGGCGTTCACAGGCTCCAGCGCTGAGACGAACGGCTCGAGCTGAGGATCGTCGAGCGGCGCGAGCAGGCGCGCGATGTTGACCTGCGCGAGATGGTGCACGAGCCGAATGTATTAGCGGCGGCTGGGGAGTGGCTCCCCGCTATATCTCTCGATGAGCTCGGGAGCGGGCTCATCGTCCTCGGGCGCGAGGCTCGCGAGCGCCGGCTTCGCGCCGCCGTCCAGC
This sequence comes from uncultured Acidimicrobiales bacterium, assembly GCA_963747215.1. Classification (GTDB taxonomy): domain Bacteria; phylum Actinomycetota; class Acidimicrobiia; order Acidimicrobiales; family DATKAS01; genus DATKAS01. The sequence continues at coordinate 19,101 of CAVVET010000008.1, forward strand.
ATGGTCTCGCGGAGGTCGAGCACCCAGTCGTCGACGAGGCCCTCAGGGGCCGGTTGACGAACCGCCCAAGGGTGCGCGGGGGCGGCGGCAGCGCGTTTGGAGGCCGCGTGTGCCCACGCCCGCCCCGGGGCTTTCGCATGACGAGGCGCGGACCGCCGCGCCAGCCGGAACGCCACGTTGGCCAGCCCGAACAGTGCGATGAGGTCGCCAAACGTGAGCACCATGCTGAGCGCCGGCACGGGGATGATCGCCGTGAGCGGCTCGAGTCGGTCGCCTGGCTCCTCGAGACGACGACCTGGTCCGAGCTCCGCGGAGCTCACCGCCCCTTCGTCGATGCCAACGTCGATGACGGCGTCGACGCTCACGGGCATGCCCTGGTTCGCGACGAGCACGAGGAGGTTGCACGACAGACCGATCGTGACGATCACCATTCCAGTCAGGTGGAGATTGGAGAGCGCGAACGCGATCACCAATGCCCAACCGATCGCGACGACGGCGGTCGTCCATCCCCCGTCCGCGAGCCAGGGGAGCACCGTGCAGGCCAGGCCCAATGCGCCGAGCGGCCACCGCCGCACCTGCGTCGTGCGAACGGCGCGCCAGTGACCACCCGCGACGAGACCTACGAGCAAGCCTCCGGCGAGAAACGCGAAGGGAAGCCACATGACGCATTGAACGTACTTCCGCGGTGTGCGCGTTTCGTGGATGTCCGCCTGGCCGCGGCGCGCGCGTCAGGCGACGACAACGACCGGCGTGCCGACACCAGCGAACTCCCACATCTTCGCCGCGTCCTCGACCCGCTGGCGCACGCACCCCGCACTTCGGAACGTGCCGAGCTGTTCGACCGACTGGATGGGGCTGCCGTTCCGGCGCAGGGGGATCGAGTGAAAGCCGATCGCGAGTGTGCGCCCGCGCGCGAACCGCACCATGTACTGCATGGTGACGTTCCCGCCCTGTCCCGTGGTGACCGGCGAGCGCGAGAACACGGAGTAGCTGCCGGGTCGCGGCACACCACGACGCCCGGACACCAGCCACGAGTCGATCGCGACACCGTCGGCACCGACGAGCCAGACGCGCTGCGCGGAGTTGCTGTAGACGACGCGACGACCACCGCCGGATGCTGCGGGTAACGCGGGCAGCGCGGCGCGCGCGGGAGCAGCCGGCGCTGGCGCGGGGTTCGCCGCTGCGGGCGGGCGCGGCGGGCGCGGGTGGCGCGGCGGGCTCGGGAGCTGGTACCTGGAGCACGGGCAACGGGGGCGGCACGACGATCTGAGCCCCGGCGGCATCGGGCCACGCGATACCGAGCATCGAGAGCGCGACGAGCGCGCCAAACACCAAACGGGTCCGCCTCATCGCACCATGGTAGGACGGTTGTCGTGAGTGATCAGCCGAACCTCCACGACTGGAAGCCGCTTGTCGAGGATCTCGGCGAGCGACGCGAGAAAGCGCTCGGGATGGGCGGGCCCGCGCTGCTCGATCGCCAACGGTCGATGGGCAAGCTGCCGGTGCGTGAGCGGCTCGATCTGTTGCTCGACCCGGGTTCGTTCGTCGAGTTCGGACAGCTCGCTGACTCGATGGACCCCGCGCTGGCCGCCGATCGTGGCTACCTCGCCGCCGACGGCATGGTGGCGGGAGTCGGCCAGATCGACGGGCGCCGCGTCGCGGTGTGCGCCTACGACTTCACGGTGATGGCCGGCTCGATGGGCACGGTCGGAGAGCACAAGACCGAACGGCTCCGCGAGGTCGCGTTGCGCCAGCGCATCCCGATCGTGTGGTTGCTCGACTCGGCAGGCGCCCGCATCCAGACCTCGTCGGGATCGACCTTTGCGGAGGCCGGCCATCTCTTCCGCGAGCAGGTGACGATGAGCGGGGTGGTTCCGCAGGTGGCGGCGATGCTGGGTCACTGCGCGGCCGGCACGGCCTACATCCCGGCGCTCGCCGACTTCATCCCGATGGTGAAGGGCACGTCGTCGATGGCGCTCGGCGGGCGGCATCTCGTCAAGGCGGCGACGGGCGAGGACGTCACCGAGGAGGAGATGGGCGGCTCCGAGGTCCACACGAAGGTGAGCGGCGTGGCCGACCTCGAGGTGGCGAGTGACGAGGAGTGCCTCGCCGTGGTGCGGGCCTACCTGTCGTTCTTCCCGAGCCACAACCGAGAGAACCCGCCGGTGCGGCCGGTGAGCGATCCGGTCGACCGGCGCTGCGAGGAGCTGTACGACATCGTGCCCACCGCGCCCCGTCGCGCGTACGACATGCGCAAGGTCGTCAAGGTGGTCGTCGACGACGGTGAGTTCTTCGAGATCAAGCCGGGATGGGCGCGCAACCTCGTCACGGGTCTCGCGCGGGTGGGCGGCATGCCGGTGGGCATCGTGGCGAGCCAGCCGATGGTGCTGGGTGGCGCGCTCGACGTGAACGCCGCCGACAAGGCGGCGCGCTTCGTGTGGCTGTGCGATGCGTTCAACATCCCGCTCGTGTTCCTGCACGACGTGCCCGGGTTCATCGTCGGATCCGCCGTCGAGAAGCAAGGCATCATCCGCCATGGCGCCAAGATGCTGTTCGCCGTGTCGGAGGCGACTGTGCCGAAGGTGTCGATCGTGCTGCGCAAGTCGTACGGCGCGGGCTACTTCGTGATGAACGGCACCGCGTACGAGTGCGACTACATCGCGATCTGGCCGACCGCGGAGATCGCGGTGATGGGACCCGACGGCATGGTGAACATCATCATGCGCAAGCAGCTCGAAGCGATCCCCGAGGGGAAGGAACGCAATGACGCGCGCATCGCGATGGCCGAAGAGCTGCGCAAGAACATCGATCCCTACATCGCCGCCGGGCACGCGCACGTCGACGACGTGATCGACCCGGCCGAGACGCGCCTCGCGATCTGGAGGGGCCTGCAGGTCTCGCGGACGAAGCACGTCGATCGGCCGTGGCGCAAGCACGGCGTGATGCCGGTGTAGCTGTCGTCCGACTGTCAGGGCCGGCTGCGCACGCCCACGAGCAGGGACTCGATGATGCGCCGCGGCGCTTCGTTGAGCAGCGGGAACGCGAGCGCACGCTTGGGGATGCGGACGTGGCGCCTGGCCTTCTGCACGGCCTCGACGACCTCGTCGGCAACGGTCTCGCGCGGGACGTCGACGAGCATCTGCAGCTTGTAGAAGCGGTCGAACGACTTGCGGGTCGGGGAGTACTCGTTCACCTGGTCGAGCATGTCGGTCGGGATCGGGCCCAGCTCGACGAGCGTGGTGCCGATGGGTGTGCCCTTCAGCTCGAGTCGCAGCACGCCGGAGAAGTTCGTGAGTCCGCCCTTCGTCGAGCAGTACGACGTCATGCCGGCAAAGCCGCCCACGCCGGCGAGCGAGGAGACATTGACGATGTGGCCTCGGCCCCGCATCAACATCCCGGGCAGGACCTGGCGGCACAGCTCGACCGGCGTCACGAGGTTCACCTGGTGAATGGTGCGGATGTCCTCTGCCTTCGTGTCGACGAGCGCGCCGACCATGTCGAGACCCGCGTTGTTGACGAGCACGTCGACCGGGCCAGTGTCGCGCTCGACGCGCGCGATCAGCCCGTCGACCTGCGCGGGGTCGGAGAGATCGACGGCGATCGCCGTGCCGCCGACGTCGGCCATGACCTTGCCGAGCAAGTCGAGGTTGCGGGCCACGCCGACGACGTGAGCGCCCTCGCGTGCGAACCGTTGTGCGAGTGCCTCACCGATGCCGCGTGATGCGCCTGTCACGAGCACGTTCTTGCCGGTCAGCTCCATCGATCCCCCTCGGTCGCCCGCCCTCGCCGGGCGCCATAGTCTCGCCCGCCAGCGCCGCGGGCGCACGGGGAGGCATCGTGACCGAGGTTCGGGCCGAGATCACCGCCAACGTCTGGCAGGTGCGCACGGAAGTGGGCGCGACGGTCGCCGAGGGCGACGAGCTCGTGATCCTCGAGTCGATGAAGATGGAGATCCCCGTCGTGGCGCCGGTTGCCGGCACCGTCACCGAGATTCGGGTCGCCCCCGACGACAAGATCCAGGAGGGCGATGTCGTCGTCGTGATCGACTGACGCCCTCGTTCGTCGCCGGCGTCCGCTGCGCTTCCGCCGGCTCCTTCTCGCTGCGCTCGGCAATCGGTGCTTCGCGCACCGGGCGGCGCATGCGCGCCCTGCGCTTCCGCCGGCTCCTTCTCGCTGCGCTCGACAATCGGTGCTTCGCGCACGGCGGCGCACTGCGCCGCCCTCAGGTGGCGAAGGCCTTCTTCAGGTGCTCGATCGACTCGGCTTGGGCCTTGTCGGCCGCGGGCATCATCCCGACCATCGTGAAGAAGCCGTGGATCTGGCCGTCGTAGCGAGTGTTCGTCACGCCGACACCGAGCTCGCGGCAGCTTCTCTGCGTACGCCTCACCCTCGTCTCGTAGCGGGTCGAACTCGGCCGTGATCACGTGCGCCGGCGGGGCCTTCGACAGCACCTCGTCTCCCGCGAAGAGCGGTGACAGCAGCGGCTGGGTGACGTCGGTGCCCTCGTCGTAGTAGTGGCCCATGAACCAGTCCATGGCCTCCTTGGTGAGGAGGTAGCCCTCGGCGTTCTCCTTGATCGACGGGTACGACATCGTCAGGTCGACCGCGGGATACACGAGGAGCTGGTACACGATGCCGGGCACCGAGTTGGACACGATCGCGCTCGAGGTTGCCGCCCGCGGAGTCGCCACCCACCGCGACACGCGACGGATCGCCACCGAGCGACGCCGCGTTGGCGAGCACCCACTTCGACACCGCGAGGCACGCATTCGGACCCGCAGGGAAACGCGCCTCGGGAGCGAGCGGGTAGTCGACGTTCACGACGATGCAGCCCGCGCCGTTCGCGAGCCGGCGAGCGGTGCCCTCGCTGTTCGCCGCGGTGCCGATCACGAAGCCGCCGCCATGGATCCAGATCAGCACTGGCAGCGCGCCGTCGCCGGCACCAGCGGGCTTGATGATCTGGCACGGGACGCCCTCGATCGTCTGCCACTCGCTGGACGCGACCTCCGGCAGCTCCGGAGCCATCGCTTCCATGGCGGACATCTGGGCTCGCAGCTCCTCGGGGGAGAGGTCACCTCCGAGCTTCACGCCCATCTGGTCGATGAGGTCGAGGATCTGACGCGCGGCGGGATCGACAGGCATGCGCGGATCGTACGTCGCGCAAGAGGCTCATATGTTCGGGGGCAGCAGGCGGGCGACGTTCTCGTAGAAGAAGTAGAGGACGAAGAGGAACGGGATCACGGCGAGCAGGTAGGCGGCCCACCGCCTCCAGTGCCGGCCGAGGAACCAGAACCCGACGGCGACTGCGGTGGCGAGGAGTCCCCACAGGATCGTCGGCAACCACGCACTCGAGTCGCTGAACCAGCCCGCGCTGAACGAGTCGAGCGCGGCGATCGTCGGATCCTCGACGGGCTCGACGGCCACTTCGTCGCCGCCGGTGTCGTCGTCGCCGGCAAGAGTGGGCGGCGCCGCCACCGTCGTCACCGCCGCCGGCAGCGCGTCGTGCTCCGAGGTGTCGAGCCGCGCCTTGACGACGATGCGTTGTCGCGAGCTGTACCGAGGGTTGCACGAAGTCAGCGTGAGCGTCGCGTCGGGAGTCTGGTCCAGCACGCTGAAGTCGGTGGGCTTCACGATCAGGGTCTCGGTCACGAGGTACCGGAATCGGCCCTGCACCGTCGTCACGACGATGGTGTCGCCCGGCACGAGCTCGTCGACTCGGAAGAACGGCGCGCCGTACGTCGTGCGGTGGCCGGCGATCGCGGAGTTGCCGACCTGGCCGGGCATCGGCGTCTGCGGATAGTGGCCGGGCCCCTTGCGCAGGTCCGAGACACCAACTCCCGCGACGACGATCTTGTCGACGTCGATCTTCGGGATCTCGATGCGGGCCAACGGGTCGCCCGGCTCCACGACGGGCGGCGGCACGGCGGCGGGCGCGACGGTCGTCGTCGGGGCGGTGGAGGAAGCCGAGGCCGGCCGGGTCGTCGTCGTCCCGGGTCGTCGTGGGCGCCGGCGTCGTGGCGATGATGCTCTCGAACTCGTTCTCGAGCTTGTTCTGCGCCCGCGCTTCCTGGATGCCGGTGCCCCACAGCTGGTACACGACGAACAGCAGGATCAGGACGCCCGCGCCGATGAGCATGCGCCCGATGCCTCCGACGACCCAACGCCAGTCGCGTGATCTGGTTTTCTTGGCGCCATCGGGGCTCGGAGACCCGTTGGCGCCAGAAGAATCAGCCGGAGCTGGGGTTGGGGTGTCGAGGTCGATGCCGCCGCCGTCGACGTCCACGACGGCAGGGTACCGAACGCCCGCATTGTCGCCTTCGCGCCCCCACAACTACGGTGAGCAGGTCTCATGGAGCCCGTCGTCCACCTCCGCGCCGCGGTCTCGCTGCTCGGCCGCTTCCCCGCGCTCGCCGGGGTCGATCTCGACGTGGCTCCCGGCGAGATCGTGCTGCTCCGGGGCCCGAACGGCGCCGGCAAGACGACGCTGCTGCGGCTGCTGCGCCGGCCTGCGACCCGTCAGCGTCGGGCGAGGCGGTGGTGCTCGGCTACGACCTCGCCCACGACCCGCGATCGGTGCGTCCGCCGCGTCGGTCTCCTCGGCCACGCCACGGCGCTCTACGACGACCTGACCGTCGCCGACAACGTCCGGTTCTGGTCCCGCGCCGCGGGGCCGCGCCGCCGACGCCGAGGCGGCGATCGAGCGGCTCGGCCTCGACGGCCGCCTCGGCGACGTCGCCGGTCGCCCGGCTGTCGGCCGGTCAGCGCCGGCGGGCCTCCCTCGCGCGTCCTCGTCGCCCGTCGCCCCGAGCTGTGGCTGCTCGACGAGCCCCACGCCGGGCTCGACGCGACCGGTCGCGACCTGCGTCGACGACCTCGTCCGCCGAGCCGCCGCCGCCGGCGCCACCGTGCTCGTCGCCTCGCACGAGCTCGACCGGGCCGTGCCGCTGGCCGACCGCACCGTCACCATGGTCGGTGGCCGGCTCCAGGCTGTGCCCGCCCAGGACTCGTGCCCGGCCAGGAGGCCGTGCCCGACCGAGGAGTCCGTCCATGTTCCGTGACGCGGCCCTCGTCGCCGGCAAGGACCTGCGGATCGAAGCGCGCTCGCACGTCGCCACGAACCAGGTCGCGCCCTTCGCCGTCCTCGTGCTGATCCTGTTCGCCTTCGCGCTCGACCCCGACCGCGGCGTCCTCGCCCGCGCCACCGCCGGCCTCTTCTGGATCGCGGTGCTGTTCTCCGCGCTGCTCGCCATCCAGCGGGCCTTCGCGATCGAGGCGGCCGACGGCAACCGTGACGCCCTGCGCCTGTCCGGCTCTCGATCCCGCCGGCATCTTCCTCGGGCAAGGCCGGCGGCCATCGCGCTCGAGCTGCTCGGGCTCGAGGTGCTGCTGCTGATCGGCGTCGTGGTGCTCTACGACGCTGTGCTCGACAACGGGGGGCTCGGCGTCGCTGCTCGCGATCACCATGCGTCACCGCGACCGCCGGTCTCGCTGCCGCCGGTACCCTCTACGGCGTCCTCGCCGCCGGGCTCCGGGTTCGGGAGACGCTGCTTCCCGCTGCTCCTGCTCCCGGTGGTCGCACCGGTGCTCATCGGTGCCACGAGGGCGTTCGAGGCGGCGCTCGCCGGCTCGCCCTCCGAGGGCTGGCCGTGGGTCGGCCTGCTCGGCGTCTTCGCCCTCGTCTACACGGCGCTCGGGCTCGTCGCCTTCGGACCGCTCCTGGAGGAGTCGTGATGCTCGACCAGCAGCCTGCGACGTCGACCGGCGCTGAGACGTCGATCGGCACCGGGTCGGTGACGTCCACCGGCACGAAGGCGACCCGCGCGCTCGGCATCGCCTGCCTCGCCGGCATCGCACTGCTCGTCTTCCTCGCCCTCGTCGGCACACCCGAAGACGAGGTGCAGGGCGACACCGTCCGCCTCATCTACATCCACGCTCCGGCGATGTGGGTCGCGTACCTCGCGTTCGGCGTCACCACGCTCGGCAGCGTCATGTACCTCTGGAAGCGCACCGTCGCTGGTGGGACCGCGTCGCCGGCGCGTCGGCCGAGATCGGCGTCGTGTTCACTGCGGTCTGTCTCGTGACCGGAATGATCTGGGGCCATCCGACGTGGGGCGTCTACTGGACGTGGGACGCGCGCCTCACGACGACCTCGCTGCTGTTCGTGCTCTTCCTCGGCTACCTCGCGCTCCGGCGCATGCCGGCCGAGCCGAGCGTGCGCGCGAAGCGCGCGGCGATCCTCGGCATCCTCGCCTTCATCGACGTGCCGATCGTCCACCAGTCGGTCGAGTGGTGGCGCACGCTCCACCAGGACGCGACGATCCTGCGTCTCGATCTCGACGTCAGTCGACGGCATCATGCTGTTCACGCTGTTCCTCGGGTTCGTCGTGTTCACGTCGATCTACGCATGGCTGCTGCTCCACCGCCACCGGGTCGCGGTCTGGAGGACGCGCTCGATGAGCACGGCCTCGAGCTCGCGATCGACGAGCGACGTGCCGAAGGGATGGCGACGGCATGACCGACGCCGGATGGATCCTCTCGGCCTGGGTCATCGTGCTCGGCGGCATCGGCGCGTACACGTTGCGCGTGCTGACGCGGGGTCGCACGCTCGCGAAGCAGCTTCCCGATGAGGACAGACGTGGATCTGACGCCGCGCACCGGGCCCGACGCGGCCGTCGCGTCCGCCGCCCGCACGCGCGCCCCGTCGACGCGCGGCCGCAAGATCGGCGTGAGCGTGGTGCTCGTCCTCGTGCTCGCCGCGGGAGCGATCATCCTCTTCCAGGGGCTGAGCAACGCGACGCTGTACTTCTACAACGCGGACGAAGCAGTCGCGAAGCGAGCGTCGCTCGAGGACAAGCGGTTCCGGCTGCAGGGCGAGGTCGTGCCCGGCACGATTCGTGAACAGGGCGAGCTCGTCGTGTTCGACGTGCGGTTCAACGGGGTGACGGTGCCGGTGCAGAACACGGGCAGCCCGCCCGAGCTCTTCCAGGAGGGGATCCCGGTCGTGCTCGAAGGCCGCTGGGCGGGAGAGACGTTCGCGAGCGACCGGATCCTCGTGAAGCACAGCTCCGAGTACAAGGCGGAGAACCCCGATCGGGTGCCCGCCGATGCTCCCTAGTCGCGCATGAACGCGGCTCTCGGGACAGCCGGCGTCGTGCTCGGCCTCGCGGCTGCCGTCGTCGGCGCGATCACGATCGTCGTCGGCCTCGTGACGGGTCGTCCCTCGCTGCTGCGCTCGTCGCGGCTGTACGTCGGCCTGCTCGGCGCCGGCGCCTTGCTCGCGTTCGTCGCGATGGAGCGCGCGCTGATCACCCGCGACTTCTCGCTGGAGTTCGTCGCCCACAACGGCAGCACGCGCACGCCCGCTCTGTTCAACGTCGCGACGCTGTGGTCCGCGCTCGAGGGCTCGATCATCCTCTGGGCGCTGATCCTGTCCGGCTACATCGCCGTCGTCGTCCACCAGTTCCGCAGCCGACTCACGGACCCGCTCGTCGGCTGGGCGCTCGCGACGATGTTCGTGGTCGCGGCGTTCTTCTTCTTCCTGCTGCTCGGCCCGGCCAACCCGTTCACCGAGGTGCAGGGTGTCATCCCGACCGACGGGCCGGGCCCGAACCCGCTGCTGCAGAACCACATCCTCATGGCGTTCCATCCGCCGATGCTCTACCTCGGCTACGTCGGGTTCACCGTGCCGTTCGCGTTCGCGATCGCGGCGCTCGTCACCGGACGAGTCGGCGAGGGATGGTTGGTCGAGACGCGCCGCTGGACGCTCTTCGCGTGGGGGTTCCTCACCGTCGGCATCATCCTCGGCGCGTGGTGGAGCTACGAGGTGCTCGGATGGGGCGGTTACTGGGCGTGGGACCCGGTGGAGAACGCGTCGTTCCTGCCGTGGCTCACCGGCACCGCGTACCTGCACTCGGTGATGGTGCAGGAGCGGCGCGGCATGTTGCGGGTCTGGAACCTCTCGCTGCTCTGCGCCACGTTCTCGCTCACGATCCTCGGCACGTTCCTCACCCGTTCGGGCGTGCTCGACTCGGTGCACGCGTTCACCGAGAGCCAGATCGGCCCCGCGATCCTCACGTTCTTCGCGCATCGTCGTGCTCGGCTCAGTGGGCTTGATCGGCTGGCGCGGCGATCGACTGCGCTCACCGGGTCGATCGACTCGCCGATCTCGCGCGAGGGCGCGTTCCTGGCGAACAACGTGCTGTTCGCGGTGTTCGCCTTCGTCGTGCTCCTCGGGACCGTGTTCCCCCTCGTGCTCGAGGCGGTGAACGGCGAGCGCATCTCGATCGGACGCCCGTACTTCGATCGCATGACGATGCCGATCGGCATCGCCCTGCTGTTCCTCATGGCGGTCGCGCCGGTGCTGCCGTGGCGGAAGGCGTCGGGCGAGCTCCTGCGCCATCGCCTCGTGTGGCCGGCGTGGATCGGCACCGGCGTCGTCGTCATCGCGGTCGCGTTCGGAGCCCACGGCCTCGCGCCGCTTCTCGCGTTCGGCCTCGGTGGATTCGCGGCCGGCTCGGCAGGGCGCCAGATCGTGCTCGCCACCCGGCGACAGGGATGGCGCGGGATGGTCGGCCGCGCGAACGGCGGGATGATCGTGCACATCGGCGTCGTGATCATCGCGGTCGCGCTCGCGGCTTCGTCCTCGTACAGCCACTCGGGCGAGTTCCTGCTCGCGCCCGGAGAGTCCGCCACCCTCGCCGGCCACCGCATCACCTATCTCGGCATCGAACGGGCCGAGGAGGAGGCCAAGACAGTTACCCGCGCGTGTGCAGATCGACGGCGGCCAGGTCTACGAACCGGCGCTCTCGCGCTTCCCGGGCGGCAGCAACACGATCGGCACGCCGTCGGTGCGCACCGGCGTCACCGGCGACGTGTACCTGACGTTGCTCGATGTGCCCGACGAGGACGACGGTCAGGCGCGCATCGGCATGCTCGTGATGCCGCTGGCCGTGTGGCTCTGGATCGGCGGCACGGTGATGGCCGTCGGAACCCTCCTCGCGGCGTGGCCCGGCCGGCGCCGTCGCCCGACCGACCCCGTGTCAGCGCCGGTGCCCGAGCGCGAGCCCGCTGCACCGGGCGAGCCCGTCGGCGAACCAGTGGGAGCGGGTGTCGATGGCTGACACCGAGAACCGTGACACCGAGAACCGTGACACCGAGACCTGCACGAGCCCGAGAGCCGCGCTGCGTCCCCGCCGTCGCGTCGGCGTGGCCGTCGCCGTCGCCGTCGGCATGGCGATCGTCGCGTTCATCGCGGTGCTCGCCACGCGATCGCCGGCCGTCGATCGTCAGTCGAAGAGCCCGCTGCTCGGCAAGCCGGCGCCCGAGATCATCGGCACGAGCCTCTCGCCCGTCGACGGCGAGACCTACCGGCTCTCGGACCGTCGCGGGCGCTTCGTCGTCGTCAACTTCTTCGCAACGTGGTGCGCGCCGTGCATTCGCGAGCACCCCGAGCTGGTCTCCTTCGATCGGCGACACGAGCAAACGGGCGACGCCGAAGTGATCAGTGTCGTGTTCAGCGACGACGAGGAAGCCGTGCGCGACTTCTTCGAGGAGAACGGCGGTGAATGGGTCGTCGTCTCCGACCCGGAGGGCGTCGTCGCGCTCGACTATGGCGTGACCGGCATCCCCGAGTCGTTCGTCGTGGACCCGAACGGCTTCGTCGTGAGCAAAGTGACCGGCGGCGTCACATCGGGCGGTCTCGACGCGATCGTCGACGCCGCATCACGGCTCGAGGCCGAACCAGAGAGCGACTCGTGACGAGGCAGCAGCAGCTCAACCGCGTCGGCGTGGATGGTGCTCGTGCCCGTCCTGCTCGTGGCGCTGTTCTTCGGCACGTTCGGCGGCCGTGGACCTCGCACCAACGCCGACCGCGTCAACGCCATCGCGTCCGAGTTCAAATGCCCGACCTGCCGGAGTGAGTCGGTCGAGACGTCGAACGCGCAAACCTCGCGGATCATCCGCGCCGACATCGCTCGACGAGTGGAGGCGGGCGAGTCCGACGACGAGATCCGCGCCTATCTGATCAGCCGCTACGGCGAGGAGTATCTGCTCACTCCCCAGGCCACTGGTGCGAGCAGCGTCGTGTGGATCCTGCCCGTGATGGTCATCGTCGCCGCCATCGCGGGCCTCGCCGTGGCGTTCCGCCGGTGGCGTGCCACGCCGTCGGGTCCCGAGCTGACCGACGCCGATCGTCGCCTCGTCGACGCGGCTCGACGAGTCGAGCGGACGCACACGAATGGCGACTGACGCCCGCCTCGATCTCGACGAGCTCGCTCGCCTCGAGGAGGAGCGCGCGTTCCTGCTCAAGTCACTCGACGACCTCGAGCGCGAACGCGAAGCCGGCGACATCGACGAGCACGACTACGAGACGCTCAAGGACGACTACACCCGGCGTGCGGTGACCGTCCTCCGCGCGCGATCGAGGCCGGCAGGGCGAAGTTCGCCCCGCCCGGCCGTGGAGGCGCGCGGACGGTGTTGATCGTGGGCGCGGTCGCGGCGGTCGCAGTGGTGGCCGGTCTCGTCATGGCGCGAGCGGCCGGTCTGCGGCTGCCCGGGGAGTCAGCCTCAGGGAGCATCAGTCAGAACAGCAACAGCCTGCTCGTCGAGGCGCGCGGGCTCCTCGCATCGGGGAACGCAGTCGAGGCGATCCGGCTCTACGACGAAGTGCTGACGCTGCAGCCCGACAACGCCGAGGCGCTGGCCTACCGCGGATGGCTGCTGTACCAGACCGCCGAACCCGAGCTCATGGCCGAGGGCAAGGACCTCGTCGCCCGCGCTGTCGCCGCGGACGCCGCCTACCCCGACGCGCACTTCTTCCTCGGCTTCGTGCTCCGAGAGGACGGTGACCTCGAGGGTGCGCTCGCCGAGTGGGAGGCATACCTCGCGCTCGACCCGCCGTCCGGGGCGGCCCAGGCCGTGCAACAGGCGGCTGACGAGGTGCGCCTCGAGCTCGGCCTGCCCGTCGAGCCCGGCGGCGCGGGGGCTGCTACAACCGCACCGTGACCGTTCGCCTCGGGGGAGGTCAAGGCTTCTACGGCGACGGGCTCGGCCCGGTGCCCGACGTGCTCGAAGCCGGTGTCGACTACCTCGTGTGCGAGGCCCTCGCCGAGCTCACGCTGGCGATCCTGCAGAAGGACCGCCAGCGCGACGAGTCGCTCGGGTTCACCCGCGATCTGCCCGCGTACGTACGCGCCGCCTTGCCCTACGTCGTCGACGGACGCACCCGGTTCATCACGAACGCAGGCGGCATCAACCCGGTCGCGGCGGGTCGCGCAGTGGTCGCGACCCTGAAGGAAGCGGGCGCGACGGGGCTCACGGTCGCGACGGTCGTCGGTGACGATGTGCGTCCGCCGCGCCGACGAGCTCGGGCTCCCGGCCGACGCGCTGTTCGCGAACGCGTACCTCGGCGCCCGTCCGATCGTCGAGGCACTCGACGCCGGCGCTCACGTCGTGGTCACCGGCCGCGTCGCCGACGCGTCGCTCTTCCTCGCCCCGCTCGTGCACGAGCACCGCTGGGCGTGGGACGACTGGGATCGCCTCGCGGCCGGCGTGGTGATCGGCCACCTCCTCGAGTGCAGCGGCCAGGTCGCGGGCGGCAACTACTCGGGCCCGTGGTGGACGAACCCCGATCCGCTGCGCATCGCCTTCCCGATCGCGGAGTGTGACCCAGACGGCAGCGCCATCATCACGAAGCCTCCGCAGTCAGGCGGGATGATCACGTTCGACACTGTGCGCGAGCAGCTGCTGTACGAGGTGCACGACCCGGCGCGCTACCTCAACCCCGATGTGGTGGCTGACTTCACGTCGCTCACGGTGACCGATCTCGGCGGCGATCGGGTGCGGGTCGCCGGCACTCGTGGGCTGCCGGCGCCTCCCACCTACAAGGGGCTCGTGTGCACGCCCGCCGGCTGGGCCGGCGAGGCCACGTTCGCCTATCCGTGGCCCGACGCCGAAGCCAAGGCGCGCGCCGCGGTGCGATGGGTCAAGCAGCGCGCGATCGACGCGGGCATTCCCGTCGAGGAATGGCTCGAGGAGTACTTCGGTGTGAACGCGTTCGGCGGTGCGACCGTGGATCTCGACACGGCCGACGCGGAGGGTTGGGAGCCGCCGGAAGTGATGGGCCGGCTGGCGTGGCGGTGCGCGGATCCGCGAGACCGCGGCGCGCGTGAGCCACGGCACGGGGGTGCTCGGCCTCTCCGGACCTCCGACGATCGCGGGCTTTGGGCGCGCACGCGGCGGCAAGCCCACGCAGCTTCTCGCGGTCGACGCGTTCGCGGTCGATCGCCAACTCGTCGATCGCCAGGTGCGCGTCGATCTCGTCGAGGTCTGAGCCACAACCAGACAACCGCCCTCAACTGGGCGAAGTGCGATACGGTCCGCCGCCGTGAGCAACTTGCCGCCACCTCCGCCCGCTCCGCCGACGCCGCCGAGCCCCCCGACGCCACCGCCTGGTGGTCCCGCAGGGCCTCCGCCCGGCATGCCCGGTGCTGGCGACGAGCGCGGCGGGCGGCTATCCCGCGTCGTGGTCGCTCGAGGCACCGCTCGAGATCGCCCGCTGGCGGCCGTTCGTGCACTGGCTGCTGGTCATCCCGCAGGCAGTCGTGGCCTACTTCCTGTCTCTCCTCGTGAGCGCGCTGACCTTCATCGCGTTCTTCATCATCTTGTTCACGAAGGTGTACCCGGAGAGCCTCTTCAACGTCATGGTGATGTGCGAGCGGTACCAGTACCGCGTCATGACCTACGCGATGTTCCTCCGCGAGCCGTATCCGCCGTTCACGTTCGAGACGGTGACGGCCGATCCGGGCGATGACCCATCGAGGCTCTCGGTCGTGTATCCCCGCGAGCTGAACCGGTGGGCGCCGTTCTACAAGTGGTTCATCGCGATCCCGCACTACATCGTGCTGGCGTTCCTTTGGTTCGCCGCCGGCATCGTCCTTCTCATCTCGGCCTTCGTCATCCTCTTCACCGGCAAGTGGAACGAGGGGATGCGCAAGTTCGTGATCGGCGTGAACCGGTGGACCTGGCGCGTGACGGCCTACGTGTACCTCCTGCGCGACGAGTACCCGCCGTTCTCGCTGGACTGACCTGAGAGCGACTGACCTAGGCATGCGGCGGGGGGATCACCTTGGCTCGCCGCCACTGCCCGCCCTTGCGTTCGACCACCCAGGTGACGCCCTTGCGCATGTCGTAGTCACCCTTGATGACCGAGACCCCGGCGCACCAGCGCGTCGCAGCACCGCGGGGATCACGTCGCCGTGGCTGCACAGCACGCGCGTTGTTCGGCGCCTTGTCGACGAGCGCGATCGCTGCGGAGAAGTCGGGTGCCCGGCCCGTCCCACTCGGAGAGCGCCTCGGTGATCCTGAGCTCGATCCCGAGCTTCTTCGCGAGAGGCTCGACCGTCTGCGCACACCGGACGTACGGGCTCGAGTAGATCGCGCGAGATCGGGAGATGACCCAACATCACCGTGAGGCCGTGGGCCTGCTCGAGGCCCGCCCTGCTCAGGGGCCGCTCGCGGTCGTCGCCCTCGAAGTCACGGCGGCTGCCCGCCTTCGCGTGGCGCACGAGGTAGAGGCGCATGAGACGGGCAAAGATAGTCCCGCATCGTTCATCCTGCTCAGCGGGGTACGTTCGGCCCGTGGCTCGCATCCAGCTTCGTGATCTCTGCGGCGTGCGGTCGGGAGACAAGGGCAACATCTCCGACCTGGCGCTCTTCGCCGACGACGACGCCGCCTACGACGCGATCAGACAGGCCGTCACCGCCGACGTCGTGAAGGCCCACTTCGACAGACTCGTGCAAGGAAGCGTCGAGCGGTACGAGGCGCCGAACGTGCTCGCGCTCAAGTTCGTCATGTACGACGCCCTCGGAGGGGGCGGCCCGCGCTCCCTGCGGTCGGACAACCTCGGCAAGACGTTGGGCGCGGCGCTGTTGCGACTCTGGATCGAGGTGCCCGATGAGGTCGCCGCCGGCGCGCGGCGTCGCAAGGCGCCGGTCGAGCGCAGCACCTCGCACTGATGGGCTTCTTCGAGCGCAACCGCAGGCAGCTCGCCGACCGCGGCATCGATCCGGATCGCCTGCCCCCGGGCCAGTACTTCACCGAGCGCTTCCCCGTGCTCCACGTCGGTGACGTCCCGCAGATCGACGTCGCCACCTGGACCTTGCGGGTCTTCGGGCTGGTCGACCGCGAGCTCACGATCTCCTGGGACGAGCTCCGGGCGATGCCTCCGACGTCGCTGCACACCGACATCCACTGCGTCACCAAGTGGTCGAAGTTCGACACGAGTTGGACAGGCGTGGCGGTCCGCGACCTGTTCGACCGGGCGGGCCTGCGGCCGGAGGCGACGCACGTCATGGGCCACGCCGCGTACGGCTACACCGCGAACCTCCCGCTCGCCGACGTCGTTCGACCCGAGTCGATGCGTCGCGTACGAGTACGACGGCGGGCCGATCCCCGCCGAGCACGGTGGCCCGGTGCGCCTCGTCGTGCCGCACCTCTACTTCTGGAAGTCGCCGAAGTGGCTGCGAGGGCCTCGAGGTGCGCGCCGGTGACGAGCCCGGCTTCTGGGAGCGCAACGGGTACCACATGTACGGCGACCCGTGGCGGGAGCAGCGCTACTGGGGGCGACTGACCGCGACTGACGGCGACTGACCGGGCAGCACTGACCGAGTCGCCGCAGCCGCTCGAGCACGGTCGGCAGCGCGGCGAGCACCGCGTCGACGTCGTCATCGGTGGTCGACCAGCCGACCGAGATCCGCAGCGACCGGTGGGCGTCGACGCCCATCGCCTCGAGCACCGGCGACGGCTCGAGCGCTTCGGACGCGCACGCGCTGCCGGAGTGCACGGCGATGCCGGCCTGGTCGAGCCCGAGCAGCACCGCCTGCGGCTCGACGCCGTCGACGCCGAGGCACACGAGGTGGGGCAGCCGATCGATCGCGGTCGCCGTAGAACGTGACGCCGTCGGATCTCGACGGCGCCGTCGATGAGCCGGTCGGTGAGCCGCCGCGCCGCTTGCTCTTCGCGCGTCGAGCGTCGTTGCCGACGCGCTCGCGGCGGCGCCCCAGCCGACGATCGCCGGGACGTTCTCGAACCCGGCCCGCCGCGCCCGCTCCTGGTCGCCGCCGAGCAGCAGCGGGCGCAGCCGCAGCCCGCGCCGCACGAGCAGCGCGCCGACGCCGGGCGGCCCGCCGATCTTGTGGGCGCTGACCGACAGCAGGTCGGCGCCGAGGTCGTCGAAGTCGATCGGCACGTGGCCCGCGGCCTGCGCGGCGTCGACGTGCACCAGCACGCCGCGCTCGCGGCAGGCCGCCGCGACCTCGGCGACCGGCTGCACCGTGCCGACCTCGTGGTTGCCCCACTGCACGTGCACGAGCGCGGTGCCGGCGGCGATCGCGTCGCGGACGGCGTCGACGTGCGACCCGGCCCGTCGCGATCGCACGCGCACCCACGGTGACCTCGGCGCGCGCCGCGGCCGCGAGCCGCACCGCCGAGTGCTCGACCGCGGCGACGACCATGTGGTGCGCCGCGCTCGGCCGCGCCCCAGGTCGCCGCCGCGATCGCCTCGGTCGCGCCGCTCGTGAACACGACCTCGCGGTCGCGCGCGCCGAGGAGACGCGGCCACCGCTCGCGGGCCTCCTCGACGGCGACCCGGGCGGCGTGGCCCTCGGCGTGGATGCGGCCCGGATCGGCCGCGAGCGGCGAACTCAGCCACGCGACCATCGCGTCGATCGCCTGCGGGCGCGTCGGCGAGGTCGACGCGTGGTCGAGGTAGTGCCGCACTGGTCGACCTGAGGTCGATCGCTCAGACCGCGGTGACGCAGACGTCGTCGCCGCTGGGCAGCGACGATTCGATCTCGGGCTCGGTGTCGCCGTAGAGCGTCTCGAGCATGCCCTTCACCATGCCGCGGTCGACGGCGCAGATCACCGGGTTGCTCGATGGCCGCGGCGCCGAACGGGCAGTGGTCCGACACGATGCGCAGCTCGCCGCCCTTGCGTCTCGGCGTGGGCCGCGAAGCCGTGGGCGGTGAGCGCGTCGGCCACCGCGTGCAGCGCGGCGCGGAACGAGCGCTGACCGTCCGTCGCCGGCCATCGACTGCGCCATCGCCCGCCCGTACTCGATGCCGACCTCCTCGGCCATCGCCTCGGCCTGGTCCGGCGGCAGCAGGGCGAGGGCCCGGCCGAGCAGCGTGACGAGGAGGTCGTCGTGCCGCACGGGCACGTCGAGCGTGACCTCGCTCGTCGGCGCGCCGGTAGCGCTTCGACGGCCGCCCGGCGCCGCCGCGCTCGCCCCGCTCGACGACGACCTCGAGGTAGCCGCCGCGCGGCGAGCTTGTCGAGGTGGTGGCGGGCGACGTTGGGGTGGAGCGCGAAGTGCTCGGCCACCTGCGACGCCGGTGACGCCGCGGTCGTGCTCGTGGGCGAAGAGGTAGATCTCGCGGCGGGTCGGGTCACCGAAGGCGACCGTGATGGCCGTGACCGCCGCAGAGAACTGCTCCGGTGTCAGCGCCGAGGTGGGTGCTGACGTCTCCACGCCGGTATTCTACCTATCCGCGTAGGGCAAATCTCTCTCGCTCGGAGCCCGCTGATGCCGCACCCATCGATCAGGTCCTCGAGGCGCTGCGGCCCGTCCAGGACCCCGAGCTGCACCGCCGCATCGTCGATCTCGACATGGTGCGCGACGTCGGCATCGACGGCGGCGACGTCGAGGTGCTCGTCGCGCTCACGGTCGCCGGCTGCCCGCTGCGGGCCGAGATCACGAACCGGGTCGACTCGCGCCGTCCGGGCGCTCGACGACGTCGCGTCGGTCGACCTCGACTTCACGGTGATGACCGACGACGAGCGGGCCGCGCTGCGCGAGCAGCTGCACGGCGACCCCGCCGCGACCGCCGGCTCGCAGCCGGCCCACGGCCACGCCGAGGGCCGGGCGATCCCGTTCGCCGACCCGGCAGTCGCGCACCCGGTGCCTGCTCATCGCGTCGGGCAAGGGCGGCGT
This sequence comes from uncultured Acidimicrobiales bacterium, assembly GCA_963747215.1. Lineage (GTDB taxonomy): Bacteria > Actinomycetota > Acidimicrobiia > Acidimicrobiales > DATKAS01 > DATKAS01. Next base: position 38,090 of record CAVVET010000008.1, read on the forward strand.
CGGCAAGTCGTCGGTCACGACGAACCTCGCGATCGCGCTCGCGCAGCGGGGCCACTCGGTCGCCGTCATCGACGCCGACGTGTGGGGCTTCTCGATCCCGCGCATGCTCGGCGTCGACCGCGCCGCCGGTCGTCATCGACCAGATGCTCGTGCCGCCCGAGGCCCACGGCGTGCGCTGCATCTCGATGGGCTTCTTCGCCGACGACGACCAGCCGGTCATCTGGCGCGGCCCGATGCTGCACAAGGCGCTCGAGCAGTTCCTCACCGACGTGTACTGGGACGAGCCCGACTTCCTGCTCGTCGACCTGCCGCCGGGCACCGGCGACATCTCGCTGTCGCTCGCGCAGTTCCTGCCCCGCGCCGAGGTGTACGTCGTCACCACGCCGCAGCCGGCGGCGCAGAGCGTCGCGCAGCGCGGCCGGGTTCATGGCCCAGAAGGTGCACCTCGAGGTCAAGGGCGTCATCGAGAACATGTCGTGGTTCACCGGCGACGACGGCATGCGCTACGAGCTGTTCGGGCGGGCGGCGGCCAGGCGCTCGCCGACCGGCTCGAGGTGCCGCTGCTCGGTCAGGTGCCGCTCGTGCCCGCGCTGCGCGAGGGCGGCGACGACGGTCGCCCGATCATCGCGGTCGCTCCCGACAGCGAGGCCGCGGCGATCTTCCGATCGATCGCCGAGCGCATCGCCGATCGAGCTCGCCCCGAAGCGCATCTACCGCAAAGAGCTCAAGATCATCTGACCAAGTTGCGACCGAGCGCGCCAGCGGACTCATAGTCCGGCTGAACGCGAACGGTCAGGGGCGGAGGGCGGCGAGGGCTTCGCGGAACGATGCCGTGTGGCGGTCGACGTCGTCGTTCGTGTGTGACGGAGCGAGCAGCGCCATGTTGTGGAACGGCGTGAGCAGCACGCCCCGGTTCAGCGCGTGAAGGTGCATGAACGCGTCGAGCTCATGATCCGCGGCCGCCGCGGCTTCGGCGCCCGTGCGCGGCGGCGGGCAGAACCAGTACTCGGCCCGGCAGCCGAGCCTCTGCACCGACCACGGCAAGCCCGACTCCGTGATCGCGCCGGCGACTCCCTCGGCCCACCGCTCGGCAAGTGGTTCGGCTACCGCGAAGTCCTCGGCCCGGAGGCACGTCGAGAGTGTCGCTCGCACCGCGGCCAGCGACAGAGGATTGGCGGCGAGCGTGCCGCCGATGCCGCTCACATCGGTGTCGTCGCCGTGCATCGCGTCGTCGACTTGCGCCGCGACCTCGCGCGTCATCCCGAAGGCCGCGGCGGGTACGCCTCCTCCGATCGGCTTGCCGATCACGAAGAGATCGGGCGCGAGCCCGTGTTGCGCCGTGCAGCCGCCGGGTCCCGCGCAGATCGTGTGGGTCTCGTCGATGACGAGGAGCGTGCCGGTGGCGCGTGTGATCTCACGCAGCGCGTCGTGGAACCCTGCGCTCCGGAAGCACGATCCCGATGTTCGTGAGCGCGGGCTCCGCGAGCACGCATGCGACGTCGCCGGGCTCGAGGGCCCGCCGTACCGAGTCGAGATCGTTGAACTCCATGACCTTCGTGGTGAGCGCGGGATCGATCGGCGGTCCCGCCGAGCCCGGGCGAGCGATCACACGATCCCCGTCGAGCACCGCGAGGGTCTCGTCGACGGTGCCGTGGTAGCACCAGTCGAAGACTGCGATCTTCGGTCGCCCGGTGGCGTGCCGAGCGAGTCGCAACGCGAATCGGTTGGCGTCGGTGGCGCTCAGCGCGAACTGCCAGAGAGGCAGTCCGAATCGGCGGGTCAGCTCCTCCGCGACCCACACCGAGTCGTCGGTTGGCAGCATCGTTGTCAACCCGTGGGCTGCTTGCGCGTGGATCGCCTGCACCGTGGCCGTCGGTGCGTGGCCGGTCATCGCCCCCGTGTCGCCGAGGCAGAAGTCCACGTACTCGTGCCCGTCGATGTCCACGAACCTCCCGGCGGTGGCCTCGGCGACGAACAGCGGGAACGGGCCCGGCCACCGCGCCATCCAGTTCATCGGGACTCCGCCGACCAAGCTGCGGTGTGCGCGGGTCGCCATCGCTTCGGACCGGGGATGAGCGGCCACGAATCGCTCCCGCTCTGCCTGGAGAAGGTCCGCGAGCCGTTCGCGATCGATGTGCATGGCTGGGCGAGGCTAACCATGTGCGCCGGTAGAGTGACCCGGCCCAATCGGCCCTGGTTGCAAAGGAAGTTCTGTGGACGTCCGCATCGGTGTCACCCACGCCCCTCGTGAGATCAACGTCGAGATGGACGATGGCATCGACCGCCAGCAGCTGAAGGTCGATGTCGCGGCGGCGCTGGCCGACGACGACGCAGTGCTGTGGCTCACCGACAAGCGGGGACGCGACATCGGCATCCCCTCCTCGAAGGTCGCCTACGTCGAGATCGGCACGGCTGACAACGACCGCAAGATCGGCTTCGGCGGCTGACGCAGCGCTGAGGCAGCGACGTGGTCGTCGATCTGCTCGATCGCAAGCTCCTCTTCGTCACCGGCAAGGGTGGCGTCGGCAAGACGTCGATCGCGAGTGCGCTGGCCGTGCTGCGCCGCGTCCCGCGGGCGCCGCAGCCTGGTCTGTGAGGTCGACGCCAAGGGTGACCTCGCCTCGGCGTTCGAGACAGAGCCGCTGCGCTTCAAGCCTCGCGAGGTGCACGACGGCGTGTTCGCGATGGCGATGGACACCGAGCAGTCGCTCCGCGAGTACCTGAAGCTCCAGCTGCGCATCCCGCTCGTCGGCCGGATCGGGCCGCTCGCCCGCAGCCTCGACTTCGTGGCGAGCGCGGCCCCGGGCGTGAAGGAGATCCTCACGGTCGGGAAGTTCTGCTACGAGGTGCGTCAGGGGTCCTACGACCTCGTCGTGGTCGACGCGGAGGCGAGCGGGCACATCGTCGCTCAGCTCACCGCGCCCGACACCATCGCCCGGCTCGTCCAGGTGGGCGCCGTGCGCGAGCAGACGCAGTGGATGCTCGAGATCCTGAACGACCCGGCGCGCACGGGCGTCGTCATCGTGACGAACCCTGAAGAGATGCCCGTGAACGAGACGATCGAGCTCGCGGCCCGCCTCCATCAGCGAGACGTCGGTCGATCTCGCCGCGGTGGTCGTGAACCGGGTGCTGCCCGAGCTGTTCGGTCGGGGCGAGGAGGAGCTCTTCGAAGCGTTGCGGACCACTGAGCCCGCAGCCGCACTCGCGAGCGCGTCGGACCGCGGCGCCGCTCGTGCTCGACGCCGCCGAGCTCGCGGTGCGTCTGCGTCGAATGGGAGCCGCGCATCTCGCCGAGCTGCGCGAGGGGCTCGTTCCCGCCGCGCCGCTGCTCTACGTGCCCGAGCTGTTCTCCCGGGCGAAGGGAGTCCGGGCCACTCGACAGATCGCCGGCGCGCTGGGCGAGGAGCTCGGTTTCTGATGGCACGCGCGGACGCCGGCGCTGGATCGCTCGAGGCGCTGATGGCCTCGAAGGAGATCGCGATCACGTGCGGATCGGGTGGCGTCGGGAAGACGACCACCGCGGCTGCGGCGGCTGCGATGGCCGCCGCGCATCTCGGCGGGCGCGTCCTCGTGCTGACCGTCGATCCCGCCCGCCGGCTCGCGAACGCACTCGGCCTGGAGTCGTTCGGCAACGTCGAGCGGCGCGTGGAGAAGGCCGCGTTCGAGGCGGCGGGAGTCGTGCCGCGCGGCGAGCTGTGGGTCGCGATGCTCGACACAAAGCAGTCGTGGGACGACCTCGTGCGCCGTCATGCGCCCGACGACGGCGACACGCGACGCGATCCTCGCCAACCCGCTCTACGAGAACATCACCACCCGGTTCGTGCACAGCCACGACTACATCGCGATGGAGCGGCTGTACGACATCCACACGACGGGCAAGTACGACCTGGTCGTCGTCGACACGCCGCCGTCTCGGAATGCTCTCGACTTCCTGGACGCCCCGGCTCGCATGGCCGACTTCTTCAACAGTCGGCTGCTCCGCTGGCTGACCGTCCCGTACCGATCGAGGATGATGACCGCGGCGTCTCGGCCGTTCTACCAAATGGCCGATCGCATCCTCGGCTCGCAGTTCCTCCAGGACATCGCCGAGTTCTTCATCCTCTTCCAGACGATGCACGACGGGTTCGTCGAACGAGCGCGGGCCGTGCAGCGCGTGCTGGCCGACCGGCGGACGACGTTCATGGTCGTGAGCACCCTCGAGTCATCACCTCTGCGGGAGGCCGAGTTCTTCATCGATGCCCTGCACGAGCGCCACCTCCACCTCGGCGCGATCGTGCTCAACAAGGTGCTCCCCGCGTACCTCCTCGATCCCGGCGCGGCGGCCGCGGCGTCAGCGATGGAACGGGAGGCGGCTGCCATCGGAGCCGATCTCGCACCGCTGGTCGGCGGTGAGCCGGCCGACCTCACACGGTTGGTGGCCGACGTCGCCGGCAGCTTCCACAACTACGCGGTGGCGGCGACCCGCGAGGCCGAGCAGCGCGCTGAGCTCGCGCGCGCGCCCGAGATCGTGTCGGTGCCGCAGCTGGGCGGTGAGCTCACCGACCTGGCGGGTGTGCTCGATCTCGGCCAGCACCTGTGGCGGCCGCGGTAGGGGAGTGCTCGACGATGTTGCGCGCGGAGAGTGGTCACGGTGGGTACCATGGTGCGAAGCGGTCCCGCGGGCGAGGAAGCGGGGCCCAGGCAGAAGGAGGGGCGATGTCCTGGCTACGCAAGGTTCCGGACCTTCCAGCGGAGCCGGAGCCCGAGGTGGTGGTGGAGCCGACGGCGCCGAAGCTCATCTGGGGAAAGCCGACCCGTTGCCCCGAGTGTGGCGGACCCGGTTTCCTCGAGCACATCGACCTGCGCAAAGGCCTGATGTACCAGCACGGCCGGGAGTGCGAGCACCGGTGGGAGATCAGCGAAGCCGAAGTGCTCGCGTCGCAAGACGGCTGACGCTCCGCCACCGTCCCTACGCCTCTCACTTGCGGGCGACCGCGGCCCACCCGAACGGGTTGGTGCGCACCTCCACCGCGCTGAACCCCGCCGCCTCGAGGCGGGCGGCCAAGGTGTCGGGGTCCACGGGGTTGTAGGTGTCGTCCTCGTGGTGCGCGGCGAGCTCGTCGCTGGCGAGGCTGTCGCTCGCGACCAGCGCGGCGCCCGGTCGTAGGACCCTCGCCACCTCGCGGAACAATCGGTCCTGCAGCTCGATCGTCGGGACGTGGTGCAGCATCGTGAAGCACGCGGCCCCGGTGAACCGGCCGTCGGGATAGCCGAGGGCGGTGGCGTCGCCGACCACGATCTCGACGTTCGACTTGGCGGCGAAGCGTTCCGTCGAGCATCGACGCGAGCGCCTCGTCGATCTCGACCGATGTGAGCCGCGGCAACTTCTCGCACAGCACGTCGGTCGTGGCGCCGTAACCCGGTCCCACCTCGATCACATCGTCGCCGAGGTCGACCTCACCCATCGCCCACGGGAGGATGACGTCGCGCATCATCGCTCGCCACTCGTCACCACCGCAGGCTTGTGCGCTTCGTTCATCGCCGCACGTTATCGAGCGAACGGCTCAGCCCTTCGCCGGACGTGCCGAGGTCTCGAGCGGCATCGGGCGTACCGACATCTCGGCGGGTTCGGCACTGATCGCGCCCATGTCGCTGCCGTCGACGTCGATGGCGTGGAGCTCCACCGCGGTGCGGCCATCGGGGACGTGGACCACCGCGGTGGTCCAGCCTGACGGTGAGCCGGTGACCACCACCGGCACGATGATGGCCTGCCCGTCGTCGAGCGTGACGCAGAACTCGGCGGCGCTCTGCTCGAGGTGCGCGAGGACGAACGTCCGTCGGCGCAGCACCGCAACGGTGGCGTCGATGATGCCGTTGCCGTTCACTCCGCCGGCGACTCTGACCGGGCAGGTCGATGCCGTCTCGGAAGCGAACGTCAAGGTGACGCAAGTGACGGGACCCGTCCCGTCGCTGAGAGGCGCATCAGCGCCCGTCAGCATCCACGGCGCGTCGTCGACGACGCCTGTCGCCAGGTCGCGCTTCGGAGCGGACTCGAGCACCCGGTAGTCCGGATAGGGAGGTCCGAGCGGCTGGTCGACCCGCGCCACCTCAGCGCCCGACTCGTCGTAGCCGACGATGGCGTTGACCTTCAGCGCGTCGCCGACCGAAGCGACGAACCACCGCAGCGGGATCGACGGATCGCTCGACGGCACGGTGTCGACGGCGAGAGGCTGGTCGCCGGTGCGTCCGATCTCGACTCGCATGATGCTCGGATCCGTCGCCGCGAAGACCACGTTGGCTCCGTCGGAACCGACGCCGATGCCCGTCGGTCGCGAGCTCGCCGTCTCCGCGCACGCGCTGCCGACCATCTCGCCGCCGTCGAATGCGAGCTCGCCGCACACGAGCCCTTCGTCGCTGTCAGGGAAGCGCAAGCCGTTGATGCTCCACGCGCGGCCATCGAGCGTGCCGGCCGCGATCGCCGGAATCGTCGCCGGCGGGGCCGGCTCCTCGAACCCAGGCTCTGGCGTCTCGCCGCCGGTCGGCGGCTGCACGGCCGCCACCGCCGCCCGCCAATCCTCCTCACTCACGGGGTGGAGGCCCTCAGCGAAGGAGAGCATCGTGGCCGGGTCGGTGCCCGACGCCGACATCGTGAGGACGAGCCCGGTGGCCTCGTCGCGCCAGACGAGCTCGCGCATCTGATGCGCCGGGTCATCACGTGACACGTCGATGAGGAGTGCAGGTTGCCCGGCTACCGCGACCGCTTCGGTGCGGCCGCGCGGTGCGGGATAGACGATCAGCGCGTCCTCGGTGCCCATCGTCGCGGTCAAGTTGAGGAACGGGTCCGACGGCTGGCTGAGGTCTTCGGGCCCGCGGTAGCCGAGCGACCACGAGGGACCGCCGTACCCCATCGGGAGGTCGGCGGGGCCCACGTACGCGAGTGCCACTTCCTCAGGCAGCACAGTCGCGGTGAAGTCATCGGTCGCCGGCGTGGTCGTGTCGGGTTGCAACCCGTTCGCGAAGTCGATCGGCTCGGTGCCCGTGAGGCCATCGGCCGTGACCGACACGGTCGTCTGCGGATCCTCGGCCCACATGATGAGCTGGGCGGGGTCGTCACCGCCGTTCGTCGTCACGACCGCTTCGTGACCCCTGATGGTCGTGATGGTCGCGTTCGGATCACCATCCCAACCGGCGGTGTCGAAACCTCCACCGCTTGGCTCGGTGCGGATGTCGACTCTGACGACGGGGCCATCGGGTGAGGCAGCCCGGTACAGCTGCAAGCGGCTCGTCCCCAGAGCCGGTTCGCTCACGGGCGCGTCCGCGGCGTTCAACGAGGGGCCGCCATAGTCACCGGCATTGTCGAGCACCCACCCGTCGGGGAGGTCGGGCAGCAGCTTCGGAAGGTTGGACGGCTCGGTGGGCGCGCGCAGCTTCAAGTCGTCCGGAGCGGCCGCGGCGACGGTCTGGGGCTTGTGCTCGGAACCTCGACTCGCGGCGAAGCCCACCGCCGTCGCACCGATCGCGACGACGGCCACCATGCCGACCAACGACATGCCGACCCTCCGCCGATGGCGGTTGCGGCTGTCCTGCGCGAGCGTCTGGTCGAAGCGGACTCGACCGTCGCTCGGCACCGTGACGGCATTGGCACGTCGGTGCAGTGCATCGGTGAGCGCGGAGTCGAGATCGTCGGGGGAGTTCACGGTTCGATCACCTCTCGAAGCTGGGCGAGTCCGCGGTGCAGCAGCGACTTCACGGTGCCGGGCCGGCAGCCCAGCGCGGCTGCGATCTCGGCCTCGGACAAGTCCTCGTAGTAACGCAGGACGATGGCGACGCGCTGGCGTTCGCTGAGGGTCGCGAGCGCGTCGAGCAGCGGCTCCTGCGGGGGAGCGACCGCCGGAGGGGACGCGGTCGCGTGGGTCCGCTCGAGCCTCGCTCGCCGCCGGTTGTTGCGGCACGTGTTGACGACGGCCGTGCGCAAGTAGGCGGCGGGATGCTCGACGCCGTCCCACTTGCGGTGCACGCGCACGAACGCGTCCTGCACGAGCTCTTCGGCCACGGCCGGGTTCCCCACGAGCAAGGTGGCCAGGCGCACCATCGGTGCGTAACGCTGCGCGAAGAGGTCGTCGAAGCCGAGCGAGTCCGGTGAATCCGGTTCGGCGCGGTCGAACACGGCATCGTCCGCCGGCTCGACCGGTTCGATGTTCACGAGCTCAGCCACCATCCTTGGTTGAGACACCCGATGCGCCGTGCCGGTTCCCGCACGAGTGGCTCGTAGCATCGTGACCGATGGCGACCCTCGCCGAGCTCGCGCGGCACCGGACGTCGCTCGGGCGCGCCCAGATCGCCCACCTGCAGCGTCTCGTCGCCGAGTGGGGCATGCTCGCCGACTTCTGCTTCGCCGACCTGCTGCTGCTCGCCCCCGTCGTCGACAGCGACTCGTGGCTGGTGCTCGGCCAGATCCGCCCCACGACGGGGCAGACGATGTACCGCGCCGACTGGGTGGGAGAGGTGCTGGCCGGAGCCGATCATCCCCTTGTCGCCGAGGCTTGGGACACCGGCGAGATCGTCGTCGGCGACATGGCGCAGGTGCCCGGAAGCGATCGGGTGCGGGTCGCCGCGATCCCGGTACGGCACGACGGCGCGATGCTCGGCGTGCTCACCCGGGAGTGGTCGCCCTCAGTGGGTCGGCAGCCCGGCGAGCTCGAACGCACCTACCTCGAGGTCTTCGAGCGATTCGCCCGGATGATCGCGGACGGCGACTTTCCCTTCGCGGCCGAGCGGTCGAGCACCGCCGCGCTGCCGCGCGTCGGTGACGGCGTGATGCTGCTCGATGCGTCACAGCGCGTCGAGTACGCGTCGCCAAATGCGGTGTCCGCGCTCCACCGCGCCGGCGTGCAGGCGAACGCCGTAGGCATGCGCCTTGCCGCGATCGGGTTCGACGATCACCCGGTGCAGCTCGCGTTCGAGTCCGCGGCACCGGCGACCGAGGAGATCGAGCAGGTTCCCGAGGTGATCGTCCTCGTGCGCTGCCTCCCCCTCCTCAAGGGGGGCAAAGTGAGTGGAGGCGTCGTGCTCGTGCGCGACATCTCCGAGCTGCGTCGCCGCGACCGCATGTTGCTGAGCAAGGACGCGACGATCCGCGAGATCCATCACCGCGTGAAGAACAACCTGCAGACGATCTCGTCCTTGCTGCGCCTGCAGGGGCGCCGACTGGAGTCGGCGGAGGCGAAAGCCGCGGTCGAGGAGTCCGTGCGCCGCATCCGCACCATCGCGCTCGTGCACGAGACGTTGTCGCGTGATGTCGGCGACGACATCGACTTCAACGACATCCTCCTTCCCCTCGCGGCGATGGTGGAGGAGGGGCTTCAGTCGCCGGACCGACCCGTCCGCCTTCGCATCTCCGGCAACGCGGGTCGCCTGTCAGCGAACGTGGCGACCCCCCTCGCGGTCGTCCTCACCGAGCTGTTGCAGAACGCGGTCGAGCACGCGTTCGTGGACGGCCGGCCCGGCACGATCTCGGTGGACATGGCAAACGACGGCTCGATGCTGGCCGTGACGGTCAGCGACGACGGTGTCGGGCTCCCCGACGACTTTCGCATCGAAGACGCCACCGGTCTCGGACTTTCGATCGTGCGGACGCTCGTGACGACCGAGCTGCTCGGGACGATCGACATGGTGCGCGCGGATCCCGGAACGGTGGTCTCGTTACGGATGCTGATCCCGGATTCGTACGGCTGAGTTCGTACGGCTGAGTTCGTACGGCTGAGAGAGGGGATCAGGAGGCGCGGCGCTGACGGGCGAGCCATGCCCGTCGCAGTCGCCGGCGTTCATCCTCCGACGTGCCGCCCCAGACGCCCGAGTCCTGGTTGGTCGCGAGCGCGAACTCGAGGCACTGCGATTGCACGGGGCACTTCGCGCACACGGCCTTGGCCGCGTCGATCTGCTCGATGGCCGGCCCCGTCGTGCCCACGGGGAAGAACAGGTCAGGGTCGGTGTCCCGACAGGCGGATTCGGCCCGCCAGTCGCCGCGATCTTGGGCGAGCGCTATCCCAGTGGCCACCGACACGCATCCTCCAGCCCAACCGCACTCGGCGTCACCGCCGAGGCACTTCCCTCACGAGTCCAGCAGTGTGTGAAACCGTTCACATGGCGCCGAACCCGGGCGTTGACCAGGAGCGACGCGGTGTGCCGAGGGTACACCAGAGGCCACGAGGCGGCAAGTAGATCTTCAGGCGCCCGACATGCGCCCGTCGCATTGATTGGATGGGTGCATGACCCAGGTGATCGCCCATCGTGGCGCCTCGAAGGCTTTCCCCGAGAACACGCTCGCGGCGTTTCGGGGCGCCGCCGCGATGGGCGCCGACATGGTCGAGCTGGATGTCCGCGCGACCGCGGACGGCCATCTCGTGGTCCACCACGACGCCCACCTCCCCGATGGGCGCGTGATCTACGACCTTCACGCTCGCGAGCTCCCCTCCGACGTCCCCGACTTCGCGGCGGCGATCGAGGCCTGCGGCGACATGGCGGTGAACGTCGAGGTGAAGAACTCCCGCCAAGACCCCGACTTCGACAACGAACGCACCGTGGCTGGCCAAGTCGCCCGGTTCGTGGGGGAGCGCTCCTTGCACGACCGGGTGCTCGTGTCCTCGTTCGACGTCGGGAGCATCGAGCGCGTGCGCATCGTCGATCGCGCCGTCCCGACGGCCTGGCTGACGATGGTGATCCCCGATGCGGCAGCGGTGGCTGCGGGGCTCGTCGGGAACGGTCACCGTGCCCTGCATCCCTACGACCTGCTCGTCGACGCCGCGTTGGTCGAGGCGTGCCACGAGCTCGGACTCGAAGTGAATGTGTGGACCGTTGACGATCCCGTCCGGATGGGAGAGCTCATCGCGTTCGGCGTCGACGGCATCTGCACGAACGTGCCGGACGTCTTGCTAGCTGTGCTCGGCCGTTCCTGAGGTCGCGAGGTCGGGCAAGACCAACCTCAGCGCGTTCGGCTCGTGGCGGAACTGCAACCGGTCGACCTCACCGAGGTAGTCGCCGTCGACCTGATACGGGAACGGTCGGTGCCCCACCACCTCGAAGCTCTCGAGGTCGGTGCGAAAGTCGACCGAGCGAGAGTTGCGGAGTGTGCGCGGGTTCATGAAGGCGGTCCGAGCCAGCGTCGCCGCCATCGACATCCCGAGTGATCGCACCGTCACCGCGACGAGCCCTCGGTCGAACGTCGCCTCCGGCGCGATGTCGAACGGGCGGTTGCCGAGAAATGTGTAGGGAGAGGTGTTCATCACGACCGTGAAGAAGCCGTCGTCCACGACGCCGTCGTGGAAGTGCACACCGAAGTGGGGATGACGCCGGTCGTAGTGGCGGAGCCACGTGACGACGGTCGCGTAGATGAAGAGGGGATGGCCGAACCACCGCTTGAACGTGTCGCGACGCTCGACCTGACGGACGACGGCCGCGTCGAATCCCACCCCCGTGTGGAACAGGAAGTAGCGGTCGTTGACGCTGCCCAACCCGACTTTGCGCATCGACTGCTTCGCCAACGCGTCGAGCAAGACGCCGGTTGCTTCGATCGGATCGTTCGGCAGGCCGATGGTGCGGGCGAAGACGTTCGTCGAGCCGCCGGGCAGCACCGCCAAAGCCGTCTCGGTGCGGGCCAAGCCGTTGGCGGCCTCGTTCTGGGTGCCGTCTCCGCCGAGGGTGACGACGACGTCGACTCCGTCCGCGGCCGCGCCCTGCGCGAGACGGGTGGCATGCCCCCGCCGACTCGTTTCGGCGAGTGACACCTGGTGGTCGGCGCTCAGGGCCTTCTGGATGACGACTCGGCTGCGAGCAGTGACCGACGAAGCGGCCGAGTTGACGATGAGAAGCAGTCGCAGAGGGGCCCCCGGCAGTGTCGCGTTCGCCTCACGATCCGATTTGTGGCCGTGGGGCCTGGGGCGCAGACTACGACGCCATGAACGTCGTCGTCTGCGTCAAGCAGATCCCCGACCCCGCTGTGCCGGGGGCGCTCGACCCGTCGACCAAGACGTTGAAGCGCGAAGGCAAGCTCATCCTCGATGAATCCGACTCTTACGGAGTCGAAATGGCGTTGCAGCTCGTCGACGCCGCGGGCGGCGGCGAGGTTTCGTTGGTGTCGATGGCACCGAACAACGAGGTGTCGGGTCTGCGCACCGCGCTCGCGATGGGCGCGGCCAAGGCTGTGCTCGTGAGCGACCCTTCGCTGCAAGGCTCCGACTCGCTGTCGACCGCCAAGGTGCTCGCGAAGGCGATCGAGCGTCTCGGGACGCCCGACCTCGTGCTGACCGCGACGGAGTCGACCGATGGCTACACGGGCACCGTGCCCGAGCAGATCGCCGAGCTCCTCGGCTTGCCGTCCGTCACGTTCGCGAAGCACGTCGAGGTCGCGGGCGAGACGGTCAAGGTGCAGCGCCAGACCGAGGCTGGTTACGACGAAGTCGAGTGCCCGATGCCCGCGGTCGTGAGCGTGACCGCCGGCGTCGTCGAGCCTCGGTACCCCTCGTTCAAGGGGATCATGGCCGCGAAGAACAAGCCGGTCGAAGAGGTGACGGCATCCGACCTCGGTCTCGACGCCTCATCGGTCGGATGGCCGGGCGCCCGCCAGGAGATCACCGAGGTCGCCGCCGCCGAAGCGCGCCAGGCCGGCGAGGTCATCGAAGACGACGGCGAAGGGCACCTGAAGATCATCGCCTTCCTCGAAGGCCTCAAGGTCATCTGAGGAGGATGAAGTGACGCTCTCCAATGTCTGGGTGTACGCAGAGTCAGCAGAGGGCAAGCCGACAACGCTGACGCTCGAGCTGCTCACCAAGGCGCGTGAGCTCGGCGGCAACGTCGAGGCGTTCTACGCCGGCGCGGATGCTGCAGGCATCGCTGGCGCGCTCGGTGAGCACGGCGCGTCGAAGGTCTACGCGACCGGTGATCTCGATGGATCGCTCCCGGGTCCCGCCGTCGCCGCGGCGATGGCCGCGCAGATCGCGTCGAGCGCTCCCGACCTGATCATGTTCGGCATGACCTACGAGGCCCGCGACGTCATGGGTCGCCTGTCGGTCAAGCTCGACAAGCCGGTGCTCACCAACAGCATCGACGTGTCCGTCGACGGATCGACGGTGAAGTGCACCACGGCGATCTTCGGCGGCAACACGCTCGTCACGACGGCTCTCGCGGGCGGAGGGCCTGCGCTGGCAGCGTTCCGTCCGAAGTCGTTCGCCGCCGAAGCCGGTGGTGGCGCCGCGGGGCGAAGTCGTCGAGGTCGCGCTCCCTGACACCGGCAAGTCCGGCGCCGCACGCGTCACCGCTCGCCACGTCGAGGAGTCGACCGGTCCGAAGCTCGACGAGGCGAACATCGTCGTGTCGGGTGGCCGCGGACTCGGAGAAGCCGGGAACTACCACCTCATCGAGGACCTGGCGAAGCTGCTCAAGGGCGCGCCCGGCGCGTCGCGTGCGATCGTCGACGCGGGCTGGGTGCCGTACTCCTACCAGGTGGGCCAGACCGGCAAGGTCGTGAAGCCGACCGTCTACGTGGCTGCCGGCATCTCGGGTGCGACGCAGCACATGGTCGGCATGAAGGGCTCCAAGAACATCATCGCGATCAACAAGGACAAAGAGGCGCCGATCTTCTCGATCTCCGACCTCGGCATCGTCGGCGATGTGCACAAGGTGCTGCCGAAGCTGATCGAGGCCCTCCAAGCCCGCAGCTGACCCGCCGAGCGTCTAGGCACCAGCCGGACTTAGTCCGCTGGCGCCCACTCGGTTGGGATGGAGCTTGATGAGCGAGAGCTGGACGAACTGGGCAGGCAACCAGACCCACGACGTCGTGGCGATCGACCACCCGAGCTCTGTCGATCGGCTGACGACGCTCGTCGCGGAAGCGGCGGCCAACGGCGAGCGGGTGAAGGCGGTCGGTTCCGGCCACTCGTTCACGGGCATCGCGCTCACCAACGGGCGGTGCCTCGTGCTCGATCATCTCGATCGGGTGCTCGACATCGACGCGTTCGTCTGGGCTCGTCAGCGTGCAGGCGGGCATCACGCTCGCGACGCTCAACGATGCGTTGGCCGAGGCCGGGCTTGGCGTTTCCGAACCTCGGTGACATCGACCGCCAGACGATCTCCGGGGCGATCGCGACGTCCACGCACGGCACCGGTGCCGAGTGGGGCGGACTCGCGACGTTCGTCGAGGCGATGACGCTCGTGACGGCCGATGGGCGCGCTCGGCGGATCGACGCGAGCGACCCGGACCTGCTCTCGGTCGCGCGTGTCGGCCTCGGCGCGCTCGGCATCGTCGCCGAGGTGACGCTCCGGTGCGTGCCCGCGTTCGAGCTGCACTGCACGGAGGCGCCTGTGGTGATCGAGCAGATGATGGAGGCGTGGGACGACGCCGTCGCCGCTCACGACCATTTCGAGTTCTGGTGGGTGCCGTCCACGGAGTGGGTGCTGACGAAGGCGAACCTCCGAGACGGTTCGTCGAAGCCGGGGTGGACGCCGCCGCTCGAGGATCGTGTCATCAGCCGGCGCGGCCTCACGGTGCTCGGTCTGCTCGGACGCTGGCAGCCCGAGGGGGAACGCCCGCACGCCGTGCAGTTCAGCGACCGGAGCGACCGCATCTTCTGCTCGTCCCGGGAGACGCCGTTCTACGAGATGGAGTACGCCATCCCCGCGGAGCACGGCATGCACGCGCTGAAGGAGGTTCGTCGCCAGATCGAGCGGCACGACTGGGGCATTCGCTTCCCCGTCGAGGTGCGGGTCACCGCGGCCGACGACGTCGCGCTCTCGACGGCGTCGGGACGCCCGACCGCGTACATCGCGGTGCATGAGTGGCACGACCGGCCCTACGAGGAGTACTTCCGCGAAGTCGAGGCGATCATGCGCGAGCTCGACGGTCGTCCGCACTGGGGAAAGCTGCACACCCGCACCGCCGACCAGCTCGCGCCCCTGTATCCGAAGTGGGACCAGTTCCGAGCCGTGCGGAGCGAGTTCGATCCGCACGGGATGTTCACGAACGACTACCTCGATTCGGTGCTGGGGCCAGTGTGAGCGAGTGGCGCAACTGGGCCCGCAACCAGGTGTGCGCGCCTGCCGCGGTGGCCCACCCGCGTGACGTCGATGAGCTCGCCGCGGTCGTGAAGGGGGCGGCCGCGAGCGGCTCGACGGTGAAGGTCGTCGGCGCCGGCCACTCGTTCACGGACATCGCGTGCACGACCGGCACGCAGGTGGTCCTCGACCAGTACGAGGAGGTCGTCTCCGCCGACGTCGCGAGCCGGCTCGTGACCGTGCAGGCGGGCATCACGATCCGCCGGCTGAACGCCACGCTCGACTCGCTCGGGCTTGCGCTGCCGAACCTCGGCGACATCGACGCGCAGACGATCTCGGGCGCGCTCTCGACGGGCACCCACGGCACCGGTGCCCGGCTCGGCGTGCTGTCGACGTTCATCGAGGCGATGGAGATCGTGACCGGGGATGGCTCGGTGCTCAACTGCTCGCGGGCCGAGCGAGCCGGAGCTGTTCGACGCCGCGAGAGTGGGACTCGGAGCGCTCGGCGTCATCTCGACCGTCACGCTGCGATGTGTCCCCGCCTTCACGCTCCACGCGGTGAACGAGCCGAAGCGACTCGACGACGTGCTCGCCGACCTCGATCGCCACGTCGAGGGCAACGACCACTTCGAGTTCAACTGGTTCCCGCACACCGAGTGGGTCCAGGCGAAGCAGAACAATCGTGTGGACGACCCGCCCGCTGCCCGATCGCGCGCGAAGGAGTGGTACGACGAGGTCTTCCTCGAGAACGTCGCGTTGAGCGCGGCCTGGCGCGTCGGTCGCCGGTTCCCGTCGAGGATCCCGGACCTTTCCCGTCTCGTCACCCGTCTGATCGGCCGGGTCGAGTCCACCGAGCCTTCGCACAAGGTCTTCACGACGCCTCGTCTCGTGCGCTTCTACGAGATGGAGTACGGCATCCCGCGGGCCGCAGTCGTCGACTGCCTACGCGAGCTGCGGTCGTTCATCGACGCGAGCGGCCTGCGCATCCAGGTCCCGGTCGAGGTGCGGTTCGTCGCGTCAGACGACATCCCGCTGTCGATGGCTTCGGGTCGCGACAGCGCGTTCATCGCGTGTCACGTGTTCGAAGGACGCGGCTACGAGCAGTACTTCCGCGGCGTCGAGCGGATCATGAGCGCTGCCGACGGGCGCCCGCACTGGGGCAAGCTGCACTTCCAGACGGCGGAGACGCTCACGCCCCGGTATCCGGACTGGGACCGGTTCCAGGCGAGTCGCGCCCGAGTCGACCCCAATCGCACGTTCGCGAACCCGTACCTCGACCGCGTCCTGGGGTGACGTTAGCGGCGTCAGGCCTGGTCGGTGGCCGCCACGGCCCACGCCATGCCCTCGTCCGGGTCTTCGATCGGCGAGGCGCAACACCCACCCGGTCTCCGGCTCGTAGGCGTCCCACACGAACCACCGGAGCGCGGCGATCGAGTCACCGATCTCGTCCGGGGGCAGTGGCCAGTCATCGAGTGCATCGGCCAGCGCAACCGCCGCCCACCACGCGTCGAACCGTCCGGTCGCCATGCCGCGACGTCGACCGTGCGCGCCGCCACTCGCGGCCGCCCATGCCATCCACGCGAGCCCATCGGACGCGGCGATCTCCGCGACACGCGCCTTGCGCACGCCGAGCGCCGCGATCGCGGCGGAGGCGGTGCCGCGGACCGCGACGGCCTCGGAGCGACCGTTCGATTCGACCGTCCACCGCGTCGTGAGCGCGACGAGCGCCTCGATCGTCGTCGGGTCCTCGGCGATCTCGCCGCTGTCGAGCTCGATCGAGGACAGCGCGACCGGCGACGGTGACGGAAACGCGGCCTTGTCCTGCTCGTACTCCGCGAGGGGATACTCCGGCTCCCACGACGTCGAGTGCGAGCGGCACTTCGAGCACCCGTCCGTCGATGTCCTCGTGGCGCAAGGTCCTCGCCTCGCAGCACCCGCTCGTGGGCGGTGATCGCCGCGAGCGGTCCCGGCGCCAGGTGCGGCGCCAGCTCACCCCAGGAGTGCGTGCTCGCCGCGACTTCGGGCAGCGGTCCGAGCGCGAAGCGTCCCGCTCCTTCGGCGAGCACGCCGGCCGCCCACTTGCCGGGAGCCTCGAGCGCGAGGCGGTACTCGGCCAGGGACGCCGCCGGCCACAGCTGCTTGCCCCGCTCCAACGCCCAGCGGCACCGGTCGCGGAGCTCGACGAGACCGTCCCAATCCCGTGTCTCGCACAGCCGATCGACGGTCCGCACGAGCTGGTCGAGATCACCCTGCTCGACGATCTGCTCGAGTGACGTCACACCGTCTCCGCTGATGGTGTCATCACGCCGTGATCACACCATTGGCCACGGGTAGCGGCGCCCCGATGGATCGACGGGGAAGAACGGCTTCGCGACCACCGCCTTGGCTCGGCGTTGCACGGCGTCGACCTCGTCGCGATCGAGGAGCGCACGCAGCCCCGGCGGCACCGCCCCGGCGATGCGAGCGACATCGACGAGCAGCGCTTCGGGGATCGGGTCGCCGCCGAACTCCCAGATGACCGTACGCAGCTTCGGCTCCACCGCGAAGCACAGGCCGTTGTCGATCGCGTAGATCTGGTGGTCGAGGCCGAGGAGGCAGTGTCCGCTCTTGCGATCCGTGTTGTTCACGAGGAGATCGAAGACCGCGATCGTCATCAGCGCCCCGTGCGTCTCCTCGCGCTCGTGCAGGGTGAAGTAGTGCTGTTCGAAGTCCGCCGGCACGAACAGCTGCAACGACCCCTCGCCCAGCGGCGCGTCGTCGCGGAGCACCGTGGGCGGCACGATGCCCCAGCCGAGGGCGTGGGAGAGCACGTACGCCGCGACCTCGCGCTTGTGCAACCCCGACGGGAAGTCCCACAGCGGTCGCTCGCCACGCACGGGCTTGTACACGGCCTGCGCCTCGACGCCGCCGTGGCACAGCTCGACGAGGTACGTCGCGTTCGAGCTCCATGGCATTCGGCCGACGAGCGACACCTCGCCCTCGGCGAGCAGTCCGAGCGGGTCAGGAGGAGGCCACTCCCGAGGCGGCTCGTTCGTCGGCCATCGCGATCAGTGAACTCCGTGACCGTTCGACCGGGGGCAGATGTGCCCCTCGGGGTTCATCGGGCGACCGCAGATGCGACACGGAGGTCGTCCGGCGGCCATGAGTGACTCGGCGGTCGCGACGAAGGCCGCCGCCTGCTCTCGCGTGATCCGCACACGTGCCGACGCCCGGTCCACGCCTGGCGCCGGGTTTCCTTCGTCGTCGGTCTCGACGAGCTCGTCGGCGGCGACGAGGATGCGGTCCTCGTCGCCGTCGTACGCGACGCCGATCGATCCGACCGTCCACTCCGGCTCGAGCGGCTCTGTCAGCGCGAGTGCATCGGGATGCGGCACCGTCTCGGCTTGGGGGAGGTCGGCGAGCATCCGCTGGAGGAACTCTCCGAGGGCCGCGACCTGTTGCTTCTCGAGGCGCCACGAAACGATGGTGTCGGCGGCGCGCGCTTGCAGGTAGAACACGCGCTGGCCGGGCTCCCCGATCGCGCCGGCGGTGAACACCGACACGTCTCCGAGATCGAACGACTCACTCATGCCGGCGTCAGCTGGCCTTCAGGTCGGCGAGGGTGCCGTTGGCCGAGTTCACCGTGAGCACGGCCGGTCCACCCGCGCCGTAAGCGATCGACCGTCACCGAGCAGGGCGAGATCACGATGCGTTGGAACAGGTCGAGGTGGGTGCCGAGCGCCTGGGCCACGGCGGCCTTGATCGGGTCCGCGTGCGACACCGCGACGACGCACCCGCCCGGGTGACGAGCGACGATGCGATCGAGCGCGCCCGTGATGCGGGTCTGCATCTCGGCGAACGACTCGCCGCCGGGAAAGCGGAAGCCGCTCGGGTAGCGC
Organism: uncultured Acidimicrobiales bacterium; assembly: GCA_963747215.1. GTDB lineage: Bacteria > Actinomycetota > Acidimicrobiia > Acidimicrobiales > DATKAS01 > DATKAS01. The sequence continues at coordinate 56,992 of CAVVET010000008.1, forward strand.
TGCACCGTCTGCCATTCGGGCTGCTTGAAGAGCGCCTTGAGCTCGCGGCCCGTCCAGTCGCCGAAGTCGGCTTCGAGCAGACCCTTGTCGATGCGCACCCGCATCTTGCGCGCCTTGGCGATCGGCGCAGCGGTCTCGCGGGTGCGCTCGAGCGGTGAGGCGTAGATCGCATCGACCTTCGGTCAGCGCGGCGAGCCGGGTGGCGACGGCGACAGCCTGCTCTCTCCCTTTGTCGGACAGGTGCAACCCCGGCGCGCGGCCCGGGAGGATCGTGCCGGTCGTCGCGGTCTGACCGTGACGCACCAGCACCACGAGGGTCGGGGGAGGGGGCTTCGGGCGGCTCATGGGCAGAATCGTCAACCTACCCTGACCCCGGTGGAGTCCCTCGCGGCGTTGACTGCCGAGATCGTCGCGTGCCGGGCGTGCCCGCGGTTGGTCGCCTGGCGCGAGGAGGTCGCGAGCGAGAAGCGCGCCGCGTTCCGCGACGAGGACTATTGGGGTCGGCCGGTGCCCGGCTTCGGCGACCCCGATGCGCGCGTCGTGATCGTGGGGCTCGCACCGGCCGCGCACGGCGCCAATCGCACGGGCCGCATGTTCACGGGTGACCGATCAGGGGAGTGGCTGTACGGCGCGCTTGCACCGAGCCGGGCTCGCGAATCAGCCGACCAGCACGAGCCGCGACGACGGGCTCGCGCTGATCGATGCGTACCTCACTGCCGCGGTGCGGTGCGCGCCGCCGGCGAACAAGCCGTCGATCGAGGAGCGCGACACCTGCGAGCCGTACCTCGCACGCGAGATCGCGGTGCTGCGCAACGGGCGGGTCTTCGTCGCGCTCGGCGCGTTCGCGTACGAGGCCGCCTGCCGCGTGCTGCGCGTGCGTCCGCGCCCGAAGTTCGGCCACGGCGTCGAGGTGCCGCTCGGCGACGGACGGACGCTGCTGTGCTGCTTCCACCCGAGCCAGCAGAACACGTTCACCGGCAAGCTCACCCGCGAGATGCTCGACGCCGTCTTCGCCCGCGCCGTGGAGCTCGCCTGATGCGAGGCCCGAGCGACCAGTTGGGGCGGCGCAGTGCGCCGCCCGGGTGCGAGAAGCACCGATTGTCGAGCGCAGCGAGCCGAGCCGATCGAAGCGAAGCGGAGAGCGGCGAGGGATCAGTTGAACAGGGCGAGGATCTCGCCGACGCCGTAGACGAGTGCGACGATGGCGAGGAACAGGGCGACGGTGTTGCGCAGGCGCACGTCGCCGGCGTGGAGCGTCAGGGCCGATCCGATCCGGGCGCCCGGCACGACGCCGAGCGTGAGGAAGAACGCGAACCGCCAGTCGATGTTGCCCAGTACCGCGTGCGTGATCGTGCCGGGAATCGCGAAGAGCGCCTACGCACACGAGCGAGGTCGCGATCGACTGCTTGAGCGTCATCTTCATCCACTGGTTGAACGCCGGGACCATGACGATGCCACCACCGACTCCGAGCAGTCCCGACAGCGCGCCCGACATCGCCCCGATGCCGACGAAGGCCCGCCGGTCACTCGTGGTGCGGCAGATGTCGTCCGCGCGGCGAGCCTCGTCGACGACGAGCCGGCGCGGTCCCTTGCCCGACGGCGTACGTCCGCCACGCGGTGAACGCGACGAAGCCCGCCGTGACGAGCTGTTGCAGGTGTCCGTCGCCCGGGATGATCTCGGTCGCGAGCGCGCCTCCGATCGCACACACGATGCCGACGGGCACCACCCACACCACGGCGGTCCACGCGATCAGCCGCTCGCGCGAGTAGCGCAGCGACCCGCTGATCGAGCTCGGGATCACCGACGGGAGTGTCGTGCCGATCGCGATCGTGGCGGACGCGCCGAGACCGCGGACGAACGGTGTCGAGATGACCGCGCCGCCGACGCCGAATGCGCCGGACAGGATGCCGGTCACCACGCCGGCCGCGACGGTCAGCGCGTCGCGGAGGGGACTCGGGTCCACGCCGCGTCAGTGCGCGGCGGGAGCGGAGCCGTCGGCCTTCTTCTTGGGCGGTGGCACACCGACGATCGGCGTCGCTCGGCGAACGCCGGCCACCGCCGCCGGCTCACGATCGAGAGCGTGCGCAGCAGCTTCATCGCCTTCTCGTCCGAGTCGGCCGGGCCGGCTCTCGATGCATCCCGTCGCGATCATGCGACCGAGGATCTCGCGGCCGAGGTCGGTGCGGACGAGCACGAGCGTCCAGTCGTTGTCCTCGCCGATGCCACCGGTCGAGATGTCGGCATGCTCAGCGGCGAAGTCGGGGCACATCTTGCAGCCCTCGCGCGTCCACTGGTGGCACTCCTTCAGGTCGATCTCGTGGTACGCGCCGTCCTTCATCCAGATCTGGAAGACGCCCTTGATGTTCATCTTCACCATCTCCTCCTTGTGGAGGCCGTACTTCGCGAGGAAGAGCTCCTCGAAGATGGCGTCGTCGAACGTCTTCGAGCACAGCAGGCCGATGTTGAACAGGAACGGCTTGCCCGCCTTGCCCACCTTGCGCGACCACATGATCGGGCAGCGCCGAGCTCTGGCAGCTCATGCCCACGAGGGCGAGCTTCGAGTAGCCCTCGTCGAGCGCTTGCTTCACGGCGAGCGTGTTCGCGGAGTAGGTGTAGCGAGAGCCGGCCGACGCGAGGATCTCCTCCTTGTTGCGGGCGAGGCCGGGGATCGCCTTCCACGATGTGCCGTCGCCTTCGAGGAACGAGGTGAGGGCGCAGTCGATGTAGCCCTCGTCCATCGCCCAGATCAGCAGGGCAGAGACGAAGCCGCCGTCCTGGCCGATCTTGTGGACGTAGGTCGTCGCTCGCCCGGCACAGCAGCAGGTCCTTCGTGATGCCGTACATCTCGTTCGGCTCGCGGACGCGGCCGAACAGGTGCATGTCGGCCTCGGGCTCCCAGGTGCGAAAGCGGGGGCACGCCCGGGTGCACGACGTGCAGCCCTTCTCGCCGTGGACGCAGTTGTCGAGGCCGAGCTCGTCCTCGAGGTGGTACGGCTTGTAGCCCTTCTCGACGTGGTCGTAGCCGATGACGTCGTGTGGGCAGGCGACGACGCATCCGGCGCATCCCGTGCACAGTCCGCTCTGGATGACCTCGGAGTAGAGCTCCTTCCACTGGTAGGTCCACCGTCCGGTGGGAAGAGTGGGGGCGCTCTCGGTCACAGCCACGGCGGCACTTTACGCCGCGTCTTTCCCTGCCTGACCCGACGGTCAAGAATGAGGGGATGGATCTGACTTATCCGCCCGAGGCCGAAGCGTTCCGCAAGGAGATTCGAACCTGGCTGGAGGACAACCTTCCCGAGGGCTGGTTCGACGAGGGCTTCGAGCTGAAAGGAGAAGCGCGGAAGCGCTTCAACGCGGAGTGGGTCAACAAGCTGTACGAGGGCGGGTGGATCTGCGCGTCATGGCCGCAGGAGTACGGAGGCAAGGGCCTCTCGATCATGGACAACGTCGTGCTGAACGAGGAGTTCGCGCGTGCCGGCGCGCCGATGCGCGCTGATTTCTTCGGTGACACGCTCGTCGGACCGACGATCCTCGAGTGGGGCACCGAGGAGCAGAAGAAGGAGTTCCTGCCGAAGATCCTGAAGGGCGAGATCGCGTGGTGTCAGGGGTTCAGCGAGCCGAACTCGGGCTCGGACCTCGCGTCGCTGAAGGCCACGGCCGTGCTCGACGGTGACGAGTGGATCATCAACGGGCAGAAGGTGTGGACCACGCAGGCGCAGGTCGCGGACTTCGTCTTCCTGCTGGCTCGCACCGACCCGGATGCGGCCAAGCACAAGGGCATCTCCTACCTGCTCGTGCCGATGAAGCAGCCCGGCGTCGAGGTGCGCCCGATCACGCAACCCGACGGCTCGTCGGAGTTCAACGAGGTCTTCTTCGACAACGCTCGCTGTCCGAAGGACAACGTCGTCGGTGGCGTCAACAACGGGTGGAAGGTCGCGAACACGACGCTCGGCTTCGAGCGCGGATCTTCGGCGACGACGTCGTACCGCCGGTTCGAGCGCGAGCTCGAGGCGATCATCGAGATGGCGAAGGAGAACGGCAAGATCGACGACCCGTCGGTTCGCCAGCGTCTGATGAAGGCTTGGGCGCGCGTGCAGATCATGAAGGTGAACGGGTGGCGCTCGCTGACGGCTGCGCTCACCGGCAAGCGCGACTTCAGCAACATCGCGCTCGGCCTCACGAACAAGATGTTCTGGTCCGAGCACCATCGCGAGGTGATGGAGCTCGCGCTCGACGTGAAGGGCATGGACGCGCAGGTGCTCACGGGCCGCGACGACGACTCGTGGCCCGGCATCGCGCGCCAGCGGGGCCGCGACAACTACCCCGTGAGCGCGCTGCAGGCGTCGTTCTTCTTCTCGCGGTCCGAGACGATCTGGGGCGGCACGGCCGAGATCCAGCGCAACATCGTCGGTGAGCGAGTGCTGGGCTTGCCGCGCGCGAGCCGTCGGCACGGATTAGTCCTCGTCGCCGCTCTCCGCTCCGCTTCGATCGGCTCCTGCTCGCTGCGCTCGACAATCGGTGCTTCGCGCACCCGGCCGGCGCATTGCGCCGGCCCTCTCGTCCTCGTCGCCGCTCTCCGTCTCCTACCCGAGCGCGGCGGCCGCCTCGAGCTCCGCGCTCGCATCGCGGGCGTCGGCGCCATCGGTGAGTGCGGAGGTCTCGCGCAGGGGGATCTCCTTGATGAACCACGACAGGACGAAGGCCGTGGCCATCACCGGGATGCCGACGACGAAGATCGCGGTGATCGATCGAGACAGCGCCTCGATGACCGCAGGGCCGATCGGGTCCGGGAGCGACTGGATCGCAGCCGGGCTCTGGAGCAGCCCCTCGTCGAGCTCGGTGCCGGGTGGCAACAGGTTCGGCAGCTCGACGTTCAGTCGGGCATTGAGGACGGCGCCGTACGCGGCGAGGCCGATCGCGCCACCGAGCGAGCGGAAGAACGTGGTCGATGCGGTGGCGACACCGAGGTCCTTCCAGTCGACGGCGTTCTGCACCGCGAGCACGACGGTGGGCATCGTCATGCCCATGCCGAGACCGAGGATCAGCATCGACGCGCTCGACATGAAGCGGCTCGTCTCGGGCGTCATCTGCGACAGCCCCGCGACGCCGATCGTGCCGAGCGCGGTGCCGAGCACAGGGAAGATCTTGTACCGGCCGGTGATCGCGGTGATGCGACCGGCGCCGATGGAGGTGATCGTCACGCCGGCCATCAGCGGCAGCAGCAGCAGGCCCGAATTCGTTGCCGACGCTCCGGTGCACACCTGAAGGAACAGCGGCAGGAATGCGCTCGCGCCGAACATCATCGAGCCGAGCAGCAGCATGATCACCGCCACGAGGCTGAAGATCGAGTTGCGGAAGAGGTGCAGCGGGAGGATCGGCTCCTCCGCGTGGTGCTCGGCCAGGATGAACAACGCAGTCAGCACCGCCGGACCGGCGAGCAGCCCGACGATCATCGACGACGTCCACGCGTACTCGTTGCCGCCCCAGCTCATCGCGAGGATCAACGCGAACACCGCGGCCGTCATGAGCGTGGCGCCGAGGAAGTCGATCTTGCGGTCGCGCCGGTGGAAGGGCAGGCGCAGCGCCTTCGTCGTGACGACGAGCGCGACGATGCCGAGCGGGATGTTGATGAAGAAGATCCAGCGCCAGGTGAGGTTGTCGACGAAGAAGCCGCCCATGAGCGGCCCGGCGACGCTCGCGACCGCGAACGTCGCAGTGATGAATCCTGTGTAGCGACCCCGTTCGCGCGGCGGCACGACGTCGCCGATGATCACGAACGCCATCGCCATGAGGCCGCCGCCCCCGATGCCCTGCAATCCCCGCGAAGCGATGAGCTGCACGAGGGTCTGCGAGATGCCGGCCAGCACCGAGCCGATGATGAACACGACGATCGCGACCTGGAAGAGGAGGCGCCGGCCGTAGAGGTCGGAGAGCTTGCCGAACAGCGGCGTCGCCGCGGTGGAGGTCAGGAGGTACGCGGTGCCCACCCACGCGATGTGCTCGAGACCACCGAGCTCGCCGACGATGGTGGGCAGCGCGGTGTTGACGATCGTGCCGTCGAGCGCGGACAGCGAGAGCCCCGTCATGACCCCCGCGAAGACCGTGTAGATCTGTCGCTTCGTGAGGACGCCGTTGGCGGCGATGTCGACGGCGTTCACGCTGCTCCCGACGGTGTCGCTGGACCGGAGATAGTTGCAGGCTGCAACTGGTTTCCTGGTAGTCTACAAATGTCATGTCGGACCCCAAATCCGTTCCGAGCGATCTCTCGGTGCTCTTCCGAGTGGGTGCGTCATGGCGCGAGCTCCGCCGCGGCGCGGCGATGCAGGCGTTTCGACCCATCGTCTACGGCGAGGGGAGCGATGCCCTCGATCTCGGCCAGGTCGACGCGCTCGACCTGCTCGTGTTCCACGGCTCGGTGCGGATGGGCGAGCTCGCCGACGCGCTCCGGGTCGACGCGTCGACGGCGACGAGAGCGGTCAACCGTCTCGTCGATGCCGGCCTCGCGCTGCGGAAGCGCTCTGACGACGATGGGCGCGTGATGGTCGTCGCGATCACCAAGCGGGGATCAGAAGTGCACAAGGCGCTCATGGAGCGCCGGCGCGAAGCGCTTGCGGGCATCCTCGCGGGGTTCAGCCCCCGCGAGCGGCTCGAGCTCGCGACGCTTCTCGAGCGGTTCGTAGCTGGGCTCGACAGCTACGTGTCGGGCGACGCCGGTCGCGCCGAGCCGCAGGCTTCGTGAGGTCTGTCCACACCTACGGTCCGCATCCCAGCCAGCACGCCGAGCTGTTCCTGCCCGAAGCCGGCGCATTCGACGGTGTCGCTGTCGTGATCCATGGTGGCTTCTGGCGCGATCGCTACGACCGCCATCTGATGGATGGGCTCTGCCTCGATCTCGTCGGTCGCGGGTGGGCGGCCTGGAACCTCGAGTACCGCCGGATGGGCGACGACGGCGGGGGATGGCCATTCACGTTCGACGACGTGCGCGCCGGCATCGACGCGCTCAGCGACGTTTCTGGACTCCCTCGTGCTCGAGTCGTCACGATCGGCCACTCCGCCGGAGGGCATCTCGCCTTGTGGGCCGCCCATGAGCACAAGGCCGTGTCGGCGGCCGTCTCCCTCGCCGGCGTGACGGACCTGGCCGACGCGCACCGACGTGGGCTCTCAGGTGATGCGACGGGCTCGTTTCTCGGCGGAAGCCCCGCTGAGGTGCCCGACCGCTATGCCATGGCGTCGCCGATCGCGCTGCTGCCGATCGGAACGCCGATGCTCCTGGTCCACGGAGATCGCGACGAGAACGTGCCGGTCGACCTGAGTCTCTCGTTCTCGCGTGCGGCGATCGCAGCCGGCGACGTGGTCGAGCTGTTCACCGGGCCTTTCGACCACTTCGACGTGATCGATCCGAACGGTCGATCGTGGCCGAGAGTGATGGACTGGCTCGGTGGCTGATCCACTCTCCCGCGCCCACGCCGAATCGCTCGACTCGGCCGACGAGCTCGCGGGCTTCCGCGATCGCTTCGTCATCGATGATCCCGCACTGATCTACCTCGACGGCAACTCACTCGGCCGGCTGTCGAAGGCGACCGAGGCACGCCTGATCGAGGTCATCCGCACCGAGTGGGGAGGCGATCTCGTTCGCCATTGGGACGACTGGCTTCCGCTGCCCGGCGTGATCGGCGATCGACTCGGCCACGCACTCCTCGGCGCGGCGCCCGGGCAGGTTGTCGTCGGCGACTCGACGACCGTCAACCTCTACAAGGGCGCATCGGCCGCCCTCGACGCTCGCCCCGATCGACGTGTCGTCGTCACGGACTCGGAGAACTTCCCCACTGACCGCTACGTCCTGGAGGGTCTGGTCCAACAGCGGGGACTCGCGCTGCGCGAGGTGAAGGCCGATCCGGTCGAAGGGTTGGCGGCCGACGACGTCGCCGCCGCGCTCGACGAAGACGTGGCACTGGTGAGCATCTCGCACGTCTCCTACGCGTCGGGAGCGATCGCCGACATGGAGGCCATCACGACGGCGGCTCATGCAGCTGGTGCGCTCGTGATGTGGGATCTGTGCCACAGCGTCGGATCAGTGCCGGTTGCGCTCGACCGGACAAGCGTCGACGTCGCCGTCGGCTGCACGTACAAGTACCTGAACGCAGGCCCCGGCGCGCCCGCGTTCATCTATGTGTCGGCGGGCAACCAGGCCGAGCTGCGCCAGCCCATCTGGGGTTGGTTCGGTCAGCGCAATCAGTTCCGGATGGATCCCTCCTACGACCCTGAGTCCGGCATCGGGCAGTACCTCGTCGGCACCCCGTCGGCGATGGGGCTGGTCGGCGTCGACGAGGGCGTGAAGCTGCTCGCCGAGGCCGGCATCGACCGCCTCCGCGCGAAAGCCGTCGCGCTCACCTCGCTGCTCGTCGACTTGCATGACGACGTGGCTCGCGCCGCTCGGGTTCCAACTCGGGTCTCCGCGTGATCCCTCACGGCGGGGCTCGCACGTCTCACTCCGTCATCCTGACGCCGAGCGGCTCTGCGCCAAGTTGATCGAGCACGGCGTCGTGCCCGACTTCCGCACTCCCGATCGCGTCCGATTCGGTCCCGCGCCGATCACGACGCGGTTTGTCGACGTGTGGGACGGGATGAGCTGCCTACGCGAGCTCGCTCAGTAGCTCTGACTCAGTAGCTCTGACTCAGTAGGTCTGGTTCCATCCCGGGATGCTCTCGCGGTTGCGGCGGGCGCTCTCGGCGTAGCTCGCGATGTCGGAGAGGAACCCGAGCAGCACGAAGAGCCAACCCCAGCCCGTGACGCCGACCCGCGGGGCGTACGCGAGCGAGTAGATGAGCGTCGTCCACGGCAAGAAGAGCAGCCCGAGGAACGGCACGATGAACGAGTCGTAGGCGCGGTCGACGAAGTCGGTGAACACCCAAACGAGGAACAGCGCCAGCCGGGGGGAGATCGCCGCCGTGAGCAAGATCAGACAACCCATCGCGGCACCCTATAGCCCTACGCTGACGCCCGTGGCGGTGAGTGCGCGTCCCACAGCGGCACCCGTTCCCGGTGTCGCGACCAGCCACGGAAGACTCGAGTTCCTCGATGCGCTGCGCGGCATCGCGGCGATGATGGTCGTCGTCACCCACTTCGCCGAGCGGCTCTGGCCGGAGGCGCTTCGCTTCTCGACGGAGACGTTTCGCGCTGGCGAGTGTGGCGTGATCATCTTCTTCATCTGCAGCGGCTTCATCATCCCCGCATCGCTCGAGCGGCGCGGGTCGCTGCGCGCGTTCTGGATCGGTCGCGGGTTCCGCCTGCTCCCCGCGTATCTCGCGGCAGTCGGTGCCGCGCTCTTGCTGCATCTCGTCGACCGCTACCCGCTCGCGCCGCGCCTGACGGAGGATCCGGTGGTCGGCGTCGTCGCGAACGCGACCATGACGCAGCATCTGCTCGGTCAGCCGCTCGTGCTCGGCCAATCGTGGACGCTCGCCTACGAGCTCGTGTTCTACGGCCTCGTTTCGGTGCTCTTCGTCGCGGGCCTGCACCGTCGCTCGGTCGCGCTGTCGGTCGTGCTGTTCGTGGGCGCGCTCGTCGCCGGCAACACGTTGAAGCCGCTGGCCGTGACGGCCCCCGACGACTCGTCGCGGGGCCTGGTCGTGGCGATCACGCTGGCCGCGGTCGTGCTCGCGGTCGCACTGGCTCGCACGACGAGCGGGCGGGTCGTCGCCGGAGTGCTCACCGCGCTCGCGGTGCCGCTCGTGCTCAACCGACCGGAGCCCTTGTGGTTCGCGCTGCTCGTGCTGGGCACGATGTTCGTCGGGACCGTGCTCTACCGAGCCACCACCGGGCAGATCCCCGGCTGGGTCGGTGGTGTGGTCTTCGGGTTCGCGATGGCGATGATCGTGCTGGTCGAGTGGGTCCGCGAGGTCTCGTTCGTCGAGCCGACGACGGGCGCAGTCACGAACTGGCGCGCCGAGTCGCTCACGTTCGTCGTCGCGTACCTCGTGTTCGGTGGCGCGCTGCTTCTTCGGCGCTTCCACTTCCCGAAGGTGCTCGTGTGGCTCGGTGCGATCAGCTACTCCCTCTACCTGTGGCACACGCTCGTGCTGCGGGCGATCTCGCCGACCGCATACCGGCCGCTCACGTTCGCAGTCTGGCTCGCGGCGACGATCGTGGTGTCCGCGCTGTCGTATCGCTGGATCGAGCAGCCGTTCATCCGCATGGGCCGCTCGATCGCCGCCAGCCCGGGCCACGACCGCGACTCCCGGCGCGCTTCCCTTCATCCGACTTGACCGTCAGCGCGCCGAAGAGGCGCGCTCCGCGTCGAGTGCCCCAAGCCGACCGAGGCCACGTGATGGCGAGACCGAAGCCCGACGCGAACAAGGTGGCCATCGCGATTCGTGAGTTCGCCCTCGGCTTGCCCGGAGCGTGGGAAGACACGCCGTGGGAGGAAGATCAGGTCGCGAAGGTCGGCAAGAAGATCTTCGTGTTCATGGGTCACCTCTCCGACCCCACCCCGAGCATCGCCGTGAAGCTCCCCGAGTCCCACGGCCAAGCGCTCGGCCTCGAGTGCGCGACGCCGAGCGGCTACGGCCTGGGTCGCGCCGGCTGGGTGAGCATCGAGCTCGCGGGACGTGATCGTCCGTCGCTCGAGGTGCTGTGCGACTGGGTCGAGGAGAGCTACCGGACGATCGCACCGAAGAAGCTGATCGCGGAGCTCGATGCCGCGCACGACGAGACGTGAGAGGACGAGATGATCCTGCAGGACCTGGACGCGCAGCTGCGCGAGCTTGCGGCCGCCGATCAGCTGAGCGGCGTGGCGCTCATCAGCCGCGGCGACGAGACGATCTTCGAGGGCGCCTACGGCTGGGCGAGTCGCACGTGGGGGGTGCCGATGCGCCCCGACATCCGCTTCGACTGTGCGTCGATCACCAAGCTGTTCACGGCAGTAGCGACGCTCCAGCGTGTAGATGCCGGTGACTTCTCTCTCGATACCTCAGCGATCGACTACCTCGGGCTCACCGGCACGACGATCTCGCCGAAGGTCACCGTGCGCCAGCTGCTCACTCACTCGTCTGGCATCGCGGACGACGCGGACGAGGAGGACGGCGAGCGCTACGAGGCCCTCTGGGTCGACCGGCCGACCTACTCGGTGCGCGAGGCGAGTGGCCACCTTCCGAACTTCGCGCACAAACCACCCCGCTTCGCTCCCGGCGAAGGGGCTCGCTACAACAACGCGGGTTTCGTGCTGCTCGGGCTCATGATCGAGAAGGCCACCGGGATCGGGTACCGCGACTACGTGCGCGAGCACGTCTTCGCGCCAGCGGGCATGACCCGCTCGGGCTTCTTCGCGATGGACGAGGTGGTTCCCGAGGTCGCCGAGCCCTGCGAACCCATCGTCGACTCCGACGGAACGATCACGGGATGGCGCCGCAACATCTACTCGTATCCACCGATCGGCACGCCCGACGGCGGCGCGCACGTCACCGCACACGATCTCGTCCGCTTCATGGACGCGCTGCGTGCCAACAAGCTGGCGTCTCCTGAGCTCACCACGCAGATGTGCACGCCCCAGGTGTCCCACGGCGAGTTCAAGGACGGCAGCGGGCGCTGGTTCGGGTTCGCGACACAGTTCTCCCTCGAGGCCACGGGAGGGGTTCGGTGGTTCGGCAAGGACGGCGTGAACGTCGGCGTGAGCGGCGAGGTCGACTACTACCCCGGCCACGATGTCACCACGGTGGTCCTGGCGAGCAGCGAGGAGGGCGCGTGGGATCCGATCAACCGTGTCGACGATGTGGTGCGGTCGGGAGCACTTGACAGTCTATAACGCTGCTGTTATCTATTGAGGTGATGGGAAATGACCTCGCGCCGGTCGATGTCACCCTTGCGGCGCTCGCGGACCCCACTCGCCGCGCCGTCGTCGATCTGCTCGGCAGCGGCCCGAAGCGTGCGGGTCAGCTCGCAGCCGCGGTGGGGATGAGCGGTCCCGCGATGAGCCGCCATCTACGGGTTCTGCGCGAGAGCGGCCTCGTCGAGGCCGAGCTCGTCGACAACGACGCGCGGCTACGGATGTACCGCCTGCGTCCCCAGTCACTCGTCGCGCTACAGGCCTGGCTCGACCAGGTCGAGGCGTTCTGGTCCGAGCAGCTCGGCTCGTTCAAGGCCCACGCCGAGCGCACGCGAAAGAAGCCGCGATGAGCGACGGGGTCGCGACGGCGATCGTCGAGGTCGCCGTCGATCCTCCGACCGCGTTCGAGGTCTTCACCGAGGAGATCGCCGCTTGGTGGCGTGCCTCGGAGACGGTGCGGTTCGAGCCCGGCGTCGGAGGACGGGTGCTCGCGCTCGCCCGCGAGCCGGAGATGCCGCCGATCGAGGTCGGCCGGGTGCTCGTGTGGGAGCCCGGTCCGCGTCTCGCCTTCACCTACCGGGACGACACCGAGGTCGAGGTGCGCTTCGAAGCGTCCGAGACCGGCACCCGCGTCGTGCTCGAGCACCGCGGGTTCGACCGCAGCCTCGCGACCGACCTTTCCGACGACTGGGCCGGGTTGCTCGGTCGGTTCGCCGAACGGTCACGCGAACGGGTGCTGCTCGGTCGCCTCGCCGAGTTCGTCACCGCGATCGCCGAGAACGACGTGGCGTTCTTCCGCGAGAACATGACCGACGACGCGATGTGCGTGTTCCCCGGGAGCGACGGCGTCTACGACCGGGAGCAGACCGCGACGGGGATGGCGGACCATCCTCCGTATGTGAAGTACCTGCTCGAGGATCCACGTGTCATCGACGCGGGGCCGACGGCGGCAGTGCTGATGGCGCGCGGTGTCATCCAGCGGATCGACGACGAGACCCCGCGATCGTGGGTCGTCAGCAACACGTTCGTGAACTGCGACGGGATCTGGAAGCTGGCGTTCGTGCAGTGGACGCCCGTGTAGCGAGGGAGCGTCATGCCTGCCGGTGACCTGTACTACTTCACCTTCGTCGTGCCTGATGTCGACCAGGCGCGCACGTTCTATTCGGGCCTGTTCGGATGGGACTACGAGAACAGCGGGCCGGACTCTGTCCACATCCCGAACACGACGCCGTACGGCGGTCTGGCCGGGGGTGCGGCCGAGGCAGGCATCCGTCTCTACTTCACGGTCGATGATGTCGACGCGGCGGTCGCGAGGATCCGCGAGCTCGGAGGCGACGCCACCGACACCCGGGAGGTGGACTCCGGCTGGATCGCGGACTGCCGCGATGACCAAGGCGTCGCGTTCAGCGTCGGCAAGCTTCGCCCCGAGTACCAATGACGATCACGGTCGACACCGTGCGCAAGATCGCGTTGAGCTTGCCGTCGACCACGGAGAAGCCGTGCTACGGCACGCCTGCCTGGTACGTGAAGGGCAAGCTGTTCGCACGCGCGCTCGAGGATGATCGCTCGGTCGTGGTGAAGGTCGACCTCGACGAACGGGCCGCCCTCGTCGAGGAAGCCCCCGATTCGTACGCCGTCACGCCGCACTATCAGGCGTACCCGATGGTGATCGTCCGCCTGCCGAAGGTGCGGCGCGACGATCTCGAGGAGCGCCTCGTCGAAGCGTGGCGTTTCTGCGCGCCCGAAGCGGCTGCTCGACGACTTCGACGCCGCACCCTGACCCGGTGGTTTTCTTGGCGCTGTTGGGTGTATACGGCGCTGTCGCGCCAAGAGAATCAGCCTGGGGCGTCGGAGAACTGCTGCTCGCGACGATGATCGGGTCGTGAGCCAGCCGCGTGCGATGGTGCCCGACCAGGGTGCCGCGCTGCTCGCGCTCTATCCGGACGCGTTGCCGCAGGTGTACGGCTACTTCCTGCGCCGTTGCGGAGCGGCCGCGACCGCCGAGGACCTGACCGCGGAGACGTTCCTCGCGGCGGTCGACGCGGTGAATGAGGGAAGGGTGCCCTCCATCTCGGTGGCCTGGCTCGTCGGCGTCGCCCGACACAAGCTGGTCGACCATTGGCGGCGCCAGGCCCGGGAGGAGCGCCGGTTGGCTGCAGTCGCGCAGCAGCCCCAGTCGAACGACGACCCTTGGGAGGCCGTGCTCGACGAGGCGCGGGCACGCGACGTGCTCGATCGCCTCGGCGCACACCACCGCGTGGCGCTCACGTTGCGCTACGTCGACGATCTGAGCGTTCGCGAGGTCGCCGACCACCTGGACCGCACCGTCCACGCGACCGAGGCGCTGCTGCGTGCGACGCACGCGCCGCGTTCCGGCAGGCCTACGACGAGAGGGGTGACGATGGCGACTGATCCGCTCGACGCGCTTCGTCTCCCTGCCGAACCGGTCGCTCCCGAACCCGAGTTCGCCGCGGACCTGCGGCGACGAATCGAAAGGACACTCATGCCTGCAGCGAACCCCACCGCCGTGCCCGCACGGCCGCACACGGTCACCCCGTACATGGCGGTCAGCGACGCTCGCGCCGCGATCGCCTGGTACAAGGAGATCTTCGGCGCCGTCGACGCGAGCGAGCCGATCATCATGGACGACGGTCGTGTGGGCCACGCCGAGTTCCAGATCGGCGACTCCGTGATCATGATCTCCGACGAGTGGCCCGAAATGAACGTGATCGGCCCGACGGCCCGCGGCGGTTCGACCACCGCGTTCGTCATCTCCGTGCCCGACGTCGACACAACGTTCGCGGCGGCGATCGAGGCCGGAGCGACGGTCGAGCGTCCGGTCGAAGACCAGGTCTACGGGTCGCGAGCCGGGTGGCTGGTCGATCCGTGGGGTCACCGCTGGAACGTCGGGACGCCGATCAGCTGACCGACCAGCTCGGTCGCTCGTTGAGGGCGGCGGCGTCGAACCCGGCCATGCGCTTGTAGGACGAGGAGATCTCGATCATCTCCTCCTCGGAGACGACGTCGTGGATGTCGCGGAAGCCATCGGGCGCGCGTTGCTCGGCCAGCTCCATCATGCGCTCGGGCCCGACGTTGCGATTGGCGAGCACGATCTGAGCGGTCAACGGACGCCGTATCTCCTCGTAGCTCGCCAACCCCGCGTCGACATCGGACGCAGTGGCGAGATGGTGCGCGAGCACGCGCGCGTCGACGATCGCCTGTGACGCACCATTCGACCCGACGGGGTACATCGGGTGGGCCGCGTCGCCGAGCAACGTGATGCGTCCGAACGTCCACCGCGGGAGGGGATCGCGGTCGACCATCGGGTACTGGAAGACCTCCGCAGCGCCGCGGATGAGCTCGGGGACATCGAGCCAGTCGAACCGGAAGTCGCCGAACGCGGTCGCGGCCTGCTCGGGATCGGCGCGGAACTCCCAGTCCTGCTTGGGCATCGGCTGGCCCTCGGCGGTCTTCAGCTCCGCGACCCAGTTGATGAGCGAGCGGCCCTCGTCGGCGAGGCCGCGAGAGATCGGGTAGATGACCATGCGTCGCTCCATGTGCCCGATCAGCACCATCGTGCGCCCGTCGAGCAGCGGGGCGCGGTCGGTGACCCCGCGCCACATCGTGATCCCGTTCCACAGCGGCGGGCCTTCGTCGCCGTAGAGCGAGGCGCGGACGACTGAATGCACGCCGTCACATCCGACCAGCACTTCACCGTCGTCGCGACCGATTCGGGCGCCACTGCGGCGATCGACGAACTCGGCCCATGCGCGCGTGGTGTCACCACCGACCGCGGCGACGTGATGGCCGGTGTGGTACCGGTCGGGGCCGAGCCGATCACGGACCGCTCGGTGCAGGATGCCGAGCAGCTCGCCCCGGTGGATCGAGTACTGGGGCCAGTGGTACCCCGCGTCGACGCCGCGGTCCTCGCTGAACACGCGTTGGCCGTGCCGGTTGAAGAAGACGAGTGCGGCCGTCGGGATCGCGGTCGCCGCCAGCTCCGCACCGAGACCGAGCTCGATGAGCTCGCGGGCTGCGTGCGGCAGCACGTTCACGCCGACGCCGAGCTCGCGCACCTCGCTCACGGACTCGTAGACGTCGACGTCGTCGATGCCGGCGGCGTGGAGGCTGAGCGCGAGTGCGCATCCGCCGATCCCTCCTCCGACCACGACGACCTTCACCGCGGGAAGGCTGTCACGCTCGCCGGGCCTTCGTCGCGCTGAGCCAGAACCGCAACCCCCGCACGACGATCGGCCCGCCGGATGTGTGCAGTTGCTCCAAGGCAGGGAGGTGCGCGTCGATCGTGAACCCCGGCACCGCCCACGGGATCATTCGGAGGTACCACGCGAACGCGCCGACATCGGAGAACGTGATCGTTTCGATCGCGTCGGCACCCTCGTCCACCACGAACCCGGCGGCGTCGAGCTGCGCGGTCGCGAACGATCGGTCGAACAACCGGCCGCGGGGTGGCGGAAGTCCGAGCACCTCGCCGGCATCCCCGCCTGCGGAGTCCGCCTGTTGGGTGACGAACCTGCCACCGGACCCGAGGACGCGGAACACCTCGGCGGCCACGTACGCCTCGTGGCGGTTGATCACGAGATCGAACACGGCATCGCGGAACGCGAGCCGCCCGCGAGGCGGCACGCTCGGTCTGATCGACGTTGTCGATGGCGCCCTCGTCGTGGACGACCGGAATGCCGAGCGGCGCGAGGCGGGCCGCCGCGACGGGCACGTTCGGCGCCCACCCTTCGGTCGCGACCGTCCGGCCGGGCAGTGACTTCATCTCGGCGAGCCTCTCGCCGCCGCCGGTGCCCATGTCCAACACGCGGGTCGCTCGCGCGCCCCGCCCTCGAGGATCGCGGCCTCGACGATCGCCCGGTAGTCCCACGGCACGCCGCTCATCGACATCCGGTCACCGAGCCAGGAGAAGTCCCAGCCGGAGGTCGGGTGGGCCGCGGCCTCCGCGAGGAGATCGGCGAGGGGAGCCACGAGCGCAACGTACGCGTGCGCACACTCGCGCGCGGCATAGTTCGCCGAGTGAGCACCGCGCCTCTCTGGACACCGTCGGCTGACCGGGTCGGGGCGTCGGCGATGCACCGGTTCGCAAAGCGAGTCGGCATCGACGATGCCACCGAGCTCCACCGATGGAGCGTCGAGCAACCCGATCGGTTCTGGCGGGAGGCGTGGACAGCCTGCGGAGTCGTCGGAGCTCGGGGCGACGTCGCGTTCGACCCTGGCGACGGCACGATCGCCGGCGCGCGGTTCTTCCCCGACGCATCGCTGAATCTGGCCGAGAACCTGCTCGTCGGGCCCGATGACGAGGCGACGCCCGCGATCGCGTTCGAGCGCGAGGACGGCGCGCGGCGCACGATCACGTGGGGGCAGCTACGGGTGTCGGTCGCGGCGACCGCGGCGAGCATGCGGGACGCCGGCGTCGAGCCCGGCGACCGGATCGCGGCATGGATGCCCAACGTCCCTGAGACGGTCATCGCGTTCCTTGCCGCGAACGCGGTGGGAGCCATCTTCTCGTCGACCTCGGCTGACTTCGGCACGGCGGGCGTCATCGATCGCTTCGGGCAGATCGAGCCGACGGTGCTGTTCGCGGCCGACGGCTACCTCTACGGAGGCAAACGCTTCGATTGCCTCGACCGTCTCGCCGAGATCCGTGCCGGACTCCCGACGGTCCGCACGACGATCGTGACGGGCAACCTCCGCGACGAGCCCGATCTCGGCGGCGACGGCGATGGCGATGGCGTCGTCTCGTTCGGCGAGTTCACGACCGACGGCACGGGCGCGCTCGCGTTCGAGCTCGGGCCCGTTCGACCGGCCCGCCGCGATCCTCTACTCGTCCGGGACGACCGGCCCGCCCGAAGTGCATCGTCCATCGCGCCGGCGGTCTCCTGCTCAAGCACCTCACCGAGCACCAGCTGCACTGCGACGTGCGGGCGGACGATGTCGTCTTCTACTTCACGACGTGCGGCTGGATGATGTGGAACTGGCTCGTGTCCGCGCTGGCGTCGAAGGCGACGATCGTGCTGTTCGACGGCAGCCCGGTCCATCCCTCGCCGTCCGTGCTGTTCGACGTGGTCGATCGCCATCGCGTCACGTTGATCGGTGTCTCCGCGAAGTACATCGACGGCGTGGCCAAAGCCGGACTGCGTCCTGGCGACAGTCACCGACTCGACACGCTGCGCACGATCTGCTCGACCGGCTCGCCGCTGTCACCCGAGGGGTTCACGTACGTGTACGACGCAGTGAAGGGCGACGTCCATCTCGCGTCGATCTCGGGTGGCACCGATCTCTGCGGTTGCTTCGTCGCGGGCGATCCCACTCGACCGGTCTGGGCGGGCGAGATCCAGGGGCCGGTGCTCGGGATGGCTGTCGACGTGTGGGACGAGGACGGCCAGCCGGCGCCGATCGGCGCGAAAGGTGAGCTGGTGTGCACGCGGCCGTTCCCTTCGGCGCCGGTCGGATTTCTGGGGCGACCGCGACGGTTCGGCGTATCGCCGCGCGTACTTCGACCGGTTCCCCGGCGTTTGGGCCCACGGTGACTTCGCGTCGTGGACCGAGCACGGCGGTGTCGTGATCCACGGTCGCAGCGACGCGACGCTGAACGCGTCCGGCGTGCGCATCGGCACCGCCGAGATCTACCGCCAGGTCGAGCAGCTTCCCGAAGTGCTCGAGTCGGTCGCCGTCGGGCAGGAGTGGGAAGGCGACACCCGAATCGTGCTGTTCGTGCGTCTCGGGGAGGGCAGCGCGCTCGATGACGAGTTGCGAGCCCGCATCAAGCAGACGCTGCGCGACAACTGTTCGCCCCGTCACGTTCCCGCGGTGATCCATGCGGTGTCTGACATCCCTCGCACGCGCAGCGGCAAGATCAGCGAGCTCGCCGTCACCGACATCGTGAACGGTCGGCCGGTGCGCAACACCGAGGCGCTCGCGAACCCCGAGGCCCTCGCGCTGTTCTCCGGGCCCACCTAGGCTGCGGCGGTGCCGACCGCCCTCGGCTTCCGGACGCATTCGGGTTGGGCCGTGATGTGCGCGATCACCGACGGCTCACCTCCGAGCATCGATCTGCGCCGCCGGCTCGAGCTGTGTCCATCGACCCTCCCTCGCCAGGCGTACCACGCGATCGTGCACGATGGCCTCGACCTGAAGGCCGGCGAGCGCCTCATCCGCAAAGTCGCGGAGGCGTCGGTGAAGGCGGCTCGCGCGGCGATGCGCGCGACTTCGGACTTGGTCGCGGTAGCGGTCGTCGCCGAGCCGCGTGACCTGCCCGCCCTCGAACGCATCCTGAAGTCGCACGCCCTGCTGCACTCCGCGGAGGGCGACATGTACCGCGAGGTGATTGTCGACGCCGCCGAACGCGAGGGCGTCCCGGCGTTTCACTTCCCGTCGAGCGAGCTGCGCGCTGAGCCCCAGGACACGCTGATGAAGGCGTTCGGCGCGTCGGTCGGCACTCCGTGGCAGCAGGAGCACAAAGACGCGGCGCGTGCCGCGCTCAGGGCGCTGGCTTCGGTGCCCGCAATGGCACGAGCGCCTCGGTCACGCGCTGCAGCTCGCTGAGCATCACCGAGGCCGACTTGTCGAAGTCCTCTGTCGCGTTGAACACGCCGTCCTCCATGTGCTGCGCGAAGAACGGGATGTACACAGCATCGGAGACCGGCACCATCCGCATGACGACGCACGTGGGCTTGATCGCCTGCACCGCGCGCGTACCGGCCGCGACTCCGCCGTAGCTCACGAACCCGACGGGCTTGTAGGCCCACTCACGCAGCAGGTAGTCGAGCGCATTCTTGAGCGGGGCCGTG
The DNA here is from genome assembly GCA_963747215.1 of uncultured Acidimicrobiales bacterium. GTDB lineage: Bacteria > Actinomycetota > Acidimicrobiia > Acidimicrobiales > DATKAS01 > DATKAS01. The sequence goes on from CAVVET010000008.1 coordinate 76,626, forward strand.
TAGCTGTGGTTGTACTCGGCCATGACGAACACGAACGCGTCCGCGGCATCGACCCGCGCGCTCCAGTCGAGCGTGTGCTTCTTCGTGTATGTCGCGAGCCGCGGGTGGTTCGGCTCGTCCATGAACGGCAGGTCCAACTCCCTCAGATCGACGAAGTCGATGTCGAACGCGCCGTGGTCCTCCGCCTGGGTACGGAACCAGTCGGCGATGGTGCGGCCAACGCGGACTGGCCGGGTGCTGGTCACGATGATCATGAGGCGAGGGGAGGTCACGCGGCCACCTTGTCTGTCACGGTCAGTCTGGGCAAGAGCATGTGCACGAGCGGCCCGATGCAGAGCGCGTAGAGGCGGTGCCGACGCCCACCGTGCCGCCGAGCAGCCAGCCCAGGGTCAGGACCGTGAGCTCGATGACCGTGCGGGCCGCTCGGACCGAGTACCCACGCGCCGCGAGCCCCGTCATGAGTCCGTCGCGGGCCGGGCCCGAGCCGCGCCCGATGTAGAGCGCGGTCGCGACCGCGTTCAGCAGGATCGCGCCGACCATGAAAGTGACTCGGGCGGTCATCGGGTCGGGCTCGGGGAGCACGAGCAGCACTCCGTCGATCACGAGGCCGACCATGATCACGTTGCTCACCGTGCCGAGGCCTGGACGCTGACCGAGGGGTATCCAGAGGAGCAGGACGACGACCCCGACAAGGATGCCGACGGTGCCGATCGGGATGCCGGTGCGGTCCGAGAGGCCCTGGTGGAACACGTCCCACGGGGCGAGCCCGAGGCGTGCCTGCACGAGCAGGGCGACGCTCAACCCGAAGAGGAACAGGCCCACATAGAGGTACACGAGGCGCCGGGTGAATGTTGACATGTCAACCAAGAGCGTACACTGTGGCCGTGTCCGATGCGAAGTGGCTTTCCGAGGACGAGGAGCGAGCGTGGCGCGGGTACCTGCGCATGCGCACCCTGCTCACGGCGCAGATCGGCCGAGACCTCGCCGACGACTCTGAGCTCTCCGAGCCCGACTACACGGTGCTGTCCAACCTCTCCGAAGCCGAGGGGCACCGGTGGCGACTGAACGAGCTGGCGTCGCGCATGCTCTGGTCGAAGAGCCGGCTCTCCCACCAGATCGCTCGCATGCAGGAGCGCGGGCTCGTGGCGCGCGAAGACTGCGCCACCGATGCGCGCGGTGCGTTCGTGGTGCTCACGACGAACGGACTCCGCGCGATCAAGGCGGCGGCGCCGCCGCACGTCGCGTCAGTGCGCCGGCACCTCATCGATCTGCTCACGCCCGATGAGATCGACGCGCTCTCGACGATCGCCACCAAAGTCGTCGCCCACCTCAGCGAGCCCGCGGACGTCACCCGCCGGACAGCGCCTGCATGATCGTGATCTCGTCGGACGGCGCGACCGAAGTCGTGAGGTCGCGCACCGCATCCTGATTGATCCAGATCTTCATGTGCGTGCGCAGACGACCTTGCTCGTCGACGACACGGAAGCGCATGCCGGGAAATTGACGGTCGAGGTCGCGGAGCAGCTCGTCGACCGTGCCACCGTCGCCCTCGACCCACGCCTTCTGCTCGGTATAAGAGCGGAGCGGCGAGGGGATGCGCACCTTCATGCAGGCCCCGTCATTCAGGCGCGGCGTACTCGACCGAGTAGATCTCGGGGAGGTGCTCCGCGATGGGCCGCCAGGACTCGCCCTCGTCGGTGCTCGCCCACACCTCGCCGCTCGTCGTGCCGAAGTACACGCCCACCGGATCGTGCGCGTCAGTGGTCATCGCCTGGCGTTTCACCGTGTACCACGCACTGGGGGGCAAGCCCTTGTCTTGACGGGTCCACGAGGAGCCGGCGTCGTGGGTCACGAACACCGCCGGCTTGCCGTCGGGACTCGTGCGGGGCCACACGTCGGTGCCGTCCATCGGGAACACCCACGCGGTGTCGGGATCGCGAGGATGCAGCTCGATGGGAAACCCGATGTCTCCCACGTCGCGCGGCATGTTGTCGCCGATGCGCTCCCATCGCGCTTCGGGTCGCTCCATCTTGTAGATGCCGCAGTGGTTCTGCTGGTACAGACGGTCTGGGCGCAATGGATGAAGACGCATCGTGTGCGGGTCCTGGCCGAACTCCGGATTCGGATCGGGGAAGAAGTCCGCGACCGAGCCGGCATTGAGCGGAGCCCAGTCCTTGCCTCCGTCGGTGCTCTCGAACACCCCACCGCCGGAGAGCCCGATGTAGAGGTGGTCGGGGTCGCGCGGATCGACGATGACCGAATGCAGCATCGAACCGTCTGGAGTCTGGTCCTCGGGGTAATTGGCCCAGGTCTGCCACATCGGATGGTCGTTGAAACCCGTCACCGGCGCCCACGTGTCTCCTCCGTCTTCGGTGCGGAAGAGGCATTGTGGGGTCGCGCCCGCGTACCAGACGCCTGGTTCGTCAGCGTGGCCCGGGCTGAGCCACACGACGGACTGGACCGTGCGCTCGAGCGGGTCGCTCGCCGCGAACGCCGGCGGCGAGCTGGCCTCCTCCCATGTCGAGCCGAGGTCGCGGGAGCGAAAGACGGTCGGGCCGAGATGGCCGGTGCGCGACGCCATGAGCAGGGTGCGGTTGTCGCGGGGGTCCATCACGACGTGCTGGATGATCTGGCCGAGGAAGATGGGGCCGGTGGGTGTCCAGGAGGAGCGGTGCGCATCTGGCCTGAGAAGCCAGGCGCCCTTGCGTGTGCCGATGAGCAACATCGCGCCATCATCGCGCCGGGGTGGTCGCGGTAGCGGCGGCGCAGTACGAGGTGTTTCGAGACGGGCCAAACCTCCGGCCTCGCAGCGGCGTGTGACCTGCGGTGAGTGACGCCCCGACACCGCTTCTCGCGCCCCCGGCGGCGGAGTTCGACGACGTCTTCCTGCACCACTACGCGACGCTCGTCCGGTCGCTCACGGCTGCGTGCGGCGACGGCGAGGTCGCCGCGGACTCCGTGCAGGACGCGTTCGTGAAGGCCCACCTTCGGTGGCGCAAGATCTCTCGGTACGACAACCCGGTGGCCTGGGTTCGTCGGGTCGCGATCAACAACATGCGGGACGCCTTTCGCAAGCAGGTGCGCGGGGAGAAAGCGAGGCGGTTGCTCAGCGCCGGAGCACCGTCGGAGATCGAGATCGATGGCGATGAGCCCATGGTCGGCGGCGCCTCGATCGGAGATCTCGATGCCTTGCTGCAGGTCTTGCCGCCGCAGCAGCGCTTGGCGCTGTCGCTCTACTACGTCGAAGGGCTGACCGTCGCGGAAACGGCGGTCGCGATGTCGCTCTCGGAAGGCGCCGTGAAATACCACATGAGCAAGGGACGGGCGCGGCTGCGGCCAGAGCTCGAGGAGGCAAGAGATGCCTGACGACATCGACCTGAAGCATGCATTCGACCGCGCCGCCGGCTCAGCGCCGAACGCGCCCGCGGCCCTCGCGGGGCTGCGGACGCGCATCCGCAAGGCCCACCAGCGCCGCGCGCTCGCACGCGGCGGCGCGGGTCTTCTCGGCGTCGTCGTCGTTGGCGGGGTCATCATGAACGTCGGCGGCGAGGGCTCTGGCACCGAGGTCGCGGTGACCGGTCCGGGCGCGACGGACAGCTCCGGCCTGACGTCGACGACGTTCGCGTCGACTTCCGCAGCGACGTCGACGCTCTCGAGTGGGTCGACGACGACCGACACCACGACTGTGATCAATCCGACGAACACCGTCGCGCCCACCGCGTCGCTTCCACCGAGTTCGGCCACCTCGCCGTCGCCGACCATCGACGCTTCGGCCCCGACGACGATCGAGCTCGTCCCGACGACCAAGCCAGGCGGCCTTCAGGCAGCCGTCTTCACGACCGAGGGAGGCACCATCGTCGTGGACTACACGTCGAGCGCAATGACCCTCACGAGTGTGACGGCGCAACCGGGTTGGACCGTCGCCGAGTCCCAGGCCCGACCCGACGACATCGAAGTCCGCTTCGAGGACGAGGACGGCGACGAGTCCAGGATCAGGGTGCGACTCGTCGACGGTCGACCAGTGCAGGACGAGCAGCGCCAAGGTCCGGGTCGTGACAAGGACCCGAGCGACGACGATTCGAGCGGTGAGGGGTAGCGCTCAGTCGTCGTCTGTGTCGCCGGGGCCGTCATGGCCACGTCGGTCCCCGTGGTCATCGTTGTTGTCGTCGTCGGGCCCGTCGTGGCCCCGACCCTCGCCGTCGTGGCCCCGCTTCTCGTTGTCGTCGAGCTCGTCGTCATCGTCGACACTCGTCGAGGTCGCTCGTCGTCATCGTCGACGCTGGTGGACGGCCCCGTGCTCGAGGTCGACGCTGCGGTGGTCGGGGCCAGTGTCGTGGCGGTCGTCGGCACCGCAGTCGACGAGGCCGCGGTCGACGAGACGGTGGTCGACGCTCCGGTGGTCGACGAGGCGGCGGTCGAGGACACCGTGACGGTGGTGCTCGGGGCCGGTCGTCGATGTCGCCGAGGTGGACGAGGACGACTCGCTCACGGTCGGATCCGATTGCGACCCAACTCCGACGGCGGCGGCTCCGGCGAGCACGGCCGTGGCGGCGAAGCCGGCGGACGCGAGCGTGACGATGGCGGCGGTGGCAATGGCGCGGCGTTCCATGACCGTACTGACGCTCGTCCCCGGGGCCAGGTTTGGCTCTCCCCTGTACAGATATGTACAGATTTCAGTAAGAAATCTGTCGCTGTCTGGTCATATTGGAAACACGGGCGCGAAACGCCGCCTTCATACGGTCCAGGGCGGATCAACCTACGATCCCCACCGACGCCAACGCCCTCGGAGAGGAAGCGAATGAAGCTGATCACGGCCATCGTCAAGCCGTTCAAGGTCGACGAGGTGAAAGCGGCCCTCCACGAGCTCGGCCTGTCGGGCATGACCATCTCCGAGGTCCGGGGATTCGGGCGCCAGCGCGGCCACACCGAGGTGTACCGGGGCGCGGAGTACACGGTGGACTTCGTCCCGAAGGTGCGCATCGAGGTCCTGGCGTCTGACGACGACGCGAAGCGCTTCGCGGACGCGATCGTCGAGTCCGCCCGCACCGGCGAGATCGGTGACGGCAAGGTGTGGATCACGAGCGTGGAGTCGGTCATCCGCGTGCGAACGGGGGAGATGGGCGGCGACGCAATCTGACGGCTTCGGCGAGCGGCGTGAGCAGCTGCTCGCCGACGAGGGCCTCGGAGGCGCCGCGTTCACGCGGGCATATGCCGCGTTGGCGGACTCGTACCTGACAGAGCTGCTCGGCGACACTCCTGACTGCGCCCTCGTCGCCGTCGGTGGCTACGGCCGCGGCGAGCTCGCACCCGCGAGCGACATCGACGTCATCCTCGTGCATCGGGGCCGGCGGGATGTGACCGAGCTGGCGCGACGCATCTGGTACCCGATCTGGGACGCGGGCGTGCCGCTCGATCACGGGGTCAAGACCGTCACCGAAGCACTCGGCGTCGCGGCCCGTGACCTCAAGGCCGCGATGGGGCTGCTGACTGCACGGTGCGTCGCGGGCGAATCTGATCTCGCCGCCGACCTCGCGAAGCGCGCACTCGACCAGTGGCGGTCGAACGGGAAGAAGTGGCTCCACGCGCTCGGGGAAGCGACTCGTGACCGTCACGCCCGCGTCGGGGACGTCGCCTTCCTGCTCGAACCGGACCTGAAGGAGGGTCGAGGGGGCCTTCGCGACGTCACGACGTTGCGGGCCGCGGCGCTCGCGGCTCCCGTCGTGTCCGAGGAGGATCTCTACGCGCTCGGGTGCCAGCGAGGTTCTCGTCGCGGCGCGGGTGGAGCTGCACCGGGCCAACGGCAAGGGCGAGCACCTCGTGCTGCAGGCCCAGCCGGCCGTCGCCCGCGGGCTCGGAATGGCGAATGCCGACGAGCTCATGCGCGCGGTGTCGGGTGCGGCGCGGACGGTCGCGTTCGTGAGCGATGACGCCTGGCGCCGCGTCGACTCGTACCTTCAACGGCGCAGCCGCGCCTCGGTGCGTCCGGACCAGATGCACAGTCCCGGTGTCGTGGTTCGCGGCGGCGAGGTGTGCCTCGACGAGCACGCCGACCTCGACGACGGCTCACTCGTGCTCCGGGTTGCCGCGGCGGCCGCGCAGGGTGGCGTGCCGATCGCACGCGCTGCCCTCGAGCAGCTTCGTCGCGGCGCAGCGGGGCCTGGTGATCCGTGGCCTCCTGACGCGCCGGCGGCCCTCTTCGATCTGCTTGCGGCGGGTCCACCCGCGGTCTCGGTGTTCGAGGCGCTCGATCAGTACGGACTGCTGACGCGCATCCTCCCCGAGTGGGAGCCGGTGCGGTGCAAACCCCAGCACAACCCCTACCACCGCTTCACCGTTGACCGGCACCTCGTGGAGGCGGCGGTCGAGGCCTCGGAGTTGCGCGATCGCGTCACGCGGCCCGACCTGCTGTTGCTCGGCGCTTGGCTGCACGATCTCGGGAAGGGATACCCCGGCGATCACTCCGTCGCGAGCGCCGAGCTCATGCACGACATCTCGATCCGGATGGGGTTCCCCGCGGAGGATCAGCACACCCTCGCAAAGCTCACGCGCGACCATTTGTTGCTTGCCGATACGGCGACGCGGCGCGATGTGCGCGATCCCGCGACCGTGGCGAAGGTCACCGACGTCGTCGAGGACATGACCACCCTCGAGCTGCTCGCACGCGTTGACCGAAGCGGACGGGAAGGCGACTGGCCCGAGCGCGTGGAGCTCGTGGAAAGGAGCGCTCGTCGACGAGCTCGTCGCCGCCGTCGCCGCGAGGCTCGGCGGCGCGCCGCCCATCGATCACCGCTGGCAGCTCGATCCCGGGCTGCAAGCTCTCGTCGACGAGGCCTCCGGCGATCTGCTCGTGCGCTCGCAGGGCTCGACCCTGGTGATCGTGAGTCCTGATCGCCCGGGTCTGTTCGGCAAGCTCGCCGGTGTGTTGTGCCTGCACGGCTTGGAGGTGTTGACCGCTGATGTGCGGTCCGCCGGAGCCACTGCCGTCGATTCCTTCGTCTTCCAACGTCTCGCGGGTGAGGTGGAGTGGGACCGCTTCCGCGACGATCTGGAACGCGCGCTCGACGGCAGTCTCGATCTCGATACGCGCATCGCCGAACGGGCCCACAACTATCGGTTGCACTATCGCGGCGTCGGTCCGCCGGTCCCGTACACCGTCACGGTGGACAACGACGCGTCTGGTGACGCGACCGTCGTCGAGGTGCGGGGCTCCGACGCGCTCGGCGTGCTGTATCGCATCGCCCACACCTTCGCCGACCTGCGACTGGACATCCGCCACGCGAAGGTGCTCACCCTCGGCCACGAGATCGTCGACAGCTTCTACGTGGTCGATGTGGCGGGACGCAAGATCGAAGATGCCACTCGCGTGGCTGACGTCGAACGCTCGGTCCTCGACCAGCTGACGCGTCTGGACTGAAGCCGTTCCGGGTGGCGGCGATCGAAGCGCAGCGGAAGCGGCGACGCGGAGGGTACGAATCGGGAGCGGCGCAGTGCGCAGCGCAGCGGAGAGCGGCGACGAGGACGGAGGTGGCGCGACGGCTCGCCGCGTTGCAGAATCGGGCGCAGTGCCCAAACCTTCGCGCCTGCCGAGACGTGGATAGTTCGGTGAGCGACGGTCGGCCCGAGGTCGCGCTGACGTCGAGCGCCGGGTTCGATGAGGTCTTCAGAAGTCACTATCCCCGGCTGGTCCGGGCGCTCACCGTTGCGTGCGGTGATCCGGAGGTGGCGGCCGACGCGGTGCAGGAAGCGTTCCTCCGTGCGCACATGCGCTGGAAGCAGCTGATGCGGCACGGCGACCCGGTGGTGTGGGTGCGACGAGTGGCGATCAACGCGATGCGGGATCACTTCCGCCACGAGAGCCGGGGCGCCAGGGTGCTGGCCGTACTGGCCTCGGAGCCCCAATGGGTCGAGGGGCCGAGCCCGCACGGCGAAGCCGTCGCACTCCTGGCGACGCTGCCGCCGCAGCAGCGGTTGGCCCTGTCGCTGTACTACCTCGAAGGGCTGTCCGTTGCCGAGGTCGCCAGCGCGATGGCGGTGTCGATCGGCGCGGTGAAGTTTCACATGAGCCAGGGGCGGGAACGGCTTCGGCCGGCGCTCGTGGAGGCGGGTCATGGTTGACGACGACTACATGCTCGAGATCCTCGAGAGCAGCGGCGCCGGCGGCGCCGTCCGCGGACGCCGCGCTCGATGAGCTTCGTCCTCGCATCCGCCGCGCCCAACGACGCCGCCTGGCCATGCGCGGCAGTGCCGCGTTGGTCGTGCTCGTGGTGCTGGGCGGCCTGGCGTCCGAAACCACGTCGAAGGGGACCTCTCGTGACCTGCGGGTCGGAGGAACGGACACCACCGCGGTGATCGAGTCGACCTCCACGTCGGTGGCGCCGTCGACGACCGTCGCGAGGTCAGGCGCCGAGGATGCGGCACCTCCGGGGTTGGCCCCGCCCGCTGACGACGCTGACGCCCCGGCATCCGGCTCGCGCTCGGGTCTGAGTGGTGTCCCCGCGGTCGGTGCCGCGGACCCGACCGCGGCCCCGGCCCGCCCGGCGCCGACCAACGCAGCAGCGGGCGCGGCGCCGGACCCCGCCACGGCCCAAGGCGCGCCGCACGTCACCACGTTCGGGAGCCAGGCCGGCACAGTCGAGGTCACCTACACGGACACATCGATGAACCTCGAGTCGGTGTCCCCGCTGCCGGGGTGGTCGGTGGGGACAACCGAGGCGGGCGACGCCGTCATCGAGGTCACGTTCGAGTCTGAGTCCGGCGAGCAAGCGGCAGTCGACGTCGAGGTGCACTTGGACGGCGGAGTGCCGGTGGTCGGCGCGGACGACGAGACCGTCGACGACGTGGGAGACGTGGTCGGGGGAGTGACCGGCAGCTGACCGAGCCAGCGACCGAGCCGCCGCTGATCCGAAAACGTCGTCACCCCGGTCCTCCCGCCAGGACCGGGGTGCTCGACATGGAACTCAGTTCCCGCCACGCCGCCGTTCGCGTGTGTCTCCGTACCAACGACTCGAGCGAGCCAAAAGGTTTGGCGCCGGTCCGAAATCTCTTCGTCGTGGGTACGTTCCGGGCATGACCGCAATCAGTGACCGTTACCGCCGCCTCGCTGACGCGATGACGAAGAAGATCGATCAGGTGCCGCTCGACAAGTGGAGCGCGCCCACGCCCTGCCCCGACTGGACGGCCACCGATCTCGTTCGGCACCTGGTCGAGGCGCCGGGCTTGTTCTTCGGGATGGCTGGCTTGGAGAAGCCCGAGGTGCCGCCTGTCGACGACGACCCGGCGGCCGCGTTCGCAGCGATACGCGATGCCGTGCAGGCAGCGCTCGACGATCCGGCGAGGGCCGCGAAGGAGTACGACGGCTTCGCCGGGAAGTCGACGTTCGAGAAGGGCGTCGATCAGTTCATCTGCACTGACCTGATCGTCCACGGCTGGGATCTCTCTCGGGCCACGGGCCTCGACGAGCGGATCGACCCGCAGGACATCACGGCGGTCCGGGAGGCCATGGCACCCATGGCTGACAAGATGCGCAGCCCTCAGGCCTTCGGTCCGGAGGTCAACGCTCCCGCGGGGGCTGACGAGCAGACGAAGCTGCTGGCCTTCCTCGGCCGCCGGGCCTAGGTCGCGCCGTCGTCCCAGCGCACGGGATGCACGGTGTGAGTCCCGGCGATGCCTTTCAGCTCGACGGTACGAGCGTCGCCGAACCGCAGGTCACCGCGGGCGTCGACGATCTCCCGCACGAGCGACGACACCAGGATCTCGCCCCCGCGTGCCTCGTTCGCGATCCGGGCGGCGAGCACGACGTGCTTCCCGAACAGGTCGCCGTCGTCGTCTTGGATCACTTCGCCGGTGTGGAGTCCCACGCGGATGCGGATCGCCTCGGTCGGACGGGAGTGGCCGTGCGATTGCAGCCCTCGCTGCACCTCGCTCATGCACTGGAGGGCTGATCGGGCCGACGGAAACGCGAGCATGAAGCCGTCGCCCTGCGCCTTGATCTCCCGTCCGTGGTGTCGCGCGACGGCCCGCCGGACGATCGCGTTGTGCACGCCCAGCAGCTCGACCCACTTGGCGTCACCCAGGTCCAGCGCCCGCTCCGTCGAAGCCTCGATGTCGCTGAAGACGATCGTGACTGTGCCGGCGTCGGTCTGGAGGCTCGCGTAGCTGTCGTGCTGCTCTGACACCGCTGCCGCGACGAGGTCGATGGAGGAGGCGCGCGGCGAGAAGGAGAGTCCGCTGTTGTTGTTCCCCGCGACTTCGACGGAGCACCCGCCGAACTGCACGAGGTCGCCCGCATGCAGCACCACCGAGATCTCGAGGGGACGGCCGTTGAGCAATGTGCCATTCAGTGAGCCGAGATCCGTGACGACGATGCCTCTGACCGTTGGGTCGCAGCTCGAGGTGGCGACGCGAGATCTCCGGGTCGGCGAGGAGCACTCCGCCACAGTCGCGACCGATCTCGATCGGTTCGCTGACGACGAGGCGGATGGGTGTGCGACCGGGTTCGCGGACCACCACGGCATCGGGCATCGTCACACTCCCGGTGCGTACTGCGGGCAGGTGGCGCGGTAGGCCTCGTCTTCGGGGAGGAACTCGTCCCACTCCTCCCGGGTCAGGTTGCGACCTGCCGCTTCGCAGGCCCGCACCCTCCACATCGCGGGATCGAGCTCCCAGACGACCGTGCTCGAGCCGCCCGAGACAAGGTGCGTTCCGCTTGCGTCGATGAGGCTCGACATCACCGTCGCGTCGCTCGGGTTGAACGGTTCGCCGATCTGTCGGCCGGTCGCCACATCCCACAGCGTGACGATGTTGTTCCAGGTGACCGCAACGCCGATTCCGTTCGCGCCCACGAAGGCCACGAGCGGCGAGCCGGCGGAGAAGGGGGGCGCCACCTCCTCGCCCGTCTCCGCGTCGACGACGGTGACGACTCCGGTGAACGGGTTGGTGAGGACGAGGTTCCCGTCGGGAGCCCAGGTGCCGTTCTGGGGCTCGTCGGGATCGCCGTACAACGCGAGCTGCTCGCCGGTCTCGTCGAAGACGATCGTCGTGCCGCCGAGGTCGGTGACGACGAGCCGTCCTCCCGCGTCGAAAGCGAGGCCCCCTATGCCATCGATCTCGGGGACGGCAAGTGCCTCGAGCTGCTCCCCGCTCTGAGCGTCGACGACAAGGACACGGTCCGGCGTCGCCGCGGCGATCCGATCGCCGTCCGGACTCCACCTCAGCGGCATGCCTATGTACGGCACGTCGTCGACGACGAGGCGCCGCGAGCGCCCCGTCGCGAGGGTGAAGACCTCGATTGCCGCCGGCCCGGCGTCGGTCGCCTCGGAGCCGACCGCTACCTCTGTCCGGTCGGGGCTGATCGCGGCCGGCAGCACTCCTTTGACCGCGTAGTCCACGAACGGGTGAGCTGGGTGGAGCGTGTGCACGACGTTGCCGGTCTCCACCTCCACGACGCGGATCTCGTCGTTCGTCGGAATGCTGGGGATGGCGACGAGGTCGGTGTCCCTCGACGGGTACGCAAGCCATCCCGGAATCCCCAGCGGCTGGGCGATCTTGGTCTGGCCGCCCACGCCGTGCACGACGATGTCACCGTCCTGCCCGGCGACGAACACAGCCTCACCATCAGGGGCGAAGACCACTCCCGCCCGCTGCCCCGGGGCGCTGTGGAGATCGGGACCGACCTGCCGTCCGGTGCGCGCGTCGAGGATCCTCGTCACCCCGAGCGAGCTCGTTGTCGCGACGAGGGTGGAATCGTCGCTGAACGCGAGCAACCCGACGTTGACGTCGAGCGGTTCGCCGATCGGCTCGTGGGTCGCCACGTCGAAGAGCTGGGACTGCCCGCTCGCGAGGCTGCCCGCGGCGAGTCGCTCGCCGGTGGCGTCGAGGGCGAACAGTGAGGGCCCCGGAAGCGTCAGCGGTTCGGCGACGTCGGTCCCGCGCGCGGCGTCGACGAACCTGACTTCCATCGGCGTTGTCGAGGTGGACGTCCCGATCGCAAGCGTGCGTCCGTCTGCGCTCCACGACAGCCATCCGACATCGGTCGCGGGCAGGTTGCCGACGACTTGGCCGTCGTGACGGAGGAGCCGAATGCCCGTTGAGGTCGCGAAGGCGAAGATCGTGTCGCCATCCGGAGCCTGATACGTCGCGCCGGGAATGAATCCGGTCGGTGGTCTCGCCACACCATCCGCGACGAGAGTGCGCGTCGAGCCGTCAGCGTCGCGGGCGAGGACCCGCGAGTCGCGAAACGCGAAGGAGACGAGCCCGCCGTTCGGTTCCATGAGACCGACGACGGGGGCATCTGACACCTTCCACTCGTTGACGAGGCTCCCGCTCGCGAGGTCGATCGTGATGACGCGACCATCAAGGGTGCCCGCAACGAGAGATCGTCCATCGGGCGTCACGTCGACGTTGGTGAGCGGGACGCCGGTGCGGAGCGTCCTGAGGACGTTGGCCTGTCCCAGCAGCGCGACCTGCAGAGCGCCAAGCGTGTCCGGATCGGACCGCAACCGCTCGGCCTCGAGGGCGAGAAGGAGGGCTTGCGGTTGGTCCGACTCGCGCAAGGCGCGGGCCTGGAATGCCATGCGGGTGATCGCGTCGTTGCGGGCCGCGTCGTTCGCGAGCCGCGCCTGCGCCTGCGCGGCGTCGCGTTGGTCGTCGGCCTCGTTGCGCTGCGTCCACGCGATGCCACCGGCGACGAGTGCCACGACGAGCGCCGCGGCCACGATGGCGACGAGGCGACGCAACCGGCGGGTGGTGCGCGCTTCCTTCGCGGAAGCTGCCTCGCGCGCCCTGACGGAGTCCGCGACGAACCGTTCCTCTTCCGTCGAGAGTCGTCCGGGGTTCTCGTGGGCCCAGCTCTCCGCGGTCTCGAGCCGTCCTCCCCGAAGGAGCTCGCTGTCCTCATGGCCACCCTCGGCCCACGCATCGCTCGCCTCGGCGATGCCGCGCATCACAGTGAGTCCCTCACGGTCTTGCTCGATCCAATCGCACAGCCTCGGCCACGCGTCGAGGAGCGCCTCGTGCGCGATCTCGACCGTGGGTTCTCGGGTCGCCGGGTCGCGATCGAATGTCAGCAGCCGCTGCTGCGCCAAACCGGTCGATGACCTCGTTCATCACCGCGCCACCCACTGGCAGCGCGACGAGCTCTGCTCGCCGGGCACGACGGCGGGTGTCCGCCTCACCCTTGCCGGGCGTCACGAGACGGGTGAACAGGTCGCGGGCCGCCGTCTTCGCGGGGTCGTCGAGCGCGTCGTAGGTGACCTCGGCGCGCTGGCCCAGTGCGCCCGAGACCCCGCCGAGGTCGCGATACGCGTCGAGGGACATGACGAGCCCGTCGCGCCGGTCGTAGAGCTCGGTGAGGCAGTACTGCAGGAAGGGGAGTGCGGCGGGATGCTTCGCGACGTCTCCGACGACGGTGGCGAGCAGCCCGGGTTCGAGACGAACGCCGCTTCGCTCTGCGGGTCCTGCCACCGCGCGCTCGATCTCCTCGGCCGACAGCGGCGTGATCGCGATGGTGTGGGTCGCCATGAGCTCGCCGATCGCGGGGCTCGCCAACGGCCGGTCGAAGTAGTCCGCCCGGATTGTCACCACCACGCGCATCCGAGCGGTCTCGTCGTGGGCCGCGAGTGCGAGCGCGGCGAGGAACCGGTCACGCTCGTCCGGTTGCGCTTGCGTGAAGAGCTCCTCGAGCTGATCGAGGACGAGCAACAGCTCGGCGTTTCCCGACGGGCAGCGTGCGTTGGACGGCGCGGACGAGACCGCGCTCGCCATCCTCGAGCTGATGGAGCAGGGTCGCGGGCGGATTGATGGCAACGCGTAGCAGCGCCGATTCCAGCTCTTCGTAGGGATGGCGGCCCGGACTCATCGTCGTGACGAACCACTGATCGGAGCCGTCCACCGCACCATCGACGAGCCGCGGAACGACCCCGGCGCGTACGAGGCTCGACTTGCCGCTGCCCGAGGGGCCGACGACCGCGACGAAGCGTGCTCCCTCGCGGAGGCGTGTCAGAACTTGCTCGATCATGCGGTCACGGCCGAAGAAGTCGGCGGCGTCGGCCTCGTCGAACGCGCGCAGGCCCTTGTAAGGGTTGGCGATCGGACCGGCGGTCGTCAGCAGGGTGGCGCCCACGGCTCGCTGCGGCGGACGCACGCTCGCGGGCGCACGCGACGCGCGTCGCCCGTGGTCGCGAGTCGACCCGCGGTCGCAGCCGCGGCGCGGAGCGCGTCGACGAACTCCACGACCGAGCCGTAGCGGTCGACGGGGTCAGGCAACGTCGCCTTCTGCACGACGGTGTCGATCGCCGTCGGCAGGTCGCCACGTTGTGCCGAGAGGCCCGGCACCGGGCGAGCGAGCTTCTCGCCGACGAGCCCCGTCGTGGTCTGCGAGCGGTAGGGAAGCTGGCCCGTCAGCAGCTCGTAGACGATGACGCCGAGCGCGTAGATGTCGGACCGTGTGGTCACCTCGCCGCCGGTCATCTGCTCGGGGCTCGCGTACGCGGGGGAGCCCGCCGACGGCAGGTCGTGTGCCGCGACGTCGGTCGCGTGCGCGATCGCGATCCCGAAGTCGGTGAGGTAGGCGTTGCCCTCGTCGTCGAGCAGGAGGTTGCCCGGCTTGAGGTCTCGGTGGATCACTCCCGCGTGGTGAGCGGCAGCGAGCGCGCCGCCGATCTGCTCGACGACCTCGATCGTCTTCGGGAGAGTGAGTGGGCCGGCGGCAAGGCGATCCTCGAGCGTTCCCCCCCGCATCCAGCGCATGACGAGGTAGGCACCACCGGGCTCGCGCCAGTAGTCGTAGAGCGGGACGATGTAACGGTGCTCGAGCCGGGCGACGAGCTGCGCCTCGCTCTCGAACCGACGGACGAACGCCGGATCGTCGGCGAGGTCCGGATGGATCATCTTGATGGCGACGTCGCGGTCCACCGTCGGCTGGATCGCGCGGTACACGACCCCGAAGCGGCCCTCACCGAGCTTCTCGCCGAGGTGGTAGCCGCGGAGCGCGCGCGGTGCCGCGACCTCGTCGAGCCGGGGGTCGCGCGTGGCGACCATGCTGCTCGAGCGCGACGAGCTCCGGTGACGGGTCGAGGCCGACGTGTTCCGCGAGGTACTCACGGTGCGCCTGGAACGCGCGGAGGGCGTCGGCCTGGCGCCCGTCGCGGTACAGGGCGACGATCAGCTTGCGCTGTGCCCGTTCGCGCAGCGGGAGCTCGGTCGTGAGTCGCTCGAGCTCCGCGATCGCCTCGGGGGTGCGCCCACTCGCGATCAGCGCCTCGCAGCGGTCCTCGCGGGCGACGAGGCGCAGCTCCTCGAGCCGGGCTGCCTCCGCCCACACCCATCCCTCCGAGGCGAACTCGTCGTAGGCAGGGCCGCTCCAGAGAGCGAGGGCTTCGTCGAATCGGTCCTTGGCCGCCTCGGTGTCGCCGGCGTCGAGCCTCGCCTTCGCGGCAGCCGTGAGGCGCTCGAAGCGCTTCGCGTCGATCAGGTCGGCGTCGATGACGAGCGAGTAGCCCGGCTCGTCGTGGCGGAGGTGGCCGTCGCCGAGGGCGATCCGCAGGCGCGACACGTAGGTGCGAAGGGTTTTGGCACCGCCCTCAGGCGGCTCGTCGCCGTTCCACACCGCATCCACGAGGCGGTCGACCGATACGACCTTGCCTGCGTTGGCGACGAGCGCGGCGAGCAGGCGACGCTGCCGCGGCCCGCCGATCGGGATCTCCTCGTTGCCGTCTCGAAGCCCCACCGGCCCGAGCACCCGGATGTCCATTGCTGCCCCCTCACCTGGCAGTTCCCGTCAGCCTGAACGTAAGTGGGGGCGGTTGCAATCGGTCCACAACGCCTCAGCTGGACGCGACAAGTACGCCCCGCCCGCCTGGAGGCGGACGAGGCGTACGAGTGCGGCGTTGGGGTTGGCGCGGTGCGTCAGGCGGCGAGGCCGAGGCGAGCGCCGAGCGCTGCGAAGTCGGCGGCGGGCAGCACCGAGCCGGTCAGGCCCCACACGCCTTCGAACACCTCGGCCGGTGCGCCGGCCCGCATGCCGCCGAGCAGCTCGGTGCGGTCGTCGATGTTCATCGCCGGGATCATGATCGCCAGCGACTGGCGCCATCTGCTCCGGCGGGATGTTCGAGACGATCGCGACGTGGATGCCGAGCACGGCCTCGAAGCCGAGCGCCTGATCGAGCGCCGGCATCACGACCCGCTCCTCGAGGTCCTGGTGGGCGAGGTAGGAGCTCGTGAACGCGGCGAGCTCGGTGTACAGGCGGTGGGTCTCGGCCCGCTGCGCGGTGCCCTGGGCGCCGACGGCCTCGTAGGCCATGTTCTTCAGGCCGTCCATCCATGCCTCGAGGCGGACGTGGTCGCCCTCGATCTGCTCGGCGAGGTCGGGCAGGTGCTGCTCGATCGACGGCTGCACGTACGTGTCCTCGTGCTCGGCGTGCGCCACCAGCAGCTCGATGATGGCGTCGACGTGGTCGGCGACCTCGACCCGGCCGGGGCGGAAGGCGGGATCGACGTTGCCGGCTTGCACGGTCACGGCGAAGAGCTCGCTGCGGATCGCCTTGTGGATGTCCCGGTACAGGTCGACGGCGACGAGCTGCAGGGGCGAGGTGGAGGGGCTGGTCTGGCTGGCGGGGTGATGACCATGCTCATTTGGGGCTCCTTCGGATCACTGAGGTTGATGTCCTCATCATCCGGAGATCCGCAGGTCTGCGCTCCTAAAAGGCCCGTAAGCGAATGCTAAGAACCTGCTTAGTGCTGGCGGATGAGACCGTGGAGTTCCTCCACAGCGGGTGCTCACTGATCGTGGGCATCGTCGGTGACGACGGTGCGCCCCTCGCGTCGCGCGGCTGGGGGCTGACCGTGCTCGAGCCCGACGGGTCTCGGCTCAGGCTGATCGGCGTCGAGGGTCGAGGTGGCGCGTCGGGCCCATCGCCATCACCGCGTGCAGCGTGCCGACGCTCCGGTCGATGCAGTTCAAGGGCGACGCTCGTCGAGATCGAGGCCATGACCGAGGCCGACCAGGCGAAGTGCGAGCAGTACGCCGACGACTTCATGCAGGACATCACCGACACCGACGGCGTGCCCCGCTACCTGTTGGAACGGATCTTCCCCGCCGCACAGGGTCGCGTGCACCGTCGTCGTCGACGAGATGTTCGACCAGACGCCGGGCCCGCGCGCCGGTGCGCCGCTGTCGTGAGCGACGACGACGTCCCGGGTCTGGCCGACCTGCGTCTCTGCTTCGAGGGCGCCGTGCCCGCGGTGATCGCGACGGCGTCGGCCGCCGGCGTCCCGAACGTCACGTACCTCTCACGGGTGCGGTACGTCGACGACGAGCACGTCGCGTTGTCGAACCAGTTCTTCTCGAAGACATCGCGCAACCTCGCCGAGAACCCGCGGGCGTCGATGCTGCTGGTCGACCCGACCACGTACGACGAGTTCCGCCTGACGTTGGTGTTCGAACGGACCGTGAACGAAGGGCCCGGTCTTCGAGAAGCTGCGCGAGGACGTCGACGAGGCCGCCGCGCTCCACGGCATGCAGGACGTGTTCAAGCTGCGCGCCGCCGACATCTTCCGGGTGCTCGACATCGAGCGGCACGGCAACGCGAATCACGCGAATCCTCCGGACGACACACGCGGCGCCGGTCGCGCTGGCCGGCCGGCCTCGCCGAGCTCGTCGCGCGACTGAGCCGGTGTCCCGACCTCGACACGCTGGTGGGCGCCACCGTCGACGGGCTCGACGAGCTGCTCGGCTACCCGCACTCGCTGCTGCTGCTGCTCGACGAGGAGGGCGGCCGGCTCTTCACGATCGCGAGCCACGGCTACGCCGCGGAGGGCGTCGGGTCGGAGGTGCCGGTGGGGGAGGGCACCGTCGGGAATGGCGGCGGCGCGCTGCGTCGCCGATCCGCGTCGGGAACCTCCGCCAGATGCGCAAGTACTCGACGTCGGTGCAGCGCGCGTTCGAGGAGGAGGGCTACGTCGGGCCGGGCCGCGACGTGCCGCTACCCGGGCATCGAGTCGGCCGAGAGCCGGCTGGCCGTGCCCGCGATCGCGTTGGGCCAGCTCGTCGGCGTGCTCATGGTCGAGAGCGAGCGCTCGGTGGCGTTCGACGAGGCCGACGAGTCGCTGCTCGGCGTCGTCGCGTCGTTCGTGGCGAGCGCGATCGAGATCGACCGATCGCGCGAGCGACGACGACGACGCCCACGCCCGTCGCCGCCGCCGGAGTCGTCGCGTCGACCGGAGCGACCGCGACGCACGTCCGCTACTTCGCGGTCGACGGCAGCATCTTCCTCGACGGCGACTACCTCATCCAGGGCGTCGCGGGCCGCATCCTGTGGTCGCTGCTCGAGCAGTACGTCGCGAGCGGCCGAGTCGAGTTCACGAACAAAGAGGTGCGGCTCGATCCGCGCTCGAGCTGCCCGGCTTCCGCGACAACCTCGACAGCCGCCTCATCCTCCTCAAGCGCCGTCTCGACGAGCGCGACGCGCCGATCCGCATCGAAAAGACCGGCCGCGGCCGCTTCCGCCTCGTCGTCGAAGGCGCCGTGACCCTCGACGACGCCACCCCTCCCCCTGCCAACTAATACGCCACGCCAGCCGCGCCGCGAACGTGGCGCCAGCGGCTCATCGTTCCGACGCTGCTCAAGCCGGGGCACATCGTCGCGTCGCAGCGGGCCGCGGCAGTCCTCCATGGGTTCGACGACTCCGCTGAAGACTTGAAGGTCAGCGAGCGGTCGATCCGGGAGACGCTCGACCGGGTCGACCGCGTGTCGCGAGCGGCGGGCTGCCACCGCTGGTCCGTCAGCTCGAGGTTCAGGAACGAGGCGGAAGCCGGACAGCACGCCTCGACCTCGCTTGGCCCGAGGCAATGCTCGTCAGGCGGTGGCAAGGTCGGCCGCTCCGAAGGCGGAGTCGAAGCGGTCGCACCAGATCAGCACTGTGGAGAACCGGGCGAGGTCGGTGTCGGGCGGCACGTCGTAGTTCTGGTCGCCTTGGTTGCCCTTGAGGCGCCCGAGGTCGACGTACTCGTCGTCGAACGCGGACTCGTCGCCGGCGGCCGGCGTCGTCGTCACGTACAGGTAGAGGTCGGGACCGTTCGACGTGTCGAGCCCTTCGAGCCGCACGACCCGCGCACCATCCGCGAGCTCGAGCAGGCGTGCCACGCCGCTCGTGCGGTGATCGAGTGACACGAACTCGCCCCGGCGAGCTCAACCGGCTCAGATGGAGCGGTGGACGCCGGCGGACTCGGCGACGTCGATGGACCGGCCGCAGCGCTCGTGGAGTCGTCGCCGGCGGATCCGCAACGGCGACAACCGGGATCGGCTCCTCGACGCGGTCGTCGATCCACAGCTTCTGCGGCTGGAACCAGAACAGGACGAACGCGGCGCCGGCGACCCCACGACTGCCCGATCAGCCACAACAATCCGCGCCGGCCCATGGGTGACAGCCAATCACGTGCCTCGCTCCGTACTGCGAACGGCACACGAAAACACCAGTGAACAAACGAGGAACTCGGGCGGTCTCGCGGCCGATCCGGCCGTACGTTCGCCGCATTCCCCGACTTGGAGGTGGTCTCATGCGGCTTGGCTCGAACCGATGGCTCATCGCATCGCTCACATTCGTCGCGTTCATGGCGGCCGCGTGCGGAGACGACAACGACGACGGCGTCACGGCCCCGCCGGAAACGTCGGCAGCGGCGAGCACCGAGGAGATGGGCGACGTGCTGGAGGTTGCCGCAGCCCAGGGCGACCTCGACACCTTTCTCGCCGCGACCGAGGCCGCTGGCATCATGGATGGCTTGCATGGCACCGGACCCTTCACCGTGTTCATCCCAACCGATGAGGCGTTCAGCGCCTACCTCGACGAGACGGGGATGAGCCAGGCCGATCTCTTTGCCGACCCCGCCGCGTTGCGCGACGTCGTCGAGCACCACATCCTGAACGTGAATGACGACGCGGACATGGTGATGGCGATGGACGGCGAGGCGTTCACGACGGCCGCGGGTACCCCGCTCGAGGTGACCGTCGATGGCGACACCGTGATGGTCGGCGACGCCACGGTGGTGCGCTACGACCTCCACGCGTCGAATGGCGTGATCCACGTCGTCGACGACGTGCTGGTCACGATGGAGTCGTGAGCACACCCATGTCCACGGCCGTCAGCGAGAAAGCGAGTCCGCGCACCCGCGCGATGTCGCCGTCGCACGCCGCGCTCGCCGGGTCGGTCGCGGCGATCGCCGCGCTCGGGGTGAGCGAGTTGCTTGCGGGGCTGTTGGACGACGTCCCGTCGCTGATTCTCGGCGTCGCGGAGCTGTTCGTCGACGAGACACCCGGTGGCATCGTCCGGTGGAGCATCGACCTCTTCGGTACGAGCCAGAAGACACTGCTCGTGGTCGGGATCGTGGTGGCGTCCATCGCACTCGGGGCGCTCTTTGGGGTGTTGACGCGGCGCTCGTTCGCCACCGGCGCCGCGGGCTTCGTTGGCTTCGGGATCGTCGGCGGATGGGCGGCGGCCCGAAGTGAGCTCAACGCGACCGGGTCCGCGTGGGTTCGCTGCGGTCATCTCGACGGGCGTCGGCATCGGCGCGCTGTGGCTCCTCACGCAACCCGCGGCGACGTCACCAACCGACCCGACGCTGCGCGCCGTCGAGCCAATCGGCGTGCCCGATCGCCGCCGGTTCCTCGTCGCGACCGGGGCCCTCGCGACAGCGGGCGTCGTCGCGGGCGCGGTCGGACGCCAGCTTCGTCAGAGCCGCAACGTGGAGGGCGCGCGCGCCGAGGTGGCGACGCGGCTCGACGCGGCCGCTCCAACGATTCCGTCCAACGTCGAGACGTTTGACGGCGCAGCCGACGGCATCACGCCGTTGGTGACGCCGAACGACGACTTCTACCGCATCGACACCGAGCCTGATCGCTGCCGCAGGTCGATCCCGCCGGCTGGACGTTACGGATCAGAGGCATGGTCGATCAGCGAGGTCGAGCTCAGCCTCGACGATCTGCTCGCCATGGATCGCATCGACGAGTACGTGACGCTGAGCTGCGTGTCGAACGAGGTCGGCGGCGACCTCGTCGGCAACGCGCTGTGGTCGGCGTGCCTCTCAACGATGCTGCTCGCCCGCGCCGGTCCGCACGCCGACGCGACCCAGATCGTCGGGCGCTCTGTCGACGGCTTGACCGCCGGCTTCCCGGCGGAGGTGGCCCGAACGACGTCCGGGTGCATGATCGCGGTCGCCATGAACGGCGAGCCGCTGCCTGTGCGCCACGGCTTCCCGGCGCGCCTCGTCGTTCCCGGCCTCTACGGCTACGTGTCGGCGACGAAGTGGCTGACCGAGATCGAGCTCACCACGTGGGAGGACTTCGACGGCTACTGGATCCCGCGGGGCTGGTCGAAGGAGGGTCCGATCAAGACGCAGTCGCGGATCGACGTGCCCCGTTCGGGCGCGAACCTGCGCGCCGGCCGCACGCCGATCGCCGGTGTCGCGTGGGCGCCGACGCGCGAGATCGAGCGGGTCGAGGTACGGATCGACGACGGGACAGTGGCAGGAGGCGACGGCTTTCGGGAGCGTTGTCCGACGACGGCGTGGGTGCAGTGGCTCTTCGAGTGGAACGCGCCTCCCGGCGAACATCGCATCCAGGTCCGCGCCACCGACGGCACGGGCGAAACTCAGACCGACGAGCGCACACCGCCGGCGCCCAATGGCGCGTCGGGCTACCACTCGGTTCGCGTTGAGGTCAGCTGACGGTCGATGACCACGTCGCCGCACGTCCTCGTGGTCGACGACGAGCCGATGGTGCGTGAGGTCATCACGACGTATCTCGAGCGCGATGGGTGGAGCGTGGCGACGGCGTCCGACGGTGCGGAGGCGCTTCGGATGCTGGAGGCGTCGAGTCCCGACCTCGTGGTGCTCGACCTCATGCTGCCCGAGGTCGATGGTCTTGCGGTGCTGGCACGACTGCGGATGACGACCAATGTTCCCGTGATCGTGGTGACCGCGAGAGGCGAGGAGCCCGACCGTGTGCTCGGCCTCGAGCTCGGCGCGGACGACTACCTCGTGAAGCCGTTCTCGCCGCGTGAGCTCGTCGCACGTGTGCGTTCCGTGCTCCGCCGTGCCCGGCCGCCGAGCACCGCGTCGGCTCGAATCGTGCACGGCGATCTCGTGATCGACGGGCCGAGTCGTGAGGTGCATGTCGACGGCAGGGCCGTGCCGCTCACCGCCCGCGAGTTCGACCTGCTCGCCTTCCTCGCGGCCGCTCCGCGCCAGGTGTTCAGCCGGGCCGATCTCCTCGAGCAGGTGTGGGACTCGTCGCCCGTGTATCAGGACCCTTCCACTGTCACAGTCCACATCCGGCGATTGCGCCACAAGATCGAGGCCGACCCTGAGCAGCCGCGGCACCTCGTGAACGTGTGGGGTGTCGGCTATCGGTTCGATCCGTGAAACGTGCCCTCGCCGCGATCGTGGTCGTCGCGATCGGGATGCTCGTGCTCGAGATCGTGATGGAGCCGACGGGCGCCGATCGACGCGAGGTGCTCCTGCTGTTCGTCGGGATGGCAGTGGTGACGCTCATCGCCGCCTATCTCGTCCCCCGTATCGGACGAGGCGCGCACTCACTGAGCCACACGGTCGTCGCGGTCGGCCTCGTCGCCGCCGCGCTGATCGCACTTGCAGTGGCCGCCGGCTCCTGGCGGATGTTTCTCTCGGTGCATGACCTGCACCTGCTGAGCGTCGTCCTCGCGGTCGCGGCGGGACTGAGCGTCGTGTTCGCTGTGAGCGTGACGCGGTCGCTGCGCGACGACCTCGACGCGCTCCGCCGCACCACGGGTCGCGTCGCCGACGGTGACCTCACCGCGCGCACCGGCGTCACACGCGGGGACGAGCTCGGCGCGACCGCGGCCGCGCTCGACACGATGATCGAGCGACTCGCCGACGCCGATGACGCCCGCCGCCACGACGACGAGGCTCGCCGGGCGCTTCTCGCAGCCATCGGGCACGATCTGCGCACACCCCTCGCCGCGCTGCAGGCCGCGATCGAGGCGCTGCAGGACGGATTGGCCCCCGATCCCGATCGCTATCTGCGGTCGATGAGCCACGACGTCGATCATCTGCGCGGTTTGGTCGACGACCTGTTTCTTCTCGCCCGTATCGAAGCGGGCGAGCTCGCGCTCGAATGTCAACCCGTCGACCTGACCGAGCTCGCCGACGAGACCATCGAGGCGATGGAGCCAGTGGCGCGGGCGCAGCATGTCGAGCTGCGCCTCGAGTCGGCCGGTCGCGTGCCCGTTGTCGGTGGCCCCGAGGCGCTCGGTCGCGTGATGCGCAACCTCGTCGACAACGCCATCCGGCACGCGCCGTCCTCGTCGGAGGTGGTCGTACGTGTCACGAACGGGCACGGCGCCACCGTCGAGGTGCTCGATGAAGGCCCCGGCTTCGATCCCGAGCTGCTCGCGTCCGCGTTCGACGGGTTCGTACGCGCCGATCCGTCCCGCAACCGAGACACCGGAGGCGCCGGACTTGGCCTCGCGATCGCACGCGGCGTCATCGAGGCCCACGGGGGAACGGTGTGGGCCGCTCCCGGTCCGGGCGGGAGGGTCGGTTTCCGGCTGCCGGCGTAGGCCGCGGGCTCGGAGCCGCCGCGTCAGGGCACACTCCTCCTGTGCGGTGGAAGCGGTGGCTCAAATGGACCGGCATTGCGGCCGCGGCGGTGTTCGTGCTGATTCAAGCCGTGCCCTATGGATGGAGCCACTCGAACCCGCCGGTGACGGCCAACGCGCCGTGGCCGTCTGCACAAGCCGAGTCGCTGGCGCGCGCCGCGTGCTACGACTGCCACAGCAACGAGACGGACTGGCCCGTCTATTCGTATGTCGCGCCGATGTCGTGGCTCGTGCGCAGCGACGTCGAGAGCGGCCGGGACGAGCTGAACTTCTCAGAGTGGGATCGCGACAGTGACGCGAACGACGCCGCCGATGCGATCGAGGACGGCGCGATGCCGCCGCGCACCTACACGCTCCTGCATCCCGCCGCGCGGCTCAGCGACGAAGAGGAAGCCGAGCTGATCGCGGCGCTCGAGACCATCCATGACGCGAGGTGACGGAGCTCGCTGAGTCGACCGACTCAGTAGTAGATCGGGCCGCGGGTGCCGCCGCCGCATGCGATCGAGTCACCGGTGATCGCGGCGCTCTTGGGCGACGCGAGGAACGCGACGAGGTAGGCGACCTCGTCGGCGTCGACGATGCGCCCGATCGTGTTGCGGTCGAAGCTCGCCGCGAACTCGTCGCTGGTGCGCTCCGTGCGGGTGAGCCCGGGATGCACGCATGTGACGTTGATGCCTTGCGGCCCGAGCTCGTCGGCCAGGTTCTTCGTCAAGGCGGCAACCGAGACGTTGCGGATCGATCCGAGCGTGGAGCCGGACTGGCGCGCCGCCAGCCCGCTCACGTTGATGATGCGGCCCCAGCCGTGCTCGGCCATGCGCGGCGCGACCTCGCGCGGACAGCGGAGATAGCCCATCACCTTCGTGTTGACCTCGGTCCAGAGCTCGTCGGTGGTGAGGTCCGCGAGCTTTGGTGGCGCCGTGAGTCCCCCGACCTTTGCCGCGCTGTTCACGAGGATGTCGACGCCCCCGAGTGCGCCGGCGAGCTCAGCGACCATCGCGCGCACGGATTCGTCGTCGGTCGTGTCGCATGACCAGCGGAAGACGCGCCGACCCGTTGCGTCGGAGAGCTCGCCCGCCGCGGCCTCCAACCGCTGCGGATCGCGCGCCGCGATGCCGACATCGACGCCCTCAATCGCGAGCTGGCGCGCGATCGCCTTCCCGATGCCGCGGCTGCCGCCCGTGACGATCGCTTTCTTGCCGGCGAGGTCGAGATCCATCAGCGCCCGAGCCCGTTGCGCAGCTGGGTGAAGACTTCGTCGAGGATCGTGTCGAGCTTCGCTTCGTCGCTGAGCACCCACGCTTCGATCGCGACTTGCAGCGCGGTGGTGGTCGCGGCGACGACGAGTCGCAGCTCGAGGTCGCTCATGCTGTCGGCGCGTCCGGAGGTTCGCAGCTGCTCGAGGGCCTCGCCCTCCCAGCCCTGCCTCCGCTCGGCGGCGCGAGTCGAGAGCGACGGCGTCGAGCTGATGATCTGGTGGCGGAGTCGGAGCAGGTCGCGCTCTTGCGCATAGTCGGTGGCGACGAGCCGCAGCGCGGCCTCGAGCGCGGGGAACGGGCGCACGGACGGATCCTGGTCGGCGAGCGCGGCGAGGAGATGGGTGCGGCGACGGTCGCCCTCCGAGAACAGGACGTCCTCCTTCGAGGCGAAGTAGCGGAAGAACGTGCGGGCGGACAGGTCGTGGGCCGCGGCGATCTCCTCGACGGTCACCCGATCGAACCCCCGCTCGGCGAACAGCCGGAGAGCTGACTGGGCGAGCGCGTCGCGGGTCTTCTCCCGCTTGCGCTCCCTGAGACCCGTCGCTGGCACGCCTTCAGTCTCCCACCCGTGCGTCATTGACATGAAATGACGTTTGTCACGTTGTGTCACACTCCTGGACGCGGCAGAGTGGCCGGCAATGAATGACGAGGCAATCCAGGCGCGCCGTTGGTGGACGTTGGGCGTGCTCTGTCTGAGCCTCGTGATCGTCATCGTCGGCAACTCGAGCCTGAACGTCGCGATCCCGACCCTGTCCGAGGATCTGCATGCGACGACCTCTCAGCTGCAGTGGGCGGTCGCCGGCGTACTCGTTGGTGTTCGCCGGCCTCCTGTTCACCGCAGGCGCGATCGGCGACCGTTTCGGCCGGAAGGGCGCGCTGCAACTGGGGCTCATCGGCTTCTTCTTCGCCGCGTTGCTCGCCACCGCGTCGACCGAGATGTGGCAGATCATCGCTGTCGCGGGCCCTCATGGGCGCGTGCGCGGCGTTCATCATGCCGTCGACGCTGTCGATCCTCGTGAACGTCTTCGGCCCTCACGAGCGGACGAAGGCCATCGCGATCTGGGCCGGGGTCACGGGCGGTGCGGGCGCGCTCGGACCGCTGGCGAGCGGTTGGCTGCTCGGCCACTTCTGGTACGGGTCCGTCTTCCTCGTCAACGTCCCGATCGTCCTCATCGCACTCGTGCTCGGCGCGTTCCTCGTGCCCACGTCGCAGCGATCCGGAGGAGGCCAAGCTCGATCTCGTCGGCGCGGGTCTTTCGATCGTCGGGATCTCGTCGCTCGTCTACGGACTGATCCAGGCGCCCGACGTCGGATGGACGAATGGCGAGCCACTCGCCGCGTTCGCGCTCGGCGTGCGTCGTGCTCGCCGCTGTTCGTGTGGTGGGAGTCGCGTGTCGACGAGCCGATGCTCGACATGAAGTACTTCCGAAATCCCGCGTTCAGCACGGCGACCGCGGGGCTGATCGCTCGTCTTCCTGTCGATGTTCGGCGTGATGTTCCTCTTCACGCAGTACTTCCAGCTCATCCTCGGCTACAGCCCGCTCTCGGCCGCGGTGCGGTTCTTGCCGATCGCGCCGATCATGATGATCGTCTCACCGCTCACGCCGCGGATCAGCGCCCGCTTCGGCTCGAACCGAACGGTTGCCGCCGGCATGACGCTCGTCGTCGATCGGGTTCCTCCTGTTCGCGCTGATCGACGTCGACACGCCGTACCCGTACGTGCTCGCGTGCATGCTCGTGCTCGTCTCCGGCATCGCGCTCGACGATGTCGCCGATGACCGCGGCGATCATGTCCGCCGTGCCGCCTCGGCGTGCAGGTGCCGGCTCGGCGATGAACGACACGACGCGCGAGCTCGGCGCGGCGCTCGGCGTCGCCGTGCTCGGCAGCGTCGCGGCGTCGCGCTACAGCTCGGGCATCGCCGACGCGATCTCGGGCTTCCGGCCGCGGATCAAGCGGCGGCGGGGGCGTCGCTCGGCGGGGCCCTGCAGACGGCGGCGCGCGCTTCCGCAAGCGATCGGCGCCGAGCTCGCCAGCGCGGCCGAGCACGCGTTCGTCTCGGGCATCCACTTCGCCGCGATCACCGGCGCAGTGCTCGCCGCCGGCGCCGCGCTGATGGTGTTGCGGTTCCTCCCGCGCCACATCGTTCAGCAGGGGGCGACGCACGACGTCGTGTCGGCCGCCGAAGACATGGCCGAGCTCGGCCTCGGCGGTGCATTGCCGGTGTTCGCGGACACGCCGCTCGGCGACGACGACGCGGTGGAGGTTACGTCTCGGGGCGCTACCCGAACACCTGCTTGAGCTCGGGAAAGATCTCCGCGACCGGGCCGCCTGTCGCGTCGAACGATCCGGTCGAGTTCGTGAGCACGACCAAGGTGTCGCCCGTGTCAGTGTCGTACATCGCGAGTGACGTCCAGCCGAAGATCTGACCGCCGTGGCCGATCCAGCCGATAGCCGAAGTCCTCGATGCCGAGCCCGTACCCGCCGACGTTCTGGCCGGACGACGGCGTCGATGCGAGCCGTATCGCGGCCATGTCGGAGGTGAGCAGGCTCGTTCCCATCCCGCCGGCGGTCCACGCGCCGAGATCGCGATGGTCGAGTACATCGCGCCGCCCGCTCCACCCCACGAGACGCTCCAGTCGGTGACGTCTTGTGGCGCGGTTCCCTCGATCCCGACCTCTTCGAGCTGGTCCACGCCTCGTTGGTCGAGATAGCCGTGCGAGAACGGGGCGGGCATCGCGTTGTCGCTGCCGGGTGTGAGCGCGGTCCCGCTGAGTCCGGCCGCCGTGGCGACCGCGGTGAGGATGATGTCGATCGGCACTCCCTCGATCTTCTCCAGCATCTCGCCGAGGATGAGGTAGTTCGTCGTCGAGTAGCCGAGCGGTCCCGGCTGGCTCGAGCGGCAAGCTCGTGAGCACCTCGTCGATGATCTCGTCGGCCGTCCACACGTGCGTGGGATCGGCGACGACGTCATCGAGCACGAGTCCGGTGTTCGCGTAGTCCGGGATGCCGGATGTCATGCCGAGCAGCTGCTCCACGGTGATCGCGGCGATGTCGGGATGGGCCGCGGCGAGGTCGGGCAGCACGTCGGCGATTGTGTCGTCGAGCGCGAGCGCTCCGACCTCGACGAGCTGGAGGGCGCAGGTCGCGGTGAACGTCTTCGTGATGCTGCCGATGCGCGAGTGGTCACCGATGGTCGCGGCGGGCGCCGCCCTTCTCCGCGCTGCCGTACGCCGCGACGTGCTCGCCGTTCTCCGCGTGCCAGACGCCGATCCAGATGCCGGTGAGGTCGTCGGGGTTCTCGGCGAGCACGTCGTTGAAAGCCTCGTCGATCGACGCGGCCGTGTCGGCGTCCATCGGCGTCGTGTTGCGCGCGATGCCGGTGTACTCGGTGGCTTCGGGCGCCGGCGCGGTCGTGGTCGTCGTCTGCACTGCAGTGGTGGCCGTCGTTGACGCGTCGTCACCGCACGAGGCGACGAGCAGAGCGATCGGGAGGAGGACAGCGCTGGCGCGAAGCCGCATCCACCGAGTCTCGCATCGCCTGGCGCGGGTAGGTCCTCGGAGTCGTAGTGTCGCTCCACGAGGGAAAGAGGAGGTCGCCATGCAGCAGCTGACCGGACTCGACGCTTCGTTCGTGTACAGCGAGTCGGCCCATGCGCCGACGCACGTGACGAGCATCCTGATCTACGACCAGTCGACCGCACCGAAGGGCGAGGTCACCTTCAAGGGGATCCTCGACCACATCGACAAGCGGTTGCATCTTGCGCGAGACGTTTCGTCAGCGCCTCGTGCGTGTGCCGCTCGACCTCGATCATCCGTACTGGATCGAGGACGAGGAGTTCGACCTCGAGTACCACGTGCGCCACATCGCGTTGCCGAAGCCCGGCGACTGGAGGCAGTTCTGCATCCAGGTGGCGCGGCTGCATGCACGCGGCCTCGATCTCGCGCGGCCGCTCTGGGAGATGTACGTGATCGAGGGCCTCGACGGCATCGAGGGGTTGCCGAAGGGCAGCTTCGGCGTGGTCATCAAGGTGCACCACGCGGCGATCGACGGTATGGCGGGGGTGGAGCTCATCACCGCGATCCACGATCAGACGCGCCGACGCCGATCCGCCGCCTCCGCCGGCCGAGCCGTGGAGGTCAGAACGAGTGCCGTCGTCGACCGAGCTGCTGTCGCGTGCGGCCGGGAACAACCTGGCCCGCCCCGCGCATTTCGCCGCGCGTCATGGGGCGGGTGGTGCCCGGAATGGGACGGGCCGCCGCGCGAGCTGCGCAGCGACGCGGGCGGCGTCGCAGCCGCAGACGCGGGTGCCCCGCACTCGGTTCAACGGGCCGGTGACACCGCCACCGCGTGATCGACGGTTTCTTCACGACGATCACTTCCGCGAAGGGCATCAAGTCTGCGGTCGCAGGAGCGACGATCAACGACGTCGTGCTGACGGTGTACGGGGCGAGCCCTGCGTTCGTATCTCGATGCGAAGGGCGAGCTGCCCGACACGTCGCTCGTCGCCATGTGCCCGATCTCGTTGCGTTCCGCTGTCGAGGCGCGGGCAATGGGCAATCAGGTGTCGGCCATGGTCGTCCCGCTCGGGACGCACATCGCCGATCCCGCTTGAGCGCCTGAAGTCGGTGCAGGCGGCGAGCCACACCTCGAAGGAGTTCGCCGAGGCTTCCGACGCGCGGTCGATGTCGGAGCTCAGCCAGTTCATCCCGGGAGGGCTCGTCGGCATCGGAATGCGCTTCTCGTCGCGCTTCGCGCGGATCGCTCCGGCGATGGTGAACACGACCTGCACGAACGTGCCCGGTGCCAGGGAGCCGCTCTACTTCGCCGGCGCGAAGAACGTGTCTTCGTTCGGCGCCGGTCCGGTGGTCGACGGCATGGGTCTCATCAACGTGATCACGAGCTACTGCGACGAGCTCGTGCTCGCGTTCACTGCCTGCCGCGAGATGATGCCCGACCCCGCGTTCTACCGCGAGTGCCTGGCTGAGTCCTGGGTCGCGCTGGAGGAGTCGACGGCGTAGGAGCTCAGCGGCTCACTCGCTCTGTCGCGGCCGGCGCATCGGCGCCGCCCGAAAGTCCTCGCCGAACTCGAACTCTTCTGCTGGCTTGCCGCCTGCGGGCCCGGGTGCGGCTCGCATGCCCGTCGGCTTCACAAGCCCGGCCCGGGTCACAGTCCGATGGAAGTTCGCCGCATCTAGCTGCGTCTCCCACACGGCTTCGAACACGTTGCGAAGGTTCTTCAGGGTGAACGTCGGCCCGACAAACGCGGTGGCGAGGCTCGTCGTTTCGAGGTCGCGCCTGGCGCGGTCGACTGCGTCGCGGACGATCTTGTCGTGATCGAAGGCGAGTTCGATCTCGCCCCCCAGGACGTCGGCCACCGGAAAGAGCGACGCTGACTCGGCGTCGGTGCCGGCGGCGAGCTCGCCGACGTCGCGCACCACGGCAAGGAAACCGATGCTCACCACGTTCGTCCGGGGGTCACGACCGGGGTCGCCATAGGCGCCGAACTCCGAGAGCAGGGTGGCCGCCTGTACGCCCGTCTCTTCGTGCAGCTCGCGTGCGGCCGCGTCGGCCAGCGTCTCGTCCGGACGTTTGAAGCCCCCCGGCAGAGCCCACATCCCCTTGTACGGATCGTCACGGCGCCGCACTAACAGCACCTGCAGCTGTTCGTCCACGATCGTGAGGATCACCACGTCGACGGTCACGGCGAAGTGCGGATACTCGCTGCCTTCGTATCCCTTCGGCGCCTTGTGGCCGGGCCGGCGCTTCGCGGTCACAGAACCACCTTAGGAGGAAAGAGTCAATCTGAGAAGAACCTAGTTATAGTCTGAGAGACCAAATCTCCCCCCACAAGGAAGCAGAGGGCCGCCATGACCGATGACCTGTTCGCCGAACTCGATCGAGCCCTCGGGCCCGTCGCCATGATGAGCCTCCAGACCCGCGGGCTGCTGCCCCTCCCGGGCGATCCGATCGCCGAAGTCCTGCCGGGTCGTGACGAGCTCCTCGACCGGGTCCGAGGAGCATTGCTCGGCGCTGCGGTGGGCAGTGCCCTCGGTCGTGTCAGCGAGCAGAAGCAGCGCCGCCGCGGCGCCGCGCAGGCGATCGACGCTCGCCAGCTTGCGCGCAAGACCCTCAGCGGCGACGCGGCGAAGGTCCGCTCCGGCATGCAACAGCTCATGATCTCCACGCAAGCGATGCTCGAGGCCGGCGTGGGTGCCGCGCCGCTCGTCAGCGACCGGCTCGTCCACCGCATCCGTGGGCTGCGAGTCACGGGCCCGGCAACCGCGGCAGCCGTCGATCGGCGAAAGTCAGGGCTTCCGTGGTTCGAGGCGGGAACCGGCTCGTTCGGCGACGGCGCAATCTGTCGCGCCGTTGCCGCCGGGCTCGTCTTCGCCAATGACCCGGTGCGTCGTCCTGTGCTCGCCGGCATCGACGCCGCGGTCACGCACGCGACCCCTGTCGCCGTCGAGAGCGCGGTCACCGTGGCGAACGCGATCGCTGCTCTGGTGCGCCGGGACCGCGACGCGGATCTCGATCGCAGCCGTTCCCGAGGACACCGATGTCGTCGCGCTGCGAGCCGAGGCGAGCATCACCGTGGCCCAGGCGCTGTGGCAGCTCGAGCTGCACCCGGGCGACGCGGAGTCGGCGATCGCAACGGCGGCGTCGATCCCTGGCAGCCCTGACACCTTCGCGGCTCTCACCGGCGCGCTCGGTTGGCGCGGCGGGGGGAGCAACGCGTTCCCGCAGCGTTGGATCGCCGGAGTCGAACACGCCGCGGAAGCTCGATGCGCTCGCCGCACGCATCGTCGGACGGCTGCTGGGCGATGCCGAAGCCAGCGGCGACTCCCGCATCTGGTTCCTTCTCGACCGATCGGGGTCGATGGAGTCGATCCGGGAAGCCGTCGTGGGTGGATGCAACCACTTCTTCTCCGAACAGCGGGCGGTGAGCGGTGAGGCCAACGTCACGTTGGTGCAGTTCGACTCCGAGAACCCGCACGAGCTCGTCCTCGACAGTGTCGCCGTCGCGTCGGTGGTGCCGCTCGGCGATCACGAGTTCCAGCCCCGAGGGATGACGCCCCTCTTCGACGCCACTGCCATGCTGCTCGACCGCGCCGAGCGCGCTGGCGCGTGCCCACCGACAACCTCGTGGTCGTCTTCACCGATGGCGAGGAGAACGCGAGCCGTCAGTGGTCCCGCGATCGCCTCTTCCGGCGCATCCGCAAGCTGCAGGACAAAGGGTGGACGTTCGTCTTTCTCGGGGCCAACCAGGACAGCTACGCCGAGGGCGGCCGGCTCGGCTTCGCGCAGGGGAGCACGTCGAACTTCCGTGCGACTCCGTCGAGTGTGGCTGCCGTGTACGCAGGGCTCAACCGGGCGACTACGGAGTGGCGCGGCAAGGGCGCCCACCTGCGGATGTCCGACCGCGCTCGCTTCTGGGGCGACCGCAAGGAGGCGGAGGAGGAGCTCGACGACTGACGCCGCCGGGAATCTCCCACCCTCGCGGATGTGACGGCGTGAGCTGAGTTGCGTCAGGCTCGTCGCCGGTGAGCACGGTCCGCCGCGACGAGTCCGACCGAACGGCGTCGACCCTCGTCGTCGTTGCCGCCGCGTGGACGCTCACGATGACCGCCATATGGCTGTTCGTGCCTGCGAGGCGCTCGGTGTCGATCTCAACGTCGTCCTCGGGCGAGACGACGAGCGCGACATCGACCGAGACGCTTCTCGAGAGCGAAGGCACGAGCGTGCTCCTCGTGCTCGCCGTCCCGGTCGTGATCGTCGGAATCGCCCTCCTGACGAGGTGGTCACGACACGCCCGCCGACTGAGACTCACGACCGCTGGGCTCCCTTTCGCCGGCTGCCTTCTCGGAGCGGCGTCGATCGGACTCTTCTACCTGCCGGCGGCCGTCCTGCTTCTCGTCGCTGGCGCGCGCACCGAGGCTCACGATGACTGAGCGGCCTCGTCCCGCCGAAGACCTCGCCCGAGTTGCCGCCGCGCAGCTGCGCTTCGACGAGGTCGTCGCGGCCATCGACGACACGACCGCCAGGCGTCCGAGTGCGCTCCCGGGCTGGACGGTCGGTCACGTTCTCAGCCACGTCGCTCGCAACGCCGACAGTCACGTACGCCGCGCCGAGGCCGCGACGCGAGGCGAGGTCGTCGAGCAGTACGCCGGTGGCTACGCCGGACGGGCCGCCGAGATCGAAGCGGGAGCCGGCCGCTCGTCCCGCGAGCTCGCCGAGGATGTGCGCGCATCGGGGGAGCGCTTGATGGCGGCCTGGCTCGCACTTCCCGACGAGGCGTGGGATCGGATGACCCTCGACGTGTCCGGCGGCGGGAGCGCAGCGTCAGCGCGCTGGTCAGTCGACGGTGGCAGGAGCTCGAGGTTCACGTCGTCGATCTCGGTGTTGGCCCGACCTACCGCGACTGGTCACCCGCGTTCGTTGCCGCCTTCCTGCCTCGGAGACGCCGTGCCGCCGTCCGAGAGAACTGGGGGATCGAGCTGCCGCCGAGCGCGGTCGTTCCGCGACGATCGAGAGGAGCTCGCCTGGCTCTACGGGCGGGTCCAGCGTCCCGACCTGCCGCGGCTCGCGGCCCTCTGACAGGGTCGGCGTCTCTGGCCCGTTGGTACGCGGAATACATGAAAAATATTGAAAGATGAGTTGATTCTCGTACACACGTACGATAGCGTGCCCCCATGCGGGAGACGGCGGAGACGCGAGCGGTCGAGGCGCAGCTGGGTGAGCTGATCGCCCAGCACCACGCCATTGGCGCCGAGATCGTCAGCCTCCTCGCCATCCTCGACGCGGAAGACGGTTGGCAGAGCGAAGGTCACAGGTCGCTGGCGCATTGGCTGTCAGTTCGGGGCAGCTACACCCTTTCAGAGGCCCAGCGGTTCGCCACCGCCGCGATCCGGCTCGACAGCGTCAGCTCGATCCACGCGGCCGCCGCCACCGGCAAGCACTCGGTAGGCGTGCTCGCGATGGCAGCGCGAGTCGCCACACCTGAGAACGAGAAGCTGCTCGCGCAGATCCTGCGCGACACGGTGCCGACACAAGCGGCGCGCATCTTCGCGAAGCTCGGCGATGGCCGTGCGAAGAACGGCGGCACGAAGCCCGATCCCGATGTCGACTACTGGCAGCGCCACTGGGTCGACGATCTCGGCCGCGAGCGGTACGACTTCGCGCTCGACGGTCCGACCGGCGCTCTCTTCAAAGAGGCCTGGCAGGCCGCCCACCGCTCGGCGAGAGGGATCTCGATCCCGTCGATCTCGAGCAGCGCCGGCGGCTGAAACGCTGAACGAGATCGCGACGCGGTGGCGCGCACGATGCTCGAGGCGGCGACGCGGTCGGGAAGCGTGGCGCCCGGCGACGAGCGTTGGTGTGTGCAGGTGTCCGCCGACCTCGAGACGCTGGCACGCGTGCTGGGCTTCGACTTCGACCCCGGGCTGCCGGTGCGGCTCGGCGGCCAGGGCTTCATTCCGGCGACGGGGCAGAGGCTCAGTGACGCCGAGCTCGCACGAATCCTGTGCGACGCAGGTGTCCAGCTGCTCGTGCACCACAACGGAGTTCCGCTGTGGTTGGGCAACGAGGTGCGCACCGCCACCCGTCATCAGCGCCGAGCCCTGCGATTCCGCGCCGGCGTGACGGGATGCGAGTTTCCCGGGTGCACCCAGACTCGCTTCGTCGACGCACACCACGTGCGCTTCTACGGAAAGAGCGGTCCGACCGATCTCGACAATCTGATCTTGCTGTGCGGATACCACCACGGGCAGATCCACGACAATGGTTGGACGATCACTACCGAGGGCGATCAGCAGTTCACGTTCTGGCGCGGCGAGCGATGTCTCGGCACCACTGTGCGCGGCGACTCGCCCCGCGGGCGGCCACCCGATCTCGCCGAGCTCCCGCTCGTCGAATCGCGACCTGACCCACCACCCGGCCTCGCACCCCCGAAGGCTTGGGTGGCCGGCGGGTGCGAGCCACTCACGAACTACGCCCTGGGCGTCTACGTCGAAGCTCTTCTCGCGGCGTAGTCGCGCCCGCCGGCCCTCAGCTGATGCGGGTTGTGTGGCCTTCCCAGTAGCGGTCGCGGAGCAGGCGCTTGTAGAGCTTGCCGGTCGGGAGCCGCGGCAGCTCCGCCTCGAAGTCGATCGTGCGGGGCGACTTGAAGTGGGCGAGATTCTGCGAACAGAACGCGATGAGCTCGCTCGAGCTCGGGGCCGGGCTCAATGCCTTCCATCGGCTGCACGACGGCCTTCACTTCCTCGCCCAAGTCTTCGTTCGGCACGCCGAACACCGCGGCGTCCATGAACTTCGGATGGGTGATGAGGAGGTTCTCCGTCTCCTGCGGATAGATGTTCACGCCGCCCGAGATGATCATGTACGTCTTGCGATCGGTGAGGTACAGGTAGCCCTCCTCGTCGAGGTAGCCGACGTCGCCGAC
The DNA here is from genome assembly GCA_963747215.1 of uncultured Acidimicrobiales bacterium. Taxonomy (GTDB): domain Bacteria; phylum Actinomycetota; class Acidimicrobiia; order Acidimicrobiales; family DATKAS01; genus DATKAS01. The sequence goes on from CAVVET010000008.1 coordinate 111,946, forward strand.
GGTGCTCGCGTCCGCCGTCTCGTTCCCGCGACTCCGCCGTCTTGTCCGGCGCATGGAAGTACTCGAAGTTGGTCGCGCCCTTGAACCAGACGGTGCCTGGCGTGCCGGTGGGCTGCGGAGTGCCGTCTTCGTCGAGGATGAGCAGCGGCGCCGAGGATGACATTCCCGCTTTATCGAGGCCGGAGCATGTTCACGTCGGTCCCGCGACGAAGCATGCTGTCGACGCCCTCGGCCACGGCGAGAGGTCAGGGATGGCGAGCACAGCCGATCGTGACGCGCCGAGCAACGCCGGACGCCTGCGACGTGATGACGACCCCGAGATCGAACAACACGATCGACACAGCGCAACCAGGGATCACCGCCAGCAGAGCGCGACCAGCCCAAAGCAGCGACGCCACGAACACCCAGTCCAGCAGATAGCCAACCCAGCCACCAACCGCCTTCCAACCAGGATCGCCAATCTGTACACCGCAGCGGAACAGGCTCCCCAAGAACGACCGACCACCACCCCGAGCCCGTCGGCCAGCAGGATCTGGCAAAAGGTAACCGTCGCCAGCCGCCCGACACGCTCTCGCGACATTGTTCATGCCCTCGGTGAAGTTGTAGATCCCAAGCAGATCGCCGTCACCAGCAGCCGCCCAATGCTCGCCAGGCCCGAAGACGTCGCCGGACCGCCAGCGAAGCCCGAATACTCAGCCAGTGCCTCAGCCGACATCACTGAGTGACATCATGCCGGAGCCAGACCGAGTCGTGGCGAAGCCACGCGTACCGACCAACGACGATGGCAAGCAGGCCGGCACTCCCGGCAAGGCCACACAGCCACCCAACTCATCAGGATCAGGACCAACTCAAGACGAACGCAACCCAAGACATTCCCCAGCCCTGGAAGGCCCG
>CAVVET010000009.1:0-17058 GCA_963747215.1 uncultured Acidimicrobiales bacterium
GATACTGGAGCCATGACGGCACGGGCCGACGAGCTGCGCATCGATCGTCGTGCGCCGGTCGAGCGCACCGCGCTGCCGCCGACATCATGGGTCGAGCTCGTCCCCGGTTTCGTCCGCGACGCCGACGCGATCTTCCACGAGCTGCACACGACGCTGCCGTGGGGACAGACCGAGGTCCTCAGATACGACAAGTACGTTCCGGAGAACCGCCTCGGGGTCGGGGTCAGCACCGACTCCCACGTGCTGTTCCGACAGACCGACCTCCACCTTCGGTCCCGCTTTCACGTCCCGTTCACGGGTGTGTCGGCGATCCTCTACCGCGATGGAAGCGACTTTCAGGGTCTGCACAGCGACCGCGAGATGCGGTGGCTCGACGACACCCTGATCGCGATCGCCGTGCTTGGCGCCCGGCGGCCGTTCGTCCTGCGTCCTCGCCTGGAGCGTGGCGTGCCCGTCGAGCGCATCCCGGCGGGCACAGGCACCGATGATGTGGTCCTCACGCCGGGCGAGGGTGACCTCCTCATCATGGGTGGCGCCGCGCAGCGCGAGTGGCTGCACGGCGTTCCCGCCGCTCCTGCGGTCGACAAGCCGCGCATCTCGCTCACCTGGAGATGGACGAGCCGCACGGGCCGGCCCGACACGAACCCGACGTTCTACGAGGGCCGCCAGTTCAGCGACCGTCCTCGCCGATCGGGCTCGCGCCCACGTCGACCGTGAGCACGACCTCCGCGTTCGCGACGGGCCCTGGTCACGGGGGTCGGCCGGCAGGCGGGCATCGCGGCAGCGATCGCCGATCGCCTGCGTGCCGATGGCTGGGGCGTCGCGACGACGGGTTGGCGCGGCTACGACGCCCGGATGGATTGGGGTGCCGACGAGCAGGCGCTCGCAGACCATGAGGTGGACTTCACTGACCCCGACGCGCCTGACGAGCTGTTTGGCGCGCTCGCAAGCGGCGGGCCGATCACGGCGATGGTGCTGTGCCAGGCCGAGAGCGTCGACTCCGACATCGAGAGCACGACGGTCGAGAGCTTCGATCGCCACTTCGCGGTCAACGCGCGAGCGACCTGGCTGTTGATCCGGGCATTCGCGCTCCAGTTCCCGCCGAGCGGGCACGGGAGCGGTCGCATCGTCGCGCTCACCAGCGATCACACCGCCTTCAACCTCCCCTATGGCGCAAGCAAAGGTGCGCTCGACCGCATCGTCATCGCCGCCGCGACCGAGCTCGCCCCTCTGGGCATCACCGCGAACGTGGTCAACCCCGGACCAAACGACACGGGTTGGATGGACGACGGCATTCGAGAGGCCGTGATGCGCGGCAACCTCCAGGCCCGCATCGGGACGCCCGCTGACACCGCGAACCTCGTGAGCTTCCTGCTGTCAGACGAGGGCGACTGGATCAACGCGCAGTTGCTGCACTCCGACGGGGGACGTCGCCCGGGCTGAGACCGAGCGTCAGTGCTTCCAGGCGAAGCCGTCGAACACGGCGCGGGCCTCCGCCTCCAGCTCAGCGCATGGCCCGATGACCTCGATCGGCACGTTGCCGTGGGCGAACACCTCGCGGCTCGAAAGGTGCAGTGCGGGCGTTCCCTCAGGAACCATCGCCCCGAGCTGTTCGCCCGACAACGCGAACACCAGTCGCCCGATGCCGGCCCAGTACTGGCCGCCCGCGCACATCGCGGCAACTCTCACAGCTCGTGTACAGCGTCGCGGGGAGCGCTCCTCGGCGGTCATGTGCCGTGACGCCCATGCGGCGAGCGCGAGCTCGGGATGCCCGGTCACGTCGCCTCCACCGACCGTGTTGGTGAGCTCGATCAGCACCGACCCATCAGCGTCGACGAGCAGCGATCCGAACGGTTCGCTTCCGCCGTCTCGGGCCGCTCGTGCCAAATCGATGCAGCGCCGCAAGTGTGCGATGTCGGTTCGGTCCACGGGCCAACGCTAGGAGCGGGAGCGCCGCTCCGCGATTGGGTGCACAATCCCCGAGGGATGGGGTCATCGCGGGTCGTTGCGCGGGAGGCAGAGCTCGGGTCGATCGACGCGTTCGTCGACCAGGTTCGGTCACCGCTCGACGGCGCTAGTGCTCGCGGGCGACACGGGCATCGGAAAGACGATCTTGTGGCACGTCGGTGTCGATCTCGCGGGAGCAACGGAGCCATCGCGTTCTGAGGTGCCGAGGTGTCGAGGCCGAGGCGTCGCTCTCATTTGTGGCGTTGTCCGAGCTGCTGGCGCCAGTGCTCACGGAGACGTTGGAGGCCCTGGCGCCTCCACGCCGTCGCGCCCTGGAGGTGGCTCTCCTGCTGGCTGAGCCAGGCGAGACCGTTCCTGACGCGCACGCGGTCGGCTTGGCGGTGCTCGACGTGCTGCGCGTCGTGGCAGCTCGGAGGGCCGCTCCTGATCGCGATCGACGATGCCCACTGGTTGGACGCTGCCTCGACGAGCGTCCTTCAGATCTCACTCCGACGGCTGCGCGACGAGCCGATCGGCTTGCTGATGACCGTGCGGGAAGCACCTCACGAATCGATCGTCGTCGAGCTCGAACGGTGCTTCCCGGAAGACCGCGTGCACCGGATTGAGCGTCGGTCCACTCAGTCTCGCTGCCCTGCATCATCTGTTGCAGGAGCGGCTGTCACTCGAGCTGTCACGCTCCGAGCTGCTCGTGGTCGAAGAGGCGACCCTCGGCAACCCGTTCTTCGCGCTCGAGGTCGGCCGCGAGTTGGCCCTGCACGGCAACCGCCCTACGTCCGGAGAGCCGCTACCGGTGCCGAGCAGCTTGCGGCAGCTTCTCGGGCAGACGACTGGATCGGCTCTCGGCATCGACACGAGACGTGCTGCTCGTCGCGGCGTCTGGCACGCCGGCCGACGATCGAGGTGATCGCGCGCACGCACGGAGATCACTTGCAAGTTGTCGCGGCGCTGGGCGAGGCGATCGATGCCGGCGTCGGGGACTTGAGCGACGGCCGGTTCCACTTTGCGCATCCCCTGTTCGCGTCGGTGATCTACGAGCGCGCCCCATTCGAGGTGCGGAGAACGGTGCACCGCGCGCTCGCGACGACAGCGACTGACGTCGAGGAGCGCGTGCGACACCTGGCGCGGGCCGCGGATGGCCCGGATCCGGAGTTGGCGCTCGAGATGGCGGCCGCCGCTGAGCACGCCGCGGGAAGGGGGGCGCCGGCGGTGGCGGCTCAGCTGTGCGAGCTCGCCGCTCGAATTCACCCCGGGTGATCCGACGTTGGCTCGCCAGCGGCAGCTTCGGGCCGCTGTCCTGCTTCGTCTCGCGGGCGACCGGAGACGAGCCGTGGCCATCCTGGAGGAGCTGCGCACGGAGGTACCCCCGGGTCTGGAGCGGTCCGACGTGCTGTACGAGCTCGCGACGACGCGCCGAACCGACTCGGCCGGAATGACCCGGCTGTGCGACGAGGCTCTCGCCGACGCCAGTCGTGACGGCGTGAGATGCGCTCGCCTTCTTTCGGTTCGCAGCTTTGCCCTGCTGTTCGGAGGCGATGTCGCGGCAGGCGCTTTCGAGCGGCCGTGAGGCCCTTGCGAGAGCTGAGGAGGCTGACGACCCCGCCCTGATCGCGGTCGCGATCGCCTGCGTTGGCCGGGCCGAGCTCTACGCCGGTGACGCGGATCTCGCGCTCCTCGAGCGGGGAGCGAGGATCGAAGTACGACTCGGTCTCGCGTTGGAGTACGACGAGAGCCCCGGCGTGGTGCTGGCGCGAGTGTTGATGCGTCTCGGCCGGGTCGATGCCGCCCGCGAGATCCTGACGAACGTCCGTGCGCGCGGCAGAGGGCCGCGGGGACGAGAGCACCCGGGCGGAGGTGCTGGGCAGCCTGAGCCTGTGCAACTGGCTGCGCGGACAGTGGCGGGTCGCGCTCGACGGTGCAATCGAAGCGCACGAGCTCATGGAGCAAACGAACGAGCTGCACGGCCGCGCCGTGACGGCCCGCTACAAGGCGCTCATCGAGACCGACCTCGGCCTCGTCGAGCAGGCGCGGGCGTCAGTCGAGGACGCCCTTCCCGCGGCCCGGGAGATGTCGGACGGCTACTTCGCGATCGTGGGCACCGGGATCCTCGGACGCATCGAGCTGGCATTGGGCAACCTCGAGGCCGCGGGCGGCTACTTGCGCGAGCTGCCTGCGTCCCTCGACTCCCAAGGGATCAACGACCCGGTGGCGACGGTGTGGGCGGACACCATCGAAACGCTCGTTGGACTCGGAGACACCGCTCTCGCCCGCGTCTATCTCGACCAGTACGAGCGCAACGGCCGGCGCCTCGGGAGCCCGGAGGCCACCGCGGGAGCGGCGCGCTGCCGCAGCTTGCTGGCTGCGGCCGAAGGCGATCTCGACGGCGCGGTCGCCGAGGCGGGCCGGGCGCTGGACGAGCTCGAGGGCTACGTGTACCCGTTCGAGCGCGCTCGGATCCTGCTCGCCCTCGGGTCGGCCCTCAGAAGCTCGCATCAAAAGGCATCGGCACGAACGACTCTCGAAGGGGCGCTCGCGATCTTCGAGGAGCTGGGCGCTCGCCTCTGGGCCGACAAGGCGCGCGCCGAGCTGAGTCGGATCAGCGGACGACGATCCGGGGCGACCGACGACCTCACCGACGCGGAGCGAGAGGTAGCCGAACTGGCGGGGAACGGGCTATCCAACAAGCAGATCGCGGCGTCGCTGCACATGGCCGTCAGCACCGTCGAAGCGCATCTGTCTCGCGTGTACCGAAAACTCGATGTCCATCGAGCAGAGCTCGCGACGCGGTTGGCTGCGATGGAATCCGACGCGCTCAGGCCGCCAGCACCGACGCCGCGCTTCCCATGAGGTCGAGGAAGTTGTCGCAGTAGAACGCGCTTCGCGTCCTCGTCGGCGTCGCCGAGCGACGCCTCGAACCGCTCGATCGGCCGCCGGCCGCCCTCGACGTGCGGGTAGTCGCGACGAGAACAGGCACACCTCGGGGCCGGCCTGCTCGATGATCCAGCCGACGTCCTCGGTCGGGTACGGCGTGGCCCGGATCTGCCGGCGCACGTACTCACTCGGTCGCAGCGACAGCGCCTGCAGCCGTTCCTCGTGCCGGACGAACGCGTCGAACGCAGACTCCATCTGCCGCATCCACGACGGCAGCCAGATCGCGCCTTGCTCGATGACGCCGATGCGCAACTCGGGGAACCGCTCGAGCACGCCGTCGAAGATCATCGTCGCGAGCGTCTGCATCGGGGGATGGGGAATGCCCATGTAGTCGACGGAGCGGAAGTTCTCCTCGCCACCGTGGAAGTCGGGTGGGATCGGCAGACCGTTGCGGAAGTAGCTCCTGTCGATCAGGTCGCCGGTGCCGCCGACGTGGAACACGATCGGGATGCGCCGCCTCCTGGGCACGCGCCCAGACGCGGTCGAGGCCGACGTGGCTGGGGGAGTGACCCGGCGGACAGCCGGACGCGATCGAGCAGCGCGGCCGCACCCATCGCGATCGCTTCGTCGGCCATCGCCGCCGCGTCGTCGAGTCGAGCACAGCGGCACGTAGCAGGTCGGCAGCAACCGCGCGTCGACCGAGCAGAACTCGACCATGCCGCGGTTGTGCGCGCGCGCGGCGCCGTAGCGCGAGCTCGACGTCGCCGCTGTGCTCCCAGTCGTGCAGGCGGCGGTTGTGGAACGTGTTGAACACCAGCTGGCTCGAGAACCCGAGCAGGTCGAGCGCCCGCGCTCGATCGTCGGCAAGAAACGCGCCGGTCGCGGCGAAGTTCTTGCGGTTCATGATCTCGGCCGCCTCGTCCGACGTGTACTCGGCCGAACGGTGACGATCCGCGAGTCGCTCGAACGCCGCGTCGAGATCGCGGAGCTGCTCGTCGGGATCACCGGTCTGACGCAGCTCGTTGCCGCCCGAGTAGCGCAGCGGCTCGATGCGGTCGCGGATGGCCGGGTCCGCATGGTCGACGCAACCACCTCGGCGTCTCCATGATGTGGGCGTCGGCGTCGTGCACGACTCGACCGGTCGCGTTGTACGGCATTCCCCGAGTCTCGCGCGGCACCACGGGGATATCGTCCGGGCGCTGGCGGGGAAGGAGGTGATGCCATGCCCAGTGCCGATGAGATTCGCACTGCCCAGAAGCAGACCTGGGACAAGTTCTCCTCCGGCTGGGAGAAGTGGGACGACGTCGTGATGTCGACGATGGGCGACGTCGGGCAGGCACTCATAGACAGCGTCCGCGTCGCGGAGGACCAGCAGCACCTCGACGTGGGTGCCGGTACGGGAGAACCGGGCCTCAGCATCGCTGGCGCTCGCGCCGAAGGGTCGGGTGACCCTCGCCGATCTCTCCGGGGGAGATGCTCGCCGCGGCCCAACGGCGAGCCACGGCGAAAGGGCTCACCAACGTCGAGTATCGGGAGTGTGGCGCTGAGGACCTGCCCTTCCCCGACGCGAGCTTCGACAGCGTGACCTGCCGGTTCGTGTTCATGTTCATCCCGGACATCGACAAGGCGGTCGTCCGAGATGGCCCGTGTGCTCAAGCCCGGCGGTCGACTGGCCGCGGCGGTGTGGGCCGGCCCAGATGTGAACGCGTGGGCCACGATCGCCGGCGCCGCCATGGCGACCGAGATCGAGCCCGTGCCGCCCGACCCCGACGCGCCGGGAATGTTCCGGTGCGCGGCGCCCGACGCGATCAGCGCACGCTTCCGCAGCGCCGGCCTCCAGGACGTGAGGGAGTGGGACGTCCCGACGCTCATGGTGACCGAGGGCGCTGAGCAGTACTGGTACTTCGTGACCGAGCTGACCGCACCGGTCGTCCAGGCGCTGGCGCAACGTCGACCAGGCGACCCGCGACCGCATCGGCACTCGGGCGATCGAGGCCGCTCGAGCGTATGAGTCGGACGGAAAGGCCAGGCTGCCCGGCATGGCCCGATGCATCGTCGGGACGAAGTGACGGGGCTGGGTTGAACCTCCACGATCCGGGGTACTGTCCGCACGTCGCCACGCGGTCCGGAACGCTCCAGGCCAAAAACGAATCGCATTTGCGGAAGTGAAGGGCGGGAGCGGGCGCCGGACTGCGTAGGCGACGGCGGATGACTGGTACCGCGGATCGCTGACAACATCGTGTGCCATGAGCGACCTCACGCGGTGCACGGCGACCGAGCTGCTCGACCTGTACCAGCGGGGCGAGGCCTCGCCGGTGGAGGCGACCCAGGCGGTGCTCGCGCGCATCGACAAGTTGAACCCCATCGTGAACGCGTTCTGCTTCCTCGCGGCGGATGAGGCGCTCGATGCGGCCAGTGCGAGCGAGTTTCGCTGGCACCGAGGCACGCCAATGGGTCCGCTCGACGGCGTGCCCACCTCGATCAAGGACCTGGTGCTCACGAAAGGCTGGCCGACGTTGCGGGGCAGCCACACCGTCGATCCGAACCAGCCGTGGGACATCGACGCGCCCGCGACCGCCCGTTTGCGCGAGGCGGGCGCCGTGCTGATCGGCAAGACGACGACGCCCGAGTTCGGCTGCAAGGGCGAAACCAACTCGCCGCTCACGGGCATCACTCGCAACCCGTGGGACACGGCCAAGACGCCGGGTGGCTCGTCCGGCGGTACCGCGGTGGCCGTGGCTGCAGGCATGGGTCCGCTGAGCATCGGGAGCGACGGCGCCGGGTCGGTCCGCATACCCGCCGCGTTCTGCGGCAACTTCGGCTTGAAGCCGAGCTTCGGACGGGTGCCCGCCTCTCCGTTGTCACCGTTCGGCACGGTCTCGCACATCGGACCGCACACGATGAGCGTCGCGGACGGTGCCCTGATGATGAACGTGCTGAAGCAGCCTGACGCGCGCGACTGGACGTCGCTCCCACCCGACAGCTCCGACTACGCCGCGGATCTCGACGGAGGCGTGGACGGGCTGCGAGTGCTCTTCTCACCGACACTCGGATACGCCGCAGTCGACGCCGAGGTTGCAAGCGCGGTTGCCGCGGCAGTCGACCAGCTGTCGGCTCTGGGTGCGCGCGTCGAAGTCGGCGACCCCGGCTTCGAGGATCCGCTCCCGATCACCACGGGCTTGTGGTTCACGGGAGCGTGGACCCTGTGGAACACGCTCACCCCCGCGGAACAAGAGGTCACTGACCCCGACTTCGCAGCCGAGGCGCGGCTCGGCAGCGAGATGACCAGCCTCGACGTGCAGCGCCTGAACCTCCGGCGCGGCGAGCTCGGATCGCACATGCGCCAGCTCATGCAGCGCTACGACCTGCTCGTCACGCCCTCGGTCGCGGTGCCCGCGTTCGATGCCCGTCCCGCCGGCTCCGTCCCCCTCGACCCGGCGTCGATGCTCGGATGGACGCCGTTCTCGTACCCGTTCAACCTCACGCAGCAGCCCGCGTGCACGATCCCGTGCGGTTTGACGAGCAGTGGTCTGCCGATCGGGATGCAGCTCGTCGGCCCGATGTTCGCCGACGCCCTCGTGCTGCGGGCAGCACGCGCCTACGAACAGGTTCGCCCGATTCCCCGCCCCCCGATCTGACCCCCCACCCACCCCCGGCGTTCTCAGGGAGAGAACGCGCCAAATTTGGCGCGTTCGTTACCGAGGTTCGGCTGGGGTCGGCTTCCCAGAAGACCTCGACCTCGGTGCCGTCGGGATCCCAGCAGCGGAACGTGACGTACTGCTCGCCGGGACGGAAGTCCTCCACGTCGCCGGTGCGCACGCCCGCATCGCTGAGCGCCGCGTGCCGGGCGAGCACCTCGTCGGCGTCTGTGCCACCGAAGCCGATGTGGAAGCCGGGCGGCAGCGTTTGGTGTGGATCGGCGGGGATGAGCGCGAGCAAGAAGCCCTCGTCGTTGCGGATGAAGTAGCCGCCGTCGGCTTCGAACGCGGGGCGGAACCCGAAGTGCTGCTGATAGAAGTCGCGGCACGCCGCGACATCTCGCACGCGCAAGTTCATGTGATTCAGGTCCACGGGCTCAGCGTTTCATCAATCCGGCAGGAGCGGCACGAGGAACCCGGGGTCGTGGCCGAGCTGCCCGGCGCGACTGACCGCGGCGGAGCCGAACCGGTCCCTCACTTCGTCGAGGGCTTCGTCGAGCCGGCTCGCAGTGCGACGGTCGAAGGGCAGCGGGAGCTGGACGGCGTCGTTGTCGTCGAGGTTCATGATCGCGACGCCGATCAGGGTCAAGCCCTGTTCGTCGATCATGGGTTGGACCGACTCGAGCAGGCCCCGCGCTGGTCTCGAGGATCGGTTCGGTGCGGGCGGTGGGCCGGGGCAACGTGTGCGACCGAGTCGCGCGCGACCAGTCCTCGAAGCGCATCCGCAGCACGACGGTGCGGCCCACACGGTTCGCGGCGCGCAGCCGTCGAGTGACGCGATCGACGAGCCCCGCCAAGGTCGCCTCGATCTCGCCCGGTGCCTTGGCTCGCCAGCCGATCGCGCGTTGTGAACCGATCGAGCGGCGCCGGCGTCCGACGACGACGGGTCGCGGGTCGTAGTTGTGAGCAAGCGCGTGCAGATGCCGACCGCTCGCCGGGCCGAGGATCGACACAAGCGTCGACTCGTGAAGCCGGGCCACGTCGGCCACGGTGTCGATGCCGCGATCGTGGAGCTTCGTCGCCGTCTTGATGCCGACGCCCCACAGCCGCTCGACGGGCAGCGGATGCAGGAACGCGAGCTCCTGTTCGGGAGGAACCACGAGAAGGCCGTCGGGCTTGGCGACCCGGCTCGCGACCTTCGCGAGGAACTTGGTGCGGGCGACGCCCACGGTGATGGGGAGGCCGACGCGCTCGAGGACCTGGGCGCGAAGGCGGATGGCGATCTCGGTCGGCGTGCCCGCCAGCCTTCGGAGGCCACCGACGTCGAGGAAGGCTTCGTCGATCGAGATGCCTTCGACGAGAGGCGTCGTGTCGTTGAACACCTCGAACACGGCCTTGCTGGCTTCGGAGTACGCGTCCATGCGGGGCGAGACCACGATCGCCTGCGGGCAGAGGAGGCGCGCCTGCCGTCCGCCCATCGGCGTGTACACGCCGAACGCCTTCGCCTCGTAGCTCGCCGCGAGCACGATGCCCCCGCCCACGATGACCGGACGACCCTTCAGCGAGGGGTTGTCGCGCTGCTCGACCGACGTGTAGAAGGAGTCGAGGTCGGCATGGAGGATCGTGGCCTCGGAGCGGTCGAACATATGTTCGTAGATGGTATCCTGCGCGGGTGACCGACATCGAGGTGGTCGAGGCCATCTATGCCGCGATGCACGCCCGCGACATCGACCGGCTGATCGAGCTCGTCGACGAGAAGGTCGTCATCACGCAGGACTCGCGGCTGCCTTGGGGTGGCCGGTTCGAGGGCCTCGAAGGCTTCGCGCAGTTCGCCGCCGCACTGACGGGCACCATCACGTCGGCGGTGACGCACGAGATGCTCTTCACGGCGGATGGCGATGTGATCCAGGTGGGGCACACGCGCGGCACCGTGAACGAGTCGGGTAAGCCGTTCGACATCGCCGAGGTGCATCGCTGGACGATCCAGGACGGCAAAGCGGTGCGGGCCCACTTCTCGATCGACACGCCCGGCATGCTCGCCACGCTCGGCTTGGAGGCATAGCCATCGACATCTCGTGCGCGTTCGCGACGTCCATGGCCACGCCCGACCACGTCGCGCGTGCCGAAGCGCTCGGCTACCGACGGGCATGGCTGTACGACTCGCCCGCGCTGTACCCCGATGTCTGGATGATCCTGGCGGAGTGTGCGCGCCGGACGGCGACGATCGAGCTCGGGCCGGGCGTCGCGATCCCATCGCTTCGTCACCCGATGGTCACGGCATCGGCAGTCGCGACGTTGGTCGACCTCGCGCCGGGCCGCGTGAACCTGGCGATCGGTTCGGGGTTCACGGGCCGGCTCACGCTCGGGCAGAAGCCGCTGAAGTGGTCGTTCGTCCGCGAGTACGTCAGCGCGGTCATCGGCCTCCTCGCCGGCCAGACCGTGCAGTGGGAGGGCGCGCCGATCCGGATGCTGCACCCCGAGGGCTTCGGCGCCCCGAGGCCGATCCGTATCCCGATCATCCTCGGCACGGGCGGGCCGAAGGGCGAAGCGGTCGCCCGCGACCTCGCCGACGGCGTCTTCGCCACCGGCCCCAGCGCTGGCTTCGACCGCTGCTCGGTGCTCACGTTCGGCACCGTGCTCGACGACGGCGAGGACGCGGGCAGTGCGCGCAGCATGGCGGCGGCCGGTCACGCCGGCGCGCTGATGTACCACGCCCTCCACCTTCGCGGCATGGCGGCACAGCTTCCCGACGGCGACAAGTGGGTTGCCGCGCTGGAAGCGTTCCCCGAGGCCGAACGGCACCTCGCGCTGCACGAAGGGCACCTGATCGAAGCGAACGAGCGCGATCGGCTCGTGGTGACCGGCGAGACCCTGAAGATGTTCGGCCTCGCGCGGACCGCTTCCGAGTGGACGGAGCAGCTTGGTCAGCTGGAGGCATCCGGCGCGACGGAGGTCGCCTATCAGCCGGCAGGGCCCGACATCCCCGCCGAGCTCGAACGGTTCATGGCCGCGGCTCGGGCGACGGCATGACTCCTGCCTGACGAAGTCCCAGCAGGTTGTCGACGATTCCCCGTTGGTGGACGACGCGGCCCGACTCGTCGAACTCGAACATGATCATCTCTTCGAACTCGAGCCGCTGACCGGTTGCGGGAAGTGGCCCCCATGTTCCGAGCTGCGTTCCCGACGTCCTGAGATGCACGGCGACGCTCCAGCCGTCCGCCACCATCGACAGCAGCTCTTCGTGGTAGTCGGGGAACGTGGCCCACGCGCCCTCGACCATCTCGCGCACCGCGTCGGGGCCGTGGCGCAACGGTGCATACGGGCGGTAGTCGGCGACGTAGTCAGGCGCGTAGAGGGTGTCGAGCGCGTCGAACTGCCGGCCGTTCCACACTTCGTCGAACAGCCGCCGCACGACCTCCTTGTGGCGCTCGCATCTCCACTCGCGTCCCTGACGGAGCAGGTCGGACACGATCGCGGTCTTGGCGATGGCGTACTGGTTGCCATCACGCCACGGCAGCCCGCGCGAGCTCACGCTTGACGGCCTCGTACCGCGCGCGGCTGACCTCGTCGACGCGCAGCCAGTCTCGAAAGTCGAGGTAGTCCCGGATCTCCTGGGCGCCGGCGCTGAGGACATGGATGTGGGTGTCCCGCTCCGGCGTCCGCAACAGCCGGTGGCCCGGCTCGCGCCTGCGGAGCACGAACCCGCCGTCGACGAGGCGGGGGAGGAACGTCTCGTCGTCGTCGACGTCGGCCACCACCAGGAGGATGTCGATGATCGGCTTGGCGGTGAGGCCGGGCACCGACGTCGAGCCGATGTGCTCGAGGCGCAGGGCATCGGCGCCGAGCGCCTCCGCGATCCGGCCGCGGAGCCGTTCGTAGCGATCGACCCAGGACGGGTCGTATTCCGTGAGGACGATCTGCACGGCTGGCTCGACGCCCTCGATGACTTCCGGATCGGGTTCGGGAAGCGCGGCCATGTCGCATCTTGTCCCGCCGCCGTATCGTTCGCGTGGTGCCTCGCTTCGATTCCGCCACGGTCACCGTCGACGACGTGATCGACGCGCTCGACGTCGACGGCTATTGCATCGTCGAGGGGATGCTGTCGACTGCCGAGGCGGCCTCTGCCAAGGCGTCGTTGCGCGAGGTGCTCGACGAGATCCCGTTCGGACGGAACGACTTCGAAGGCTTCAGCACCCGGCGTGTGTACGCGCTGTTCGCGAAGACCCGGGCGTTCGACGAAGCGGCGATCCACCCGTTGCTTCTCGGAGTGCTCGACCGGTTCCTCGGCCACTACCAGCTGTCGGCGCCCACCGGTATCCAGATCGGGCCGGGCGAGAGCGCGCAGGTGCTGCACTACGACGCGAGCGTCTATCCGCTTCCGCGCACCTTCGGCGATGTCGTGCTCAACACGATGTGGGCGCTCGACGACTTCACGGTCGAGAACGGCGCCACCCGAATCGTTCCTGGCAGCCATCGTTGGGAGGCCCGGCAACCGGCGGCCGAGGATCACGTCGTCGATGCGGTCATGCCGGCGGGATCCGTGATCTTCTACGGCGGGAAGGTCTTCCACGGGGGCGGTGCGAATCAGACGGACACCCCGCGTCTGGGCGTGATCCTCGAGTACGTCTCGGCGTGGCTACGCGCTCAGGAGACGCACTTGCTCGCCGTGCCGCGCTCCACGGTCGCGGAGCTACCCGAACGGCTCCAGGAGCTGCTCGGCTACAACATCTACCCGCCGTTCCTCGGCTACGTCGACGGGCGTCATCCCCGCCGCTACATCACCGACGCGCGTGAGGCTGCGCCACGAGCTCCTGCAACTAGTGCTGCGTCAGGCAACGTTTGCGTCGTCGGCGGTGCTACCTATCCGGCGTTATGGGACGCTGTCGGCCCGCCGCGACGGCGCGACAGCGGCGCTGTTCGTAGGGTGAGCCGATGGGCCTCCCCGACGCGATCAAGGATCTCCAGATGCAGGCCATGAACTTCGTTCACCGAAGTCTGCTCACCGTGTCGGGCGGCCGGATCGGTCGGACCATGGGCAACATGCCGGTCTATAAGGTCACCACGACGGGTCGTACCTCGGGCCAGCCCCGGACGGTGATGTTGACCGCCCCGGTCCACGATGGCGACACCTTCGTGTTCGTGGCATCCAAGGGCGGCGATGACCGCGATCCGGACTGGTATCGCAACCTGGTCGCCAACCCCGAGTTCACCATCGAACCCACCGACGGCAGCAGCCCGACGACCCTCGTTGCCCGGACGGCGTCCGCCGAGGAGAAAGCCGAGCTCTGGCCACGGATCGTCTCGGCCTACAAGGGCTACGGCGGGTATCAGCGCAAGACCGACCGGGACATCCCCGTCGTGGTGGCTGAGCCGGCGGCGGGTTGACACCGGCGCCGGCCACAGCCGCCCCGCCACAGGAACGTGGCTGGGCCCGCGCGAACGATCGAGGCCTGCGACCACGTCATCGAGGCCGCGCCACGAGCTCCTGCAACTAGTTCTGCGGGTTCAGCCTCCGCAGTCGCTCTGCCAGCGACGACATCACTTCCAACGCGAACGTTGGCGTCTCGTGGATCAGGAACAAGAACTCACGTTGGTCGATCACCGCGAGCGAGCAGTCCGCGGCAGCGACAGCGGTCAGGGCGCGGGGTGACTTGTCGATGATCGCCATCTCGCCGAAGACGTCGCCCTCCTCGACGGTCCCCACGGAGGTGGCTCCGTGCTTCAGCTCGACCTGGCCGCTCACGACGCCGTACATGCAGTCGCCGACCTCACCCTCGAGGAAGATCGTGTCGCCGCTCGCGAAGTCCTTGGTCGTCCGCGCGTTCAGAAAGACACCCCGTACCGTCGTCATTCGGCGGAGTCTTGTTGTCGCAAGTGAACGGAGAATGGCCGGTAGGTAGCGATTCGGATCACCCCTTGGCGGTGTCTGAGAGCAGCGCGGCCATCACGAGTGAGCCGCCCCGCAGGTCGCCGATCGTGCCCTCGCCCATCCGGTTCATCACGTAGGCGACGGTCATGCGGGCGTCGAGGTCGTTGACGACGATCGAGCCGCCCCAGCCGCCCCAGAAGCAGGCGCGCGCGTTCGGGCTGATCGGCATGTCTGGCGAGTTGAGGCCGTAGCCGATGCCGAGGCGCAGCGGCACGCCGAGCACGAGGTCGGCGCCGTTGGTCTGCTCGCTCGAAGACGCGCCTCGCACCCGCTTCGCCGAGAGGAGCCGCATGCCGCCGACCTCGCCGCCAGTGCGAGAGCACCGACTGCACCGTGGCGACCGAGCGGGCGTTGCCGTGGCCGCCGGCGGCGGGGATCTCGGCGCGCCGCCACGGGATCGTCCCACGACTGCTCGGCGTGCATCGGCGGGTTGCCGAGCGTCTTGCGCAGCGATGCTCGCTCGGGTTCGATCGGCGGATCGGGAGCGGCGGGCGGCGGGATGACGAGCGCGACGCGGGCGTCGTGCTCGGCGGGCGGTGCCGATGTGGAAGTCGGCGCCGAGCGGCCCGGCGACCTCCTTGGCGAAGAACGTGCCGACCGACTGCGCCGGTGACCCGCCGGACGACCTCGCCGACGAGGTAGCCCTGCGTGAGCGCGTGGTAGCCGGACGCCGTCCCCGGCTCCCACCACGGCGCCTGCGCGGCGAGCAGCGACGGTGCACTTCTCCCAGTCGTACAGGTCCTCGGCGGCGATCGGCTCTGCCCAGCCCGACAGCCCGGCGGTGTGGCCCATCAGGTGGCGGACCTCGACGCTCTCCTTGCCGTTGGCCGCGAACTCCGGCCAGTAGCTGCGCGACCGGCGCGTCGAGGTCGAGCTCGCCGCGGTCGGCGAGGATCAGCGCGCAGAGCGCGGTCATCGTCTTGGTGGTCGACCAGACGTTGATGATCGTGTCGCGCTCCCACGGCGTGGTCCGCGCCTCGTCGGTGAACCCGCCCCAGATGTCGACGACGAGCTCGCCGTCGAGGACGACCGCGACCGACGCGCCGACATCGAGCCCCTGGTCGAAGTTTGCGCGAACGCCGTCGCGACCGTGTCGAACCGCGGATCGCACGTGCCGTTGATGTCAGCCACCTCAGCCCCCCAGGTGTCGTCGGTGGCGCGACCCTACGCCGCCTGGGGCAGGCTTCGATCATGAAGCGCATCCCGCACTGGATCGGCGGGAAGGTCACGCCCGGCACGTACGGTCGCACCGCTCCCGTCTATGACCCCGCCACCGGCACCCGGACGGCGAGGTCGACCTAGCTCGGCAGCGGAGGTGCATGCGGCCGTCGAGGAAGCGGTGACACGTTTCCGGCGTCGCGATCAGCCTCGTTGTCGCAGCGGACGGAAGTACTCTTCCGGTTTCGTGAGCTCGTCGACCGTCATCGCGCGGATCTGGCCGCGCCATCACGGCGGAGCACGGCAGGGTACTCTCCGACGCGGCGGGGAGGTCGCCACGCACGCTCGAGGTCGTCGGGTTCGCGTGCGGCTCGCTGATCACTTGAAGGGCTCGTACAGCGGCAGGTCTCCACCGGCGTCGACGTCTACTCGATCCGCCAGCCGCTCGGAGTTGTCGCGGGCATCACACCGTTCAACTTCCCGGTGATCGTACCACTCTGGATGGTCTCAACGGGATCACGTACGGCAACACGTTCGTCTCAGCACGTCCGAGAAGGATCCGTCGCCGTCGTTGCTCCTCGCTGAGCTGCTCGCCGAGGCGGGCGTGCCCGATGGCGTGTTCAATCGTTCACGGCGACCGCGTGGCGGTGAACACGATCCTCGAGCCCCCGGCATCACCACGGTCAGCTTCGTCGGATCGACACCCATTGCGAAGCACGTGTACGAACGGGCACTCGCGCCGGCAAGCACGTGCAGGCCCTCGGCGGCACGAAGACCCACATGGTCGTGCTTCCCGATGCCGATGTGACACGACCACCGATGCGGCGGTGTCGGCCGCGTACGGATCCGCAGGTCAGCGACTTCATGACGATCTCGGTCGTGGTCGCCGTGGGAGATCTCGCCGATCCACTGGTCGCGGCGATTCGTCACGCTTGCCGAAGCTGCGCATCGGGCCGACCAGACCCCGCACAGCGAGATCGGCCCATTCGTCACGGGCGGCACCACGACGAGGTGGCCAGCTACGTGGACCGGGGATACGACGAGGGCGCGACGGTCGTGGTCGACGGACGACACGGGTTCGACGGCGATCGGTTCTTCCTCGGCGCGTCGCTGCTCGACCACGTCACGCCCGAGATGGACGTCTACCACGACGATATTTTCGGCCAGGTGCTCTCCGTCGTCCGCGCCCACCTCCTACGACAGGCGGTTCGTCTCGTCGACGAGGACCCCTACGGCAATGGCACGGCGATCTTCACCGCGACGGCGGCAGGCGGCACCGCTTCCAGTTCGACGTGCAGGCGGGAATCGTCGGTGTGAACGTGCCGATTCCCGTCCAGGTCGCGTCGTTCAGCTTCGGAGGCTGGAAGTCGTCGCTGTTCGGCGACCGTCACATGTACGCCCCGACGGCGTCGACTTCTACACACGCACAAAGATCGTCACGCACGCTGGCCCGATCCGGTGGACAGATCAAGTGGACCTGGGCTTTCCTCAGACCCG
>CAVVET010000010.1:0-142388 GCA_963747215.1 uncultured Acidimicrobiales bacterium
CGCGACCCGCTGACGTCACCGCCTGACCGTCAGGTCGCCATCGGCGCCGAGGTCATCGGCTGACCGCTTCCGCGTCCCACTGCGCCTGCAGGGTCGGGTACAGCGCCATCAGGTCATTCGACAGTGATGCCTTGACCAGCTCGCTGGTCGGATCGGCCAGGACCTGCTCGGCGCCGGCTTCCAGCGCCGCGACGATCTGGGCGGCGACGGACTGCGGGCTGATCTTCTCCGCATCGATGCCGGCCGTCATGTCGGTGTCGATGAATCCGGCGTGCACGGCGACGACGAGCGTGCCTTGAAGGCGGAGCGCCATGCGGAGCGCGTTGGTGAGTGACCACGCGGCGGCCTTCGACGCGCTCGTAAGTCGCGGCTTGGGGCATCGAGACGAACGAGAGGACCGACAGGACGTTCACGAGCGCGCCGCCACCGTTGTCGCGCAGGACCGGCGCGAATGCTCGGGCCATCTGCATCGAGCCGAAGAAGTTCGTCTCTAGCTCGGCTCGCGCCGCGTCGACGGCGCCCGCGGCCAGCGAGGTGGAGCTTCGGCCGATGCCGGCGTTGTTGACGACGATCGACACGTCGCCGCAGGTGCGGGCGGCGCTGGCGATGTCGCCTGCGCTGGTGACGTCGAGCAGGATGGGGATGACGTCGGGATTGGTGATGGTCGTGATGTCGCGGGCGGCGCCGTAGACCTTGGCGCCAGCGTCGACGAGCGCTTGCGCGATGGCGGCGCCGAGCCCGCGGTTGGCGCCGGTGACGAGCGCGGCAGCACCTTCGACCTTCATGACTGACCGGTCCCGAGGAACGCGAGGGCACGCTCGAGGAACTGCTCGTGGAACTGGAAGATGCCGCCGTGGCCGGCGTCGGGGTAGATGACCAGCTCCGCGTGGGGGAGCCGCCGGGCGAGGTCGACGGAGTTGCTGGTGGGGACCATCCGGTCGGTCTCGCCGTTGGCGACGAGGGCTGGCTGGCGGATCACGGACAGGTCGGCGGCTGGCTGCTGGCCCCAGCGGTGGATGGCCTTGAGCTGGGCGCCGTAGGACCGCACTGAGATGCGCTTGTCGCGGTTCTGCGTGCGCTCCTTGAGGCGGGTCAGGAACTCCTTGCCAGCCCGGCGCCCCGCCGGTGTGCGGGTGAAGAAGAGGAACTGCTTCGGGTCCTGCAAGGTGAGCAGCCCGCGCAGGGTGTCGAGGTGTGAGAGGCGGGTCACCTTCGTGATCCCGACGCCGCCGGCGGGGCCGGTGCCGGCGAGGATGACCTTGCGGACGAGCTGCGGTTCGTCCGCGGCAATCAGCTGGGCGATCATGCCGCCCATCGAAAAGCCGAGGAGGTCGGCCTGCTCGAGACCGAGTGTCCGGATGAAGGCGACCGCGTCGGTCGCCATCGCCTCGATGGTCTTGGGCGTGGAGCCCCCGGAGGCGCCGACACCCCGGTTGTCGAAGGTGATGACCCGGTGCTCCGCGGCGATGCCGTCGACCACTCGGGGGTCCCAGTTGTCGAGCACAGCGGCCAGATGGGTGAGGAAGATCACGGGGACGCCGTTCGCCGGGCCGAGCTCGCGGTACGCGAAGTCGACACCGCCGACCGACATCGCGTGGGCGCTGTTGGTACGAGTGCCACGCGGCGAGGGCCTTGGCGGGGTGCAGACAACGGCCCCGCCAGTCCCCGCTTCGAAGCGCTCGACGGTCGCGTCGAGGTCCTCTGCGCGTGGCCCGCTGCCGACCAACGGCGCCTGCTACTCCCACCATCGAAACCCACGCCGCCAGTGGTCGCCCACTGCGCGATCAGCTCGAGCCCCGCACCCGATCCACCGACGCGGCGGCGGCACGCGCTCGCGGGCGGCGGGGCGACGAGCGCGAGGCGGCGCACGACAAGCACGTGATGAGAACGCGGCCGACGTGCCCGTTGCCATCGGCGAAGGGATGGATGACCTCGCGGCGTGTGAGTGATCGCTGCTTGGCTCACGGGATCCCGTCGTCTCGCGACGTAGCGACCCAGTCGCTCGACGAGCGCCGGCAGCGTCGGGCGGCGGGCCACGAGGTGGACGTTGAGCGGTCGAGGTGCCGCGTCGAGCGCTGCTCGTTCGCAGGACGCACGTGATGCGCCGGCGTCGGGTTCCCGGCCATGAGGGTGTCGTTGCCAGGTGCGGCACATCCGGGTTCCACCCGCATGAGGTGGCCGGCGTCGCCGTGGCCCACGTCCTCGGTCACGGCTGCCAGGATGGCCGCCACCCACGCGGCAGCCGGGGGAGCCGACGTCGTCGGCCTCGGCCAGGACACGTCGACGTCCGCGCGGCTGACGGCCCCGATGTAGTACGGGGTCGCGCCCTCGAGGGTGCCCGCTGGAACAACCGTGGCTAGCGCGGCGTAGCTCGGGTGCACATCGGGTCAGCGCCGTCTCGATCACGGCCGGCACGTCGCGGGCGCTGCGCGAAGGCCGGGCGGCTCACGTCGTGGTCGCCATGAGCGAAGCGGGGCAGAAGCGAGCGAGGCCGACCGGGCCGTTGTTCACGAGTCGGGGGTCGCCGAGGTAGCTGATGCCCGGTCGGTCGGTCGTTCGCATCGATCGTGACATCGAGGATCGCTGGATCCGCCATCGTCCCGTGCACGACGAAGCCTCGCTCCTCCCCCGGCCCGAGGCGGTCGAGCTCGCCTCTCACCCACGCGGTGATGCGACGGTTCCGTTCGACCTGTGCGTCGCGGAAGCGGGCAAGCCACGCACGGTCGTAGGGCGGCTTCGGACCGTTCGCACCGTAGAGATCGAGCTCTGGGTCGCGCCCGATCGGGATCGCTCTCGTCGTGGATCGACGGGTCGAGGCTCAACGTCAGCACGCCGTGGCGACTCGTGTGCGCCGCCAACAACATGACGGCATCCGCGGGAAGAAGACCCGCGGTCGTGAGATCGGGCGGATCACCCGCCGGCGTCGCCGTGACCCAAGGCTTCTCCGCCTGCTCTTGGTAGTAGAGCGAGAGCGCGCCGCCACCGCTCCAGCCGGCAAGCACGACCTTCGAGTACCCGAGCCGCTCCTTCGCGTCGCGCACACATGCGCCCAGGTCGAGCACGACCTTCTCCATGATGAGCGCGACATCAGACCGATAGCGGCTGTTGCAGTAGATGACGTGGTGACCGCAGCGCGTGAGGTGACGCACCATCGGCAGGTACGCACCGCCGCCCACAGGGTGCATGAAGACCAGCACCGTGTCGGACTCGACCTTGGGCCGCAAGAGATACGACTCGCAGACGACGACACCTTCGGCACCGCCGTACGTGTCTTTGAACGCGGCCTTCTCTTCGTAGACCAGCGGATACGGGATCTGTTCGAACTCGTGGGCCACGGGTCAGCTCGT
This sequence comes from uncultured Acidimicrobiales bacterium, assembly GCA_963747215.1. Lineage (GTDB taxonomy): Bacteria > Actinomycetota > Acidimicrobiia > Acidimicrobiales > DATKAS01 > DATKAS01. Next base: position 3,348 of record CAVVET010000010.1, read on the forward strand.
CGGGCCGAGGAACTTCTCGATCTGGCCGGTGTCGAAGTACTCGTAGGCGCGGCTGATCATCCCGTCGCGCACGTAGCCGACGAAGCACACGTCCATCTGCCCGACGAAGCCGTTGTCTCGGGTCACGTAGATCGTGTGCTGCTGCACGAACCCGCCCTCGAAGGCACGGATGCGGCGATCCTTGAACCGGACCTTCGGCAGCGTCTCCATGCCGCGCTTCAGCATCGCCAGGTTGTCGGCCCGCGATTGGTACAGGCAGTCGTGGCTGTGCCAGATGACGGCTTCGGGCGCGTAACAGGACTCGAGCGTGTCGTAGTCGTTCTGCTCGATCGCGTCGAAGAACCGATCGCACAGCTCGAGCGTCTGCCAGTCCTTCCTCACGGTGCTCCCTTCGTGCCCGTCCGGCCCACGCCGCGAACTTGCCCGAGTCCAGGTACTCGTCGATGCGCGTGATCTTCCCGTCGCGACACCGACCGACGATGCAGATCCACAGCGCGCCGCGGTGCCCGTTGTGCTGCACGCCGTTGAGCGAGTACTGGATGACGAAGCCGTCGTGGAACGTGTTGATGATCCGGTCGTTGTACGTGCGCCGGCGCTGGCCCTTGTAGCCGTCGGGAAGCGCGGCGACGTTCTCGGCGCCCGTGGTGTCGCGCCCGAACACGTTGTGCCAGACGATGCAGTCGTCGGCATACAGCTGCTCGATGATGTCGACGCGCCGGTTCTCGTACGCGTCGAAGAACTGCTCGCACAGCTCGCGGATCTCGTACTCGTCCATCACCGGCGTGCCGAACTTCCCCGAGTCCAGGTACTCGAACAGCTTCGTGATCTTCCCGTCGCGCACCTCGGCGACGAGGCACGCCGACAGCGGCACCTTCGTTCCGTTGTGGGCCACGACGGTCACCGTGTACTGCACGACGAAGCCGTCGTCGAAGGTGCTGATGATGCGATCGTCGTAGGTGCGCCTCCGGTGGAGGTCACGTCCCTTGACGAGCGCGTCGAGGTTCTCGTCCCGGCCGATCTCCTTGCCGGTGACGTTGAACCACAACGTCATGTCGGGCGCGTAGCACCGGTCGACCGCCTCGATGTCGCCGCTCTCGATCGCGTCGAAAAGCGCGTGGCACAGGCGGCGATGCTCGGTGTCGACCGTCGTCACGACGAGCCGTCCGCCTTCAGCAGCGCCCGCCCGAAGTCGAGGCCGGCGGCGTCGACGTCGAAGATCGTGTGAGCGCCGATCATGTGCACGTCGCGGTGGATGCGTTGCAGCTCGTTGTCGAGGAAGTGAGCCCCGGCGCCGCTCGCCTCGAGGACGTCGCGCACGACGTCGCGGCACTGCCGCACGACGTGGGCGATGGTGAGGCGCAGCCGTGGGTGGTCGAGCGGGCGTGAGGTCGATCTCGCCGCGAGCATGCGCCGCCATCTCGCGTGCCGCGCCGCGCATCGTCGCCTCGGCCATCGCCGCCCGTACCGTCACATTCCCGAGTCGGATCTGGGCGGGTGTCGTCTCGGCCTGGCGTTTGGCCGTACCGAACATCACTCGCTCGGCCATGCGAGCGCGGAAGAGCTGGACGGAGCGCCGGGCGCATCCGATCGCAGGGATCCCGGCCGTGAGCGCGAGAAAGGGCATCACCGGGATGCGGCGGAGGTAGTCGTCCTCTCCCCGAGACGCCCCGAGCCCGACACTCGACACCCGGCGGAACGGCACCTGCACCGCAGCGCGCCACGATGTCGCGACTGCCGGTGGCGGCCATGCCGTCGACGTGCCAGGTGTCCTTCACCTCGATCTCGTCGACGGGCACCAAGAACATCCGGGGCAGCGGGTTCTCTTCGCCCGCGATGCGACCGGACAGCAACGCCCAATCGGCGTGGACGATGCCCGTGCCGTACTGCCACCGACCGGTGAGCTCGTAGTGATCGTCGTGGCGGGTCGCCTCGCCGCTCGGGTTCACGGTGCCGGGCGCCAGGATGTACGGCTGCGAAGTGAAGATCTCGCGCTGCGTGTCTTCCTCGAACATGCCGAGCAGCCAGTTGTGCTCCATGTAGAAGGTCGTGATCCAGCCCGTCGACGCGCACGCCTCGCTCACCGCGACACCGATGTCCATGAAGAGCTCGATGTCGATCTCGTAGCCGCCGTACTGCTTCGGCACGAACGCCTTGAACACGCCCGTGCGCTTCAACGCCTCGATCACGTCGTCGTCGGGCTTGCGTTGCTCCTCCGCGGTGGCGGCGCGCTCGGCGATCAGCGGCACCACCCCTCGCACACGGTCGAGGAGCCCCGCCGCGTCGTCGGCACGCACACCCACTGGGATTCCCCCCGTTCCTTGCTGTTGTCCGCTGCCCGCCGTCACTCGTCCTTGTCGACCGCGATCCCGATCTGGCGGCCGAGGTTCACCGGCTTGTAGTCGTCCGGTGCGGCGATCTCGACGATCGGATCGTCACGGTTGTCGTACTCGAGCTGCAGCGCACGAGAGATGACCGCGTGCATCGTGTACATCATCGTGATGTAGGTGAACTCGAGGATCGCCTCGTCGCTCAGGTGCTCGCTTCATCGCGTCGAACACGGCGTCGTCGACCCGCCCGAAGCCGAGCACGAGCGCATCGGTGTATGCGAGCAGCGCCCGCTCGAGCGGTGAGAAGAGGTCTGACACCGCCCACGCCTTGAGCGCCTCGATCTTCTCCTCGGAGTAGCCGAGCGCGCGGCACGACTTGCAGTGCTGGGAGAAGACGAATTGGCTGCCGACGAGCCACCCGGCCCGCGTCTGGCCGAGCTCGCGGAGCTCAGCCGAGACCTTCCGGTTGGGGCTGGCGTAGAGGCCGAAGCCGCGACAGGCGTGGTCGAGGACGTCGGGCGAGTTGGCGAACACCGTCCACCAGTCGCCCGGCGTGCCGGTCGCCGTGCCCGGCTCGGCCACCGGGTCGCGGTCGCCGAACAGCCGGTCGTACATCGTCAGGACGATCTGCGCGTCGGTCTCGGAACGGGGAACCTCGCGAAGTCTGGGCACGAAGCGGGACTGTATCGACGGTCAACGGGGCGAGGCGCCGTTGACGAGGCCGAGCCCCATCGCCTTGTACCCGAACAGCACGAGCAGGTCGTCGGACGCGGACTCGACGACCTCGTCGTCGAGCGCGAGGAACCAGTTCTCCTGCGGCCCGGTAGATCGGGATCGTGTACCAGGCGAACACGCCCGCCCGCCGCTGATCGGCGGTGCGGTTGTTGCCCGTCTTGTGCCACACGCGTCCCTCGACGACGACCATCGAGCCCGCCGGCGCCTCGATCGCGACCGTGTCGACGCCCTGATCGTCGCGCGCCCGGCGTCCGGTTGTGCTTGTGGCTACCGGGCACGAACCGTGTGCCGCCGTTCTCGTCGGTGAAGTCGTCGAGGCACCACATCACGTTGATGCCTTGGAGCCCCGACCACGGCTGCGGCATGTACAGCTGGTCGGCGTGCAGCACCATCTCGCCGCCGCCCGGGTCCGGTGATGTTGGCGCTGATGTTCGACAGCAACGCCGGCCAACCGATGCGTGCCCTTCACGAGCGCGAGCGCGGCGGGGTGCTCGGCGAGCGCGCAGAACACCGGATGTCGGTTCGGGAGGTTCCACACGCGCTGGTTCGTCGTGTCCGTCGCGTAGTCGAGGCCGAACCGCACCTCGCGACCGTCGGCGCGATCGCGCGCCGCCGCCTCGTAGAGCGCTGTGCGCGCCGTGGCGAGCGTCTCCGCGTCCAGCGCGCCGGGGACGATGCAGAGGCCGTCCTCTCTCAGCTCGCGCGCGGCGCGGTCGAGATCGATCGTCGTCATTGTCCTGTGGGGATGGCGGTGAGGCCGTAGTCGAGCCCGAGCATCGCCCGGAACGACGGGTCGAACCCGGACGCGACCTCGGTCGGGAGCGCAGCGTTCCAGTTGATCTGCGGGCGGATCCAGGGTTGGACGTAGTAGCCGAACAAAGCGGCACGGTGCACCGACGAAGTCCGGTTCTCCCCCGTCTGGTGCCACAGCCGGCCGTCCATGACCATGATGCTGCCCGCCGGTCCCTCGACGGGCACCGTCTCGATCGGCGCGGTGAAGTCGGGCAACGCCCGATGGCTGCTCGGGATCACACGCGTCGCGCCGTTCTCGTCGGTGAAGTCGTCGAGCAGCCACGCCACGTTCACGGCGAAGGGCGCCGGGCCCCACGGTTGGGGCACGTAGTACTGGTCGGCGTGCAGATGCATGCCACCCGCCCCCGGCCCGGTGATGTTGGCGCTGAAGTTCGAGATCAGGAAGTCGCCGATCGTGTGCCGCACGTAGCGAAGCGCCAGAGGATGCTGGATCAGCTCGACGAACACCGGGTCCCAAGCGAAGAGCATGAACACGCGCCGGTTCTTCTCGTCGAAGTCGAACGCATAGCCGCGGGTGGGGATGCCAACAGCGTCCGAGCGGTCGGCCGCGTCGAGCAAGCGGGCCCGCACGTCGGCAGTGGTGGCGGCGTCGAGCACGTCGGTGATGACCGCGACGCCGATCTCGTCGAGGTCGCGATCGGCCGCGTCGAGCTCGTCGGCGCGACGCGGCGGGGGCAACGTCGTCGCCGTCACGAGGCCGCTGCCGGTGACGCGGCCGCGACCTCGCGCGCCCACGGGTAGTCGGCCTTGCCGTTCGCGGCCCGCTGCACGCGGTCGACGATGATGACCTGCTTCGGCAGCTTGTACCGCGCGATGTGGTCGGCGGCGCCCTCGATGATCGAGCTCTCGTCGGCCGACGCGCCCGGCTGCAGCGACGCCACCGCGACGATCCGCTCGCCGAACCGCTCGTCGGGCACGCCGACGACGAGGCAGTCGTACACGGCGGGGTGGGCCTTGACCGCCTCCTCGACCTCCTCGGGAAAGACCTTCTCGCCGCCGGTGTTGATGCAGTTCGATCCCCGTCCGAGCAGGATCAGCGACCCGTCGGCCGCGACCTTCGCCCAGTCACCGGGCAACGAATGGGGCACGCCGTCGATCACCATGAACGTGCGCGCCGACTTCTCCGGATCCTTGAAGTAGCCGAGCGACGCGCTGAGCGCGGCGACCATCCCGATCTCGTCGGAGCCGGGCTCCACGATGCGACCGTCCTCGGTGACGACCTTGACCGCGGGGTTGGTCGTGAACTTCGCCGTCGTGCCGACGCCCTCGCGGGTGCTGATCGTCGTGCCCATCGCGCCCTCGGTGGATCCGAGGCCGTCGTAGAGCATGACGTCGAGATGCTTCAAGCAGCCCCTCTTTGACCTCGGTCGACCACATCACGCCCGACGACACGATGGCCTTCAGCGACGGCGCCTCGTAGCCCTTCTCGTCGAGGGCTCGCAGCATCGGCTTCGCGAACGCGTCGCCGACGATGACGACCGCGGTCACTCCCTCCCGTTCGACGGTCTGCCACAGCTCGTGCGCATCGAACGAGCGGTTCGTCAGCGTGACGACCGTGCCCTTCATCAGCAGCGGCGCCATCGTGCCGAGCCACATGCCGGTGCCGTGCATCTGCGGGCACGCCGCGAGCCACACCGGCGGCTCGTCGAGCTGGTCGCCGAGTGCGAGCAGCTCGTCGTCGTTCGTCGGCGGCGCGCCCGCACCCGTGATCGCCGCGCCGAAGCCGCCGAGCGCGAGCGGGAAGACGCCGTGCGTGTACATCACGCCCTTGGGCATGCCGGTCGTGCCGCCGGTGTACAGCATGTAGATGTCCTCGGGCTGACCCTCGACACGCGCCGCGGGCTCGTGCGCCGCGAGCACCTCCTCCCACCGCAGGGCGCCCTCGACGTGCGGTCCCCCGTCGTCGACTTCGATGACGGCGCGGAGCTTCGTGGCCTTCGCGAGCACCCGCTCCACCCGGTCGCCGAGGCTCGTGTGGAAGCAGAGGACCTCCGCGTCGGAGTTGTCGAGCAGGTAGAGCAGCTCGTTGTCGGTGTAGCGGTAGTTCACGTTGACCGGGACGCCGCGCATCTTGAACGCGGCGTACTGCGCGGTCACGTACTCGATGCCGTTGTAGAGGTAGAGCGCGACCTTCGAGTCCGGCTGCAGCCCCATCTCGACGAACGCCTGCGCGAGCCGCGCCGCCTGCTCGTCGTGCTCGCGCCACGACACTCGCTCGTCACCGTGGATGAGCGCCGGCCGGTCACCGACCTCGTCAGCGATCGCCTCCCACACGTTGGCGAAGTGAACCTGCATTCCGACCCCCCGGCTCCGGTTCTACGGACGGCAACAAACGTAGGTCAGACGAAGCCCTGCACGGGTTGGGGCGTGTACGGCGACTCGAGCGCGGAGATCTCGTCAGGCGTGAGCTCGATGTCGACCGAGGCGATCGCGTCGTCGAGGTGATGCGGCTTCGTCGCCCCGACGATCGGCGCCGTGACCGCAGGATGCTTCGACACCCACGCGAGCGCGATCTGCGCCCGCGGCACGCCGCGGTTCGCCGCGATCTTCGCGACCGCGTCGATGACGCCGGCGTCCGCGGTGGTGTACAGCGACTTGCCGAACTCGTCGGTCTCCGAACGGTCGGTTGACGTGCCTGCATCTCGGGTCAGCAGGCCACGCGCGAGCGGGCTCCACGGGATGACGCCGACGCCCTGGTCGACGCAGAGCGGCAGCATCTCGCGCTCCTCCTCGCGGTAGACGAGGTTGTAGTGGTTCTGCATCGTCACGAACTTCGTCCAGCCGTGGCGCTCGGCGACGTGCTGCGCCTTCGCGAACTGCCACGCCCACATCGACGACGCGCCGATGTAGCGGGCCTTGCCCGCCTTCACGACGTCGTGCAGCGCTTCCATCGTCTCCTCGATCGGCGTGCGGGAGTCCCACCGGTGGATCTGGTAGAGGTCGACGTAGTCGGTGCCGAGCCGGCGCAGGCTGGCGTCGATCTCGTGCATGATCGCCTTCCGCGACAGGCCGCGGCCGTTCGGACCGGTGCCCATCACGCCGTGCACCTTGGTGGCCAGCACGATCTCCTCACGACGGGCGAAGTCCGCGAGCGCACGGCCGACGATCTCCTCGCTCGTGCCGTCGGAGTAGACGTTCGCGGTGTCGAAGAAGTTGATGCCCGCCGTCGAGCGCTCGTTGGATGAACGGACGGGCTGCCTCGTCGTCGAGCGACCACGGGTGGCCGCCCCGGCTCGGGACCCCGTAGCTCATGCAGCCGAGGCAGATCGGGCTGACGTCCATGCCGGTGGAACCGAGCTTGCGGTACTTCATCGTGCCTCCTTGTTGTGTCGTCACCTAGACGAGCTCGTAGCGAATCGGGAGATGCTTCGGACCGCCGACGAACAGCGTCTGCATGTACGAGGGTTCGCCCGCGAGCTCGATCGACTTCAGCCGCGGGATCAGCTCGTTGTAGATCGCTCGCCCCTCCATGCGGGCGAGCTGCGCGCCGAGGCAGTAGTGCACGCCGAAGCCGAACGCGACGTGCTTGTTCGGGTTGCGGCCGACGTCGAAGCGATCGGGGTGCTCGAAGACCTCCTCGTCGCGGTTCGCCGACGGATACGACAGCAGCACCGACTCGCCCGCGGCGATCGGCACGCCACGCAGCACGTAGTCCTCGGTCGCGGTGCGCATGAAGTGCTTCACCGGCGTCACCCAGCGGATCATCTCGTCGACCGCGGTGGTCACGAGACCCGGATCGGCCGTCAGACGCTCGAGCTGGTCGGGATGCTGCAACAGCGCGTGAAGGCCACCGGCGATCGACGACGAGGTCGTGTCGTGGCCGGCGGTCGCGACGATGACGTAGTAGCTCACCGCTTCGAAGATGCCGATGGGCGCGCCGTTGATCTTCGCGTTGGCGATCACCGACGCCAGGTCGTCGGTCGGGTGGGCGCGGCGGTCCTCGGTGAGGGCGACGAAGTACTGGAAGAAGTCCTGGAGCGTCTGCATGAGCTCTTCGGGAGTGGTGCCGCGGGCCATCTCCGGGTCCGCCGCGCCGAACAGCTCCTGGGTGAGCTTCAGCAGCCGGGGGAAGTCCTCCTCGGGCAGACCGAGGATCGAGAGGATCACGTAGAGCGGGTAGTGCATGGCGACGTCGGTGACGAAGTCGCATTCGCCGCCGAGCTCGGCCATGCGGTCGACGTAGCGCTTCGCGAGCTCGGCGATGCGGACGTCGAGCGTCGACAAGCGACTTGGGCAGGAACCAGTCCGCCGCGATGTGGCGGTAGACGGGGTGGTCGGGATCGTCCATGTGGATGAGGGTCCGCAGGACGTCGCCGTCGCGGCACGTTGGTCGTCGCTCGGCCTTCGGACCGAGGATGGGACGGGGCGCGTTGAGCCACCGCTCGTGCTGCCGCTCGATCTCCATCACGTCGGCGTGCTTGGTCACCGCGTAGAACGGATAGAAGTCCTCGGCCTCGACGCGGTGCACGGGAGCCTCCCGCCGAAGCAGCGCACATGCCGCGTAGAAACGGGGCTCGTCGGCGTAGGCGACCGGCTCGGTGAAGACCCGCCCGGCCTCTTCGACGGACAGATCGATCACCTCGGGTTCACTCGCCATTCCCCGACGCTAAAGGATCAGCGGCGGCCGCCCTCCAGGGTGGGACTTTCGTCCCTTCGACTCACCCGCTTCCCGAGCGCACACTCGACCCGTGGCGACAATCGATGCGGTCGGCGTCACCATCGCTGCCCGGGCCACCGAGGCAGTGAAGGTGTACGGCAAAGGAGACTTGGAGGTCCGGGCTCTCGACGGGGTGACCGTCGACTTCCCCTCGCGACAGCTCACCGCGGTGATGGGGCCCTCCGGCTCCGGGAAGTCGACGTTGATGCATTGCCTCGCCGGTCTCGACTTCCTCACCTCTGGTTCGATCCAACTCGGCGGCATCGACCTCTCCGAGATGTCGGAAAGGGAGCGCACGATCGTCCGCCGCGATCACGTGGGCTTCGTCTTCCAGGCCTACAACCTCGTCCCCACCCTCAGCGCGAGGGAGAACATCACGCTCCCAGCCGATCTCGGGCATCATCGGATCGACGCGGATTGGCTCGACCAGGTCATCGCCGCGATCGGCCTGCGGCACCGCCTCGACCATCGCCCGGGACAGCTCTCCGGCGGCGAACAGCAAAGAGTGGCAATCGCTCGAGCCTTGGCCTGCCGACCCGAGATCGTGTTCGCCGACGAGCCGACGGGCAATCTCGACAGTCGGGCGGCGGGAGACATCCTCACGTTCCTCCAGCATGCGGTCGAGGAGCTGGGCCAGACGATTGTGATGGTCACCCACGATCCGAACGCGGCGAGCTACGGCGGCCGCGTGCTGTTCCTGAAGGATGGCCGCATCGTCGATGAGATGCTCGACCCGACAGTGACACGCGTCCTCGAGCGACTGAAGACGCTGGGAGCGTGAGCGATGCTCCGACTGAGCTACCGGAGCATCCTCGCTCACAAGTTCCGCTTCCTCCTGACAACCCTCGCCGTCGTCACAGGAGTTGCGTTCATCGTCGGCGCGTTCGTGGTCACCGACTCGCTGCGAGTGTCCGTGAACGATCTCTTCGCGAACATCAACAAAGGCGTAGATGTCTCGGTCCGTGCAACGACGCCCATCGGCGGGGGGACGAACGTCGGGCTGAGCAGGGGCCGGATCTCTGGCGACCTCGTCGACGTCGTCAGAGGTGTCGACGGTGTGGCGGTCGCCGAAGGGACGATCGGCGGGTACGCGCAGCTGTTGGACAAGGAGGGTGAACCGCTCACGACAACCGGAGCGCCGTTCATCGGGGTCTCGTGGGGTGAGGAGGACGAGCTCTACCCAGTGAAGTTGGAGGAGGGACGCAAGCCGGTCGGCCCTGCGGAGGTCGCGATCGACCGGGCGTCGGCGGAGGACGCCGGGTTCTCGGCAGGAGACCGCACAAAGGTCCTTCTGCTGGACGGCACCCAGCGGGACGTGACGATCGTCGGGATCTTCACCTTCGGCGAAGCGAACAACCTGCTCGGTGCCCGTCTGACCGCATTCGACGCCGCGGTCGCCCAAGAGGTCTTCGGCGGGCCGGGGCAGTTCGACAGCATCGACGTGCGCGCGGAGCCGGGCGTGGCACCCGCAGAGCTCGCAACGCGAATTCAGGCGGCCCTCCCCGCGGGCACCGAGGCCGTGACCTCGTTGACGGTGAGGCAGGAAGGAGCGGACACGGTCGGCGGCTTCCTCGACGTGTTCCAGAACATCCTGCTCGGGTTCGCCGCGGTCGCGGTGTTCGTGGCCGCGTTCTACATCAACAACACGTTCTCCATCGTCCTGCTCGGCCAGCGCACACGGGAGTTGGCGCTGCTGCGGGCAATCGGTGCGACCCCCGGTCAGGTCACTCGGTCGGTGGTGCTCGAAGCCGCGATCATCGGCGCCACCGGGCTCGTGTTCGGGGTGGCGTTCGGACTGGTGATCGCCCACGTGCTCCGGGCGATCCTGTCAGCAGGAGGATTCGACGTTCCGTCCGACTCGTTGGTGCTGCTGGGCCGTACCTGGGTCGCCGCCGTGCTCGTCGGCATCGGAGTGACGGTTGTGGCCGCGGTGGTCCCGGCTCGCCGCGCCGCCGCGATCTCGCCTATCGAGGGCTTGCGAGAGGGGTACACGGTCACCCACGCTTCGCGGGCCCGCCGCAGTGCCTTGGCGGCCTGCGTCATCGCGGCGGGCGGCGTGCTCGTGTTCCTCGGCCTCTTCGTCGCAGACGGCGCGATGCCGACGCTGTTGTCGCTCGGCCTCGGGTCGATCATGGTCTTTCTCGGCGTCGCCCAGCTCAGTCCCGTGATAGCGGCGCCGTTCACCCGTGCGGTGGGGCGCGTCGTGGGCGCGCCCTTCCGATCGGCAGGGCGCCTCGGCGCCGCGAACACCGCCCGAAACCCCTACCGCACCGCCAAGACCGCAGCCGCGCTGATGATCGGATTGGCGCTCGTCACCGCGGTGTTCGTGATCGGCACCTCGGTCAAGAAGACCTTCTCCGATTCAATCGACAACGCCGTGCGGGCGGACTTCATCGTGTCCACCGGGTCGCAAACGGGCTACAGCCCCGCGTTGACTGCAACGCTCGCCGGGCTCCCGGAGCTCGCATCCGTGACGGGCGTGCGCTTCGACCGGCTGCTCTTCAACGGCCACGAACGTGACGTCGTTGCCGTCGACCCGACGGCGGCTGGAGACGTCGTGGACATCGGCGTGACAAGTGGCTCTCTGACCGATCTCGGGCCGGGATCGATCTTCATCCACGAGGATCCGGCGAACGATCTCGGACTGAAGGTCGGGGACACCGTCGAAGTCCAGTTCGCGAGTGGCGGACCTCAGCAGGTGCGGGTCGCAGGCATCTACCGCGACGCGACGTGGGCGGGGAACTACCTCATCGACCTCGAGACGTTCGAGCGCTACTACCCCGCAAACCAACTCGACCTGTTCACCTTCGCTCGCGTCGCTTCCGGAGTCGAGACAGCGAACGCGAGAGCCGCGATCGAGGAAGCACTCACGCCCTATCCACAGGTGACGCTCGAGGACCGGGCCGAGTTCAAGTCCAGCCAGGAAGCTCAGCTCAACGGTCTGCTCATCGCAGTGAACGGTCTTCTCGCCCTCGCGCTCTTCATCGCACTCATGGGGATCGCCAACACGCTCGCCCTTTCGGTGCTCGAGCGGACTCGAGAGATCGGCCTCCTGCGCGCGGTCGGGATGCTGAGGCGTCAGGTCCGTCAGATGGTGCTGACCGAGGCAATTACCGTGGCGCTCTTCGGCGCGGTGTTGGGCGTCGCTGTCGGCATGCTGTTCGGCGTCGCCACGGCGTCGGCGCTCCCCGAGTCGGCGGTGCGCTCCGTCGCCGTCCCCGTGGGAACCCTCGTCGGGATCGTCGTGGCCGCAGCGATCTTCGGGACGCTCGCCGGCTTGCTGCCCGCCCGGCGGGCCGCCCGCCTCGACGTGCTTCGGGCCATCGCCTCGGAGTGAGCCCTCGCCAAGGGTCGGTCGACTCCCTCTCAGTGACGCGCGCCCACCACCAGGTCTTCGAGCAGGTGCTCGGTGATGTGGGCGATGTCCGCGACCGCCTTCTCGAACACGGCCTCGTTCGCCTTCGACGGCGTGCGGTACCCGCTGATCTTGCGGACGTACTGCCGGGCCGCGGCCTCGCACTCCTCAGAGGTCACGTCGGGCTCGGGCCGGCGGAGGGTGATGATGCTTCGACACATGCCCCCGAGTCTCGCACCGCCCGCACGGTTTCGGCGCGGGATCTAGCCTCGACGGATGCCGATCGCACACACCACCACCGGGGACGTCGAGGGATTCGAGCAGGACGGGGTCGTCCACTTCCGGGGAGTGCCGTTCGCGGCACCGCCCGTGGGAGAGCTGCGGTTCGTGGCGCCTCAGCCCGTCGCACCGTGGACGGGCACGCGCGACGCCACGAAGTTCGGGCCGATCTGCCCGCAGATGCAGATGCAGCTCGATGGTCCGCTCGCCGCCGTGATGGAGGGCGAGCCAGGTGATGGACGAGGACTGCCTCTACCTCAACGTCGCCACTCCCTCGCTCGACGGATCGCTACCGGTCATGGTCTGGATTCACGGAGGCGCGTTCAGCGGCGGAAGTGGATCGACCCAGCTCTACGACGGCACCCCGTTCGCACGCGACGGCATCGTGTACGTGTCCGATCAACTATCGGTTGCACGCGCTCGGCTTCCTGTACCTCGACGAGCTGTTCGACGGCGCGAGCGGCACGGGCAACCTCGGCATCCTCGATCAGGTCGCCGCGCTTCGATGGGTGCGCGACAACATCTCCGTCCTTCGGTGGAGACCCGAACAACGTGACGATCTTCGGCGAGTCCGCCGGCGGCATGAGCGTCGGCACGCTGCTCGGCACGCCGGCCGCCAAGGGTTTGTTCCAGCGAGCGATCCCGCAGTCGGGCGCATCGAGTCACAACCTGTCCGTCGCCGCGGCCGCGCGCGTGAGCCGAGCGCGCGCTCGAGATCCTCGGCGTGACGCCGGGAGACTGGGATGCGCTGCGGGCCGTGCCCGCACAGCGGTTCGTCGAGCTCGCGACGCAGCTCGCGTACGGCGAAGGCACAGCGTTGCTCGGCGACGAGGCCGGCATGACGATGCCGTTCATGCCGATGGTCGACGGCGTGACACGCGACCGCACGCCGATCGAGCTGGTGGCGGCGGGTGCGGCGGCCGACGTCGACATGCTGATCGGCACGTGCGCTGAGGAGTGCCGGCTGTTCATCTGGGCGATGCCCGAGGCCATGCAGTCGCTCATCCCGATCCCCGAGCCGAGCCGCTGGTTCGGGCCGACCGGTCGCAGCGACGACGACGTGCGCAAGGTGTACGCAGCCGCGCACCCAGACCTCGACGAACGCGAGGTCGAGCATCGCGGTCTGGACCGACGCCATGTTCACGATCCCGGCCTCGCGGCTCGCGGACGCCCAACGCGCGCGCACACCCCCAACGTCTGGTCGTACCGGTTGTCATGGCGCACGCCGATCCTCGACGGCAACCTCGGCGCCTGCCACGCCCTCGACATCCCGCTGATGTTCGACCGGGTCGATCTCACGGCGTTCCTCGGCGAGAACCCGCCCGTGGACCTCGCGCACGAGATGCACGGCGCATGGGTGCGGTTCGCCACGACGGGCGACCCGAACGGCGGCACGTTGCCGGAGTGGCCCCGTCACGACCCGGATCACGCGTCCGACGATGGACTTCGACGTGCCGATCCGACTCGTGGACGATCCCGACGCGGATGTGCGCACGACCTGGGAAGGCGTCTGGGCGCACTCCCGTTAGGCCCGTTCGGTGGCTGACTATGAGGAGCTGAGCTCGCGGCACTCGGCGCGCTACGGCGAGCTCTTCGGTGAGTACCTCGAGCACCTGAGCTGGACGCGCGGGCAGATCGAGCAGCATCAGACCGAGCAGCTGCGCGCCCTCGTCACGCTCGCTCGAGACAAGTCGCGCTGGCACCGCGCGCCGCTCGGCCCACGTCGATGTCGAGTCGTTGACCCGCGACGACCTCGAATCGCTCCCGGTCATGACGAAAGACGATCTGATGACCAACTGGGATCAGATCGTCACCGATCGTCGCCTGAGCCTTGCCCTCGCCGAGCATCACGTGCAGAGCATCGAGACCGATACCTACCTCTTCGACGAGTTTCACGTCGTCGCGTCGGGCGGTTCGAGCGGGGTGCGCGGAGTGTTCGCGTGGGGATGGGACGCGTGGGCGATCGCGATGGCGAGCGCCGTGCGGTGGTCGGTCGGCTACGCGATCACGCATCCCGAGACGATGACCCGTCCACCTGTCCTCGCCTTGATCGCGGCGAACGCGCCGACCCACATGAGCAGCGCGATGCCTCAGACGTTCCGGACACCGGGTGTGACCGTGCATCGGTTGCCAGTGACGACGCCGATGCAGCAGATCGTGGCGAGCTTGAACGACATCCAGCCGACGAGGCTCGGCGGCTACGCGTCCGCCCTCTACGAGCTCGCGTTCGAGGCCGAGGCCGGCCGGCTGCAGATCGCGCCGTTCACCGTGGTGCCCGACGGCGAACCCCTCTTGACCGAGATGCGCGACGTTCTGGAGCGGGCCTGGGGCGCACCCGTCGGCAGCCTCTACGGAACGTCGGAAGGATGCACGACCGCAAGCTCTTGCCTGATGAGCGCAGGTATGCATCTCAGCGACGATGTGCTGCTGATCGAACCGGTCGACGCCGACGGGCAGCCCGTCGCGCCAGGAGAGCTGTCCGCCAAGATCTACCTGACCAACCTCTACAACCCGACGATGCCGTTGATCCGCTACGAGATCACCGACCAGGTGCGGGTCCTCACCGAGCCCTGTCCGTGCGGATGCGTGTTCACCCGCATCGACGACGTCCAGGGCCGGCTCGATCACACGTTCACCTACGACGGCAACGTGGTCATCCACCCCCACGTGTTTCGGTCGCCACTCAGCCGCCATCCACAGGTCATCGAATACCAGGTTCGCCAAACCTCGCGCGGCGCGGAGATCGACGTACGCCTCGACGGCGCGATCGATCAGAACAGGCTGACCGAAGAGATCGCGGAGCACCTCGAAGCAGCGGGGCTGGTGCACCCGGCACTGACGCTCGCGCGTGTCGACGAGATCCCGCGGACCTCAGCGGGCAAGCACCGCCGCTTCGTGCCGCTCTAAGTGGCGGCGGCGCCGCTCCGGTGTCGAGGTCCCCCGTTTGCTGACCGGCCGTCAGTAGCCTCACGACGATGGGGTGGCGACGCCGTAAAGCTCCCGTGCCGGCTGGTCCGACACTGGCCGAGTTGCTCGCGCCGTGGAGCGACGCGACGTTCCCCGTCCTCACCCGCACGACTCGGATGGAGCGAGCGCTCGTTTCACTGGCCACGCATACCTCGGAGCTTCGCAAGCGGGTCGAGACGATGGAGCAACGCGTCGACGGCCGCGAGCTGATGACCTCGAGTGCGCCGACGCGCGCCGACATCGAGGAGATCCGAGAGCAGAGCACCCGCCTCGCCCACGATCTGGCCCGCCTCTCGATCGACCTACGCGAAGAGCTCGCCAAGGCGGTCGACGCCGTGCGGCTCGCCCAGACAAACGGCAATGCCATCGGCGGCGGCAACGGTCACGCCGACGACGGCAATGGGCATGTCGCGTACCCGGACATCGCGCCGGACGTCACGTCGGACACGGCGCCGGACATGGCGCCGCTCGAACCTGCCGAGATGATCATCGACCTCACCGAGGTCCGCCACACCTACCCCTAGCCGTTTCTCTTGGCGGTATCGGGGTTCTGGGACCCGCTCGCGCCAAGAAAACCAGTGCGGTCTAGGCGGAGGCGACCGTCGTGGTCGTCGAGCTGGCTGCGGTCGTGGAGGTCGTGGTTGCCCCCTCGGCTTCCTGCGCTGCGGCCTCGGCTGCCTGCGCCACGAGGTCACGGGCCTCGTCGATCGCGAGCTGGTACGCCGCGAGGTCGCCGTCGCGCAACGCCTGCTCGGCTTCGTCGAACTTCTGGTCGGCTTGGGCGAGGAGGTCGGCCACCGAACCGGTCACCGGCGGCGTCGTGGTGCCACCGTCGCCGCCGTCGTCGCCACCGTCGTCAGGCGGCGTCTCGGTGCCGCCGTCACCCGGAGTGGGCTCGACGGGCGGCGCTTCGCCGAACGCGGCGATGAGGGCCTCGGGCAACGTGTCGCGCATGTAGCTGTTGCCGTTGAAGGTCACGATGACCTTCTTCAGCTCGGGCACCGCCGTCGCGCCCGACGCCTGGGTGTAGAGCGGGCGCACGTACAGCAGTGACTCCCCGACCGGCACCAACAAGAGGTTGCCCTGACGCACCTGGGATCCCTGCTGGTCGAGCAGCGTGAGCTCGGCCGAGATCTCCTCTTCCGACGCGATGTTCGCGGCGACGAGCGCGGGGCCGTCCGGCAACCGGTTGCGCGGCATCGTGAAGACCTTGAGCTCGCCGTAGTCATCGGGATCGCTCGACGCGGTCATGAACGCGACGAGCTCCTTGCGGCTGTCGTTGTCGGAGAACGGAACGAACGGCCGCAGCAGCACGTAGCTCAGGTCTTCCTCGCCGGGCAGCTGCATCAGCAGGTAGTAGGGATCGATGCGCTGCTCGGCTCCCGGACCCACTCGGCCCTGCGCGTCGGTGGTCTGCGTCGTGTTCACGATGCCGGCGACCGTGCCCGGATCCTGCGCCACGTTCCACGCGTCGCTCTGGCTGTAGAACTCGGCGGAGTCCTCGATGTGGTAGCGCGCCCACATGGTGGTCTGCACGCGGAACAGATCCTCGGGGTAGCGCAGGTGTGCCGCGCAGCGTCTCGGTCATCTCCGACTCGTCGGTGAACAGCTCGGGAAACGCCTTCTGGTAGGCGCGAATGAGCGGGTCCGTCGGGTCGACCACGTAGAAGGTGACCGTGCCGTCGTAGGCGTCGACTACCGCCTTCACCGAGTTGCGGATGTAGTTGAACCGGTGCCCCAGGTCGCTGCCCTCGGGCAGCTGTCCCGTCACTGCCCGCTGCGCGTACGGGAACTGGTCGGTCGTCGTGTACCCGTCGACGATCCACAGCAGCTTTCCGTCGACGACCACCGGGTAGGGATCGGCGTCGAAGTCGAGGAACGGTGCGAGGAGCCGCACCCGCTCGCTCACGTCGCGGAGGTAGAGGATCTTCGACTCGCCGGTGATGAAGTTCGAGATCAGCGGGTTGATGTCACCGAAGCGAAGGGCGAACGCGGCGCGCCGGAAGAACGAGCCCATGCTCACGCCGCCCTCGCCGCTGTAGCGCGTGATCTGCGTCGTGCCGTCTTCCTTGACGTAGTCGATCTCGTCGCGATCGGTATCCACAACGACGTACGCGGACAGGTTCTCGCCGAAGTACACCGCCGCCTGGTTGACCGGTAGGTCGCCCGTCGGGGGAAGGTCCTTCACGACGAAGTCGGGGCGCCCGTCGACCGTCACGTTGTTCGCCGAGGCCGCGGCCAGCGCGTACCCGTGCGTGTACGCGAGGTGACGGCCCTCCCACGTGTCCTGCGGGAGGTCGGAGGAGTTGAGCTCGCGGACGCCGAGCACGACTTGCTCGGTGTTTCCGTCGACCGTGTAACGGTCCACGTCGAGATCGTTGAACTGATAGAAGCTGCGGATGCCCTGCACGCGTTGGAACGTGGGCAGCACGATGTTCGGGTCGAGCAACCGCACGTTCTGCAGCGTGGGATCGTCGACCTTCAAGTCGGCGGCAGTGACGTCCTGTGTGAGCGCAAAGTCTTCGGTCGAGACGGTGTCGAGCCCGAGTGACGCGCGTGTCGCCTCGATGTTGCGGGCGATGTAGGGCAGCTCCTTGGTCGACTCGGCCGGCTCCACCTGGAACCGCTGGATGAACGCGGGATAGGCCGCGCCCGCGATCACGGCGACGAACGCCCACAGCCCGACCGCGATGACTGGGAGGACCCAGCCCCGCCGGCGGATGTTGACGATCAGCAACACCGCGGCGCCGAACGAGATGAGGATCAGCAGGTTGATCGCCGGGAGCTGTGCCTTCGTGTCGGTGTACCCCGCACCGTTGACGAAGCCTCGCGACGAATACGTGAGCTCGTAACGCTGCAGCCAGTACGCCGCGCCCTTGAGCAGCGCCAACGCGGCGAGCAGCACCGACAGGTGGGCTTTCACCTGTGGCGTCACGCGCTGTCCGGGGGTCTGCACCCGAATGCCGCCGTTCAGGTAGTGCGCGACCGCCGTGATGATGATCACGATCAGCACGGCCGCGAACATCCAGTTCACGAGGAACCGCAGGAACGGCAGCGTGAAGACGTAGAAGCCGATGTCCGTGTGGAACAGCGGATCGCTCACGCCGAAGTCGACGCGGTTCGTGAAGAGGATCCAGTCCTTCCACTGGCTCGACGTACCGACGCCTGCAATGAGTCCGAACAGCAGGGAGACGATGATGCGAACGAGCCCGGTGCGGCGACCGATCAGCTCCTGATAGCGCTCGACGAACTCTTCCTCGGGACCAGCCGGACGAAACCGCGGCGCGATCCGGTCTGCGATCCAGAGGTTGATCCAGCAGAGAACGAAGAAGAGCCCCGTGAAGATCACGGCCAGCGCGATCTTGGCGCCCAGCACGTGACGGAACACACCCGAGAACCCGAGCGAGTCGAACCACAGGTAGTCGGTGTAGAAGCCGGCGAGACCACGGAGCGAGGTGATCAGCAGAACAAGAGCGACCGCCAGGACGATGAGGATGACGCGGCCGCGGTTCGAGCGCGTCTTACGACGCCGAAGATCACTCGGGGCTCGCATCGACGGGCGAGCCTAACGGGGCACGATCACGACCTGGCATCGGCACCCAGGATGCGCAGGCGCATGCAGGTGCCCAGTCGGAAACGGTTGGCCCCGGGCGAGGTCGCCGGCGAGCGCATTGTCGTCAGCATCGGGGCATGGAGCTTGGTCAGGAGCCACCAGCCACCGCAAGGTGCAGCCTTCCGGTGCGGCGTCGAACGCTCCCGTGCTGAACGCGGCGAGCAGCGCATCGGCGGCAGCCGCCTCGAGCCGTTGCGTCTTCCATTCGCGATATGCGGCGCGAACGAGCTCGGTCGCCTCGTCGAGGTCTCCCCCGGCGTCGGAGAGGCATGCGGTGAGGCGCTCGCGCAGCGGCTCACCCACCGCGGCACCCAGAGCTGTCATCACATCGTCAAGATCGGGCGCTCCGCCTCCAGCGCCGTGACCGATGAGCTCGGCCCCGGATCGGGCGGCGGCCTCGAGGTCGGCCCGGGCCGCCTCGGCGTAGCGCCTGCCGTGCTCCGCCGGTGACCCCACGAGGGCGTCGAGCCCTGGGATCTTGGATCCCTGGCGCAGGCGATCGAAGGCCTCGTTCTGCTCGTCGGCCAGCACCCGGCGGAGCTTTCGGGTCAACGACGCCTCGATCGGCACGAGTGCCTCGGCCCGCTGCTCGAAGACGTCGATGGTCGCCGAGACGTCGTCCCGCGCCGGCTCCACCTCGCTGGTTTCCATGGCGCTCTCCCCCTCCTGAGGGGGTTGCTCGCCAAGAGCATCAGCCTCGGCTTCGGGTTCGGCGAGGACTTCCTCGGCCTTCGCGACCTCGTCGGCACGCGCGGCGCGAATGCGTGCGAACAGATCGTCGACCGACTCGTCGAGCGTGGGATCGCTCGCGATCGCGGGACTCTCCTCGGTGATCTCCTCACCGATCTCTTCGGTGACCACGACCGCGACGACTTCCTCGACGACGACGTCGTCGACCACCGCGACAACTTCCTCGACGACTACCTCGGCGACAACTACCTCCTCGACCATCACGACGACCTCGGTCTCCGGTTCCGGTTCGACTGGAGGCGGCGTGAGGATGCGGATGCCCTCCGTCTCGTCCTCGTCGACGGTGGCGGGAGGTGACAGCGCGACCGCCCGTGCCGCGACGTCGATCGCGCGCGCTTCGGGCGCCGCGGTTCGCAGCTCGTCGACGGCCTGCTCGAGTGTGCGGCGCACGATCTCGTACGCGCCGAGCAGACGATCGCGTCCTTCCTTCAGATGCGCGATCTGTCGCGCGTCCGGCGTCACGCCGGCGAGTGAGGTCGGCGAGCACCCGTTCACGCAACGCTTGGGCGTCGGTGATGAGCTGACGGCCGTGCGCCTTCGCCGCTTCGACTTCCGCCAACGCCGCCGTCTCCGCACGCTCGCGGTGCCGGATGGCGTCGGTCAGCGCCTCGGTGCGGATCGCGCTCGCTTGCTCGTTCGCTGCCGCCACCACGCGGTCGGCTTCGTCCTGGGCACGGGTGCGCATCGATGCCGCGGCCTCCCGGGCTGTCGCCAACACACGCGCGGTCTCCTCCCCGAGGAGCTCGGTCAGCCGGTTCTCGTCGAGCTCGACGTGGGCCGTCGCGCGCTGCTCGGCATCGGCCAGCTCGACGGTCATCCATGAGGTGTGCTCGTTCATCGCGCGCACGTCTTCTGCGAGCGCGAGGAGGTAGGCGCGCACCTCGTCGATGTCGTAGCCGCGGAACGAGCTCGAGAACGTGTGTCGAGCGAGGGCGTCGGCGTCGATGGGCGCAGGTGTGGATTGCTCGCGACGCCGGTCAGACATTGCGGCCAGCGTACGGCGCAACACTCACGGACGGGCGCCATGCGTCGGTTCTGAATGACAGACTCCCTGCATGACCCTCGTGCACGTGGACATCGCCGATCGCGTCGCCACCCTCACCCTCGACGACCCAGAGCGCCGCAACGCGCTCACCCTCCCCATGGTGGACGACATCGTCGCCGCCATGGATCAGATCGAGGCCGACGAGGGCGTGGGCGCGATCGTCGTGACCGGCGCGCCCCCGGCATTCTGCGCCGGGGCCGACCTCGGCAACCTCGGCGGAACCGGTGACGGGCCTGGGTTCCGCTCGATCTACGAAGGCTTCCTGCGCATCGCGCGCTCTCCCTTGCCGACCATCGCGGCGGTGAACGGCGCCGCAGTGGGCGCCGGCATGAACATGGCGCTCGGGTGCGACGTCCGCGTCGCGGGCACGCGCGCGAAGTTCGACACCCGTTTCGTCCAGATCGGCCTGCATCCGGGCGGGGGCCACACGTGGATGCTGCGGCGGGCCGTCGGTCCGCAGGTCGCCGCCGCGGCGGTGTTGTTCGGCGAGGTGCTCGACGGGCCCGCCGCCGAGCGGGTCGGCCTCGCTTACCGGTGCGTCGACGACGCCGACCTCGCCGAAGCCGCCCATGCCCTCGCCGCGAAGGCCGCCGACGGGCCCCGCGAGCTCGTCATCACCGTCAAGGAGACACTCGCGGCGATGGCGACGATCGAGTCGCACGACGAAGCCGTGAGCCGAGAGCTGACCCCGCAGGTGTGGTCCACGCAGCAACCGTGGTTCCGGGAGCGCCTCGCGGCGCTGCAGGCGAAGATCGCCAAGCGCTGATCGAGCGCGCGGATCAGCTCCACTCGGTCAGCAACGCGTCGCGCCGCTCGTCCCACTCCTCGGTCGTCATCGCGTACCGCACGTGGTCTTCCCATACGCCGTTGATCTCGAGGTAGCGCAGCGCGATGCCTTCCTCGCGAATGTCGAGCTTCTCGACGACGCGACGGCTCGCCTTGTTCCTCGGGATGATCGCTACCTGTAACCGGTGCAGGCCGAGCTCCTCGAAGCCGTAGCGCAGCATCACGACGAGGGATTCGGGGGTGTAACCGTTGCCCGCTTGCGCCTCGTCGATCCAGTAGCCGACATAGGCATTCTGGAACGGGCCTCGGTGCACGGAGTTCAAGTTGATCTCGCCGGCGAACCGGCCGTCGACGAAGATGCCGAAGCCATATCCGGCACCGAGCTGACGTTCGCGCTCGCGTGCACTGCATCGCACGGCGAACGCCTCGCGATCGTTCGACGGGTCAGGCACGCCGGCGATGCGCATCGGCTCCCACTTCAACAACCACTCCTGGTTGCGCATCCGCACTTCACTCCACTGCGCGAAGTCGCTGCCAACGAGGGGGCGGAGCATGACTCTCCGCCCGAAGAGGCGCATCATCGGGCGAGGCACTCCTCGAGCGCGCCGAGCAGGAGCGTGACGTTTCGGGGCGCGCCGTGTGCCCCATGCATCCGATCCGCCACACCTTGCCCGCATACGCACCGAGCCCGCCGCCGATCTCGATGCCGTAGCGCTCGAGCAGCCGGCGCCGCACCCCCGCCTCGTCAACACCTTCGGGAACCCAGGCGGTCGTGAGCTCAGGGAGGCGATAGCCGTCCTCGGCGAACAGACGGAACCCGAGCTTCTCGAGCCCGGCTTGGATCAGTGCCCCACACTCGGCGTGGCGTGACTGCGCCACGTCGAGACCCTCGTCGAGCACCGCTCCGAGTCCCGCGTGCAAAGCGAAGATCATCGAGATCGGCGCGGTGTGGTGATAGGTGCGACCGCCGCCCGACGACACGTACTGCGAGATCATCTTGAGGTCGAGGTACCACGACTGCGATTTCTCGACGAAGCGATCACGCGCACGATCCGACATCGTCAGCGGTGCAAGACCGGGCGGCACGCCGAGGCACTTCTGGGTGCCGCTGTACGCGATGTCGACGCCCCATGCGTCGATCTCGACAGGAATGCCGCCGAGCGAGGTCACACAGTCGACGAGGAGGAGTGCGTTCCCTTTCAGCGAGCCGAGCGGCTCGATCTCACTCCGCACGCCAGTCGAGGTCTCCGCGTGGACGACCGCGATCACCTTGGGGTCGGGATGCGCCGACCGCGAGCGCCTCAGGATCGATCGGCCGGCCCCACTCGGCCTCGACCCGCACCACCTCGGCTCCGCAGCGGGCCGCGACGTCGCACATCCGTTGTCCGAAGACTCCGTTGACACCGATCACGACCACGTCGCCGGGCTCGACCACGTTGACGAAAGACGCCTCCATGCCGGCTGATCCGGTGCCGCTGATCGGGAGCGTGAGCGCGTTGTCGGTGCGGAACACCGACCGCAACCGATCACACGTCTCGTCGAGGATCGTCAGGAAGACCGGGTCGAGATGGCCGAGCATCGGCCTCGTCAGCGCGTCGACGACCTCCGGATAGGGGTTGCACGGACCTGGTCCCATGAGGACGCGATCGACGATGGGCTCGGGCACCGCGGCATGCTACCGATGGACGTCGGCGCGGGCCGCGTGAGTGGTGCGGCGCGAAGGTCAGTGCGACAGGTGGGTCAGCGCGTCAGGCCGCGACCGCAGCGCCACGCTCGGCGAACAGCGCCGCCCAACGCTCGATCACGTCACAGAGGCAACCGTCGACGAGCGGCTCGGCGACCAACGAACGCGCGACATCGCCTGCGAAGCGCGCCACCTCGGTGACCTCGCCGTCGGGCAGCTCTCGATCACCACGCTCGGCCGCTCGCAGAACCGACTGCCGCACCGATGCGGCGACGAGACCGGCCTCGCGCGTCCGGTGCGCGGCCTTGAGCCCCCGATCGACCGCGAGGAGAACCTGCCAGGTCTCGACCTCGTCGGCGACCGACGCGCCGAGAGCCCGGTGGGCGGATGCGATCGCGTCGATCTCCTGCGCCGTCAACCGCTCGATGCATTCGGCAAACCGCCGCACATCCATACGTTGCCAATCGGTCGGGAGCAGTCCGGGCAAATGGGCCATTTGGCTCTCCGGCTCGGGTTTGGGGACCCCCGCCGGGCTGGCAGGCTGGCACCCCGTGAGCCCGGTCGAGACCCTGCCCTCCGGCCTCGTGACCTTTTTGTTCACCGACATCGAGGGCTCTACGAAGCTGTTCCGGCGGCTGGGTGACGCCTATCCCCCGCTGCTCGAGCAGCACAACACCGTCCTGCGAACGGTGTGGGCGGCGTACGGAGGCGTTGAGGTCAAGACGGTCGGTGACTCGTTTCTCGTCGCGTTCGACTCGGCGGCCGATGCACTCGCCTCGGCAGTTGCCGCACAGGACGCGATCGCAGCCCACGTGTGGCCGGACGACGCTCCCATCCGCGTGCGGATCGGTGTGCACACGGGCATGGCCTTCCCCCACGAAGGTGACTACATCGCGCTCGCCTTGCATCAGGCATCGCGCGTCGTCGCCGCGGCAAACGGCGGGTTCGTGCTCGCGTCCGACGAGGCCGTGGTCGCCGCCGGAGAGACCGCTCAGGTCACGATCGACCCGGTCGGATCGTTTCGCCTCCGCGACTTCGAACAGCCGGTCACCCTCTCAGCCGTCGGGCCTCGCGGCATTCGGCTGCCGCACCCGATCCCCGTGCGCGCCGTGCCCGCTCATGGGCACAACCTCGTCGCACCGCCAACAAGCTTCGTCGGCCGTGACGACGCGATCGACGAGCTCACGGGCCGCGTCGGCGCCGGTCGGCTCCTCACCATCGTGGGACCGGGGGGCATGGGCAAGACCCGCCTCGCAGTGGAGCTCGGCCTACGGGTCGCACGCGACTGGACCGATGGTGTCTGGATCGCGGACTTGTCGAAGGCCACGAACGGCCGGCTCGTCGCCGCTGCAGTTGCCGACGCGATCGGCGTGTCCGGCGGTGATCGCGACGACCGATCCGTCGTGTGCGAACACCTCTCTGAACGGAGCGCGCTCCTCATCCTCGACAGCTGCGAGCATGTGCCGCTCGCCGCCGCTCGGCTGGCGACGGAGGTGCTGGCAAGGTGCCCAGGCGTGGGCATGCTGGCGACGAGCCGGAAGCCGCTCGCCCTCGGCAACGAAGATGTGTGGCGCATCGGCCCACTCCCGACGGGCGACGATTCGGTCCGGCTGTTCGTCGACCGTGCGAGCGCCCAAGTGCCCGACCTCGCGGCGAGCGCCACCGACGAGCGGATCGTCGATGAGATATGCCGGCATCTCGACGGCATGCCCCTCGCCATCGAGCTCGCGGCAGCCCGCCTCACCGTGCTGTCGCCGCCCGAGATCCTCGATGGTCTCCGCCAGCGCTTTCAGCTCCTGCGCGGACGCGATCCGAGCGCTCCCGCTCGACAACGCACGATGCAGGGGCTCCTCGACTGGGACTATGAGCTGCTGAGCGAGGCGGAGCAGGCCGCCCTCGCCCGACTCGCGGTCTTCGCCGGCAGTTTCAACCTGCGGGCGGCGTCCGCCGCTGCCGGTCACAGCGGCCTGGATGCCGCCGACGTCCCCGACCTCGTCTGGTCGCTCTCGGACTGCTCGTTGGTGCAGGTCGAGCGCAGCGCGGGCAACACCCGGTACCGGCTGCTCGAGACCGTGCGGGCCTATGCAGCCGAGAAGCTTCAAACGAGCGGTGATGGCGCGGCGACTCGTCGGGCGCTCGCGCAGCATTATCTCGACCGCTTCCCTCCGTCGATGCGCGGCCAACGCGAGTGGATCAACGGCGTCGCGCTCGAGGCCGACACGATGGTCGACCTCGTGTCGTCGCTCATCGCCGAGTCGCCGGACGAGGCCTACGGACTCGCGTGGATCGTGAGCGACCACCGCTCGGCGACCGGCCGCAACGAGCTCGCGCGGCGCGAGGCCAGCTCGCTCGTCGCCGGCGACATCCTCGCGGCTGCCCAGCCTCGCGCGCCTGCTTTCGCGCATCGCCGGCCTCCACGCGAGCGCGGGCGCTCTCGAGGAGGCTGACGCGCTGATCGAGCGAGCGGTCTCCATCCTGAACACGGTGGGAACCGAGGACCGATGGGGCACAGTCAGCGTCACGGGCGGGATCACCACGATCGCGTTGTATCGGCGTGATCGCGCGTCGCTGCTCGATGCGACGCGTCGGGTCGAGGAGGAGCTGCAGCGGACCTCGA
Organism: uncultured Acidimicrobiales bacterium; assembly: GCA_963747215.1. Classification (GTDB taxonomy): domain Bacteria; phylum Actinomycetota; class Acidimicrobiia; order Acidimicrobiales; family DATKAS01; genus DATKAS01. The sequence goes on from CAVVET010000010.1 coordinate 28,976, forward strand.
ACGTGACCGCCCGAGCCGATGCCCTGTGGTGGCTTTCGATGTTGCGCAACGCGCTCGGAGAGGGTGACGAGATCGCGCTGGCCACGGAGGCGATCGAGCTGTCACGACACACGGGCGACTACGTGGCGCTCGTCGGTTCTCTGTGCGCGGCGGCGGAGTACACGATCCGCGTCAACGACGATCGGGCCGCGGCGACCTACCAGCGCGAGGCACTCCGCCTGTCTGCCGAGCTCGGCATCGACATCTACACCGCGTTCGCGTTCATCATCGCGGCGCGACTCGCTCAGGATCGAAAGCAAGCCGACACCGCGGTGCTGCTCCACGCGTCAGCCGACGTGATCCTGGAGCGGATCGGCTTCACGCTCATGCCCGACGACCGCCAGCTCAGCAACGAGATGCTCGCCGACGCGTGGAGCGAGCTCGGGGAGACCCGGTACGTCGCACTCGAGGCCGAGGGACGCGCACTCTCGCTCGACCGCGGCGTCGCCCTCGCCGACGAGGTCTTCAACCAGGTGGCGCCTGCGTGAGGTGACCCGGGGTGGGAGGCTCTGCATCGGTGAGTGCGGATCCGTCACTGCCGAGCGGTCTCGTCACCTTCGTCTTCACCGACATCGAGGGCTCGACGAAGCTGTTCCGACGACTCGGAGAGGCGTATCCGCCGCTGCTCGAGGAGCACAACGCCCTGCTGCGCGAGGTGTGGTCGGCCCACGGCGGGGCGGAAGTCAAGACGGCGGGCGACTCGTTCCTCGTCGCGTTCGCGTCAGCCGCCGACGCGCTCACTGCCGCCGCGGCCGCGCAAGAGGGGGTCACGAGTCACGAGTGGCCGACGGGTGCAACCGTGCGCGTTCGGATCGGCGTGCACACCGGGATCGCCTTCCCTCGCAATGGCGACTACATCGCTCTGGCGGTCCATCAGGCCGCGCGCGTTGTGGGCGCCGCGAACGGTGGCTACGTGTTGGCGTCGGAGGAAGCGGTGGCAGCCGGGGGTGCCGAGGCGTCGGTTGCGACCCGACCTGTCGGAGCGTTCAGGCTCCGCGACTTCGACAGGCCGGCGCAGCTGTTTGCCGTGGCCGCGCCGGGCGCCTCGCTGGACGCCGACATTCCAGTGCGAGCGATCCCGGCCGCGGGGCACAACCTGGTCGCGCCGGCCACGACGTTCGTCGGGCGACAGGATGCGGTTGCCGACCTGTCCTCCCGATTGGCAGCCAACCGCCTCCTGAGCATCGTCGGTCCGGGCGGCATGGGGAAGACAAGGCTGGCGACCGAGGTCGGCCTCGTCGGGCGCCGCGCGTGGCCTGATGGCGTGTGGCTGGCCGACCTCACGACCGTGAGCGACGCCGACGCGGTGGTGTCGGTGGTCGCGGACGCGCTCGGGGTGTCGAGCGAAGGCCGCGACGAAAGTACCGCCCTGCTCGATCATCTCGAGTCGCGGTCGGCGGTGCTCGTCCTCGACAACTGTGAGCACGTTCTCGACGCAGTGGCGCGCTTCGCGACAGCCGTGCTGGCGCGGTGCCCGGGCATCGCGGTCCTGGCAACAACGCGGGAGCCGTTGGCGATCGCCGGCGAAGACATCTGGCGGATCGAGCCCTTGCCGATCACCGAGGACTCGGTGCGACTGTTCGATGACCGAGCCCATTCCATCTCTCCAGACCTCGACCTCGCTCCCCGACGCAGGACGTGATCCTCGAGATCTGCCGCCAGCTCGATGGCATGCCGCTCGCCATCGAGCTCGCGGCCGCACGAGTCGGCGTGCTCTCACCCCCGAGATCCTCGCCGGACTCAAACAGCGCTTCAGCCTGCTGAGGAGCCGGGACCGGACGGTCTCGGACCGCCAACGCACCATGCAGGGCCTGCTCGACTGGAGCTACGACCTGCTCGACGACGGCAGAGCGCTCGGCGTTCGCTCGCCTCTCGGTCTTCGTCGGGAGCTTCGACCTCGACGCCGCCCGGGCCGCGGTGGGGCACGGCGGCCTCAGCGACCAGCACGTCGATGACCTCGTCTGGGCCCTCGCCGACAAGTCACTGGCGAATGTCGAGCGCACCGAAGGAGGGACGCGCTACCGGATGCTCGAGACGGTGCGGGCCTACGCGGCGGACCGGCTGAGCGACTCCGGGGAGGGTCCCGCGACCAGGACTGCACTCGCAGAGCACTACTTCGCCCGCTTCCCCATTGATCGACGAGGGAGCATCCCCTGGGTCAACGCCTTCCGTCCCGAGACGGACACGTTCGGTGCACTCATCGAACGGCTACCGGCCGATGGCCAGAGCCGACGACGCCTATGCGCTCGCCGGCCTCCTCGCGGAGCTCCGAATGTCCGAGCAGAGATTTGGACTCGATCGCATGGAGACTGACACACGTCATCGAGCAGGCCACCGAGCAGACGCCGTCGCTCGCTCGCGCTCTACCTGCGGCTGAGCGACGTCGAGACTGGCCATGGGCGACGTCGACGCGGCAGAGACGCACCTCGCCGTCGCCATGCAGCTGGTGGAGCAACTCGGGCGAGACGACCGCTTGGGTCGCCTCGAGACCACGACGCGTGCAGGCAATGATCGCGATGCGTCGGGACTCGATCCCTGCACTTCGGGAAGCTGAGGCTTCTCTCGAGACCGCGGTCGCAGCGCTGGCGACACCACCGCCTCGGCACGGTTGCACAACCTCGGCCACCTCGCGATGGTGCGCCAGCAGCTCGGCTCGCTGCAGTCGGCCCTAGCAGCTCATGGAGGAGGTGACACGGAATCGCGCGAGACCTTGACGACTACGTGCTGCTCACTCAGACGCTCAGCAACCGCGCCGAGTTTGCGCTCCGCGAAGGCGAGGTCACCGAGGCCGCCCGCTGTCAGCGTGAGGCGCTCGAGCTCGCCGCGGAATTCGATCAGCCCCTCGTGTTCGCGTTCGGAACGATCATCGCGGCGCGGATCGCCGAGCCCATCGACCTCGTGGACGCGGCGGTCATGCTCCACGCCGCCGCGGATCGGATGCTCGAAGAACTGGAGTTCGTCCTCTTCGCGGACGATCGTGAGCTGAGCAACGAGATGCTGGAAAGGGCTCGGGCTCGTGTGGGCGATGATGCGTTACCGAGCGCTCGAAGCCGAGGGGCGTGCGCTGCCAGCGGAGCGTGTGATCTTCCTCGCGATCGAGGTCTTCGACCAGGTCGCGCCGCCCGGTTAGCCCATGAGCTCGGCGGCGATGCCGTCGAGGATGTCGGTCTCGGAGACGATGCACGCCTTGAAGTCGAGCCGCCGCATGACCGCGACGAGCACGCAACATCCTCCGACGATGATGTCGGCCCGGTCCCGTGGCAGTCCCGGGTTGTGCACCCGGTCGACGAGACGCTCGGTGGCCAGCGTGCGGTAGACGTCTTCAGCCGCTTCCTTCGTCAGCACGAACTGGTGGATCTCGTCGCGGTCGTAGCTCGACAAGCCCGATCTCGACGGCCGCGACAGTCGTGATCGTGCCACCCGTGCCGACCATCATGCGAGCTTCGGCTACGGAGGGGACTTCGCGGAGCACGTCGTCGAGATACGCATCGACGAGCGCGATCGCGTTCGAGAGCTCCTCAGGTGCGGGAGGGTCGGAGCGGAGCTGCTGTTCTGACATGCGCACGCTGCCCACCGGAATGGACATGGCGCCGTCGGCGGTGGCGAGCTCAGTCGATCCTCCCCCGATGTCGAGGAGCAGGAACGGACCCCAGTCGGGATCGAGCTCGCTCATCGCACCGGCGTACGCGAGCCGCGCCTCGTCGTGCCCACTCAGCACTTCGAGCGGTTGCCCCATGACCTCCGTCGCCGCGTCGACGAACGCCGCGCCATCCGTCGCCTCGCGGACCGCTTGCGTCGCAACGGCGCGGGCCGCGCGAGCACCATGATCCTCGATCAGGCCTCTGTACTCCGCGAGCACCTCGAGCGTGCGCGTGACGCCGTCGGGGTCGAGGTGCCCCGTGCGATCGGTGTCGCGACCGAGACGAGTGGTCTCCATCCGCCGCTCGAGGATCACCGACCCCGTCTTCACGAGCAAGCGGATCGAGTTGGTGCCGCAGTCGACGACCGCAACGGGAGAGGCGAGCGAGGGCATGCTCAGGTGAGCTCCGCGACGACCCAACGCCCAACGGGGTCGTCGAGACCCGCGAGGTGCGCGGCGTAGTGCGCGTGCAGGCACTTCACGCCCGTCCGCGTCCCCCGACACCGCCGGAGGGCCGCGGACCCACGTGGTCTGCGGGGATCGCCGCGTCGCGCTCCGCCGCATAACGCTCGTGCGCCGCCGCGAGCTCGGCCGGTGCGACGGCCCGCTCGGCCGCCCGCACGCCGCCGCGCGACTCCAACCGGCTCACGGCCTCGGACTCCTTGCGGCCGACCAACCAGTACCGGGTCGGCATCGGCGTCCCGTCGTCGAGCAGCGGCGCGTTCCGGATCACCACCGGTCTTCCCTCACGGTCGCGGACGACGACATCGAACTCGCATTGCGGCGTGCGGCCGAGCAGCTCCGTGACGACCTCGACGTCGCTGATCGATGCCGCCATGACGCGGCCTACGAAGATCGGCGGCGACGCAGCCCACGGATGAACAGCAGCAGAACGAGCCCGCCGATCGCGAGAGGCACGACTGCGCTTCGCGACCGACGCCCCGGCCGCGTCGACCAGATCGACCGGATCAGCCTCGGGGTGGTCGAGGCGACGGATCGTGGGACCCGGCGCGGCGTCGGCGCCGTTGGGCGATGACTTCGGCTCCGCGAGAGGAGCGGCGGCGAGGGAGGCGCCCTCCACGGGGTGGGCGTCACCGGCGAGGATCGTCGTCTCGAGCTGTTCGACGAACTGGTTCAGCAGCTTCGTGCTGACGTCGGCCATGATGCCGCGGCCGAACTGCGCGACCTTTCCCGTGACCGTGAGATCGGTGTGCACCGTCACCTTCGTGCCCGTTGCGTCGGGCACCAGCGACGCCGTGATGAGCGCCGAGGCGTTGCCCTGCCCCTTGGTGTCGCGACCCTCGGCCTTCAGCACGGCCTTGTGGTTGGTGTCGTCCTTCTCGACGAACGTGGCCTTGCCCTTGTACTGCGCGGTGATCGGGCCAACCTTCACCTTCACGATGCCGCGGTACTCGTCGCCCTCGATCTCCTGCAGCTGGGCTCCCGGCAGGGCCGGGGCAATGCGCTCGACATCGGTCAGCACGGCCCATGTCTCGTCGACCGGCCGCTCGACCCGGAACTCGTTCGTCAGCTCCATCGCTTCAGATCCTCCACGGTGTCGATGTCGGCGGGATCGCCGGAGCACGCTACTTCGGTTACGAGATCGGGCTGACTGCGCATGAGCACTCGGGCGCCCTCATCGCCTGCACGCGGCAGCAATGGCCAGATCGCCCTGGCCAAACGCACCGGCGACCCTCGCTGGCCGTCATAGGTCGGCACGACGATGGGCGCCACCACCGACGCGACGGCGCGCCAGGTGTCGGGAGGAACGCCCGGCTGATCGCCCATCCCGACCACGATCGCCTCATGACCTCGAGCATCGGCATGACGCAGGGCGACCTGCAAGGACGTCGCCTGTCCCTGTTGCCAGTCGGGGTTGTGGAGCATCGTGACACCCGGCTCCGCCGGCACCTCGACCGCGCCCGTCACGACGACGGTCTCGTCGAGCCCCGCGTCGCGCGCATGCGCGAGCGCCCATGACACGACGGGCCGGCCGCGCAGGTCGGCAAGCAGCTTGTGCGTGCTCGGCGATGAAGCGTGTGCCTCCCCCGGCGGCGAGCACGACGGCGGCGATCGTCACTCGCTGCTCGCGCTGGCGGAAGAGGCCCTTGCGCAGCTTGCGGCTTCGCACCGTGACTCCTCCGAAGATCGCAAAGGCACGGACCCGAATGTGGGGCATACCCGAGATCACTCGGCACGCCGCACCTTGTGGTGCTTCGAGCCCATCACCGCGATGCCGCTCAGCTCGACAGGGATGCCCTCGGGCACCTGCACTTCGACGCCGCCGAAGATCGCGACGACATAGATCGTCGCCTCGTCTCCGACGACCAACGCGTCGCACAGGTCGACTTCTACGCTGCCGAGGCACGCCACCGCATGTAGATGGTCATCGAGTCGCCAAGGACCGCGCACACGCTCGCCTGAGAGCACACCGACCGCCCAGCGTCGCGGGAACTCGCGTCGGCGGCGCGCTGGGTTCGGAGATCGCCGGCAGCCGGCCGGTGATCGCCACCAGCTCGGTGCGGTTCTGAGCAACGAGGATGGCTTCCACCCCCTCGGCGAAGTCATCGAGCGACAGGACGCCCGCGGCGGTGTAGTGGCGCAGGGCCGCGATCGCCTGATCGCGCTCCGCGTCAGTGACCAGGTCGCGCGGCTCGAGCGACATCAGTACGACCGCGGGAGACCGAGAACGTGCTCGGCGACGTACGCGAGCACCAGCTCCTGAGAGATCGGCGCGATGCGCATGAGACGAGCCTCGCGCCACCACCGCTCGACGTCATATTCCTTGGCGTAGCCGAAGCCGCCGTGGGTCTGAACGGCCTGGTCGGCGGCTTGATAGCCGGCATCGGCGGCCAGCCACTTCGCCAGGTTCGCCTGCTCCCCACACGGAAGCCCCTGGTCGTACCGGGCGGCCGCCTCGTAGACCACGAGCCGGGCGGCATGAAGCCGAGCGTGCGCCTCGGCCAGCGGGAACGCGATCCCCTGGTTCTTGCCGATCGGGCGGTCGAACACCACGCGCTCGTTCGCGTAGGCGACGGCGCGCCGCGAGCGCGACCTGGCCGATGCCGACGGCCTCGGCCGCGACGAGGATGCGCTCGGGGTTCAGCCCGTCGAGGAGATACCGGAACCCATCGCCCTCTTCCCCGACGCGATCGGTGACCGCGACCGGCAGGTCGTCGTAGCGCACCTCGCACGACACGACGGCGTTCCGGCCCGCCTTCGCGATGGGCACGATCTCGACCTCGGGCCGCTGAAGATCCGCGAGCAACAGGGTGAGACCGTCGGTTCGCTTGCGACACTCGTCGATCGGTGTCGTGCGGACGAGCAGCAGCACCTTCTGGCAGTACGGCGCCTTCGTCGTCCACACCTTGCGGCCGCGCACGACGTAGTGATCGCCGTCGAGGCGCGGCACTCGTCGTGATGCGCGTCGTGTCGGTGCCGGCGTCGGGTTCCGTGACGCCGAACGCGACGTGCAGCTCTCCACACGCGACGCGCGGCAGGTACTCCGCCTTCATCGCTTCCGTGCCGTGCTTGACGACGGGGTTCATCCCGAAGATCGAGAGGTGCAGCGCGCTCGCGCCGTTCATCGCGGCACCCGATGCGGCGACCTCCTCGAGCACAGCGGCGGCCTCGGTGATGCCGCGTCCGCCGCCACCCCATTCCTCCGGGATCGCGATGCCGACCCAACCGCCTTCGGCCATGAGGTTGTAGAAGTCCCACGGGAACTCGTGGGCCTCGTCGTGGTGACGCCAGTAGGCGCCGTCGAACTTCGAGCAGACCCGTCGTACCCCTTCTCGGATCGCTTCGAGATCGTCGTCAGCCACGAACGCCTCCCCCCAGCCGAATCTCTTGGCGATTCTGGGTCCCAGGGACCCGCTGGCGCCAAGAAAACCAGCCGCGGTCAATGAATCGGGCCCTGGCGGTCGCGGAGCGAGGGTGGGGTGCGGCCGGTGCGCCTCGCGATGATCTCCGCGCAGATCGACACCGCGGTCTCCTCCGGCGAACGGGCGCCGATGTCGAGGCCGATCGGCGACATCACCCGCCCGTCGAACTCGGTGAGGTCGACCCCCTCCTCGACCAGCCGGTCGAGCCGCTTCGCGTGGGTCTTCCGCGAGCCCATCACTCCGATGTACCCGGCGCGGCTCGCCAGCGCCCCCATCACCGCGGGGACGTCGAACTTCGGGTCATGGGTGAGGATGCAGACTGCGTCACGCGGCCCGAGCGTGCTGCCGAAGCGGTCGAACACCCGATTGGGCCAGTCGACGATCACCTCGTCGGCCATCGGGAACCGCTTCCGAGTCGCGAAGACCTCACGCGCGTCGCACACGATGACTCGATACCCGAGGATCTTGGCCACGCGGCCGAGCGCCGCCGTGAAGTCCACTGCGCCGAAGATGATCATCTGAGGCGGTGGGGCGAACGATTCGATGAACACCGTCACCGTCGTCTCGTTGGCTTCGCCGCGCGCGCCGTAGTGACGTACTCCCGTCGTACCCGACTCGAGCTCGGCGCGCGCATCGCGCGTGACGACACGGTCGAGGTCAGGATCACCGAGTGAGCCCAGTGGCTCCTCGTTGGGACGGATGAGGAGCTTCGCCCCGAGATGCGGACCGTCGATGACGGTCGTCAACGACACCGGGACCTCGTTGACGAGCGACTCCCGGAGCACCTCGTAGAGCGAGGGCATGCGCTACCAGTCCAGGGGCTCGATGAAGAGGTGGATGATGCCACCGCAGGTCAGCCCGACTGCGAAGGCCTCGTCGTCGCTGTAGCCGAAGGTCACGAGCCGGGGCAGGCCGTCTTCGAGCACCTGCAGCGCCTCGGTGACCACCGCGCCTTCGACGCAGCCACCGGAGACCGATCCGGAGACCTCGCCATCCTCGCTGACGGCCATCGCCGCGCCCGGCTCTCGGGGCCCTGACCCTTCGACGTCGACGACGCGGGCGACGGCAACGCGCCGACCCTTCGCCTTCCAGCGGTCGATGTCGGTCAACACCTCTCTCATCGCGAGATCACCTCTGCCAGCTCTTGGAGGGCAGCGAGCGAATGCCCCTCCACGAAGTCGTCAATGTACGGCAGCGCGGCCGCCATCCCTCGGGCCAGGGGCGCATATCCGGGCGACGCCTTCAACGGGTTGACCCAGACGATCTTGTACGCGACCCGCGACAAGCGCCGCATCTGCTCGGCCATCACCTCGGGATCGCCACGCTCCCACCCGTCGGAGAGGATCACGACGATCGCCCCCCTCGCCATCCCCCGCTGGCCGTACCGGTCGTTGAACGCCCGGAGGCCCTCACCGAGTCGCGTGCCGCCCGACCAGTCCACGACCTCCTCGGCGGCCGCCGCGAGCGCGGCGTCGGGGTCGCGCGACGTGAGTTGCCGGGTGAGCCGGGTCAGCCGGGTGCCGAGTGCGAATGCCTCGACCTTGGTTCGGCCGATCACCGCCGCGTGGAGAAACCGCATCAGCGCTCGCGCGTACGGCTCCATCGATCCGCTGACGTCGCAGAGCAACACGAGTCGACGCGGCCGCACGTCGTTGTCCACCCACTTGCGCCGGACCGGCTCACCGCCCGACCGGAGCGCCGCTCGCACCGTGCGACGCAGGTCGGGCCGACCCTTCGCGCGAAGAGACTGACGCTTGCGACGAGACGGACGCAGCGCGCCGGCGAGCCGCAAGTCCGACATCAACCGACGGGCCTCGTCGAGTTCGGCACGCGAATAGGTGGCGAAGTCCTTGTGGCGCAGCACCTCGTGCGCGCTGAACCGCACCGTCACGACGTCGCGCTCCTCGAGCGTCTCGCCCTCCTCACCCTCGGGCATGTCCTCGTCGTCGAGCAGAAGCGTGAGGTGCTCCTCCTCGACGTCGGTCGCGAGGGCGTCACCTGTTCGCCGCAGCCAGAAGATGGCGAAGACCCGGTCGTAGATCGGGACATCCTCGATGCGGCGCACGAGCGTCGTCCGACCTGCCCAGTACACGCCGGACTGCTGGCCGATGCCCAATGCGCCGAGCGCCTCGACGTAGGCGACGACTGAGCCGACGGGAACGTCGAGCCCCGCGCCCCGCAGCACTCGGGCGAATGTGACGGCCATGCGCTCGGCCTGGTCGAAGACCGGGTCGCTCGGGGAAGTGAGCGTCATCGCGGCTCGGCTAGGCCCGAGCGGCGGCAGCCCGCACGAGGTCGCCGATGCCGTGCGCGTGCACACGCTCCGCGTCCTCGCGGTACTTCAGCACCGTGCCGAGCGTCGCCTTCACGGCCTGCTCGTCGAGCCTCGCGCGGCCGAGCGCCGCCAATGCCAGCGCCCAGTCGATCGACTCGGCGACGCCGGGCGGCTTGTACAGGCCGAGCCCGCGCATCGTCTCCACTGCTGCCGCGACTTCACGGGCGAGCGATTCGGGAACGTCGGGGGCGCGCAGCTGCACGATCGCGACCTCGCGTTCGAAGTCGGGATGGTCCACCCAGTAGTAGAGACAGCGGCGCTTCAGCGCGTCATGCACGTCGCGGGTGCGGTTCGAGGTGATCACGACGAGCGGCGGCACCGCCGCGCGGAACGTGCCGAGCTCGGGCACGGTGATCGCGTAGTCGGAGAGCACCTCGAGGAGGAAGGCTTCGAACTCGTCGTCGGCGCGGTCGACCTCGTCGATGAGCAGCACCGGGGGAGGACCTTCACCGTGGTCGATCGCCCGCAGCAGAGGACGGCGCACGAGAAAGCGCTCGCTGTAGAGCTCGTCCTCGAGCGCCTCAGTCGTCGCGTCGGGACCGACCTTTCCTGCGGCTTCCGCGGCCCGCAGGTGCAGCAGCTGACGCGAGTAGTCCCACTCGTAGACAGCCTGCGCGACGTCGAGGCCCTCGTAGCACTGCAGCCGCACCAGCTCGCCGCCGGTCCATCGGGACAGCACCTTGGCGACCTCGGTCTTGCCGACGCCCGCCTCGCCTTCGAGCAGCAGGGGCCGGTGCAGGGTCTTCGCGAGGAAGATCGCGGTGGCGAGGCCTTCGTCGGCCAAGTAGTCATGGGCGGCCAGTGCGGCCAGCACCACATCGACGGACTCAGGCGGGGAAGCCATCGCTTGCAGCGTAGGTTGTCGGCCACCTTTTCCCTGCAACGGAGGCGACCGATGGACCTCGGACTGACGGGCAAGCGAGCAGCGGTCGCGGCGTCATCGGCGGGGCTCGGTTACGCCACCGCTGCCGCGCTCGTAGGTGAAGGCGCGCGGGTTGCGATCTGTGGACGGGACAAGGGGCGCATCGACGCCGCCGCCGCCCAGCTCGGGCCGAACGCCGTGCCGCTCGTCGTGGACGTGTCTCGTCGAGACGGCGCGACGGCCTTCGTCGCGGCAGCACAGGAGGCGCTCGGCGGCGTCGACATCCTCGTCACCAATGCCGGCGGCCCTCCGCCGGGGAACTTCTCGAAGACGCCGCTCGACGCTTACCCCGATGCGCTCGAGCTGAACCTGCTCTCGGTCGTGGCGATGTGTTACGCCGCCGTGCCGTCGATGCGCGAGCAGGAATGGGGCCGCGTCGTCGCGATCACGTCGATCGCGGTACGGCAGCCGATCGCGGACCTCATCCTCTCGAACACCGCGCGCACCGGAGCGACCGGCTTCCTCCGCACGCTCGCGCGTGAGGTGGCCAAGGACGGCATCACCGTGAACTCCGTGCTCCCCGGCTTGCACGCCACCGATCGCCTCATCGCGCTCTACGGCGACACGACCGACGTCACGCGGGGCATCCCGAGCGGCACGGTGGGAGATCCCGGCGACTTCGGCGAGATCGTGACGTTCCTCTGCTCCGAACAGGCGAAGTTCGTGACGGGCGTCGCGCTGCAGGTGGACGGCGGCTCCTACGCCGGTCTGCTCTGACTTCTAGGGTGGCGCCATGGTGAGACACGTGGTGTTGTTCCGCTGGATCGAGGGCACGACCGACGCGCAGATCGCGGAGGTCGCGGCCGGGCTCTCGCAGATGTCATCCGAGATCGCATCGATCCGCGCCTACAGCCACGGGCGCGACCTCAAGCTCGGCTCCGACCGCTACGACTACGCGATCGTCGCCGACTTCGACGACCTCGAAGGCTGGCGCGAGTACGACGAGCACCCGCTGCACAACAAGCTGCGCGCCGATCTCATCCGCCCCCTCATCGCCGAGCGCGCCTGGGCCCAGTTCGAGCTGTAACCCTCCCGTTCCCAACCGTGTGCGCGCCAGCCGGACCATGAGTCCCGCTGGCGCGCAATCGGTTAGGCGCCGGCTTCCTCGAGGGCGCGGCGGACGAGCACGCGGGCGAGGTGCTGGCGGTACTCGACGCTGGCGTTCAGGTCCGCGGAGGGTGAGGTGCCGTCGGCGGCGTGCTGCGCGGCGTCCGCGGCGGACGCTCCCCCGGCGAGGGCCTGCTCGACCGCGCTGGCCCGCAGCGGGGTCGAGCCCATGTTCACGAGGCCGATACCCGTGGTGCCGTTGCGCACCGCGGCGACGCCGACGATCGCCCAGTCCTGCGCGCGGCGATTGAACTTCTGGAACGACCAGCCGGCGCCAGGCACCTTGGGCACCCGAACCTCGGTCAGCAGCTCGTCGGGGGCGAGCGCCGACTCGAGAAAGCCGGTGAAGAAGTCGCCCGCCGCGATCGTGCGCTCGCCTTTGCTCGACCGAGCCACGAGCGTGCCGCCGAGCGCGAGCACCACCGCGGGAAGGTCGGACGCGGGATCGGAGTGTGCGAGCGAACCGCCGATCGTGCCCCGATGGCGCACCTGCGGGTCGCCGACCTGGCTCGCGGCGTGATGGAGGAGCGGCACCTGCTGCTTCAAGAGGTCGGACGTCTCGATCTCGCGATGGCGAGTCAGCGCGCCGATCGCGATGTGATCGCCACCGTCCTTGATGTAGGAGAGATCCTTCACGGGGCCGACGTCGATCAGCATCGCCGGCGACGCGAGCCGCAGCTTCATCAGCGGCAGCAGCGAGTGGCCACCGGCGAGGATCTTGGCGTCGTCGCCGTGTTGCGACAACAACGACAGGGCCTCGTCGGCCGACCCGGCCCGCGAGTACTCGAACGCAGCGGGGATCACTTCGCACCTCCGGATTTGGCGGCTTGGATGGTGGACCACACCCGCATCGGCGATGCGGGCATCTCGACGTCGGTCACGCCCAGATGGGAGAGCGCGTCGACGATGGCGTTGATGACGGCGGGCGCGGCACCGATCGTGCCGGCCTCACCGATGCCCTTGACTCCGAGCTGGTTGGTCGGGCTCGGAGTGACCGTGTGCCCCAGCGTGAGCGAGGGCACGTCAGAGGCCGCGGGCACGAGGTAGTCGGCGAGCGTCGAGGTGCGGAGGTTGCCGTCCTCGTCGTAGACCGCCTCTTCGAACAGCGCCTGCGCGAGGCCCTGCACGACACCGCCGTGCACCTGACCGTCGACGATCATGGGGTTGATCTGCACGCCGCAGTCGTCGACGGCGACGTACTGGAGCACATCGACCTTGCCGGTCTCCTCGTCGACCTCGACCACGCAGATGTGCGTGCCGAACGGCCACGAGAAGTTGGGCGGGTCGTAGACGACGGTCGCCTCGAGGTTCGGCTCGAGGCCGTCGGGGAGGTTGTGGGCGGTGAACGCCTCGAACGCGACCCCGGCGAGCGGCATCGCCTTGTCGGGCGACCCCTTCACCGTGAACGTGCCTCCCGCGAACTCGAGATCGTCCTCAGCGCATTCGAGCTGGTGCGCCGCGATGAGCCTCGCCTTGTCGATGACCTTGTCGGCCGCCTTGGCGATCGCCACCCCGCCGACGGCGAGGGAGCGCGACCCGTACGTGTCGAGACCGAGTGGGCTGATCGCCGTGTCGGAGTGCAGCACGTCGACGTCATCGGGATCGACGCCGAGCTTGTCGGCCACGATCATCGACCACGACGTCTCGTGGCCCTGGCCGTGCGGTGACGAACCGCTCACCACCTGGACCTTGTTCGTCGGCAGCACACGGACCGTGGCCGCCTCCCAGCCGCCCGCCGAGTAGTTCAACGAGGCGAGCACCCGGCTCGGGGCGAGCCCACACATCTCGAAGTACGACGAGATGCCGACGCCGAGGTGCTTCGTGGATCCGTCGCTTCGCCGGCGGGCCTGGTCGGCCCGACGGGCCTCGTAGTGGCAGAGCTCGAGCGCCTTGTCGAGCGCGCCCTCGTGGTCGCCGCTGTCGTAGGTCAGACCGGTCATCGCGGTGTACGGGAACTGTGAGGCCTTGATCATGTTGCGGCGGCGGATCTCCACCGCGTCGACACCCACCTTTGCCGCGAGCGAGTCCATCGCCCGTTCGATCGCGTAGGTCGCCTCGGGCCGGCCGGCGCCTCGGTAGGCGTCGGTAGGCGTCATCGTCGTGAACACCGACGTGCAGCTGAACGAGTAGTTCGGGACGTCGTATACGCCGGCGTACAGGAAGGCGCCGAGCAGCGGGATGCCAGGCGTGACGAGCTGCAGGTACGCACCCATGTCGGCGACGAGATCGACGCGGACCGCGGTCACCTTGCCGTCGGCGTCGGCCGCGAGGTCGATCTTCTGGATCTGTCCGCGCCCCTGGATCGTTGCCTGCGCCCCCTCGGTGCGTTCCTCCACCCATCGAACGGGCACCCGGTGCTTGCGAGCCAGTGCCACGCAGATGAGCTCTTCCGCGTAGACGTTCAGCTTCGAACCGAAGCCACCCCCCACTGCGGGCGCGACGACCCGCACCTGATGCTCGGGGATGCCGAGGGTGAGCGCCACCATGATCTTGAGGATGTGCGGGATCTGCGTGGCCGAGTACAACGTGATGTCGCCGCCGAACGGTTGCGGCACGGCGGCCACCGCACGCGGCTCCATGGCCATCGGGATGAGCCGCTGCTGGATGAAGCGCTCGCTCACGGTGTGCGCCGCGGACGCGAAGGCGGATTCGACCGCCTCCTGGCCCTGCGGGTGCAGCTCCCACGTGTAGCTCTTGTTCGTGCCGAGCCCCTCGTGGATCACGACCCGGTCGCTGAGCGCGTCCTCGAGATCGATCACCGCGGGCAGCGCCTCGTAGTCGACGACGATCGCATCGAGCGCATCGCGCGCCTCGGTGTTGGACTGCGCGACGACCACCGCGACGGCATCCCCGACATAGCAGGCCTTGTCGACCGCGACGGGGAAGTGCTCGGGGGACTTCATGTCGGGGGTGACGGCCCACGCGCAGGGCATCGGGCCGGCCCAGAGGTCGCGTAGCTGGGCGCCGCTGTACACCGCCACGACACCGGGCATGCCCGCGGCCGCCGACGTGTCGACGCGCGTGATGCGGGCATGGGCGTAGGGACTGCGAGCGAGGGCGACTGACAACGCGCCAGGGATGGCGAGGTCATCGGTGTACTTCGCCTCGCCCGTGAGGAGCGCCGGATCCTCCTTGCGGAGCAGCCGCGTGCCGATCACGCCGGCGGGCGCGGTCTCCACCGCAGTCATGCGTCGACTGCCTGGCCAGAGGCCGCGAGCACGGCCTTGACGATGTTGTGGTAGCCGGTGCAGCGGCAGAGGTTGCCCTCGAGACCCTCCCGCACCTCAGCCTCGGTGGGCTTGGGGTTCTCCTTCAGCAGGCTCACCGCGGCCATGACCATGCCCGGCGTGCAGAAGCCGCATTGCAGGCCGTGGTTCTCGCGGAACGCGTTCTGCATCGGATGCATCTCGCTCCCGTTGGCGAGCCCCTCGATCGTCAGGATGTCGGTGCCGTCGGCCTGGACGGCGAGCATCGTGCACGACTTCACCGACTCGCCGTTCACGTGGATCGTGCAGGCACCGCACGACGACGTGTCGCAGCCCACATTGGTGCCGGTCAAGCCGACGACGTCACGCAGGTAGTGCACGAGCAACAGCCGAGGCTCGACATCGTGCGCCTGGGACGCGCCATTGACCGTCAGTGAGATCCGCAACGGGACCACCCCCCAATGTCCATTCGCTGGTGTGGGCGGCCATCATGCACCGCTCGCGCGCGACGCGCTCGCAACGCGCCTAGTCAACTCTTGACTAGGCGCTCAGCTGTCAAGGCGCTCAGCTGTCAAGGAATGAGCCGGCGGATCTGGCGACGGGCGAACCAGATCGTGAGCACGCACAGGATGACGGTCCACATGAACCCTGCCCACACCGCCGACCACGTGACCTCGCCCACGAACCCCGCGCGCGCCGCCTCGAGGATGTAGGTGAACGGGTTGTACTTCGCGACGGTGTGAAGCCATCCGGTCATCATCGCCAGCGGCACCTGCGACGCGGACAGGAACACCAGGATCTGGAAGCCGAACTGGCCCGGCGCCGCGGCTTGCTGGTTCTGGAACCGGTACGAAAGCCCGAGCGCCCAGGCGCCGGCGACCAGCGCCACACCCGTGCAGATCAGGAAGAACACGACGAGGCCGAGCAGGCCGCCGGGGATTCGAGCGCCGAGGAGCAGGCCGATGACCAGCGTGACGGCGACGGTCGGCTGCGCACGGCCGATCGCACCGAGGAGGGGGCCGGCGACGAGCGCGCTCCGGCTGACCGGCGCGAGGAGCAGGCGGTCGTAGAAGCGGGTCTCGATGTCGCGGACGACGCCGCCCCCCACCGTCACTCCGCTGAACACCGCGCCCTGCACGGCAGCCAACGGCACGAACCAGGAGTCGATGTTGTCGGTCGGGAAGCCGGGCACGAGCACGATCGACGCGTAGACACCGGTGAACGCGACGATGAAGAAGACCGGCATGATCAGCGACGGCAGGAACGCCGACGGCACGCGAGTGACCATCAGGATGCTGCGCCGCGCCAGATGGGAGGCGACGGCCGCGAAGTCGCCCGAGGTCGCGTGCTCGACGGGCAGGACCGACGAGCTCATCGCGCCGCCAACCGCTTGCGCAGCGACCGGTGTGCGAAGACGAACCCCGCGAGTGTCAATGCGCCCGACACGCCGAGGCACTGCGCCGTCGCCGACCACGACCACCCGACGATCACGAGGTCCCGCGCGCCGTCGATCATCCAGGTGATCGGGTTGTACTCGGCGACGGTCTGGAACCAGCCCGTTTGCAGCGTCACCGGGAAGAACGCGGACGACGGATACAGGATCACGAAGAGCAGCGGGAAGGAGCCCTGCACCACTTCGGTGGAACCGGTACGGATCGCGATGCCCGACATGAGGCCACCGACCGCCAGAGCGACGAACACGGAGTAGATGAGCAGCACCACGAAGCCCGCGAAGCCGGCATCGATGCGACCGCCGAAGAGGTAGTAGAGCGCGATGAACGCGGTCGCCTGGCCGACCGCAACGACCGAGGCCCCGGCCAATCGCCCGACCAGGATCGACATGCGCGACACGGGCGATGCGAGGAGGCGGTCGAAGAATCCGTCCTGGATGTCGAGGGCCAAACCCGATCCGACGGACATGCCACCGAACATCACCGCCTGCGTGATCGTGGCCGGGAGGATGAAGTCGAGGAAGCTGTCGACCGGAGGGAACCCGGGCAACGCGGTCGCGTCGCCGAACGACGCGACCGAGAGCGCGGCGAACACGAGCGGGAACAGCGACGGGAAGATGACGAACACGATCTGGCGTCGCGAGGTGAGCAGCGAGCGCCAGGCGATCGCGCGCGCCTGTGCGAACGGTTGCGGATGGAGCGCGTACGGGGCGTCGACGATCGCGGTCATCGGCGACGTCGACGGCGGCCAGGAGCCACCTCGGTCTCGTCCCCATCGGGCTGCGGGGTCGCATCAGACCGCGCCCTCGAGACGGTGGCCGGTGGCCTGGGCGAACACGTCGTCGAGGCTCGGGCGCGTTCAGCTCCATGTGCTGCACGGCCACACCCGCTTCGTCGAGGGCGCGCACGACCGCGGCCAGTGCCTCGGCGCCGCCCGCCAGCCCGACGCCGAGTGAGCCCGATGGCGCGGCACGGGGCTCTCCGAAGTCCGCGAGCACCTCCGCGCCAGCGAGCTCGTGCGCCATGTCGAGGGCGACGATGAGCGTGGGCGCGCCGACTTCGTCCTTGAGCGCCTTCGGTTCGCCTTCCTTCACGATGCGACCGTGGTCGATGATCGCGATGCGCCCGGCGAGCTGGTCGGCTTCCTCCAGGTATTGGGTCGTGAGCAACACCGTCGTGCCGTCTTCGTTGAGGCGCCGCACCTCGTCCCAGAGAGCGACGCGGCTCATGGGGTCGAGACCAGTGGTGGGCTCGTCGAGGAAGAGCACGGTGGGGCCATGGATCAGCGAGAGCGCGAGATCAAGTCGCCGGCGCATGCCTCCCGAGTAGGTGCCGACCCGCCGGTCCGCGGCGGCCGAGAGCCCGACGCGGTCGAGCAGCTCGTCGCCCCTCACCTTGGCGCGGTCCTTCGAGATGCCGAAGAGCACGGCCTGCAGCGCCAGGAGCTCGCGGCCGGTCATGATCGGATCGATCGCGGCGTCCTGCAACGCGACGCCGATGTTGCGCCGTACCATCGGCGGCCTCGCGCACCACGTCGTAGCCGGCGACGCGCGCGCTTCCCGCCGTCGGCGTGAGCAGCGTGGCGAGCATGCGGACCGTCGTCGACTTGCCGGCTCCGTTCGGACCGAGGAAGCCGAAGATCTCGCCCTGGTTCACGACGAGATCGACACCGTCGACCGCCTTCACGTCACCGAAGTGACGCTCGAGACCGTCCGCTACGACGGGAGGGTCGAGGCTCACGCGCCGCGCACACCGGAGGTCCGGAGGGACATCGGGTCACCCTACTGTCGGGTCACCCCGCTGGAGGGCGGCCGAGCAGCTTGCGAATGAGGTCGAACGGGAAGCCGGGAGGCAGGTCGGTGATCGCGGGAGCGGGCAGCACCGCGAACGCTTGCTCGCCCGGTCGGACGAGGTCGAACTGCTCACGCGCGAGCCTCTCGATCTCCTCGTCGGTCTGAAGCGCGGTGATTCGCGCGACAGCGCGTCGTTCTGCGCGTCGAGGATGTCGAGCTGAGTTTGGGTGCGTTGCGTCTCCTCGCGTTGCGCGAGATAGGTGCGCGTGGGGAACACGAAGACGAACAGCGCAGCGACGAGCAGACCGGTGACGAGGATCGGCCAGACCGTGCGTCGCACCCGGCCCGCGCGACGCGTCAGGTTCTCACTCGACTCGGTCTCACTCGACTCGGTCTCACTCGATTCCGCCCAGTCGGGATGCAAGCGCTGGCGGAGCTCGGGATCGATGATGCGTTCCGGATCGATCACGGCGATCGGCCGGGAGGTGGGATGACGGCCCTTCGCGGCATGTTGCTCACCCGCCGCGAGCTGCTTGCGCTCACGCCGGCCGAGCTTGGTGTCCGGCGAGATGACGAGCAGGCCGTTGACCGCGACCTGCGCCGGCTCGGGCTCGACGCCCGCGAGCAGCGGATCGACGGGGCGGCTCCCGGTCGTGTCGCTCATCCCCGCGACCGCGGCGCGAGGGCGGCGCCGCCCGGATACGAAGCGGACTCGCCGAGGTCTTCCTCGATGCGCAAGAGCTGGTTGTACTTCGCGACCCGGTCCGAACGGGCCGGGGCCCCGGCCTTGATCTGCCCGCACCCGGTGGCGACGGCGAGGTCCGCGATCGTGACGTCCTCGGTGTCGCCCGAGCGGTGCGACATCACGCTCGTGTAGCCGGATTGGGTCGCGAGCGTGACGGTCTCGAGCGTCTCGGTGAGCGTCCCGATCTGGTTGACCTTCACCAAGATCGAGTTCGCCACGCCGCGGGAGATGCCCATCTCGAGCCGCTCGGTGTTCGTGACGAAGAGGTCGTCGCCGACGAGCTGGACGCGCTGGCCCAACGCGCCCGTGAGCGCGGCCCATCCGTCCCAGTCGTCTTCCGCCATGCCGTCCTCGATCGAGACGATCGGGTAGCGATCGACCCAGTCGACCCACAGCGCAACGAGCTCGTCCGCGGACAGGCTGCGGTCCTCGCTCGCGAGGTGATAGCGGCCGTCGCGGTAGATCTCCGAGGTCGCCGGATCGAGCGCGATCGCGATGTCGGTGCCCGGTGTGTACCCGGCCTTCTCGATCGCCTCGATGAGGATGCCCACGGCGTCCTCGTTCGCAGCGAGGTCGGGTGCGAAGCCGCCCTCGTCGCCCACCGCCGTGGAGAGGCCGCGCTCGTGCAGCAACGCCTTGAGCGCGTGGTAGGTCTCTGCACCCCACCGCAGCGCTTCCCGGTACGAGGGCGCGCCGACCGGCATCACCATGAACTCTTGGAAGTCGACGCTGTTGTCCGCGTGCACGCCGCCGTTGACGACGTTCATCATCGGGACCGGCAGCACGTGGGCGTTGGCGCCGCCGACGTACCGGTAGAGCGGGATCTCGAGCTCGGCCGCCGCCGCCTTCGCGACTGCGAGCGACACTCCGAGGATCGCGTTGGCGCCGAGGCGAGACTTCGCGTCGGTCGCGTCGAGATCGATGAGCGCCGTGTCGACGCCGCGCTGGTCGAGCGCGTCCATGTCGAAGAGCACGTCGCGGATCTCGCCGTTCACATGGCCCACCGCGGTCGCCACGCCCTTGCCCCCGAACCGGGACCCGCCGTCGCGCAGCTCGACCGCTTCGTGCTCCCCCGTCGAGGCGCCCGAGGGGACGATGGCGCGACCCCGCGCGCCGCTCACGAGCAGCACCTCGACCTCGACCGTCGGGTTGCCACGCGAATCGAGGACCTCGCGCCCGACGACGTGCTCGATCTCACTCATCCGCGAACGCCTCGCTGGTCAGCCCGCCCTGGTCTTGCGTGATCTGGTGTTGCTGGTGTTGCTCGTGTTGCCAGTGAGCACTGTACCTAGTGGGAGCCTTTGGCCTCGTCCCACAGGGCGTCGAGGGCGTCGAGATCCAGGTCCTGCAGGTCGAGGCCGCGGGCCGCGGCGGCGGTTTCCACGAGCTGGAAGCGGGTGCGGAACTTGGCGCTGGCGCTTCGCAGCGCCGCTTCCGGATCCACATCGAGATGGCGGGCGACGTTGACCACGGCGAACAGCAGGTCACCGAGCTCGGCCTCGATCTCGCGCTCGGACGCCGCGCTGTCGGACGGCCCGCGGTCGGCCAGAACAGCCATCGCATCCCGGAGCTCGCCCAGCTCCTCTGTCACCTTCGGCAGCGCGCCCTCGACGTCGTCCCAGTCGAAGCCGACCGACGCGGCCTTGCGTTGCAGCTTGTGCGCGTAGAGCAGCGACGGCAGGTCGCCCGGGACGCCGTCCATGATGCTGTCGCGGCCCTTCTCGGCCTTCTTGATCTGCTCCCAGTTGACGAGCACCTGCTCGGAGGTACCCGCGGTGACATCACCGAACACGTGCGGGTGACGATGCACGAGCTTGTCGTGGATGACGCGGGCGACGTCGGCGAGCGTGAACCAGCCTTCCTCTGCCGCGAGAGTGGCGTGGAAGAACACCTGGAAGAGCAGATCCCCGAGCTCCTCCTCGAGGTGCGCCACCGAGGCGTCCGAGTCGTCGAGCGCGTCGATCGCCTCGAGCGTCTCGTAGGTCTCCTCGAGGAGATGACGAGTGAGGCTGCGATGCGTCTGCTCCCGATCCCAGGGGCATTCGCGACGCAGTGTGCGCACGAGCTCGGCGAAGCGAACCAGCTCCGCCGCGACGGGCGCGACCAGCTGGGGGATCCAGAGTGCAGTCAGGTGGTCGGGGGCGAACGACCGGTCGAGGTCAGGCCACGCGACCTCGAACACGGCCTCGTCGGACAGACCCAGGTGGTGGAGCACGGTGACCGGCTGGCTCACCTCGGCATCGACCGCGAGCTTGATCTCGGACAGGACCGCTCGGGTGTCGCACTGCGCGACGAGGAGCGGGCCCCGCTCTCCTGCGGCTTCGACGGTGAACCGCTGCCCGTCGACCAGGCGGGCTCCCGCGGCGAGCGGATCGACGCCGAGACGCGCCCACGCGAGATCGAGAAAGGAAAGCGCCGGGAGGATGTCGACCGTCACCCGATCGTCGCCACGGAGCAGCTCGACGCTCCGCTCGGCGACGAACGGCGAGCCGGGCACCGCGTAGAGCACCTCGCCGTGACGCGACGCCGCGACTACGAGCTCGTCGACGATCTCTGCGTAGACCTGCTCGAGCGTCGAACCGCGCTCATAGATGCCGTCGAAGGACTGGGCGTCAGGAACGGCCGAGACCGAGGGGTGGCGAGCCGTCCGAACGAAACGAGTCGGGATGCGCACGATCGCCGCACGCGCCTGCTCGGTGATCAGCTCAGGGCCGGCCGGACCGAGGCCGACGACCACGACCCGCCCGCTCGGCACGACTACCCGCCAGTCGTTGCTGAGGACTCGTTGCTGATCTCGTGCAGACCGTCGGCGACGACGATGCTCAGCGAGGGATTCCAACGGCCATAGCGAGCGTCGATGCTCACGTCTGCCTCAGCGAGCTTCTCGTTCAACACGTCGTTGAAGCCCTCGTTCGAATCAGCCAGCACCTTCTGGAGCACGAGCGGCTTCGCCGCCTCGAACGTCGGGGCGTTGTGCTGGAGCACCTCGATGATGTGGAACCCGAACTCGGTCTCGACCGGGTCCGAGATCTCGCCCTTCGGGCGTTGCGAACAGCGCGTCCTCGAACTCGGGCACCGTGACGCCGCGGGCGACGCACCCGAGGTTGCCCCCATTGGCGGCGCTGCCGGTGTCGGTGGACACTTCCGCAGCCACCGTTGCGAAGTCCTCGCCGTTGTCGAGCCGGGCGGCGACCGCTTCGGCTTCGGCCTTGGTCTCCACGAGGATGTCCGCGGCGCACACCTCGGCGAACTGCGACGGATCCTCGTCAAAGGCCGCGAGGAGCGCGGCGTCGTCGAGCGCGTTGCCCGCGACGTGGGCGCGAAGCAGGAACACCTGTGCGTTCTGGTCGACGAGCGTGTCCTGGAACGACTTCGGGAACGCGTCGAACGCTTCGAGGCCGAACTGCGCGATCACGTCTTCTCTGGCGGCCGCCTCGATCTCAGGGGTGACCGTGGCGCCCCGCGCCACGTTCTCCTGCTGGACGACGAGCAGGACGATCTCGCGCTGCAACACTTGGCGGGCGAAGTCCGCCGAAACGGTCCCTTCGCCGTTGCCCTCGACCGCTCCTTGACCGGCCTGGGAGACACGAGCCAGAAACGCGTCGTTGGCTGCGTAGGTCTCGAGCTGATCGTCGAATGTCGAGCGGTTGATCGAGTCGCCGTTCACGGTGGCGGCATCGGGGCTCACGGTGGAGCACGCCGAGGCAGCGAGCGCGAGCGATGCGACCGCAGACGCGAGAAGAACGAACTTCGAAAGCGGGGACTTCACGGCAGGCGAGCCTACCGGCGGCCCTCCGGCGCTCTCCCGTCAGGCCGGCCCGTCAGAGGGCGTCTTCGGGCGGGATCAGCTCACGCAGGAACGCCACGAGCGCGGCCGCGATGTCGCCGGAGCGAGCGCGCACCTGGATCTCTTCCGAGTCCGGTTTGTACACGCCGTCGCGAGCCAGCCGCCGGAAGCGAACCTCCTCGCTCGTCTTCAGCTTCAACGGCAGCAGCCGCGCCATGCCGCGACCGACGGTGACCTCGCGGATGCCGAGCCGATGGCACTCCGCCCGGAGCCGACCGACGGCGAGCAACGCCTCCGCCGGTTCCGGCGGCGGTCCGTAGCGATCGACCCACTCGGCGCGGATGTCGTCGACCTCGGCTTCGGTGGTGACCGCCGCCAGCCGGCGGTAGGCCTCGAGGCGCAGCTCCTCACGCCCGACGTAGACCGGCGGGAAGGTGCGCGTCGATCGGCAGGTCGAGCTTGATCTCCGCCGGCTCCCGAACCTCTTCGCCCTTCAGCTCGGCGACGGCTTCGGTGACCATCTGGCAGTAGAGGTCGTAGCCGACGGCGGCGATGTGACCGCGTCTGGTTCTCCCCGAGGAGGTTGCCGGCGCCGCGGATCTCGAGGTCGCGCATCGCGATCTTGAAGCCCGACCCGAGCTCGGTCGCCTCGCCGATCGTGCGGAGCCGCTCGTACGCGTCCTCGCTGAGCACTCGATCGACCGGATGGAACAGGTACGCGTACGCCCGCTGGCCGGCCCGTCCGACGCGACCTCGGAGCTGGTGGAGCTGGCCGAGGCCGAGCATGTCGGCTCGGTCGACGACGAGCGTGTTCACCGTGGGCATGTCGATGCCCGACTCGATGATCGTCGTGCAGACGAGCACGTCGAACCCGCCCTCCCAGAAGTCGACGACGATCTGTTCGAGCGTGCCTTCGTCCATCTGTCCGTGCGCGACCGTGATGCGGGCCTCGGGGACGAGGTCGCGGAGCGACGCCGCGACCGACTCGATGTCCTGCACGCGGTTGTGCACGAAGAAGACCTGACCCTCGCGGAGCAGCTCCCGACGGATCGCCTCGGCGACGGCGCGGTCGTCGTACTCGCCGACGTAGGTGAGGATCGGCTGGCGGTCGGCGGGCGGCGTGTTCAGCAGCGTGAGGTCGCGGATGCCGGTGAGGCTCATCTCCAAGCGTGCGCGGGATCGGGGTGGCGGTGAGCGTGAGCACGTCGACGTCGGTCTTCAGCTTCTTGATCGCCTCCTTGTGGCTCACGCCGAACCGCTGCTCCTCGTCGACCACGAGCAATCCCAGGCGCTTGAAGCTGATGTCCTCGGAGAGCAGCCGGTGCGTGCCGATGACGATGTCGACCTCGCCGTTGCGGATGCCGTCGACGACCCCCTTCGCCTGCCCGGGCGTGAGGAACCGTGAGAGCACCTCGACCCGCACGGGATAGGCGGCCAACCGGTCGCCGAACGTCGCGTAGTGCTGCTGCGCGAGCAACGTCGTCGGCACGAGCACCGCGACCTGCTGGCCGTCCTGCACCGCCTTGAAGGCCGCTCGTATGGCGACCTCGGTCTTGCCGAACCCGACGTCGCCGCAGACGAGGCGGTCCATCGGCGCCTCGCCTTCCATGTCCTCCTTCACGTCGGCGATCGCCTTGAGCTGGTCGGGCGTCTCGACGTACGGGAACGCCTCCTCCATCTCGCGCTGCCACGGCGTGTCGGGCGGGAACGCGTGACCCGGTGACGTGACCCGCCGCTGGTACAGCACGACGAGCTCCTGCGCGATCTCGCGCACCGCGGCCTTGACGCGCGCCTTGGTGCGCGGCGAAGTCGCTGCCGCCGAGACGGTGCAACGTCGGCGAGTCGCCCCCGGTGTAGTGGCGCACCGCGTCGATCTGGTCGGACGGCACGTACAGGTGGTCGTCGCCCTTGTACTCGAGCAGCAGGTAGTCGCGTTCGATGCCGCCGATCGACCGCGTGACCATGCCGCCGTAGCGGCCGACGCCGTGCTGTGTGGTGCACGACGTAGTCGCCGGGCTGCAGATCCTCGAAGAAGCCGACGGCGTCGCGGCGCGGCGGACGGGGACGACGGTGCGCGCGCCGACGCCCCGTGAGGTCGGACTCGGCGATGACGGCGAGGCGCGCGCTCGGCAGCACGAAGCCATGGTCGAGCGGCGCGACCACGATGCGACCGCCGGGCCGCGTGAGGTCGGACGTGCCGTCGAGGTCGATCGCCAGGTCGAGCGACACGTTGAGCAGCAGCTCATGGAGACGGCGGGCCGAACCCTCGGTGTCGGCGGCGACCACGACTCGGTAGCGCTCACCCAGCAATCCGCTCAACCGGCGAGCGAGGCCTTCACCGTCGCCCGAGATCGGCCCCCACCCCATCGCCTCGATCGACGGCGCGTCCGGTCGGTCGGCGACGGGCAGGAACGTCCACGCGCCGGCGGGCGTCTCGGCAAGGAGGTCGTCGAACGGGACGTGCAGCCGCGGGAACTCGGCGCCGGACGCGCCCCACGTCTTCGACAGGGCTGCGCGGCCAGGTCGGCCTCCTCGGCGAGGATGTCCGACGCGCGGTCGCGCATGCGCCGCGGCTCGACGAGCACGATCTGCGCGTTGGCGTCGAGCAGATCGACGAGCGTGTGCTCCCCTTGTGTGAGCCAGGGCATCCACGACTCCATGCCGTCGAACACGAGGCCCTCGGCGAGCCGCTCCCACTGCTCACGTCCCCACGGCTCGGCGCGCGACGAGCGCGGCCGCTCGCTCGCGCACTTCGTCGGTGGGGAGGAGCTCTCGCGCGGGGAAGATGTCGGCCTCGGCGATGTCCGCGGTGGACCGTTGGTCGTGGACCGAGAACTCCGACAGCCGGTCCACTTCGTCGCCCCACAGGTCGATGCGCACCGGCGCGTCCGCTGTCGACGGGAACACGTCGACGATCGACCCGCGCAACGCGACCTCGCCCGCGGTGCTCGACGAGGTACTCACGCCGGTAGCCGCAGCGCACGAGCTCGGCGACGAGCTCGGCCGGATCCACCTGCTGCCCCGCGGTGACAGAGACCGGCTCGACGTCCTCGACATGGGGACCGAGCCGCTGAGAAAGGGCGCGGACGCCGGCCACCACGATCCGGGGCGCCCGCTCGGGCTTGCGCAGGCGCCACATGACCCGCAGTCGACGGCCCATCGTCTCGACCGCGGGGCTCACCCGCTCGAACGGCAGCGTCTCCCACGCGGGGAACAGCTCGACCTCGTCCGGATCGAGGTAGGCCCGCAGGTCGGCCGCGAGCTGGTCAGCCGCCGTGCTCGTGGGCAGCAGCACGAGGAATGTGCGCTGCTGAGAGATGCGGGCCAGCCCCGCGATCGTGATCGCCCGGGCTGCTTCCGGCACGGCGACGGTCGCGGCGTTCCGGCCGAGCAGGTGCGCGACGGCGCTCTCCTCGCGCAGCAGCGGGGGGAGGTCAGCCAGACGCACTCGTGCGAGGGTAGCGACGACGAGGAAGGATGAGCACCGTGACCGCCACTCATCCAGCGTTCGCCGCGTGGGGCGACTTCGACCGGGACAACCCGTTCCCAGTGTTCGCCGAAGCCCGCGCGCTGGGGGCCGTCCACCGGGTCACGCTCGGCGACGGACATACGGCCTGGCTCGTCGTGGGTTACGAGGAAGCGAAGGTGCTGCTCAACGACACCCGCCTGTCCAAGGACATGCAGGCGGCGTTCTCGAGCGGCGACGGTGTGCTCGCCGAGGGGCTTCCCGGTCCGGCGTTCGCGAAGCACATGCTCGCCGTCGATCCGCCGGACCACACCCGCCTGCGCCGGCTCGTCGCGCTCGGCGTTCTCGCTGCGCCGCATCGAAGGACTCGAGCCGCGCATCCGCGAGATCGTGGGCTCCGCCCTCGATGCGCTCGCCGCGGCCGGCCCCGAGGCCACCGTCGACCTGGTCCCCAACTTCGCGTTCCCGATCCCGTTCACGGTCATCTGCGAGCTGCTCGGTGTCCCCGAGCCGGACCGCGCGCCGTTCGGCGACGCGCTCATGGCGCTGCTCTCACCTACCGACACCCCTGAGCAGTACGCGCGGGCCAAGGCGGGCTCGGACGAGGTCGTCGCGCACCTCACCTCGCTCGTCGAGACGAAGGAGCGGGTTCCCGGCGACGACCTCGTCACCGCCCTCATTCGAGCGCGCGACGGCGACGAACGGCTCGATCACCAGGAGCTGCTCTCGACGCTGCTGCAGCTGATCATCGCGGGCCATGACACGACGACCAGCCTCATCGGCAACGGCGTGGTCGCGCTGCTGCGGCATCCCGATCAGCTCGCGGCCGCGAAGGCCGATCCCGAGGACCTCGGCGGGCTGGTCGAGGAGATCATGCGGTACGACGCGCCGGTGCCCCACTCCACGTTCCGCTACGCGAGCGAGGACCTCGAGATCGCTGGCGTCACGATCCCCGCGGGCGGACAGGTGATCATCTCGCTCGCGGCGGCGAACCGCGACGAGCACCACTTCGCCGACGCCGAGCGCTTCGACATCGCACGCGCGAACAACCGGCACCTGGCCTTCGGGCACGGCATCCACTTCTGCCTCGGCGCCCCGCTCGCGCGCCTCGAGGGTGCGGTCGCGCTCGGCGCGCTGCTGCGGCGGTTCCCCGACGTTCGCCTCGCCGCTCCCGACGATGAGCTGCACTGGGGCCACGGCGACGGCCTCGTGCTCCGCGGCCTGTCGGCACTCCCGGTGGTGCTCGGCCCGGATCGTCAGCGATAGCCGTCAGCGGTTGTAACGGTTCATCGCGGCATCGGGGCCCTCCGCCGCGATGGCCTCGACGGCGTCGGCCGCCTCCTGCACGAGCACGTCGAACTCGGACCGATCGGACTTCGACGGCTTCCGGAGGACGTGGTCGGCGCCCTGCTGCGAGCTCGGGGGCTTGCCCACGCCGATGCGGACGCGCACGAAGTCGTCGGTCTTGAGGTGCTGCACGATCGACTTCAGCCCGTTGTGGCCGGCGAGGCCCCCGCCGACCTTCACTCGGAGGCCGCCCACCGGCAAGTCGAGCTCGTCGTGCACGATGACGATCCGCCGCGGGTCCTCGATGCCGTGACGACGGACGAACTTCGCGACCGACTCTCCGGAGAGGTTCATGTAGGTCTGCGGGAACGCGAGCGCGATGTGCTTGTCGCCCCACTTCACCTCGGCGACGAGCGCCTTCTCCTTCGACCGCTTCAGCGAGGTGCCGGCGCGTTCCGCGAGCAGCGCGACGACTTCAGCGCCGAGGTTGTGGCGGCTGCGGCCGTATTCCTCGCCCGGGTTGCCCAACCCCACGACGAGCAGGTCGGCCGATCGGCCGCGCCGTTCGGAACCGCCGCGGCGGAACAGGGTGGGTCAGCTTTCGTCGCTGGCGTCGGACGCCCCGCCGGCCGGCGCGGCACCCTCGACCCCGCCTTCGCCCTCGCCCTCTTCGCCCTCGGCCGCCTCTTCCTCGATCGTGGCGCGCGTGGCCTCGGCGGTGACGAGAGGCGTCTCGGGATCGAGTGGCGTCGTGACGCCGGCGGGCAGCGCGATGTCGCGGACGCGGATGACATCGCCGATCGTCATCTCGGAGACGTCGATCGTGAACGACGGCGGGATGTCGCCCGGCTTCGCGAGCACGGTGAGGCTGTCGAGCGCGAGGTCGACGAGGCCGTCGTTGCGATGGACGTCGGTGGCCTCACCCTCGAGATGGAGGGGTACCTCGACTTCGATCGCTTCGTCACGGTTGATGCGGAGGAAGTCGACGTGGGTCACCACGCGCTTCACGGGATCGCGCTGCAGGTCACGCACGATCGTCAGCTGATGGGTGCCGTCGACCTCGAGCGTGATCAGCGCGTTGTTGCCCGAGGGGCCGGAGAGCGCGTGGCGCAGCTCACGGCGCTCCACCGCCACGACCTGGGTGTCGGCGCCCTGCCCGTACACGACGCCCGGGATCTTTCCTTCGGTCCGCAGGCGACGGGCCGCGGCCGAGCCGATGATGCGGCCGGTCTGGGCGGTGAGGCTGACTTCGGACATGGCGCGCTCCTAGAGCGGTCGTACGCGGGGGACGAGCCAGTCTAGGGAGTCGACCGCCAGAACCTGCCAGCCGGCCCGACCGGCGAAGCCGGCATAGCCAGAAACGGCGGCGCAATGCGCCGCCGGGTGTGTGAAGTACCGATTGCCGAGCGCAGCGAGCCGAGCCGATCGAAGCAAAGCGGAGAGCGGCGAGGGCACTTGAAGGGGGGTCAGTTCTGGTTCTCGCCGCCGAAGATCTCGCTGACCGAGGTGTCCTCGAAGACGGCGTCGAGCGCGTCCGCGATGACCTTGGCGATGGAGAGCACCTCGATCTTGTCGATCTGCTTCTCGGACGGCAGCGGCACGGTGTTCGTGATGACGATGCGGCCGATCGGCGCGTTCTTGAGCCGGTCGATCGCAGGTCCGGACAGCACGCCATGGGTGGCCATCGCCCACACGTCGGATGCTCCGTGCTCGATGAGGCACTCGGCTGCGGCGACGATCGTCGACGGCGGTGTCGATCATGTCGTCGACGATGATGCAGTGGCGCCCTTCGACCTCGCCGATGACCTCACGGGCAACCGCCACGTTGGCCATGCCCTTCGGGCGCGTCTTGTAGATGAATGCGAGGTCGGCGTCGAGATGCTGGGCGAATCGCTCGGCGACCTTGATGCGACCGGCGTCGGGCGAGACGATCACCGGATCGAGGTCGGTGTTCGCGGCGCAGGTAGTCGAGCAAGACCGGCGCAGCGGTCAGGTGATCGACCGGGCCGTCGAAGAAGCCCTGGATCTGCCCGGAGTGCAGGTCGACCGAGATCATGCGCTTCGCACCCGCGGCCTTGAACAGATCGGCGACGAGCTTGGCGGTGATGGGCTCGCGACCCTCGGCCTTGCGATCCTGACGGGCGTACCCGTAGAAGGGGCACACCGCGGTGATGCGCTTCGCCGACGCTCGGTGGGCAGCGTCGATCATGATCAGCTGCTCCATGATCGCGTCGTTGATCGACATCTCCGACGTCCCCGCGTGGGTCTGCATCACGAACACGTCGCTGCCGCGGACGGACTCGCCGAACCGGGGGCGCATCTCGCCGTTGGCGAAGTCGGTGAGGTTCGGGTGCCCGAGCTCGACACCGAGGTGCTCGGAGATCTCCTCCGCGAGCGCCAGATGCGCTCGTCCGGAGTACAGGACGAACCGCTTCTTGGTGATGAGCTCCATCGACCCTCCTGGCCCCGACCCACCCCGGTTCAGGGTTCGTCGCTCCGAGGGGCAGTGTAGAAGGGACCAGTCCGCAGACCCGCGGGCACTTCTGCGCCCGGCTCGAGGACTGCGAACGGACCGACGACGGCATCGGCGCCCACCGACGCATTTCGTCCGACCGTGTTCGCCACGACCGCGCCGGCGCCGACGACGGAGTCGACGAGACGGGTGGACGGCCCGATCTCTGCCCCGGGCCCGATGATCGTGCGCCCCTGCAGGATCGTGCCGGGGAACAGGGTGACGTCGGCCGAGAGCTCGACGGTGACGTCCACATAGGTGTGCTCGGGATCGAGCATCGTCACGCCCGCGGCGAGCCAGGCGCGGTTGGTGCGGGCCCGCAGCTCGACCTCGGCGGCGGCGAGCTGCACGCGGTCGTTGACCCCCTGCACCTCGGTCGGGTCGTCGATGACCAAAGCGCTGACCGGATAGCCGGCGTCGTGCAGCACCGAGACGACATCGGTGAGGTAGTACTCGCCCTGGCTGTTCTCGGGGCTGAGCCGCCGCAGCGCCGGAGCGAGAAGGTCGCGGCGGAAGCAGTAGATCGACGTGTTCACTTCGTCGATCGCGAGCTCCTCCTCGGTGGCATCGCCGTGCTCGACGACACGCGCGACGTTGTTGTTGCGATCGCGGCTGATCCGCCCGTAGCCCGTCGGATCCGCCAGCCGAGCGGTCAGCAACGTGGCCGCCGCCCCCGTCTGGCGGTGCTGGGCCACGAGTGCCGCGACCGTCTCGCTCCGCAGCAGCGGGGTGTCACCGGGAAGCACCAACAAGTCGCCCGACTCGTCGAGGTCGTCGTCCATGAACGCCGACATGCCCACGAGGACTGCGTCACCCGTACCTCGCTGCACGAGCTGCTCGACGAAGCCGATGCGCAGCGCGGACGACCCGAGCTCCTGCACCTTCTTCGTGACCGCCTCCGCACCGTGTCCGACCACGACGACCGTGCGGTTGACCTCGAGCCCGCGTATCGACGCGAGCACGTGGAGGAGCATCGGACGGCCACACAGGAGATGGAGAGGCTTCGGGCGCGTCGAACGCATCCGTGTGCCCTCTCCTGCTGCGAGCACCATGGCCGACAGCGTCATGGTGTTGTTCTACCAACGAGAGGGTGAACGCACAGTGTCAAACATCGAATCGTCACGGAGTCGTCGCGTGGCGAGTACGGCAGACTTCGAGGCGTGAGCCCGTCTGACCTGCGTGATCGCTTCCCTGGGCTCGATGGCACCTGGGTGCGCCTCGACGGTCCTGCGGGAACGCTTCCGGTCGACACGTCGATCACCGCCATGCACGACTACTTCCGCGGCCCCGACCCCGCGAACGTCGGTGGGCACTTCGCGGCCAGTCAGCACACGACCGCGTTGGTGGACGGGGTGCGCCAGAAGGTCGGTGCGTTGCTCGGCGCTCACGAGTCACAGGTCATCTTCGGCCCGAGCGCGACAACATTGATGTTCGCGTTCACCCGAGCACTCGCACACACATGGGAGGGCTCGGAGCGAATCATCTGCACCCAGCTCGATCACGACTCGAACGTGACGCCCTGGGCGCTCGCCGCGGCTGACGCCGGCGCGCGCGTGACGGTGCTCCCAGTCGATCCGGTGGACGGCTCCTTCGATCTCGCCGACCTCCAGCGCGCGCTCGCCGAGGGGCCGACCGCATGGGTCGCACTCTCCGGCGCGTCGAACCTCACCGGGTTCGCGCCCGACCTGCGGGCGGCCGCCGACATGGCCCACGCCGCCGGCGCGCGCGTCCACGTCGATGCGGTGGCGCGGACGCCGCACCTCCCGATCGACGTGAATGGCTGGAACATCGACTCGCTCGTGTCGTCGCCCTACAAGTGGTACGGCCCGCACGCGGGGATCCTCGTGTTGCAGCCCGACCTCCTGCGCGGAGTCGAGCCCTACCGTGTGCGACCCGCCGACTATCCCGGTCCGGAGCGGTGGGAGACCGGCACGGGCGGCTTCGAAGTGATCGCGGGAGTGGGCGGCGCGGCGGAGTTCATGGCCGAGCAGCCCTGGAACGAGGTCATCGCGGCCGAGGCGGCGCTGCTGACCCGGCTCGAGAGCGGGCTGCGCGCGATCCCCGGCGTGACCGTGCACGCACCCGAGTCGGGAGAGGGCCGCGCCCCGACCACGATCTTCAACCTCGACGGGCGCGACCCCGACTGGGTGGCGCACGAGCTGGCGCAGCGTCGCATCGCCGTGTGGAGCGGCGACAACTACGCGTGCGAGCTCATCGACGCGCTCGGGCTGCGCGAGCGGGGCGGCGCGGTGCGCGCGGGCATCGTCCGCTACACGACGAGCGACGACGTCGACGCGCTCCTCACGGCACTCGCCGACCTCACCTGACGGACGACCCGCCGGGCCGGGGGAGCGTTCGGTCGGCCGAGGTTGCGGTCACGCGGCGGCGGAAGCCGGAGACTTCGATGACGGGGACGAAGCCGAGGGCGGCGCAGAGGCGCACGGACCCCGTGTTGATCACGGCGCGCCGGTAGAGCGGATGCAGGCCACGCGCAACGATCTCATCGCACAGCTGCGCGACGACGAGGTGCCCGAGGCCGCGACCGCGGACGTCGGGCCGGGTCGCGACCGAGACGTCCGCAAACTGCCTTGCGGGACCGAATGGCGCTTGTGAGCTGTAGGCCGCGACACCGTCAGCCGTCGAGCACGACGACGATGTGCTCATCGGCACTGTCGTCGAGGTCGGCCTCGTCTCGTTCCTCGGCCGTGAGCGTGGACTTGAACGTCGTGAGAAGGGCCTGGTCCGCGGCGCTCGTGAGGTCGAGTGAGCGCATCCTGTGCTCGGTGACAGTCGGCGGGTGCAAGCCGGCGGGGCCGAGCACCTGCATGTGTGCGCGCCCGACCTCCGCCCATCCGAGCTCGACGAGAAACGCGTCGCATTCGTCGAGTGACGCGGATCGATCGGCATCGACGAGGCGAGCCATCGGCTCGGCAAGTGCGGGGTCGCACCAGAGCACGGTGTGCTCGGCGATCGCGTAGGCGACGACGATGTCGCTGCCCGCGCGCTCCGGCGCCGCAACCACCGTGGTTCCGGGGGAGCGCACCGCGTCGCCGAGGCCCATCGACTCGCTCACCGCGGTGATGAACACATCACGCGCTGTCACAGCTGGCGGGCCAGGGCTCGAACCTGGAACCTCCTGATCCAAAGTCAGGCGTTCTGCCAGTTGAACTACCCGCCAAGGGCAGCCTCACGGTATCCCGCGGGTGCGATTTCCCCAGCCCACGATGCACCACTACCCTCTGCGCAGCCATGGGATCGTTGATCAAGAAGCGCCGCAAGCGCATGCGCAAGAAGAAGCACAAGAAGATGCTCAAGCGCACGCGCTTCCAACGCCGCAAGTAACCGAGCCCGTTCTCTTTCCGCCGACCGCTCCTAGGGGCGGTCGGTGCGCGTCACGACCACCATCGCCGGTGCGAGCGCCGCGGCGGCACCGCCGTGATCCCCTTCGACGAACCACGTCGACCCGCTGCCCGGCGAGCATCGGCTCCTGGCCCGTGAACCTGGCGACCCGTGCGCGCCACGAAGCCAGCCGCGGCTCGACCGTGAGCGCGGCCGACCTCGAGGTCGTTGGTCCGGGTCACGGACCGCCGAGCTCGTCCCAGGCGCGGTAGACGCCGGCGTCGAGACCGAGAGGGGCGGCGTCACCACCGTGAACGTGCGGTCGACGAACGGCAACGGGTCAACGATCTCACCAACCCCGGTCACGCGTGCGCGGCCTCCGATCAGACAGAACGGGACATCGGCACCAAGTGAGGCCGCGAGATCGAGATCGTCGACACCCGCCCACCGCAGGATCGCCGCCGCATCGCTCGAGCCTCCCCCGAGTCCACCTCCGGCGGGGATGTGCTTCTCGACGCGGACGTGCGCGGTTCGTCCGACCAGCGCAAGCGCCCGGCGGATCAGGTTCGTGTCGTCAGTCGGCACACCGGCCGCGGCCGGCCCCACGATCTCGAGTCCGTCGCCCTTGGTGATCGAACAGCCGATCGCCGAAGTCGAGGCTCACCATCTCCGCGTCGATGAGGTGGTAGCCGTCGTCGCGCACGCCGGTGATGCGGAGGCTCACCGTCAGCTTCGCCGGCGCGAACAGCTCATCCACGTGGTGCAGCCTCGCGGGCCAGGCGGCCCCACGCCTCGACGTCGAGCTCCTCGGCACGCGCCGTCGGCGCGATCCCGGCTGCCTCGATCTGCGCCTGCGTCGCCAGGCCGGCGAGTGAGCCGCGCAGCATCTTGCGGCGCTGACCGAAGCCGGCGCGTACGAGCCGGAACAGCCACTTCGCGTCGACGTCGTTGCCCACCGCGGGCGTCTCGCGACGGACGATGCGCACGAGGGCCGACTCCACCTTGGGCTTGGGCAGGAACACGGTGGCGGGCACCTTCCCGACCACGTCGGCGTGGGCCCAGTACGCAACCTTCACCGACACCGCGCCGTATGCCTCGTCGCCAGGACGTCGCGGCGAGTCGCTCGCCCACCTCGCGCTGCACCATCACGAGCATCCGCTCGATCTGAGGCACACCATCGAGCAAGTCGGCGACGAGCGGAGTCGCGACGTTGTAGGGAAGGTTGGCGACCAGCGTCCAGCGTTCTTCGCCCAACACCGCGGGCCAATCGATGCGCGCGCGCATCGGCCTCGATCACGCGCACACCCTTGTCCTCGACGACGGTGCGCAGCACCGGCACGATCCCCCGGTCGACCTCGATCGCCGTCACCGCGGCGCCCGTCTCGGCCAGTGCGAGCGTCAGCGATCCGAGCCCGGCGCCGATCTCGACGACCTGATCGCCGGCGCCCACGCCGGCGAGGCGGGCGATTCGCCGGACCGTGTTCGGGTCGACGACGAAGTTCTGCCCCAACGCCCGGCTCGGGTGCAGTCCGTGTCTCGCAAGGAGCGCGGCGACATCGCGCCCGCTCAGCGTCACCAGGTGATGCGCACGTTGATCACACCGGCGCTGACCGGCGCGAGCTCGGCGAACTGCTCCTCATCGAGGTCGATGATCGCATTGCCGAAGGGCCCCCGGTCGCGCACGACGCACCAGGTCGACGCGCCCGTCTTCGTGTTGACCACGGTGAGGACCGTGCCCTTGGGGAGTGTGCGGTGCGCACACGGCCGCTCGCCCCAGAGCGGGTCAGCGTTGTCATACCGGTGGAACGTGCCGCGGCCTTCCTGCATCCGATCGGCCGGACCGGTGGTGACGCCCGGATCGACGAGCACCGTGCTCGGCGGCGCGGTGGCCGGTGGTGCCGTGTCGAGCACGCTCGACGTCGGCGCGGTCGTCACCGTGGTGGCCGGCGGCGGTTTTGCCGTGGTCGTGGGCTTCGCGGTCGTCGGAGCGGGCGTTGTGGGGGGCACCGTCGTGCTGGCGACCGTCGCGAGGGCGACGGTGGAGAGTCCAGAAGTCGCGGGGTCGGCAAGCTCGTGCAGCGACGCCGAGATCGACGACGCCGAGGTCGACGGCGCAGTGGTCGTCGAGGCGACTGTCGTCGCGTCGCCGGCGGCCGCGACCGTCTCGCTGTCGCTGCTCGGGGCGTCACGACGGGCGACGACGACCACGGCAAGGGCAATCAACGTGACGAGGACCGCGGCGACGATGCGCCGCTGCTCGCCCGGTGTGACCTGCAGAGCTCCACCCTCCCCGGTACACGAGTCGGGGTGAAGTTAGTGCAGCCCGAACACGGCAGCAGCGGTCCGCGTCGAGGCCTCCTCAACGAGACGAACGTCGACGCCCTTGACCTGCGCAACGGCAGCACCCACGAGCGCGACATACGCCGGCTCGTTGGGCGTGCCGCGATGGGGCACCGGGGTCAGGTACGGGGCATCGGTCTCGACGAGGAGACGATCGATCGGGCATCGCTCGACCGCCATGCGCACATCGGCGGCTTTGGGGAACGTGACGATGCCGCTGAACGACAGGAACCCGCCGATGGCGAGGCACCGCGCCGCCTCGTCCGCACCGCCGGAGAAGCAGTGGAAGACCGTGCGTTCGGGAACACCTTCGGCGGTGAGGATGTCGAACGTCTCGTCCCACGCCTCGCGTGTGTGGATCACGAGCGGCA
Organism: uncultured Acidimicrobiales bacterium; assembly: GCA_963747215.1. GTDB lineage: Bacteria > Actinomycetota > Acidimicrobiia > Acidimicrobiales > DATKAS01 > DATKAS01. The sequence continues at coordinate 65,200 of CAVVET010000010.1, forward strand.
GCGCGCGCTCGTGCGCGATGCGGATCTGCGCCGCGAACGCCTCGCGCTGCTGGGGCCGAGGCGAGTTGTCGTAGTGGTAGTCGAGCCCGCACTCCCCGACCGCGACCACCTTCGGCTCGTCGAAGAGCGCCACGATCGTGTCGACTCCGTTCTTCGCGTCGTGAGGGTGCAGACCGACCGTTGCCCACACGCCGTCGTGGGCGGCCGCGATGTCGATGGCCATCCGGCTGCGGATCGCGTCGGTGCCGATCGTGATCATGCGATCGACGCCCGCGGCGCGGGCCGCCTCCACCGCCGCGGCCGCGCCCCGTGCAAGGCGCTCGTCGTCGAGGTGACAGTGGTTGTCGGTCCAGCTCACGTCAGGACGGCACCGCGATGCGCGGGAAGAGCGGCGCGCCCTTCTCGACCGGCACCCCGCCCGGGTACCCGCCCCAGCCCGCCGCCTCGGGGAGCCGTTGGTCCGTTACCGACCCGCTGAGGCCGATGCGGCGCCAGATCTCCTCGGCGGCATGGGGGATGGCGGGCGCCGCGAGCACCGCCACGATGCGGAGCACCTCGAGCGCGTCGCCGAGCACCCCGTCGACCTCCGGTCCGGGCGCGGCCTTCCACGGCTCGGTCGCCTCGAGCTCGGCGTTGGTCGCCCTGATGAGTCGCCAGGTCGCCTCGAGCGCCTCCGACGGTTGGACGCGGTCCCATGCCGACGCGGCCGCCTCGTAGGCCGTCGCCGCGACCGGCGGCGAGCGGGCTGTCCGGGCGCGGGCGCGGGTCCGACACCGTCGCACTGCTTCGCGACGACCGTCGCGCACGCGCGACAGAAGGTTGCCGAGGTTGTTGGCGAGGTCGCTGTTGTAGCGGGCCACCATCCCCTCGTAGGAGAAGTCGTTGTCGGGGCCGAACGGCACGTCCGCGAGGAAGTGGTAGCGGTAGCCGTCGACGCCGAAGTCGGCGACGAGATCGGCCGGCGTGATCTGGTTCAGCTTCGTCTTGCTCATCTTCTCGCCGGCGACGAGCAGCCAGCCGTGCACGTGAAAGCCCGCGGGCGGCTCGAGGCCCGCCGACAGCAACATCGCGGGCCAGTAGACGCAGTGGAAGCGGATGATGTCCTTCCCGATCAGATGATGCCCCGGCCACCAGCGGCTGGAACTCGTCCTCGTCCGCTGCCGTATCCGATGGCGGTGATGTAGTTCGGCGAGCGCGTCGAACCAGACGTAGGTGACGTGGCGGTCGTCCCACGGGATCGGGATGCCCCACTTGAGTGACGTCCGGCTGATCGAGAAGTCGAGCAAGCCCTGCCGGATGAACCCGAGCACCTCGTTGCGTCGCGTCTCCGGCCGGATGGCGTCGGGATGCGCTGGCGTACCACTCGAGCAGCCGGTCGCCGTACCGGCTGAGCTTGAAGAAGTAGTTCTCCTCCTTCATGTGATCGACCGGCCGGCCGTGGATCGGGCAGTTGCCGTCGACCAGCTCGTCCTCGGTGTAGTACGCCTCACACGGGACGCAGTAGAGGCCTTCGTACGTACCGAGCTCGATGTCGCCCGCCTCGTAGCAGGCGTTCAGCAGCTGCTCGCACTCCCTTGTAGTGCCGAGCTTCGGTCGTGCGGATGAAGTCGTCGTTCGTGATGTCGAGGAGCTTCCAGGCCTCGCGGTAGCGCTCCACCGTCGTGTCGGCCCACTCACGTGGCGGGACTCCCCTGGCCTCGGCGGCCTGCTGCACTTTCAACCCGTGCTCGTCGGTGCCCGTGAGGTAGTGCACCTCCTCACCGAGGGCGCGGTGCCACCGAGTCACGGCGTCGCCGACCACCGTGGGATAGGCGTGCCCGATGTGGGGCGCGTCGTTCACGTAGTAGATCGGTGTCGTCAGGTAGTACCTGCCCACGAGCGCAGGCTACCGGTCACCTTCCAACGCCTCGGCTGAGATTCGGTAGCGGTGCTCGATCATCCCTCCTGATCCGGTCACCTCGCGAACGCCACCGTCGCGGCGCCAACCGAGGTGTTGCCAGAAATCCTGGCCGCGGTGGTTGTGCTCGATCACGTGGAGGCGGACGTCGGTGTAACCGAGGTCCACGTGCCGCGTCAGAGCCGCATCGTTCAACCGGCGACCAATGCCCGTGCCTTGCGCGTGCGGATCTACGTACACCGCGTTGAGCTCAGCGGTGCAAGCCGCATCCAGGTCGTCAGACGCCCACGGGCGCACATGCGCGGTTCCCGCCACCGCACCGCCGATCAGCGCGACACCGCTCCAGGTCCGTGGAGCGCCGATCCGCGATTCCCACAGACGCCAAAAGACGCCGTGATGGACGGAGTCCGCCCACGCCTCGTTGCCCGGCCAGCGGTACGCCGCGACGGACGCCCGAAACTGGACGTCGGTCATGGGAGCGATGTCCACGGGTGCCGCCTCGCGCACCATGAGGTCGTGGCCGGCCGCGTAGGCCAGGCCGAGCCCGACGCCGAACGCCTCGACGAGCGCGGCCATGTCGGATCGATCGCGTGCACCCGGCGGGTAGCCGAGATGGGTCAAGACCTGCGCCTCGGGCGTCAAGCAGCGAACGGCCCGGCCGGCGATCGTGCCCCGGCCGCCGCAACCCGGTCGCCGGATACGCGAATGCCCGTCCGGACGGCAGCGCCTGCAACGCGTCGCCGTCTCCGGTGAGCACGGTCGGATGCAGATCCACCCGCCGGTCCTCGGTCGCGGCAAGGACGAGCCTCACGGGAAGCGAGTCCACCACCGGCACGAACCCCAAACGGCCGAGCGCCGCGACCGCCGCCCCGACTGGTTCGGCGAAACGACGAGGTCGAGGTCGTCGTGCGTGCGTCGTTCCCGACCCAGGAGCGCGTCGACGCCCCAGCCCCCGTCCACCCACACGTCCGCTCCCGCCGCCTCGAGGGCGTCGATCGCCGCAACAGCGGATTCCGCGGGCATCACGTCCCCACAATGGCAAGGATGGGCGGGTGCAGATCGCCTTCTTCATCTTCCCTGAGCTGACCGCGCTCGACGCGATCGGACCGTACGAGGTGCTGCAGCGCCTCCCGGGCGCTGAGGTGGTGTTCGTCGGTGCGAAGCGCGGTGAGGTCCGCACCGACAACGGCAAGCTCGGCCTCACCGTCGACGCGACGCTCGCGGAGGTGACGGCCCCGGAGGTGCTGGTCGTGCCCGGCGGCTACGGGACGCGACCGCTGGTCCACGATCAGCCGACCCTCGACTGGATCCGCCAGGTGCACGAGACGACGCAGTTCACGACGTCGGTGTGCACGGGTTCGCTGCTCCTCGCGGCGGCCGGCCTGCTCGACGGACTCGACGCGACGACGCACTGGGGCGCGAAGGCACAGCTCGAGGAGCTCGGCACGCGCTACACGGAACAGCGAGTCGTGCAGAACGGAAAGATCATCACCGCGGCGGGCGTGTCGTCGGGCATCGACATGGCGCTCTCGCTCGCTGCCCGCTCTGCGACCCCGTGACTGCACAGGTCATGCAGCTCTTCATCGAGTACGACCCCCAACCGCCGTTCGACACCGGCGCAGGCATCGAAGGCGACCGATGAGGTGTGGGCACGCGTCGCCGAGCTCAGGGTCACTCGGTGACGCGCAGCGAGATCGCGTAGACGTCCCGCTTCGACACATCGAGATTGCGGGCCACCACCGCGACTGCCGTCTTCCGATCATCGCCTTCGGCGAGACGGTCGCGTAGCGCCCGCTCGATCTCTGTGTCCCCCGGCGGCGGCGACGCAGGAGCGCCGTCGACGACCAGCACGTACTCGCCCCGCGGCGCGACCTCTCTCGCGTGCGCAACCGCTGCGATCGAGCGACCCTCGCCATACCTCCTCGTGCAGCTTGGTCAGCTCGCGCACCAAGACGACGCGGCGTTTCGCGCCGAGCGAAGCAGCGAGATCGGCGAGCGTGGCCCGCACTCGGTGCGGCGCCTCATAGAGCACGATCGTGCGCGGCTCGTCCGCCAAGCGCGGCCAACCGCGCGGTGCGTCCCGATCCCTTGCGGGGCAGGAAGCCTTCGAAAACGAAGCGGCCGGTCGGAAGGCCGCTCACCACCAGCGCAGCGATCGCGGCCCAAGGACCGGCCACGACCGAGACAGGGTGCCCTGCGCTCACGGCCGCCCGCACGAGTCGTTCGCCGGGATCGGAGATTCCCGGCATGCCGGCGTCGGAGATGACCGCCACAACACTGCCCAGATCGAGGCGCGTCGAGCACGGTGCGAGTGGCCGCCGACTCGGTGCTGGTCGTTCACCACGACAAGGCGCGGCCCGGTGACCCCCGCGTGCTGCAGCAAGCGGCCGGCGTGCTCGGGTGTCCTCGCAGGCGATCACGTCCGCCGCCGCAAGGAGCTCGATCGCGCGGTGAGAGCTCGCCGAGGTTGCCGATCGGCGTCGCGACGAGGACGAGCCCGGAGGCGGCGCGCTCGCTCACGGCACCACCTCGACGACTTGGCCCACGCTGAGGTTCCAGCGCGGCAACGCCCGGCTTCGGCCTCGATCACTGACGTCGCCGACCAGCTCGGCAACCCCAGGCGATGCCGCCGCATCCGCACAGGTGCGTTTCACGACACCGTCTCGGTCGAGGAACGCAACGTCGATGTCGAACCGCATGCCGAGCGTGTGCACGGAACGGGCGGGAGTGAGCAGAAGGGCCCCCTCGATGCCGTCACGGCCGAGCAACCCCTTCCGGCGGGCGGCACGCGTGTCGGCCACCTCGAGCGATGCCAGCACCTCCCCAACTCGCACCAGCCACGCCACGGGCTCGGAGCCTACGGGTACGGCTTCTCGCCCTCGCTGAGCATGGCGACGAACTTCGCGATGCGACGGGCCCGGGTCTCGGGCCGCTTCGCGTCGTGCACCTGGTACAGGATCGCGTAGCGGTTGCGCCCGTCCAGGGCGCCGAATGCGGCGTCGGCCTTCTCGTCGCGACGAAGTGCGTCCCGCAGGTCGTCCGGCACGGCCATGGTGCTCGGCGAGTCATAGGCCGCGGCCCAACGCCCGTCGGCCTTGGCCCGTTCGATCTCGCCCAGTCCCGCCGGCCGCATGCGCCCCTGCTCGATCAGACCCATCGCCCGGTCTCGGTTGATCTTCGACCATCGACTTCGCGGCGACGGGGCGTGAACCTCTGCACGTATCGGTTGTCGTCGAAGGACTTGGCCTGGCCGTCGATCCATCCGTAGCAGAGGGCGGACCTCGACGGCCTCGGCGTACGTCACGGACCGCACGCCGGAGCCCTTGCGCGCGATGGTCAGCCAGATGCCGTTGGATCGGTCGTGATTGCGTGCCGACCAGGATTTCGACACGCGCGCGGGGTCGCGAACGCCTTGATCGGCTGCTCGGCGGTGCGGATCAGACGAGTGCGGCGGTGTCGATGCGGTAGAGACCGGCGACGTTGCCGGACAGGATCGCTGTCTTCTGCTTCGCCCGTCAGCGTGGCCGTGTGCTCGACAAGCATCTCCTGGCTCCACGGCCAGGTGGAGTCGCTGTGCGGAAAGTCGTTGGCCCACATCAGGTTGTGCCAGTTCATGTCGTCGGCATGTTTGAACGCCGACCAGTCGTCCTGGAATGTGACGTAGATGTTCTCGGCGAAGTACTCGCTGGGCAGCTCGCGAGAGCTCCTGGCCGGGCGGCAACCAGTAGCGGTGGCGCTTGTAGGCATGGTCCATGCGATACATGAAGTGCGGCACCCAGCCGGCATCGGCTTCCGCGCACACGATGCGCAGGTTGGGGTGACGCTCGAAGACGCCGCCCATCACGAGCATCGCCATCACGTCCTGGCAGCCGCGCACGATGCTGAGGAAGCTGGCCATCTTCGGACCGCGGGTCTTGTCGGCGCGCATCGTGAGGATGTGGAACGACAGCGGCAGCTCGAGTTCGATCGCCGTCTCCCAGAACTCGTCGTACACCGTCGAGTCGTAGTCCTCGACCACCGGTTGCCCGGGCAGCATCACGCCGCGCAGCCCGAGTGCCTTGATCGCGTGCAGATCGGCGATGCCATCGGCGGTGTGCGCATCGCCGTCTGGCCGAGGCCGAGCAGGCGATCCGGCGCGCCGGCGCAGAATTCGGCCAGCCAACGGTTGTAGGCATGGAAGCAGGCGTGCTTGAGGTCGGCGTCGGAATGGTTGCACAGCACCATGCCGATGCTCGGATAGATCACTTCCGCGGCGACACCGTCGGTCACCTGGTCGGCCAGACGCGCCACCGGGTCCCAGCCGCCGCGATGAAGATCGTCGAATCGAGCACCGACGGCTTTGATCTCCTCCGGCCGCTTGCCGGCCGCGGCCGCGGTGGCGAGCGACAGCGGACGGTTGAAGCCGTCGACGACGAACACCTCGCCCAAGGTCTCACCACCGTCGATCAGCTTCGGCGCCCGATCGCGAAACGCCGGGTCGATGTTGTCGATGTATGTACCGGGCGGCTCGGTGATGTGCGAGTCGGCGGAGATGATCGGTTGATCGATGAGCGTCACGGCACCGGCTTGCCCCCGCACGAGACGGCCCGGCAGGGCACCTGTTGGTTCGCCGCCGGCATAGGTTTCCACGCCGGCCACGAACGTATGGAGGTAGCCGTCGGCTCGTTGCAGCAGCCGCTTGCCGCCGGCCGGCAGGTCGAACACGAGCTGCGGCGGTACAGGCGCAGGGCGTCGATGTCGATGACGTTGATGTCGGCGCGCTAGCCCGGCGCGAGCACACCACGGTCGAGCAGGCCGACCGCCTCAGCGGTCGCCCGGGTCTGGCGACTGATCAGCCACGACAAGTCGAACTTCGGCCCGCGGGTGCGATCGCGGGACCAGTGCGTGAGCAGCGTCGTCGGAAAGCTGCCGTCGCAGATCGTGCCGACGTGCGCACCACCGTCGCTCAGCCCGGGCACCGTGTACGGGTGGGCGAGCATCTCTGCCGACTGCGTCGAGGTTGCCGTCGGCGTAGTTGAGGATCGGTACGTACAGCAACGCCCGGCCGCCGTCGCCGAGGAGCAGGTCGTAGAGCAACTCGTCGGCATCGACGACCCTCGGCGGCCGCCATCGCGGCCACACTGCTCGCGGCATCAGGCTCGTAGTCGGGGATCGTCGCCCAGCTAGACGTTGACGTGTTGGCGACGACGAGGATTCGGCCGGGCTCGCCGTACTCGTCGATGATCGCCTTCACGCGAGGTCTGGCTCAGCTCGGTGACTGCTCGTCGATCGGCGATCGCAGCGAGCGGCGGATAGCTCGGGCAGCCGCGCAGCGGGTTGACCGAAGCCTGCAGCCCGACGAGGATGCCGATCGCTCGCGCCGCGACCTGCGCGCGCATCTCGAGGCCGTCGGCGTTCGGGCTTCGACAGCGCATCGAGGAGGCGGCGGTACTGCCGGGGAGCGCGGGCTCTGCGCGATCGAGATCGACAGCGGTCGGCCCGAGCGATCATCATCTCGCGCAGCGTGCCGACCTCGTCGTCGAAGTCGATCAGGTCGGACACGACTTGCAGCACACCCTTGCCCGTCGTCCGATCGCGCGGGCGATGCCGACGAGCTCCTCGCGGGCCGCGGTCAGCGTCGGCGTCGGCTCGCCGCGACTGGTGCGATGGTTCAGCGTCCGCGACGTGGTGAAGCCGAGCGCGCCGGCCTGCACGGCCGTCGGCCGCGATGCGACCCATCTCGGCGATCTCGTCCGCGGTGGCCGGCTCGCGGTTGGCGCCGCGCTCGCCCATGACGATACAGCCGCACCGCGCCGTGCGGCACCTGCGCGGCGACGTCGATGTCGTGCGGGCGGCGCTCGACCACGTCGAGGTACTCGGCGAAGGACTCCCATCGCCAGCTGAGCCCCTCGTGGAGCGCGGCGCCGGGAATGTCCTCGACGCCTTCCATCAACTCGATCAGCCGCTGCGTGGTCGCCGGGCGCACCGGCGCGAAGCCGACGCCGCAGTTGCCCATCACGACCGTCGTCACGCCGTGCCACGACGACGGCGCGAGGTGTCGAGTCCCACGTCGCCTGACCGTCGTAGTGGGTGTGGATGTCGACGAAGCCCGGCGCGACGACCGCGCCGTCGGCGTCGATCTCCCGTTCGGCGCCTCCCGTCGACACGGCCCACCGCGACGATCACGCCGTCGCGACGGCGACATCGGCGGTGCGCCCCGGCGCGCCGGTTCCGTCGATGACCGTGCCCCCCTGATCACGAGGTCGAAGTCGGTCATCTGTGCCCCCTGTTGCGAACGGCGGTGCCGAACGGCCGACGTGAAGGCTACGCCCTATTGGCCGGGGAGCTATCGGCCCGTGAGCCGCCAGGCGTAGGAGAGCGCGTGGAGCAGCGAGTCGGTGAACGCGGTGCCCTTCCAGGCGATGTCGAACGCCGTGCCGTGGTCGACCGACGTGCGGATGATCGGGAGACCGAGCGTCACGTTCACGCCGTCTTCGAATGCGAGGAGCTTGATGGGTGCTGGCCCTGGTCGTGGTACATGCAGACGATGGCGTCGTAACGCTGACGGTGTACCGCCTCGAAGAAGACGGTGTCCGCGGGATGAGGCCCTGACGCGTCGATGCCACGAGTCCGGGCGGCCGCGATCGCCGGAGCGATGTGCTCGGCGTCCTCGGTGCCGAAGAGGCCGTGCTCGCCCGCGTGAGGGTTCAGGCCGCACACGGCGATACGGGGAGCGTCGAGGTATCGGGCCAGGGCTTGGTCGGTCAGCGTGATCACGTCGAGCACGCGGGCGTGGCGCACTCGATCGATCGCCTCACGCAGCGCGCAGTGCGTGCTGACGTGGGTGACCACGAGCGTGCCGTTCGTCAGCATCATCGTGACGCGCGACGTCCCGCACAGCTCCACGATCAGCTCGGTGTGCCCGACGAACTGCGGGTCGGAGAGCTGGGTGGCTTCCTTGTTCATCGGCATCGTGACGATCCCGGCCACGCGCCGTTTGAGCGCATCGATCGTCGCTCGTTCGACGTATGCGCGCGCCGCGGCGCCGGCTTCCGCGCTGAGCTCGCCGGGACGATGCTGCTCGGGGCGCAGCATCCGCAGATCGACCACGTTGAGCCGCCCGGGCTCCGCGTCACCCGGCATGTCGATCGCATGGATCGAGAGTGCGGTGCCGAGCAGCGCCTGACCGGCCTCCAGGATCTGGGCGTCGCCGTACACGACCACGGCGTCGCCGAGCGCGCCGGCCGCGGCGGCACGCAGGACGATCTCGGGCCCGACACCAGAGGCGTCGCCCATCGTGATCGCCATCGGCACACCCGTCACGAGCGTCCGATCCCGAACAGATCGACGACCGTCGACGTCGTCGCCGAACCCACCGGGTTTCGTCACGACGTGTGACCCGTCAGGCCTCGCGCACCAGGCCACACCGGGCGCCAGCGTGCCGCCGACTCGCGTCGCCTGATCGCCCAGCACCGCGGCGGTCGTGTCGCCGCCCATCACGACGACGGTCCGCGCCGCGCCGCTCGCGATGACTTCACGGGCGACCTCTCCGAGCGACGACGACACGACGCTCGTCGCGTAGGTTCGAATGACCCGGTGGTCAGCACCACGTGCTGCCCGGCTCGTAACGCGGCAACCGCCGGCGCCGCTCCCTCGGACCAGGAGACCAGGAGCGCTCCCGCGGCGGCCAATTCGTCGACCTGCGCTTCGGCCACTGGATGCAGGCTCCCACACACGACAAGCGCCGGTGCGGACAAGGCGGGCCGAGCGGGACGGTCACGGCCGGGATCGAGCGCGGATGCCGCCGCGGCGATGGTTGCCGCCGTCCCGGCGAGCACGACCTCGCGACGTCCGACCTCGCGACGCGCACTCGCGAGTCCGATCCATGCGGTCGCGACACAGGACAAGTCGGCATCGACGCTGGCGTCGCACACAGCGAACGCCACGTCGCCGCTCGCGAGCCAGTCGGCGACCGACGCGGACGTGACCTCGACCACGCCCGCACGCCGGCGACCCTGAGATGATCGGCGGGCGGCTCGACCGGACGGGCCCGCGGGTCGTCACCGGCTTCACCTGCGGACCGGCCGTCCGTCGACACGCACGATCCCGTGCCGGCACGTGCGACCCGCCGCCGGGAACGTGGGGACCACCAGCACCGGTACGCCGAGCGCCCCGCGACGGGCGACGAGCTCGTGACCCAGTTGCCTCGCAGGCTCGAGTCGATCTTGTGCGTGGCGCTCGAGGGGGCGGTGCGGGCACACGCCGCGGCCGCTGGACGGAAGGTGACGCGACTCGAGATCCACGACAACGCACTCCGCGCCCGGCGCCGGTTTGCGCCCGTAGGGCACGACGAGGGCCTCGAAGCCCACGTCTGCGCACGCTCCTGCAGTCTCGAGTGCGCCGGTGCGATCGTCGGCGACACGATGAGATGAACGCCCACGCTCGCCACCACGGCGAACGTCTCCATCGGCACGCCCGATCTGTTGCCGTGTCCACGACGACATCGAGTCAAGCGCGCGCGTCCCGACCGTGCGGGATGTCACTGACCCCCGCGCCTGTCGTGGCGGGACCACCAGCATCTCGAGCTCGAGTCCGAGATCGGCGGCTACGAGGCCGAGGGGGCCGCCGCTACGGAGCTCGACGACGTGCCTCCCACGATCGGCCGCTTGCTGGGGCACAACCGTCAGAGGTGACGGTGACCGAGAGCGCCACCCGCAGCGTGGGAGTGGGCACTGTGGTCGATGGCCGAGACGTCGGCTGGGGAAGAGGCGATCGGCTGCTCTGCGACCAGTTCGCGTACGGGACGACGCCGCGTCGCTCCATCGCCTTCATCTCGCGCGGCGTCGAGATCGTCGCCGTCGACTCGCAGGGCGACGGCACGATCGATCTGGACGCGCTCAGCCGCGAGCTCGACGAGCGGGCGCGGCTGGTGCTCGTGACCCACATGTCCACCCATCTCGGGACGATCACCGACGCGACGGCGGTCGGGCAGGTCGTCGGCCCCTCCCCGCGCTCTATGCCCTCGACATCGCCCAGACACTCGGGCAGATGCCTGTCGACGTGACGTCGATCGGGTGTGACATCACGTTCGGCCCCGCTCGCAAGTTCTTTGCGACGCCGCGGGGCCACGGTCCTGTACATGCGGTGGATTCTCGCCGACCAAGTCGTCCCGCTCACTCCGTCGTTCGCCACCGATTCGACGAGGCGACCGGCTCCTTCCCGCTCCTGCCGGGACTGCGCCGCTTCGATCAGTTCGAATATTGCGTCGCCACGCGTCTCGGCCTGGGCGAGGCGACTCGCTACGCGCTCGACATAGGTCTCGAAGCGATCGAGGAGATGATGCGCGAGCGCAGTCACGCGGTTGTCGATGTGCTGTCGTCGTTCGACGTGGACCTCCCGGGTGGCCGCGACAGCCGGGGGATCGTGTCGTTCACCCACTCCTCGGTGGACGCGCGAGCGGTGCAGCAGCACCTGGGCGCCGCGGGGGTGAACGTTTGGGTGAACACCGCAGCGGGCTCGCCCCTCGACGCTCGAGCGCGTGGCGCGCTCCCGTCCGTCCGCGTGTCGCCGCACTACGTCACGAACGATGACGACCTCGGTCGGCTGCACGCCGCGATGCGCTCGCTCTGAGCCCGGCGCGCACCCGGAGCTAGAGCTCTACCCAGCCCGTACGCGTGCGCCACGTCCCGCCCTTGCGGATGTGCTCGACGATCGCCTTCTCCAGCGTCGTCCGCTGCGGGAGGTCCTCGACCGACTCGGGCACATGATCGAACACGAACCGCAGGGTGCTCCGACTGTCGTCGGCCGCACCGGGCGCGACAGTGAACCGCCGCTGAAAGCGCACGATGTTCGAGGTCGGTCGCAGGTAGTCCCGCGAGCTGCTCGTCGAGCAGCCAGGACGTGCAGGTGCCGAGGCGCGCCCGATGCTCGGGAAAGCTCGAGGCGAAGAATTCCCGAGCCATGGCAAAGGACTGGTCGCAGCTCTCCGGCGTCAAGTGTCCGTTCTCGGGGATGTGGACGCCGAGGGCGGCGTCGCCCGGCCGGAACCCCGAACCGAGGCGTTCGATCTCGTCGGCGTCGGGCCAGAACGGGGGACCCACGGGTCCGCGGAACAGATGGTGCATGTGGAACTGGAGCCGGCCGAGCGCGTAGATCGTGCCCGTGAAGTGCAGGACGAGCCACCACTGAAGGTCGAGGCCGGTGGTGCCGTGGCGGCGCCGGTGCAGCATCACCTGCTGACCGAGATCGGCCAACGTGGCCCACGACACGTCGTCGGGCACGCCGTGCTCTCGATGAAAGCGGCGGGCATCGTCGACCGTGGCCGCGTAGACGAAGATCCAGAAGCAGCGGCCTCTCAGCCCGAGCGCGGCCGGCAACGACGGGCACGCGAGGGCGACATCGCCGTCACCCATCGCCGCGACGACGCGGCCCCGACACCGCTCGAGCAACCACCACAGCTCGGGATCGGTCTGTGCGGTGGGCCAGACCTCGACCACATCACCGCGATCCTCCTCGCGCACCCCGAGTCGCGTCAGCAGCGCACCGGCCTCGCTCGGCGGGGGGAGGGAAGCCGGGGTGGCCGCCACACAGCCCTCGAGCGCAGTGAGCCAGTCGCGGTACGAGCCGTCGAGACCGAGCCGGTCGGCGACGACCGCTGCGGTGAGATCAGACGTAGGGCGCGTTCAATCGTCACGTCCGCCGCGCTCGAGCTCGTGCATGAGCGCAGAAAGAGTGGATTCGCGCACCGACTCGTCCTGCTCCTGCACGCCGGTCCACGACAGGCGGAGAAACTCGAGGTTCTCCCAGATCGGCGCGGTCGGCCGCACGTCGTCGTCGTGGCGAGGCACGAGATGCCAGTGGAGATGCGAGACGAAGTTCCCGAGGAGCTCGTAGTTCATCTTGCGGGGGCCGAACGCCCGAATCAGCGCGTGCGCGACCTCCGACATCTCGTGGAGGAAGAGGTCGCGCTCCGGTCGCTCGAGCAGGTGCAACTCGGCGACGCACGTCTTCGCGGAGAAATACGTGTACCCGCGGTAGTACTGCAGCGGACTCAGCGCGACGAAGCCGGACTGCAATCGCGCCACCGCCCACGGGTTCTCGCCGCGCTCCATCTCCGCTTGGAGCCCGCACAGCTCACAGCTGCTCATCACCGCACCCTACGCACGCGACTGAGCGAAGAACCGGTGGCGTGGCGACGACCAAAATTCAGTCGCGCGTCCGCGCTGATATCCGGTGGCGCGGCGGCGCCGATGCGGCGAGGCTGCGCACATGGGAGTCATGACAATGGCCCGTCGCCGTGGGACAGCCACGGTGGTGGGGGTGGCATCAGCTCGACCCCGCGCTGGGCTGAACGCCTCGTCGCCGACAGCCAAGTCGGGCGCGGCGATCTCGTCATCGACGTGGGGGCAGGCATGGGTGCACTCACCGCGCCGCTCATCGACTCGGGCGCGCGCGTCATCGCGGTCGAGTTACACCCGCGGCGCGCGCCGCAATCCTCCGGAAGCGGTTCGGCCGGCTCGCGGTCGTGGTCGAGGCCGATGCGGCGGACCTCTGGTTGCCGCGCCGGCCGTTCCACGTTGTCGCCAATCCGCCCTTCGCCGCCACGACGGGACTGCTGACCCGCTTGCTCGGAGCACGGACCCAGATGGAGAGCCGCGCATCTCGTGCTCCCCGATTGGGCCGTTCAGCGGTGGTCACGACTCGACGCACCGGGCGCGCCCGCGCTGGCGGCAGCAGTTCAATCCGAGCGCGGGACGTGCGATCCCTCGAAACGCGTTCGTGCCGGCGGCGCCGCGATCAGCGACTGTGCTCGTCCTGCAGCGACGTCAGACCCACCGCGAGCGGGGCCGGCAGGCCGCGAGCGCCGACATCGGCGGCGGGAAACAGGAACACCGTCCCCTCGCGCTCGGGATGCTCGGTGTTGTCGGCCGTCACGACGACGAGGTCGCCCAGGTCCTGACCGGCGAACACAGCTCGTCACCGCCTCTGCCGGCACGGGTAGCGAACGATCGGAAGTGCCGTCGGGGGCGAACCGCTCCACCCTGCTGCCTCCGTACACCGCAACCCACACTCCGCCTTCCGTGTCGACGGCGAGCCCGTCGGGGATGCCGCCCTTCACGCTGGCGAAGACCGCTCGACTCGCCGCGTCGATGTCGCCCTTGTCGTCGATCGTGTGGACGAGGATCGCTTGTGCGGCCGAGTCGCAGTGATAGAGGCGCCGGCCGTCGGGAGACAAGCCGATGCCGTTCGTGAGGCCGACGTCGCGGTACACCTCGGTGGCGTGCCCCTCGCCGTCGATGCGGTACGCCTCTCCGGCTTCCGCTCCAGCGCGATCGCTGAACGGGTCGTCGCGCAACGACCCGACGTACACCCGCCCCGCCTCGTCGGCATAGAGGTCGTTGAAGCCACCGACGTCGGGAAGCTCGAACAGGATTCGAGTCACCCCATCGCGGACGTGGCAGACGTTGCGGCCGGACAGCACGAGCCCTCCGTCGGCGTGCAGCGCGATCCCCCCGACGCCACGCCGCTTCGGCACTGCGAGGGTGACCGAACCATCGGGGTCGAGGCGATGCACGCCGCCTCGGGTGACGTCGCTGAAGTAGAGGCCGCCCTCCGGATCGGGACGCGGGCCTTCGATGAGCCCGAATCCCCACGTCAGCATCTCGATCATGAGCGGGACCGTAGCGACTCGAGGAGCAACTAGTCCCGGTCGCCAGCGGGGCGACTTGACACCTTCGCGCCCGCGACGTCGCTGCGAGAGCTGCCACTGGGCGGCGGTTCTGCCCAGGTAATAGGCGGGCGTGGTGCGGCGGGGTGTTCGAGGTGTGGTCATGCTGATCTCCTTGTCGTGAGAGCGTCATCGGTCAGACGCTCGGGTCGAAGTACGTAGAGGTCGCGGTCGCGGACCTCACGGTGGTGTGCGAGCAACACGTCGAAGTCGTCGTGCACAGAGATATGACGGCCGGAGAGCGAGTCTCCGTCGCCGGCGGCGAGCCCCGCGATGCAGGGTCGCCGCCTGAGTCGGTTCGGCAGCGTCGTGCTTCGCGAGCTCGGTCAGCGTCCATCCGCGGATGTGCGCTTCGTAGGCGGTCTGTGGATGTGGGCCTGGATCGTCTCCGACATCCCGACCGGCAACAGCCCGGGGTGCACGCTGAACACGCTGACCCCGTGGCGCCGAGTCTCGTGCGCCAGGTTCTCGGTGAGCTTGACGACGGCCGCTTTCGAGACGGAGTAGCCGGATACCAGCGGCCAGCGATGGACCCCGGCCTGGCTGGTGATGTTGATGATGCGGCCACGGCCCATCGAGACCATCTCGGGCAGCACCATCGTGAGGCGAGCACGGTGCCGCGGAGGTTCACATCGAAGGTGTTCCACCACCTCGTCGCCATCGACCTCCCACAGCGGGCCGATCGGGCCGAGCACCCCGGCGTTGTTCACCAGGAGATCGATCGGGCCGAGTGCCCGCCGGATCACGCCGACGGCCTTACGCAGCTCGGTCGGGTCGGTGACGTCGGCCGCAGCAGCCCAGCCGATTCCTCCCGCTCCGAAGATCATCGTCGCGGTCTCGGCGAGCTCATCATGCGAACGGGCGATCAGGCCGACGGCGACTGCCGGATTTGGCCAGGGTGAGGGCTGCCATGCGCCCGACGCCCCGACCTCCGCCGGTCACCAACGCGACCTTGCTCTGTGAAGTGTGAGTGTCCATGCAGCGAGGATGCGCCTGGACGGCGCCGCGAGTCCTGAGCACGCCTTGCTCAATCCATATGGGGTGTTGGCAGGTTGAGCACCAATTGCTCAGGCGTGCCGGTGTGCGATGGATCACACTCGGACTGTGACGCCCGAGCAGATCGCTCTTGTGGAAGCCACCGTGGCGGATCTCGACCTCGACGCACTGGCCGCCGACTTCTACGGCTCGCGTTCGCGGCCGATCCCGCCCTCCTCACGATGTTCGTCAACGACCCCGCCGCGCAACACGATCGGTTCGCCGTTGAGCTCGAGGAAATCGTGTCGTCGATCAGGTCGATCGACGACTTCTCACCCCGGGTGCAGGCGCTGGGGGTGCGCCATGGTCACTATGGGGTGCGGTCGGCCCACTACCAGCTGATCGGCGACGCGCTCCTGGCGAGCCTGGCGAGCGCGTGCGGTGAGAGGTGGACGAGCGAGGTCGAGGAGGCCTGGCGGCTCGCCTACAACCTCACTGCGGAGACGATGATGCTGGGCGCCCTGCAGGAGCACGCCCCGAACTCCCGTCGCTGACCTCGGCGAGCACCGCGGCGAGCCCGCGCCGACCTCCGACGCCGAGCTTGGAGTACACGCTCTGCAGGTGGTTGTTGACGGTGCGCACGGACAAGAAGAGGTGGTCGGCGATCTCCTTGCTCGCCATGCCTTGGGCCGCCAGCGTCGCGATGTCGCGCTCACGGGCGGTGAGCGGCGACACCGCCATCGGAATCGCGAGGGCCGGCGTGCGGGCGCCCTCACATGCCTCGACCAGGGACGCGGCCCGCACGGCAGACGAGGCCGCCGTCCGCAGCGTCGCCCTGACGACGGAAGGCCCGAGCGGCCTCCGCCGTGGCCTCAGCGGCGAAGAGCAGCGCTCCGAGCTGCTCGAAGCGCATCCGCCGCCTCGAGCAGCGCCTCACCGCGGCCGGATACGGCGGCAGCTGCGTGCATCGCGTACGCCGACACGAGCGCGCCCTCACACAGCTCGCCGAGCTCCTCGAGACGGTCGGCGACCGACTCGGGATCGCCGAGACCGCGCGATGTCGTGCAAGAGCCACGCCTCCGAGCCGCGGTAGCCAGCCGCACGCGCGCGACGTCGGCCGCGGCCTGCAACGCGGCCCGCGCCCCGGAAGATTCCCTTGGGCGGCCAACGCCCACGCGGGGCCGAGCTCTGCTCGGAGGGCGAGAACGCGAACGGCGGCAACCGAGCGACGTCGGCGGCGGCGGCGACCGCCGATGCCGCGTCCCGCCCCAGGCGGCGGCCACCGCGAGCTCGGACAGCACCAGGCGGCGGGGACCGCTGAGCGCGTGAGCATCGGAGGCGCGCCGCGGCTTCTCCCAGCCATCGACGCGCCGTCTCGACTTGTCCCATCAACAACGCGCTCCTCCCTCGCTGCTGAGAGAGCCAGATGAACGCGTCGGGCGGAGCCGATGGCGGAGTGGCGTCGTATGCGGCCGCTGCGAGCTCGCTCGCATCGCGGAAGCGCCCGGACTCTGCGGAGCGCGTACATGCGCGTGATCATGTGCACGTCGGGGCTGGCGAGCGCGATCTCGTCGGGGATCTGACGCTGCTCGGCGAACGCCACGAGCGCCCCCTCAGCCGCGGTGACGCTCCGACCGATGGCCACCAAAGCGGGAAGCTCGCGTGCGCACGCATCGGCGGGGCCGCGGCTGAACGAAGGGCGGAACCGACTCGAGCAGCGTGAGGATCTCGAGCGGCCGGCCCGAGTACGTGAGCAGCATGGCTTCGTTGAGCACGAGCTCGGCGGCCGTGGGATGGGCCTCGAGGCGCCGCTGCGCGAGCCGGCAGTGCTCGACCGCGTCCTCCGGCCGCATGAGCCCCCACATCAAGTTGCGGGTGTGCACCTCGATGATGTGGATCAAAGCGGGTGATCCGCCGAGGCAACACCCTCGGCGGCGACGAGCACGTCCTCCGCCTCCTCGAAACGTCCGAGCTCGTGCAGGGCCTCGCCGAGCAGCAGGCCGACCTCGGCGTGAGCCCGTCGACGCTGCGGCTCGGCCGAGTCGTTCGACCTGTGCGAAGTCATGCCCGTAACGGGCGAGGCGCGCTGCCTTCAGCAGCAGCGCGACGATCAGCGGTTCCCGTCGCCTCGAGGCGAGCGGTGCAACGCGGATTGGGTCCCGCGACGGCGGCCGCCGTACGCGTCGATGTGATCGGCATATTCGAGAAGCAGGCGCCTCCGGGTGGAGCACGGGCATCCGACCGCGCACGATCTCGCCGTAGAGCGGATGCGAGAGGGTCACCTGTTGCTCTTCGCCCGTCCGCACGGACTGCGAGGAGGCCCGATCGGTCGAGTGCCTCGAGCGTCTCGCGTCGCACTACGGACTCGACGACAGCCAGGCCGGTGGGCTCCCAGATCGCGAGGACGTCGAGAGCCGCCCGGGCCTCCGCGTCGAGTGCGCCGAGCCGGTCGGCAACGAGCTCGTGCAGCCGCGGCGTCGCGACGAGTGGGCCCGTGAGGCGCCACACTCCCCGCTGGTCGCTGAGACGACCGCCGTCGATCGCGCCGAGCACGAGCTCTCGGACGAACAGCACGTTTCCCTCGCTGGCCGTCCAGACCTCACTCGCGGTCGTCGCCTCGACGGGGCCCCTGAGCACGAGGTGGAGCAACGTGTCCACCGCGGCCCGGTCGAGGTCGCCGAGATCGATGCGCTGCACACGCCGCGGTGCCAAAGCGATTCCAGACCGGCTGGCACCGCCTCGGATGTCCGCACGGTCGCCACCAAGAAGACGAGATCGGCATCGACGAGCTGGGCGATCAGTGCGGCCGACGTCTGGTCGAGCGCGTGCAGGTCGTCGACGAACAACACCAGCGGTCCGTTCGTCGCGTCCGCGAGCAACACCGGACGGACGGCGGCGACGACCGCGACCAAGTCGCATCGCTCGTCCCCGAGGTCCGGTGGAAGCAGGTGCGCCAAGGCGCCCAACGGCGTGTTCTGAGCGCCCACCGTCGCCGTCGCACGAGCGACGTGACGGCCCGCTTCGTCGGCGATCGCGAGGCACTGATCCGCGAGTCGGGTCTTGCCGACACCGGCTGGTCCGTAGATGACCAGACCATGCGCGCGGGTCGGCCAGCGAGGCGGTGAACACCTCGAGCTCCTCGTGACGTCCCACGAGTGGCCACTGCAACGGAAGCAAGGCCATCGCTCGCACCGTATCGCCCCGTCCGAATGGCAGGGCTAGAGAGGCCCCAGCTTCTCCGCGTAGGCGTCGTTGAGCTCTTGCCACCCGTAGCTCATGGCGTCCTGCCCGCGGATCGGGCCCACGGGGTCGCCGTCCATCAAGCGCTGGGCCACGACCAGGCAGAGGTGCCAGCCGGCCGCCACCTTCGGAAGGAAGTCGGGATCGGCGAGCGTGTGCCGAAGCGTCAGCCGCGTGCCTGAGGACGAAGGCGCGAGCTCCCAGTGCAGCAGGTCGTCACCCCACGTGTACTCGAGCAGAGTCGGCGGCTCGGCCCGAAGCACCATCGCCGGCATGTCCTCCTTCGTGTCGCCGTCGACCATCGTCAGCGTCGCTTCACCGACCGACCCGAGGTACCGGTTGGCGAGGAAGGGCGCCCACTCGGCGAGCTGAGGCGGTTCGGTGAGTGCCTTCCACACCTCGGCCGGCGGATGGCGCAGCTCGTAGGTGAAGACGAGCGTCCACTTGCCGCGGTGCTCGTGTCGCTCGACCTGGGCGAGAGGGCCGGGATCGAATTCGTGTGCGGTCATGTGCGCTCCTGATCGTCGAGGTGACGCGCGAGCGCGTCTCGGCTCCGCTACTCCCAGGTCGAGATCGCGGCGCGCAGCTCGGCCTCGTCACCCCACATCTGCTCGACCTGCTCCAGCGTCTTGCCCTTCGTCTCCGGCACAAACCAACGCACGTAGACGAACGTGACCGCACAGAAGCCGGCGAACAACCAGAACGTGCCCTCCTCTGAGATCCAGTCGACGAGCGTGAGGAAGAACTGGCTCACGAGCCACGCCGCGAACCAGTTCGCTCCAGTTGCGACTGCCACGCCCTTGCCGCGGATCTGGGCCGGGAAGATCTCGTTGATGATCGTCCACACGACGGGACCAAGCGAGAACGCGAAGGACGCGATGAACACCACGAGCCCGACCAACGCGATGATGCCCGCGTTCGTCGGCGCCGAGCTCGCGGTGGTCGAGGTCGTGACGGATCCGAGCTTGAAGAACGCACCGCCCACGGCGATCAGACTCAGACACATCCCCGTCGAGCCGATGAGCAACAACGGCTTGCGGCCGAAACGGTCGACCCAGAACACTGCGATCAGCGTCGCCACGACGTTCACGGCACCGATCGCCCACAACGTGGCCAGGCTCTGACTCGTCGGCGAGTTGAAGCCCGCGGCCGCGAAGATCTTGTCGGCGTAATAGATGATCGCGTTGATGCCCGTGAGCTGTTGCAAGAAGGCGAGCGCGACGCCGATCTTCAGCGGTCCCCGCCAGCGCTCGACGAACACATCTCGCCAGCCCGCCTCCGGATCGCCCTCGATGGCCGCCTGCACGGCGTCGAGCTCACGCGCGACGTCTGCCTCGGGCTCCACCTTCGCGAGTGCCCGCTCGGCGTCGGCGCGCCGCCCCACCTTCATGTACCACCGGGGGGAGTCGACGAGCGGCCACACCGCGATCACGAGCAACACCGCCGGGATCGCGGAGACGCCGAGCATCACGCGCCAGCTGTCCGAGTCTCCCTGTTCCAACAGGAGGTAGTCGGCCCAGTACGCGAGGAAGATCCCGATGGTGATCGCCATCTGGTACAGCGACACCAACCGACCTCGATACCGAGCGGGTGCCATCTCCGCGGCGTACAGCGGCGCCGCGACGGACGCGACGCCCACGCCGAAGCCGAGCACGAGCCGCCCGACCACGAGAATCCAGGCTTCGGGCGCCAGGGACTCCAGGAGCGCGCCCGCAGTGAAGATGACCGCGGCGATGAGGATGGTGTGCCGCCGGCCAAGGCGGTCGGCCATCGCACCGGCGACCAGCGCGCCGACCATCGCTCCGAGCGTGACCCAGCTCGTGATCACCTCGAGCATGAAGGTGCTGATGTCGAACGTCTGCTCGATGCCCGTCAGGGCACCCGAGATGACGCCCTGGTCGTAGCCGAACAGCAGTCCGGACAACATGACCACGAGGCCGACCGCCCACAGGTACCGCGATGCTCGACGCCGGGTCGGGGGAACGGACTGACCGACGCCTACGGGGGCGCTCTCCGCCGTCTGGGCCACGGGAAGACGGTAACCCCGCGTCACCAGCGGCCCAGGGACCGCCGGCTCGCTCGAGCGCGGCCCATGCATACTGGGCTGATGAGCGCGCCAACGCCTCGGAGCGGCACGCCCCGCCGGCGCGGCCTCGTCGGCGCCGCGCTCGCCGGTGCAATGGTCGCCATCCGCGACATCCTCGAACGCCCGCGCGACCAGGAGTCGGTCACCGTGGAAGCGCCAGGCGAACCCGGTGACATCGACACCGAAGGCATCACGTTCGCGATCGACGACCAGACGAGCGCTGTCGCTCCTCCATTGCCGCCGGTGCCGGTGAGGAAGTCAGCGAGTGGGAGAAGGCGCCGGCGTCGGTGACGGCTCCGCGGTGAGACGGCGATACGACTTCGAGTTCCACGCCAGCAGTGTGACGGCGACGCCGAGGAGCCCGGCGAGCGTGAACATGAGCGCGATGCCTCGGTCAGGCCCGGTGCCGTACCAGTCGCCGATCCAGTCCGCGCCGCGGCCGTCGGTCATGAACGGCATGAACACCACTTCGGCAATGGGCGCGATGAGGAACGCCGTGAACGGCGATGCGGCGTTCTCCACGAGCTGCGCGAAGCCGAACACTCGGCCCTGCCGTTCGTAGGGGATCACGCGTTGCAGCACGGTCTGCTCAGCCGCCTCTATCACCGGCACCAACGCCAGCCAGACGATCATCCCGACGGTCACGAGCACGATCGACGAACGGAGCGCGAACACCGAGCACACCGTCCAGTTGATGAGGTTGCCGAGCAGGATCAGTCGCACCGGCCGGGATCCGAGGCCGAACCGGGCGACCGCGAGCCCTCCCGCGATGAACGCGAGGCTGATCAGCCCCCACAGGAACCCCCACGCCTCCACCGAGACGAGCTCGAGGCCGTACGCGTCCATCAGCGCCATGAAGACGCCACCGAGGAGGTTGTTGCACGCGGCGAGCGCGATGAGCATGGCGAGACCAGGGACGGCGCGGATCGCCTCGAGCGCACCCGGATGTCGACCCAGGGCAAACGATCTTCGCCGCTCGGCAGCAGCTTCCGGTTCGGGCTCGGCGAAGACGATCGTCCTCAGATGGGCGAGCGCCACCAGTGTGAGGCCCAGCGCGATGTAGTACGCCCAGCCCATCCCGAGGTTTCCGATGACGATGCCGCTGAACACCGACGTGATCGCGAACGACACCCCGGTGACCGTGCCGACCATCCCGTTGGCGCGATCGCGATGCTCCTCCGGCACCAAGAGCGTGACGCACGTCGAGAGTGCGATCCCTCGCATCTGACCGGCGACCGATCCGAGCAAGGTCACCGCGATGAGCACCCAGAACCAGAGTGAGTTGAGCCGAAGCAGCTGATCGCTGTCGACGAGTACGAACACGGCCGTCGCACCGCGAAGGAGATCGCCGATGCGGTGCTCGTCACCACGAGAGCCGTGTGCTTGCGGTGACGATCGACGTAGGTGCCGAAGAACGGCCCGCACACCGCTGATGCGACGGCGAACGCCCCACCGATCACGCCGGTGGCCACGACCGACCGCGTCTCGAGGTACACCCAGAACGTCAGCGCGAACCAGAGGAACGAGCTCGTCACGCCGGCCACGAGCGTGTTCAGAAGCAGGCGCCGGAAGACGACGGGCATCCCGGTAGTCAATCGTCAGTCGAGATCTCTGCGGCGCGCGACTTCCTCTGGGGTCGGGACTTCGAAGGCGAACGAGCCCTTGGCGATCTCATCAGCGGTTTCGTACGTCGCAATCAGGACACCGGTGGTCGACGTGCAACCGCGTCGATCGCCCCAGGTGTCGAACCCCGAAACGGCGGCGGGTAGCGCTCCGGTTACGGTGCTCCTGGATGCTCGAAGGGTGACGAATGCCGTGCTCCCGACGTCCCGCCCGCCGGTGCCGCGAGACTCCTTTGTCGGGATCGACCAACCGGTGCCGGTGCTCGATGGGCGGCTCGTGCCGTACGTCAATCTCGACAACGCGGCGAGCACCCCGGCGCTCCGGTCGGTGATCGACGCCGTCGACCAGTTCCTGCCCTTCTACTCCGGCGTCCACCGCGGTTCGGGCTACAAGTCGCGGCTCAGCACGGCCACGTTCGAACGGGCACGGGAGCTCGTCGGAGAGTTCCTCGGCGCCGATCCCGAGCGCGATGTCGTCGTGTTCACGAAGAACACAACCGAGGCGATCAACAAGCTCGCCCGAGCGTTGCCGGTCGAGTCCGATTCAGTGGTGCTGACGACCATGCTCGAACACCACTCGAACGACTTGCCGTGGCGAGCGCGTCTCCGCACGGTGCACGTGGGCGTCTGTCGCGGACGGCACGCTGGATGTCGACGATCTCGATCGTCGCCTGACTGAGCACGCCGGGCGCATCGCTCTCCTCGCCCTCTCCGGCGCGTCGAACGTCACGGGCGTCGTGCAGCCGGTGCATCAGGCGGCCGAAATGGTCCACGCCGCCGGCGGCCGCATCCTCGTCGACGCCGCCCAGCTCGCCCCGCACCGCGCGATCGACATGCGGCCCCATGACGATCCCGGACACCTGGACTTCGTCGCGTTGTCAGCGCACAAGATGTACGCCCCGTATGGCACCGGCGCCCTCGTCGGGCTTCGTCGCGCGTTCGGCCCTGCGCCGGATCACGCGGGAGGGGGCACGGTCACTGCCGTCACGACCGACTCCGTCGTCTGGGCCGACCTTCCGGACCGGGAAGAGGCGGGCAGCCCGAACGTCATCGGCGCCGTTGCGCTGGCCGCGGCCACCCGTGCGCTCAGGCAGATCGGGCTCGACCAGATCGCGGCCCACGAGCGCGAGCTGACTCGATACGCGATCGAACGCCTGGCCGACGTGCCTGGCCTCAGGATCCACGGTCCGACCTGCATCTCCGGCGCGACGGCGAGGCTCGGGGTCATCCCGTTCACCGTCGAGGGGATCGACCACGCCCTGATCGCCGCGGTCCTCGGCTACGAGCACGGCGTGGGCGTGCGCAGCGGCTGCTTCTGCGCCCATCCGTACATCGCCCACCTCCTCGGCCTGGACGAGGCCGCCTCGATCGGCCTGGGTCGAGCGCGTGCGGCAAGGGGACAAACGCGGGGCGCCCGGCATGGTCCGGATCAGCCTCGGCTGCTACAACGACCGGGCCGACGTCGACGTCATCGTCGCTGCGCTCGAGCAGATCGTGGCGGGCGACATCGCCGGCGACTACCGAGCTGACATGGACGGCTCGTACACGCCCGTCGGATACGTCGAACCGATGCTGTACTCGCTCGACGCACCGTGGTGACGAGATGGTGAGGCGCGCGAGAGCGGGGAGATCTTGAAGCGGCTGTGATGTCACGGCTGTGATGTCATTGGAAGCCGCGATGTTGACGCTTCGATCGTTGGACCGGGTCACCCTTGACGAGGCCGCCGCCCTCGTCGCCCGTGAGCAGGAGGCAGCTGGCGCGCTTCGATCACGATTGCCGGTGGTGTACACCGACCCGCGGCATTGCCACGTCGCGCTCGAGGAGCTCCTTGCCGCCGCTTACGCCGGCTTCGTCGCCTACGACGGTCACCGTTGTGTCGGAGTCATCTGCGGGCGGACCATCGGCTCGGTGGGGTTCGTTCCGACGCATGGCCTGGCCGTCGATCCCGACCTCGTGGACTCGACCGCGGTGGTCGTCGGACTCCTCGGTGAGCTGGCGCCCATCCTGCTGCGAGACGGTGCCGTGAGGTTCACGATCGACCACGTCGACCTCGAACCGCTCGGCGCGGCGCTGCACAACGCCGGTTTCGGGCGATGGGGCGTGTTCGCGACCCAGGCGGCGCGGCCGACCGCACCGGCGCGCGACGTCGATGTCCGCGTCGGCACTGTGGACGACCTGGATGCGATCGCCGCGTTCGAGCCAGATCGAGCTCGCTCACCGTTCCACGCCGCCGATCTACGCGCACCCGCAGCTCAGAGCGCTGGCTGAAGCCCACGCTGCGCACGAGCGACTGCTCGACGATGGGGCCGTCCACTTTCTCGCCCGGACAGGCAACCGCGACGTCGGGTTGGTCACCGTCGAGTTCACCACCCCCGCGCCACGGCTCTGCCGAACCGGTGAGCCCTACATCGGACCGACGGCGACCCATCACTCGCGCCGCGGCCGGGGCGTCGGCCGGGCCCTCGTCGATGCCGTCCTGGGGTGGGCACACGGCTGCGGGCACGAGACGGTCTCGGTCGACTTCGAGTCCTCGAACCCACTCTCGCGCCCATTTTGGCTCGGCATGGGCTTCCAGCCCGTCGGCTACCGCGTGCAGCGCACGATCGACACAGCCTTCACCGTTCGCGCATCGACTGCGTCGCCCGCTACACGTTGAAGCGGATCTCCAGCGTGTCGCCGTCTTGCACCTCGTAGTCCTTGCCCTCGACGCGGAGCTTGCCGGCCTCTTTCGCCTTCGCCCATGAACCGAGTGAGAGCAGCTCGTCCCAGCGGATCACTTCGGCGCGGATGAATCCGCGCTGCAAGTCGCTGTGGATCACCCCGCGCATTCGGGTGCCTTCGCACCGGCACGAAAGGTCCAGGCGCGGCTCTCCTTGTCGCCGGTGGTGAGGAACGTGCGCAGTCCGAGCAGGTGGTACGCGGCGCGAATCACGCGCGGAAGCGCACCCTCACCCAGCCCGAGCCCGTCGAGCAGCTCCGTGCGCTCGTCCGCGTCGAGCTGCGCCGTCTCGGCTTCGAGCTGCACGCACGCGCCGAGCACCTCGGCGGCACCACCCAGCTCGCTCGCGACGGACGCAACGATCGCGTCGACGTCGGCGAGCTGATCCTCGCCGACGTTCACGACGACGAGAATCGGCTTCGCGGTGAGCAGGAAGAACGGCTGCAGCGCGAGTCGCTCGTCCGCGGTCAACGACGCCCGGTAGAGGGGCGTGGCCGACTGCAGCACCTCTACAGCCCGTTCGAGCGCCGCCACCTCACCCGCGAGCGACTTGTCCTGCTTCGCGGCCTTGCGCCGCCGTTCGAGCTGCGTCTCCGCGCTCGCGGCGTCGGCCAACACGAGCTCGAGCTCGAGCGTGGCGAGGTCGTCGAGCGGGTCGCTGCCACCCACGACGTTCGGGTCCTCGAACGAACGCAGCACGTACAGGATGGCGTCGACCTCGCGGATGCCGCCGAGGAACTTGTTGCCGAGCCCCTCGCCCGCGTTCGAGCCCTTCTGGATGCCGGCGATGTCGGCGAACTCGGCGGTCGCCTCCACGACCTTCTTCGACGCGCTCATCTCGGCGAGGGCGACCAAGCGGTGGTCAGGCACCTTGGCGACGCCGACGTTCGTCTCCGTGGTCGAGAACGGGTGCGCGGCAACCGCGGCGTTGCCGCCGGTCAGCGCGTTGAACAGAGAGGACTTGCCGGCGTTGGGCAGCCCGACGATGCCGAAGCGCTCCATGAGTGTGGCCAGGGTAGGCGCACGCACCGTTTGCTCTCCCACCGCAGAGGGGGTAGGAGAAACGGTCGGCGAGGGAGAAGGCTCGGGCGGAGGCGGGGCGGCGTGCGCCGTACCATTCGCCCGTGACCACATTCGAGGTGTTCGATCCCGCCGTCCTCGCCGATCCCCATTCCGAGTACGCGCGTCTGCGGGCCGAGCCCGGCCTCGCGTACGTGCCGCTGCTCGACGCGTGGGCAGTCGCCCGCTACGCCGACGTCACGGCCGTCCTGCGCGAGCCCCTCGTGTTCTCCTCTGCCCGCGGCATGGGCGACATGATGTCGATGGTCGGCGATGCGCCGCTCAGCGAGGACGGGCGCGAGATGTCGGGGCCTGGCTCCCTCGGGCGGTCGCTGATCGCCTCCGACCCGCCCATCCACACCACGATGCGGCGCCTCGTGAACCGTGGCTTCACGCCCCGAGTCATCGGCGACTATGAGCCCCGGGTTCGCGAGATCGCCGAGCACTTGGTCGACGAGATGATCGAGAAGGGCGCCGACGGCGGCGCCGACCTCGTCCGCGACCTGTCGTACCCACTGCCGGTCACTGTCATCGCCGAGATGCTCGGCATCCCGGCGGAGCGCAAGGAGCAGTTCAAGCGGTGGTCCGACGCGGCCGTCGCCGCGTTCAGCCTCACACCCGACGCCGACCGCTTCCGCGTCGCCGCGGAGGAGATGTTCGAGTTCTTCGTCGAGGTCATCGCGGATCGTCAGACGAACCCGAAGGACGACCTCGTCAGCATGTTGGTCACCCGGGGCGCCGACGGCGAAGATCCGCTCACCGTCGACGAGCTCGTCGGCTTCTGCATCCTCCTGCTGATCGCGGGCAATGAGACGACGACGAACCTCATCGGCAACTGGATGCGGATGCTCGTCGATCGGCCCGACGTCGAGGCGGCCCTCCGCGACGACCCGTCGAAGATCGCGGCCTCGTTCGAGGAGCAACTGCGCTACGACGGACCGGTGCAGTGCCTGTTCCGCGGCACGACCGCACCCGCCCGCGTCGGCGACACCGAGCTCGACGCGGGCTCGCGCGTCATGGTGCTGTTCGCGGCCGCCAACCGCGACGAGGCCAAGTGGGGTCCCGACGCGGCCATCTACCGGCTCGATCGTCAGCCCACTGACCACGTGGGCTTCGGGCACGGCATCCATCTGTGCCTCGGTAGGCCGCTCGCCCAGCTCGAGGCTCGAGTCACTGCTGAAGTCCTGTTCGAGCGCACCTCGGCGCTCGAGCTGAGCGGCGACATCGTCGGCACGCAGAGCTTCCTCCTCCGCGGATGCACGCAGATCCCGTTGACGGTGAAACCTGCCTGACGTGGAACCCGTCGCGGCTCTCGATCGCATCGTCTACCTCCTCGACCGCGCCCTCGAGCCCGAGCCACCGCGTGAACGCGTTCGCCAACGCGCGCGACACGATCGCCGAGCTCGACCCCGCGGAGGTCGAGGCGCGCGCCAAGGCCGGCACCCTCACCGACCTCAACCACATCGGGCCGGTCACGGCGAAGGTGATCACGGAAGCCGTGAGCGGCGAAGTGCCCTCCTACCTCGAGAAGCTCGAGGGGGAGACCGTGATCCCGATGTCCGACAAAGGGATTGCGGTGCGCGCCGCCCTCCGCGGCGACTGCCATACCCACTCGAACTGGTCCGACGGTGGCGCGCCGATCGAGAAGATGGCCCGCACGGCAGTGGGGCTCGGGCACGAGTACATGGTGCTCACCGACCACTCTGCCCGGCTCACCATCGCGCACGGCCTGTCCCGCGAGCGGCTGCTCCAGCAGATCGAGGTGGTCGACGAGCTCAACGCGCGGCTCGCTCCGTTCCGGATCCTGCAGGGCATCGAGGTCGACATCTTCGAAGACGGCTCCCTCGACTGCGACGAGGATCTCCTCGCGCGCCTCGACGTCGTGGTCGCGAGTGTGCACTCGAAGCTGCGGATGGAGCGACAGGCGATGACGGAGCGCATGGTGCTCGCCGTGGCGAACCCCCACGTCGACATCCTCGGCCACTGCACAGGACGCAAGGTGGTGGGCAAGGGACGGCCCGAGTCGACCTTCGATCCCGAGATCGTGTTCATGGCGTGCAAGCAGTTCGACACCGCGGTCGAGATCAACTGCCGGCCCGAGCGCCTCGATCCGCCCCGACGGCTTCTGAAGCTCGCCGTCGAGTTCGGCTGTCGCTTCTCGATCGACAGCGACGCCCACGCCCCCGGGCAGCTCGACTGGCAGCCTCACGGCTGTGACCGTGCTGCGGAGTGCGAGGTGCCGCTCGAGTCGATCGTCAACACGATGCCCGCCGACGACCTGCTGGAGTGGGCCGGATCCCACGGCTGACGCTCAATCGCCGCCCCAAAACGGCCGATCCCTAGGATGTGGCCATGAAGCTGAGGAAGGACAAGCCTCCGGCCGGTTCGGCTCCGCAGCTGAAGGTCGTGTCGGGCGGACAGCCGCTGGCGCCGCCCACCCCGGGCACCGCCGCACCGGCGGCCGGGCAATCCGATCAAGGGGTGATGATCCCCGATCGTCTGACGCAGACCTTTCGTGTCACGTCTGGCGGTACCGATGCGGTGATGGCGGTCGTGATGGTGCGAGGCGAGATCAACGAGCTTCTCGGCGCCTACGACCGCTACGAGATGTCGGTGGACGAGCGCGGCGGACCCGATGCCGGCCTCATCCTCCATGTGTGCAGTCCGACTGCCGACGGCATCTGTGTCATCGACGTCTGGGAGTCGGAGTCGGCGTTCAAGGCGTGGGTCGCCCGCACGCCCGGTCAGCGGGTGCCGAAGCTGTACCCCGTGCACGGCATGCGGATCACCGACAACCGGCCGACGGTCCGCGCCGCGCCGACTCCCCCTGCACCCCCGCCGAGGGTCGGAAGCGCCTGACCCGGTAGCCTCTTCGCCCTATGTCGAAGAAGACGAAGAAGCGCAAGGCGCGCATGCGGCGGAACAAGGCGAACCACGGCAAGAAGCCGAACTGCGGCCGAGGCTGAGCTGCCCCAGATCGACCCGCCCCCGCTCGATCCGGCGCCTCCCGCGCCGCGGGGCGACACGGTCGATGTGCTCCATGGTCACGAGGTAGCCGACCCGTTCCGCTGGCTCGAAGACGCCAGCTCTGCCGAGACGCTGCGATGGGTCGAGAGCCAGAACCGCCGCACCCGCCGCGCCCTCGAGTCCCTGCCGAGTCGGTCGGCGCTGCATGCTCGCTTCGTCGAGCTGCTCGGCGCGCCGATCTCGACGAGCTGCATGGTCGCCGGATCTTCCGTGTTCGCGCTCGAGCGGGCCGGGGGCGAGGCGCAGTTTCGGCTGATCGTTCGCTCCGCCGTCGATCCGGCCGCGGAGCCGCTCGCGTTGATCGACCCGGCCGCGCTCCTCGAGGACAGCACCGCCGCGCTCGACTGGTACTGGCCCTCGCCCGACGGCGCCCGTGTCGCGTTCGGCGTGTCGATCGGTGGCGATGAGCGGTCGACGCTGCGCATCATCGATGTCGCATCCGGTCAGCTCCTGACCGACACGATCTCCGATACGCGTTGGACCACGGTGCGGTGGGCACCCGGCGGCGACGCGTTCGCGTTCACGCGCTTCCCCGCCGGCGCGGAGTACGGCCAACGCGTGTGGTGGCACGCGCTCGGCGACGATCCGAGCGACGACGCGCTCGTGTTCGGCGATCTCCCGATCGAGGAGTCGATGATCGGGCTGGAGATGTCGAGGGATGGCCGGTGGGTCGTCGTGCATTGCATGATCGGGTGGAGTCACGCCGACGTGCATCTGGTGGATCGCGATTCCGGCGCGGTGACGCCCGTGATCACTGGCATCGACGCCCTCACGAGCCTCAAGCCGA
This sequence comes from uncultured Acidimicrobiales bacterium, assembly GCA_963747215.1. Classification (GTDB taxonomy): domain Bacteria; phylum Actinomycetota; class Acidimicrobiia; order Acidimicrobiales; family DATKAS01; genus DATKAS01. The sequence goes on from CAVVET010000010.1 coordinate 95,319, forward strand.
TCGGCGGACGCTTGATCGGTGTGACCAATCTCGACGCGCCGAACGGACGGGTCATCGAAGCGTCGTTCGAGTCGCCTTCACACCCGTTGTGGCGCACGCTCGTGCCGGAGAGCGACCTGGTGATCGAGCCGTACGGCGTCCACGAGGCCGGCGACCGACTTCTCGTGCACGGCACTCGGTCGGCGGTCGCGGTCGTGCGCAGCTACGCGCGGGACGGAAGCGACGAGCAGGCCATCGCGCTGCCAGGTCCGGTCTCACTGTCCGGGTTCGACGCGGCCGAGTCACCGCCCGTCGCGTTTCTGCAGCTCGAGTCGTTCACCCGCCCGTCGTCGTTGCACCGTTGGACTCCGGCCCAGGGCGTCGAGCCATGGGGCGAGCCCGTCTCGCCCGTGGACGCGACGGCCTTCACCGTCGGGCAGGTTCGTTACCCGTCCACCGACGGCGTCGACGTGCCGATGTTCCTCCTGCACCGCGCCGACGCGACGCTGTCGCCGACGACGCCCTGCCTGCTCACCGGATACGGCGGCTTCGCGATCGCCGCGACGCCCCTGTACTCACCGATCGCCGTCGCGGTCGCTGAGGCGGGTGGCTTGTTCGCCGAGGCCTGCATCCGCGGCGGCGCCGAGGAGGGAGAGGACTGGCACCGCGCCGGGATGCGCGAGAACAAGCAGCAGGTGTTCGACGACTTCCATGCCGCCGGCGACTGGCTCGTCGCGCAGCAGATGACATCGCACGACCGGCTCGCGTTGCGAGGCGGGTCGAACGGCGGTTTGCTCGTCGGTGCCGCGATCACGCAGCGACCTGACCTGGCCCGTGCCGTGCACTGCGCCGTCCCGTTGCTCGACATGGTGCGGTACCACCTGCATCTCATCGGCAAGCTCTGGACTCCCGAGTACGGCGACCCCGATGTCGCCGAGGAGCTCGAGTGGCTCCTCGCATACTCGCCCTACCACCACGTCGAGCCCGGCATCTGCTACCCCGCCGTGTTGCTCACAGGCGCAGAAGGCGACGGACGCGTGGACCCGAACCACGCCCGCAAGATGGCGGCCGCGCTGCAGTCAGCGACGGCGTGCGGCGAAGATCGACCGATCCTGCTTCGCCAAGAGGGCCGCGCCGGGCACGGGGCGGGAAAGCCGCTCGAGAAGCAAGCCGACGAGCTCGCGGACGTCCTGGCCTTCCTGTGGTGGCAGCTGCGCGTGACATGACCGCACCGCCGACGATCGCCGAGCTGCACCTCGCTGGTGACGTGTCGCGCTGGCACGCCGCGGGCTTCATGGCCGACGCGGAGGCCGTGGTCCGCATCGGCACCGTCGCGCTGCTCGTCGACGGCGATGCCGACACCGCGCCGGGAATCACGTCGTGGACACTCCGAGGGGCAGCGCACCAGACCGACATCGACGGATTGGCGACGGCGTGGACGTCGGCAGACCCGGGCGATCCAGCGGAGCATCCCAACGGGATCACCGCGATCGACCACCTCGTCGTCCTCACACCGGATCTCGACGGCACGATCGACGCGCTCGCCGCGTGCGGGCTCGAGCTTCGTCGCATCCGCGAAGGGCCCGCCGGCGACGGACGGCCAGTACGCCAAGCGTTCTTCCGATTGGCAGAGGTGATCCTCGAGCTCGTGGCTGTCGCCGACGGGCCGACGCGGTTCTGGGGAGCTCACGTTCGTCGCGTCGGACCTCGACCGCACACTCGAATGGTTCGGCGAGGGCATCTCCGAACCCCGAGCCGCTGTGCAACCGGGGCGGCGAATCGCGACGGTCCGCGCGTCTCTCGGGCTCGGGCTGCCCATCGCGGTGATGGACACCGCCCGGTAGCCTCACCCGCGCGATGCTCGATCACGTCTTCACCGATGCCATTGGCGCGCTCCGAGAGACGCTCGAGTCCGCGTTCCTAGAGCGTCAGAAGGACGTCGACGAACGGTTCCAGGTCGACGTGCTGCTCGGCGATGTGACGTGGGAGACCTCGTACGGATTGCCCGGTGAGGGCTTCCCGCCGCGGGTCGTCGCCGTGATCACCTTCGACTGGCCCACCTGGTCACAGACGGCCTACCGACTCTGGCTGCAGCAAGAGCAGATCGACGATCCGCCGCGCATCGAGATCGAGATCCGGCTGCGCATCCAGCGGCTGGCCGCGCATCCGAACGCCGAGGTCGTGCTCGGCGCGCTGCCGTCGCAGAGCCCGCCGATCGGCTCGTCGGCGCCGCTCGAGCGGTTCGGGCCGACGGTCGAGACGCTGTACCGCGATCCGTTGGAAGACCCGGCGTACACGATCGAGGTCTCGTACGAGGGCACCTACGAGCTCACCGAGGAGCCCCTCGCCGACGGTTCGATCCTCGACGACCACTTCAGCGCGATGGGCGGATGGATCGCATCGACACTCGTGCGGCTGGGCGACTTGAAGCTCGAGTTCCTTCCCCCTGACGAAGAAGAGGTCCTCCCGTGACCGTCCAACCGGTGCTGCTCGAGGTGACGGACCGGATCGCAACCGTGACGCTGAACCGCCCCGAGGCCCGCAACGCGCTGTCGTCAGAGGTGCTGCGGCTACTGCCCCAGCTCATGCGCGAAGCCGATGGTCGCGACGACGTCGACGTCGTGATCCTCACGGGCGTCGATCCGGCCTTCTGCGCGGGCCTCGACCTGAAGGAGCTCGGGTCGTCGGCCGGCAACCTGCGCGCGCCCAGCGCCGACCGCCGTGAGGAACCGCGCCCGACCGCGCGCGGTCCGTTTCCCGACATGGAGAAGCCTGTGATCGGCGCGGTCAACGGCCCCGCGATCACGGGTGGGTTCGAGATCGCGCTCAACTGTGACTTTCTCGTCGCCTCCGAGCGAGCGCGCTTCGGCGACACGCACACCCGCGTCGGCGTGATGCCCGGATGGGGCCTCACGGTCTTGTTGCAACAGGCGATCGGCGTGCGACGCGCGAAGGAGATGAGCTTCACCGGCAACTTCCTCGACGCGCACGAAGCGCTCGCGTGGGGCCTGGTCAACCACGTCGTCATCCATGACGACCTCCTGCCCTTCTGTCGCCGTCTCGCGGCCGACATCATCGGCAACGACCAGCGCGGCGTACGGCAGATCTCGCGCACCTACGACTCGGTCGCCGGCGCAACGGTGTCCGAGGGATGGGAGATCGAGCGGCGCGACTCCCGCGAATGGCAGCGCCAGGGATTCGACCCCGCCGAAGTGGAACGACGCCGCCTCGCGATCGTCGAGCGCGGCCGCGCAGACCTCGGACAGTCGGACTGAGTCAGGCGGCGATGCCGCCGCCGAGCACCTCCGCGTCGGTGGGGTCGTACAACGCGATGCTCTGCCCGGGCGCGATTCGGCGCTCGGGTTGTTCCCACACGAGCATCTGACCGTCGAACTCAGCTGATCTCGGCGCGCCGTGCGCACTGCACTGGGCGAGCACGCGACCCGAAACAGGCGCACCCACGAACGTGACATCGGTGAGCGCCGTCGTGTCGACGAGGAGGTCTCGCTCCCGCCCCACCGTGATCGTGCCATTCGCGACATCGACAGCGAGCGCGAACGCGCGCTCGCCCCCGATCGCACCGAGCCCTCGACGCTGCCCGACGGTGACGAGCTCGACAGCATCCACAGCACCGACTTCGAGGCCGTCGGCGTCGACGACGCGGCCGGGCCGCAGCGCCATCCGGCCGCTCAGGAACGCGTGCCGGCCATCCGCCTTCGTGATGAAGCACACATCCTGGCTGTCCGGCTTGGATGCCGTGCGCAATCCGAGCGCCGACGCGCGAGCGCGCACTTCCCCCTTGTCGAGCTCACCTACCGGCAGCATCACTCGACGGAGCTGTTGCTGACCGAGCATGTGCAGCACGTATGACTGGTCTTTCGCTCGGTCGGCACCCCGCAACAGGCGGAAGGCCCCGCCCGAGCTGACGACGCGGGCGTGATGGCCCGTCGCAACACGGTCGAAACCGAGTCGGTCGGCCCGTTCGAGCAGCCGCGCGAACTTCAGGTGACGGTTGCACTCGACACACGGGTTGGGCGTGCGTCCGCCCCGGTGTGCCTCGACATACGGGTCGACGACGTAACGAGTGAAGTCATCGCCGAAGTTGAACACCGCATGGTCGATGCCGAGCTGCTGCGCCACCCGTCGGGCGTCGTCGACGTCGCTCACCGAGCAGCAGCCGCTGTCGCCCTCACCGCCCCACAGCTTCATGGTGACGCCGACCACCTCGTGGCCGGCCTCGAGCAGGAGCGCGGCAGCAACCGACGAGTCGACTCCACCGGACATCGCGACGAGCACCTGCATCGATTACCGCCGGAGCTTCGAGATCGCGCCAGGAATGACGTCGAGCGCGCGATCGATGTCGTCCGCCGAAGACGCGGCGCCCAGCGAGAAGCGGACCGCGCCAAGTGCGCTGTCGCGCGACACACCCATGGCCGCCAGCACGTGCGAGGGGTCCATCGCCCCGCTCGAGCACGACGAGCCCGCGGACGCGCAGACACCCGCCCGATCCAGGAGGAACAAGAGAGCCTCGGCCTCGACGCCGTCGATCAGCACATGAGCGTTGCCGGCGACCTTCCGGTCGCGTTCGACGGTCTCGGTGACCCCCTCCACGTCTGCGACGAGGCCATCGACGAGACGGTCGCGTAACGCTACGACACGGTCCACCGTCTGCTTGCGCTCGTCGTGGGCGAGTGCCATCGCCGTCGCGAAGGCCACGACACCCGCGACGTTCTGCGTGCCGCTGCGGCGGCCCCGCTCTTGTCCACCGCCGAGCACCACTGGCGCGATGCGCACGCCCTCACGCACCACCAGCGAGCCGACTCCCTTCGGTCCGCCGAACTTGTGGCCGCTCAGTGAGAGGAGCTGCGCCGCGGCGCACTGCTCACCCACGTCCAACCAAGCGAACGCCTGAATGGCGTCGCTGTGCAGGACCGCGTTCGGCGCATGCTCGGCGACGACCTCCGCGATCGCGGACAGCGGCTGGATGGTGCCGACCTCGTTGTTCACGGCCATGACCGACACGAGCGAGACCGTCGAGTCCAGCGCGCCGGCGAGCTGATCGAGGTCGACGACACCGCTCGAGTCGACGGCGATCACGCGGCCGTGCAGATGCTCGACCGGGTGCAGCACGGCGTGGTGCTCGACCGCTGAGCAAGCGACGACTCCTCCGCATGCCGCGTGCACGCCGAAGATCGCGGTGTTGTCCGCCTCGGTGCCGTCGCCCGTGAAGACGACTTCGCCCGAGTCGACACCGAGACAGCCGGCGACGACCTCGCGTGCCTCGTCGAGCGCCTGACGGGCCGCGCGGGCGGCACGATGCGCGCCCGACGGGTTGCCGTATCGCTCGGTGAGGAAGGGCAGCATCGCCTCGACCGCCTCCGGACGCATGGGCGTGCTCGCCGCATGGTCGAGGTAGACGAGCTCGTCGGGCACCGCGAAAGGGTACGCGGCCTCAGTCAGCTCGGCGGCGCGAACTCCCCTGGCTCCGCGGGTACGAGCGCGCCGTCGGCCGGCGGCGGCGAGCCGGCCGGCGGGGGTATCCCGGTCGGGACGACCGTGGGCGGAGGCAGCGTTCCTCCCAATGTGCGGCTGCGGAGCTGATAGGCGGCGGCAACGCAGGCGAGGAACAGCTCGTCGGACATTCCCGGTGGAGGCAGCTGGTGCAGCGCACCAGCGACGGGGCGCGCGAGTCGCGTCGCGAGCGCGCTGCGTGCCCCGGGGGTGAGCTGCGTCGCACGGATCAGAAACGACCGGATGAGCTGATAGCCCTCGGCGTCGAGCCCAGACACGTCGAGGGTCGCGGTGTAGCTCTCGAAGCCCCATGGTGGCGGGAACCAGACCGGCGCTCCCGATCCCGTTGCACTGCGCTCGTGCACGACGACGGTGCCCGCGGCGAGGTCGCCGAGGCGCTGGTCGTCGCGGGTGAACAACACGGACACGCAGGCCACGAGCCCACCAGGGGGGATGAAGAAGTCGGGGATCTCGAGCGCGGCGCGGATCGCCGCTTGTCGAAATCGAATCGGCGCGCCCTCCGTGGTGACGACACGGATGCCCAGGGCGCGCTTGCCGACTGTCTTGCCGCCCCACAGCGTCTCGAGGATCACGGGATACCCGAAGATCGCGAGGAAGGCGAGGAACGTCACGATGATCGCGGCAATCCATCCGGGGATGGACGCGCCGGTCGCGTTCCCGATCAGCCCGAGCGCGAGGAGTACGAGGAACAGGCCAGTCAGCTGGATCGTCAGGTCGAGAGTGATCGCCAGCACACGCGACCCGAGCGTCGCGAACCGCAGCTCGAGCACGACCGCCTCGGGTGTGACGATGCCGTGACGTTGCGAGCCGGGGCGAGGTGAGCCTGCGCCTCCGACGTCGACCACGTCGATACGGTAACGGCGGGATGGACATCGACCGGTTCCTCGCCGAGCACGACGCCACTTGGCAGCGGTTGCGTGAGCTGACCAAGCGCGCTCGCAAGGTGAAGGCGCTGTCGGCCGAGGAGCTCGAGGAGCTGGTCGACCTCTATCAACGCACCTCCACGCATCTCTCGATCGCTCGATCGGCCTTCAACGATCCCACGCTCACGGGCCGGCTCACCCGGCTGGTGGCCGATGCAAACGCGGTCATCTACGGCACTCGACCCCGTACGGTGCGCGCGCTGGCGCGCTTCTTCACAGTGAGCTTCCCCGGCGCGGTGTGGCACGACCGGTGGTTCGTCGCGGTCGCCGCCGCACTCACGTTCGTGCCCGCGCTCGCGGTGGGTGTGTGGCTCGCCAACTCGCAGGCCGCGGTCGAAGCGAGCGCCCCCGAGGCCGTGCGCGAGGCCTATGTCGAGGAGGACTTCGAGGCGTACTACTCGTCCGAGCCCGCCGCCCAGTTCGCGTCGGAGGTCTTCGTGAACAACGTGCAGGTCGCGATCTATGCGTTCGCGGCCGGCATCCTGCTCTGCGGCGTGACGGCCTACATCCTGATCCTGAACGGATCGAACGTCGGCGTCGCAGCCGGGCTGTTCGCGGCAGCGGGCGAATCTCCGAAGTTCTGGGGCCTGATCCTCCCCCACGGCCTGCTCGAGCTCAGCGCCGTCGTGATCGCCGGAGCGGCGGGCCTCCGCCTGGGATGGGCAATCATCGATCCGGGCGACCGCACGCGCCGTGATGCGCTGGCCGAACAGGGACGGCGATCCGTCGTGATCATCCTCGGGCTCATCGTCGTCTTCGCGGTCGCGGGCATCATCGAGGGCTTCGTCACCGGAAGCTCGCTGCACACGTTCTTCCGCGTCGGGCTCGGCGCCACGGTGGCGCTCGCGTTCTGGCTCTACATCGTCACGCAAGGCCGGCTCGCCGCGAGCAACGGCTTCACCGGACTGCTCAGCGAGGAGGATCGAGCGATCCGCGCTCACCCCGCGGCCGGCGCCCTCGTCACCTCATAGCCGTCACGTCATAGCCGTCACGTCATAGCCGGTTCGAGCGGCAGGTCCTTCAGCGCACGCCCGTCCATGCGATGGAGATACTCGGGGCGCATCACGAGTGCCCCCGCGATGACGAGCAGGATCACTCCCGCACCCGCGACGGTCGCGTGCAGACCGATCTGCTCCGCGAGCCAACCCTGGAGCAGCGAGCCGAGCGGGTACCCGGCAGTGAACGTCATGAAGTAGACCGCGAGCACGCGGCCCCGAAGCCGCTCTTCGACGGCGAGCTGCACCGTCGTGTTCAGAGTCGCCACCAGCGCGAGATAGGCCATGCCGGTCGAGAACATCGCCACCATGCCAACCCACAGCTCCGTGGCGAGACCGAACGTGATCACACTGGCCGCGAGCAGGATGAGTGAGGCCGAGACGAGCCGGCCCCGGCCGAGTCGCTCGCTCAGCGCCGACACGAACGGCGTCGCGACGATCGCTCCGGTTCCGAACGACGCGGTGAGCAACCCGAGGCCGGCGGCCCCCGCATGGAACACCCGCTCTGCGAACACGGCCGCAAGCTGGAGCATCGGGTTCGCGAGAAACGCCACCGCGAAGATCAGCGCGATGCACATGAGGATGGCGGCGTGCCTGCGGACGTACCGGCATGCGTCGAAGAAGTCCGCCAGCACGTGCTGGCCCGTCGGCACGATGTGGCGGACGCTCACGCGGACGAGCCACACAGCCCCGATCACGGCGGCATAGGAGAACGCGTTCAGCAGGAACGCCCATGAGGGCCCGAGCGTGGCGAGAATCAGGCCGCCGAGCGCGGGGCCGATCGCGCGGGCCGCGTTGAACTGCGCCGAGTTGAGCGTCACCGCGTTCAGGAGGTCTTCCTTGGGGACGAGCTCGGTGACGAACGCCTGCCACGACGGGACGTTGAGCGCACCGATGATGCCCGTGAGCAGCACCACGCCCACGAGCGCCCCTGGGCTGCGGACGCCCGATTGCCACATGACCCACAACCCGAACGCACAGCATGCGAGCGCGAACTGCGTGACCATGAGCACACGGCGTCGGTCGAATCGATCGGCGATTGCGCCCGACCAGGGCCCGAGGATGACGCCGGGGATGAACTGACAGAAGCCGGCAACGCCGACCCACGCGGCGCTGTCTGTGGTCTTGAAGAGCACATACGGCACGGTGACGTTCTGGATCCACGTGCCGATGTTCGAGACGAGAGCACCCGTCCAGAAGATGGCGAAGTTCCGGTGGCGCAGGGCTGCGACTGCTCCCCTCAAATGCGAGGGGGGAGCAGCGACCGAGGCCATCAGAGCAATCTACGAGCGCGAACGCTCGCTCCCGCCCCGATTCATCTCACGCAGCGGAAGTCAGGAGGTCAGCACCGTTGCCGCCTCGCGCCGCGAGCGCGGCGATCGCGTCGCCGACATCCTCGACCGGCACGATCTCGAGGTCTGAGTCCTCTCCGGCCGCGGCCCGAGCAGTTTCGGCCTCCTCGGCGGGCACGAGGAACATCGTCGCTCCGGCGCGCTCGACGGTCACGGTCTTCTGCTTCACCCCGCCGACCGGGCCGACGGTGCCGTCGAGCCTGATCGTGCCGGTGGTCGCGATCTTCTGACCGCCTGTGAGCTCCCCGGGAGTGAGTGCGTCGATGACGCCGAGCGTGAACGCGAGGCCGGCCGATGGGCCGCCGACCGAACCGGAGTCGATGTCGACGTCGATCGGGAAGTCGAACTCGACATCGTCGCGGGTGCCGGGGCTGATCCCGATCAGCGCCGATCCGTCCTCCCGGGCGGCGAGCGTGACGGGCAGCGTGAGCGTGTCGTACTCCTGGGTGCCGGAGTCAGCCGACCCCGCCACGGGCCGTTCGACGGTGAGCGTCACCTGATCGCCCGGTTGGAACTCCGCCAGGATCGGGCCGAGATCGGTGTCGAGATGCACGGGCTCGCCGTTCACCGCGACGATGACGTCCCCCGCCTCCAGGACCGACGCCGCGGGCACATCGGGCGACACCTGGCGAACCACCGCACCGCCCCCGGACACTTCGACGTCGTAGCCCAGCGTCGTGAGCGCGACGTAGATCGCGGTCTCCTTCGAGTCGCCCATGAGCTGGAGGTTGAACGACTTGTTCTCCGACGGCGAGAAGTTGCCGAGGTAGGCCCGCTCCGACACGACGTCGATCGCCGGATCGAGCCAGGCCTGAATGGCGCGCAGCGGCGTGACCCGCCTGATGCGCACCGTCGTGAAGTCGATCTCGCCCTCGGACGGATAGGACTCGGCGCCTTGGACGATGATCGCGCCCTCCGTGTCGGTGGCCGAGCCCGGCGTGTAGGCGTAATACGGGAGATAGACGAACGCCGAGGCGATGAGTCCGGCGATCACGACGCCGGCGACGACCCACAGCCAGCGCCACCCGTGGCGGCGCTTCGGGGCGCCACCGTCGGAGGGATCGGGAGCGACATCGGTCGGAAGTACAGTCGAGCTCAGCGTGTCCACCTTGATGATCAGCGTGTTGGCGGTCGTCGTGACGGTTGCCACCACGGCGGTTTTGGTGATCAGCGACCGCCGTCAGCCTGCCACGAACACCGGCCGGCGTAAGGGCGCCGACGTGGAGAACGCCGCCCGTGGGCCGTCGGTTCCCCAAGAGATCGCGGGCCCGCGTGGGCGGCCGCTGAAGGCGGTGGCGGGAACGCCGTATCGACCGCCGCGCTGGTACCGGCGCCTCGGCTCGATCTTCGGCATCGGGATCGTCACCGCCATCGTCGGCGCCCTCCTGGCGATCGCGCTCGCTCTGCTCGTCGTGGTGGTGCTTCTCACCATCCGCCAAGCTGTCGGGTGAATCGCCGTCGCGAGGTCGTGGTTGCCGGCTATCTGGGCGACCTGCCGACGGCGACCCAAGCGCTCGAGGATCACTCACCGGACGTGCGGGCCGCAGCCCTCGGGGCTCTGGCCCGCCTGGAGGCGTTGACCCCGGAACACTTGAGGCTCGCGCTTGCCGATCCGGATCGAGATGTCGTGCGCCGGGCGATAGAGCTGTCGATCGACGTGCCCGAGGTCGAGCTCCTCCCACTCCTCGACCGGCGCGACACCATCGTCGTGGAGGTCGGCGCGTGGGCGCTGGGGGAACGCGGCGGTGGCCAACCCGACCAGGTCGTCGAGCGCTTGTCGCGTCTGGTCGCCAGCCACTCCGATGCCCTCGTACGCGAAGCCGCGGTCGCGGCGTTGGGGTCGATCGGTGCGGAGGCTGGCCTCCCGGCGATCCTTGCGGCGATGGACGACAAGGCCGCGGTCCGCCGCCGTGCGGTCGTGGCGCTCGCGGCCTTCGACGGACCGGACGTCGACGCTGCGCTCACCCGCGCACTCACCGATCGCGACTGGCAAGTCCGTCAGGTGGCCGAGGACCTCGTCGCGCCCCCGACGGCCGACTCGGACGGCTGAAACGCCCACCCCCTCAGCGGCGGGCCTCGAGGAACATCACCTTCAGCGACTCATACGACTCGATGCAGTGGCCCGCGCCGAGCACGACGCACTCGAGCGGTTCGTCGACCAGGTGCACCGGCACCTTGGTCTCTCGCTCGATGCGCAGATCGAGGCCGCGGAGGATCCCGCCGCCGCCGACGAGCGACATGCCACGCGACAAGAAGTCGTGTGACAGCTCGGGCGGCGCCTTGCTGAGACAGGCGATCACCGACTCCACGATCGCCGACACGGGCTCGTCGATGGCCTGCCGCACCTCCTCGGGCGTCAGGATCACGGTCTTCGGCAGACCGCTCATGAGGTCGCGCCCGCGGACCTCGGCGCGAAGCTCGCCGCTCGTCGGGTACGCCGACCCGATCGCGACCTTGATCTCCTCGGCGGTGCGCTCACCGATTGCGATGCCGTACTCGCGCCGCACATAGCTCTGAATGGCGGCGTCGATGTCGAACGACCCGACGCGGATGGCTTGGATCGCGACGATGCCCCCGAGCGAGATCACCGCGGTCTCGGTCGTGCCGCCGCCGACGTCGATCACCAGGTTGCCGATCGGTTCGTGGATCGGGAGCCCGGCACCGATCGCCGCCGCCATCGGCTGCTCGATCAGCTGCGCGTCGGCCGCTCCCGCTCGACGCGCCGCCTCGGTCACGGCGCGCCGCTCGACCTCGGTGATCGCCGACGGCACGCAGATGACGACGCGGGGCCGGTTGAACCGGCTCACGCCGGCTCGCTGCAGCAGCAGGCGGATCATTCGTTGGGTGACGTCGAAGTCGGTGATCGCGCCCTTGCGCAAAGGGCGCACCGCGACGATGTAGCCGGGGGTCCGTCCGATCATCTGCCACGCCTCTTGCCCCATGGCCAGCACTTCGTTCGTTTGGCTGTTGAGGGCGATGACCGAGGGCTCGTTCAAGACGATGCCCCGCCCCTTGGCGTAGACGAGGGTGTTGGCGGTGCCGAGGTCGATGGCGAGGTCGCGGGCCAGGGCCTACTCCCCCGAGTCGTCGCGCGGCGGCACCTGCGGCCGGGGCGCGGCTGAATGGTCGGCGCGACGGCGGCGCCTGCCCGGGCATGACCACCCGGCGGGACTCAGGCGACAGCGCCTGCATCTCCCTCTGGAACTCATGGATGCCGGTCTCGATGCGGTTGGGCTGGCGGTTGCGCCACACGAGGACGGCGGTGCCCAACGCGCTCAGGCCGAAGGCGAGCAGCAAGAAGAGGATGCTGCTCACGGCGCTCACCCGGGCGTCGACCAGCGCCGCGACGTCCGGGACGCCGACGTCATGCGCATCGAGCCCCCACGCCGAGCCGCCCGCCCACGTCTCGCGCTTCCAGATCGGCACCGACGACTTCAACGTGTCGATGCAGAACCGGGCCGCCTGGAACGCATCGTCGCGATGAGGCGACGAAGCGGCGACGAGGACCGACGACTCGCCGATGGCGATGCGGCCCGTCCGGTGGAGCAGCGCGAGCCGACCGGTTGACGGCCACCGCCTGCGGGTTTCGGCCGCGATGGCCTCGAGCCGCGGCACGACCTGCTCGTCGTAGGCCTCGTATTCGAGCACCTGGACATCGGGACGACCCTCGGCGTGATTGCGAGCGGTGCCCGAGAACACCACGACTGCACCGCAGTCCGGTCGCACGGCCCAGTCGCCCACCGAACCCGTGGGCAACGGCTGATCGGTGAGTGCCAACCAGGTGTCGCGGTCGACGGGGGGCTCGAGCACCGCGTCATGCTAGGCGGCACCGCGAAGTCCTCCCCGGGGAGCAGTGGACCCCGGGGGCCGCGGTTACTGCGAGAGGGCCCATCGGTAACCTGCCCGACGTGGAAGTGGACGAGGGACCCGAGGAAGAACCCTCGGGATTCCGTCCGCCGCTCCCTCCCAGCGATCGCATCTGGCGGCACCCCTCCGAGGTGGGCACGGGCGAGCCGAGCCGAGCAGCTGGACCGCCGGTGCCGACGCGATCGCGACCGTCCTGGCCGATGGTGCTCGCCACCGGGGCCGTGGGCGCAGGCGTCGCCGTCGGCCTGCTCGCGCTGACGGGCGCCCTCGACCAGACCGTGGTCGAACGGATCGTCGTCGAGCGGGAGGCCGTCGTTCCTGCCGTCGCGACGCTCTCTGCTCCCGCGGCGTCGGTGACCGGTGTCGTCCGCGAGGCGACTCCCGCGATCGTGCGGATAGAGGTGATCGGCACTGACGGCACCGCGAGCGGATCCGGCGTGATCTTCCGTGACAACGGCTACCTGATCACCAACGCCCACGTCGTCGAGGGGGCCACTCGGGTCAACGTCGTGCTCGCCGACGGCACCGAACACGACGGGACGATCGTCGGCGCGGACCCCGAAAGTGACGTCGCGGTGGTGAAGATCGACGGCACGGGCCTACCCACCGTGCTGCTCGGCAAGGCGTCGAGTCTCGAGGTGGGCCAACCGGCGATCGCCATCGGTTCACCGCTCGGGCTCGAAGGAGGGCCGTCAGTGACGGTCGGGATCGTGAGCGCGCTGAATCGCACCGTGCGCACGCACGGTGGCGACGCTCCACTCGGCGGCATGATCCAGACCGACGCGTCGATCGCCGCAGGGTCGTCGGGAGGCGGGCTCTTCGACGCCAACGGCACGCTCATCGGCATCACCACCGCGGTCGCGCTCACCGAGTCCGGTACCGAGGGCCTCGGCTTCGCCATCCCGGTCGAGGAGGCGCGGCGCGTCGCCGAACAGCTCGTGAACGGTGGGACGGTCGCCCGGGTCTGGCTCGGCGTGCGGGGTGCCGACATGACCACCGACGGGGAGCAGATGCTCGGCACTCCGGGCGGAGCGATGCTGCGCGAAGTCGTGGAGGGCGGTCCGGCCGCGAACGCCGGACTTGCAGCGGGCGACGTCATCACCAAGATCGGCGACGTCGAGATCGACTCGATGTCGGCCCTCGTCGTGACGCTGCGCAGCTACGTCCCCGGCGAGACACTCCCCGTGACGTACCTGCGTGACGGTGTCGCGCAGACCGCCACGGTGACGCTCGTCGAGCGACCCGCGAACCCCTGATCGCCGCCGGTCCCACGGGTCGGCGCTTTCACAACCCCCAGGTCCGACGGGCCTTTCTGAAGATCAGCCCGGTCGCGACGCCGAACGCGGCGGCGCCGATGCCTGCGGCGCCGAGCGCGAGCTCCTGTCGTCGCTTGGGGCTCAACATCGACCACGGCGAGCCGGCGTGACCGGCAACGAACGCCTCCTCGTTGCTCCAGCGCGGTTCCCAACCACTCGCGCGGAGGCGATCGCTCGCAACGACCCACGGATGCTGGGTGTACGGGACGAGTCCCGGCGGCATCGGACCGAGCCGCATGCGCCAGCTCCACTCCGCCAGGCGGGTCGCCGCGCCGTCGGGTAAGTGCAAGCGGGGGCCGTCACCGACGAGAGCCCGCGCCGTGTCGCCCGGGATCCAACCGTCGGGCGCGACGTTGAACGGCCCCGACAGGCGCTCGCGGCGTACGTGCTCGACGGCCGACGCGAGGTCATCGAGGTGAAGGAACTGCATCGGAGGGTCGTTGTCGCCGGCACGGATGCCGGCCGCGCCCATGAGACAACGGGTGATCCACCCGGCGCCGTCCTCGGCGAGAGCGAGAGCGGGGCGAAGCACCGCGACGCTGGCATCGTCGTGGGCGTCGGCCCAGTCGGTGACGAGACGCTCGACCTGCGCCTTGTGCACCGCGTACGCGAACTCGGGGTTCGGGCGCAGCGGGGCGTCCTCGGTGAGAGGCACCGGGTTGTTGGCCCACGCCCCGTAGACGGTGGCGCTGGACACGACCACCACCTGGTCGACGCCGCTCGCGCTGGCGGCGTCGAGAAGCCGGCTGGTCGTCTCGACGTTGACACGCGCCGCCTCGGGCTCGTTGGTCTCGGTGCGCGAAGAGAACGCGAGATGGATGAGCGTGTCCGCGGACTTCAGCAGCGCGGGCGCATCCGCGAGCGCGAGATCGAGTCGTCGTTGCTCGGTCTTCGGCTGGCCCGGAATGACGTCCGCGACGTCGATGGCGACGACGCGCGCGACACCCGGATCCTGTTCGAGACGGGCGAGCACCCGCCGTCCGACGGCCCCGGCCGCGCCGGTGACGACGATCGTGCGCCCATCGGCGAAGGGCTCGGATCGCGGGAGGGACTCGGCCACCACCCGCCTACCATGCCTCCGTGAGCGACGAGGGTCCAGAAGACCCGTTCCGAGGCGTCCCGTTCTTGTCCGATCTGGCCAAGATGGTCGGCAACCAGGGGACGTTCAGCTGGGAGGCCGCGCGTCAGCTCGCGATCGCCGTCGCCGCCGAGGGCGAGTCCGAAGCAAACGTGGATCCGCTGGCGCGCATCGACCTCGAACAGCTCGTCCGCGTCGCCGAGCTCCAGGTCACGCAGGCCACCGGGCTCACCGCTTCGTCGACTGGACGTGCCCTCGCGCCGCTCCCCGTGACCCGCGCGCCTGTGGGCGCATCACACGATCGAGTCGTATCGACCGCTCTTCGAGAAGCTCGCGGCCGCGCTGTCCGCGCCGGCCGCGACGGCCACGCCGGAAGAGGACCCCGACGATCCCACCGCGAGCCTCTTCGGCGGGCTTATGAAGATGCTGACGCCGATGATGCTCGGCGTGACCGCGGGAAGCATGGTGGGCCGCCTCGCGCAGAGGGCGTTCGGTCAATACGACCTACCCATCCCGCGCGCGATCTCTCACGAGCTGCTCATCGTGCCGACCAACCTGGATCGGTTCGCGTCGGAGTGGTCGCTCCCGCTCGAGGATCTGCGGATGTGGGTATGTCTCTCCGAGGTCACGACTCACGCGGTGCTCGGCGTTCCCCATGTGCGCGCCGAGCTCACCGAGCTGATGCAGACCTACGTGTCCGGCTACCGGCCTGATCCCCACGCACTCGAAGATCGGCTCGGCTCGTTGGATCTCGGTGATCCCCAGAGCCTCGGCGGACTGCAGGCTGCCTTCGCCGATCCCGAGATGCTGCTCGGCGCGACGCAATCCGCAGAGCAACGCGCGCTGCTGCCGCGGCTGGACGCGATCGTTGCGCTGCTCATCGGTGTCACCGACCACGTGATGGATTCCGTCGGCGCCCAGCTGCTGTCGTCGTACAGCATGATCGCCGAGGCGTTGCGACGGCGACGGGTGGAGAGCGACCCTTCGGACGCGTTCGTGACGCGCCTGCTGGGGCTCACGCTCACACGCGAGCAGGTGCAGCGCGGTGCGGAGTTCGTGCAGGGCGTCGTCGAGCGCGCGGGCCCTGAGGGCCTGGCCCGTCTCTGGGTCTCCTCGCGTGAGCTGCCCACGCCGGCCGAGATCGACGCACCGGGACTCTGGCTCGCCCGCATCGACCTCTGACCCTCGATCTTCTGACCCTCGATCTTCGACCCTCGATCTTCAAAGCGTGAGCGTCAGCCCGGGGGCGGCTCGAGGGGCAGCTGGCTCTGCTCCCCGCCGAGGGGAACGACAGGAGGGGTGACCCGCACCGGCGCCGTGGTCTCCACGCTCACGGACGCGGGGTCGGGAGGAGGCAGATCGGTCGGAGGTGGCAGCGCGGGGCTCGCCGGCTCGCCGGCATCCGCCTTCATCCCCTTCCGGCGCGCCAGACGGGCCGTCACCGCGCCCTTGACGCCCACCCGCTCGAGGAGGGGCACCGGCGCTTTGCCGTGCGCCCGCAGGTATCGCAGCCCCGCGAAGTAGCTCGCACCCGCGGCGCCCGCCACCAGGGAGAGGCCGAGCAGGCCGGCCTGCATCGGGATCGGCACGATGACGGGGATGAACGCGCCGACGACCCACGCGAGCTGGAAGCGGGTCTCGAAGCGTGCGAACGATCGCCCTCGGTTCGCGTCGGGGGCATCGCGCTGCACGATCGAGTCGAATGCGAGCTTGCCGCCGCTGGCTCCGAGCCCGACGACGAGCGCGGCCGCGGTTGCGGCCGTGAGGCGACTGCCCGCGTTCGCGGCGACGAGGCCGGTCAGCATCACGAGCAACAGCACCGAGATGAGGATGCGCTCCTCGGCCCACACTTTCCGCAGGCGCGGGGTGAGGAACGCACCCAGGAACGCCCCGAGGCCGCTCGCGGCAAGGACGAGGGCGAACCAAAATTCTGACGACCCGGCGTTGCGGATGTAGAAGGCGACGAGGAACGTGAGGAACCCGACGATGCCGCGCACGACCGCCATCGCCGAGCCCGCGAGCACGATGCCGGCACGATGCAGCTCGGCCTTCTCTTGGGGGCCCGCGGGAAGCTCGGCAATCGTCGTCGGCTTCGTCTGCAACGCGAACACCGTCGCGGCAACGAAGAGGATCGAGGCCAGCCCCAGGTCCCATTCCGGGCCGCCGAGCTGCAGGAGCGGTAGCGCGGGCACCATCACGAGGAAGCCCACGATCGCCCCGATGAGCGTGAGCTTCGCGTTCGCTTCGAGCAGCTCGTCGTCGCTGCGCACCACCGTCGGCACCAGCGCGGCCTTCGACACCGCGTAGCTCTTGGACATCACGAGCAGCAAGAAGGCGAGGGGGAACAGCAGAAGCGAGTCGACCTCGCGGATCATGAGCGCACACACGACCGCGCGACCGATCGCGGAACCGAGCATCACGATTCGGCGGCCACCCTTCATGCGGTCGAGCGCCGGGCCGACCATCGGGGCGACTACGGCGAAGGGCGCCGCCGTGAGCAACAGGTACAGAGCGATGCGCCACCGCGCCGCATCGGGCGTGATGTCGAAGAAGAGCGAACCGGCGAGCGCCACCGCGACCGCGGTGTCGCCCGCCACCATGAGCGCGTGGGTGCGGGCGAGCCGGGTGAACGGGGACGCGACGAAGCCCTGCTCGGTCTTGACGGGCGCGCCCATCGAGACGGCGTCGAGCGGCGACGGCACTCGGTCATCGTACGGGCGGGTGGGAGACACCCGTCAGCCGGAATCCCTCACACAGCACCCTCGATCAGCGCCGACTGGAGGAACGCAGCGACCCGGTCGGCAAGGTCTGCCGCCGCGGGCCCGTCGAGGAGATGGCCCTCACCTGGCAGCACGACGAGCTCGCGGGTTCGAGCGGACGTGGCCCGCTCGTGGACGTTGTGGCTGCACAGGTCGGGAAGGACCCCGTCGTTGTCGCCGTGCACCAGCAGGAGCGGTGCGGTGAGTCGGTCGACGGCCTCGGTGCCCGGCACTTGTGTCGACAACGCGACGACCCCCGCGGTCGCTTGGCCGAGCAGCACGCCGGCGCCGACCGCGACCGCCCCACCGAAGGAGTGCCCGACGAGCGCGACCCGCTCGACTCCGCGCCGCGACAGCAGGTGCTGCACGAGCAGCACGTCGAACAGGCAATCCTCGAGGTGACCGGGCTTGCGGTAGTGGATCCGTACGCCGCCGAGGCGCCGGCCGACCGTGTGGTACAGCCCGTGCGCGGGACCCGAGAGTCCGCCGAGCGCGCCGCCGAGAAACAACGTGGTCGCATCCTCGCCGGCATCGAGGCCGTGACGGAGGCACACGATGATGCCGTCGGCGGTGACCACCTCCATGACGGCGATGTCCGGCGCGACCCGTGACTCGGCGATGGCGAGCGGTCGCAGTGGCGTGATCCCGGCTCGAGCGCCTTCACGAATGGCATCGGCGAAGGCGTCCAAGCAGTCAGCCTCTCACGACGTCGTACTTGTACCCAAGGCCGCGGATCGTGACGATGCGCGTCGGATTGCTGGGGTCGCTCTCGACCTTCGAGCGAAGCCGCTTGATGTGGACGTCGAGTGTCTTGGTGTCGCCCACGTAGTCCGATCCCCACACCCGATCGATCAACGTGTCGCGGGTCAGCACGCGACCCGCGTTGTCGAGCAGCAACGCCAGCAGCTCGAACTCCTTCAGCGGCAGGTTCACTCGCTCCCCCCTGATCGTCACTTCGTGGCGATCAGGATCGAGGCGCACGTCGCCGACCTCGAGCACCTCCTCGAGCCCGCCTTCGACGTCCTCTCCAGGCGCGCGTCGCAGCACGGCGCGCATGCGGGCGACGAGCTCACGCAGGCGATAGGGCTTCGTCACGTAGTCATCGGCGCCGACCTCGAGGCCGACCACCGTGTCGATCTCACTGCCCTTGGCCGTGACCATGATGATCGGGACCCGAGAGCGTGCGCGGATCTGCCGGCACACGTCGATCCCGGACACCTTCGGCAACATCACGTCGAGGAGAACCAAGTCAGGGTTCACGGCGTCGAACACCGTGAGTGCCTCGAAGCCGTCGCGCGCGATCTGCACGCGGAAGCCTTCTCTCCGGAGCCCGACGGTGAGGGCTTCGACGAACGAGTCTTCGTCCTCGACCACCAACACGGTCAGCTCCTGCGTCATCGTGCTCATCCTGCCTCCGCAACGGTCGTGACACCGATCGGGCCCGGACCGGCCGGGATCGTCAAGGTGAAAGTCGATCCTCGGCCCTCTTGCGACTCGACCCGCACGTCGCCGCCATGGTTCGTGGCGACGTGGCGCACGATCGCGAGGCCGAGCCCCGTTCCCCCGGTCTCGCGGCTCCGCCCGCGATCGACCCGGTAGAAGCGCTCGAAGATCCGTTCGAGGTCACGGCTCGGGATGCCGATGCCCTGGTCGGCCACGGCCACGTCAACCGATTGACCGTCGGTTGACGTCGTGACGGCAATGAGCGCGCCCTCGTCGGAGTACTTGATCGCGTTGTCGAGGAGGTTGCCGATCGCCGAGACGAGCTGACGGCGTTCGCCGATGACCGTGAGGCGGGGGCTCGGCTCGGTCACCTCGATGCCGACCTCGCGCAGCTCCGCGGCGGGACGAACCCGCTCGACTGCCTCCGCGATCACGAGGTGCACCGGCACGACCTCGCGGAGGGGAGACCGCTCGACCTCTATGCGACTCAGCTCGAGGAGGTCGTCGATGGTGCGACCCACGCGGTGAGCTTCGTGGACGAGACGCTCGGTGAGACGTTCCCGAAGCGCGGGGTCGTCTTCCGCGAGCAGCGTCTCGGCCAGCAACGCGAGCGCTCCGACGGGCGTCTTGAGCTCGTGGCTGATGTTCGCGACGAAGTCGGTGCGGACGGCTTCGAGACGCGTCCGCTCGGTGATGTCGTCGACCGCGGCGAGCGCGCCGACGGTCGAGCCGTCTTCGGAGAGCGGTGAGACCGTCACGACGATCGTCCGACGCGGTGGCCCGAAGAGCTCGAGGGTGCGCTTGTCGGACACGCCGCGACAACCGGCTGCCAGCATCTCGGTGACGGCCTGTTCGACGAGGGCATCGCCGTGGCGCGCTCCCACGAACGTCGTTGCCTGGAGATTGCGAAAGACGACCTGGCCGGACGCATCGGCGATGACGACGCCGTGCGCGATGACATCGAGGCCGGCGGTCAACCGCCGAGATGCGGAGATCGCCGCAGCGGTCTGCTCGTCCGATCGCTCGACAGCGAGCTCGAGCTGATCGGCCCGCGCCGACGCGCGCTTCGCTCTGACCACGACCGCGACGAGTGCGACAGCGAGCACTCCGGCGATGACCGCCACGATCACCATCGCTGTCAGTGCTCCGGGACGGACGAGACACCCTCGTCGGCGGAGGACGCGCCGGGATGCTCGGGTGGCCCACCGGTGACCATGTAGTGCACACGCTCGCCGATGTTGACCGCGTGGTCTCCGATGCGCTCGTAGAACCGACCGATGACGGCGAGCTGGACGGACGCCTCGAGGTCGAGACGGCCGGACGAGTGGGATTGGAAGATCGCCTCGATGAAGTCGTCGTGCTGCTGATCGAGGATGTCGTCCATGTCGTCCAGCGCGGTCGCGAGCGACGCGTCACCCTCGACGTACGCGTCGAGGGCACGGCGGAACAGCTGCTGCGCCTCGTCGCTCATCCGGGTGATGAGCCCGCGGATCATGGGATCGAAGCTGCGGCCGTAGAGACGGCGGGCGCCCTTGCAGATGTTGACGACGAGATCTCCGGATCGCTCGATCTCAGCGACCAGCTTCACGGCGGTGATGATCGCCCGCAGGTCACTCGCCATCGGCTGTTGAAGGGCGAGCAGCCGGAAGCACCGGTCCTCGATGTCCACGGAGCGAAGATCGATGACATCGTCGCCACGGATGATCTCGTCGGCGGCGAGCAGGTCACCGGTCAAAAGCGCCTCGGTGCCGCGTGGAAGCACCTCGATCACCATCGCGGCCACGACGACCAGCTCGTCGCGCACCTCGTCGAGTTGTTGGTGGAAGGCCTTGCGCTGCTCGATCACGGCCGCTCCCTCACGTTCCCAGTCAACAGGTACCGCAGCCAGCGAGCAACGAGGGTGACGGTACGGGCGGCAGGTGTCCAGACGGACGCCTCCTGGTGTCGCCCGGATGAGCGCGTGGTGAACAGTGGGCGAACGGATCTAGGTGTGCGCGGCCTCGATGCCGGCGAACTCCGCAAACGTCAGCAGGACGTCGCGGTCACGCGGATAGGTCAGCACCTTCAACGCCTCCGCGACGCTGACCCAACGGAGCAGATCGACCTCGAAGGTGGGGCGGAACTCTCCCGACGCGATCGTCATCTCCCAGTACCGGACCTGCTTCCGGCGCTGCTTGCGGTCGAGGTACTCGACGGTCGCGAGCTCGCGTCCGAGGATGCACCGGTACCCGGTCTCCTCCTCGACCTCGCGTAACGCGCACGCTTCGTCGCTCTCGTCGCCTGGCTCACGCTTTCCCTTCGGGAAGGTCCAGTCGTCGTAGCCGGGGCGGTGCACCACGACGACCTCGACGGCTCCGCCCGGCGACACCCGCCACACGACCCCGCCGCCGGCGCGCAACACAGCAGGCGGAACGATCGGCTCTAGCTCAGCCACTGACGCACCTTGCGCTTCGAGACCGCAGCCCACGCGTCGGACCACTTGCTTGCCCACTCCCGGGCTTCGCGCTGCTCCACCGCGATGAGCATGCCGATGACGAGGGCCTCTGCTCGGGACACGTTCGTCACGGCAATCCCGCGCAGCCATTCCTCGGCGACAACGGCGTCGTGCTCCTCGCCGAGCACGTCTTGCATCTCGGCGAGCGCCTTGGCCATCGGCGCGGCGTCCTTGACCGCCAAGCTCGCCGCATCAGCGGCATAGCGCACGCGCTTTCCGCGAATGCGAACCTCGTGCCGGTGCTCGATCGCGCCATCCGCTTCGAGGTCGTCCACTGCCTTCGTGAGCTTCTTCCACGGGCGGCGCACCAGCGCCGGAAGCGCGTCCTTCGCCGCTTGCCCGGCCGCCTCCGAGAGCCGCGGCGTCCGGGCCGCGTCGACGAGCCGGTCGAGGAGCACGACGTACGCGTCGCTCCGCAGGACTTCGAGAAGGGCACGGCGATGCACCGCCCGTTGACGGCGCAGGCGCATGCGCACCGACTCCGCGAGGCGCTGGTCTTGCGCCGCGAGCTCCGTCGACGCTCGCTCGAGGCGAGCGAGCAGCACGTCCGCGTCGCGTACGCGTCCAAGGGCTTCGGCCAACCAGGAGAGCTCCTCGCGCAGCCCTTCCACCCAGGTCTCGTCGAGGATCGGCGCGAACGTGCGCAGGTCAGAGCGAAGTCGCCGAGTGCCCACTCGGGCTTGATGCACGCCCTCGGGGCCGGAGTCGAGCCGCACGATCGCGTCGTGATGGAGGATCCGGAGCACCGCGGAGGTCATGGCGGCGCGGAGAACGTCGCCGACGTTGGCACTCTCGTCCAGACCGGGCGCCGACAGCTCGGGCGCGGCGAGCGCGCGGGGGCCGAGCGCCCGCACGAGCTTGGGAGTCGGATCGGGGTGGCCGGCGCCCGCGGCACGGAGCCTCTCGATCAGCGCAGGGAGCAGCGTCGGCGGTGCCGTCTCGACCACTTCCAGCTCGACCTCACGGAAGCGGGCCGCCACCCGGTCGCCGTCGAGCACGGAGACCTCGTCGTCGGCGACCTCGGCGATGCGGTGACCCCGTGGATCGAACAGCGGAAGGCTCCGCCGCACGGTCTGCAAGCGGGCCACCGGTTCGAGCGGAGTCGTGCGCGCGTAGGCACGCACGAGGTCGCGTACTTCGAACGGCATCTCGGTGGGCGAGCCGTCGAAGTTGTACTCGGGTCTCGACAGCACGCCGTCGTCGACGGTGCCCGGCAGCTTCACCGTCCACTCGCCGTGGCCTGCTTGCGCGCGATGACGCACCGTGATCCCCCACCTGATCAGGCGCAGATCGGGTGTGTCCCAGTACGTCGCATCGAGACGCGCCTCCGAGCGGGCGCCGGCACTCACACTCGGCAGCACACGATCCAGATCCGGCAGCTCGAAGCCCGGCCAGGTGCTGAACTTCGCCTCGCGCTCGAGGCTCATGCGCGCGATCGACTGAGCGCGAGCTCCTGAAGCCGGCGATGCGCGTCGAGATGCTGTTCGTTGACGACGCGAGTCCAACGGCCGTCCGCGTCGAGCTGCCACGCGAGCGCGTCGTCCGTGAGGCTGACGTCGAGCACCTCCTGGATGCGCCTCTGCAGCGCGGGTGCCTCCACGGGCGCCAACGCTTCGACTCGACGGTCCAGGTTGCGCTCCATCAGGTCGGCGGACCCGATGTAGTACGTCGGCCGGCCCGGCCCCGAGCCGTTGGCGAAGTAGTAGATCCGCGAGTGCTCGAGGTAGCGACCCACGATCGAACGCACCCGGATGCGCTCCGAAACGCCGGGCACCCCCGGGCGCAGGCAGCAGATGCCGCGGATGATGAGGTCGATCTCGACGCCGGCCTGCGACGCCTCACACAGCGCGTCGATCATCGCGGGATCGACGAGGCTGTTCATCTTGATGATGATGCGGCCCTGCTCGCCGGCCTTGGCCTCACCGAGGATGAGGTCTTGCACCTTCGGGCGTAGCCAGCGCGGCGCCACGAGCAGCTTGCGGTAGCGGACCTCGCGGCTGTACCCGGTGAGGTGGTTGAACAGATGGATCAGATCCGCGCCGAGATCGGGGTCGGCGCTCAGCAAACCGAGATCCTCGTAGAGACGCGCCGTGTCCGAGTTGTAGTTGCCCGTGCCGACGTGGCAGTAGCGGCGAAGCGCGCCGGCCTCCTCGCGGATCACGAGCGCAGTCTTGGTGTGCGTCTTCAACCCCATGAGGCCGTACACCACGTGCACCCCGACTTGTTCGAGTGCTTTCGCCCAGGCGATGTTGGTCTGCTCGTCGAACCGTGCTTTCAGCTCGACGAGTGCCGCGACCTGAATGCCGGCTTCGGCCGCCCGGATCAGCGAGGCGATGATCGGGCTGTCGCCCGACGTGCGGTACAGCGTCATCTTGATGGCGAGCACGGCCGGATCGATCGACGCCTGGCGGATGAACTCCTCGACCGACGTGGCGAAAGAGTCATAGGGGTGGTGCAGCAACACGTCGCCTTCGCGGATGACCGAGAAGATGCTCTTGTTCCCGTCGGCAGCGGCCGCGAGCGCGGGCGGAGTCGTCGGGATCCAGGGGTCGTCCTTCAGCTCGGGACGGTGGCAGCGCGTGCACGGCCCACAGTCCCGACAGCCCCAACGGAGCGTGATGGAACGACACGTCGTCGGGCTCGAGATCGAGCTCGCGCAGGAGCAGCTCGAGCATCTCTTGCGACATGCGGTGGTCGACCTCGAGCCGCACCGCTCGCCCGAAGCGACGACGGCGCAGCTCCATCTCGACCGCTTCGAGCAGGTCGTCGGCCTCTTCCTCCTCGAGCGTGAGGTCGGCGTTGCGGGTGACCCGGAACGCCACGAACTCGATGACGTCCATGCCGAGGAAGAGCGTCGGCAGGTGCGCAGCGATCACTTGCTCGAGCGGCACGAATCGCTCGCCGTCGGGCGTGATGACGAACCGCGGCAGCAGCGGCGGCACCTTCACGCGGGCGAAGCGGTGCTCGCCGGTGTCGGGGTCCGCGACAGTGACACCGAGGTTCAGGGAGAGGTTGGAGATGTAGGGGAACGGGTGACCGGGGTCGAACGACGAGCGGCGTGAGCACCGGGAAGATGCGCTGCTCGAAGACGTCGATGAGGTACTTGCGGTCTTCGTCGTCGAGGTCGTCCCAGTCGGAGATGCCCACGCCGGTCGCCGCGAGCGCGGGCTTCACCCGCTCGAGGAAGATCTGCTCCTGCTGTGACACGAGCTCGCCCACGCGGTCACTGATCGCCTCGAGCTGCTGGGCGGCGTTGCGGCCGTCGGGGCTCTGGCGTGCCCAGATGCGCGGCGACCATGTCCTTCAACGCGGCGACACGCACCTGGAAGAACTCGTCGAGGTTCGAGCTGAAGATCGCGAGGAACTTCACCCGCTCGAGCAGCGGCACCTGCGGATCGTCGGACAGCGCGAGCACCCGTGCGTTGAAGTCGAGCGTCGAGAGCTCTCTGTTCAGGTAGCGAGGCTTGTCTCGACCGGATTCGTTGCCCGCCGGGTCGGCGGGCGGATGGTCGAGATGGGTTACCACGGACGCAGGTTACCGTCGCCTCGCGCCCACCTCAGGTGGCCGATTCCTCCTCGGGAAGCCCGAGATCCCATTCGAGGATGAGGTTCTCGCGCTCCGCGTCACGTGCGACCCGCTCACGGTTGCGCCGGAACTGCGGGTCGTGCGGCGGCAGCAGCACGAGGCGAGCCAACGCCCGAGCCCTGAATTCCTCGATGACGGAGCGCTCGCCGAACTCGGCCTCGACCTCCCAATGAGGCGCGACCGGACCGAGATAGACGACTCGCACATGACCGCGAGGCGGCTCGGTCTGCTCGACGGGAGCTGTCATGGACATGCGGCGAGCCTACCGTCCGTCAGTTACCGGCTCGACTGCCGAGCGTGGCCGTCCCCGTCTGCGTCTCGCCGTCGCGCTGCCACTCGACGGTGATCTCGTCGCCGGGCTCGTGGCTGCGGATGATCTGACCCAGCTCGTCCGGAGTCGTGACGGCCTGGCCGTCGACAGAAGTGACGACATCGCCTTCTTCGAGGCCGAGGTCCTCGGCCGCGCTGGAGGGCGTGATGGACACGATGACCGCACCGGAGTCGGACGTGATGCCGAAGTTCTCCGCCGTCGCCGCGTCGAGCTCACTCACCTCGACGCTCGAGACTCCGAGGAACGCGAGGCCGCGCACGTCGCCGCCACCGTTCTGGATGTCTTCGATGAGCGGCTTGATCGGGTCGATCGCGATCGCGAAGCCGAGGTTCTGCGCGCCGTCGATGATCGCCGTGTTGATGCCGACCACTTGTCCGTCGGCGTTCACGAGCGGGCCGCCCGAGTTGCCGGGGTTGATGGCGGCATCCGTCTGAATGAGGTTGTCGAGCGACTCGCTGCCGGCGTCGATCGAGCGGTTGAGCGCCGACACGATGCCACGGGTGACCGTCGGAGTGCCCTCGAGGTCGAGTGCGTTGCCGATCGCGACGACTTCGTCGCCGACCACCAGGTCCGACGACTCGCCGAGCTCCGCGGGTGTGAGACCGCTGACGTCACGGATGTGCACGAGGGCGACGTCGTCGGCGGGCGAGCTGCCGACGAGGTCGGCGGGAAGCTCGCGACCGTCGAACAGGCGCACCGTGATGCTGTCAGCCGACTCGATCACATGGTTGTTGGTGAGGATCAGGCCGTCCTCGCTGATGATGACGCCGGTACCAGCGCCACGACCGAACAGCCCGCCGCCCTGACCGACGACGCCCGTCTCGATGGAGACGACCGACGGTTGCACCTTGCGCAGGACCGCGCGGATGTCGAGTGCTTCCGCGGCGCCGCTCGGACCGGACGGCGCGGCCGGCGCCTCGCTCGCTTCGGTGGAGGGCTCGGTGGATGATTGGTTCGAAGGCTCCGAGACGGCCGCGGGCGCGGATGTCGCGGACGAGTCGTCGTTGCGAGTGACCGCGATCCCCCCGACGACGAGCGCGGCGATCACCGCGCCGGCGACACCGCCGAGCAGGGCGGCGCGCTTCGTGCTGCGGGGTTTGGGCGCCGAAGGCACCGGCTCGGGAGGAGCGGGCGGCGGGAACGACCCTGAACCGCCACCGAAACCCAGCTGGGTGGTTTGGTTGATGGGGCTCGTAGGCTCGACGTACTCGATCTCGTCGTCCACATGCCCCTCTGAGGTGCTCTGGGTGCCGAAGCTCATGGTGAGCGCTCCTTGTGCCGTTGTGCGGTTTCTCACATCCGGCCCGTGAAACGCCGACCCTAAGGGGAGAGTTCCCCTTTCGACCGAGTTCACAGGATGCTCACAGATCAAACAGGGAACCAAACAGGAACTGGGTACGTAGATATGACTGCGGCCGGCGGGAGCGGGTCGTATTCGACGGAGGACTGATGGAACGGATCGATACCGACACGCTTTGGATGGCCGAGGGCTCATGCCGCGACCAGCCGCCCTCGTTGTTCTTCCCGAGCGACGGCGTAGGCGTCGACCGAGCCCGCAAGATCTGCGCAACCTGTCCGGTGAAGGGCGAGTGCCTGGAGTACGCCCTGTCCAACCGCATCGATCACGGTGTGTGGGGCGGTACCTCCGAACGCGAGCGTCGGCGCATCCTGAAGCGCCGCCGGTTCGCCGCTGCCGTCGGGGCCTGACCGAACCTCCCGCGCGCCCGCATCCCGCGCGTGGTCAGCCCTGGCGGCAACGGCCGAGTCATCAAGACCCTGTCGCCAGCACCCAGTCCCCCCCCCGCGTTCCTCGGTAGATAACGCGTCACCCGTGACGCGTTTTTCCCGCACAATCGCGAGCAGATCGGCGCGCGTGGTCTCGACCGCTCGGCCTTCCGCCTAGCGGGATAGCGTCGCGGTCGATGGCCGCGCTGCGCTCGCTGGTGTGGGTTGCCGCTGTCGTTGCGACGTCGGCGGCGTGCGGTGGGTCCGACCCCTCGGTCGGATCAATCGTTCTGGCGTCGGATCGAGACGGCGAACCTGAGATCTTCGTGCTCGATCGAGACGGCGGCGCTCCGCTCCAGCTCACCGACAACGACGTTGTCGACAGTAACCCGGACTGGTCGCCTGATGGCTCGCGGCTGGTGTTCACATCGGACCGCGACGGCGACCTCGAGATCTACGTGATGAACGACGACGGTTCCGGCACTGTCCAACTCACGGACGACGACGTCGACAACGGCGCAGCGGATTGGTCGCCTGATGGCACACGAATCGTGTTCGACGGTTTCGACGCCGAGGGCGTGCTTCAGGTGTACACGATGGCCGTCGACGCACCTGACACAACTGTCGCGCAGCTCACGACGGGAGCGGCGAACGGCAAGCCAGTGTGGTCACCTGATGGCGAACGCATCGCGTTCATCTCATTGCGTGACGGCCAACGGGAGATCTACGCCATGGCCGCCGACGGCAGCGACCAGGTCAACCTCACCAACGACGCGAGCGGCGATGATGGGTTGGCGGCATGGTCAGCGGACGGAACGCAGATCGCGTTCGTGTCGAACCGTTCTGGCGACGCCGAGATCTACACCATGGCTCCAGATGGTTCCGACGTCGTCCGACTCACCCACGACCCCGGCGCGGACAGCAACCCGAGCTGGGCGCACGCACGACACCGACATCATGTTCACCTCGAATCGCGGCGGCAACGTGGACGTGTACGCCATTGCACGAGACGGCTCCGATGTTCGCAACCTGACACAGAACCCGGCGTGGGACTTCGTCCCCGACTGGACGCCAGCGACGAACGAGTGACCACACCAGGGAGCGAGCCGATCAGCCGAGACCGAACGAGTCGAGCAGGCTCCGTCCCGCCTCACCGAGTCGCTCGGTGAGCGACGGCGACGGCGGCTCGGGGAACTCCGCAGCAACGGCTTCCACCAGTCCCCCCTCGCGGTGGCCGACGACGGCATAGACCATGTCGTCACGCTCGGCCACGATGACCATCGCTCGACCGCTCACGATCTGCCAGCCCTGTACGCCCCCCACCTCGACGGGCGTCGACGGCGGCAAGGCGTTCTCGTCCAACTGGCCCGGCTGCTCCAGGATCGTGAGGACCTCGAGACCGTTGGAGTACGAGAGGGTGACCACGTCGTCGGACACGCTGGCCGACACCAGTGCGAGATCACCGGGCAGCTCGGTCGGCACCCAGTACGGGTTCCCGACATCTGTCTCGGGCGGCGCGGTCGTACGCGTCTGCGGGTGAGGTTCGGGTTCTCCACCACCGAGTGAACCGAGGAACCCGCCGACGCCCACCGACGCCGCGGTGTGGTTCGACATGAGGCTCGCCACCTCGGGTTGCACGTTGTCGGACCGACTCATGTTGACGAACGCGAGCACGATGACCCACACGGCCGCGGTCGCGACCAGGTTCAACATCCCCCACTTCCGGGGCTTCTGCACCGGCTGGCCGACAGTGGCGATGACCTCGTCGAGGAAGCCCTCCGGCGGCTCGACCGGACCGAGGCCGCGCACCCAGGTCCGCGCCTCGGTGAGGTCGGCCAGCTCCGCCTGACGTTCGGGGCTGTCGGCAAGGAGGTCGCGGACCGCGGCCTCTTCGTCGGGCGTGAGCTCGCCGTCGAGGTACGCGCTGAGCAGCTCTCCGGGATCGGGGTCGGGGCCTCGGGGGGCGGGAAGGTGGTCATCCGAGCATCGCTCTCAGCTGGGCGCGGCCGCGGTGGATGCGGCTGCGCACCGTGCCGACGGGGACGTCGAGCGAGGCGGCGATCTCCTGATAGTTGAGCCCGACGACGTCGCAGAGCACGACCGCGCTCCGGAACTCGACCGGCAGGCTGCGCAGTGCCTCCTGGATGTGCTCCGGCAGGCGGCTGGCGTCGAGCACGTCGAGCGGCTCCTGGTCGGTGCCGGTCAGACGCTCGGGCAGATCGGGGACGACCTCGAGCGGGCGGCGCTTGCGCCGCCTCACCTCGTCGAGGAAAGCGTTCGTCGTGATCCTGCTCAACCACGCCTCCATCGACCCCGGCCGGTAGGTGGCGAGCCCCCGACGTACTCGGAGCAGCACCTCTTGGACGAGGTCTTGCGCTTGGTCATGGTTCCCCGTGAGCCGATAGGCCACCGTGTAGATGAAGCGCCCGTGGCTCCGGGCGACTTCTTCCCACGTGGGCACCTCGACGGTCCCTTCCGAGGAAGGGCTATCGCTCGTCACCGCAACGACAAGCGGACGCTCCCGGTTCCCGGTTTCCGGAACGACGGGTGAGGCACGGCTCGCGAGCGTACAGGTCGGCCCTGCGGCACCTCCCTGGCAGGCTGGCCCCGGTGCTCGAATGCGTCGTGAACATCAGCGAAGGGCGGCGGGTCGACCTCGTCGAGGCGATCGGGGCCGCCGCCGGCCCCGCGCTGCTCGACGTGCACAGCGACCCCGATCACAATCGCTCCGTCCTGACGCTCGTGGGCGAGGAGGCCCCCCGGGCGGTGACGTTCGAGGCCGTGGCCCGGCTCGACCTGCGGGACTCACCAGGGGGTCCATCCCCGGTTCGGGGTCGTCGACGTGGTGCCGTTCGTGCCGCTGGGGGGCGTCGACATCGAGGCGGCCGTGGCGGCTCGGGACGACTTCGCCCGGTGGGCGGCGTCGACCCTCGACCTGCCCTGCTTCCTCTACGGACCCGAGCGCACGCTCCCCGACGTGCGCCGGTCGGCGTTTCGCTCGCTGGAAGCCCGACTTCGGTCCCGGCGAACCGCATCCCACGGCCGGCGCGGTCGCGGTCGGTTCCCGGTCGGTGCTGGTCGCGTACAACCTGTGGCTCCGCGACGCCAGACCTTGACGTGGCCCGCGATCTCGCCCGGCGGCTGCGCAGCCCGGCCGTCCGGGCTCTGGCGTTCCCGCTGGGCGCACCACGTCCAGATCTCGCTCAACCTCGTCGCGCCGGACGAGTTCGGTCCGGCCGAGGCGTACGACGCCGTGGCGGAGGAGTGCGCGGTGGCGCGCGCCGAGCTCGTCGGGCTGATTCCTGCGTCGGTCCTTCGGTCGGTGCCGGCGCACCGGTGGACCGAGTTGGATCTCGCGGCTGACCGGACGATCGAGGCCCGGCTGGAGTCGCGAGGCTGGCGCTGAAGCCGAAGCTAGGCCGACGCCGTGCGCCGCGCCGCGGCGCGCTGGCGGCGGATGCGGCGCCGCTCGCGCTCGCTCATGCCGCCCCAGATCCCGAACTTCTCACCGTTGGCCAGCGCGTACTCGAGGCACTGCATGCGCACGACACAGCCGCGGCACACCTCTTTCGCCTCTCGGGTCGACGCTCCCCGCTCCGGGAAGAAGAGGTCGGGGTCGACGCCGAGGCAGTTCGCGTAGTCCTGCCAACCACGATCCTCGGGGTCGAACACGCTCTCGATGCGCTTCATCGGTGTGGCCTCCCTACCCGCCGCCGGGCGGGTTCAGAGTGCAACCGTGTAGTTACACCGGTGTGATCTTCGCCTACCACTTCACGCTCGCGGAAGGGCGGATTGTGCTTTCGTGGTCAGTCAGCCACTTTCCGCGCGATCTCGGTGCATCTCAGCGTCAAGCGGAGCGGCTGCGCCCACCCCGCATGGCCCGCTTCTGCTCGATGAAGTCGACCAGGACGTAGTCGCCGAGGGTCTCCGGCGTGGTGAAGAAGGCCCGGCCCCGATTGAGCTGCGTGAGCTTCTCGACGAACGCCTTCAGGTAGCCGTTGGCGTCGAGCATGAAGGTGTTGATGCGGATGCCCTCCCGCGTGCAGCGCGCCACCTCCTCAAGGTGGCGTCGACCGTCTCGCGCACCGGCGGGTAGTTGAAGAACACGTCGCCGTCGGGCAGTGATGTGGGCGGTCGGCTCGCCGTCGGTGATCATGA
Organism: uncultured Acidimicrobiales bacterium; assembly: GCA_963747215.1. Classification (GTDB taxonomy): domain Bacteria; phylum Actinomycetota; class Acidimicrobiia; order Acidimicrobiales; family DATKAS01; genus DATKAS01. Next base: position 126,857 of record CAVVET010000010.1, read on the forward strand.
TGATCTGCTTCGTGCCGGTCTGGCGGGCGAGCATGCGCCGGCTCAGCAGGAACCCGTGCTGCATGTTCGTGCCGTAGACGAAGTCCCACGAGACCTCGGGCAGCTGCTCGGGCTTCAGCTCGCGTGCGATCTCGCGAGAACCCGACGATGCCCGAGGTAGTCGCGAGGGAACTGACTCGAGATCAGCGAGTGCAGCGCCATCGCGACCTTCTTGGCCGGCGAGGAAGTTGTCGCGCATCGGCATCGACAGCGAGAGGTCGAGCATGAGCACGGTGCTCGACCGCACGAGCGTCTCGGTGCGCTCGACCTCGAAGTCGTCGGGCGAGAGGCGCACCGGCGTGCCGCCACCCGTGCGCCGGATCGCGTTGCGGATGGTGCGCTCGATGTGGAGGTTGAACGGATCGCCGAACTCGTAGGGCTTCGTCTCGTACTCGCGCTCGTGCCCGACACCGCTGCGCTCGAGCTCGTGCTTGCCCATCTTGTCCTTGGCGAGCTTCTTGAAGAGGTCGGACAGCGCGTTCTGGCCGATCTTGCGGATGCCCTTCGGCGTCAGCTCGTAGCGGCCTTCCTTGTTCTCGATGAGGCCCGCCTCTTCGAGCATCTTCGCGAGCTCGGCCAGGCGCTCGAGGCTGCGCGCCGATTCGTCGCCGAGCAGGTCACGGGCCCGGTCGATGTCGACCTCGGCCAGCGCGCCGGGGTTCGTGGCGCCCCGCAGCAGGTTCTCGAGCTGGTCGATGTCGCCGAGCTGCTCCATGAGCATCGCGGCCTCGGCGAAGCCGAGCGGGTCCTGTCCGCTGAAGTCGTACTTGCGATCCCAGCCCATCTGCGGGAACAGGCCGCGGAGGTGCTCGCCCGAGCTGATCGACCTGCCAGCGCAGATCCATGTCCTCCAACAGCTGCTCGGAGAGACCCTGCAGCTGTGCGCGCTGCTCGGGCGTCATCGAGTTGAGCATCGACTGCATCGCCGCCATGCGCTGGGCCATGATCTCGAGCAGCTCGTCGAGGTTCTGCGGGTTCTCGGGGAAGAAGTCGCCGTAGCGCTCCATGAAGCCCTCGAAGTCGGGCTCCTCGCCCCGCTCGCGCTGATCGAGCATCTCGTTGAGCTCGGAGAGCATGTCCTTCATGCGTTGCATCTGCTCGGGATCGACGTCGCTCATCGCGCCCGCCATCTGGTTGAAGTAGCTCTGCGTGAGCTGCTGCCGCAGCTGGTCGAGCAGCTCTTCGAACTTCTGACGTGCCTCGGCTGACGTGAACTCGTACTGCTGTAGGTCACGGACCTGCCGGCGAGATCGGGCGACAGCATGTCGAGCTGCAGCTGGCGTTCCTCGCGTCGCTTGCTGCGCCAGCTCCTCGCGGCGCTGGTCGCCCGACTCGGCGAGCCTGCGCGAGCTGCTCGTCGAGCGCGTCGCGTTCGAGCTCGACGACCTCGCGCAGCTCTTGGGCGATGTCGTCGTAGACGCCGCCGAGGTCGTACTGCTCGAGCTCGTCGCGGCGCTTGCGACGAAGCTTCTCGAGCATCTCGCGGATGCCCTCGAGGCGTTCGCCGTTGCGGTCCTGGAAGCCCGACTGCATCATCCGTCGGAGGGCGTCGTTGAGGTCGCCGTGGTACAGCAGGTCGTCGGTGATCTCGTCGAGAGCACTGCGTCGGCATCGAGCTCGAAGCCGATCTGGGTGCCGTCCCACCGCGAGTAGCTGAACCGTCCGGTCATGGACGGAGGCTACCCCCGGCCTGAGGCGGGACCCCCCGAGGCCTACTGCGGGCGCCGGGGGTGCCGATGAGATCAAGGTGGCCCCTCGTAAAATGCCGCAGGTGCGGTGGCGAATCCCGGCGGTGATCTTCATCTTCTGCGCGCTCGCGGTCGGCCTGACCGGCTGCAGCTTCCGCGTCGGCTCTCCCGAGGCGAACGCGGACGCGGACGATGACGTGCTCGCCGCGCAGCTGAAGATCGAGGACCAGGCCTGGGCTTTGCGCAGCAACTTCTTCCGACCCGACTTCGGGCCCGAGTGGCGCGAGATCCGCGAAGCCGGCGCGGACAAGCCCACGATGGGCCTCCCCTTCCAGACCTGCCTCGCTGCCGCGCAGGGAAGCGAACTCGACGCCGCCACGATCTCCGCCGACGCCGGCTCACCAAGGTTCACCCGACCCAACGGCGCGTTTGCCGCGTCGAACGCTCTCGTGACAACGGACCCCGCCGTCGCGGCAGGTCTCTACGAGCTCTCGAAGACGCCAGAATTCACGACGTGCGTCGCGCAGAACACGATCGACTTCCGCGCGAATGCTCCGATCGAGACCGCGGGCACCTCGCCGCTCGACATCGACGTCAGCGCCGGGGACAGCACCTCGACGCGAGTGAACCTGACCTACCCGGCCCGCGGCGCGAACGAGGATTTCGTGGCCGACTTCACCGTCGTGCAGGTCGACCGCGCGTTGCTCGCGCTGTGGTTCGCGAACCCTGGGACGCCGACCGTCCAGGCCGACGAGGACGCCGTGGTCGACGCGCTGGTGGCACGGCTCACGACACTGCCTGACGAAGCATCGGTGACGGCGACCACCGACGGCTGAGATCCGCGGCGGTCAGCCGCGGCTTCGGTAGGTGGCGCGGGCGCCCGACGCGTCCTTGTTGAGGCGCTTCGACAGATGCAGACCTTCGAGCAAGAACTCGACGGCACTCGCGACCGCCGCGGGACTCTCGTCGTCAGTGAGTGACGCCACCGGCTCGCGCAGGCTCGGCACCTTGGCCAGCAGATCGGCCTCGTCGGCCGAGTTCACGTCCTCACCGACATGAGCGATGAGCCCTTCATCGAACGCGGTGATCACCTCGCGCAACTTGTCGGGGCTGAACCGGTTCTTGAACACCGTCAGCACGGAGGCCTTCACGAGGCTCTCGATGATCGACCCGTCGCGTCCCTCTTCGAGGCTCTCGATCTCGACCTTGCCCGACGTCGACGCGGCAAGGGCCTCGAGGTCGGAGACGCGCGGCACCACGTCGCGCTCGCCATGGCGCAACGCCCGACGCACCGCGTTCGCGGACAACGTCTCGTAGTTCGAAACGCTGAGACGCACCGACACGCCCGACCGCTGGTTGATGTGCGGGCTCTGACGGGCCAGCTGCGACAGCGTCGACACGACCTCACCCATGTACTCGGGCACGTGCACCCGCAGGCCGGTCAGATCGAACGAGCGGGCCTCCTGCTGCACGATGCCGGACTCGGTCTCGACGTCGAGCGGGTAGTGCGTGCGGATCTGACTGCCGAAGCGGTCCTTCAGCGGCGTGATGATGCGGCCACGGTTCGTGTAGTCCTCCGGGTTGGCGGAGGCCACGAGCATGAGATCGAGCGGCAGGCGGATCTTGTAGCCCCGCACCTGCACATCGCGCTCCTCGAGCACGTTCAGGAGCCCGACCTGGATGCGCTCGGCGAGGTCAGGCAGCTCGTTGATGGCGAAGATGCCTCGGTTCGTGCGGGGGACCAGGCCGTAGTGCAGGGTCAGCTCGTCGGAGAGATAGCGGCCCTCGGCCACCTTGATGGGATCGACCTCGCCGATCAGGTCGGCGATCGAGGTGTCGGGGGTCGCGAGCTTCTCGCCGAAGCGATCATCGCGGTGCACCCAGTCGATCGGCGTGTCGTCGCCGCGCTCGCGATGAGGTCGCGCGCGTGTTGCGACACCGGATGGTACGGATCGTCGTTGATCTCGCTGCCCGCGACGATCGGCAGCCATTCGTCGAGCAGCCCTGTGAGCGAGCGGATGATCCGCGTCTTGGCCTGCCCACGCTCTCCCAAGAAGATGATGTCGTGGCCGGCCAGCAGCGCGTTCTCGAGCTGCGGCAGCACGGTCTCCTCGTACCCGATCACTCTCTCGACGAGCGGCTCGCCCGCGGAGATCTTCGCGATGGCGTTGCGTCGGACCTCTTCTTTGACGGGGACCGATTGCCAGCCCGCGTCGCGCAGCTGACCGAGGGTGGCAGGACGTGACGACATGGCGTCAACCTACCGCCGCACGGCCCTGTCGACGCAGGGCCCTCTCTCACGGCACAGCCCGGCGCAGGCCGTCCCGACCGGCCGATACCCTCTGGCGGACATGGACCATCCTGGGATCGATCTCTCCGGGACGTGGGCCGCGACGATCGCCGACGAGTCGACCCGGCGCGCGTTCTTCGAACCGTCGTACGACGATCGCGAGTGGGAGCCCGTCTCCATCCCCGGGCATTGGCGCACACACGAGGCGTTCGCCGGGTCTGACGGTCCGTTGCTACACCGCCGTTGGTTCGATGCACCGGACGACGCGGGTGGCGCCGCCGGGGTGCGCAGCTGGCTCGTGTTCGACGGCATCTTCTATCTGGGTGACGTCTGGCTCGACGGCACCTACCTCGGCGACACCGAGGGCTACTTCTTCCCGCATGAGTTCGACGTCACCGAACATGTCGCGGGCCGCGCCGAGCACCTCCTCGCGATGGAAGTCGCGTGTGCGCGGCAATCTGATCGCACCGCGAAGCGAAATCTGACGGGCGTCTTCCAGCACTGGGACTGCATCGACCCGGATTGGAACCCCGGTGGCATCTGGCGCGACGTCCGGCTCGAGCGAACCGGGCCGGTGCGGATCAGCCGGTTGCGGGTGCTCTGCCGCGACGCCGACGCCAACGCCAACCGCGCGCATTTCGCGTTCGTCGCCGACCTCGACAGCGACGAGGCCCGCACCGTGACGGTGCGAACGACGATCGGCGACCTTGCCGAGAGCACGGTCGAGCAGTCGCTGGCGGTCGGCGTCAACCGAGTCGAGTGGACGCTGCGGGTGGAGAACCCGACGTTGTGGTGGCCGCGGGCGATGGGAGAGCAGACGCTCCACGACGTGAAAGTCGAGGTCGCGCTCGGTGACGACGTGAGTCACCACCGCCAGGTGCGAGCCGGCATCCGATCGGTGGCGATGCGGGACTGGATCATGTCGATCAACGGCGAGCGCCTCTTCCTCAAGGGATCGAACCAGGGCCCGACCCGCATGGAGCTCGGCGAGGCAACGTCGGAGGAGGTCGCGCGAGATGTCGACCTCGCGGTCGACGCGGGCCTCGATCTGTTGCGTGTGCACGCCCACATCGGGCGTCCCGAGCTGTACGACGCGGCCGACAAGGCAGGGCTGTTGCTCTGGCAGGACATGCCGCTGCAGTGGGGTTACGCGCGGAGCGTGCGCAAGCAGGCGATCCGGCAAGCGCGGAAGGCCGTCGATCTGCTCGGGCACCACCCGTCGCTCGTGATCTGGTGCGGCCACAACGTCCCGATCGCGGTCGACGTCGACCAGTCAGCGGCCATGAACCCGAAGCGGTTCGCGTTCAAGTACGCGGTCGGGCAGCAGCTTCCGACGTTCAATCGCAGCGTGCTCGACCGCGCCGTGAAGGGAGCGTTCGAGAACGTCGACGGCACTCGTCCCGTCGTCGCCCACTCCGGGGTCGTGCCCCACCTGCCGAAGCTCGACGGCACCGACACGCACGCCTACTACGGCTGGTACAACGGCGACGAACGCGACTTCGCTCGCTTCTGTGCGCGCATTCCCCGCATGGCGCGGTTCGTGAGCGAGTTCGGGGCACAAGCGGTGCCCGCCGACGCGGAGTTCCTCGATCCCGAGAAGTGGCCCGACCTCGACTGGGAGCACGTCGGTCGCAAGCACGCGCTCCAGAAGGCGATCTTCGATCGATACGTGCCGCCGGCTGACTACGCCTCGTTCGACGCGTGGCGCCGAGCGACGCAGGTGTACCAGTCGACGGTCATCAAGCATCACATCGAGACGTTGCGGCGACTGAAGTACCGGCCGACCGGCGGCTTCGCGCATTTCATGTTCGCCGACACGTATCCGGGCGTGACGTGGTCGGTGCTCGGTCACGATCGCCAGCCGAAGGCGGGGTTCCAGGCGCTGGTCGATGCGTGCCGACCCGTCATCGTCGTCGCTGAGCGGCCGCCCGCGGTCGTCGCGCCCGGCGACTCGGTCGCACTCGACGTGCACGTGGTGAGCGACTTGCGCACCGCGTTGTCGGACGCCGTCGTGACCGCGCGTCTCGTGTGGGCGGGCGGTCATCACTCCTGGCGTTGGCAAGGCGACGTGCCCGCGGACGACTGCGTCCGCGTGGGAACGGTGTCAGCGATGGTTCCCGACGCCCCAGGCGCGATGGACCTCGACCTGGATCTCGTCTGCGGCGACCTCGCCGTCACGAATCGCTACCGCTCCACCGTCCGCCGCCCCGGCTGACCCCGCCCGCCCCGCCGCCCGCTGCCCGCCCCGCCCCCGCCGCCCCTCCCCGCAACTGTTGCGAAACGCGCCCGTATGGGGCGGCTCGCGCAACAACTGTCTGCCGCGTGGACCAGCCGGCGTCTCCTCAGAGGTCGAGGGTGCGCAGGGTCGGGGCGATGTCCGCGGCGGCGATGATCTTGGCCTTCGTGCGCATGAGCAACTCCCGCGGCGCAAGCGCGATGTCGGCGGCGACGGCGCGCGCCGTGTCGAGGAGCTCGTCCGCAGCGACGACTCGACTCACGAGCCCCAGCGCGAGCGCCTCCCGCGCGTCGATGCGACGACCGGTCAGCACGAGATCACGAGCGACGCTTCCTCCCACGAGGTCGCGCAATGGCCGATAGACGACGTCGCCGAACGTGTGCTCGACGTGGGCGAAGAACGCCTCCTCCGCGGCGACCCGCAAGTCGGCGAGCACCGCGAGGTCGAAGCCGCCAGCCAACGCCGCGCCGTTCACCGCGGCGACGACCGGGAGGGGAAATCGCAAGACCCTGTGATGGAAGCGATCACTCGAGTCCCACAGCCGCTGCTGATGGGCAGGGTCGGGATCGGCGAACTCGCTGAGATCGAAGCCCGCGCAGAACGCCGAGCCTGCGCCCGTCACGATCACGACCCGCACGGCGTCGTCGTCGGCGAGCCCGTCGAACGTGTCCGACATCTCGTCGCGGAGTGCGATCGACAGCGCGTTCTTCTTGTCGGGGCGATTCAGCGTGAGCGTCACGATGCCGTCGGTGGCCGACGCCAGCAGCAGATCGGACATCAGCTCAGCTGGTACAGCCGGAACTGGGGGTGCTCGACCTCCAACACGTCGACGTTCGAGAATCCGGCGTTCGTCGCGTACTGCCGCACAGTGTCCGCTCGCATGACTGTCCCCGTGCCCGCACCCTCGTCCTGCATGCTGACGGCGAGGCAGTGGAGCGGGCTGAACGCGTAGAGGAACCTCTCCGTCTCGTTCGCCGGGGCCGTGAAGTGATCCTCCGTGCGCTCGTCGACGACGAGCACGACACCGCGGTCCCCCGCGAGCCGCCTCATGGTCCTCAGGATCGAGACGGGGTCGGGGACGTCGTGCAGCATCTCGATCGCCATCACGAGGTCGTAGTCCCCAGCGATGGACGGGTCGCCCACGTCCCGCGCCTGGAACCGGACGCGGTCTGCGACGCCAGCTCGTTCCGCCTCGGCCGACGCGACCGCTATCGACGCGTCGTCCAAGTCGAACCCGTCGATGGTGACCTTGGCGAACGACTTGGCAATCGTGATCGCGGCCAAGCCCTCGCCGCACCCGACCTCGGCGATGCGAACCGGTTCGCCTCGCACGAGCCGAGCGTGGAGATCGGGTAGCCCCGGGAGCCACGACTGCACCAGGTGGTGGGTGAAGACGGGCCGTGTGAACGCCGCCTGGAGGTCGTGGAGCTCGAAGGCGCCGAAGCTCACGCCCGTCCCCCGCCGAAACTCGTCGACCATGATGTCGAGTGCCTTCCCGGCGAAGGGAATGACGCCCGCGCACGGCTTCATGCAGGACTCGCTGTCCTCGTCGAGCAAGACGTGGGCGTGTGCGTTGGAAAGCCTGAAGCGTCGCTCACGCGCGGGAGCGGCCACATCGTCGACATCAAGGACGCCGGCGACGGCCTGCTGTTCGAGCCATTCGCGCGCGTACCGCTCGTTGACACCGGTCTTTTCGGCGAGCTCGACACTCGTCATCGCACCCGCGCCGGCAAGGGCCTCGTACAGCCCGAGCCGGATGCCGAGCTCGATGTTCGCCAACTCCAACGCCGCGAGGCCAGCCATGAAGAGGTTCCCCGCAAACCGCTCCACCTCGGCCTCATCCTCGGCGGACAACACGACCTTTGTACTCATGCGCGCCAGTCTTCCGCGAGGCCGCCCCCTACGCTGTCGGCATGGCGCGCATCGCTGATCTGCTCGCGGCGGGCCGCACCTACTCGTTCGAGTTCTCGCCGCCTGGCACCGAAGCGGGATGGATGACGCTCGGTCGCACGATCGCCGAGCTCGACTACCTGAACCCGTCGTTCGTCTCGGTCACCTACGGCGCGGGCGGCGGCACCCGCGTGCGCACCCACGAGGCCGTCGCGTGGATCCGCAAGGAGACACCGGTGACGCCGATGGCGCACCTCACGTGCGTGAGCCACACCCGCGCCCAGATCGGCGAGATCCTCGATGCGTACGACGCGGTCGGCGTCGAGAACATCCTCGCCCTCGCCGGCGACCCGCCGGCCGATCCGTCGAAGGCAGGGCCGAGCGAGTATGGCTTCGCGATCGATCTCGTCGAGCACGTGCCGCGACCACGGCACCTTCTCGGTCGGCGTCGCCGCCCATCCGGAGGTCCATCCGCGATCCAAAGATCCCGAGAGCGACCGCGACCACCTCGCCGCGAAGCTCCGCGTCGCCGACTTCGCGATCACGCAGTTCTTCTTCGAGGTCGAGCCCTACTTGCGCCTCGTCGACGACCTCGCCGCCCGCCAGGTCGACAAGCCGGTGATCCCCGGCATCATGCCGATCACGAACATCGCCTCGGTCGCCCGCATGGCCCAGCTCTCGGGCGCCGCGATCCCGACCTGGCTGACCGCACAGCTCGAGGCCGTCGCCGACGACCCGGACGCCGTGCGGCGAGTCGGCGTCGACGCCGCCACCGAGCTGTCGCGCCAGCTGCTCGAGGAGGGAGTGCCCGGGCTGCACTTCTACACACTGAACCGTTCGACCGCGACCCGCGAGATCTACGCCAACCTCGGCCTGGCTCCCTGACCGCTGTCCGACCTAGGGTCGGCGCACCAGCACAGGGAGGACATGCATGAAGGCTTACGACAAGCTCTACATCGACGGCGCCTGGGTGCCGTCCGCCGGGCACGGGCACCATCGACGTCTTCGACTCCACCACCGAAGAGGTCATGGCGACGATCCCCGAAGGCAACGCCGCCGACGTCGACGCGCCGTCAAGGCCGCCACGCGCCGCCTTCGCCGACTGGTCGCCAGACCGCGGCGAGGAGCGGGCCAAGTACCTCACCCGCATCGCCGAGGGCCTCGGCGCCCGCACGGACGAGATCGCCGACCGTCGTCACCCGCGAGGTGGGCATGCCGAAGATGCTGTCCAAGCTGATCCAGGCCGGCCTGCCGCAGGTCAACTTCGCCATCGACCGCGCAGCTCGCCGAGAGCTACGAGTTCGAGGAGGAGGTCGGCAACTCGCCTCGTCGTGAAGGAGCCCGTCGGCGTCGTCGGCTGCATCACGCCGTGGAACTACCCGCTGCACCAGATCGCCGCCAAGGTCGCCCCCGCGCTCGCCGCCGGCTGCACCGTCGTGCTGAAGCCGAGCGAGGTCGCGCCGCTCAACGCCTTCATCCTCGCCGAGGTCATCGACGACGTCGGCCTGCCCGCCGGCGTGTTCAACCTCGTGACCGGCATCGGCCCGGTCGTCGGCGAGGCCATCGCCGCGCACCCCGACGTCGACATGGTCTCGTTCACCGGCTCGACCCGCGCCGGCAAGCGCGTCGCGCGAGCTGGCCTCGCAGACCGTGAAGCGCGTCGCGCTCGAGCTCGGCGGCAAGTCGGCCAACATCCTCCTCGACGACGCCGACTTCGAGAAGGCCGTCGCCGACGGCGTCGGCAAGTGCTACCTGAACTCGGGCCAGACCTGCATCCGCGCTCACCCGCATGCTCGTGCCGCGCGAGCCGCCTGGCCGAGGCCGAGGCCATCGCCGCCGACGAGGTCGAGACGTTCACGCCCGGCGACCCGTTCGCCGACGACGCAGCACGCCTCGGCCCGCTCGTGTCGGCCGGCCCAGCGTCGACCGGGTGCGCGGCTACATCCAGAAGGGCATCGACGAGGGCGCCACGCTCGTCACCGGCGGCGCCGAGGCGCCCGAGGGCCTCGACAAGGGCTACTTCGTGCAGCCGACGGTGTTCTCCGACGTCACGCCGCGACATGACGATCGCCCAGGAGGAGATCTTCGGCCCGGTGCTGTCGATCCTCCCCTACGACGCCGAGGACGACGCCGTCGAGATCGCCAACGACACGCATCTACGGCCTGTCCGGCGGCGTGTGGTCGGGCGACCCGGAGCGGGCCAAGACGGTCGCCCGCCAGATCCGCACCGGCCAGGTCGAGGTCAACGGCGGCGCCTTCAACCCGATGGCGCCGTTCGGCGGCTACAAGCAGTCCGGCAACGGCCGCGAGCACGGCACGTTCGGCCTCGAGGAGTTCCTCGAGATCAAGTCGCTGCAGCTCTAGACCCCGAGCGCCTGACCGTTCGCTCGACTCAGCCACCGCTGAGGCGGCCGTCGCCGTGCGCCGACGGTAGGGTCGGCAGGCATGCCTGCACCCGTACGCGTCGCCGTCACCGGAGCCGCCGGCCAGATCGGCTACAGCCTGCTGTTCCGCATCGCCTCCGGCGCGATGCTCGGTCCCGAATCAGCCCGTCATCCTGCAGCTGCTCGAGATCACGCCGGCGCTCGACGGCGCTCGCGCGGCGTCGCCATGGAGCTCGAGGACTGCGCCTTCCCGCTGCTCGACGGGCGTCGTGCAGACCGACGACGCCGAACGCCGCGTTCGGCGACGTCGAACTTCGCCCTGCTCGTCGGCGCCATGCCCCGCAAGGCGGGCATGGAGCGCGCCGACCTGCTCAGCGCCAACGGCGACATCTTCACCGGGCAGGGCAAGGCGCTCTCGGACAGCGCAGCGAGCGACGTCAAGGTGCTCGTCGTCGGCAATCCGGCCAACACGAACTGCCTCATCGCGCATGAACAACGCGCCGGACCTCGACCCGACGCCGCTTCACGGCGATGACCCGCCTCGACCACAACCGGGCCGTCGGCCAGCTCGCCGCCAAGGCCGGCGGTGCCGGTCACCGACGTCACGAAGATGACGATCTGGGGCAACCACTCCGCCACGCAGTACCCCGACGTCTTCCACGCCGAGGTCGACGGCAAGAACGCCTGCGGAGCTCGTCGGCGACCAGGCGTGGCTCGAGAACGACTTCATCCCCACCGTGCAGCAAGCGCGGCGCCGCGATCATCGAGGCCCGCGGGCTCTCGTCGCGCGGCGTCGGCGGCGAACGCGGCCATCGACCACATGCGCACGTGGGCGACTGGGCACCGCCGACGGCGACTGGGTGACCATGGCCATCGCCGTCCGACGGCAGCTACGGCGTGGCCGAGGGTCTCATCTCCTCGTTCCCGTGCGACGTGCGCCGACGGCAAGTGGTCGGTCGTGCAAGGGCCTCGACATCGACGACTTCTCGCGCGGCGCGCATCGACGCGAGCGTCGCCGAGCTCGTCGAGGAGCGCGACGCCGTGAGAGAGCTGGGCCTCATCTGAAGCTGCTCGTCACGCGGGGCACGCTCGAGCGCATCGGAGACCGTCTGCCCGACGGCTACGAGCCGGTCGTGATGGAGCGGGACGGCTCCCTCGCGGATGGCGACGACTTCGAGGTCGCCGCGGCGTCGTTCGACCTCTTCGACGCGTACGCAGATGCGCTCCGGCCGTTCTTCAGTGCCGTCGTGCGGAGCGAGACCGTGAAGTGGTTCAGCGTGCCCGCCGCCGGGCTCGACCACCCCGTCTTCACCATGGTCTTGCAGCGGGGCGCGCGGCTCACCAACGCCCATGTCACGGACATTCCGATCAGTGAGTACGTGCTTCGCGCGGTGCTCGACCACTACCAGCGGGCGGAATTGTGGCGCGACGCGCAGGCCCGCGTCGACCTGGGATCGCCACGAGTTCCGCGAAGTCGCGGGCTCGCGTTGGCTGATCGTGGGCCTCGGGGCGATCGGTCAGGCGATCGCGACGCCGGGCGCGTGCGTTCGGCGCGCATGTCACCGGCTGCCGCCGCCACCCCACCGGCGACGAGCCGATCGACGCGTACGTCGGCCCTACCGACCTCCTCGCCGTGCTCCCCGAGGCCGATGTCGTGGTGCTCTCGCTGCCCGGTGAGATCGATGCGCCACCGCTCGTCGACGCGACGTTCCTCGGCGCGATGGCCGAGGGGTCCATGCTGCTCAACATCGCTCGGGGCTCGCTGGTCGACGAGGTGGCGCTCGTCGCCGCGCTCGATCGGGGACGTCCCGAGATCGCGGTGCTCGACGTCATGGTCACCGAGCCGCTGCCCTCCGACAGTCCGCTGTGGACCCACCCGCGCGTCGTGCTCTCACCGCACAACTCCGCCGGCGGCCGCCATCGCTACGACCGGTACGACGACCTGCTCGTCAACAACCTCGGTCGCTACGCCCGCGGCGAGCCACTGCTCAACGAGGTGTTCCTCACTTGAGGAACTTGCTCGTCGTGTTGTCGGCGAGCACTTTCCCGCCGGTCTGACAGGTCGGGCAGTAGTTCACGGTGTAAGCGGAGTACGACACCTCGCGCACGACGTCGCCGCACACCGGGCACGGCTGGCCCGTGCGGTGGTGCACCGCTCCGGGACGGTCGGCCGACGAGCTCATGTCGTCGCGGGTGCGTTCGTAGGCAAGCGACTCGTCGACGCAGATCCGGATCGCCGCGACGATCGCGGCGGCGCCCTCCTCACCCAGCTTCGACGTCGACGCGAACGGTGAGACCTTCGCCCGGTGGCACATCTCGTTGGCGAGACGACGGCCGAGCCCGGCGATGCAGCCCTGATCGCGGAGGAACTTGTGCACGCGCATCGAGTGCTCGCCGAAGAGCTTGGCGAGATCAGGCGCGGTGATCTGATCGGCCTCCGGCCCGAGCGCCAGCGGTCGCGAGCTCGGGATCGGTCCACACGCCCGCCCGTGCTCCTTGCCCGCCTCGGTGAGCATCAGCGCGCTGCGATCGTCGAACACCCAACGAGCGATGCCACCTCGCACCTTCGCCGCCTGCTTCGGGTCGGGCTTGAGCCGCCCGCCCTGCATGAGGTGCACCGCGAACGTGAGCGCTTCGAAGTCGAGGAGGAGGTACTTGCCGCGCCGGCCCACCTTCACGAGCGGATGATCGAGCGCGTCCTTCGCCGGCGGCACCGCGGTCTTCATCGCGGTGAACGACAGCGGCGTGAACTTCCGCAACACGTTGCCGCCCCACCCCTCGGTCAACCGCTCCGCGTGCGCCTGGAGCTCGGGGAGCTCAGGCATACGTCGTCCTCGCGCGGGCGTCGTCCAACGCCGCATCGAGCGCGACGAAAGCGGGCTGGGCGGCCATCAGCTTGTCCATGTCGCCGGTGACGCGGAGCCGTCCGGACATGAACGCGCTCTGCGCGTTGATCGCGCCCCTGCTGACCGCAACTGCGGTCTCGTGATCTTCGGTGAACGACGCGTCCGCCCGCGGCGCCCGACCGAAGCGCAGCCGAGTCGCACCGTGGTCGAACTCGATGTAGTAGCGCACGGTGCCCTCGGGCGCGCCGGTGACGACGTGTTCGACCACGAGGACGAGGTCGGGCGCGGCCGCCCGGATCGCTTCGCTCGCCTGTGCGGCACGGTCGAGATCGTCGACCCACTCCGGGGTCAGGTACTTCGCCACGTCGGTAGTGTGCCCGGCCATGCAGCAGATCGGCGAGGGCATGAAGGTGTTCGACGCCGCCGCGGTGCGGGGCCGCTTCCGAGCGATCGAGAGCCCCGACGACGTCCTCGCGCTCATGGACAGCGGGGCCGACGGCGTGGTCGCGTTGGTGCGTGACGCCGGCGCCACGTTCCTCGCCCCGATCTACCACGAGCTCACCGCCGTGATCTGCACCGGCGGCACGCCCCGCAGCCACATCGGCATCGTGAGCCGTGAGTTCCAGGTGCCGTGCGTGATGGCGTGCGCGTTCGCCGGCGGTGAGCCGGCCAACGGTACCGAGGTCGAGGTCGACTGCTCCGGAGAAGCGGGCGTCGTCCGTGCTTGACGAGAAGAACGACAAGAGGGCTGAGGCAAATCGCCTCATCGCCTACCACGCCCCGATCGCGCAGACGCTCAGCGCGGAGCGCACCTCGCTCGAGTCGAAGCTGATCCCCGTCTCCGCGTACGTGATCATCGCCTGCATCGAGACCTGGTACCGCTACCCAGACATGGTCCGCGCCATCGACGCCGTGATGCCCGCCGAGGAGATCGGGCTCACGGGACGGCGGCCGGGCACGCGCATCAACACGGTGCACTTGTGGGGAGTCCCGAACTTCTTCCTCCTGGGCCGGAAGGTCGTCGCGTCGATGGGCACTCCCGTCGACGATCCCGAGGCCATCTACCCGGTGCTCGATTTCTGGGAGCGCGCGTCGCGCGCGTTCCGCGGTGACGGAAGCATGCAGGCGTGGGACACGAACGACGCCCGCCCTTACGCCGGGGCGGTCGCCGACGACCTGCTCGCCGGCACGGTGGCGATCGACGATGAGCAGCGGGCCGCCATCAAGAAGCTCAACGCGACCCTCGTCGGCTATCTCTTCCTCATGTGGTTCGACACCCGGTCGGGCGCGCAGGACACGGGGCCCTATCCCGTGCCCGGTCACGATGGTCAGGTGATGCTCGTCCGCGACTTCGCGCAGCTGAGCAAGAGCGACTACTGGTGGAGCGACGTTGCCGCTGATGTGGCGTACCCGAACCTCACCGCTGCCCTCGTGCTCGACGACGTCACGTTCCGCGTCACCGACTTCGGCACGTCCTACACCACGCCCGAGGACTACCTCGATCGGCTCGTCTCGCTTCGGGCTCTTCACGACTGATGAGAACGGAGTGACGAAGCCGGTGCCGCTCGACGAGATCGACGCGATCGTCGGCGCGGTGCGCAAGGCGCAGTCGGCGCACTACCGCAACATCGCCGCCATGGACCGCGACGAGAAGATCCGATGCGGCGCTTACGTGTACTTCTCGTTCCTGCGCCCGTTCGCCCTCGCGGCCGGCATCGCCGATCAACTCGACTGGACGGTCCCGCGCGACATCCCCGGCCCGCTCTACGACCTGATCTCCCAGATCGAGGGCGACAACTCCGGGAACATGGGCGAGGGGCCGTACTACGACCTGATCCCGTGAACGCTGATCCCGTGAACGCCAGCGACGAAGCGACGCCACGAACCGGGCGGGCCGGGCTGGCTCGAGCGGTGGACGTTCGAAGCCTGGGACAAGGACGCGACGTTCGGTGCGATCGCCGCGATCACGCTCGGCCCCGCCGCGCATCATGCGTGGTACTGGGCATCGGTCGTGCGCGACGGCCACCCGCTGCTCACGCTCGTCGACACCGAGCTGCACCTCCCGAAGTCGTCGCTCGCGCTCGAGAGGCCCCGCGTTGTGGGCGGACCACGTCTGCGAGACGCCGCTCGAGCACTGGAGCAATACGTACTCGTCGAGG
>CAVVET010000011.1:0-26328 GCA_963747215.1 uncultured Acidimicrobiales bacterium
ACTCCGACTGCGGCCTTGTCGGTCTGCGAGTGGTAGACGACGACGGTGTCGCCCTTTGCCATCGTGCGCAGGTTGAGCTGCGCCTGCGGGTTGGTGACGCCATCCCAATGCGTCTTCCGGTCACGAACGAGATCCGCCCAGCTGTACTCGCCGGGTTCGGTCTTCACGAGCCAGTTCGCCATCGGCTTCAGCGAAGTGCCGCGGGTACCCGCTTTTCGAGCGCCTGCCAGTGTCGCTCGGCCGCGTCGCCGTCGAAGGGCGGGTTGTCGGCGCACGGCGAAACCGTGCGCAGCCGGGTAGGTGACGAGCGTGTGCGTCACTCCCGCCGCAGTGAGTGCGGCCGACATCCGCGCGAACTGCTCATCGTCGAACGACGCGTCATCCTTCGCACCAGCGATGTAGATCGTCGCCTTCATCGCACCAGCGAGCAGGTGGGGGCTGTCGGCGCGGTGCTCGCGATACTCGTCCACCGTGAAACGAGGCAGCCGCTCCGACTCGGTCGGGGAACCGACCGGCGGCGTTGAGCGCGAGACCGCCACCGAGGCAGTAGCCCGTCGTCCCGACCTTCGAGTCGGCGACCTCGGGCTGATCCGCGAGGAACTCCAACATCGCCCCGGTGTCGCGGGTCGCCACCTCCTTCGTGACGCTGCCGGCAAGGCTCATGAGCCGGGCACGCTCCTCGGCCACCGTGAACACGGTGTCGAGATCGAAGGGCTCGTACTCGCCCGACCGGTAGTAGAGGTTGGGGAGCAACACCGCGTAGCCGAGGTCGGCCAGACGCTGTGCCATCTCGTGGAAGGTGCCTCGCACACCGCCCGCGTCCGGGAACATGATCACGGCGGGCCACGGCCCCGATCCGTCCGGCGTGTGCAGCGTCGCGTCGCATGTGCCGTCGGGGGTCGAGATCAATACGTCACGCTGGGGCATGCGTCCTCCTACGGCTCACGGCGACCCATCATCCCGCATGGCTGCTCTTGTCGCGTCGGTGTAGGCATACGCCTCATGGAGACATGGGACGCGATCCGCGCTCGGCGCAACGTGCGCACCTACACCGACCAGCCGATCCGCGCCGAGGACCTCGACCGCATCCTCGAGGCCGGTTGGCGAGCACCGTCGGCCTCGAACCGCCAGCGGTGGGAGTTCATCGTCATCACCGACAAGACTCAACTCGGCGCACTCGGTGAAGTGTGGCAAGGGGCCCGGCACATCCCGGACGCGCAGGCCGCGATCGTGCTCCTCGTCCCTCACCCCGACGAGGAGCGGTTCGTCACGCTCGACCGCTACGACCTCGGCCAGGCGACGTATGCGATGATGCTCGCCGCAGTCGACCTGGGCATCGGCAGCGGTCACTCGTCGATCGGCGACCAGGACAAAGCAAGGGAGATCCTCGGCTTCCCGGACAGGTACGTCGCGGCGTACATGATCGGGCTCGGCTATCCGGCCGATCGCCCACTGCGCCCGATCGTCAAGCCGGAACGTCGCCCGTTCGATGAGGTCGTGCATCGCGGCGGTTGGTGAGAAGGGAGGGCACGTTCTCGTGGATGTGCAGCGAACTGGGCGAATCTTCGGCTGGTTGTTCATCGGCACGTTCCTCACGAGCATCCCGGCGCGGCTGCTGCTCATTCACGGAGTCGGCGCGAGCTGGACCGACATGCACTTCATCCCTGGGGCCACGAACGAGGCAAGCCTCAAGCTCGGAGCGGTCCTCGAGTTCGGACTGATCGTCACCCAAATCGGAACCGCCGTCGTCATCTACCCCCTCGTCAGACGGCAAAGCGAGACCGTCGCGCTCGGGTACGTCACGGCTCGCGTCATGGAGTCGGTCTTCGCCGCGATCGGCCTCATCAGCATCATCACCGTCGTGCACATCGCGGACTCGTTGGCTGCAGCTGGCGCCGACGCGGCGGCACTCGCTGTATCAGGCGATTCGCTGGTGCACACCTACGAGTGGGCGTTTCAGTGGGGACCCGGGCTCGTCGCGGGGATCGGGAACGGATTGATGCTGGGCTACTTGATGTACCGATCGGAGCTCGTGCCGCGTCGCATGGCGATGCTCGGGCTCATCGGTGGTCCCTTGCTGATCCTGTCCTTCGTGCTGATCCTGTGTGGTGTGTACGAGAACGGTTCGACAATGTCTGGCCTGCTCACTTTGCCGGAGGCCGCGTGGGAGCTGTCGCTCGGGATCTACTGCGCGTGGAAGGGGTTCAGGCCGGAGAGCCCGCTCGCGAGACCAGAAATGGCGATGGCTCAGTGAGGCTAAGGCCCCATCAGCTGGAGGACCTCAGGCGGGAGACCGACATCGCTCGTGCTCACGTTGATGCAGGTCGGCGTGCCTGACTGCAACGCATCGTCGAGCTCGCGCTCGAGCACGTCGACGCTGGCGACCCGCACGCCGCGTCCTCCGAAGGCCGTCATCACGTCGTGGTAGTCGGCGTCGGAGAGCTCGGTGCCGATCACCCGCTCCGGGCCGTGGGTCCGCGTCTGCTGGAACCGCGACGCTCCCCAGCTCGCGTTGTTCATCACGACGACGCAGATCGGAAGGCCATGGCGCACCATCGCCTCGAACTCACCGATCGCGAATCCGACAGCACCGTCGCCGGTGATGCACACCACGGGCCGACCCGGCATCGCCGACGCGGCACCGATCGCCGCCCCGGTGCCCATCCCCATGCAACCCAGCCGGCTGTGGGTGAGGTAGCGACTTCCCGCGGGCAGCCGCAGTGCGTCGTGCAGCCAGTGCTTGCAGACCGCGCCGTCGCCGAAGATCACCGCGCCGTGGCGCGCCGCGACGTCTGAGGCGGCGCGGGCGGCCGCGTACGGATGGAGGCGATCGCCGACTACGGAGTCGATGGCATCGAGGTCGGAGCGAGTCGCGGTGCGCACCGCCCGCACCGAAGCTCTCCACTCGGGATCGACCTTCCACACGTGATCGCGACTGCGGGCCGCCAACGCGTGCACCGCCTGCTCGGGATCGGCGACCAAAGCCATCTCAGCGGGAGCGAACCGGCCGAGCTCGGCGGGGTCGCTGTCGACCTGCAGCACTGACGTTCCCCACGAAATGCCACCGTCACGCAAGCCGGGCGTGTCGAACCCGAAGCGCACACCCAGGGTGAGTGCGACGTCAGGCCGGACTCCCTCGGGCAGCCGGCCGAGCTGGAAGAGCGTCCCGCCGTAGCGGTCGTCGTCGTCGCCGACGACGCCAATCGCTCCGTACTCGGCGAAGCACGGAACGCCGGTGGCGTCGAGGAGATCGTTGAACACGGGCCCGCATCGCGTCGCTCGGCGCGCCACCGAGCAGCATCACCGGACGCGATGCGCCGGCCATCCGCTCGAGCATCGCGTCGACAGCGAGAGCCGATGGCGGCGAGGCGGCAACGACGGGCGATGCCGACACCGACGAGCGGGGCGCCAACGAATCGAGCACATCGGCGGGAACGTCGACGAGCACTGGGCCGCGGGGCGCCGTGGTCGCGATGCGGATCGCTTGGGCCGCGATGCGACCGATCTGGTCGACCGAGTGGACCTTGCATGCCCATTTGCTGATCGGCTTGGCCGAGCGCGAGGTGATCGATGCCCACTTGCAAGCCGTTCGTCTCGAGCGTGGACTCCGGTGTCGATCCGACGATGTAGACGACGGCACTACGGTCGAGCAGCGCGCTTGTCATCGACGTGAGCACGTTCGTGAGGCCCGGACCAGGGCACACGACGGCAACGCCGATCGTGCCGGTCAGCCTCGAGAATGCCTCGGCCGCGAACCCGGCGCTCGCCTCGTGACGCACGTCGACGAGCGCCACGTCGAGGTCGGCGCACGCTTGGAAGACCGCGTCGACCTGCGCCCCATGAAGTGCGAACACCGACGTTGCCCCCGCGTCGCGCAGTGTCTCGACGAGGACGTGTCCACCAGATCGGGGGAGGTGCTCCATCAGCGCATCGTACGAAACGCACGCGGACACGTCCCCACTCATGCGAACGGGGTGCGCATCTAGCCGACCGCCGCGTGGCCGCCGTCTTGGGGTGGGGCAGGAAGCGGCCGGCAGAAGCTCGGGCTCAACCATGGCGTGCATCTGGGCTGGGAGCTACCGGATCACGATCTCGGAGCTTCCTCGCGCGAGGCCGACCGCTCTCAACCCAGGCGTGCCATCGAGGACGCGCACGGGCAGCGACTCGTCTCCTAGCCATTCGCGCAGCCGAGCCGCGTCACCAGCCACTTCGATCCAGGCCAGGCGGTCGGGTACTCCGGCAGTAGCGGCAAGCGACGACCCATCACTCCGCTGGTCGTAGCTGATGAAGAACGGCAGCCACGGCTCAGCCATCGCCTCTACGGCACCGACCATGCGCCACGAGCCTTTGCGCCCGTCAGCGAGCTCGATGCTCCCGCTCACCACCGGCAGATCCAACCGCGTCGAGGCGAGCGCCAAGTCGTCAGTCTGCACAGCCCAGCCGAGCAGCCGCCGACCCGTCGCGATCTCATCCTGCAGCCACTGCGCTTCGCGACTGGTCGGCCCGTCCACCGCGAGCAGTTCGACATAGGACCTGTCAGCGCACCAGACGACTCTGTTCCGCGTGCCGTCTGGATGGGCTCCGCCGTCGGCCACAGTGAGCTGGTGCTCCGTCTCGAACATCGCGGAGGCGGAGTCCAGATCGGTGACGCCGTACATCACATGATCCAACCGGAGCGGCACCGGCACAGCCTGCCCGACATGGAGCGGGTCGAGGGCAACCATGCGGGCGCCGGCTCAGACACTGCCTGAAGAGCGCTGTGCTTCTGTGACTCCTCCGCAGTGGCGACCGGGACGCACTACGTTCCGGTCCTGCTCACGAGGCCAGCGGGAGGGCCAATGTCCGTCGTGTTGATCACCGGTTGCTCAACCGGTATCGGGCTGCATGCGAGTGTCGCCTTCGCCCGCAATGGCGACACCGTCGTCGCGACGATGCGGAACACGTCCAAGGTCGAGGCGTTGCGCAAAGCGGCGGCCGATGCGGGAGTCGAGATGGAGGTGCTCGAGCTCGACGTGACCGATGACGCATCGGCACGATCCGCAGTGGCCGAGGTACTGCGCGGCATGGGCGCATCGATGTGCTCGTCAACAACGCCGGTGTGGGACTGTCCGGGGCGATCGAGGACTTTCCCGAGGAGCAGGCTCGCGCGGGCTTCGAGACCAACTTCTGGGGTCCCGTGCGCATGGTCCGCCTCGTGCTGCCGACCATGCGCGCGCAGGGCAGCGGCGTGATCGTCAACATCAGCTCGATCACCGGTCGCCTCCCCTCGTTTCCGTGTTACGGCTTCTATGCCGCGGGGAAGCATGCCCTCGGGGCGATGTCCGAATCCCTCGCGGCGGAGGTCGCGCCGTTCGGGATCCGGGTGCTGTGCGTCGAGCCGGGCTATTACACCACCGCCCTGACCGACACGGTCGACACGTTGGACGCCCAGCTCGATCCGAGCTCACCGTACGCGGATATCAGCCACTTCATGCTCGGCTTCACGAAGGACGCGCTCGTCAACGGTGGCGATCCAGCGGACGTCGCCGACGCCGTTGTCGCGGCAGTTGCCGTCGAAGACACCCCCTTGCACGTGCACGTCGGCGCGGACGCTGAGGGGTATCTCGACCTCTGGCGCCAAACGGGCACGTTCGAGTCGTTCAGCGCGGCCGCCACCGCCCTTCTCGCCGAAACCAACCAGCCCGGCTGACTCGCGAGCTATGGCGCTCGTACGCGTCGCGAGCGGCACGAAGGTCCGTACCTTCCCCGCGTTGCCCGGTCGGGGGACGGCCTCGACGAGGGACACTCGCACGTCCGGCGTGTGGAGGCCGAGCGCAACAAGACCGTCCACGATCTCGCGGGTGAGCGCATCGGTGTCGATCGGGGACGCCGTCCGCAGCGTGATGTCGGCGCCTGTCGCGGTCTGCCGCACCTGATACTCGAGCACCTCGCGGCGACGGCCGATGGCCGAGCGGAAGACGTACGGGTGCACCTCGACATCGTCGTAGGCGAAGACGTCGTCGCTACGGCCTTCGATGTCGGCGATGCGACGTCCGGTCCACGGACCGGGGTTCGGCTCATCGAGCACCGTGACCTCGTCGGTGAGCTCGTAACGGATGAGCGGCAGCACGTGGTTGATCACGTTGGTGACCAGCAGCTTCCTGGCCCGGGTACCAGGGCCAACCGGGCGGTTGTCGCCGTCGACGGGCTCGTAGACGGCGATGTCCTCGTTCAGGTGGAGCCCGAGCGATCCGGGATAGGAGCGAGCGATGATCCCGACTTCGGTCGCCGCGTAGAGGTTGCTGAGCGGACAGCCGAACGCATCCTCGATGTCGGCGCGTGCTTCCGCGGTCAGTGGCTCGCCGGCGCACATGACCGAAGCGGGCGAGATCCGCAGTCCTCCCCGGCGCTTCTCCTCGCCCAGGCGCCGCAGCATGGACGTGTAGCTCATGAGATCCGTCGGCTCGAACGCATTGAGACCGTCGACGATCTGCTCGAGCGGCAGTGTGACGGGGAACGAACGAGTCGCGCCGAGCTGGGGCGAGCCGGCGAAGGTTCGGGCGAGCACAGACGTCGCATGGGTGGCGTGGGAGGCGGCGACGATCGACCTCCTGCTCTCCGTGCGCCCATCGCGCTCCTGTAGCCACATCGTGCCCCGGTCGCGACCGAGGGCGTACATCAGAAACCCTTCGAAGTCCCACACGAAGACGCCACGTGTCCCGCTGGACCCTCCCGTGGTGAGCACCTGGTAGTCCCCGAGCAGGTAGGCCGGACCCTCGGACGCGACCTTCGACAGGTGTGCCTCGGCCCGCTCGAGGGTGAGGCGGCGATCGGTGACGAGATCGTTCCAGTTCGCCATCACGTCGGCCTTGGTCATCACCGGGATCATCGACAGGTCGTCTCCCGTCACCATGTCGGGGTCGACGTGAGCCAGGCGCCGGGCGTGCCACTGCGACCGCTCCTTCGCTGTCCGAAGCAGGGTCCGCAGGCGCTGGTCGCGCACACGGTGGAGCGTCTCGAGCGGCCACGTCAACCGCTCAGCTTCGTCCTGAAGCCGCGCCGCGTAGCCCTGAAGGTGCCGTTGCCGCTCGACCTCGAACCCCGGACCCGAGGAGCTCACCTACGTCGCTTCAGCCCCTACCGCGGTGCGGCGCTTGAGCAGCACCGCGACGCTCCCATCACCAAGGACTGTCATCCCGACTGCCTCCCAGCCGTTCGCCCCCTCGCGGTTCAGCAGCGTCACCGAAGCGGAGTCGCCGGGTGCGGCCTTCCCCACCTCGAACGTCGGAAGCGACACGATCATGTACTCCCACGTCTCGCTCACATCATGACCTCGACGGGGCTGGTCCCAGCAGCGTCTCGTAGCAGGGCGGGCACAACCACCAGTCGAGCACGACGCCGGGCACGGAGAGCGGGTCCGTCGGAAACTCCTGCCTGCAGCGGCCGCATTTTCGGGTCGCAACGGCATCCGACTCGTTGGTCTCTGAAGTCATGACGCTCCTCGCTGATCGCTCAGAAGAGGCGTCGGGCCTGTGTGCGGGGCGACAGCCACGTGGCGTCCTGCCCATAACGAGGCGTCCCTACCAAGATGAGGCCTTCAATCTACCGGCGCTTGGCGCTCACTCAGTGCTAGCGGCTTTCGCACACCGGGCGTACGATCGTGGGGACACGAAAAGAACCCGCACGTGTTGGGCCAGCAGCTGCTGGCCCGGGAGCGGTGCTCCGGACCCCGGTAACGCGTCATCAACCACTCCATCCGGGAGTGCACCATGACCGTCGCGACCTCGCCTCGCCCGACCCGTCTGCCGCGGTCCGCCCCGTGGCGCGGGCACGGGTCTCGATCCCACCATCGCCTCCCTTCGAGGCGAGCAGGACCTCTCCACCGTGCCGGCCTTGTGCGAGACGTTGGCTGGCGCGATCGCGGTCGGTGGCGCCGACCTGATCCTCGACCTCAGTGCGGTGGAATTCCTCGACGCGTCCACCGTGCGAGTCATCGTGGCGGCCGGCGAGTTCCTACGAGCCAGGTCGCGATCGCTGGTGCTGCGGTCACCCTCGGGTTGCGCTCAACGCGTCCTGGACCTGTGCGGTCTCTGTGGTCTCGTCGAGCGCAACCCGTGCGAGTCCGTCGATGCGCTCCAGCTCGCCGGCGCTCGCTTCGCCGCCCCAGGCCTGTAGGTAGTGCTCGGCGAACGCCGGCAGCGGATCGTCGCTCGACTGGTGGGTGACGCGCCCGGCGCAGAGGCTGCCCGGCTCTGCCGCGTGTCCGCGGAGGTCACCGGTATGACGGGCGCAGGAATCATGCTGATGTGGGGGGACATTCCTCGGGGCTCGGTGTGCACCACTGATGAGGTGAGCGCGCTGATCGAACAGCTGCAGTACGACTTGGGCGAAGGACCGTGCGTGGACGCGCACCAGCTCGAGCGACCCGTACTCGAACCAGACCTCGCGGACCCGAGTGACCCCCGCTGGCTCGCGTTCGCCGGACCTGCCCTCGAAGCGGGAGTGCGGGCCGTCTTCGGGTTTCCCCTCCGCGTCGGCGCCGTCCGGCTCGGCGCGCTCAACCTGTATCGCGACCGAGCCGGGACCCCTCGACGTCGAGCAGCACGCCGACGCCCTCGTGATGGCCGACGTCGCCGCGGAGGTCAGTCCTTCTCCTGCAGGCCGACGGCTCCGCCCGGCGAGATGGCCGCCGAGCTCGAGGCAGGTGGAAACTTCCAGCATGTGGTCCATCAAGCCGCCGGCATGGTCTCCGTGCAGCTCGACGTCACGGTCGGTCAGGCGCTCATCCGTCTCCGGGCCCACGCCTTCGGAAACGGCCGTCCCCTGACCCGAGGTCGCGCGAGCACGTCGTGTCCAGAACGCTCCGCTTCGACGCGGCGAGCGGCGACGAGGAGTCGCAAACGTGAGGACGTGCCGTTGCGGTTCTACGATCTCCCTCTGGATCCGCGCGTGCAGAGCCCACGCGGTCGAGAGGGCCGACGCTGTCGTGATGGGAGAGCCGATGCCCAGAGAATCCCTGCTCGCCAGGACACTCGTCGAGCTGGCCGACACGCTCGTCGCCGACTTCGACGTCGTGGAGCTTCTGACGCTGCTGGCCGACCGCTGTGTCGACGTGCTCGACGTCGGGGCCGCCGGTCTGATGCTGGTCGCGCCCGACGGCAACCTGCGAGTCATGGCCTCCTCGAGCGAGGCCATGCGCGTGCTCGAGCTCTTCGAGATCCAAGCGCAACAGGGTCCGTGCTTGGACTGCTTCCGCACCGGGAAGCCCGTGGTCAACCAGGACCTGGTCGCCGCGCACGACCGGTGGCCTCGCTTCGCGACCGAGGCGCTCGCCGCCGGCTTCCACTCGGTCCACGCTCTGCCGATGCGGCTGCGGGGCAAGGTCATCGGCGCGCTCAACCTGTTCCACCCCGAACCGGGTGCGATGCGCCAGGCCGATGTGGACGCCGCTCAGGCGTTCGCCGATGTAGCCACGATCGCCATCCTTCAGCACCGCGCTGCAACTGAAGCGCACGCGCTGAACGAGCAGCTCAACGGCGCCCTGAACACCCGCATCGTGATCGAGCAGGCCAAGGGGGTGGTCGCCGAGCGTCAAGGTCTCGACATGGAGCAGGCCTTCGCCACGCTGCGGAACCACGCCCGCAACCACAACCGGCGACTCGCCGATGTCGCCACCGACGTCATCGCGGGTTCGCTCCCCGCGCCGGGACTGGACGTGCTCGCGAACAAGCCGTGAGCCCAACGCGGGCCGGGGCGCGACCTACGACGGATCGAGCGCGACGGCGCGGCGAGGTGCTTCGGCGGCGAAGCCAGCGCGCCGCGCGGTCCGCACTGACCGGTCGATCGTGATGGCGATGCCGGCGGCGGTGATCGACCACGCCGACGACCTGCTTGACCGCGACGAACAGCGGGAGCGGGAGCAGGATCAACAACGTGAATGTCGATGCGCCGATGGCGAGGTTGATGCCCGCCCACAGGAAGGTCAGCCTGCGCAGCAGTCGCCCGACGGCGGGGTGAGCAAGCATGTCCGGCGTGAGTGGCCAGAACTCGAGAGCGAGCGCCTGGACCATCGGTCGACCGACGGCGATCGAGACCAGGAAGACGCAGCCGACGACGAGCGATCCGAGCACCGGCTGGGCGAAGTAGAAGAAGGTGCTGCCGCTCGCGACCGCGACCGTCGTGCGCACCGTGATACCGATCGCGCCGAGTACGAGCAGCGGGGGGACGGGTCGGTGGCGGACCCAGCGACTGGCGACCGCCGCATACAGCCAGAGCACGGCGCGCCGCGTACGCCGCGCCGATGCCGACCAGGACGAGACAGCAGTAGAAGAGAGCCGACGGGATCAGCGAGGCCTCGATGAGACGTGGGGCCGACCGCGTGACGACCGCGAAGAAGACCGAGAGCTTGGAGACTGCGGGCCGCACGTCGGCCGAGCTGTCGGCCAGAACCCCCGACGGGGACGTGTTCGTAAGGGTGGTCACAGGTGTGCTCCTCGGTCTCGCGTGTGCGTACCGAAGTCCGGAGCAACGCCACCCGCGTGGTGAGGGTACCCGAGGACGTCTGCCGCTGGCGTTCGGCGGCGGGCTACGACAAGGTGGCCAGGTCAACCATGGCATCGAGCAGCGCGGGCAGCTGCACGGTCGCGATCCCGATGAAGCTGTCGGCGACGCCGTGGGGAATGACGAGGGTGTCGCCGTGCAGCAGCGCACCGCAGGTGTAGACCACGTTCGGGACGTACCCGTCCTGTCCTCGCCCGGTGTGAGCAGCGGTTCGGGCAGCGTTCGGATGACCTCGGTCGGATCGTCGAGGTCGAGCAGGAGCGCGCCGATGCTGTAGGTCCGCATCGGGCCGACGCCGTGGGTCAGGACCAGCCAGCCCTCGTCTGTCTCGATCGGTGACCCGCAGTTGCCGAGCTGGATCACCTCCCAGGGCCGGTCCGGCGTCTGGATGGTGACGGCGCGGTCCCAATGCAGCAGCGAGTCCGAGCACGTGACGGCGTTGGTCTCCCGGTCGTGGCGCGAAAGGGCGAAGAACTGGCCGCCGATGCGACGAGGGAACAGGGCCAAGCCCTTGTTGGTCGCGGCCGGGCCGATCATCGGCGAGACGACGAACTCGAGGAAGTCGGTCGTCCGCAGCAGCTGCTGGCTGATCGAGACGCCGTCGAAGGCCGTGTAGGTGGCGTAGTAGGTGACAGCGCCGTCGTCGTCGACGAATCGGACGAAGCGCGCGTCCTCCATGCCTCGCGCCTCGGCCGCCATGGCGGGCGCGAGCACCCGCTCGAGATGTCGCGGTACTCCGCAGAGAAGCGCGCGGTGTAGCTGCAGGCCGCAATGGACCGCAGCAACGCCGCGGTCGTGTGCGTGTCAGGCCGGGTGTCGTGCTGTCCCGCCAACACACCGATCTGCCACTCGAGCTCGTCACCGCTGAAGGTGTCGTCGAGGTGGTCGAGCACGTAGGTCGCGTTCTCGGTGTGCTCGCCGATCGCTCGGAGCCTGCCGGCGAACTGCTCGCGGTCGAAGACGGCTGATTCGACGGTTGCCAAGGTCGGGAAGCGACCCGCGTCGTCGACGATGACCTCGCCGTCGGCGCCGATCGTGCCCGTGCGGAAGCCGATGCTGGATCGATGGCCCTCGCCGATCCCGCGCACGCTCATGACGAAGTCGACCGCACCGGCGGGAGCCGATGACTGGTCGGGATGGGCGACGATGCTCGGGTTGCACAGCGACGCCGCCTCGATGGAGTACTCGTGGGTGAAGGTCGCTCCGAGCAAGAGCCAGCGCTCCGGGCTGAGCTCGGCGTCGGCGTCGAGCCGGTTGGCGACCCGGTCGGCGTGGTGGCTGAAGGTGCCAACCAGGTCGCGGTGGCGGTCGCCGAACCGACGAACGAGATCGGCGAGCTCACGCTGCACGTCCTCCTCGTCCAGCGCGAGGATCCTGGCGACGACGCCTGATGCTCGTGACTCGCTCGCGCCGACGACCTCCTGGCCGGCGACGAACAGCTGGGCGACGACACGAGAGGCGTCGGGCTCGAGCCGCCGCTCGTTGCGTTGCACGAGCGCGTCGCCGCGTGGTGTCACGACGAGACCTTGTCCACCACCCGGGCGTGTTGGCGAGTGGAGATCAACGCGATCGTCGACTCGGCGCCTTGATTGAGGTTGACCCCGGTCGCCTGGAGCCCGTCGTAGCCGCCGCCCGTCGCGGGGTCCCACATCCGGGAGCCGGTGTCGTTGTCACCATCGAACCATGCCGCTGCGCGACGCACACTCGCTGCCCAACCGGCATCTCCGGTGACCGCGACGGCGCGGGCGCACGCCTCGGCGAGGGTCGCCACCTCGATCGGTTGCTGGTCGAAGCCGTGCGCATCACCCGGTCCGCGACCCGCCGGCGGGGGTCACCGACAGGTGCCCGTCGACGGTCTCGCGATCGAGCAGCCACTCCAAGAGGTGCAAGCCGTCGGCGATCAGCGCGGGACGCCCGAGAGCCGAGCCGGCGGCGAGCAGCGCATCCGGCAGCAGCGCGTTGGCGTAGGTGAGACGGGGCTCGGGCCAGGGCCACGACTCGTCGGCGGCCGGTCGCCCGATCAGGTCGGCGGCGTCCGACGAGGAGCGCCGACGCGCTGCGCGTTGCTGTGGATGCACCTGCGAGGACGGCGGCGGCGCCGAGCGCGGCGTAGGCCATCGAGCGGGGCCACGGCGACCGCCGCTCGGCGCCTCGCTCGAAGTACGCAAGCGCGTCGTCCCCGAGCGAGTCCGCACGTGTCTCGACCGCGACGCCGAAGGCCCAAAGGCTCCGACCCCAACAGTCCTCGACCGTTCTCGGGCCGTGCCAACGACCGTTCGCGGCGCGCCGGTTCCGGGTGTTGCCGGTCACGCCCTGTGCCTCCGCGACAAACCGAAAGGCATTGCTCGTGAGCGCGCACACCTCGGGGGACGGATCCGACTCGCGCAACGTGACGACGAGCACCCGAGCGACGTCGTCGGTGCAGTAGCCGTGCTCCAGCCGAGCCTGCGCGTAGCGGGCGTGTTCGAACGTGCCGAAACGATCGGTGAGCGAATCGAGGTGGGCGAAGGTTGGCCCGCAGGCGGTCATGCGAGCACGGTCTGGCGCTCGAGCAGAGAGTCTCCGAGCGCGGCATAGCGAGAGGCGACGGCCGGCCACGCGAGCTCAGGAGCGAGACGACGCGCCTCGCGGGCCATGCCGTCCGCGAGACCAGGCTCGGTCAGCACCCGGCGCAGTGCAGACGCCAGGGCCGCGGGATCGCGTCGCGGGACGACGATGCCGGCCCCGCTGGCCAACAGCTCGACCGCATGCGGGAACGCCGTCGCCACCACCGGGCGGCCCGCGGCGACGGCGTCCACCAAGACCCCGGAGGTCACCTGATCGGGCGAGTCGTAGGGCAGCACGACGACCGAAGCAGTCGAGATCAGCTCCCCGAGTGCGTCGAGCCCGCGATAGCCGGCGTCGAAGGAGACGTGTCCCGCGAGACCGGCGTCGGCAACGCGTCGGCGCAACATGTCGCGGTAGACCTCCCCCTTCACGGCTGCCACCTTCGGGTGCGTGTCACCCGCGACCCGATACGTCGCTCGAGGCCGGAGATCGTCGAGCAGGGCCAGGGCGTCGACCGCCCATTCGATCCCCTTGCCGGGACCGAGCAGGCCCCAGGTGAGGATCTTGCGACTCGACACGTCGTATCGCTCGTCGGTGTGTGGTGCGACAGCGGCTCCGTGCGGGATCACCACGACCTTCGTCGGGTCGACGTCGAATCCGCCGACGAGGAGGCGTCGCCCGGCCTCGGTCATCACCACGACGGCGTCGGCGGCGCGGGCGACCTCTTCGAGGACCGCACGTTGGTGTGGCGTCGGCGAGCGCAACACGGTGTGGGCGACCACGATCGTCGGCGCGTCCACCGCGTCGAGGAGGCCGATGACCGAGTCACCGTCGTTGCCTGCATAGAGGCCGTACTCGTGCTGGAGGACCACAACGTCTGCCCGTGCCAGCGCGTCCACCGCTTCCGGGGAGGGCGTCGAGCTGCGGTCGGACAGCGATGCCACCACGCGTGGATCGCGTCCGTCGCTCGCGTCGCCGACCCGAACGACGGTGACGTCGTCGCCACCGCGCGAGAGCCCGTCGCACAGCGCGGCGGAGAACGTCGCGACGCCGCAGGGCGTCGGTGGGAATGTCGAGACCACCGAATAGGTGCGACGCCGGCGCATTGGCGTCGACATGCCATCGGCGCGGTCGATGTCGTCCTGGGGCACTAGATCTCCTCGAGGCAGCTCGGAAAGACGTCGAGCCTGCACAGGGCGACGGGACTAGGCGTCCAGCCCAAACCAAGCGACTCACCAAGGGCGAAGACTGCAGCCTACCGGCGCCAGCCCGACTCCCAGCCCTTACCCTGTGAGGCGTCAATCAATCCCTGCGGCACCCTCAAGGCCGGAGCCTGCGCATCGCGGTGCTGGCACCCATCGCCTGGAGGGTTCCACCCGTGCACTACGGGCCGTGGGAGCAGTTTGCGTCGCTGCTCACCGAGGGCCTGGTCGAGCGGGGCCACGAGGTCACGCTTTTCGCCACGGCCAACTCGCTGACGGCCGCCACCTTGGCGTCCGTCGTGCCCCACGGCTGGTCCGAGGCATCAGGACTCGACGCCAAGGTCGCTGAGTGCACGCACGTCGCCGCTGCCTTCGAACGAGCCGACGAGTTCGATGTCATCCACAACGGGTTCGACTTCCTCCCTCTGACCTACAGCAGGCTCGTCGAGACGCCCGTGGTGACCACGATCCACGGGTTTTCGTCGCCGGAGATCGTCCCGGTCTACGAGCAGTACGACGAGCACTGCACCTACGTCGCCATCAGCGACTCCGACCGCCATCCCGCGCTCACTTACGCAGCGACCATCCATCACGGCATCGACACAGATTCCTTCTCAGTGCACCCTTCACCGGGCCGCCATCTTCTGTTCTTCGGCCGCATCCACCCTGACAAGGGGACGGCCGCCGCCATCCAGGTCGCGCGGCTCGCGGGGCGGCCACTCGTGATCGCGGGCATCATCCAGGACCAGGCGTACTTCGACCGTGACGTCGCCCCGCACCTCGACGGCATCCAGACGTCGTACGTCGGCGCGGTCGATGCGGCGGCTCGCATCGGTGTGCTCGGGGGAGCGGCCGCCCTCTTGCATCTCATCGACTTCGACGAACCCTTCGGCTTCAGTGTCGCTGAGGCGATGGCATGTGGGACACCCGTCGTGGCCTACGACCGAGGGTCCATGCGTGAGCTCATCGACGATGGCGCCACCGGGTTCGTCGTCGATGGCGTCGATGGGGCTGTTGCCGCCGTGTCGCGTGTCGACGCGCTCGATCGCGACCACATCCGGAGCGTCGCAGTCAAGCGGTTCAGCCGCGACCGGATGGTCGACCAGTACGTCGACGTGTACCGCACCGTCCTCGGCGACTCTGCGGTAGCAGGGTCAGCGGCGGGACGGCACCGCTGCTGTCAGGTCGACGAGCTCGGCTGCCGGCTCGAGAGTGGCCGCCGGGCGTTCGAGCCTCGTGGCCATCTCCTCGCATCGCCAACACGGCTCCGGTTCGAGTGGCTCGAGATGAACTGCCATGTACGCCGGCCACAACAACCTGATCACCCCGTCGTCGCCGTTCACTCGAATCCGGACGCCGTTCGCGAGCATTCGGCCGGTACGGGTGTCGACCGTCGCGACGCGGCCGGCAAGCAAGGTCATCTCCGAGCTCTCGAGATCGTGGACGTTCACCGCGTCGCCGGGTCGCAACGCGTTCCACTGGAATCTCAGCACGAGGCCCCCTCTGGAACTCGATCGGTCTCGATCCACGCGTGAGCGATGCCCGCCGGGCGGGGCGCGCTCCCCGCCCACGAGGTGCGGCCGTCCGCGGTACGGATCCGAACACGAGGCGTGCGTTGCCGGCCCCACGCGACCGCTTCGGCCACGCCTTCGACGTGCGCGTGCTCGACGAGGTGGTCGTCCTTGGGGCCGGTGTACCAGTAGCAATGGCAGCCGGCGGTCTCAGGGCGGTCAGTGACCAGCCAGGCGGTCCCCTCCCCCGGGCGGGCGCGGTGACGGCTCATCTTCAGCACCTCTTCCTGCAGCCGAGGCCAAAGCCGCGTCAGCGGCCGACTCGCCGGCGAAGCCGACCCTACAATCGAAACAAGATTCTTGCAATCTATTTCGTGTATTGGTCTACTGCTAATGGCATGGCGGACTGGAGCTTCCTCACGAACCACGCCCGAGCGTTGGTGTTCATCGCCCAGAACCCTGACGTGCGGCTGCGCGACCTCGCGGTGGCGCTCGACGTCACCGAGCGCACGGCCTACGGCATCGTGGTCGACCTCACCGACTCCGGATACGTGGTGAAGGAGAAAGATGGCCGGCGCAACCGCTACCACATCCAGGAGCACCTCCCGCTGCGCGACTCCCTCGGCCGCGAACGGACCATCGGCGAGGTGCTCGACCTCCTGGTCGAGGTGCGACGGCGCCGGCGGAGACGATCGGCCGCGCCGTGAAGTCACAGCTCCGGCGTCAGGCCTCCTCGAGCTGACCGCAGAAGGTGTCGACTCGAAGACCGGCCACCTCAGTGTCCCCCTCCTGAAGTCCCGAGAAGTCGCCCTCGGCAGCCTGCTGGACAGCGGCCGCCAGCATCTCGAAGTCGGCGCGGATCACGTCGGGCACCGCGGCTTCGCCCTCCTCGACGAGACCTTCATCGATGATCCGTTGCGACGCCTGCTGCGCGGCAGCGAGCTGATCCTCGTCACTCGCGTCCGCCGGAAGCGCGCCGAACGCCTCCTCGAAGATGGCATCGACCTCGCGCTCGACATCGCAGTACGGGTGATCGGGGTCGGGCTCGATGTCAGCCGCAACGTCCTCGCCACTCGCGGCTTCGTCGTCGCCGTCGTCGGCGCACTCGGTCAGCCCGATCTCGTTGGCCTGCGCGTTGACCTCGGCGAACGGATCCTCGTCCCCCGAGAAGATGGCAGATGGGTCGTCCGCAGCCTGTTGCTCGACATCGTCGAGGGTGGCTTGGGCGTTGTCGAGGAACTCGTCGACAGCATCAGCGAGCTCGTCTGGTGGTTCGAGGGCGCGGACGTCATCGATCTGCGACTGGACGTCGGGGACGAACTCGTCGAGCAACAACGTGGCCATCTGCTCGGCAGACGGCTCTTCGCCTTCCTCGAGATCCAGGTCCTCGAAGGCGGCGTCGAGTCGCTCGTTGCCCGCCGCGCAGATGGCGTTGCCCTGCTCGAGGAATTCCTGCTCCGAAAGAGCCTCGTCGTCGTCGCCGCAACCGGCGAGCACGCACGCGCCGACGCACAGGACTGCTATCAGCGCGATCCGCTTCATGAGTTGGACCTCCGTCCGATGACCGTGAGGACCATAGCGGTGTCCCGGTGCGAGAGGCCGCCTGCGACCCTCGCACCGGGACAACGAGCGAAGTGATCAGCCCGGAAGCAGGACGCCGTCGATGACGTGGATGATCCCGTTGCTGGTTTCGATGTCAGTGACCACGACCGCGACATCGTTGCCGGCGCCATCGGTCAGGGTCACGGACCCATCGCTTCCGACGCCGACCTGGAACGAATCGCCCTCGACGGTGTCGACGTCTTGGCCGTCCAGGCCCACGACGTCAGCAGCCGGCACCGAACCGGAGACCACGTGGTAGGTGAGGATCGTGGCCAGGTCACCGGTCGGGTCTTCGAGCAGAGTCTCGACGGTGCCGGGTGGCAGTGCTGCGAAGGCCTCGTCAGTGGGAGCGAACACGGTGAAGGGCCCTTCGCCGCGCAATGTCTCTTCGAGTCCAGCGGCCCGCACGGCGGCGACCAACGTGGTGAAGTCGCCGGCAGCGATCGCAGTGTCGACGATGTCGTTCTCTGCGGCCATCGCGGCGTCGGCCGCGGTCGTGCCCGCGGCCGCAGGCGCGGTGCTCTGCTCCGCTGCGGGGTCGGTCGTGGCGTCGCTCGCATCGTCGCCGCACGCACTGGCGAGCAGTCCGAAGGCGAGGGCGAGTCCGGCCGCGAGCCGGAGGTATTTGGTGGTCATTTCAGTCAGACTCCTTGGGATTGTCTAATGTCTGTCGAAGGTTATCCTCTGCGTGCCAGGAAACCTCAATTTTCGTCTAAGTTCTGTAGAATGTTTTGATGGAGTCTGCGGTCGGGCCGAACCTGCTGCGAATCGGCGAGCTGAGCCGGCGCGTCGGCGTCAGCGGCCACGTGCTGCGCGCGTGGGAAGGCCGGTATGGGCTGCTCACCCCGGTCCGATCCTCGGGGGGGTTCCGCCTGTACTCCGATGGCGACGAACGCCGGGTCCGACGTATGCAGTTCCATCTCGCGGAGGGCCTGTCGGCAGCCGAGGCAGCGCGGGCCGCGATCGCCGAAGCGAACGCGCAGCCGTCGGTTGTCGCGGCGGGAGATTTTGGGGTCAGCGACTCGACCGACCTAAGTGAGCTGTCGATCGCGTGGCAACGGGCGCTCGACGACTTCGACGAACCCGCGGCGCAAGCGGTGCTCGACCGGCTGCTGTCCGACTTCAGCGTCGCGACGACGCTCCGGGACGTCGTGCTGCCATACCTCCATGAGCTGGGCGACCGGTGGGAACGGGGCGATGTCACCATCGCCCAGGAGCACTTCGCCACCAACGTGATCAGAGGACGACTGGCGGGCCTGGCTCGAGGTTGGGGCAGCGCACGCGGCCCGCTGGCACTCCTCGCCTGCCCGCCGGGAGAGCTGCACGAGCTGTCGTTGATGATGTTCGGGATCGTCCTGAACCGCAACGGTTGGCGGGTCGAGTATCTCGGCGCGAACACGCCCATCGCGGAGCTGGTCCACGCGGTCGGCCGGTCACACCCCGAATTGGTCGTCGTGGCCGCCACCACAAGTGAACGTCTCGACGCCATCCACGCCGAGCTCGCACGACTGGCGCAAGTCGTGCCACTCGCGGTCGCGGGCACGGGCGCGACGAAACGCCTCGCCGATGACGTAGGCGCACGTGTCCTGCACGGCGATCCGGTGACCGCCGCACAGAACGAACGCTCGGGGCGGTGAACGCGCAAGGAACGGACGCACGCAGGCGCGAGGTCCTCGTACTCGGCGCCACTGGATACGTCGGTGGTCGCCTTGTGTCCACGCTCTTGGACGCTGGGCACCAAGTCCGAGTGTTGAGCCGATCGCCGGGGCGCGCCGAACGGTACGAGTGGTCAGGCCGTGCGCGGCTCTTCACCGGCGACGTGCTCGATGCAGGCACGCTCGCACCGGCACTCGAGGGATGCGACGCGGTGTACTACCTCGTCCACTCCATCGGGACCGGCGCCGACTTCGCCGCGACCGAAGCCACCGCCGCCCGGAACGTGCGCGATGGGGCCGACGCCGCCGGCTTACGCCGGATCGTGTACCTCGGTGGCATGGGACACGGCGACGCGCTCTCGACACACTTGGCGAGCCGGCACAGAGTCGGCGAGATCCTCGCCTCAGGCCACACTGCGACCACCGAGCTGCGAGCGGCGGTGATCATTGGGTCCGGATCGATCTCGTTCGAAATGCTGCGGTACCTCACCGAGGTGCTTCCGGCGATGGTCACACCCCGCTGGGTACGAACGCTTTGTCAGCCGATCGCGATTCGCGACGTCCTGTACTACCTCGCCGCGGTGCTCGACGATCCAGAGACCGTCGATCGCGTACTCGAGATCGGCGGTCCCGACGTGCTCACCTACGCGGAAATGATGCAGACCTACGCCGAGGTCGCGGGGCTGCCTCGTCGGCTCATTCTGCCTGTGCCCCTTCTCAGCCCGAGGCTCTCCTCGCGGTGGGTCGGCTTGGTCACCCCGCTCCCCGCCTCGATCGCCGTCCCCTTGATCGATTCGCTTCGGCACGAAGTGGTGATGACCGACCACCAGATCGACACACTCATGCCCCATCGGCCGCTCGGCTTTCGCGAATCGCTCGAGCTCGCACTGCGACTCACCCGCGCCGAGGCGATCGATACACGGTGGACGGACTCCGGGTTCACGTCGGCCGACACCATTCCCGGCGATCCCGACTGGGCCGGCGGTTCGGTGTTGGAGGACCACCAGACGGTCGACAGTGACGCGACACGGGAGGCCCTCTACGGCGCGGTCGCCCGCATTGGCGGGCAGAACGGTTACTACGTTTCGAATTGGGCCTGGTCACTTCGGGGGCTCGCCGACAAGCTCATAGGTGGACCTGGGCTACGACGCGGCAGGCGCCATCCGGTCGACCTGCGGCGCGGTGATGCACTCGACTTCTGGCGCGTCGTCGACGCGGACCCGGGTCGACAGCTGGTCCTCGAAGCCGAAATGAAGCTGCCCGGCAAGGCATGGCTGACGTGGCGCATCGAACACGGCGACGCGCCGGGCAAGGTGCGACTGCACCAGGTGGCGTACTTCGCTCCGAAGGGCTTGTTCGGACGCCTCTACTGGTACGCCGTGCTGCCGTTTCACACGCTCATCTTCCGCCGCATGGCGCGCGCCATCGTCGCTCAGGCCGAGGGGCGGGTCACACCTGCTGCTCGGCCTTGGTCCGCGCGAGCAATCCGAGCACCCGTTGGGCGACCTGATCAGGCTGGTCGAACGGACTGAGCGAGCCGGAGTCGGTGATGTCGGCGACTCGTCGCCGCGAGGAAGCGATCCGCGAGCGATCGGCGTCGCCGTCGGGGAAGACGCGATCGCCGGCGGTCCAAGCGATGTCAACGGGTGCGCGACCTGGTCGAAGCGTGCCTCGGCCCTCTTCAGCACGCAGAGTCGTCAGTGGCAGCGATCAGGAAGAGCCGGACGTCGTTCCGCGCTCCTGGCGACTCCCAGAGGAGTGCCATCAGCGTCCGGGCTTGCTCGCTCGTGAGTCGTCGCTTGAACAGGTGACCGAAAGTGATTGGAAGCCGACGACCGACATTCGTTCCCCGCCGACGAACGAGCGGCAGTGTTCCGATCGTGCGACGCTGCGCGGCTTCTACCCTCACGTCAGCCACCCGCAACCGCCAGCTGCTGCATCGCGGATTCGATCGCGCTCCGCGAACGCTCTCGTCGAGGAGATGCTCTCCTGGCTACGACCCCCGAACGAGGAGGCAATCGGTGACGAGCACCCCGATGCCCTTCACGCAACATCGCGATGATCGAGACGGTAGATGCGCGTCGCGTTCGCACCGAAGACGGCATCACGCTCCGCGTCTGAAAGATCCGCGACGAGCTGCTCCGCCACACTGACGACCTCCTCGTAGGAAGCTGCGAGCGTGCACACCGGCCAGTCGGTGCCGAAGAGCATGCGGTCGGGACCAAACGTGGCGATGACATGGTCGGCGTAGGGCCGAAGGTCGCCCACCGCCCAGCCACGCCAGTCGGCTTCGGTCACCATGCCCGAGAGCTTGCACGACACGTTCTCGAACGCGGCGAGTGCTGCGATGGCCGACGCCCAGGGCTCCCACCTGCGATCGACGATCGCCGGCTTGGCCAGATGATCCACGACAAAGCGGCCGTCGGGCACGCGCATCGCCGCCTCGATGGCCGCGTCGATTTGGTGTGGCAACACGAGCAGGTCGTAGACGAGGTCTCGGGCGGACACAGCTTTCAACCCGGCGATGACGTCGTCGTGCTCCAACCATCGGGGATCGGGCTCGGCTTGCACGGGGCTGCGGATGCCGACGAGCCGGTCGCCGCCGACGCCGGCGCGCAACCGGTCGATGTGGTCTCCGACGTCGGGAGCCGTGAGATCGACATACCCGACAACGCCGCTGATGAGAGGCTCGGCCGCTGCAGTCGCCAACAGCTCCTCCGTCTCGGCGATGAGCGACGCTGCCTCGACGACGACGGTACGGCCGATGCCCGCCCGCCCGGTAACCGCGACCAGATCTTGGGGATCGAAGCTTCGGTGGATCGCGGCCATGTCGTCAGGATCGATCCACGGCTGTGGGCGCACAGTCAGGTCCCAGAGGTGGTGGTGCGCATCCACGCGCAACGGCGCTAGACGTCCGACCACGCTGGGCCATCTGGATAGCGGAACTGGGCAATCGAGAGGTCGCGCAGCTGGGCGCCGCCGCCCGGTTCAGTCGGCGCGCGGTAGCGCCCGTCCTTCACCTGCACGGGGGCGGTGAAGTGCTCGTGCAGATGGTCGACGTACTCGATCCACCGACCGTCCAGCGAGCCACTCACCGCGACGAAGTCGAACATCGCGAGGTGTTGCACCATCTCGCACAAACCCACTCCGCCCGCGTGCGGGCAAACGGGGATGCCGAACTTCGCCGCGAGCAACAGGATGGCGACGTTCTCGTTCACCCCGCCCACGCGACACGCGTCGATCTGCACGACATCGATCGCCTCGGCCTGCAACAGCTGTTTGAAGATGACCCGGTTCTGGACGTGCTCCCCCGTCGCGATCCGCATGGGACGCAGTGCCCGGCGGATCGTGCGATGGCCCAGGACGTCGTCGGGCGACGTCGGCTCCTCGATCCAGTAGGGATCGAACTCGGCAAGGCGCTTCATCCAGCGAATCGCCTCGTCGACGCCCCACCGCTGGTTCGCGTCGACCGCCAGGTGAACCTCTTCCCCCACGGCCCTTCGGGCGACCCCGAGGCGCCGGACGTCGGACCCGAGGTCGGCTCCGACCTTGAGCTTCAGCATCGTGAAGCCCTCGGCGATGGATTCGCGGCGAGAGTCGTTCGACCTTCTCGTCGTCGTAGCCCAACCATCCGGCTGACGTGGTGTAGGCGGGGAAGCCGTCGATCTCGAGCTCTTTGGTCCGCTCGCCACGGCCCTCGGCGGACGCGCGCAAGAGCCCGACTGCGTCGGCGGGAGACAACACATCATCGATGTAGGTGAAGTCGATCTGCGCGACGAGGTCCTCGGGCGACAACGTCGCGAGCACGCGCCACAGCGGTTGCTCGTCGAGTCGCGCCCGCAGGTCCCACAGCGCGTTCACGACGGCGCCGATCGCCATGTGCATGACGCCCTTTTCGGGGCCGAGCCAGCGCAGCTGCCCGTCCCAGGTGAGCACCGCGAGCCACCGCGCCGATGTCGGCGACGGTGGTGCCCACGTCCAGCCCAACGACGTAGGGGGCAAGGGATCGGATTGCCGCGCACGCGACGTCGTTACCCCGACCCGTGGTGAACAACAGTGAGCATCCGCTCACCGCCGAGTCGTCCGTTCGCAGGATGACGTAGGCGGCGGAGTAGTCAGGTTCGGGATTCATCGCGTCCGACCCGTCGAGGTCACGCGATGTGGGGAACCGCACGTCGATGACATCGAGCGCGCTGATGCGGGTCATCGCTGTCCCCGTTCTGTGAGCGATCGTCGGTGGCAATCGAGCCGCCGAGCCCCGGGGAGCCGGAAGGAGAGCTCCCCGGGAATCTCGGGGGTCACTGGAAGTCGGCGGCGTTGTCCTTGGTGACGATCTCGGTACCGGTGTCGACGAGCTCGGGAACCGTCTCACCGTTGGCGGCCCGGAATGCGGTGTCCGCGCCGAGCTCGCCCATCTTGAACGGGAACTGCGCGACGGAGGCGAGCTCCGTGCCGTCGAGGATGGCCGCGATCTCGTCGGGCCCGGCGTCAAAGCCGACGACGCTGATCGTCATGCCTGCACTCGCGATCGCTTCGATCGCGCCGATGATCGGAGGCCCGCAAGCTCCGTAGAGCGCGTCGAGATCGGGGTTGGCCGTGAGGATGTCCTGCGCGGCGTCGAGGCCCTTGGTCTGGTCGCAGTCGGTGGGGAGCTTGGCGACGATCTCGAAGCCTTCGCCGAGGCCTTCCTCGAACCCGGTCACGCGATCGTCGAGAGACGGCGCACCGAGGACGCCCTGCAGGATCGCGATCTTGGCGCCCGGTTCCAACTGACTCGCCATGAACTCGCCGGCCAGCTTGCCGCCGGCCAGGTTGTCCGTGGCGACGAGGCTCGACTTGCCGTCCCAGTCGGGGATGTCGTTGTCCACGAGGACGACCTTGATGCCTTGATCGACCGCCTCCTGCAGCGCGTCCTGGACGGCCGGGCTGGTGGGCGTGATCGCGATCGCGGAGACACCCTGCGTCATCATCGACTCGATGGCCGCGATCTCGCCTTCATCGTCGGTGCCGCTCTCGCCCTGGGCGAAGATCAGCTCGACCTCGGGAT
This sequence comes from uncultured Acidimicrobiales bacterium, assembly GCA_963747215.1. Lineage (GTDB taxonomy): Bacteria > Actinomycetota > Acidimicrobiia > Acidimicrobiales > DATKAS01 > DATKAS01. The sequence goes on from CAVVET010000011.1 coordinate 24,104, forward strand.
GGTCCTTGTTCCATTCCTTGGCGCCCTCGACCATCGTGTCGAAGAAGTCGACCGGGAACTTCGTGATGAAGCCGATCTTCATCGCCTCACCGGACGCAGCGGTGCCTTCGCTCGCAGCGCCGGTGGTGGCGGAGCTGCCTGAGTCGCCGGAGTCGTCGCCGCACGCGCTGACGCCGACCATCAAGCCGAGGCCGAGCACGAGCGAGGCGGTGCGGAGCATTCGATTCATGACGTTCCCTTCTGTTGTGATTTCTGGCGCGCGAGGTCAGCCGGGCGGCTGACGACGTTGAGTTCGGACCGTGGACCTCAGGTGGAGGTGCCGACGATGAGGGCGACGATCCTTTCCTGGGTCTCGGGGCTCGGGATCACTTCGCCGACGGTGCGACCGCGCCGCATCACGACGGCGCGGTCGGCAACTTCGGTGACGTGGTCCAGGGCATGGGAGATGACGATGACTGCGTGACCTTCCTCTCGCAGTCGGAGGATGAGATCGAGGACGCGGCGGGACTCACGTAGGCCGAGCGCTGCGGTGGGCTCGTCGAGGATCACGACCTTCGATGCGAAGGCAGCGGCTCGGGCGACGGCGATCACCTGCCTTTGTCCTCCCGACATCAGGCCCACCGCGGCTGACCGGTCGGGCAGCGTGACTTGGAGCCGGTGGAGCACCTCGGTGGTCGCATCGGCCATCGCCGCGCCGACGCAGCACACGAAGCGGCACGGGAAGCCAGTGGGGTCCTGCGTCTTCGCGTCCCGCGTAGAAGTTCGCCGCCGGATCGAGGTTGTCGAACAACGCGAGATCTTGGTACACGGTCTCGATGCCGTGAGCCCGTGCGGCGGCCGGCGACGTGATGTGCACGGGCGAGCCGTCGAGCTCGATCGTGCCGGCGTCGAGACGGTGCACACCGCTGATGCACTTGATGAGCGTGGACTTGCCCGCTCCGTTGTCGCCGAGCACCGCGAGCACCTCGCCCCGGTGCACCTCGATGTCGACGGACTCGAGCGCGAGCACCGCGCCGAAGCGCTTCGTGGCGTCACGGACGGCGAGGGTGGGAACAGTCGTGCTCACGCGAGGGTCGCCTGGAGGACTCGAAAGCGCTCTTCGAGCTTCGTGCGGACGACATCGGCCTCCACCGCCAGCACGATGACCACACCGATCGCGATGAGCTGGTAGAACGCCGAGACGTTCAGCAGGTTCATCCCGTTGCGGATGACGCCGATCATCAGGGCGCCGATGAGCGCATTGAGCACCGTTCCCCGGCCACCGAGGAAGCTGGCGCCACCGATGATCACTGCAGCGATCGAATCGAGCTCGGCGAGCTCGCCAGCCGTCGGCGAACCGGCGTTCAGTCGACCCGAGGTGATGATCGCGCCGACACCGGCGAGCAGCCCGCACAGCACGTACACCGAGATGAGCACCGAGCCGACGGGAATGCCGCCGCGCCGCGCACCCTCGGGGTTGCCGCCGACGGAGTAGATCCAACGGCCCCACACGAGGCGGGAGCACATCACGGCGACCGCGATGGCGATCGCGCCGACCAGGATCGTCGAGTACGGCAACCAACCGATCGATCCACCTCCGAGTGTGCGCACCACTTCCGGCATGCCTCGCTGCGGCTGCCCGCCGGCGAGCTCGAGCGCAAGGCCGCGGGCGATGCTCAACATCGCCAGAGTGATGATGAACGGATGCGGGAGACGTCCCCACACGTAGACGCCCCCGTTGACGAATCCGACCGCGGCGCCGGAGGCGAGCATCACGAGGATGACCACCCATCCGGGCTGTCCGTGCTGGAAAACGATGGCGCCGACCACCGACGCCAGGGCGAGGTTCGCCCCGACCGAAAGGTCGATCCCTCTCGTCAGGATGGCAAGCAGCTGGCCGATTGCGAGTACGGCGATGACCGCTGTCTGCGACAGCACGTTTCCGATGTTCCCGGTGGTGAGGAACACCGGCGACAGGAGGGTCATGATCCCGATGAGTGCCACCAAGATCAGCGCTGGTCCTGCGCTGATGACCGCCAATGCACCCTGCAGCAACCGGTAGCGGCGGCGTGACGCGGTATCGGCGGGGGCCGCGCCGGCGAAGTCGGTCGAGTCCATGCCGCCATCGTGCACAACGGCTTCAGCCGGGGCGGTGGTGACGTCAGCCGTCGCGGCGTCGCCGGGCTCGGCCACATCGGTCATGGACTGCGCTCCCCCGTACCGTTCCACGTCCCCCCACCGATTTA
>CAVVET010000012.1:0-13480 GCA_963747215.1 uncultured Acidimicrobiales bacterium
ACCGCATCCTCGCGTCGCTCGGCGTCGAGGTGAGCTCGGTCAGTTCGCCCACGAGCTGACCGTCAACTACCGCACCCCCGCCGAGGTCATGGAGGTGGCGGCACGGCTGCTCGAGCGGTTCGCTCCGCACCTGCACCCGGCCCGCTCCGTCCGGACCGCCGGCGTCGCTCCCCGCCACGTGCACACCGATGGCCGGCCGCCGCCGCGGCGGAGATAGCGGAGGGCAGTCGCCGACATCCGGCGCGATGTCGGATCCGGGCTGGTGGCGGTGGTCGCACCCGACCCATCTGGGCGTTCGCCACCGGGGGGTGGTGCTGAACACCTCACCGCTGTCGAGTGAAGGGATTGGAGTTCGACGGTGTCGTCGTCGCCGATCCCGAGGCCGTCGTCCGCGAGTCACCGGGGGCAACTGGCATGGCGCGCCTCTTATGTAGCCCTCACTCGGACCACGACGAGGCTGACGATCCTCGCCCCGACCCCGCCGGGCCCGCCGCTCGATGACGTGCTCGGATCGTTCGAGTTCAGCCCACGACTGACATGGTTGCTGCCCTATCGTCCGGGCATGACGGTCACTGACGCAGCGCAGCAGTCGATCCTTCCCTGGCACCTTCGCGACAACTGGGCGCCCGTGCACGACGAGCGCATCGGACCTCGACTTGCGGGTCGATGGCACGATTCCCGACGGCCCTCACCGGTACGTACGTCCGCACCGGCCCGAACCCGGCGTCCGGGACGTCCGATCACTGGTTCTTCGGCGACGGCATGGTGCACGGCGTGCGTCTCGCCGGCGGCAAGGCCGAGTGGTACCGCAACCGCTTCGTGCAGACGCCCGAACATCACCGACCCCGCTCGGCGACCCGATGGCGGGCATGGGCGACCTCACGCGCGGCACCGGCAACACCCACGTGATGGCGCACAACAAGAAGCTGCTCTGCCTCGAGGAGGGCCACTGGCCGTGGCAGATCGACACCGAGCTGAACACCGTCGGCGTCGAGAACTTCGACGGCGCGCTCACCTGCTCGATGACCGCTCACCCGAAGGTCTGCCCGGTCACGGGCGAGCTGATCGCGTTCAGCTACCTCAGCCCTGAGCCGCCGTTCCTGCGCTACATCCGGGTCAGCGCCGACGGGTCGCGTCACTCAGGTCGAGGGCATCGACATCCCGAACATGGTGATGATGCACGACTTCAACGTCACCGAGAACCACGTCGTGTTCATGGACCTCCCCGCTGTGCTTCGACCTCGGAGCGCTCGAGTCCGGCGCTGCCGTTCCGGTTCAACCGCGACGCCGGCGCGCGCCTCGGCGTGATGCCCCGGCACGGCACCAACGCCGACGTGCGCTGGTTCGAGATCGACCCGTGCTACGTGTTCCATCCGGTCAACGCCCACGAGGCGGGGAACACGATCGTGCTCCACGTGCTCGCGACAGCCGGAGGCGTTCGGCTCGAGCACCGACGACTACGCCGAAGTCGGCCGACTCTGGCGTTGGACGATCGACCTCGACGCGGGCAACCGTCCGCGAGGAGCAGATCGACGATCGTCCGGGCGACTTCGGTCGCGTCGACGACCGGCCGCGTCGGTCTCGACGCGCGGTACGGCTACCTGATGGCGATGGCCGGAGAAGGTGTCTCCGATGAGCCCGTGTACGGGTCGGCGCTCTGGAAGTACGACCTTCGCACCGGCGCATGCGACGAGCACCACCTCGGCGAGGGAGTCCGCGGCGCCGAGCCGGTGTTCGCGCCGGCGTCGCCGAAAGCCGGCGAGGACGAGGGCTGGGTCATCAGCCTGGCGCACGACACGACGTCGGACGAGTCGAAGCTGCTCATCATCGACGCCCAGGACTTCTCGGCGCCGCCCGTCGCGACGGTGCACCTCCCGCGACGCGTGCCGTACGGGGCGCACGGCAGTTGGGTGCCCGATCACGTCATGAGCTGAGCGGTCGATGTCGCACGACTTGGTGCTGTCCGGCGGTCGGGTCGTCGACCCGGAGACCGGGCTCGACCGCGTGTGCGATGTCGGCATCGACGGTGACTCGATCACGGCGGTCGGAGACCGCTCGACGGCGCGACGACCATCGACGTCGGCGGGCTCGTCGTCGCCCCGGGCTTCATCGACCTGCACAGCCACGCGCAGACGCTGCCGGGACGGCGGCTCCAGGCGTGCGACGGGGTCACGACCGCGCTCGAGCTCGAAGCCGGCCGCGCGCCGGTGGAGCTCGCGTACGCGCGAGAAGCGGAGCGAGGTGTCGCCGATCCACTACGGCTTCTCGGCGTCGTGGGCGGTGGCGCGCATGCACGTGGTCGGCGGACGGCCGACTCGACGGCGGCGCGGCGGCGATCTTCGGCGGGTTGAACGGCACCGAATGGCAGCAGGCCGCGACCGCGGCCCAAGTGGCGCGGATCCTCGACCAGATCGCGACCGACCTCGCCGCCGGCGCGATCGGCATCGGGTTGCTCATCGGCTACACGCCCGGGGTCGATCCGGCCGAGTATCTCGCCGTCGCGGAGCTGGCCGCCGCCGCCGGCGTGCCGACGTTCACGCACTCGCGCGACATCGTCGAGCTGGCTCCGCGACACCTCGTCGACGGCGCCGAGGAAGTCGTCCGGGCCGCGGGCACGACCGGCGCGCACATGCACTACTGCCACATCAACTCGACGTCGGGGCGGCACATCGATCGGGTGCTCGCGCTGGTGGCGCGCTGCCAGTCGGAAGGCGGACACGTCACGACCGAGGCGTATCCCTACGGGTCGGGTTCGACCGCGATCGGCGCGGCGTTCCTCGCGCCGGAGCGGTTGCGTGAACGCTTCCGGAGCACGACCTCGATCACCTATCTCCCTACCGGCGAACGCATCGCCGACGACGCCCGCCTGCGTGAGCTACGCGCGACCGACCCCGGCGGACTCGTCATCGCCGAGTTCCTCGACGAGACCGATCCCAGCGACCTCGCGCTGCTGCGGCGCTCGCTCACGTTTCCCGACGCGGTCGTCGCAAGCGACGCGATGCCGCCGTTGTGGACCGACACCACGGGCATGGACCTCGCCGCGTGGCCCTTGCCGCCGGAGGCCGTCACCCACCCGCGGACTGCGGGCACGTTCGGGCGCGCGCTCCGGCTGTGGCGAGAGGAGGGCGCGCCGCTCATCGAGGCGGTCCGTCGCGCGACCTTGCTTCCCGCCGAGGTGCTCGAGGGCGCGGTGCCCGCGATGCGCCGCAAGGGGCGCGTACAAATCGGTGCGGACGCCGATCTCGTCGTGTTCGACGCGGCTCGTATCACCGACCAGGCGACCTACACCGCCAGCACCCGCCCGTCGTCGGGCATCACTCACGTCATCGTCGACGGCACGTTCGTGGTGCGCGACGGCGAACTCGTACTGGACGCGCTTCCGGGGCGGCCCGTGCGCGCCGCACCCCGATGACCGGAAGGTCAAGTCTGTTCCCCCACTTCACCGTCCCCGGCAGGCTTCGAGCGCGGCCCTCGACTCGGCGGCCATCCATCGTGACCCTTGGCGGTCGTGCATCACCGCCGCCTCGGCCAGGAGCGTCGCGGCCTCGGACCGTCGACCGCACGTGGCCGAGGCAAGACCGGCGGCGTGCGCCACCGAGCCTCGGTAGAGACAGGCCGCGTCGACGATCGTGAGCGACAGCACACGTTGGACGAGCTCGACGACCGCCTCCACGATCCCGGGATTGTCCGCTCGGTATGAGGCGTCCGCGAGAAGACCCATCGTCGGGAGCCAATAGGCGTCACGATCGAGGTCGAAGAGGTCGGCGGGCACGATGTCGGTGAGCGCCTTCGCAGCCGCCTCGACGTCCCCGCTGCGCGCGAGCCCGTCGGCGTGCCATGCCCGAACCGCGAACCCCATCGACGGTTGGGGCCATTCGATTGCCGGAGGAGTGAAGCTCGGCGGCCTCCCCTCGAAGAGGTCGATGAGGCCGGACACGGCGAAGGCTTCGAGGCGCGCCGCCGTCGGGTCGAAGTGCGCGTGCTCGCCCGCGGCTTGCACGTCGGCGACCGCCTGCCGAGCCCGGCGCCAGTCGCCGGCGATGGACGCGGCGAGGATGCCTCTATGGGCCGCCGCATAGGTCGCGACTCGATCACCCGAGGTGACCCCCAGCTGAGCCAGCTCGTCGAGCAGCGACGCGGCACGTGCGACGTCGCCTTCCAGCGCGGCATGCGACGCCGAGAGCGGGAGCGCCCACCGGCGCCACGGCTGATCAGGATGAGCGTCCGCAAGACGGATCAACGCATCGAGCCAATCGCTCCGGTCAGCAAGGCGCGTCGGGTCATCCACCACGACCACGAGCGCGTGAAGCGCGCGTGCCTCGAGGTCGGGCTCGTCGAGTGTCACGCGATCGCCAAGGCGGCGCGTGCGTCACGCTCGCCGGCGTCCTGCGAACGGTGGTAGCTCTGGGTGACCGCGAGACGCGAGAGCAGCTTCGATCGAGTGGGAGTTGGCGCGGTGGGCACGAGTGCGGCTGCGTCGAGGAGCAGCGAGACGACGTCGTCGGTGGCGTCGAGACCGGTTGTCCAGCCGTCGCCCGCCGCACCGAGGGCGGACTGGGCGAGCCGACGCGCATCACCAGAGGCACGGGCCAGGTGGCCTGACCGGCAGTACGCGAGCACCGCGGCGCGGTGATCGCCCCTCTCGCGAGCGGCGGTCGCCTCGGCATAGAGGCGGTCGGAGAGCAGGAGGGCGTCGCCGCGATGCGGTTCGTCGACGAACCCGTCGCCTTCGGCCAGCAACGACTCATAGAGCGCCGCAAGCTCTGGGCCGGGCTCGACACCCAGCTCCGAGATGAGGACGCTCCACGCTCGCGCCACCGCACGCAAGGCCTCGGCGCGCCGTCCCGCACTCCTCAGACAGCGCACGAGCAGGCACCAACGCTGCTCTCGGAGCGGTTCAACACTGACCAGCGACTCGAGTTCGGGCACGAGATCTTCGTCGACACCGCTGTCGAGGAGCGCCTCGAGCCGGTACTCGAGCGCTGACCGATGGAGCTCCTCCACGCGGGCCCGCCGAGCCTCAGCGGGTGGCCACCCCGAAAGGTCGTCGAACGGCACGCCGCCGGACATCGCCAGCACCGGATCCCACATGCTCGACACGCGGGCCTCGACGAAGGCTCGCTCGAAACGATCCGCGTCGACGTCGACGTCATCGGCCAGCCGGTAGCCGTGCTCGGTCGTCAGAATCGTCGACGGGCCGAGCAGTGTGCGAAGGCGCAGGACGTTGGTCTGCACAACCTTGTTCGCCGACCGCGGCGGATCGGCTGGCCACAGCACCGGCGACCAGCGCGCTCGTCGAGATCGAGTCCGGCTTGCTGGCCGCGAGCGCAGCGAGCACCCGGCGTTCCATCGGACGAGAGACTGCGATGGGAGTGCCGATGTCGGAGTCGACTCGGAGCGGCCCCAGCACCCGCACGAGCACAGCGGGAGGGTACCAAGGACTCGCATCCGGCAGCCGAGGCGTGCGGTCGATTTGAGGTCGATCTGCGACCGCGCTGTTGGACACTCAGGGCGTGCGCCGAATCCACCTGATTGGTTTGCTCGCGATCGCCATCCTGTTCTCGTCGTGCGGAGCCGACGACGACCCGACCACGCGCGCCGACGTCCGCCGCCGCGTCGAGCACCGTGTCGACCATCGCCTCGACGACGACGGAACCACCGGGCCAGGAGGTCAGCGCCACCTCTACCGCTGGTACGACCACCGTCGGGGACCCGATCTGCGACGCGGAACAGCACTGCATGTATCCCCTCACGACCACCGCGACCGTGTCGGGCGATCTCACGGGATCGACGGTCTCCCACAGCGCCGGCACGCTGGTCGGCACCGAGTTCGCGGCGAGCGACACCCTTATCTTCACTGGCACCGTCGCCGGATGCGGCACGGGGACGCTCGTCCTCTTGAGCCTCGGCCGCGGGTCGACGACCGGGACGACGACGAGCAACTGGACGATCGCCGAGGGATTCGGCACCGGCGATCTCGTGCACGTCACCGGCACCGGGACGACCACGGTCCCGCCGGCGAGCGAAGGGTCGACTTCGGCGACGCTGACCGGCCGGCTCACCTGCGGGTAACAACCGCTGGGCGGGATCCCGAGGTCAGGTCCGCTCAAGCCGGGGCGGGTTCGACCTCGCGCTCTTCAGGCTCTCGACAGCTTGTGCGGGAGGTCGCGGGTGAACGCGAGCGAGGCGAGCGCGAGGAGTGCGGCGGCGAACAGGCCGGCCTTGAGCGCGATGAGCTGGGCCTTCTCGTAGTCGTCAACGATTGCGTCGGTCGCCGACCTGGTCAGTCCCGCGTCCAGCGCGGCCTGTTCGATGTCGCTCGACGAAACGAAGTCGATGCCCGTTCCCGCCGCGATGCTGACCTGCGTCGCGACGTGCTCGTTGATGCGGTCGTCGTTCTGGATCTCAGAGATGAACGCACTGGTGAGGCCGGCGAGGACGATGGCGCCGATGAGCGCCACGCCGAGCGACGACCCGAGCTGCTGGCCGGTGTACTGCAGTCCGCCAGCCTCACCGCGGCCGACGCGTCGACCGACGACTGCACGACGTTGCCGAGCTGGGATGCCATGAGACCCACGCCCACGCCCAACAAGCCCATCGATATGGCAAAGCCGGCTTCCTTCAGCTGCGGGTCAATCGTCGCTACGAGCACCATTCCGGCGACGAAGGTGAGCCACAACCCGGCGCGCACGATCGTTCGGATCGGGAAGCGCATCGACAGCCGCGAGCCCAACGCCGACGAGATGAACATCGTGATCGAGACGGGGAGCATTTTGATGCCCGTCTCGAGCGCGTCGAGGCCGAGCACCAGCTGCAAGTACAGAGGGATCACGAAGAAGACACCCATGAGGATGAGGTTCTGGCTGAACAGCCCGTAGAGCCCAGCCCGCAACGACGGGATCTTCGTGAGGTCGAGGTGGACGAGCGGATCCTTGCCCGTCGCCTCTCGGTGCCGTTGCCATTGGACGAACGACCAGAGCAGCACGCCGCCGAACGCGATCACGAACAGCGTGACGGACAGACCGAAAGGCTCGACGGGCGAGTCCTTCGGCTTCACCCACCCCCACGTGCTCGACTGGAGCACACCGAGCACGACGACACCGAGACCGCCCGCTGACAGCACGCTCCCCACGACGTCGAGCCGCGGTTTGGCGCCGCTGCGGGGCGCGTCCGCGATGAATCGTGTGGTCAGGAGAATGAAAGCGACGAGCACGACCTCGCCGGCGAACACGACACGCCACGACAGCTCCGTTGTGGCCCAACCACCGACGATCGGCCCGACGGCGATGCCTGCCCCGGCGACCCCGCCAATCACGGCGTAGGCAGCTTTGCGGGCCGATCCCTCGAAGTTCCCCGCGATCAGCGCGGCCATGGCGGGAAGCACGAGCGCCGCGCCGATCCCTTCGAGGAACGACCACCCGAGAGCGAGGACGCCAACAGTCGGTGCGACCGCGGTCAACGCTGACCCGCAGCCGTAGATGACGAGGCCGACGACGAAGGCGCGACGACGGCCGATGATGTCGCCGATCTTGCCCCCCGTGAGCATGAACATCGCCATGACCAGGCAGTACAAGGTGATCACGGCCTGGATGACCGTGACAGTCGTGTCGAAGTCCTCGACCAGCTGGCTGATCGACACGTTCATGACCGACTGGTCGAGCACCATCAAGAACTGCGCCGTTGCCAGTGACACCAGCGCCCACCGCCGAGCCATGCGCTCTCCCCTCCATCGGCGCGGCGCGCCCGGCAACGCGAAGTTCCGCGCGAATTGTCTACACGGCGCGATGCGAGCTACTGGCCCAGGCGTCCGTCGATCCGCTCACGCAAGAGATCTGCGTGTCCCATGTGGCGCGCGTACTCCTCGATCATCCCGACCAGCACCTCGCGGCAGCGACATCGACCCGCCACCGCTGCCGTGCTTGTTCAGGGGGTCTTCGCCGGTGAAGTCGAGACTGGGCGCCTCGGCCACGAACCTCGTGGCGAAGTCGACCTCTGCGCGCCATGCGGCCCACGCCTCGGCCACCACCTGGGGGTCGGCGACGGCACCATCGAAGTCACCGTCACGGTTGGTCTCGGAGCAGAACAGCCGGGGCACGTCCTGGCCTGCCATCATCACGCGGAACGTCTCACGCTCCCCCTCGGCGAGGTGTCGTACCAGCCCCAGGAGCGACATCGTCGAGGGCTCGACGGAACGCCGGCGAGAGCCTCCGCATCCAGACCCGCGCATTTCAACTCCAACGTGAGGCGTTGGCAGCGCAGGGATTCGACCAGCGTGGTGCGCTCGTCGCCCAGTCTCAGCTTGCTTTCACGCGGGTCGTCGTCAGACGGCTTGCCGTCGTCGGTGAACATGTCGGCTCGTCGGGTGGTCGCCATGGCCGCGAGTATCGCAGCGCGCCCAGGTGTCACCAGATGGAGTTACTCGGCTCCCGACCCCAGCCGGACGATGGTCGCGAGCTGGTCGTCGGTCAGCGGCACGACCGACAGCCTCGATTGGCGGACGAGCGGGCTGGTCGCGAACGTCGGATCGGCCTTCATCTCCGCGAGCGTGACCGCGCGGGCGAGGGCGTTGACCGGTGCGATGTCGACCCAGACCCGCTTGCCATTGGCATCGGTCGGATCCGGGTAGCCGGACCTCACGACCTTCGCGACGCCGACTGCGGCCTTGTCGGTCTGCGAGTGGTAGACGACGACGGTGTCGCCCTCTGCCATCGTGCGCAGGTTGAGCTGCGCCTGCGGGTTGGTGACGCCATCCCAATGCGTCTTCCGGTCACGAACGAGATCCGCCCAGCTGTACTCGCCGGGCTCGGTCTTCACGAGCCAGCTCGCCATCGGCTTCAGCGAAGTGCCGACGCGTACAGCTCTTCGAGCGCCTGCCAGTGTCGCTCGGCCGCGTCGGCGTCGAAGGGCGGGTTGTCGGGCACGGCAAAACCGTGCGCAGCCGGGTAGGTGACGAGCGTGTGCGTCACTCCCGCGGCAGTGAGTGCGTCTGACATCCACGCGCGAACTGCTCGTCGTCGAACGACGCGTCATCCTTCGCACCAGCGATGTAGATCGTCGCTTTCATCGCACCAGCGAGCAGGTGGGGGCTGTCGGGCGCGGTGCTCGCGATCTGTCCACCGTGGAACGAGGCGGCCGCCCCGACTCGGTCGGGGAACCGACCGGCGGCGTTGAGCGCGAGACCGCCACCGAGGCAGTAGCCCGTCGTCCCGACCTTCGAGTCGGCGACCTCGGGCTGATCCGCGAGGAACTCCAACATGGCGCCGGTGTCGCGCGTGGCCACCTCCTTCGTGACGCTGCCGGCAAGGCTCATGAGCCGGGCACGCTCCTCGGCCACCGTGAACACGGTGTCGAGATCGAAGGGCTCGTACTCGCCCGACCGGTAGTACAGGTTCGGGAGCAACACCGCGTAGCCGAGGTCGGCCAGACGCTGTGCCATCTCGTGGAAGGTGCCTCGCACACCGCCCGCGTCCGGGAACATGATCACGGCGGGCCACGGCCCCGATCCGTCCGGCGTGTGCAGCGTCGCGTCGCATGTGCCGTCGGGGGTCGAGATCAATACGTCACGCTGGGGCATGCGTCCTCCTACGGCTCATGGCGACCCATCATCCCGCATGGCTGCTCTCGTCGCGTCGGTGTAGGCATTGCCGTCATGGAGACATGGGATGCGATCCGCTCGCGGCGCAACGTGCGCACGTACACCGACCAGCCGATCCGCGACGAGGACCTCGACCGCATCCTCGAGGCCGGTTGGCGAGCACCGTCGGCCTCGAACCGCCAGCGGTGGGAGTTCATCGTCATCACCGACAAGGCGCAGCTCGGCGCACTCGGTGAAGTGTGGCAAGGGGCCCGGCACATCCCGGGCTCGCAGGCCGCGATCGTGCTCCTCGTCCCTCACCCCGACGAGGAGCGGTTCGTCACGCTCGACCGCTACGACCTCGGCCAGGCGACGTATGCGATGATGCTCGCCGCAGTCGACCTGGGCATCGGCAGCGGTCACTCGTCGATCGGCGACCAGGACAAGGCAAGGGAGATCCTCGGCTTCCCGGAGAGGTACGTCGCGGCGTACATGATCGGGCTCGGCTATCCGGCCGATCGCCCCCTGCGCCCGATCGTCAAGCCGGAACGTCGCCCGTTCGATGAGGTCGTGCATCGCGGCGGTTGGTGAGAAGGGAGGGCACGTTCTCGTGGATGTGCAGCGAACTGGGCGAATCTTCGGCTGGTTGTTCATCGGCACGTTCCTCACGAGCATCCCGGCGCGGCTGCTGCTCATTCACGGAGTCGGCGCGAGCTGGACCGACATGCACTTCATCCCTGGGGCCACGAACGAGGCAAGCCTCAAGCTCGGCGCGGTCCTCGAGTTCGGACTGATCGTCACCCAAATCGGAACCGCCGTCGTCATCTACCCCCTCGTCAGACGGCAGAGCGAAACCGTCGCGCTCGGATACGTCACGGCTCGCGTCATGGAGTCGGTCTTCGCCGCGATCGGCCTCATCAGCATCATCACCGTCGTGAACATCGCGGACTCGTTGGCCGCAGCTGGCGCCGACGCGGCGGCGCTCGCTGTGTCAGGTGATTCGCTGGTGCACACCTACGAATGGGCGTTCCAGTGGGGACCCGGACTCGTCGCGGGGATCGGGAACGGCTTGATGCTGGGCTACTTGATGTACCGATCGGAGCTCGTGCCGCGTCGCATGGCGATGCTCGGGCTCATCGGTGGTCCCTTGCTGATCCTGTCCTTCGTGCTGATCCTGTGCGGTGTGTACGAGAACGGTTCGACAATGTCTGGCCTGCTCACTTTGCCGGAGGCCGCGTGGGAGCTGTCGCTCGGGATCTACTGCGCGTGGAAGGGGTTCAGGCCGGAGAGCCCGCTCGCGAGACCAGAAATGGCGATGGCTCAGTAGGGGCTAAGGCCCCATCAGCTGGAGGACCTCAGGCGGGAGACCGACATCGCTCGTGCTCACGTTGATGCAGGTCGGCGTGCCTGACTGCAATGCATCGTCGAGCTCGCGCTCGAGCGCGTCGACGCTGGCGACCCGCACGCCGCGTCCGCCGAAGGCCGTCATCACGTCGTGGTAGTCGGCGTCGGAGAGCTCGGTGCCGATCACCCGCTCCGGTCCGTGGGTCCGCGTCTGCTGGAAGCGCGACGCTCCCCAGCTCGCGTTGTTCATCACGACGACGCAGATCGGAAGGCGATGGCGCACCATCGCCTCGAACTCACCGATCGCGAATCCGACAGCGCCGTCGCCGGTGATGCACACCACCGGCCGACCCGGCATCGCCCTCGCAGCGCCGATCGCCGCCCCTGAGCCCATCCCCATGCAACCCAGCCGGCTGTGGGTGAGGTAGCGGCTTCCCGCCGGCAGCCGCAGTGCGTCGTGCAGCCAGTGCTTGCAGACCGCGCCGTCGCCGAAGATCACCGCGCCGTGCCGCGCGCGACGTCGAGGCGGCGCGGGCGGCCGCGTAAGGATGGAGGCGATCGCCGACCACGGAGTCGATGGCATCGAGGTCGGAGCGAGTCGCGGTGCGCACCGCCCGCAGCGAAGCTCTCCACTCAGGATCGACCTTCCACACGTGATCGCGACTGCGGGCCGCCAACGTGTGCACCGCCTGCTCGGGATCGGCGACCAGGGCCAGCTCAGCGGGCGCGAACCGGCCGAGCTCGGCGGGGTCGCTGTCGACCTGCAGCACCGACGTTCCCCACGAAATGCCACCGTCACGCAGGCCGGGCGTGTCGAACCCGAAGCGCACACCGAGGGTGAGCACGACGTCAGGCCGGACTCCCTCGGGCAGCCTCCCGAGCTGGAACAGCGTGCCGCCGTACCGGTCGTCGTCGTCACCCACGACGCCCATCGCTCCGTACTCAACGAAGCACGGAACGCCGGTGGCGTCGAGGAGATCGTTGAACGCGGCCCGCGTCGCGTCGCTCGGCGCGCCACCGAGCAGCATCACCGGACGCGATGCGCCGGCCAGCCGCTCGAGTATCGCGTTCACGGCGAGAGCCGACGGGGCGGCGGCGCCGACGGGCGAAGTCGACGGCGTCGAGCTCGGCGCCAACGAATCGAGCACGTCAGCAGGAACGTCGATCAGCACCGGGCCGCGTGGCGCCGTGGTCGCGATGCGGATCGCATGCGCCGCGATGCGACCGATCTGGTCGACCGAGTGGACCTTGCATGCCCATTTGCTGATCGGCTTGGCGAGCGCGAGGTGATCGATGCCCACTTGCAAGCCGTTCGTCTCGAGCGTGGACTCCGGCGTCGATCCGACGATGTAGACGACGGCGCTGCGGTCGAGCAGCGCGCTTGTCATGGACGTGAGCACGTTTGTGAGGCCTGGACCAGGGCACACGACGGCCACGCCGATCGTGCCGGTCAGCCGGGAGAATGCCTCGGCTGCGAAACCGGCGCTCGCCTCGTGACGTACGTCGACGAGCGCCACGCCGAGGTCGGCGCACGCTTGGAAGACCGCGTCGACCTGCGCCCCGTGAAGGGCGAACACCGCGTGGCCCCCGCGTCGCGCAGTGTTTCGACGAGGACGTGTCCGCCGGATCGGGGGAGGTGCTCCATCACCGCATCGTACGAAACGGCGCTGAAGTCGGCATCGGCGTCAGGACCGAGGCGGAACCGAGCGCGGGACTCCCGGCGCGGCGGTGCGGGCGAGGATGCCGAGTGTCGCTCGCAACGCTGCTTCCGAGATGATCGGGAAGTTGACTCGCCCGCGGTACACATCGCTGAGCTGAGACCAGTCGTAGTACGACGTGACCCTCGTGCCTCCGTCGGCGGCTTCGAGGCGATACCCGTACACGTGCCCGAGCGGCGGATCGAGGAAGTCCGCCAGGATCGTCCACTCGATCTCTCGGTCCGGTTCGAATCTCGTGAAGCTCACAGTCACGTCGTACAAGTCGAGCGGGTAGTCGCGGCAGAGCGTCGCGGTCCATGTGGATCACGAACGTGTCGCCCGCTTTGCTCGCAGGTGCACCCTCGGCAGCCATGAGCATCCCGGAGCTGTCGATCGAGACGTGGCCCTCCGGGCTGCGCAGGATCTCGAAGATCGCCGCCGGCGTCGTCGGGATGATTCGATCGACTTCGAGTCGTTCGCTCGACATGACTGGTCTCCTCGTGAGGCTCTAGACGATGGCGTTGATGAC
Source organism: uncultured Acidimicrobiales bacterium (assembly GCA_963747215.1). Taxonomy (GTDB): domain Bacteria; phylum Actinomycetota; class Acidimicrobiia; order Acidimicrobiales; family DATKAS01; genus DATKAS01. The sequence continues at coordinate 13,145 of CAVVET010000012.1, forward strand.
TATCGCGATGAGCACTGCGGCCAGGAGCACGATGGCGAGCGCCGCGAGACCGTCATGGCTCGCCTTGTCTCGGCCAACGGGTTGAGGCTGAGGCTGTTCGTTCATCGTGGAGGTCGCCTTCCTGGCATCGTGATGTCCGAGTCCAATTGCGCCAGTGCTCGAGCGGCGGCATTCGCGCCGCACATCCCGTGCGCACCCGCTCCGGGCGGTGTGGAGGCAGAGCACAGGTAGGTACCCGGGATTCCGGTGAAGTACGGGTCGACCGTGGAACCGTGGCCGGAACAAGAGCTGTGTCAGCGAGGCCGCTCCGCCGATGACATCGCCGCCGACATAGAG
>CAVVET010000013.1:0-153172 GCA_963747215.1 uncultured Acidimicrobiales bacterium
GGGAAGCTCTCCCGTGCGATGCCCCCGGGCTTGCACGTCGAACATGAGGTCGAACCACAGCACTGCGAGCAGAAAACGTCTTGCCCCTGGAGAGGGCGCGCACGGCCGATCACGCTACGTTTCGGCTGAGCGCGTGCGCTCTTGGCGATGGGGGGCAATCGGTACATCGGCCTCCGGCTCGTGCACGAGCTGGCTCGACGGGGGCAACAGCGTGACCGTGCTCAACAGCCACGACGTCCCCCTGCCCGAAGGCGTCCGGCGCCTTCACGGCGACCGGCAGCAGCCAGTGCGTCCTCACCGCCGCCACCGTCCTGGGCAACCCAGCGCGATGAGTTCGACGTGGTCTTCGACAACACCGCGTACGCCGTCAAGGACCTCGAGCCGCTCGTGGCCCCTGTTCGACGGGCACGTCCAGCAGTTCGTGTTCACCAGTTCGTCGGCGGTCTACCGGCGCAGCTACGTGCAGCCCATCCACGAGACGTTCCGCACGCACGACCCGCTCTCGACCGTGATCCCCGCAAGGCGTACGGCGTCGGCAAGGTGCAGTGCGAGCAGTACCTCCGCCACGCCTTCGAGGAGCGGGGGTTCCCAGCCACGACCGTGCGGGTCGTCCACACGCTCGGGCCCCGCAGCCCCGCTCGCGTCGCGCGACCCGATCTTCTTCGCCCGCCTCGAGCTCGGCCGACCCATCCTCGTCCCAGGGGATGGCTTCTCGGCCGTGCACCTCGTCCACGTCGACGACGTCGCCGCCTTGATGGCCTCGCTGATCGGCAGCCCGACGGTCGCCGGGGAGATCTACAACGCCGCCGGCTCGGAGATCACCAGCATCGTCGGTGCCGTGCAGTTGAGTGAGACCACGGGCGGTGGGCGTCCTCGAGGCGAACATCGTGCACGTGCCGATGGACCTCGCCCGCTCCCGCACGCCCCCGCTCGTGCACTGGGGCGAGCGGCCCTCACCGGCGGGATTGATGTTCTCGATCGACAAGGCACGATCTCGATACGGCGTGGGAGCCGGCCTTCGGTGTGGAGGCCGGCTACCGCGACTCCTACGAGTGGTTCTGCGCCGGCGGCCGTGACCCGTTACGAGTTCGACTTCTCGCCCACGACGAGGTGCTCGAACAGTCTGCTCGGCGCACCTAGCCGCTCAGCTTCGCGAGACGGTCGAGCACCTTGGCCCTTGCCACCTCCGCGGTGAGTCCGAGGTCGTTGAGCTGTCGTGCCTCGTTCGTGTCGCTCTCGAGGATTGCCAGCAAGATGCGTTCGGTGCCGATGTAGTTGTGCAGGAGGCTGAGAGCGACGCGGAGCGTCGTCTCCATCACCGTCCCCGCCTCACCCGTGAACGTCAACCGGGCCGAACCGGTGTCGGGCGCTGGCGCGACTGGGTGGGTGGCCTCCGTCGCGCCGAGCGCGTCCTTGAGCTGTTGGTCGGTGATCCCCGCCTCGTGCATCACGGCGGCTGCGATGGCATGGGGCTCGCTCAGCAGTCCGAGAACAAGATGGTCGACGTCGATCTCGTCCTCACCTTGGGCCCGAGCCCACGCTTGTGCCGCGAGCACCGCGTTCGCGGTGCGGTGGCGTGAACCGCGTGAACAGGCGGCCTACGCGAACGAGGTGTCGTCCCATCGCGGCACCAATCGCTTCTGCGCGGCCTGCTTGCTGACGCCCATGCTGGCGCCGATCTCGCTCCACGACGTGCCGGAACGGCGGGCCTGATCGACGAAGTGCCCGATGAGCGAGTCCGCCTGATCATCGAGGCGCTCGCTCACAACGACCGCCTCTGACAGACGATCCAACGCGCCGCCCTCCGGATGCAGCGCGTGCACGTACCCGATGAGGCTGTCCAGCGTGATGGGGAAGGAGCTCATTCGTCAACCATACGTTGACGGAGTCGACGTGTCAACCGTGTGTTGACGACCCCCGCCACCTCGGCCGGAAATGCTACCGCGCCTCCGACGACGGGCAACTCCCCGGTGAGCTCGAAGCCGAGCCGCCGAGAGAAGGACAGGTTCCGCTCGTTCGTGGACACCAAATGAGCGCCGAAGCCGTCGGTGTCGCAGGTCTCGAGTGTCCGCCGCATCAGGGACTCGCCCCTGCCCTGGCTGCCGTATCTCGAGCGATGTACGAGTGGCCCTTCGGGAAGGCCGTCGGAGAGAAGCGTAAACGATTCCCGCGGTTGCGCCGCATAGTCGTTGTCCGCGGGCCAGAGCCAACGAAACCACGGGTCGTCGACGAAGCCTGCGGTGAAGATCTCCGCGAGTGCGTCGAGATCGGCGCGTGTGCGATGTCGCACGGCGTGAAACCTAGGCGGCGAGACGACGCGTGGGATGTGTCGAGAGTCGCGAGCCGGGGTATGGGTCGAGCATGTACATCGGAGGCGGCTTCCTCGTGCTCGTGCTCATCATCCTGGCGATCATCTATCTCGCGAAACGAGTGTGAACGAAGCGAGTGTGAGCGTCCGCTCCCGCGCCACGGCATGATCTGTCCGTGGAGAGGCCGTCCTCGGACTACCGGTTCTACGGCGATCTCGCGCGCTTGGTGGCCACTGATCTCACCCGTCGAGGGCTACGCCGAGGAGGCGACGTTTCTCGCGGTCGGTGCTCCGCGACCATGTCGACTCCCTGCAGACCGTGCTCGAGCTCGGGAGCGGTGGCGGCCACAACGCGTGGCACATGAAGCAGGGATTCACGATGACGCTCGTCGATCTCTCACCGGCGATGCTCGCCGCGTCCCGAGCGATCAACCCTGAGTGCGAACACCTCGAGGGTGACATGCGCGAAGTGCGCCTCGGCCGCACCTTCGATGCGGTGTTCGTGCACGACGCGATCGACTACATGACCACCGAGTCCGACCTGCAGCGAGCGATCGAGACCGCGTTCGTGCATTGCCGTCCAGGTGGTGTGGCTCTGCTCGTCCCCGACCACACTGCTGAGGCGTTCGAGCCCGGCGCGGATCACGACGGACAGGATGGGGCCGACGGCCGGGGAGTGCGGTATCTCGAGTGGTCCACCGACCCGGATCCGAGCGACACCTGGATCGTCACCGAGTACGTGTTCGTGCTCCGGCGAAGCCGACGGCTCCGTCGAGATCTCGCACGAAACCCACCGAACGGGCCTGTTCCCGCGCGACGACTGGCTTCGGCTGCTCAGGAACGTCGGGTTCGAGCCGAGCGCGATCCCGGAAGTCACCACCGAGGATCGTCCGCCGTGGCGAGCTGTTCCTCGGCCGGCGTCCGATCTAAGCGGCGGCTCGCCGCACTTCGTAGGCGCAGTGGTGCGCGCCGTCGAGGATGTGGCTGACCCGCTCGACCGTCGCGTCGGGCAGCACGGTGCGGATGAAGTCGATCTCGCTCGTGCACGCCTGCCCGTAGCGCTGCGCGACCGACGAGGATGGCGCAGTTGTGCTCGACGATGCGGAACCCCGCGCCGATGCTTCTCGCACGTCGCGAGGTAGCCGTCCTCGTCGAGGATGCGGGCGAGCTCCTGCGACCTTGGCCCGCAGGCTGCGGCTGCGGCGCGAGCCGGGCCAGTCGCGTTGCGGACGCGCTCGTCGCGGCGGCGCTCGAACAGCGTGTCGACGAGCGACGAGTCGGCCTCGGAGACGTAGCCCAGCAGCTCGTTGGTGAGCTCGCCGTACGCCTTCGGGAACAGCGCGTCGGCCGCCGTCGGTGACGCTGTACGCGAGCTGCGGCCGGCCGCGCTGGCCCGGCCGGGCGCGGGAGCTCGACGGCTTCGGCGAGCCCGTCGTCGACGAGCGCGGTCAGGTGCTGGCGGGCGCCGCTGACGGTCATGTCGAGCTGGCGGGCGACGTCCTCGGCGGTCGCCTGGCCCCGGCGGCGCAGCGCGTACAGCACGGCCCGCCGCCCCTCCGGGCAGCGTCGGGCGCGACCCGGGCGGCTCATCGCGGGCCCGGATCGCCGATCCGGAAGCAGCAGATGGCTGTCGCCGAACTCGTGCCACAGGTAGCCCGCGCGTCGGGCCTCGCCGTAGGCGAGCTCGAGGGCCGGCGCCCCGCGATCGCCTCGAGCATGAGGAGGTGGCTGGCCTCGGGCTCGTGCCAGCCGGTGACGAGACCGTCGACCGCGCGCACGCCACGCTCGGGGGTGACGACGACGTCGGTCCAACCCGTCGCCCGGGTGGACGATACCGAGCGCGTCGGTCGACCGGACTCGAGCGCCCGCACCACGGTGGTGCCCGACGGCGATCACTCGCCCGGCGTGCCGCGTGCACCGCGTTGAGCGTGGGCCGCCGTCGAGTCCGAGACTCGGTACCGCTCGGGATAGGGCATCTCGTGGCCTTCGAGCGACGACACGCCGGCGTGCAGGAGGATCGGCACGATCGTGATGCCGCGGCGGACGAGGTCGACGACGAGGTCGGGCGGTGAACGGACGCGCCGCGCTCGGCATCTCCGCGCTGCCCGGCTCGATGACCGAAGATCTGTTGGTACGCGTCGAGCGGCCATCGCTCGGGAGCGTGCCGGTAGCGGATCGGCTCGCCGTGCGTCGCGAGATGCTCGAGGACGGTCCCGGCGCAGATGGGGCGACGCGATCCACAAGCCGTTGAGACCCCGGGAAGCGGTCGAGCAAGGAGAGACACCCGTCGCCGGCGAGGTGGACGTGCGCCGGTGAGGTCCTCGGTCATCGGGCTCGTGGTGTCGTCCACGGGTTGCCGGGCCTCGACGAGCCAGAGTCCGCCGGGCAGCTCGGTCGAGAAGTGCACGCGGATCGAGCCGTCGATCCCCGAGGGTCCCCGAGACCGCGGCCGGGACGGTCGCCGAGGTGTTCACGACGAGGGCATCACCGGCACGCAGATAGCGTGGGGAGGTCCCCGAACGCGCCGTGGGCGACGTCGTCGTCGCCCACGGAGACGAGCAACCGCACGTCGTCTCGCCCGCGCCCCCGCACTTCGGCGGGAGCGCTCGCTTCGAGGGCTGGGTCGAGTGGCGCCGACAACGGTGAGTCGAGCAGCGCGGTCATGCCGGCCACCTCGGCGAGCCGATACCGGCCGCTCGGTCGGTCGCTGTCGAGCAGTGCGACGAGATGGGGGGCGACGGTCGCCGGTAGGGGTCGATCCGAGATGTCCTCGCCGGGGAACGCGTCTTGGTGCATCTCGGTCTGCATGTCGCCGGGATCGACGACCAGCACACGGAGGTCGGAATGCTCCGCCGCGAGGATCGCCGTGAGGTGTTCGAGCGCGGCCTTCGACGACCCGTAGCCGCCCCACTGCTCGTAGGGCTCGACCGCGGCGTCGGACGTGATGTTCACGATCGTGCCGCTCGACTTCGTGAGATGGCCGAGGAGGGGCTGGACCAAGGCGAGGGGAGCGATCACATTCACCTCGTAGACGAGCCGCAGCACATCGAGGTCGATCGTGTCGAGCGGTGGGAGGGGGCTGGCGCCGAGCGTGCTCGCGTTGTTCACGAGCAGGTCGAGTCGCCCGAGATGCTCGACCTCGGCGACGAGCTGGTCGCGGTGGAGCGGGTCGGTGATGTCACCGACCAGTGCGGTCACTGAAGTCCGTGCTGCCAGGGAGGCAGCGGCTGCTTCGAGGCGATCGGCGCGCCGAGCGTCGATCACGATCGCCCAGCCCCGATCGGCCAGCGCCTCCGCGATCGCGAAGCCGAGCCCTTGGGAGGCTCCGGTGATGAGCGCAACTCGCTGTTCCGGTCGCTGTTCCGGTCGCTGTTCCATGCGGACCCCTCTCTTCGAGTGAAGGTACCGCAAAAGAACAAGTAGTTACTACTTTTATTTCGAGTCGTCGGTCACGTGCACGGCGCCCCTCATCCCGTACTGCGCGTGCTTGGGCAGGTGGCAGACGTACTCGAGATGACCCGCCTCCTCGAAGAGGTAGATCGTCTCCGCGGTCTCGCCGGGCTGCAGAGAGACCTCGCCGGGAACCGGCGGATGGGTCGCCTCGGTGCCCGTCGCGTGCCGGGCATGCACCTCGGCCGGCCCGAGCACGAACTCGTGGCGGATCGGGTCTCCGTTGTGGAGCACGAACCGCACGAGCGTTCCCTCGCGCACCTCGAGCTCGTCGGGGAGGAAGCGACTGTGCTCGATGTCGATCTCGACGGTGACCTCGCCGGGCCCGAGCGCGTTCGACCTGGCTCGCCGGACGGTCGATGCGATACCCGACGCCGACGACCGTGAGCCCGAGCGCAACTGCCATCAGCGGCCGAGCGACCGAGATCACGATGCCCTCGATGACCGTGGCCGAAGCGACCGCAGCACCACGAACGCAGCGACGGCGACGGAGACACCCGCGGCGACGGGCCAAACCGGGGTCCCTGCGTGTGCGGCGGTCACCGCTCGGGCCGCGGGCACCTCGATGCCCACGTCGGTGAGCGAGGGCGACTCGGTCGGACTGGTCGACACCGCGAGGTCGTAGACGAGATCGCGAGCCTCCGCCTGCACACGGAGATAGGTCAGCCACATCGATGACGGCGTCCACTCCATCCCCTTGTCGGAGCGCAGGTCGTCGAGCAGCGCGGCACTCGCGGGCTCGCTGCGCTCGAGGTTCAAACCGCGGCCACCGGCCAGCAGCTTCGGCTTGTCGTCGGTGAGCAGGAACACGTCGGCGTCGACCGTCTGGGTCGCGTCGAGGCCGAGAGCGAGGATGCGCAGCGGCACCCACGGCTGGTCGGTCGGGATCGTCAGCATGATCGGTGTGCCGTCGCCGCTCGTCTGCCCGAGCGCCTGGGCGCGGGTCGCGTCGAACCGCGCCGCCATGAAGATCGGGCTGCGCGCCGCGTAGAAGTCGAGCACCTCCGGCGCGTCGGGAGTCAGGAAGAAGCCGTTCTCGAGTGCCCACTTGCCGACCTCGTCGCCGCCGCCCGCGAGGATCGTGATGTCGAGCGCGTCGATCTTCGTCTCGAGCAGCACCTCGGCTCCTCCGGCGGCGTCGTTCGCGGCCGACGCGACCAAGCGCTCCGACGCGGAGGCGCGACCTCGAGCGAGAGCCGCTGGAGTGTCCAGTCGCCGCCGCGCTCGACCGATGTCGGGATGTCGGGCAGCGGCACGATCGAACCGACCTCCGCGCCCTCACCGACGAACTCGAACGACGTCACGTACCGTTCGATCCCGTCGTGGTACGCCGCGAGCGTGGCGGTGCGCACGAGCTGGATCGAGCCGTTCTCGCCGACCAGACCTCCGCACGCTCCCGCCGGACCCGCCGCCGCGACCAATCCCGCGACCGAGATCGCAACACCTGCACCCAACCGTCCGACCATCTCCCGCCCCCTTCGCTGGAGTGTGGCTATGTGCGCGGTTGGACGGCGCGATCAGGCGGAGTGGTTCCCGTCGAGTGCGAATTTCCCGCGATGCGGGCTCGATGCTCAGGCAGAAGTCGTTGAGGGCACGGTGGGCGTGTTCCACGCCCGCCGAAGTCGCTCGGCGTGCGCACGCAGCTCGGCCCAGTACTCGCGCAACGCGCCGAACAGCATGGTCACCTCGGCATCGGCATCTTCCAGGTCGTTCAGCGGGCGTATGGCAATGAGACCCACGCTCCGGTGAGCGATGGCGATCTGACCCGGCCGGCTGCCGAACCGTGCGATGAGCCCGGTCGCTTGCACCGGAGTCGCGTTCTCGAGCTCACGGTGCTCATGCGGGAGCAACGGGGTGTAGGTCCAGATGTTGACCTGCTCTGTGTGGCCGAGCACGCATTGGTAGAGGTGGAGCGATCCGCCCTGCTCGACGACGCCGCTGAGCGGGACGTCGTCGTGCATCCGGTACCGAGCGACCTCGCGGCGTCCGCGGCGTCGGCTGCCAGGGGCATGCGCCCACCTCGACCCGCACGGTGCGGACCACCCCCGCGGGCTCAAGGTCTTCGGTTGCCATTCCCGCCTCCGTTGCCGTTGCCGTTGCCGTTGCCGTTGCCACCGCCGTTGCCGTTGCCGTTGCCCGGGTGGCCGTCATCTCCTGCGGCGGCGGCCGGGATCGTCGTGGTCGTGGTCGTCGTCGAGGCGGTCGTGGTCGTCGTCGACGCGGTGGTCGTCGAGGCCGTGGTCGCCGTGCTGGTCCCGGCCGATGCCACGGTCGTCGGTGGAGACGCGGACTCGCCGTTGCAGAACTCCTCGACGGTCTGACCGGCTTCCTTCGCCGCCGCGAGCAGGTTTCGCCACGGCGGGGCATCAGGGTTCTTCAGCTTCCCCTTGGCCAGTGCCTTCAGGTAGGCGTTGCAGAGTCCCGCTTGCGCGGGTCCGTTGACGTCGGGGCCGACGCCGCGGGAGGCGATCGTGGACGTCACGGCAACCGCGGCGGCCGTTGGTGTCGGTGCGATCGTGGTCGCGGCAGCGGTCGTCGACGAGCCGGACGTCGTCGACGAGCCGGACGTCGTCGACGATCCCGAAGTCGTCGAGGAACTGCTCGACGATGTCGCGGCGGACGTCGTGGTCGCTGCGGCGTCCTGTTCGTCCTGGTCGTCGCCCGCCGCCTTGTCGGACTTCGGACCCGGCACGTCGAGGCCAACCCGCTGCGCCGTGTTGGACACGGCTCGCTGAAGACCTCCAGGGAGGTTGCCGGTCGCCGCCGCGACGCCGGTCGACCACAGAGTGGCGACCGCGACGAGCGCAGCGGCCTTGGCCGAAATGGGCAGCCGGCGCACGCGGCCGGGTACCTCGGCGACGATCGGTTCCGGCCGAACGAGCTCCACGAACCGAGCGATGGTGGCGTCGGCGTTGGCGAGCTCGTCGTCCGTTCCCGGACTCCCAGCCCTGCGGATTGCCGCGGCCGCCGCCACCACTGCTTGGTCTGTGCCTCCCGGAAGGCCGTCGCCGGCCAGCAGCTTGTCGGCGGCTTCCTCAGGGAACTGGTGGTAGGGCACGATCTCTATATCGCGCGGGCGGAGTCGTCCGTTACACCGATCATGGGGCCGAGGCGGTCCGCCAACCTGCGGAGAGCGCGATGCTGGGTGACCCGCACCCAGTTCTCGGGGCGGCCGAGGATCTCGGAAACAAGGGCGGTGTCGAGTCCGCCGACGACACGGAGGAGCACCACTTCGGCCTGGTCGTCGGAGAGCACCGAGGTGACGAGTGCGACAGCCTCTTGAGCGGACAGGCGGTCGATGGCTTCGATGTCTACGAGGCTCTGGGCAGGAAGTCGCCGCGAAGTACTCGTCCGCCGTGGGGACGGTGTTCCGCCGCGTCGACCGGCGAAAGTCCTCGATGACGCGGCGGCGGGCGATCGTGAAGGCCCACGCCCGGAAACCGGCCTCGTCCCCCTCGAAGGTTCCGATGCCTCGGGCGATGGCCTCCCACACCTCGCCGGCGATGTCGTCGGCGGCATCGCGCGCCCGGCTGCGCAGGTAGCGGAGCAGGCGGGGCTGCAGGTCCTCGAACAGCAGCTGAACGGCCCATCCTTCGCCGCCGCGTGCCGCGTCGATGATCGCGCCGAAGTCGCGCGCTGCCGCCACCTGGAGAGAATCGGCGCGTGCGTCCCGCGACTTGATTCCGAAGTCGTACCCGCCTGGTTCCTCGACGAGTCCTGTCCGATTCGTCCAAGACGGTCGGGACGGGCCCGTCGTAGGTTGCGGCCATGCCCATTCGACTCGATGTCATCGGCGTGGTCGTCGCCGACATGGCCCGCTCCCTCGCGTTCTACCGCCGGCTCGGTCTCGACCTTCCGCCGTCCGCAGACGCGGAGCCCCACGTCGAGGCGAGCTTGCCGGGTGGCCTTCGCATGGCCTGGGACACCGCCGATGTCATTCGGTCGTTCGATCCCGAGTGGACGCCGCCCTCGGGAGGGCACGGGCTCGGTCTCGCCTTCCTGTGCGAGAGCCCGGCCGAGGTCGACGCGACCTACACGGCGCTCGTGCAAGCGGGACACGAGGGCCATCTCGAGCCGTGGGACGCGTTCTGGGGCCAGCGTTACGCCGTCGTGCGTGACCCCGACGGCAACTCGGTCGACTTGTTCGCGCCGCTCGCGTCGGAGGCGACGAGCTGACCCAAGCGCATGCCGGTGAGATCGTGCACCTCGCGCGCCATGTGCGGCTGATCGAAGTAGCCCGCTTGCGCGGCAGTGTCGGCGAAGGTGACGCCGCCGCGGGCGAGATCGAGCGCGCTGACCATCCGCAGGATGCGCGCGAGCGTCTTCGCTCCATACCCGAATGCATCGAGGCACCGACGGTGGAGCTGACGGCTGCTGAGACCGACGGTGTCCGCGATGGCAGCAACTCGCTGACCCGACCGCACTTCCGCGACGATCTCGTCGACGAGAATCTGCTCCTTGTCGTGACGTGCGATCTCGAGCACGACATCCTCGAGAACGGCGCCGGGACGACCAGCACCGTCGAGGCGGTCGACGAGCTCGTCGACGTCGCGTGCGGGCCAGATCGCGTCGAGGTCCACGTGAGCGTTCACGAGCGCGTGGGCCGGGATTCCGAACACGGTCGGCCCGAAGCCGGGCGCGAACCGCAGTCCCGTCAAACTGGTGCCCGCCCGGCCGCGATACAGGAAGGCCTCGGTGTCCGGACCCGCCACCATCAAGGTGCCGTCGTCCACCCAGATGAGATCCATGCATCCATCGGGGAGGATGCGCGACTCGGTGCCGTCGACGGGCGCAGTCCAGAGCACGGCACCGGGGACACGGCTCGGGCGCTCCCGGTAGGTGCTCACGGACTGATCGCCGCCTCGGACCTCGTGAGCTCGAATCCTTCGTACCCGCTGGCCACGACCTCGTCGCAACGCTGGCGGTACGCGGCGACGCCGCCGACGTAGGGCATGAACATCCTCGGCTTGCCCGGGATGTTCGCGCCGACGTACCAGGAGTTCGCCCGGGGAAACAGCGTGAGGTTCGCGATCTCGTTGACGTGCTGGCCCCACTGCTCCTCGGACTCCGCCGCGGGTTCGATGCGATCGACGCCGATGTCGCGCAGGTGGATGAAGCAAGCGGCGAGCCAGTCCACGTGCTGCTCGATCGAGATCACCATGTTGCTCAGCACCGACGGGCTGCCCGGTCCGGTGATGGTGAAGAGGTTCGGGAAGCCAGCGACCATGAGCCCCAGATAGGTGCGTGGTCCGTCGGCCCACCGGTCGCGCAGCGAGATGCCGTCGCGGCCTCTGATGTCGATGCTCAGCAACGCGCCCGTCATCGCGTCGAATCCTGTGGCGAAGACGATCGCGTCGAGGTGGTGCTCAGCGGACGTCGTGCGAATGCCAGCGGCGGTGAACTCGACGATGGGGGTCTTCTGCAGGTCGACGAGCGTGACGTTCGGCCGGTTGTACGTCTCGAAGTAGTCGATGTCGACACAGAGGCGCTTCGAGCCGAGCGGGTGGTTGGTGGGCGTGAGCGACGCCGCGACCTCCGGGTCGTTCACGGTGGTGCGGATCTTCTCGCGCACGAACTCGGCGGCGATCTCGTTCGCCTGCTCGTTGAACAGGAGGTCGATGAAGCTGCCGAGAAAGGCGACTCCTCCCATCTGCCAGCGTCGTTCGAACTCCGCGGCACGTTCTTCCGGAGTCGCGTCGGAGAGCAGCTGCGCGTTGAGCATGTTCGAGCTTCCGAAACCAGACTGACGGGCGAGCTCACGGAACTCGGCGAAGTGCGTGTCGCTCCACTGCTCACGCTCGTGATCGATCGGGCCGTTGTGCGCGGGAATGCTGAAGTTCGGAGTGCGCTGGAACACGGTGAGGTGCGCAGCCTGCTTCGCGATCTGCGGTATCGACTGGATCGCCGACGAACCGGTGCCGATGATCCCGACCCGCATCCCCGTGAAGTCGACACCCTCCTTCGGCCACTGACCCGTGTGGTACGTCGGGCCCGAGAAGACCTCAGCGCCGTCGAGGCCGGGTCGCTTCGGTGTCGACAGGCAGCCAGTGGCCATGACGCAGAAGTGCGCGCGGACGACATCACCCTGGTCGGTCGTGACAACCCAGCGGTTCGCCTCCTCGTCGAACATGGCCGACTCGACGCGGGTCTCGAACTGGATGTCACGCCTCAGGTCGAACTTGTCGGCGACGAAGTTCAGGTAGCGGAGGATCTCAGGCTGCGCCGGATAGCGCTCCGACCATCGCCACTCGCGCTGCAGATCCTCGGAGAACGAGTACGTGTAATCGATGCTCTCGACGTCGCACCGGGCGCCCGGGTACCGGTTCCAGTACCAGGTGCCACCGACACCGCTGCCCGCCTCGAACGCCCGCGCGGACATGCCGATCTCGCGCATCTTGTGCAGCATGTAGAGCCCGGCGAACCCGGCACCTACGACGACGACGTCCAGTTCCTCGTCCACGCCATGATTGTGCATCACCGGTGACTCCTGGCTCGCGACGTACGTCCCCCGTTCCGACGAGGAGCGCCGGGATGTCGACCGCGTCCGGACGATCCTCGGCGCCGCGACGTTCGACCGCTCGCGTCCTCTCCACGTGACCGGCTCAGCCGTGATCGTCCACCCGCCGAGCCGGCGTGTGCTCCTGCGGTGGCACGAGCGCCAACAGGCGTGGCTGCAGGTCGGCGGGCACGGCGACCCGGGAGAGGACGATCCGCTTCGACATCGCACGTCGCGAGGCGGCCGAGGAGACGGGTCTCGAAGATCTCGTGGCGTGGCCGAGCGCGGAGATCGTGCACGTCGTGGTGGTCCCGGTGCCGGCCGGCAAGGGCGAGCCCGCGCACGAGCATGCGGACGTCCGCTATGTGCTCGCGACCTCGCTACCGGAGTCGGCACGGCCCGAGAGCGACGACGCGCCGATGCAGTGGCTGTCGGTCGAGGACGCGCTCGCGCTCACGGAGGAGGAGAACCTGCGCGAGTCACTCCGCCGCGTGGCAGAGCTGTTCGCCGAGCGCCAGTAGGTTGGCGGGATGGGATCGAGCACGAGCCGGCCGCGCAAGAAGGGCAACCACAGCCACCTCGCAAAGGTCGGGACCCCCGAGAACCAGCAGTACGAGCACAACGTTCGGCAGGGCTACTTCGGCGGCTCCTGGGCCTGGGTCGTCGGCATCGTCTTCGCGATCGCGATCGTGGCGTTTCTCATCATCCTGACGACGTTCGACTAGCTGGGCAGCGACACGACGACGAGCTCGACGTCCGCGCGCTTCGCCATCCACCATCTCGAGCGTGGCGCGCACGTCGTCCCAGTCGAGACCGCCGATGCCGGCGCCGATCCGCGGGAGATAGATCGTGCGGATGCCGTGCTCGCGGGCGTGGCTGATCGCCGCTCGCACTGAATCCGCTATCGCGTCGAGCCGGGCGTCGGCACCGGGGTGCTGCTGTGTCGCGAGGTTGTAGATCCAGACGTCCGTTTCCTCTGTCGAGCCACGGCAGCACTCCGCCGATGGTGAACGTGCCCGCTCGGCACGCCGCTCGATAGTCGGCGGCCAGCGCGGGCCATCGTTGCTCGACCTTGGCGGCGAGCCCGCCCATCACGCCTTCGCAGTTGCAGCCATGGCCGAACGCCTCACCCCGCTCGGCGATGCTCAGGAGACTGCCGTGGACCTCACGCATCGCCTCCTCCTCCGCCGTGCGCGCCAGACGGACGATATGTCCGGCTGACGCGAAACGCCGGGGAGTCAGGGGTCGATGAGGACGCCGGGGTTCAGCAGACCGCCGGGGTCGAGGGTCGCCTTCGCGGCGCGGAGCGCGTCGGCGAACAGATCGGGGCGCTGCCGGTCGTACTGCGGCCGATGCATGCGACCGACGGCGTGGTGATGAGTGATCGTGCCGCCGGCCTCGATGAGCGCCTCGCCCGCGGCGTGCTTCACGTCCTCCCACATCGAGATCTCCGAGCCTTGTCGACCCATGCCCGACCACGTGTAGTACGGCGCGGGGCCGTCGGTGTACACGTGCGTGAAACGGCACGACAGCATCGGATCGTGACCGAACACCTTGCGGAGCGTCGCGCCGACGCGATCGCGGACGAGCGCGTCGAGCTCGGGCCACCGATCCCACGTGATGGCCGTCTCGAAGGTGTCGGCCACCAGCCCGAGGCTCGTGTCGACGCCGAGGCCGACGCCGATGAACGCGTCACGCCACGCGCCCACGGCTCCCTCTCGCCCGGTCGGGGCGGCACTGCCGTCGGCGACCCGGATCTCCTCGTCGTCGACCTCGCCGCCGCATCCTCGGACGATCTCGACGGCCTGAGCGATGTTCTGTCGTTGGGTGAGGTCGGCTGACTCGAAGCCGATGATCATCAGCGCCTTCTTGCCGTCGAGTCCCGCGGCTCGATGCGCCTCGGCGGGATCGAGCACTCGCAGGTTCGCCGGCCACAGCTTCGCCTGCACGACCTGTCGCACGGCCTCGGTGGCCGCCGGCCACGAATCGAACGTGACGCCGGCCGTGGCTCGATACTCGGGACGCCGTTGGATGCGCATCCACGCTTCGGTGATGACGCCGAGGATGCCCTCGCTGCCGATCACCATGCGATCGGGCGAGGGCCCCGCGCCGCTGCCGGGCAAGCGCCGTGACTCCCACCAGCCCCGCGGCGTCAGCATCCGCACCGACTCGACGAAGTCGTCGATGTGCGTGTGGTTGGTGGCGTAGTGACCGCCCGAGCGCGTCGCGATCCATCCGCCGAGGGTCGAGAACCGAAACGACTGTGGGAAGTGGCGGAGCGTGTAGCCGTGCGGGCGCAGCTGATCCTCGAGGTGAGGACCGAACACGCCGCCCTGGATCCGCGCCGCCCGCGACACCTCGTCGATCTCGAGCACTTGGTCGAGCCGATCGAGCGCAATCGTCACGACTGCATCGGCATCGGGCGGATTCACCCCCCACACCACGGAGGATCCGCCGCCGTAGGGCACCATCACGTGCCCGCTGGACGTGCACCAGTCGAGGGTCGCCTCCAGCTCGGCTTCGCTGCGCGGGTGCGCGACGACATCGGGGGGATTGGGGAACTCGAGGTTGAACGCGCGGGTGCGATCGGTGAAGTGCGCACCCTTGGCGTGGAACGCGCGCTCCCAGATCTCGGTCGTGCACCAGCCGGACAACGCGTCGGGGACCGTGATGCGCGGCGCCCGCAGCGTCGCGTCTTCGAGCTTCGGAACGGCGCGGGCCACGATCGCCGTGCCGGCTCGCTCCGAGAGCTTCGCGGCGAGCTCCTCGCGCTGCTGTCGGGTCGGCTCCTCGCTTTCGAGGCACCATGCCCAGAAGGAACGGCGACCCGCGTCGATTGTCGGCATGCGCAGTGTCTATCGCTTGGCGAACGGCGGCGGCTTGGGCGCCTCACTCGGCCTGTCGGAGGGACGCCTCCGGAACACGTAGCGGATGCCGATGACCGCGTACTCCGACGCGCGGTACACCTGATACGCGAGCCAGGCCGGCACCGAACCGGCGACCACGACCCAGAACGCGTAGCCGGCGACGAGGCCACCGCTCCACTGACGTCCCCAGAGCGCGGCGAAAGGAATCGGCGCGAGCAGGGAGACGATCACGAGCCACGGCATGCCGGACAAGACGCCGGCGACCACGAGCACCGTTCCGAGCAGCGCGGCGATGAACCACACGATCAGGGCGAGGGCGCTCAGGCGGTTCGCGTGCCACCGCGTCCGCAGCGTGACCCCGGTCCACAAGACGTACGCGCGGACGAGCGGCACTTCGCACTCGATGAGCACGTCACGGAACAGCCGGTCGGCAACGACGGGGGAGAGGCGTTGGTCCTCGGGCAGCCGCTCTGGCTCGTTGGTGATCAGCTGGTCGTGCAGGAGTGCGGCGGGAGTGTGGCGGCCACTTCGACGCGCGAACCATCCGAGGAAGCTCGGGATCGACGCGAGGTCGGTCGGCCGAGGAGCTCGGACGTGACCGGTATCGGGCCCGCACGTGGCCCACCCGTGTAGAGGAACGGCTCCGACAGCTCGAACGTGTCGTCGTCGACCTGGCGGAGGCTGAACCGGGCCGGCTGCGCGCCGTTCGCGTCAGCGAAGGGCCGGGTGTCGAGATCCCATGAAAAGGCCATGCGGCCAGTCTCGTACTGGCCGCATGGCGGCGGTCAAGGTCAGCTCACGTCGACTTGGACGGCCATGCCCTTCGCGAAGTGCGGCGGCCCGCCCTCACGGTCGGTGAGGAAGCACATGAAGACGTACGAACCGGCCTCGAGGTTGAGGTTGCGTCTGCGAGGTGCCTGGGCCGATGACGGCGAGGTCCTGCGCCTTCTCGAAGTCGACCGGCGGCGGACCCTCGGGCTCCTCTTCGGAGCTGAAGGAACGCAATCGACTCGTCGAGCGTCGCGCCCTCGGCCATCGGCAGCGCAAACAGGTGGTGGAACTGCTCTCCGGCGTTCGTGAACTCGATCGTCTGCTCGCCCGTGGTGAGTCCCTCGGTCTCGAAGGTGTACTCCGATGCAGTGACGGTGCCCGGTCGACTCAGGAAGCGCGGCGGTCGACGCGCTTCCGCTCACGGTGACCTCGCCGAGCATTCCGGCCTGGTAGTGAGGGACGGACCCCTCTTCCTCTCCGCCGAACGTGCAGAAGTACACGTAGGTGCCGTCCTCGAACTCGACAGTCGCCGCTCTGGTGGCCCCCGGAGCCGCACCGCCGACACCGCCCGGCGCGTTGAGGACGAAGTCGGGGATCGGTGCATCCTCTCCGGACGCGAGTACCTGGTCGGCGAACTCCTGCGCCGTCGTGCCCTCCTCGACCTGCACGAAGCCGATTTCGTGACCCTCGGCCCCCGTGTTGTCGAGTGTGATGGTGACGGTGCCGCCCTCCATCTCGGCGGGCACGTCGAACGCGTACTCGCCCTCCGCAGGCTCGCTCGCGACGACGGTCAGCGCCGCGGGCTCACTCGAGCTCGCGCTGTCGTCGCCACACGCGGCGAACGTCATCGCACCCGACCACCACGGTCACCCCGGCCATCAACCAACGCATCCTCATGAGATCCCCCCTTGCGTCCCACCTGGACTTGACGGGGGAACCCTAGTCAGCCCGCGTTCCGCTTTCGAAACGCGAGTCCGGCCAGCACCTCCATCACCACGCGGTGGGCGTTGTTGACGGTCGTGTCCGCCCAGTCGTAAGGGCGGCGCGACCTCGACGACGTCGAGCGCGACGAGGTTCGTGTCGAGCGCGATCTGCCGTACCGCTCGCAGAAGGTCGGCGGGATTCATGCCTCCGGGCTCAGGGGTTCCGGTGCCCGGCGCAAACCCGGGATCGAGCACGTCGATGTCGACAGAGAGGTACAGGGCATCGGCTCCGTCGAGCGCCTCCGCGATCGCGTCGGTGATCACGGCGCGGCTTCCTCGTTCCCACACCTCTTGCATGAGATGCCAGCGCATCCCTTGTTCCTGCATCCATGCGAACGTGTCCGCCGGGGGCCAGTAGCCGCGCAGGCCCACCTGCACGAAGTGACGTCCGAGCACCGCACCACTCTCGATCAGGCGCCGCATGGGAGTCCCGTGCGAAGCGAGGTTGCCGTCGATGATGTCCGCGGTATCCGCGTGCGCGTCGAAGTGGACGATGCCGACGTTGCCCCAGCCGTAGCGATCGGCGACTGCCGTAGCCGCCGGCCAGGTGATCGAGTGATCACCGCCGATGATCACCGGGAAGATGCCTCGGCTGGCGACCTCACCCACCCGGGCCCGGATGTTGTCGTGCGACCGCTCGGTGAGGCCGTGCGGGCAGTGCGCGTCGCCGAAGTCGACGACCTCGAGGTTCTCGAAGATCTCGATGTCGAGATCGAGGTGGTGCGCCGACGGGTAGTACGCCTGTGCGCGGAGCGCTCTCGGACCGAACCGCGCTCCCGGCCGGTTCGTCGTCGAGATGTCGAACGGAGCGCCCACGATCGCGACGTCGGGCTGCCACTCGTCGAGCTGCTCGGGCTCGGTGAGAAACGGTCGCCCGCAGAAGGTCGGCAATCCCGCGACGCTGTTCAGGTCGAGCTGCTCTTGCATGCCTCGGGGCAGCTCTCGACGCGGAGGTGGGGTGTCGGTCACGCGGGCCATCGTTGCCGGTCGCGCGGCTCACCGCTACCGTCGATGGGACCATCGGGCTCAGGGGGACGTTCATGGCCTACGCGCAGGGTCGCACCTACTACGACGCCGACAGCCACATCATGGAGCTGCCCGACTGGCTCGTGGAGTTCGCCGATCCCGACATCCGCGACCGCATCCGCCCGCTGTACCTCGGGGCGGCGGGCAAGCTCGCGGACAAGGCGATGCGAGATGCCGAGGCACGGACCGTCGATCCCTCGGCTGGCGCCGCGCTCGAGGCCGACGTGCTGCACCACAAGGGTTGGTCGGCGCTCGGTGCGTTCGACCCGCTCGAGCGCACCCGGGCCCTCGATCTTCTCGGCTTCGACTGCCAGCTGGTCTTCAGCACGTTCGCCCCGACGCAGTTCCTCGGCGACGACCCCGACCTCGTGTACGGCGGGACGCGGGCCCACAACCGCGCGATGGTCGACTTCTGCTCGGACGATCCCCGTCTCGTCCCCGTCGGATTCGTTCCCTGGGGCTCACCCGAGCGCAATGCCGCCACGGTCGAGGAAGCGATCGACATGGGGTGCGGCGCGGTCCTTCTCCCCTCCGTGCCCGATTCGAGCTGCCCCTCGCCGACCCACCCGGACAACGACCCCGTCTGGCGCGCCCTCGAGGCAAACGACATCCCTTTCATGCTGCACATCGGAGGCGGTGGGCAGCTGATGCGGCCCGCGTTTCACAACAACGGTCGCAAGGTCACCGACTTCCTCGGTGGCGGCGAGAACATCCGGTCGAAGGACTACATGGCGATCCACATGCCACCGGAGGTGTTCCTGTCGTGCCTGGTGCTCGACGGCATCTTCGAACGCTTCCCGGGATTGCGCGGGGGGTGCATCGAGCAAGGAGCGATGTGGGTGGTGCCGTGGTTGAAGCGGCTCGATCTCGCTCAATACACGTTCCGCAAGACCGAGCCGGATCTCGCGTTGCCGAAGGCCGCGAGCGAGTACGTGCACGGCCACCTCTGGTTCACACCGTTCCCCACCGAGCCCGTGGGCTGGATGATCGAGCAGGCCGGTGACGACCTGTTCCTCTTCTCGTCCGACTACCCCCACCCCGAAGGAGGGCGCGATCCGCTCGGACGGTTCGAGTCTTCCTTGTCAGAGGTCGCAGACGCGAGCAAGCAGCGGTTCTACGCCGACAACTTCGCCGCGATGATGGGCGGACGGGTGATGAGCGGCGCGATCGCCTGAGCGCCTCCGCCGACGGCGGTCACGCTGCTCGCGAGAAGGCGCTGTCGACCACGCCGCGGAACAGGTCGAGGCCTTCGAGGCCCGGCAACGCGCCAATCGTGGCGTCCATCCGCGACACGACACGCTCGCTGCTGGCGCTCGTCGCGTCTTGGAGGACGTTCATGAGCGCGCGGTCGAACTCCTCGGGCTGCTTGTAGTCCGCGCCGACACCGACCGGCGTCCAGTTCCGCTGGAGCATCGTGCGCACCGCGACGCGCGTGCCGCGGCTGCGGGCGAGCCGCCACTCGCCCTGAAGCGCGTAGAAGCTGAAATGGCGCGCCTCCTGCGACGCGATCCGCTTGAGCAGCTCAGCCAGGACTCGATTCTCCGTGCGCTGGGCCATGAGCCGGTAGCCGTTCATCGTGATGAGCTCGTTCGTCGCACCCCACACCATGTGGGCAGCGGTGACGATGTGACCGACGGGGCGACTCAGCGCGAGCGTCCACCGCTCCGACGTCGAGGCAACGGGTGGAGGCGCCGGCTGAAGGGCCGGGATCGGCGCTCCGCGCCCCTCTCCGTACACCTCGAGGAAGCGCGCCAGCGCGCGGGCGTGCTCGGTCTCCTCCGCGTGCCACAGGCGCAAGAAGCGCGCGACGAGCGGATCCCGCCACGTCGCTGGGTGCTCGCTGAGGCCGGCGAACCCCCGTGAGGTGAAGCCTTCGACATCACGCATGTAGATCAGCGTGTAGAGGTCGCCGTCCGCGATCTGGAACTTCGGCACGTCGTCCCATGCGAGGTCGTCGGTGACCAACAGCTCGGACTTCTCGAGCAACTTGAGGCAGCGAGCCTCGTTTCGGGTGCGGATGTCACGCCAAGTCATCGCCACCATTCGACACCAAAGTCGAGTGTGGATGCCTCAGTCACCGACCGCGTGCGACCGGGCCAGCGCGTCCAAGGCGCCGAGCGTCATCGTCACGTACACCTCGATGAGCTCCGCCTGCTCGCCTCGCCCCGCAAACACGCTCGCCAACAGACCGTTGGTCCCCTGGACCAGGATCGCGGCGGCGGTCTCGGCGATGGCCGTCGGGAGGTTGTACGCCTCCTGCACCTCTCGTCCCCAGAACTTGTTCACGGTGCGGTCGCGTGCACGCCGGGCTTGGAGCAGTGGACCCGCCGAGATCGACACCTGCCAGAGACGACCGAGCAACCGACCTCGATCGCCGATCGGGCCACCCCAGCCGACGAACGTCGCGCGAACCTTGGCCTCGAATGTGTCGGCCCGCTCCACCGCCGCCATGATCCTGCGGTCGAGGTCGATCACCTCACGGTCGAACAAGGCCACGAGGAGCGCCCCGGCGTTGTCGAAGTACCGATAGCTGAGCGCCTTGCTCACGCCCGCTTTCGCCGCGACGGCTTCCATCGTGACTGCGTCCGCGCCTTGCTCCACGACGATCTGCGCCGCTACGTCAAGGAACTGCTCACGGCGTTGCGCGGCAGTGAGTCGTGCGCCGGGGACAACTCCCTCTACCGCCGAGACCATTGTCGGTTGCTCCCCTCGCTGGCTGGGGTGACTCTATGGGCGTCGGTGGACGCGCACCCTTCGCTGTTGAAACGGTTCTGCAACATGACTAC
Organism: uncultured Acidimicrobiales bacterium; assembly: GCA_963747215.1. Classification (GTDB taxonomy): domain Bacteria; phylum Actinomycetota; class Acidimicrobiia; order Acidimicrobiales; family DATKAS01; genus DATKAS01. The sequence goes on from CAVVET010000013.1 coordinate 20,688, forward strand.
CCCACTTGGGTTGTCCGCATACCGCGGGCGCCTCACGCGGCACCACGGTTCGGGACGACCCCCTCACTATGATCCGCTCCACCATCGGGACGCCAAGGTCGGGGAAGGTCGGGGATGACGGATCCGGGAGCGGGACAAGGGCGTCCTCGTCCCATCTCGATCTCCGGCTTCGAAGACCCCGTTGAGATCGGTCGCGGCGGCTTCGGCGTCGTGTACAAGGCGCACCAGGTCGGCTTCGAACGCACCGTTGCGCTGAAGATCCTGCCGATCGCCGCCGCCGATGAGTCGGCCCGCGAGCGCTTCGAGCGAGAGCGCATGGCCATGGGCGCTCTCTCGAGCCATCCGAACATCGTCACGGTCTACGGCTCGGGGTTCACCGACGACCAGCAGCCCTACATCGTGATGGAGTACATGACGCGCGGCTCGCTCGGTGATCGCATCACGAAGCAAGGGCCGATGCCGTGGAACGACGCCGTCGGGGCCACGATCAAGGTCGCCGGCGCGCTCGACGCCGCGCACGAGGCCGGCGTGCTGCATCGAGACATCAAGCCCGAGAACATCCTCGTCTCCCAATACGGCGAGGCAAAGCTCGGCGACTTCGGCATCGCGCGGATCGAGGGCGCGCACCAAACGCGCAGCGGCGTCATCACGGCGACGATGGCCCACGCGCCGCCCGAGATCGTCGAGGGCAAGCGCCCGACCGAGGCTTCCGACGTCTACTCGCTTGCCTCGACGCTGTACGCGCTGATCGCGGGGGACGGTCCCTTCACCGGGGGCGAGGAGACATCGATCGTCACGATGATCTCGCGCATCGTCACCCACCCGGTTCCCGACCTCCGGACGCGTGGCGTGCCCGACGCGGTGTGCTCGGTGATCGAACAGGGCTTGGCGAAAGACCCGAGCACCCGGCCCCGGGCCGCGGCCTTCGGTCGCGCGCTGCAACAAGCCCAGCGCGCGATGGGCATGCCCGTCACCGACATGACCCTGGTGTCGGTGACCCTGCCCGCACCAGATCCGACCGTCGTCGGAGGCGCCGCGACCACGAGCGCGGCGACCCTCGCCGCCGCGAGCGCCCCGGCCGCGCCGCTCGCCAGCATGCCGCCACCGTCTGCGGTGGTGGCTCCTCCGGTGACGCCGCCCCCGAGCACACCGTCTCGCGAGACCCTCCCCGGGGTCCCTGCTGGCGGCGGTTCGGGAGATGGAGGCGGCAAGCGGAAGGGCCCTCTGATCGCGGTCGGCGCTCTCGCCGTGGTGGCACTCGTGGGGGGCGGGATCGTGCTCTTGGCGGGCGGAGGCGGCGACGACCCTCAGCCACCTGTCGACAGCGTCGTCGCACCGGCAGCGGCGATCGCGTCGCTCGCCGACGCCGAGCTCGGCGCGGTCCGCATCGTGGCCGAGGGCGAGTTCGTGCTTCCTGACGTAGCCGTCGACGTCGACGTCGCCGGCGAGGGGAGCGCCTTCATCATCGACAGCACCGGCCTCGCCGTGACGAACAACCATGTCGTCGCGGGCGCCGCGACGCTCGAGGTGTTCGTTCCCGGCGACACCGAGCCGAAGAACGCGCGCGTGGTCGGCCGCTCGGAGTGCGACGACCTCGCGCTCATCGACATCGCCGGCGATGGCTACTCCTTCTTCGAGTGGTCCGCGGCGGAGGTCGCGCCCGGCGACGCCGTGCACTCGGGTGGCTTCGCCGCTGGCGACACCGCCTTTGTCCTGAACGACGGAACGGTGACGAGCATCGCCGCCTTGGCGACGACTTGGTCGGCCACTGACGAAGTGATCAACCACGATGCGGACACCCAACCTGGGCAGTCGGGGGGTCCGCTTCTCGACGACGACGGCCTCGTGGTCGGCGTGAACTACGCCGCCAACGTGACGAACGATGACCGCTTCGCCGTCGCCGCGACCTCGGCCGAAGGCATCGTCGCGTCGCTCGAGTCTGGCGACGTCGATTCGGTCGGGGTGAACGGACTCGCGGTGCCCGAGTCGGAAACGAACGCGGCTGGTGTGTGGGTGGCCTCGGTCGAGACTGCGACGGCTGCGGAGCGGGCAGGGCTGCGCCCCGGCGACGTGATCTCCGAGCTGAACGGTGTCGATGTCGCGGCGGACGGCACGATGGAGCCGTACTGCGATGTGCTGCGCACTGAGGGCGCCGACGCTGTGCTGTCGATGACGGTGGTGCGGAACGGCGAGCTGCTCTTCGGTGAGCTCAACGGCACGCCCCTTCCCGACGCCGGAGTCCCACCGGACGACACGTCGGTCGACACCGAGTTCCAGACCATCACCGACGAGACCGGCGCGTTGACGGTCGAAGTGCCGATCGACTGGGTGATCATCCCTGTCCCGGGGAGCGAGCAAATCGGGCCAGCTGTCGCGGCCTCCGCGGACGGCACCGACTTCACGGCGGGCTTCACGACGGCGGGCATGTTCTACATCGCTACGAGGACCGAGGTCCCCGACATCGACGCGCTGTTCCCCGTCTTCACCCGGGAAGGGTGCACCGCTGAGGAGATCGGCGACTATGACGACGGCGTGTTCGTCGGTCGCTTCCAGACCTTCAGCCAGTGCGCGGGCACCGACACCTTCTATACGGTGATCATCGCCAAACCCGCCGAAGGGGACTACACAACGATCGTCGAAGTCCAAGTCGTGACGCCCGAGGACGAAGTCGCCCTCGAGCAGATCGAGAGGACCTTCAACGCAAACTCGGATCTGTTCTGATGTGCCACACCTTTCATCGAGGGAGCATCAATGAAACTTGACGAGCAGCGAGCCCTGCTGGCCACCGGCGACGGCGTCGTCGCCCGACTGCCCGGCATCGTGCTCGTCGCCGTTCCCGCCACCGGCAACGAGGCGAAGATCGGCGAGCTGATCGCGTCGTGCCGAGAGGTGGGCGAGGCGAACCCTTCGGCTCCGGGGCGCACACTGGCCCGACGCATGGCCGGCATCCTCTCCGCCTCCGATCCCGACACCGGCCTTGCGGTGTGCGTCCTCTCGCAGACCGAAGACGGCGTCTCGGTGATCATCGCCGGCGACATGGACCTCGCCGCCTCCAGCGCGCGGGGAGAGGTGAAGCTCTCCGGTCGCGACGCAGCGACCTGGGTCGACCGCATCCTCGAGGGGACGCTCGGCTCGTGCTCGGTCAGCGCCGGCGGCAAGGAGCCGCCGAAGCGCACAGCGCTGTACGAGCTTCAGGGTGGCATCGTGCCCGGCACGGGCGTCACGCTTGTCGCCGGCGGCCAGGTCGTCGGGCTGCCTCCCGTCGGCGAAGCGCCCGCAGTCCGCGGCAGGGGCAGTCGCAGCAGCCCCGATCTCGGAGCCCGAAGTCTGCCCGAGCCAGAGTCGGAGCCGGAACCCGAGCCGGTTGCGCCGGTCGCGGCCGCAGCGGCTGCAGGCGCCGCCGCGGGAGTCGCCGCGGGCGGCGGCGCGCTCGACGATCTCGCCGAGCCCCTGACGCCCGAACCGGTCGAGGCCGCGCCGGAGCCTCCGCCGCCGTCGGAGCCGTTCGCGGCTCCCGCTCCTGCGGCAGTGGCCGCGGCCGCGGTGGCCGACACCGGTGGCAGCGCGCCGGGAGGCAAGGCGATCGGCGTGATCGTGTTCGAGGACGGCACGAGCTACACCCTCGACAAGGACTACATCATCGGCCGCGAGCCAGACAACGATGCTGCCGTCGTCGCCGGTCGCGCCGGCCCGCTCGTCGTCGACGACGCCGAGCGCAGCATCTCTCGGGTGCACGCCGAGTTGCGGCTGTTCGGCTCGGAGCTGCAGATCGTGGATCGAGGGATCGACGAACGGCACCTACGTCTGGAGCGACACGAACGCGGACTGGGTGCGGTTGGTGCCGAACCAGGTCGCGTCGGTGCGACCCGGTGGGTGGGTCGCGGTCGGAAGCCGCAGCTTCGTGTTCGAGGCCGAAGGCACCGACTAGCACTGTCTCTCACCTGTCGTCGACGTAGACGAAGCCTCCCGAGAACGGCTCGGGGCTCAGCTTCACGCGCTTGACGCCAGCCGTGTCGAAGCAGAAGTCGGTCTCGCCGTGGGCCGGCACGTCGCCGTGCTGCGAGGCAAAGGCCATGTCGGTGCGATTGACGACGAGGACACACTCGCCCGGACGTATTCGCGCGAACTCGGGGGTGAAGGCCTCACCTACGGCGACGAGCAGCACCGGTCGGCCGGCGTCGGCGGCGAGCCGGCCCGCCTCCTTGCGCACGTCGGACTGCTGCCACGGCTGCTGCCAGAGGAGGATGGCGAAGATCGCGAGGCCGAGCACGATGGCGCTCGGGTATCGGAACGTCTCCCGCAGGTCCCGATCGGTGTTGTCGAGATGTTGCACGAACTTGCCGAGCGGCCAGCCGTAGAGGAAGTGGCCGGCGTAGGCGATCACGGCGACGCCGAGCTGGCCGGCGAGCACGTAGCGGTCCTTGAACGGGGTCAGGAACACTGCGGTCTCGAGCATCAGCCCCCAGGCGACTCCCCAGAGCCAGTGGCGCCGCGCGCCAACGACCGCGTACATGATTCCGAACGTCACGCCGTTGGAGAGGTGGAAGAGCCAACCCATCGTCGACGTCACCGACGACGACATGTCCGCGCCGGTGATGAGGATGCCGTAGGTGTCGATCGGAACGAAGACCCGTGAGCCACCGACAGCGAACGGGAGGCGGATCAGGTCGTACCCGATGGTGCCGATCACACCGCCGAAGACGCCGACCCGGATGCGCTTCTGCAGCTCGGTGAGCTGTGGTGAGCGCACCGACCCGATGATCACGAGGCCGACCAGGCTCGGCACGGTGAGCAGCCAGAAGAAGCGGCGCATCGAGGTGACGTCGTAGAGATCGGCGAGCAGGGCGAAGATCGATGTCGACGCGAGGCCGATGGTCAGCAGCCCCGCCCACAGCGGCACACCCGCGGTCTCACGCTCGGTCGCCGACGCCTGCGGAGCCACCCTCTACTTCTCCTCGTCGTCTTCCTCTTCGAACTTGTCCTCGTCGGGCAGCACGTCGTCGAGCATGTGGCGCGGCGGCGGAGGCTGCTGCCCACCCGCGGGTGGTTGGACGTCACCGGCCGCGCCGGGCCGTCCGGGTTGGTCGGGCGTCACGTCGGGGGCACCGCGCCGCGCGCCGGTGGGAGCGATGTCGCCAGGGTCGATGTCAGGGGCGTCGGGTTGGTCGGCGCCGGGGGTGACGTCGGGAGCGGTCCGAGCGTCGCCCGGGTGTGACGTCGGGTGCCGTGCGGGCGGCGCTGGTGGGTGCGATGTCGCCGGCGTCGGTGCCGGTTGCGCCTTCGAGGCCGTGGGCGATGCTGTGCTCGGCGCTGCCGGGGGGTTGGTCGGCGCCGGGTGTGACGTCGGGTGCGGTGCGGGCGGCGCTGGTGGGTGCGATGTCGCCGGGTCGGTGCCGCCAGCGTCGGTGCCGGTTGCGCCTTCGAGGCCGTGGGCGATGCTGTGCTCGGCGCTGCCGGGGGGTTGGTCGGCGCCGGGTGTGACGTCGGGTGCGGTGCGGGCGGCGCTGGTGGGTGCGATGTCGCCGGGTCAATGCCGCCAGGGTCGGTGCCGGTTGCGCCTTCGAGGCCGTGGGCGATGCTGTGCTCAGCGCCTGACGACACGGGTGGGGCCGAGGGGGCGCGAGTCCTGACGCGCTCGCCGCACCGCTCGCGCGGGCGACGGGAGTCGGTGCCGGCGGCGCGCCCGGCGCGCCGCTGGCGTGGCGGTCGGGGGCTCGGCTTGTCCGCCCGGCTGCGGACCGCCGAGATCGTGGGTTGCCCGCGACGATGTTGCGGCATCGACATCGGCGACGCCATGCGCCGTCGGTTCTGTCGCAGCCGGCGGCGGCGGAAGCGGACCACCCGATTGCCCTACGCCGGGCTCCCCGAGCGACGACCCGACGCTGTGCTCGGCACCGGACGGCAGCGGGCTCGGACCGCCTGGCGGGGAGCTGCCCGCGAGACCTGCCGGACCCGCTCCGCCTGTCGCGCTGCTGCCGAACGCACTCGCGAGCGCGGCGAGCCCCCCGCCGAGCGCGCATCCGAGCAGGGCGCCGAGCGCGGAGAACGAACCGCCGATGCGCGCCTGGCGGATCACCACGTCGGCTCCGGCCGACTTCCGCCACTCCCACCAGCCCTGGAAGAACCCGAGCTCCGAGCACGGCTCACCGCTCGCTGTCGCGCACTCGAGCCAGCCTCCATCGTCCGCGTGCGCAGGTGTCGCGCGCAAGACCTTCCACGTCACGATGCCGGCGCCGACGAGCAGGATCAGCGGGACGGGGTTCGGAAGCGCCTTGCCTTGGCCGGTCGCGACGACCACGAACGACACGACGATCAGGATGAGCGCCAGGACGATCGGCACCGCGGCGCCATCCATCCTCCACGCGAGGATCGCGCCGATCGCCTCGCCGAGCATCATGGCGTAGGGGTTCGCGAGGGCGGTCGCGTTGCTCTTGAGCCGCGGCTGGGCGGCCGAGAACGCCCCGATCCAGGCACGAATCAGCACGTTGTTGAGCACGATCGCGAGCGCGGTCGGCGCGGCGAGAAGGAAGCCGAGTCCGAGGAGGCCCGAGATCGCGTTCGACACGACCGAGCCGATCAGCAGGGCGAGCGCGGCGCCCCAACAGGCCATCGCGATCGCCGAGCGCGGACGCTTGAACAGGTTCTCGAAGAACGTGAACGGCGGCGTGAAAAATTCACGAAGGAGGTTCTTGAACCCCTTCTCGCGCCCATAGGTGATCAGGCCGAACAGGATCGTGGTGCAGAGCAGCCAGTAGATGCCGTTCCAGGTCTTGCCTTGCGCGGTCGCGGTGGTCTCTGAGCCCGGGTCGGCGACCGATCCTTCGAGCTTGCGGGCCATGATCCACACGTTCCAGGCCCATGCGATGAGGAACGACAGCACGCTGAAGATGAGCGTGCGCAGCCAGTTCTTCCGGAGCCATCGCCATGACTCGCGAAACAGCACCCGGGTGGAGACGAGACCCTCGGGTGGCACAGCGGCCGCCGAGTTCACCGCAGACCCGAGTCGATCATTCGAGCGGCAGGCTGTCGGCTTCCGCGCCGTGATCGTGGAGGCGGCGGGCGGCATCAATCACGCTGAGGCACATCGCTTCGAGTCGCCGCGCCGAGCCCTCGGTGAGACCCTCTTTGACCTCGTTCGAGTTCAACGCGCAGTAGTCGGGCGCGACCCACGCGCCGAGCGAGCGGGCGATCGTCGTCATCGAGTTGAGCGTGTTCAGCGCGGCCATCGCTCCACCGGCGAGCGCGCAGAGACCGACGACATCCCCCTTCATCGGTTCTTTCGTGAGGTAGTCGAAGAGGTTCTTGATGCTCGCTGCCGGCGCGCTGTGGTACTCGGGCGAGATCCAGATGTACGCATCGGTCTGCGACACACGCTCCTGCCATGCCACCGCGGCGGGCAGGTCGAAGGGGACCGTGCCGTCGTTCACGGGCACGTTCACATCGGCGGGCGTGACGAAGTCGACCTCAACCCCACGGATCGAGCAGATCTCGACGACCCGACGCGCCAGGATGTGTGTCGTCGAGCTGTCGCGGCTCATCGCAGAGATGACCATCAGCTTCACGTCGTGAACCCCCTCGCCGGCGTCAGTGAGCCGCACACTATCCAGAGACGGTTCGATCGGGCGCGGGTTCACGTTGCGATGGCGGCGACGGCCGACCACCCTCGGACTCGAGGCGAACTCGTCCTTCCAGTCGGGCGGCACGACTTCCTCGATGCGCGCGAGCGCGACGTCCGCGACCTGCTTCATCTCGCCGGCGGTGTCGGGCGCGTGGCGGGCCAGCGCCACCGCGGCGTCCACGATGAGTGCCGGATGGTCGAGCTGACGCGCGGTCTCGACGCTTCGCGCAACCGCGCTTCCGCGTCGGGATGCTCGAGAAGCGCCTCCGCCTGGGCCTCGACCAGCAAGAGACGCGCTCGCTCGACACGCGCCTCGGCCCCATCGAGGCTGGCCCGCGCGGCTCCGACGGCTTCGAGCGCGGTGTCGGCCTCGCCCTGTGCCAATGCCAACGTGGCCCGGTTGAGCCCGAGAAGCGCCTCGAGGCGCCAGCTGAGCCACGCGTCCTCGGCCACGAGCGCGGCGGCTTGCTGCAGACGGCTCTCCGCCGCCGCGTGGTCGCCACGGCGAAGCGCACTCGACGCGAGGCTCAGGACCATCGTGACCCGTTCCGCCGGACGCACCCGACCCTCGGTGGCTTGTGCGAGCGCTGTCTCGCCAGAGCGCTCGGCGCGGGCGACGTCTCCGAGGTCTCGTGCGAGGACGCCCATCGCGTGGTGAGCCGTCGCTGCCGTATGGGTGTCGCCGGCCTCGTCGCCCCGGACGAGCAACGCGCTCGCGAGCTGCTCGACGGATGCCCAGTCGCCGGCATCGACGAGCGTCAACAGCAACCAGCGATTCGCCAAGCCGGTGAGCACGGGGAAGCTGAGCGTCTTGGTCGCGTCGGTGGCCGCACGCAGCGATTCGAGCGCGCCCGCGAGGTCGCCCTGCCAGCGGCGCAGTCCGCCGAGCACGAGCAACGCCTTCGCCTTCGCGTACGGGTCGTCTCCTCGCTGCGCGCGTGCCTGGACGTCCTCAGCGAGCTCGAGCGCGCCGGGCATGTCGCCGGTGAGCGCCCGCACCAGGCTGCGGACTGCGTCGATACGCACGACGAGGTCGACGAGCCCCGCGGCTTCGGCCTCGCCCCGTGTCCGGTCGGCGTGCGCGCTTCCCTCGTCGATGCGATGTGACGAGCACGAGGAACCAGGCGAGCCGTTCGTCGATCTCGACGCGTTCGGCAGTTCGATTCGCCGCGTCGTGCGCCTCCGCGGCCGCGGCGAGATCTTGCGACGGCACCCTCCCGATCGTCGAGCACCATGCGGCAGTACCCGCGCCGCTCGTGCAGGTCACCCTCGAGATCGGCGGGGATGGTGCCGGGATGGCGCGCCGCGAGCGTGAGCGCGCGGCCGAGCAGCTGCTCGGCGGTGCGGTGCGCTCCCGCGGCTTGCGCACGAGCCGAGGCGAGGTCGAGGTACTTGACGCCGTTGTCGGGGTCGTCGGCACTCAAGTAGTGGTGCGCGAGCAGCTCGGTGATTCCCTCGCTGTCGGCCTGCTGCGCGAGGAGCGCCTCGGCGACACGTCGGTGGTAGGCGGGACGGCGGCGATGGAGGATGCTCTGATACGCGACCTCGCGTACGACTGGGCTCTTGAAGCCGAACTCGAGGCTGTCTTCCATGTCCGAAGGGGCACGCAGCAGCTCCGCGACGACGAGCTCCGAGAGCGCTCCCGGCACCGCGGCGGGATCGGTGGCGGTCGCGCGCAGGAGGTCGGACGTGAACGTGAGGCCGACGACCGAGGCTTCCTGGAGGACGAGGCGGGACGCGTCGGGAAGCGAGTCGATGCGGGCCTCGATCAGCTCTTGCACGGTGCTCGGGATCTCGACGCTGTCGGGGTCGCCGACGAGCGTCCACTCTCCCTCGGTCTGAACGACGACGCCTTCGTCGACGAGCGACAGCGCGATCTCCTCGGCGAAGGCGGGATTGCCGTCTGCACGGGTCGCGAGCTTTGCTGCGAGCTCGGACGACACCCCGCCGGGCAGCAACGCGCAGAGAAGCTCGGAGATGCGCTCGTTGGGGAGTGCGGACAAGCGGAGCCGGGTGATCCAAGACGGCCCGACGAGCGCGATCGCTTCGACTGGCGCGGCGCCCGGTCGCGACGCGAGCACGACCATCACCCTGGCCGTTCCCACCCGGCGCATGAGCAGCACCGCGAGGTCCACCGACGCCTGGTCCGCGTGCTCGAACCGATCAACCAGGATCGCGACCGGTCGCGAGGACGCGGCGTGGGCAAGGGCGCGACCGAGCGCCGCACCGAGCTCGGGGATGTCTGCCGTCTCGCCGCCAGTGAGGATCGTCGTCGCCGTCGTCTTGTCGGGCCCCGCCGTCATCTCCGCGATCAGCGGCTCGAGCACGTCGGCGATGAGCCCAAAGGGTCGCGCGCCGACGGACTGTCCACTGCCGCGCAGCACGAACATGTCCTCGCCGATGTCGGTCGCGAGCTCGTCGAGCAACCTCGTCTTGCCCATCCCCGCGTCGCCGAGCACGAGCGCGACCGCGCCGTCAGGGCCGGTGGTCGTGCGGGCGGCCGCCGACCGGAGCGCGGACAGCTCCTCGTCGCGCCCGATGAGCGGCGCATGCAGCCGGCGCGCCTGCTTCGCCTCGGCATCCGAGAGCTGCCGTTCGAGCATGAACGCCTGCACGGGAAGGTCCTTGCCCTTCATCTGGTACTGGCCCATGTCGGTCAGCAAGAACTGGTGGCGGATCCGTCGTGCCGTCTCCGCAGAAACGAATGTCTGCCGCTTGACCGCCTTGTCCATCAAGCGCGCGGCAGTGTTCACCGTGTCGCCCATCACGCCGAACTGCGTGCCGTCGCCCACGGTGCCCGCGATGACGAGCCCGGTGTTGATCCCGATGTGCATGAGCAGGGGCGGCAGGTCGGGGCGCCGCAGGGCGCGGGCTTCGAGGGCCGCGTGCATCTCGAGCGCTGCCCGCGCCGCGCGCTCCGGCTCGTCCTCGTGGGAGATCGGCGCGCCGAAGATCGCGCAGATGGCATCACCGATGAACTTCTCGACGTAGCCGTCGTGCTTGCGGATGATGGCCGTGAGCTCGGCCATCGTCTCCTTCATGATCGAGTTCGCCTCTTCGGGATCGAGCTTCTCGGACATCGCGGTGAAGCCCGAGACGTCGGAGAACAGAGCCGTGACCCGGCGGCGCTCACCCTCGGTGAGACCGAGTCGCGCCCACATGTCGCCGCCTTTGGCAGGGGGCGCCGGGGGTGGCGGCTTCAGCAGCCGCTTCGGCGGCGCGGCTCGGGGCGCCGTGCCGGCGGTGGGTGTCGTGGCGATCCGCTCGGTCAGCGCGGTCAGCGCTTTGGTCTGCTCGCGGACTGCTTCGGTCAACGCTCGCAGCGCGATGAGCGGGGCGTCCTCACCGCCGGCGTCGAGTGCGGCGTCGGCCTGGTCGGCGAGCTGATCCGGGGTACTCACCGCAACGCCTCCTGACTGGGCGGCGCCGCCGTGGAGAGCTCGTAGACGTCGCCCTCTGCGGCGGCGTCGACGGGACCCGTGAACCCGAGCTCCGCCGCGGCCCGGCGCGCATCGTCGAGCATCCGGTCGACGCCGTCGTCGTCACGTCCGGGGTCGTGATGGAACAGCAGGAGCCTCCCCACCCGGCCCGCTTCTGCCACCCGCGCGGCGTACGCCGGCGTGCAGTGACCGAAGTGGCGGAAGCGCTCGTACTGCGACGGGTCCTGATGTGCGTCGTGGATCAGCAGGTCGACGCCGTCGACCAGGTCGCGCACACCGTCGGGCACGAGGTCGTCGTGCTCACGGCCTCGTCCCTCGGCGCCCGGCCCGTGATCGGGGATGTACGCAACCGACGCGCCGTCGCCCTCGATGCGGAAGCCGAGCGTCGGACCACGGTGGCGCACGTGTCGCGCGGTGAGCGTGATCGAGCCGAGGTGGATCGTCTCGTCGCGGATCGTGTCGTAACGCCAGCGGCCTTCGAGGCCGTCGAGCGTGATCGGGAACCCCGGTGGTCGCAACACGGAGTCGAGCCCGGCGCGGATGCCGACGTCCGCTCCGGTCACGCCGCCGGGGCCGATCACCAGGTTGTCGGCATCAGGCTGGTCCGCGGGGAAGAAGAAGGGGAGTCCCATCATGTGGTCCCAGTGCAGATGCGTCAGCGCGATGGTGCAGCGGAACTCGGGCTGCCGGCCGAGTGACTTCGCGAGGTTGAAGATGCCGGTGCCGGCATCGAGGATGAGGATCGGCTCGTCGCCACACTCGATGGAGACACAAGGGGTGCTGCCGCCGTAGCGCAGCACGCCCGGCCCCGACACGGGCATCGAGCCGCGGGTTCCCCAGATGCGGAGGCGCAACTACGGCCCGGCAGGGTCGAGCTGGCTCGCGTCGACCCAGCCGCTCCAGCCGTTGTCGGCATCGACTCGCGCCAGGTCTCCCGTACGTTCGATGAGGCGCACCATCGTGCCTGGCTGCAGCGTCGCCGATGGCGGAGCGGCCGGGTCGGCGGAACCGCGTGCGGTCGCGCCTGACCCGCCGACTCGATGCGTCGCGGTCCATCCGGGCGCGGCCACTTGGCGCTCCTGGATCGCGCGCTGCACGGGATTCGCAGGGGCGGGACGTCGCGCCGGTCGCTCGGTCGGCGGGATCGTCGCGGCCGCCGCGGCCGCGGGCGGCGCGGCAGGCGGGGTCGCGGGCGGTGCAGCGGGAGCAGCCGCCGGGGGAGCAGCAGTCGGGGGAGCAGCAGTCGGGGGAGCTGCCGGTGGAGTGGGGGCCGCAGCCGGGGCGGGCGGAGCGACGGGCGCGGCCGCGGCCTCGGCCGTAGGGGCGACCTCGAAGCTGACCGTTGCCCCACCCGCGGCGGCCGCGAGATCTGCGGCCGGCGGGGCAGCCGGCGTCGACTGCTGCACCTGCTGCACCGGCGTCGGCTCAGGGGCACCCGCAGCCGACGCGGGCACGGGCGCGGTCGGCGACGAGGAACGAGCGGGCGATGACCGTGAAGTCGTTGCCTTCGGCGGCCGTCTGCGCCGCTGCGGCGACGAAGTCCTCCGCGGGCAGCTCGAGCACCACGCAGTCGGTGAGGGCGCGGACCGTCGCCGTGCGCGGGCTGCGTTCGAGGATCGCGACCTCGCCGAACGAGTCACCCTCGCCGTACTCGCGCAGCCTCCGTTCGCTCCCCGTCGCGTCAGCCTGCACGGCCTCCGCCGTACCGCTCTTCAGCAGGTAGAACGCGGTCGCAGCATCGCCCTGGCTCGTGATCGCCGCGCCGGCGGCCACCTTGCGTTCGGCCATCTGACTCGCGACGTCCTTCTGCTCCTCGAGGTCGAGACCGCGAAAGGTGCGTTTGACGTGTCCGCTCGCTTCTCCCCACAGCAGCTCGGTCGGGCTGAGCGGCGCGGTCGGGGGCCACCGACGGTTCAGATAGGGCGAGAACACTTGCGTCACCAGCATGATGACGAGTGCGACGATCACCGTCAGCACGAGCACGACCAACAGCATCTGCAGCGGGGTCGAACCCACGTTGAAGACGTCGAGGTCGATCGCAAGCATCAGAGTGGCTCCCGTTGATGCCGTGCCCGCTGAAGTTCGAGGATCGCATCACCGAGGTCTGCGATCTGCGTTCGGAACGTAGCACGGCCCCTCGCGCGAGCGCGTGGTAGACAACGCACCAGCCTCGAGCCTTGGGGGTCTCGTCGGGTGGCTGGTCCGCCGAAATTTCAGATCACGTCGCGCAAGTGGAACGTTGCGACTGTCATCGGCGCGATCCTGATTCTCGCCGTCGGCTTCGGCGGGCTCTTCTACATCCAGAGCAGCGTGAAGCCGACCGGCGGCGTGACGCTCGCCTTCGTCATCGGGCTCGGCATTCTCACCGCGCTGCTCTTCATCTCGCCCGGCGCGCTGTATCCGTTCCGCAAGCGCACGGCGTTCGGCAAGAAGATCATGCCCGGCGGAACCATGACCTGGATCCGCTCGCACATGTACCTCCCGATCCTGGCGCTCATCGCCGGGATCGTGCACGCGTCGGTCGTCCCGTTCCTCGCGCACTTGACGTCGGGCGTGATCCTGCTGGTGCTGGGCGTGCTGGTGAGCGTCGGCGGTCTCGCTCGTCACCACATGATCGGGCTCAAGAAGGAGGCGCTGAACGTCAACGTCGCCATCAACAAGATGGCGCAGGGTCAGCCCAAGGCGTTCCGCGACTTGGTCCTCGACTTCGTGGAGAACCGGAAGCCGATCGCCGAGATCGACGCGCAGGTCGCGAAGCTCGATCCGGGCGAGCAGGTCATCTGGCGGGAGATCCGCAAGATGTCCGACGACGTCGCGAAGAACTTCCCTCGTGAGGGCGGCCAGACCTCGAAGGTCCTGCAGTTCCAGTCGTGGCGCGCTCTGCACCCGATCATCACGATCGCCTTCTTCGCGGTGCTCGCGTGGCATGTGTGGGACGTTCTCGGCGGCACGCAAGCTGCGTTCGGTGACGACAAGACGGCATTCGTCGCGTCGGACAGCTGCGCGGACTGCCACAGCGAGATCGTCGAGGACTGGAAGCTCTCGTCGATGTCGGAAGCCCAGACCGGCACCATCATGGAGGCGCAGCTCCCGATCACGATCGGAGAGAACGAGACCCTCGCCGAGGAGCTGGGCGCCGACCAGCAGGCGATCTTCGACTCGTCGGCGAAGAGCTGCATCAACTGCCACGCGCCGGTGGGCGCGCCCTTCGCCCAGGACATCACTGCCCTCTTGCCGTTCAACGCCGAGGGCTCCGCCGCCGACGGCGGTGTCGCGGTGAGCGGCGGCAACGCGTCGGTGCAGTCCGACGGCATCGGATGCATCAGCTGCCACACCCAGGAGGCGCCGCCGGCCGAGCTCTCGGGGTTCGGCCCGCTCCCGGTGGCCAGCCAGGGCGCGAACAACTTCGGCATCCAGTACGGGCCGCTGTTCGAGGACCCTGACCCGGTTCCCGTACCGAAGCACGGCATGGATCCCGGCGCGGATGACTGGTGGTCGACCACCGTCGAGTCGTCGCAGCTGTGCGGTGCGTGTCACAACGTGAAGGTCGACATCGACGGTGACGGCCTCTCGCCGATCGAAGTGGAAGCGGGCAGCACCGAGGACAGCGACGGCAACTTCATCCTCGACGAGAACGAGCTCGACGACGATGACGGCGAGCTCGACGATCTCGTGCTGCAGACCACCTACGACGAATGGCAGGACTACGTCGCCGGCTTCGAGGCTCGCATCCTCGACGACCCCCGCAACAGCCTCGAGGCGCCGCTCGGTTGCAACGACTGCCACATGCCACTGCCGAGCGACGGTGACCAGCCGATCGTCGACTTCGCGCCGGGCCTGCTGTCGAGGCCGGACCGCACCTACCGCTCGCACATGTTCGTCGGCGTCGACTACGACCTCGATGTCGAGCACTACGAGCAGTCCGGCATGCCCGACGACGCGCTGGACCGAGTGCTCGAGGCGCGGGCGGCGCTGCTCGAGTCCGCCGTCACGCTCGAGGTCGTCGACCAGGGACGCGATGCGTCGGGGCGGTCAGTGCAGACGGTCACGGTGCAGAACAACTTGCTCGGGCACAACTTCCCGACGGGCTTTGCGTTTGCCCGTCAGTTCTGGCTCGAGGTCACCGCGGAGACCGCCGATGGTCAAGCGGTCTGCCTTGCGCGGCCGTCGAGCGGCATCGACACACCGTGCGGGTCGGGGGTCATCGAGTCGGCGCAGGAAGAGCTCCGTCAGTGCGATCCCGTGAGCATCCAGCAAGCGCTGGCGACCGATCCCTTCTTGAACAGCCAGCCCTTCGACCCGGCGACCGTTGGCAACCTGGACGTCGAGTTCACGGTCGCGTTCCCGGCGAACGACTGCGACCCGTGGCTCACGAATTACCAGAAGATCCTCACCGACGGCGATCCGACGGGCGCGGGCACGTTTGTCGAAGTGCCGTATCAGGCGTTCCTCCCGAACATCGTCAAGATCCGCGAGCGGGTCGCCACGCAGCAGCCGATGCGCACACTCGACCCGATTCGCCAGGTCGAGGTCGACGGCGTGCTCGTCGACCAGTCCTCCGACAGCTACGACTACATCTTCGAAACGGCCGCGCTTCCGCCCGACACCGAGATCATCGTGACGGCCACCCTGCGGTTCCGTCACCTGCCGCCGTACTTCGTGACCGGCCTGGCGGAGGCGAACGCCGAGGCGGAGCGCATCCCGGAACAGGCCAAGATCGACGATCCTGAAGAGCTGCTGAGCAACATGGTCGTCACCGACGTGGTCACGGCACGGACCGGCGACGAAGTGGTGCTCGCGTGCAACGGCCCGCAGAACGATCCGGGAGGCACGATCTTCAACTGCCTCGGTGACGACGCCGCTGCGCAGGACGACGAGGAAGCGGCCGGCTCGGTGTCGCCGTTCCTCGGGACGCTGCCCGAGCGGTGACCGCCGAGCGCGACGTGATCGAGGCCCGCAAGGCGAAAGCCCTGCAGGATCTGGTCGAGGTCGAGCGGCAGCGCCAAGCGGGCGAGATCGACGCCGCGACCGCCGAGCATCTGACTCGGATCTACGAGGCGGAGATCGTGGCTGCCCTCGAGCCGGAGCCGGCGCCGCCGGAGCCCGGCGCGCCCCGCTTCGACCGTATGACGGGCCTCCTGACGCTCACGGGCATCGTGGTCGTCGCTTGCGTCGCGATCGTTGCAGTGATCGTGAGCCGGTCCGATCGAGGCGAGACCGGCGCAGTGCAGTCAACGGTCTCGACGCTGCCCGGTGGCGGGCGAGATCTCGCCACCGTGAGCAACGAGGAGATGGAGGCGGTGATCGAGCAGAACCCCTCGGTCACCCCGATGCGCCTCGCGCTGATCGAGCGCTACCTGCGCGACGGAGAGCTCGAGAAGGCCAAGGAGCACTCTGAGATCGCGTTGGAGAACGATCCTGCTCCCGAGGATCGGCAGGAGGCGCTGAAGTACCTCGGCTGGACGACCGCGTTGCTCGGTGAGCCCGAGGAGGGGGCGGCGTTGCTCGAGCAGGCGTTGTCACTCGAGCCGGTCGACCAAGACGCCAAGTGGTTCCTCGCGAATGTGGAGCTGTCGCAGCTCGACGACCCCGAGGGTGCGGCCGCGCTCTTGCGCGATCTCCTCACCGAGGAGATGTCCGACACCCAGCGCGCCGCCGTGGAAGCCAAGCTCACCGAGGCCGAGGCGCGCTGACCGGGGGTGGTGGGGGTGGGCGGCCGACCGTCGCCGGAGGAGGCGGCAATGGCATCGCCGGAGCGGACACCACACGGTCGGGGCGGCTCGTGATCACCGAGAGAAAGACCAGGAAGATCAGCGGTTGCCCGAGCGCCGCGAAGCCCGAGAGCGCGCCCTGACCCGTGTACAGCTGCACGTCGGCCAGGTCGTGGGTCACGAGCGCCCAGTTCACGAGCGCGACGGCGAACAGCACGTAACCGACGTACAGCAACACCCGACTGACACGCGGGAGGCCAGGGGAGTCGCGATTGGCCCACGACCCGTAGGCCGCAGCGTCGGCGACGAAGCCCATCGCAATCAGCACGAGGCCGAGGAAGCCGAGCACCCCGAGCGGATCTTCGAGGAAGCCCTGTTGGCCGAGAAGCACCGCGAGGCTGAACGACAGCAGCAGCCCGCGCGCTCGGTGCCGGCTCAATCGCTGGGTCGACGCCCAGGCTGCAGTCGTCGCGAGCAGCACCAGCACCCACACGACGATGACCCGCGGACGCGTCGACTCCCATGCGTGCAACCAGCCGTCGGGCGCGGTGAGCTCGAGCCACGAGGCCAGCAGCCCGACACCGCCGACGAACAGGGCCGGCGACCGGCGCCCGCGTGCGACGAACCAGCACGCCAGGGCGAGGAACGCCGGCCCGAGCAGGTCGCTCCACAGTGCTTGCCGGTCGACCACCCACGTCGACAGGTCTTGCCAATGGCGGGTGATGTCAGGGTTCTCGGTGATCTTCGTGGCGTTCACGAAGTTGAGGCTCAGCAGCAGCAGAGTCTGCGCGATGAACGGGAGGAAGATCACGACGACGAGGAGCGGGCCCCACGATCGCGCGGCGTCGATGAACTCCTCGTCCTCGGCACCGACCACCCGTCGCCGCGCGTGCACGAGAGCCCACAACACCGCGAAGGCGGCAGGAAGCAGCGCCGCTCCGGCGAGCGTCGCGAACGGGCTCGGTTCGTCGAAGGTGTCGCGCAGCACGAAGAACGTCTGGAGGCACGCGAGAGCGGCGGCGATGGCAGCCGCGACGGGTAGGACCATCTGGTTGAACCGGTCCTCGACGAAGTGCGCTCCGAACTCGCCGATGTTCAGCGCGAACGCCGCGATGTCGAGGCCGATCAGAAAGAGCAGCGGCAGCACGAGGGCGGCGAGCAGCTCCACGCTCTGGACCGCCTGGAACAGCCCGAACGCACCTCCGCTCGAACGGTCGAAGTCGAACAGCCGGTACTGGCCCGCGGCGAACGTGAGCGTGACGAAGCCGAGCAGCAGCGCGAAGTCGAGCACCGGTCGCGAGGGCAGCTTGAGCCTGATCGCGTACAGGGCGACGACGGCGATCACGCCTACCCATCCCACCTGCACGAGGCGGTCGTTGGCGTCGCCCAGACCGAAGCCTTGCCAGACCGAGGCGAAGCACACGTACACGGCGAGCAGCGCGATTCGAGCGACGAGCAGCGTCTCGAGCGCTGAGGCGAGCACGAACGCCCAGCCGACGGCGAGGACGAAGAGCGTGACGGAGAGGAGCGGCGTGGGCACGAGTGAGCCGCGCCCTGGTGTGCCGGACGGCAATACGAACAGGTCGTAACGGCCCTCGCAGGAAGTCGTTGAAGATCATTGCGACGAGCATCGCCAGCACGAGTGCGAAGCCGAACACCACGAGAACCTGCAGCGGCCGGCGCAACCCGCGCAGGTTGAGCATGCCGCCTCGCAGCTCGTCCCACACGAGCTCTCGGGCGGCGCCGAAGCCCAGGGCCGCGATGAGCGCGACGGTCGCGGCGACTGTCGTGCGCGTCGGGCGCAAGCGCGGGCTCACGGCGCCACCGGCGGGTCGAAGCCCGCGACGAACGGCGGGAACGGGGCGATGAACACTCCGTCGACGGAGCGCACCCGCTGGCCCCACGGTGCGAAGAACGAGCCGACGTCGGCGCCGAACCCGGACGACTGCGCGACGACCTCGCCGGCGGATGCGTCGAGCACGAAGACCTGAGCGAAGCTCGTGATGATCCAGACCTGTCCGTTCTCGATCGTCGCGATGCCGAGGTGGACCGCGGGCGCGGGGGGAGCGAAGCGCCACTGCTCTGCTCCGGTGTCGGCGTCGTAGGCGACGACGGGCCCGCCGAGCTGGGGAACCACGACGAGGTCGTCGGCGACGGTGATCGCTTCGGTGAACTCGGGCACCCCTTCGACGGGCGTGCGCCAGCGCTCGTCGCCGGTGCGCGCGTCGACTGCGACGAGATCGAGCAGCACATCGTCGCCCTCGAACTTCCGGACGGCCGCGACGACCATGTCTCGCTGGGCGTCGTAGCCGGCGTTGCCGACGACGTCTCGATCGGTCTCGACCTGCCAGAGGATCGATCCGTCAGATGGATCGAGACCCGAGAGCGGCGATCCCGCGACGACGACATCGCCGGCGAGCGCCGCTCCGCTGCCGGCAAAGGGCATCCGTCGGGTCCACCGCACTTCGCCGGTGAGCCGGTCGTGCGCGACGACTTCGTCGGTGATGGTGTCGTCGTCGAGAGTGACGACTCGCAGGATGATCACGAGATCGCCCGACACGATCGGTCCGTTGGGTGTGAATGTGCTCGAGCCGTCGGTCCAGCGGACCTCGCCGCTCGGTAGGTCGACGGCGCGGAGCTCACCGCCGAGCGTCATGAAGAGCTGATCTCCATCCACGACCGCGCTCGCGCCGGCGGGCAGCGGGCTCTCGGGGTCTTCGCCGATCGGGTCGACGGCGCCCGAAGATGGCTCGACGAGGTAGACCGCGCCGCCGGCGTCGATCAACACGGCTCGACCCTCGTGCTCACCTACTGTCGTCGGGAAGCCCATGCCGGTGAACGGGCGTTCGGTGAATGGGTGCACCCACCGGGCTTGCAACGCCGTGAGGCCACCAGCGCCCGGCCCGATGCGCCGCACCACGGCGCTGTCGTCGACGGACCATCCCGCCCCACCGCCGGTGGCGAGCCCAAGGGTGATCGGCGCCGCCGGATCGCTCGGAGCACGCGTGTCCGCCGTCGCGAACTGCTCGATGAGCGTGCCGGTCGAATCGACTTCGTTGATGATCCCTTCGGACGTCGCCACCACGACCGAGCCGGCGACGTCCGCGGCCGGACCGACGAATGTGCCGCTGAACTCCCAGATGATCTCGCCGTCGGTTCGATTGAACGCGTAGATCGATCCCGACTCGCCGACCACCACGACGAGCTCGCCAATGAGCGCCGGTGCGGTGCGGAACGCGTCGTTCCGCGTCTCGTCCCACCGCCGCTCACCCGTCGCCGCCTCGAGGGCGGTGATGCCCCCGCCGGTATCGGCTACGTAGACGACGCCGTCCGCGCCGACGGTGATCGGTGCCTCGACCGAGCCTTGCGCAGATCGCGTCCATCGATCGGCGCCGTCCTCGATGCTCAGCGCGCGGATCGTGCCGTCGTCGGAGCCGAACACGACCGTGTCGTCGACGAGCGCCGGAGACGCGACAGTCGCCGCGGTGAGGCTGCGACGCCAACGGGGAGCGCCGGTCTCCGCGTCCACACCGAACGCGGTGCCGGCCTCGCTCGCGAACGCCACCACACCACTGCTGACCACCGGACGCGTGGCGACGTTGTCGTCGACGGCGGCGGCCCAGAGGAAGTAGCCCCGGGCGTCGATGGCGTAGAGGCGCTTGTCGGTCGCTCCCATGTAGAGGCGTCCGAGATCAGGGTCGAACGCGGGCGGTCCGTAGACCGATCCACCAGGATGGAACCGCCATCGGACGACGTCGGGGCTGTCGGCGGACATCGCGACGACGTCGCCGCGCTCCGAGGCGACGACGACCGTCGGCGGGTCCGTTGGCACGAACACCGGCGAGAAGGTCGGCGGCGAGATCGAACCGCTGGGTGTCGCCTTTCCGACGCGACCGAGCGTGAGGTCCCCGACCGGCTCGACCGGTGGCTCGACGGCGGGCGGGGTCGGCACCTCGTCGTCGCGGAACCGGGTTGTCTCTTGTGTCGCGATCTCGACGCGTTGGATGACCTCACCGTCGGCGTCGAGGTCCTCACGACTGACGATGCCGACGCCGGCGCACGCGAGTGTGCGGCCACTGTTGAACTGGTCGCCCAACGTCGTGGTGATCTCGAACCGGATGCAATCGTCGAAGCCCTCGACCGCGGTGCGTTCGATCACCTTCCCCTCGAGCACGTAGTCGCGGCCGCCCGCCGTACCCGACGACTCCCAGTTCTGGCCGACGTGCAGGTCGCTCGGTAGCAGCAGCGCCGGGGGATCGAACGCGAGCTCGCCGGAGATGTCGGTCACTGTCAACAGGCGGTCGCCGATGGCGTCCCTGGTGATGACGTCGACCTGCTGGCCTTCGGGCGGCACCGCGCCGGACTCGTCGATCGTGGTCAACCGCTCCATGTGCACGGTCGCATCCGCGAGGCCGGGAGGGACGACGTCGTCCTCGATCGACCCGTAGAGCGCAGTGAGCTGTCCGAAGGTGGTGGCGGTGAGAGAGAGCAACGCCTCGCCGTCCCCGAGGACGTCGGTGTTCTCGCTTTCCCAACCCACGGCCGTGCTGTCGTCGCCGGCGCCGAAGCGCTCGAACAGTGCGGCCTTCCCGTCCACGAGCGGGAGATACCGGGAGAGAACCGGGCCCCCGTCGGCGTCCGGTTCGCGGTTCGGCAGGCTGAAGGCGAGTGCGGAGCCCACGACGACGAGGGCGAGCAGGAGGATGGCGAAGCGTGGCGGGCAGCCGCGCCTTCGGAGTGCGCTCGGGCGCGCCGGGTCCCGCCGGTGCCACCGTTGGGGCGGTCAGATCAGCCGCGTGCCAAGCGCTCCGCGACGACGGCGTCGAAGTCGCGGCGAAGATCGGGTGACGCATCCATCACGGCCTCGAAGTCGGCCTTCGAGAGCGACAGCGCATTGATGTCGGTCGCGGCTGTGACGGTCGCGGTGCGGGGACGGTCGGCGAGGATCGCGATCTCGCCGACGAAACCGCCAGGGCCGCTCGTCGAGAGCTCTTGACCCTGCGCGTTCGTCGTGCGGGCCACGCCGTCGACGATCAGGTAGAAGCGATCGCCCGCACTGCCCTGCTCGATGAGCGTCGAGCCCGACTTGAACGACTCCTTCGAGAACTTCGACGAGAGTGCGTCGACCTCGTCGGGACGAAGGTGGCGGAACACGCGGTGCACGACGTTCGTGACCCAGGCCTGCCCGAGCGCCTCGTTCTTCTCGCCCGAGCTCGACTTGTTGTCGACGTAGCGAACGTCGTGGGGCTGGAGGCGGTAGAAGGGCGCGGAGTCGACCGCGTCGCCGAGGTTCGAGAAGCGCTGCGAGAACAGCCCCGCCGCCTTCTTCGCCTCGTCGCCGCTCAGCTTCGTGACGTTTCCGGCGAGCTGCGCGCCCTGCGCCGCGTTCCAGTCGTCGGGATTGTCGGCGACGCCGATGGCGGCCACCGGGTTCTCGGCCAGGTTCGCCGCACTCGTCGAGCCCGGTGCGATCGAGAAGAAGACCGTGGTGCCGTCGTTCACATAGATGACGGGCGCCGCGTGAGGAATGCCGTTCTTGGAGGCCGTCGCGAGCGTGAGCAGCGAGTGCGAGCCGAGGTAGTCCTGAACCGGATCAGCCATATGCGAGTGCGACCTCCACTGGAGCCGGTGACGACCGGCGCGATTGGTTTCGGCGCACCGTACCAAGTCGCTCCGGTCGGCCGCGGTCAGGCTGGCCGTGAGCCCGACCGGACAGACGACGCCGGTGCCGCCGAGACCGCAGTAGCCGTTCGGGTTCTTGCCGAGGTACTGCTGGTGGTAGGGCTCCGCGTAATAGAAGGGACCGGCGTCCGCGATCTCGGTCGTGATCTCCCCGAACCCGGCCGCGTCGAGCTGCTGCTGGTAGCGCTCGCGGCTCGCCTCGGCGGCCTTCCGCTGCTCGGGCGACATCGTGTAGATCGCGGAGCGGTACTGGGTGCCGACGTCGTTGCCCTGCCGCATGCCCTGGGTGGGGTTGTGGCTCTCCCAGAAGATCTTGAGCAACGCCTCGTAGCTGATCTTCGCCGGATCGAACACCACGAGCACGGCCTCGGTGTGGCCAGTGCGGCCCGAGCACACCTCTTCGTAGGTCGGGTTCGGCGTGTAACCGCCGGCGTAGCCGACCGCCGTGGTGAACACGCCGTCGGCCTCCCAGAACTTGCGCTCCGCGCCCCAGAAGCACCCGAGGCCGAAGACAGCGGTCTCCATGCCGTCGGGGAACGGTGGGGTCATCGGGTTGAAGTTGACGAAGTGCTGCGCCGGCACCGGCATGGTCTCGCTGCGGCCGGGCAGCGCGCGATCAGCAGTCGACGAGGTTGGACTTGCTCGAGGAGAACAGCGCCATGCGTGCAGCCTACGACCCGGGTGGTCGCGACCCTCCCGGCGCTCGGCTGGACTCGCCAGGCGACCTGCGAGGCGCCTGAACGGCGGGACTCAGCGGGCGCCAAGGGCAGAGCAAGCGCTGCGGGGAGGGTACGCTCCGCGGATGGCTCGGCTCACCCACTATTGACGCACCGCCTTCCTCCGATGGGCACCGGCCACGGCGCGACATGCGCCGGCGATGCTCGTCGCGCTGCTCTCGGTCCGGATGGCCGACGAGTCGGCCGGATTCCTCATCCCGGGCAGCTTCGAGTCGTTCCGGAGCGAGCTCGATCTCTCCTACGCACAGGCAGCCACGATCCTCGCGGCCGGTGCGCCGGGCGCGATCGTCGGCAACGGCTTCTCGATCGCGGCTGACTATGTGAGCCGCCGCGCGATCGCGGCGGGTGGTGCCTTCGGTTTCGCGGCGGCCCTCGCGGTGTTCGCGACGACAGACTCGTACCTCGTTCTCGTTGCGG
Source organism: uncultured Acidimicrobiales bacterium (assembly GCA_963747215.1). Lineage (GTDB taxonomy): Bacteria > Actinomycetota > Acidimicrobiia > Acidimicrobiales > DATKAS01 > DATKAS01. Next base: position 44,293 of record CAVVET010000013.1, read on the forward strand.
CGTCGTTCGCGATCGGTGTCGCGCGCGTCCGCGATGGTCGATGCATCCGAGCTCGCTCTCGTCGATCTCTCGGGCGACGACCTGCCGAGGATGCTCGGCGCGCAGAACTTCATGGGGTCGATCGGCGATCTCGCGGGACCGCTCGTGATCATCGTCGCGGCCGCGGCTCGGCTTCGGATGGGAGGCCCCGTTCCTCCTCGGCGCCGTGCTCATGGCCGCCTTCGGCGCGTGGCTGGCGATGTCGCCGCTGCCGCCGCCCCACCGCGCCGACGATCATCCGACGCCCCGACGCGCGATCGCCGAGATCGTGCGAGACCGCCGGGTCTGGGTCTACGGCGCGATGGCCGCGCTTCTCGGCCCGCTCGACGAGCCGTTCCTCGCCTTCCTCATCGCCCGACTGCAGCGCACCGACGGACTCTCGGCCGCGAGCGCGACGGCGATCGCGATGCTGACGATCGTCGGCGCGCTGATCGGCTCGGCGCAGCAGGCCCGGCACGCACCCCCGACGCCGCCCCTGATGCGTCCTGCGATCACCGTCGCCGATCGCGGTCACGCTCGTCGCGGTCGCGCCCTCGGCGCTGCTGGTCCTTCCTGGCGCGCTCGTGTTCGGGTTCGGCATCATCGGCTTCTGGACCGCCTTGCAGGCGCGGGTGCTGAAGCTGCGACCGGGCCAGGCCGGCACCGTGTCCGCCGTCGTGAGCACGATCGAGTTCTCCGGCTTCCTCATCCCGATCGGCATCGGGATTGTCGTGGACGCACACGGACTGCGCGCCGGGCTCGCCTGCTACGCCGTGCTCGCACTGCTCCTGCTGGTGCTCGTCGCGGCCGACCGCTCCCGTGAGGGAACTCTCCAGCCCGTAGCCTCGTAGAGGAACGAGCATGCGAATCCTGGTCGTCGAAGACGAGCCCGATCTTGCCGGCGCGATCGCCACCGGGCTGCGCCGGGAGGGCTACGCGGTGGACGTGGCCCCTGATGGTCGCTCCGCGCTCGACCGACTCCCCTTCACCGACTACGACCTCGTCTGTCTCGACCTCAACCTTCCCGACATGGACGGCCTCGAGGTCTGCCGGCACATCTCGGAGGCCGCCACTGGCGACGGCGCGACGCGCACGCGGGTGCTCATGCTGACGGCGCGAGGCGGCATCGAGGATCGCATCGCCGGGCTCGACGAGGGCGCCGACGACTACCTCGTCAAACCGTTCGCGCTCGGGGAGCTGCTCGCTCGGATGCGGGCGCTGCTGCGTCGCGACGCGAGCGGAGGCGGCGCCACCCTCCAGTGGGGCGACTTGGTGCTCGACGGCGCGCGCCAGGAGGTGCGCAACGGCGCGACACCGATCGCGTTGAACCCGAAGGAGTACGCGCTGCTCCGTTGGTTCCTGTTGCACCCCGACGAGGTGCACAGCGCGGAGCGCCTGCTCGAGCACGTATGGGACGAGCACGCCGACCCGTTCACGAACACCGTGCGCGTGACGCTCAGCAACTTGCGCAAGAAGCTGACCGCGGCGGGGGCGGCCGACGTGATCGAGACGCTGCCGGGCCGCGGCTATCGACTCCGGGCAGCGACGGCGGCATGACCGCGCGCCGGCGGGGGACGCTGCGTTGGCGCCTCGCGCTCGGCATGACGGCGCTCGCGCTCGCGACGGCCGCCCTCGTCGGGCTGTTCGGCTACCTCCTCGGCGGATGGATCGGGTACGACCCCGAGCCGGTGACCGTCACCCGCGTGGAGCAGGTCGGCGATCGAGTCGCGCTCGTGCAGATCACCTCGGAGAACTCCACCGCGACCGCGGAGCGAGCGCGCCGTGACGGCGTTCGCTGGATGCTCACGGCGATGGCGGTCTCGTTCGTCCCCGCAGCACTACTCGCATGGGTGGTGGCAGGGCGCGTCCTGAAGCCGGTCGAGCAGGTCGCCGACGTCGTCGACCGCGTCGACGGCAGCGAGTCGGGAGATCGCGTCGACCTCGCTCCCCGCGACGACGAGCTCGGCCGGCTCGCCATCGGTGTCGACCACATGCTCGACCGCCTCGACGCTCGGCGTGAGGAACAACGCCGGCTGCTGCACGAAGTCGTCCACGAGCTGCGCACGCCCCTCGCCGTCGCGCGACGACGAACCTCGAGCTGGCGGCGAGCGACCCTGCGATCGACGGGGAGACGGCGACGCAAGTGGCGGCGGCGCGTCGCGCGATCGACCGGATGGGCCACGCGGTGGACGATCTCGCCGCGCATGGCCGGCTGTCGCTCGACGGCATGGCCGACACGCTCACGGATCTCGCAAAGGAGGCGCACGCGCTCGCGGCCGAGCACGTCGGCCCCGCCTCTACGCGCGGCATTCGGCTCTCGGTGGTCGCGCCGAGCCCAGTGCAGACGACAGTGGATCGGGCGGCCGTGCGGGGCGCGGTGGGCAACCTCCTTGCGAACGCGGTGCGACTCGCGCCCGGAGGCTCGACGATCACGGTGGGCTGCGGTCGTCGTGACGGCTGGGCGTGGATGGCGGTGCGAGACGAGGGGCCCGGCATCGCTCCGGCCGAGCACGCGCTCGTGTTCGAGCGCTACTGGCAGGGTCGCTATGAGAGCGATCGCCGGAGCAGCAGCGATCAGGGCGGTCCCCACGGGCTGGGGCTGACGATCGCCCGCCAGCTCGTCGAGGCGCAGGGCGGTCAGCTCACGATGGGGTCCGAGCCGGGCCTCGGATCGACATTCGTCGTGTGGCTGCCCGCCGATCCGGACGCGGACGCGGCGGCGATCGTCGCCCCCGACGGCATCCATCACTTGGTGGATCCCATGAGCCCGCTGGGAGCGGCCGAGCGCGTTTGACGCTCGCTTTATCCCCATTTCCGTACGTTCCCCCGGTCGCTACAGCTGCGCGACGTCCGCCCGGCCGGAGGATTCCCCATGCCCGCACCGCAAGAAGAGACGCTCGAACGCCCCCGCGTGCCCCATCGCTCGTGGCGTGAGCTTCCCCCGACCCCGCCGCTGGGCGTGCCGTTGCCGCCGCCGGCGCCCACGACTCAGATGCTGGTCACCGACGCCGCGCCGCAACCCGCGCCGCGGCGCGCCGCCCCGCAAGCGCGGGCGTCGCATCCTGGCCGCCGGCCTCGGTGCGGTCGTCGGTGCCGCGGCTGTTGCCGGCGTGTTCGTCCTCGTGTCTGACGACGACGAGAGCGGTGCGGCGTCGCCGATCGCCGGCGCGACTGCCCCGGGCGAGCCCGAGGTCGTGCAGGACGTCGTGAGCGCGGTCGCTCCCGCCGTCGTCGAGATCGGCCACGGCGAGGCGGTCGGCAGTGGCGTCATCTACGACGACTCTGGGCTCGTGCTCACCGCGCACCATGTCGTTGCGGGCACCGAGACGGTGACCGTGAAGACGGCCGACGGCCAGACGCTGAACGGCACGGTCGTGGGTCGCGCTCCCGAGCGTGACCTCGCCATCGTCGCTGTCGACGCACCCGACGGCGTGCCCGCGGCGGACCTCGCCGCGCCCGACAGTGTCGAAGTCGGCGAGACCGCGATCGCCATGGGCAGCCCCTTCGGCTTCTCGGCGTCGGTCACGTCCGGCATCATCAGCGGGCTCGATCGCAGCCTCCCCGTTCCGGGTGGCGAGCTCACCGGCCTGATCCAGACCGACGCCCCGATCAACCCCGGCAACTCGGGCGGTCCGCTGGTCGACGCCGAGTCGAAGGTCATCGGCATCAACACCGCGATCGCCTCGACGACGGGTGGCAGCAACGGTGTCGGATTCGCCATCCCGGTCGCCGACGCGCAGACCCTGATGGACGAGGTCGAGGCCGCCGGGGGCGTGGATGCTCCCGCGGTGCCCGACGACGGCAGCGGCTTCGAGCTTCCCGGGCTCGGTCAGATCCCCGGCCTCGACCAGCTTCCCGATCTCGGCCAGATCCCCGGGCTCGATCAGATCCCCGGGCTCGACGAGCTGCTGAACGGCGACCCGAGCGAGGCGCTCCAGCAGCTGCTCGACGAGCTGCTCGGCGGTCAGGACCTCTTCCCCGCTCCTGAAGATCAGGCGCCGAACACCGACCCGGGCACCGACCCGAATCAGCAGTCGGAGGAGTCCGCTCCGATCCTCGGCCTCATCACGCTCGGCGAGCTTCCGGACGGCTACGCGCAGGAGCGCAACCAGATCGCCACCACGTCCACCGGCTCCGGCGTCGAGGGACATCAGACGATCGTGCTGCGCGGCCCCCGCGGGCTCGTCACGATCGAGGCCGAGCGCGGCGACCAGGCCGCGTCGGGCTACGAGGACCTCAACGGCGACCCGATCGAGGTGAACGGCCAAGACGCGAAGGAGATCACCGGCGGCGTCGCGTTGCTCGCTGACGACGACCTGCTCGTGAAGGTCACCGGCGACACGTTCGTCGTCGAGGACGACGTGACCGCGATCGCTGAGGCAGTCGAGGTCGTGGAATGACGCAGCTCGAGACATTGGAGATTTCGCAGATGACCGACATGAGCGACCGTGAGCTGCGTGCCCGCGCCTTCTCTGAGGCAGGTGCCCGCCTCGAGCAGGTGCTGGTCGAGCTGCGCCGGGTGATCGTCGGTCAGGAGCGTGTGCTCGAGCGTGTGCTCGTCGGCCTTCTCGCCGGCGGCCACTGCCTGCTCGAGGGCGTGCCCGGGCTCGGCAAGACGCTCACCGTCTCGACCTTGGCGAAGACGCTCGGTGGCACCTTCACCCGCATCCAGTTCACGCCTGACCTCATCCCGTCCGACATCGTCGGCACTCGCATCTATCGCCCGTCGACGGAGCGCTTCGATGTGGAGCTGGGGCCCGTGTTCGCGAACTTCGTGCTCGCCGACGAGATCAACCGCGCTCCCGCCAAGGTGCAGTCCGCGTTGCTCGAGGTGATGGGCGAGCGTCAGGTGTCGATCGGCGGGATCACCCACCCGGTTCCTTCCCCGTTTCTCGTGCTCGCGACGCAGAACCCGATCGAGTCCGAGGGCGTGTATCCGCTGCCGGAGGCACAGCGCGATCGCTTCCTCATGCGCATCCCGGTCGACTACCCGAGCAGCGCCGAGGAGCACGAGATCGTGGCTCGCGCGTCCGGATCGATGGCGACACCCGCACGATTGCTCGACACGGACGACGTCGCCGCGCTGCAGCAGGTCGCCGCGTCGGTGCAGGTCGCTCCCGAGGTCGCCGACTACGCGGTCCGCCTGGTCCTCGCGACGCGGCACCCCGCCGAGCACGAGCTCGCGGACCTCGAGGGCTTGCTCGCCTACGGCGCGAGCCCCCGAGCGAGCATCGGTCTCGTTGCGGCCGGCCGCGGGCTCGCGTTGCTCCGCGGTCGCTCGTACCTGCTCCCGCAGGACGTGTACGACGTCGCTTACGACGTGCTCAACCACCGTCTCGTGCTGTCGTTCGACGCCGTCGCGGACGGAGTCTCGGTCGACGACGTCCTCGTGGAGACCCTCACGAAGGTGGGGGCGCCCCGCATGCAGGCGACCGACGGCCTGCCCTACGCGACTCGATGAGGCCGGTCGGGTTGCCCGCGAAGCCGCGGGTGACGGCACCCTCGGAAGCAGCCATCGGTCACCTCCAGCTCGCGGTGCTGCGGCGACTCGACGGCATGCTGCAGGGCGACTACTCGGGTCTGCTTCCCGGACCGGGCAGCGACACCGGGGAAGCTCGGCCCTATGTCGCGGGTGACGACACGCGCCACATCGACTGGGCGGTGACGGCCCGCACCACCGAGCCTCATGTGCGCGACACCATCGCTGACCGCGAGCTCGAGATGTGGCTGGTCGTCGATGCGTCGAAGAGCCTCGACTTCGGCACCGCCCGCTCGGAGAAGCGCGATGTCGTGTGGGCGGCGGCTGGTGCGTTCGCGCTGCTCGCGGCACGGGGCGGCAACCGCGTCGGCGCGCTCGACCACGGCGTCCACGCACGGGACGTTTCCGGCCCGGTCCACTCACTCCCACGTGGCGTCGCTCCTCACCGCATTGCGTCATCCCTCCGGCGACGACGCGGACGCCGACCTCGGGTTGCGCGAGGCGCTCCGACGCTCCCGTCGCCTCGCTCACCGTCGCGGCCTCGTCGTCGTGCTCTCCGACTTCCTCGCTCCTGCGGGCTGGGAGCGCGAGATGCAGGCGCTCGCTCATCGTCACGACGTCATCGCGGTCGAAGTCGTGGACCCTCGTGAGCTCTCGCTGCCCGACGTCGGGCTGCTGCAGGTGGTGGATGCCGAGACGGGACGTCGCCGTTTCGTCGACACCCACAACCGCCGTCTGCGCGACCGATACGAGGTTGCCGCCGCGGAGCAGCGCCAGTCCGTTGCTCGTCGCATCACGTCCTCGGGTGCGGACCACCTCGTGTTGCGCACCGACCGCGACTGGGTCGTCGATCTCGTTCGCTTCGTCGCCGGGCGGCGCAGTCGCCGGCTGGCTGCCGCAGGAGGCCGTCGCTGATGAGCTCGCTTTCGTTCGACGCCCCGCACCGGTTGTGGTTGTTGCTCATACCGGTCGTGCTGGTCGGCGTGTACCTCGTGATGCAACGACGTCGCCGCTCGTACGCGGTGCGGTTCACCAATGTCGAGCTGCTCGACTCCGTTGCTCCTGATCGGCCGGGCTGGCGGCGGCATCTCCCTGCCCTCGCTCTGCTCGCTGCACTCGTGGTGGGTGCCATGGGCTTCGCTCGCCCTGCGGTGGCTGAAGAAGTGGCCACTGAGGGCGGCGTAGTCATGCTCGCTCTCGACACGTCGTTGTCGATGGAAGCCGACGACGTTGCGCCGTCGCGCATCGACGCCGCGCAGCAAGCGGCCGCCGCGTTCCTCGAGAGCGTGCCCGACGGCGTGCGCATCGGGGTCGTCGGGTTTGCCGGGACGGCGCAAGTGCTGCTCGATCCCACTGATGACACCGCGGCCGTGCAACGCACGATCGACCGGATCCAGCTGGGTGAAGGGACGGCGATCGGCGAGGCCGTCTTCTCCGCGCTCGACGTGTTCGCCAACCTCGACGGCGAGGACGGCGATGCGAGCGGCGACGATGCCGTGACCGGTGCCGACGCAGTCGATCCCGTGGAGGGCGACGCGCTCACTGGTGCGGTCGTGCTGCTGTCCGACGGCGAGACGACGCAGGGCCGTTCGAACGACGAGGCCGCGAAGGCGGCTCTCGCACAGGGTGTCGCGGTCAACACGATTGCGTTCGGCACGCGATGCCGGGGTCGTCACTGGGCCCGGACGGTGTCCAGATCCCTGTGCCCGTGAACCGCGACGCCCTGCGTGCGCTCGCGGACGAGACCGGCGGCCGCTACTTCCCGGCCTACACCGAGGCCGAGCTGAAGCAGGTCTACGAGAAGCTCGGCGAGTCGGTCGAGACCGAGACCGTCCAACGCGAGGTGACGGACTGGTTCACCTTCGCGGCGATGGCGCTCGCGCTGCTCGCGGGCATCGGCTCGCTGGTCTGGTTCAGCCGACTGCCTTAACCCGTCGCCCGCCGCGAGGCCCCGGGCGTACAGTCGCCCGAATGGGCGTAGAAGTACGGACGATCGTCGACGACGAGATCGAGGCCTGGACAGCGGCGCGCAACAACGGGTTCATGCGACCCGCGGCCGAGGGCGCGGCGGACTTCATGCGGGAATCGGGGCGCGACCTCGATCGGTGCTGGGCGGGGTTCGACGGCACCTCGGTCGTCTCCACGCTGGCGTCCTTCGCCACGCCACTCACGCTGCCGGGCGGCGAGATGGTGCCCACCGCGGCACTCACCGCGGTGACCGCCAAGCCGACGCACCGGCGCCAAGGCCTGCTCACCCGCATGATCACGCCCGATCTCGACAATGCGGCCGAGCGGGGTGAGGTCGCCGGCATCCTCATCGCCGCGGAATGGCCGATATACGGACGGTTCGGATACGGCAACGCAGCCGACAGTTGCCAGCTCAAGCTCGACGTGCCGCGCACGAAGTTCCTCCGGGAGGCGACGGGCACCGTCGAGATGGTCGACGCCGCGACGGCGCGGCGCGAGTGCCCCGCGGTCTACGACCGCTACCAGGCGGCGCAACCCGGCGCGATCGAGCGCAACGGCCGATGGTGGGACATCGCGACACGGGTGATCTCGATCCCAGGCTTTCCGCTCCCCGAGCGCTTCTGGGTGCTCTGCCGCGACAAGCGCGGCAAGGCAATCGGGTACGTGTCGTACGCCGTCGACGACCACTGGGTCGATCGGCGTCCCGAGAACACCGCGACCTTGGGCGAGCTCGTCGGAGTCGACGACGAGGCGACGCTGCGCCTCTGGCAGTACCTGGCGCAGATCGACTGGGTGCAGACGATCACCGCGTCCGATCGTTCGGTCGACGATCCGCTGCATTGGCAGCTCCATGATGCACGCGCGCTGCGAGCGTACGAGCGAGGTGACTTCTTGTGGGTGCGACCGCTCGACGTGCCCGGGTTGCTCTCCGCACGGCGCTATCCCGTCGAGCAGCGCGTCGTCTTCGAGGTCGTCGACGACATGGGCTGGGCGGCGGGACGCTTCGCGCTCGACGGCGGGCCCGACGGCGCGACCTGCAAGCGCGTGCGGACACGCCCCGACCTCACGTTCTCAGCGTCGTCGCTCGGCGCGGTGTCGCTCGGCGGCGTGAGCGTTGCGACGCTGGCGCGCGCCGGGCAGGTCGACGAGCACCGAGCGGGAGCCGCGGCGCGGGCCGACGCCTTCTTCCGTTGGCCGGTCGCCATGGTGCAACACCTGTTCCACCCCGGTTCTCACACCTGGTTCTGACCAGCCCTACGCTCACCGCATGCCCCCCGCCGAACGGCCCGTCCTCCAGCCCCCCGTGATCAAGCCCATCGACGGGCGACTGGGGGTCCTCACCGTCGGCATGGGAGCGGTCGCCAGCACGTTGGTCGCCGGTGTCGAGCTCGCGAAGCGGGGGATGGGCGAGCCGATCGGGTCGCTCACGCAGATGGGCACGATCCGCCTCGGCAAGCGCACCGAACACAACGTGCCGCTGATCAAGGACTTCGTGCCGATCGCGTCGCTCGACGATCTCGTGTTCGGCTGCTGGGACCCGTTCCCCGACGACGCGTATGTCGCTGCGCAGCGCGCGGGTGTGCTCGAGGCGGGCCGGCATCTCGAACCGGTCGCCGAGGCGCTGCGCGACGTGCGGCCGATGAAGGCGGCCTTCGATTCGCGCTATGTGAAGCGCCTCGACGGGCCGAACGTGAAGGAGGGCGCGAGCAAGCGGGCGATGCTCGAGGGTCTGCGAGAGGACATCAACACGTTCCGTGAGCAGCGTCAGCTCGATCGTGTCGTGATGATCTGGTGCGGGTCGACCGAGATCTTCCTCGAGCCGAGTGCGGCGCACATGGACCTCGACGCGTTCGAGCGGGCCATCGACAACGACGACCTGACCATCGCTCCGTCGATGCTCTACGCGTACGCCGCTCTGCTCGAGGGTGTGCCGTTCATCAACGGCGCACCCAACCTCACTGTCGACATTCCGGCGCTCGAGGGGTACGCCAACGAGCACAAGCTCCCGATCTCGGGCAAGGACTTCAAGACCGGCCAGACGCTGATCAAGTCGGTGCTGGCGCCGATGTTCAAGGCTCGCATGCTCGGTGTGGCGGGCTGGTACTCGACGAACATCCTCGGCAACCGCGACGGTGAGGTGCTCGACGATCCCGACAGCTTCAAGACGAAGGAAGAGTCGAAGCTCGGCGTGCTCGAGCACATCCTCGAGCCGGAGCGCTACCCCCAGCTCTACGGCGACGTGTACCACAAGGTGCGCATCAACTACTACCCGCCGCGCGGCGACAACAAGGAGGGCTGGGACAACATCGACATCTTCGGGTGGCTCAACTACCCGATGCAGCTGAAGGTCGACTTCCTCTGCCGCGACTCGATCCTTGCCGCGCCGCTCGCGCTCGATCTCGTGCTGTTCACCGATCTTGCGCAGCGCGCCGGGCTCGGCGGCATCCAGGAGTGGCTCAGCTTCTACTTCAAGGCACCGCAGGTGCGCGCCGGTCTGTATCCCGAGCACGACCTGTTCATCCAGCAGACCAAGCTCAAGAACACCCTGCGCTGGATGATGGGCGAGGACCAGATCACCCACCTCGGCATGGACTACTACATCGACGAGTAGCTGTCCGGGTCCCACAGCACGGGATGGACCGTGTGCGAGCCCGCGATGCCCTTGAGCTCGACGACCCGCGGCTCACCGAACTGCAGGTCGCCGCGCGCGTCGACGATCTCGCGCACGAGCGACGAGACCAGGATCTCGCCGCCCTTGGCCTCGTTGGCGATGCGGGCCGCCAACACGACGTGCTTGCCGAACAGGTCGCCGTCGTCGCCGAGGATCACCTCGCCGGTGTGAAGCCCGACTCTGATGTGGATGGCATCGGCGGGCTTGGTCTGTGCGTGCGACTCCAGTGCGCGTTGCACTTCACTCATGCACTGCACGGCAGCGCGGGCTGACGAGAACGACAGCATGAAGCCATCGCCCTGCGCCTTGATCTCCGTGCCGCGGTGGCGGGCGAGGGCGCGACGAAAGATCGTGTTGTGGACGGCGAGCAGCTCGACCCACTTGGTGTCGCCGAGCTCGACCGCGCGTTCGGTCGATGCCTCGATGTCGCTGAACACGATCGTGAGCGTGCCGGCGTCGGTGTCGAGGCTGGCGTAGTCGCGGTGGTCTTCGGCCGCTGCCGCCGCGACCATGTCGATCGAGCTGGCCCGTAGACGCGCGTGCCGCTTCCGTATCCCGCCCGATCTGGGTGGCTCGGGCGTCGAGCGCGAGCTCGACCGTGCAGTCGCCGAACTCCACGACCTCGCCTCGCAGCAGGACGTGAGCGCCTTCGAGGGGATGGCCGTCGACCGTCGAGCCGTTCGTCGAGCCGAGATCCTCGACGATGACCCGGCCTCTGCTCGGCTCGTAGCTGGAGGTGGCGACGGGAGATCTGGGGATCGTCGAGCAGCAGCCCCTCGCATTCCCGGCCGATCTCCAAGATGTCCCGAATGACGAGGTGAAGCGGCGTGCGTCCCGGCTCCCGGACGACCACCGTCGGTTCCACCACTTCGAACATGTTCGCACTGTCGCAAGCCGGGGTTGCAGATCGATCACAGCCGGTCGACGGTCAAGCTCCCGGGCAGGTGGAAGTGTGGGTCGGGTCGCCGTCGAAGTACCGGCGTGACTCGTCGACGGTGAGGTTTCGCCCGACGACGTCGCATACGGCCTGTTTCCACGCCGTCGCGAGACAGGTCCCACTCGACGATCCCGTCGGCGTAGGCGACGAGGAGTCGTTGCCCATCGTCGCGGAACTCGAGATGGACGATGCTTCCGAGGTCGATGTCGATTGCCGGACCGAGCTGCCTCGGGTGCCGGCGTCGAACAGCGACGAGGTCGCCGTTGGCATGACCGAACGGCCACGATGCCCGACCTCCGGTTCACCGCCACCGAATTGATGGTCGTGGCGCCGACCGACTGCGCCTCGAGCTCCTCGCCGGAGTTGACGTCCCACAACACGACGTTGTCGCGCCGGTACACATTCCCGACGCCGACGAGGGTGTGATCGTCGACGAAGTCGACTCCGTTCCACCAGACGTTCGACGCTGGAGTCGAAGCGTCTGCTGATGGCTCCGGTGTCAGCGTCGAGCAGGAGGATCTGGCTGCTGTTGACGCTGGCGAGGGCGATGAGCGAGCCGTCTGGGCTCGCCGCGGCGTCGATGGAGCGCAGCGCCGGTCGCCGACCAGGGTGGCGTGGTCGTCGAGCTCGTGGCGGGCCAGTTCGACGGGGCTGCCGGGATCGGTCACGTCGTAGACCACGACGATGGTGTAGCCATCCGGTCCACCAAAGAAGGGAAGGCCCACCCGGGTGAGCAGGTCGTCACCCCGGCAGTCCGACCACCAGGCGCCGCCCGTCGGGCGTGAACCACACGTAGGGCCCGAATCGGCGGCCGGTGTCGATGCGGGCCAGCTCACGCCCGCCCCGGGACAGCACCACGTGAGCGGAACCGGCGACGTCGGGATCCCCGAAGCTCGCAGCCTCGACCCCGTCGCTCGCTGGCTCGCCATGGACCAGCTCAGTTGCTGCGGGCTGAGCTCCGAGCCCCGAAGCGACGGACTGCCAGGCGGTCCCGAGCGGGGAGCCATCGGCGTCGTACTGGACGGTGAACGGAGCGGTTACCGGGCCGAACGGCCATTCCGCAGCGGCGAGCAGCACGCGCCATGAGATGCGCCGGCGCGACGCGTCAGCACCCGACTCTCGGTGTCGCTACCCACGACGACGCGAAGGTCGCCTCCATCGCCGACGAAACCGAGCGGGAACGCTCCTCCTTGCTTCGTCGACGACACTGCGATCTCTTCACAACTGGGGACCGCGATCACCGCGACTGCACCCCGCCGACCGACCGCGACGAGCTGTCCATCCGAAGAGAATGTCGCAAAGCCTCCTTCCTCGGTTTCGCCGCCCAGCGATCCGTAGGACACAGAGCAGAGTCGGCGACGTCGGATCGCGGACGTCGTAGAGGCGCACACCTGACCCGTTTGATTCGGCCAGCACCTGAGAGTCCGGGCCGAACGTCACGCTCGACCAGACCGCGTCGGCGGTCGACCTGAGGACGGCGAGCCGGCGTGGGGCGGGTTGGGTGCTCGCGTCGTAGAGCACGATCTCGAATGTGCCCGACGGCAGGAAGCGGCCCACAGCGACGAGCTTCCCGTCAGGTGAGGCAACTGCGATGGTGGACATCGGCATGGGGATCGTCCAGAGCACTCGCGCCGAGTCACCTTCGATCCGGACGAGGCTCGCCGAGACGAGGGAATCTGATACAAGCAGGACGCTGGCGTCGGCGGTGACGGGATCAGCGATGAGGAACGGCTCGCGGGATCTTGTCCGAGCCACCTCCTCGCCCGACGTGAGGTCCCACACCGCGACCTCGCCACTGTGGGTTCCCGCGGTCACGAGATGGCGTCCGTCCGAGGCGATGGACACGCTGTATTGCTGCTGGCCCGTCGTCAGGGCCTGCTCGATCGCCCCCGACTCCACGTCCCACAGGTAGATCGTCTCCGTCCGCCGTCGGCTACGGGGACGGTTCGTCCGTCGGGTCCCACGCCACTCTGGAATCGCCTGACCGCCGAAGGTCTGGATCCGCTCGAGCCGGGGCGGGATCAGACCGATGAGGCCCGCAGTGTTGATGGTGGGGTCGAGGTCGACCGCTTCACTCGCGAGGAGCAAGGCGACGTGGAGGTTCTCGGGCGCGATGACCTGCGCCTCCGACAGCAGGCGGCGAGCGCGAGCGACCTTCGTCTGCTCTTGGGCGATGGCGGCCTGCTGGCGCGCATCAGTAGCGGCGTCGTCGGCATTTCGCCGTTGGTCGACGGCGACGACGCCGGCGATCAGGGCACATACGAGCGCGATGCCCAGCCCCACTGCGAACCGGCGGAGGCGTCGAGTCGTTGCGGCGGCGACGGTGCTCGTCGGCGTCGGCCGCCTCGCGGCTCGCACCCACGAACTCCGACTCCAGTTCGGTGAGGCGATCGGGGCCCGCAGCGACGAGGTCAGTCGCTGCTGCCAGGCGCGCGCCTCGGTAGAGCTCACTCGAGTCACGGCCTCGCGCGATTCCCACGCCCCGGCCGAGTCCGAGAGGTGGCGCAACACCCGGAGCGATTCGCGGTCCTCGGCGAGCCAGGCCCTGCAGGCGCGGCCAGTTCCGGATCAGCGCCTCATGGGCGACCTCGACCGTCGGTTCCCGGGTCGCGGGGTCGTGATCGAAGGCCAGCAGTCGCGCAGTGCCGAACGCGTCGACGATCTCGTCGGGAACACCTGCGAGCTCAGAGCGACGAGCCCTCCGCCGCGTGTCTTCAGTGCCTTCGCCGGGAGTCACCAGGCGCGTGAACAACCGCCGCACGTCCTCGACATCGGCGACGGACGCGCACAGGTCCTCGGCGCGTCCCGCGACGGCGCCGGCGAGCCCACCGAGCTCCGTGTACGCCGCGAGCGTCATGTGCCCGTCGGCTCGCCGTTCGTAGAGCTCGGTCAGCGAGTACTGCAGGAGGGGCAGCGACGCGGGATTGGTCGTCGCGTCGGCGACGAGCTTCGCGACGAGCTCGGGCTCGACCGAGACTCCGACGCGACTCGCGGGATGGGTGATGGAGCGCTCGAGCTCGTCACCGTCGAGCGGCGTCATCGCGACCGTGTGGTCGCGTACCAGCTCACCGAGCCCGGGCACCGTCAACGGTCGGTCGTAGAAGTCGGCCCGCAGCGTCACCAGCACGCGCGCCCGGCAGCGCTCGTCGCTCGCCACATGCACCAGAGCGGATGCGAAGCGCGAACGCGTCTCCGCGTCCGTGTGGGTGAACAGCTCCTCGAACTGATCCACGATCAGCACGAGCTCGGTATCCGAATCGTCCGGAAGCACCCGGCTCGATGGCCCGGGCCAAGCCCGCGGTCGTCAGACATCATCTGATCCATCAGCGACGTGACCGAGGACGGCGCGAAGCGCAACAGCGCGTTCTCGGCCTGGTCGAAGGGGTGCGCTCCAGGAACCATCGTCGCCACCCACGCGCCCTGAGCCCGCAACGAAGGCACGAGACCGGCGCGGACCAGTGACGACTTGCCCGACCCCGAAGGACCCACGACGGCGACGAATCGCGACGACGCCATCGCGTCCTGCAGTCGCACCGTCGCCGCTTCCCGACCGAAGAAGTCATTGGCGTCGGCTTCGCCGAAAGCCCGGAGTCCCTTGTACGGGTTGACCTGTTCGAGGCGCATCGCCAGCAGCGTCCGGCTCGCCCGGGCCCGCGGCCTGTCTTCGGGCGCAGCGACTGGCCTCGGTCCCGGCTCGTCCTCGGTCGTCGTCGCCCCGCGTGCGAGTCCCGCAGCGGCCGAACGAAACGCGAGGATCAGCTCGCCCATGTCGGCGAAGCGCTTCGCGGGATCAGGAGACGTTGCGGTGCGGATCACCGCATCGATCGCGGAGGGCAGGTCGGGGCGCTCGGTCAGCACCGATGCAAGCGGGCCTGACGTCTTGGCGCTGACGAGGGCAGCGAGGCTGTCGGCGTCGTAGGGCGTGCGCCCTGCGAGCACCTCCCACAGCAGGACGCCGAATGCGTAGATGTCCGACGCCGGGGTCGCGGACCCGTTGCGGATCTGCTCGGGCGCCGCATACAGCGGGGAGCCAGCGGAGCCGACCTCGCTACCGTCGGAATCGACTCGCACCGCGTCGACGGCGATGCCGAAGTCGGCGAGGTAGGCGTTGCCGGTCTCGTCGTAGAGCACGTTGGCCGGCTTCACGTCGCGGTGCACGACGCCGGCGGCGTGGGCGACCGCCAGCGCCTCGCCGATCTGCTCGACCAGTCGTAGCGGCATCGGCCAACAGGAACGGCCCGCGCTCCACGAGCCGTTGCTCGGCCGAGCCGCCTCGCAAGTACCGCATCACCAGGTACGCGCCGCCGGGCTCGCGCCAGTAGTCGTAGAGCGGGACGATGTGGGGGTGCTCGAGGCGGGCGACGAGCTGAGCCTCTGCCTCGAACCGTCCGATGAACGCAGGGTCGTCGGCCAGCTCGGGCTTGACGATCTTCACCGCCACTTCGCGCCCGACGACGGGTTGCACGCCGCGGTACACCGCGCCGAACGCGCCCTCGGCGAGCTTCTCGTGCAACCGGTAGCCGCGGATGGCGCGGGTGCGATCGACCACGTCGAGCGAGGGGTCGCCTTCGACGATGCGCCGTTCGAGCGCGGTGATCGCCGCGGAAGGTTGGAGGCCGGTCTCGTCGGCGAGGTAGGAGCGGTAGGCCTCGAACACGCGCAGGGCCTCGGCCTGCCGGCCCGATCGGTACAGGGCCAGCATCAGCGCGGCGCGGGGACGCTCCCGGAGCGGCGCCTCGCGGGCGAGGAGCTCCGCCTCGCCGACGACCTCGCGGTGGGCGCCGAGCGCGAGCCGCGCCTCGACGCGTTGCTCGCGAGCGCACCACCACAGTTCCTCGAGGCGACCGACCTGCGCGACCGCCCACGCCTCGTCGGAGAACGGCAGATAGGGACGTCCCCGCCACTCCGCGAGCGCTGACTCGGCGAGCGCCAGCGCGCGGGCGGGATCGCCGTCCGCGCCGGCCGCGCTCGCGCCCGACACCAGGTGTTCGAACCGGGCGGCGTCGATGTCCTCGGGGTCGGCGACCACCAGCCGGTAGCCGCCGGGCGTCGTCTCGACGACTCCCTCACCGAGTGCGCTGCGGAGGCGGGACACGTAGGTCCGCAGGGCATGGAGCGCGCCGTCGGCGGCCTCGCCGTCGAAGAGCGCTTCGAGGAGCCGGTCGTTGCTGACGCTGTGATTCGCGTGCACGAGGAGCACGCCCAGGAGGCGGTGCTGGACAGGACCTCCGACAGAGAGGGGCCCGTCCGGATCCTGCGCCTCGACCCCACCCAACACGGTGAAGTGCATGCGGATCACCCCCTGGCCTGAGCCCAGGCAAAGGCTATGACTCGCAGGTCACAGGCGGGTCACAAGAGTCTCGGCAAACCGGGCTGTGACGGAACTGCAATCCCTTGTTGCTCGGCTGTAGCCGATCCGTGGCCGCCTTGATATCGCTCGGGCGCACGGTCGGCTCATGGCACACACGACCGTTGTTCGCTCCGATCGGATTCCTGCTCGCGGTGGCGCTTCGCGCCCGCCGCCGGAGTGATCGGCACGGCGGCGCCGGCCGGTGCCCAGGCGGATTCGCCCGTCGTCATCCTCTACGGCGACTCGCTCGCATGGGAGTCGCAGGATCACTTCGTGGCGGCCGTCACACTCGGCACCGATGCCACGGCGATCGGGCGCAGCTTCGGCGGCACCGCCCTGTGTGACTACCTCGACATCATGAGAGAGGACGCCGCGACGCTGCACCCGGCGGCCGTGGTGCTCGAGTTCAGCGGCAACCGGTTCACGACGTGCATGCACCACGCGAACGGCGAGGGCATGGGCGACGGCGACGCCTTCCTCAAGTACCTCGATGACGCCCGGACAGCGGTGCGCATCTTCGCCAGCGTCGGCACGCATGTGTACCTGGCCGGGGCACCGGTGAGCAGACCGGTTCCGGGTCGTTCCAGCGGGGTCGCGCGCTGAACGTCATGTACTCGTGGCTCGCGTTCCTCAGCCCCCCCGGGACGGTGACCTACGTCGACGCCGGCACCGCGGTGCAACTCGGGAACGACTACACCGACGAGCTGCCGTGCCTGCCCGAGGAACCGTGCCCGGATCCGAACGGAACGAGTGTCGTGCGGTCGTGCGACGGTGTGCATCTCTGCCCGGGCGACGACTCGCATCGCGACCGCCGCCACGGCCCGATGCCTCGTGTGGTCCAGCGGCGCCTACCGGTACGGCCGGGCGATGGCCGCGCCGGTGATCGCGCAGCTCTCACGCTGGTCGAGCTCGGCGAGCACGGCCTGAGCGGCCTTGGCCTCTTGGGGCATGCCGATCTCGGTGGCACGCGCGCGAACGCGTCGGCGGCGAGCGCGTGAGCTCGGTCGCGGTCTCCGGGGCCGTCTCGGGACGCGAGTGCCCGGGCGAGCTGGTGTGCAGGTCGGATCGAGTGGGGCACGACCGCGCCCGCTCGCACAACGCGGCGGCGGCCTCGAGGCAGGCGACGGCCTCGTCGTGGCGACCGAGCAGCGTCCAACAGCTCGCCCCGTAGGCCGTCGGCGGCGTCGAACACAATGCAGCTGCGCGGCAGGATCAACAGCTGCCCGTGGTAGGGCTCGAGGATCACCTCGAGCACCGCCGCCGCCTGCGCGTCGCGCAGCGCGGCCGCTGCTGAGCCCGCCGTCGCCAGAGCGCAGAGACGGAACTGGTTCCATGGCAGCGACTCGAAGTCATCGGCGGCGAACCGGTCGAAGCGGGGATCACGTTCTCCCCGCCGGGCACGAGCAACGATCCCGGAGAGCTCGATGAGCGTGCGCTGAGACCGGCTGTCGGTGGCGAAGCCATCCAACGCGTTGAGGAGGTCGTCATCGCGGTCGCTCCAACCCCAAGTGAGGCCGATCTGCGCCAGGGTGTTCGTGGCGTGCAGCGATTCGGGATGGAGCGTCGCGAGCGCGTCGAATGCGAGCCGTTCGGCGTCGGCGAGCCGGCCGTCGAGGAGCGCGACCGCTGTCTCCAGCATCGACACATCGGCCTGTCCTACGCCGGTGCGAGCAACGAGGAGGGTGAACTCGGCAAAGGCGGCGTCGAAGTCGTCGCGGTCCCCGTGTCGCAGAGATGAGCTGATCGTCCCCACGAACGACGGGAGCGTCCAGATCCCTCCGACCGCGTCGACCGCCACGCGTACGTCACGCGCGAGCGTTCGGTCGTCGGCGTCGGCGTCGGCGAAGTGCAGCCAATACCGGTTCTCGGCGACCAGCACTCGACCCAGTGGGTCGCAGCGCTCGATCTCGGCGGCCGCGGCCTCGACTTCGGCGATGGCCCGTTCATGATCGAGGCGATCACCGTTCTCCGCCTCGTAGCTTGCCGCGATAGCGGCCAGGGCTGGGCGCCAATCGTCGTCCGCGCCCATGTCGAGCACCGCGCCGAGGAGCTCGGTCGCCGCGGGGTCGACGACGCCGGGCCTCGTGAGCGATCCGTAGGTGAGCGCGGCACGAGCGGCGAGGTGGGGCCAGCCGTGCTCGACGGCGAGCCAGCCCAGCCTCGCTCAGCAGAGAGCCGCGCCGGGGCGAGGTCGCCGACGGGGTTCCAGGCGAGGCAGTCGCCGACGACCAGGATGGCGCGGCACCGAAGCTCGGGTGCGTCGAGTGCACTCGTCATCCGTGAGGGCCAAGGCGCGAGCTGCGAGGTCATTGGCCTCGTCCAAGGCGCCGATCGTCAAAGCTTCCTCGGCCGCGCCCACGGCTGCCTCCGCCGCGATGCGCGGGTCGCCGGCAAGGACCCCCTCGCACAGGTGGTACGCGACGGCCCCGTGCGGGGCGGTCCCCGAGGCCGCGAGCGCTTCGCCGATTCGCCAGTGCAGATGGGCTCGGCGGGGACCGCTGATCTCTTCGAGAAGGGTCTGGCGCACGAGGGCGTGCGTGAACGCGAGCGTGGCCGGAACGTTCGGGCACTTCGCGAGCAGCCCGGGTCTCAAGGCCTCGTCGAACGCGACAGCGGCGCGGTCGCGGCGCCACGCCGGCCGCTACGGCGACGGTGGACAGGTCGAACTCGCGGCCGACAACTGCCGCGACCGAGAGAAGGTCGTTGGTGTGCTTCGCTCAAGCCGTGACAGGCGTCGCCCGACGACGTCACGCACGCCCTCGGGAAGACCGAGGTCGGCCAGCGTGCCGGTCGCTGGTCCACATCCCGTCGCGCTGGAAGATCGCGCCGGTCTCGACGAGGTGGGCCACGACCTCCTCGGCGAAGAACGGGTTCCCGTCGGTCTCGTCGTGCAATGCGGTGACGAACTCGGGTGGTGCGTCGTGACCGGCGCGATCGTGGAGCAGCGCGCCGATCGCCTGCTCGTCGAGCCCGCGGAGCGCCACCCGCTCGACGCGGGGGTCGCGTCGGAGGTCAGCGAGCAGCTCGGCTCAGCGGATGGCGGCGGTCGACATCGGTGTCGCGGTAGATGCCCAGCACGAGCATCGGCCCGCCTCGTTCGCTGCTCAAGATCCACCGGAGCAGCCCCAGCGTCGCCGGATCGGCCCAGTGCAGGTCGTCGAGCACCAACAGCAGCGGGCTGGTGCCGGAGATCTGCGCGAGCAGCGAGTCGACCGCGTCGAACAGCCGCGCCCGATCGATGCTGCATCCGTCGTCGGCCTCGCCACGACATCGGGCACGCGCTCGCCGACGACCGAGATGCACCGCACGAGATCGGGCGCCAACGGCGCCAACGCAGCGATCTCCTCGTCGTCGGCGCTCTGCACGAAGCCGCCGAGCGCGTGCACCCACGCCTCGTACGCGATCCCCACGCCGTCGTCACACCACCCGTGCAACACACGCGCGCTCGTCACCGGCGACCTCGCCGGCCACCGCTGCGGCGAGCCGCGTCTTGCCGATCCCGGGCTCGCCCGCGACGAGCACAAGCCGCCGCTCTCGGGCCGTCACCGCGCTCTTCCACGCGGTGACGCAGCTGACCGAGTGGCAGCTCGCGCCCGACGCAGGCGCCCCGAGCTGCGATCTCGACAAGTCGCGGCGGCACGACCGCCCGGACAGCGCGTCGCCGATGCACCTGCCGCGCGGGTCCCGCGGTCCTCGCGTCGATGCGTGGGTCTCGAGTCGCGATCATGCGCTCGAGGTCGGCGAGCTCGCCCGACGGTTCGAGGCCGACTTCGTCTGCGAGGTGGCGGCGGTAGGCCTGGAAGGACCGAAGCGCCGTCCGGCCTGCCGGCCGTCGCGATACAGAGCGCGAGCATGAGCTTGTGCCGCGATCGCTCGCGTAACGGGAACCTCGACCGTCAACCGTTCGAGCTCGCCGACGGCCTCTGCGGTCTCGCCGAGGACTCGGAGCGCTTCCACGGCGAGTCCTCCCGAGCGCTCAGCCGGAGCTCTTCGAGTCGGGACGCTTCCGCCCACGCCCAGGGCTCGGACACGAACTCGTCGTAGGCCGGCCCGTTCCACAGGGACAGCGCTTCGTCGAGCGGGACCCTCGCCCCCGGTCGCGTCGCCCGCTTCAAGCTGCGAATGGGCCCCGGCGAGGAGCCGCTCGAACCGCGTGGCATCGACCATCTCCCGGGTCAACGACCAGCGAGTAACCCGGATCACGCTTCTGAACGGGTCCGTCTCCGAGGGCTCCGCGAAGTCTCGACAAGTAGGTCTGAAGCGTCTTCGCCGCCCGCTCGGGTGGCTCCTCGCCCGCCCACACCGCGTCGATCAACCGCTCAACCGACACAACCTTGCCGGCGTTGATCACCAGCGCGGCCAGGAGCCGCCGTTGCCGGGGGCCGCCGAGAGGGACTGCGACACCGTTGTCACGCAGCTCCACCGGGCCCAGGACCTGGATCTCCATGACTGCCCCCCGACTTCTGGCAGGTCAGAGACATCCTGAACCCGCGAGGGCGGCGTGGCAATCGGTCGGTCACACGCCCGCCCCATACTGCGGACAGGTCACGTGGTACGGCTCGTCCTCGGGCAGGAACGTCGCCCACTCCTCCTGGGTCAGATTGCGACCGGCTGCTTCGCACGCTCGTTCTCGCCACACCGCCGGGTCGAGGTCCCAGAGCATCATGTGGTCGATCCCCACGGAGATCGCATAGGTGCCCTCGGCATTCACGAGGGTTCCGCCCGACGGGAAGGAGGTTCCCAGGAAGCCCTCGCCGACGGTCTGGCCCGTGGCGACGTCCCACACGTAGATGTGGTTGGTCACGTCGAACACGACGCCACGGCCATCCCTGCCGATGACCGCCCCTGATTGAGCGAGGCTCGGTCTGTAGACGGGAGCGACCGAGTCACCGAAGGCGAGGTCGATCAACCGAACCTCGCCCTGGTGACTGATTGCGATCGTGCCGTCGGGTCCCCAGGTTCCCCCGCCATCGAGCTTTCTCATCAAGGTCCCCACCGCAGAGAAGACGAACGTGATCCCGGGCTGGGGATCGCCGCTGACGATCAGACGATCCTGCTCGTCGTAGAGAGCGAAGTACGGCAAGAGCATCCCGGGGAGAGGGAGCTCGCCGAGCTTTCGCCCGTCGCACGCGTCGAGAAGCAGCAATGACCGCCGCCGAGCTGATCGCGCACTCCGAACCGTCAGGGCTGAACGTGCGGATTTGATCGGCCCGGTGAGGAAGTGCGGGATCTCGGTGATGGCTGCGCCGGACGCAGCGTCTCTGCAGAAGCCGCGACGTGAATGTCACGCTCGCTTCGTCGCTCTCACGGTGATCGACGGAACGAGCGTCGCGTCGGGGAAGAAGAAGCCGAGCCACCTGCTGACGAGGATGACTGATCTTGCGCGACTGATAGATCGATGATGCGATCTTGCCGTCCGAGCCAGCGACGAGCAGAGCGTCGTCGTTGGGCGAGACGTCAGCACGATGTTCTCGCTGTTGGAACGGTCACGTCGGCAACGATCGGTGCCCGACCCGGAGTCCGACGACCTGGACGCGCCCGTCGAGGCTCGCAGTGGCGATCAGTGACCCATCACCACGAACGTGAGTCAGTCGCTGACCCGAGAGTGGCTGACCAATGGGTCGGACTGGTCGGTGAACGTCGATCAGCCGGTGTCGCCTCTGGTGGTGTTCGTTGCCAGTCGCGTTCCTGTGCCGTTGATCGCGATGCCGGCAGGCCGAGGATGGTGACCGTCGGCGTACTTGTACTCGGTCGTCGTGTCGATCGTCGGCGTCGTCACGGACCATGCGCCGACGATGGCCAGCCGACGCACGTCGCTGAACGCGAGGAACCTAGTGGTTCACCTTGATCGTTGTATCGTCGACCTGTTCGGAAGATCGACGAGCCGGATCACCCCGCGCCGGCGGCGAGGATCGACGGATCGGCGCCGAGGTGGAACTGGATCGGCACGACTCGCATCGACGGCATTCAGTACGCCGTCGCTGACGAGGATGTGTTCCGACGAGTCGGAGTCCGACGCGATGAACCGAAGATCACCAGGGGCAGAGCGAGACCGACCACCGAGACCACCACCATCCCGGAAGCCACCGGCCACCCGCCCTGGGTGCTTGCCATCTTGTCCACGACCGCTCCGGTGAGCGTGTCGATCGCGACGACTGTCCCGTCGCAAGTGCTCGTCGAGGCTCTGTTCCGTCTCCACCGAGAGTGAAAGTCGACGAGAGGGACGTCTTGGTGTGCATTGTTCAGGAAGCCGGTCGCGCGAACAGGGCGACTTCGAGAGGCACGAATTGATCGACGCTCGGGTGGAGGCGGTCAGCCTTCGTAGCCAGTAGTAGCGCTGGCGACGGGATCGACTCCGCAAGTGCACGCGCGGCCGCGATACGCCGAGATCGTTCGTGGGCCGCCTTCGCGGCCGCGTCGGTGTTGCCCTTGGGCGAGTGTGGTCCAGCTTCTGCTCGGGCGCGTCGTTGGGCGGCCTTGTTCGCCGGGCCAGAGGATCGCCGCGATCAGAGCAATGACGAGCGCACCGACTTCTAACACGAGGTGGCTAAACGCTGTGTTGCGCCGCTCCCTCGCTCGCGATGCATCTTGCGGCGGTCGAAGTGGGGACGAATCGTTCGGTGGAGAACCTTGCATTCGGATTCGTCACCGTGACGGGCCTCCAGGCGTGCTGGTGGAGCAGGTCGGCTTCTTCACCACCTCCTGGTACCGCGGCCCGCTGTTTTGCTATGTGCCGCATGAGGGCGCAGTCCTCGTGGTCCTCGTCCACCCAGGCCTTCAGTCGAGGCCATTCGTGAGCAGAGCCTCGCGGCCGACCTCGACAGTGGGCCGCGCAGGTCGCCGGACGCGACGAACATCAAGAGGCGCTGGCTCCGAACGACATCGACCACGCGCTTCATCTCGCTTCAGCTCGACGGGCAACGCGCAGCTCATGGATGAGCGTGACGATGAGCGCTCGGCGGCCTCGCCGGCGCGCCACGCAGTCGCGCCAGCCGCGCCGGCGACCGACGCCTGATCGACGGACTCGACAGCTCGCGCGACGATCAGCGTGCCGACACTCCGCTCAGCTCGTGGTAGGCGGTGATGTCATCACGGTACCGTCGCGCCGGAACAGCTTGGTCAGGAGTACTGCAGCAACTGGCAGGCGCCGCCGGGGGTTGGTCCGAGACGTCCGGCGACGATCGCGGCCAGCAGTCAGGTTCCAGGCTCAGCCGCCGCTCCGGCCGGCCTGCGACAGCGTGCTCCAGCTCGGCGATCAGCGACGGCCATGTTGTGCGCGGCGATCAGCTACTGATCGATCGGTGCTCAATGGTCGAAGTCGGCCCGCCGCTGGCCACGAACAGCCAGCCGCTCGTCGTCGCCAACGGCGGACGCCAGCGAGCAAGGAACTGGTCGCGCGGCTGTCGATCTGCGCGACAGCTCGAACTGGTCGATCATGAGCATGAGCTCCGTTGCATCGGACGGCAGCGAGCTGGCGAACGGCGTGGGCCATCCCCCTGGCCCATCGCGAAGCTGTCGAGCAGGCTCGCCGGAGGGTTGATGGCGACGCGGCAGCGCCGATCCAGCTTCGTACGGCGGCGACCTGGGCATCATCGCCGTCACGAACCATCCGCTCTATCTGGTAGCGCCGCAAGGCCGGCAGCCCGGCACGCACGACGTCGACTCCCGCTCCGGCAGGGCCGACGATCGTGATGAACCGGTACTCCTGAAATGGGACACGAGCTTGTCGACGAGCTCAGTGCGACCGAAGAAGTCGGCGGCGTCGGCTTCGTCGAACGAGCGGATACCTTGTAGGGCTTCGTCGTGATGATCGCGAGCGAGGCCATCGTGACGTGGGCACTTGGCCCGCCTCGGTGGGCCGTTGACCGCGACTTCGTCTGTCGTCGCCATGCGGCCGCCCGTCGCTGCTGCCGCGGCGGCAGGCGTGTCGACGAGTGGGTACAGACCCATAGCGCCCTCGGGTTCGGGCATCGTCGCCGGAGAACGATGTCACGCTTCGCAGGTCGTGGCGCTGGGACGAGGAGCGTGGGCGGGGATGGGGCGAGTTCCTCGCTCTATGAGCGATGTGACTGTTGCGTCGGGGCAGCAGATGTCGTCAGCAGCTCGAAGATCAACACACCGAGGGAGTAGATGTCGGACGGGGTGCCACCGGATGGTCATCTGTCCTGGGCCGCGCAGGCTGGCGATCTTGCCGAACTCGCAGCCGTCGACGTCTCCGGCTGTTGCCGCGAGGCGATCCGAAGTCGGACAGGACGCGTTGCCGTCGTCGTCGAGCAGCAGGTTGCGGCTGACGTCGCGGGACGAGATGACGAGTGCGTTGAGTGCGCCGCTGAACTGATCGATGATCGGCATCGTTTCGTCGAGGGGCGAGGCGGGCCCTCGACGAAGACGATCTTCGAGCGTCTCGAGCCAGCGCATCACGAGGTATGTGTGCCTGGTTTCCTGCCAGAAGTCGTGGGAACGGCACGATGTGAGGATGCTCCAGGCGGCGACGAAACGCGCTCCTCGAACCGCGGACCAACGTGGTCGTCGCGAATATCGTGAATGACCTTGACCGCGAACGTCACCACCGACACCCCGCTGCGTCGCTGTACATGACCGAAGCGACCTGACACGCAGTCCGCCGACGGTAGCCGTGCAGCGTCGAACGCGGTTGTTCAGCGTGGTCGCGGTCGCGATCATCTGTTCCAGCTCGACGATCTGGCTGCATGAGTTCGAGGCCGACCTCGTCGGCCAGACCAGCGCGGGTAGGTCCTGGAGGACCAGCGCGTCGGCCTCGCCGTCGTGGTAGGGCGAGCATGAGCTTGCGCCGCGACCGTTCGCCAACGGGGCAGCTCGACCGTGAGGCGCTCCAGTTGTCCGACCCTTCGCCTCGCTGTGGAGCAGCAATGCCTTCGTCGGTCCCCGCGGCGCGCTGAGGCCAAGCTCCTCCAGTCGAGCGGCGCTGCCGATGCCCACGGCCGCACGCGACCCGCTGAGGCGGGCCGACTCCACAGCGCAAGCGCCTCGTCGAGCCGGACCTTCGCCTCGTCGCGTCGCCTTCAGCCGCGAACGTGCCGTGGCGAGGAGCCGTCGAGCGTGTGGCATCGACCAGTTCCGGGTCGGCGACGAGCGAGAGCGGCTCACGTTGGGATCAGCCCGTCACCGAGCGTCACCGAGGCGCGAGACGTAGGTGCGCATGGCGTCGGCCGCTGTCGGAAACTTTCGCCGGCCAGACGAACGATCAGGCGGTCGACCGAGATGACCTTGTCCTGGCATTGACGACGTGGCGCAAGCAGTCGCCGTTGCCGGCGACCCAGGGGTACCTTGTGACCTCGCTCACCAGCTCCTGAATCCGCCCAGGACCTGGACTCCATGACTGGAACCCCGACCTCTGGTAGGTCAGGCCGATCTGAACCTGGACGAAGTCAAGCGTCGGAATCGACCGATGGTCAGGGCGACAAGCACGACGGTGGCCTCGCCGCCTGCTGGTACTGGTGGAGATGTCGCGCCAGACGGCTCGCCCACGGGGTCGTCCACTCTGGGTCAGGCGCGGCTGACGCCACGCCGCCTCGCCACACGCAGGGTCGAGGATTTCAGGCTCACTTCAACCGTCCGGGGACGCAGCGCCGGGGATTGGACCGTCCTGGACGTGCGTGAAGCCGAAGCGGCCCTTGATGCAGAGGTTGCCGCGGGTGATCGAGTGGTCCTCGGGCTCGTGACCTTCACGATCTGGTTGTCCTGCACGTGCAGCTCAGGGTCAGCCGACGCCACAGTAGGCGCAGACGGTCGTTGGTCACCGTCTGCGCGGTCTTCGTCGCCAGATCCCGGACTGGCGCATGTCGAACTCGGTCGATGGGCGTGAGCACGCCGGTGGACACGACCGCGATGCAGTTGCCGCAGTAGACGCAGGCCGAGTCGGGGAACGCCGACGTCCCACTCGGTCGAGATGTGGGCGTCGAAGCCGCGCCCGGCGACCGCGATGGCGAAGGTGTTCTGCCGCTGCGTGCGCCGCACGCGTCGACGCACTTGTAACAGAGGATGCAGCGGCCGTAGTCGCGGACGTACAGGTCGTTGTCGACGGTGGCGGCTGACGCACGGTGGCCGACGGGCTCGCCGAACGCGATCGGGTCAGCGCCGTACTCGTCGATCCACGCTGCGATGCTCGGCGCCAGTCGAGAGCTCGGAGGTCGAGGACGAGGAGCTCGAGCACGAGCTTGCGGGCGTGTGCGGTGCGCTCGGTCTGGGTGTGCACGCACCATGCCCG
Organism: uncultured Acidimicrobiales bacterium; assembly: GCA_963747215.1. Classification (GTDB taxonomy): domain Bacteria; phylum Actinomycetota; class Acidimicrobiia; order Acidimicrobiales; family DATKAS01; genus DATKAS01. Next base: position 70,962 of record CAVVET010000013.1, read on the forward strand.
TCTCGGCCGCTCTCGAGCAGGCCGGGACGAGGACGCGGCCGCCGTCGACCTCGACGACGCAGAGCCGGCACGCGTTCTTCGGCGTCAGCGTCTCGCCGAAGCACAGCGTCGGCACGTCGACGCCGGGCCGCGGCAGGCGTCGAGCAGCGTCGCGCCCGTGGGCACGCTGACAGGCCGGCCATCGACCTCGAGCTCAGCCATCGACGGCCCCGAACGGTGCGAACCGCCGTACCGCCGAGTCGATCGCGTCGTAGGCGGTCTGGCCGAGTCCGCAGATCGACGCGTCCCGCATGCAGCGGCCGACCTCGTCGAGCAGCGCAAGCTCGCGGTCACATCGGCACCATTGGTCAACCTCACCAGCACTTCCTGCTGGCGGACGGTCCCGACGCGGCACGGGCACGCACTGCCGCAGCTCTCGTCGCGGAAGAAGCCGGCGATGCGCACGAGCAGCGGCCGGAGATCGACGGTGTCGTCGAGCGGCAGCACCACGCCCGACCCGAGCGACGCGCCGATCGAGCGCGCACCCTCGAACGTGAGCGGTGTGTCGAGCGCCTCGGGCCCGACGAACCGGCCTGCGACACCTCCGAGCAGGACGGCCTGCAGCTTGCCCGTGCCTGCGACGCCACCGGCCAGGTCGAGCAGCTCGCGGAGCGTCGGCCCGAACGGCACCTCGTACACGCCGGGACGGACGACGTGCCCACTGAGACAGAAGAGCTTTGTGCCCGTGGACATCCCGCTTCCGGAGGCCGCGAACACGCCGCCTCCGTGCAGCACGATCGGGAGGACGTTGGCGAGCGTCTCGACGTTGTTCGCGACCGTGGGTTGGCCGAAGAGACCGACGTCGGTGGGGAAGGGCGGCTTGCTCCGTGGCTCGCCCCGGTAGCCCTCGATCGAGTTGAAGAGCGCGGTCTCCTCTCCGCAGATGTAGGCGCCGGCGCCCCTGCGCATCTCGATGTCGAAGTGCACGCCCCGTCCGAGGATGTCCGCGCCGAGATAGCCGGCGGCGCGGGCCGCTTCGATCGCGTGCGTGAGCCGTGCCCACACGATCGGGTACTCACCGCGCATGTAGAGGTAGCCCCGTTCGCAACCGGTGGCGAACCCCGCGATCGTCATCGCTTCGACCAGCGAGAACGGATCGTTCTCGATGAGCACTCGGTCCTTGAACGTGCCCGGTTCGCTCTCGTCGGCGTTGGCGACGAGGAAGTGGGGGAACGACGCATGGGCCGCGACCGCCTGCCACTTGCGTCCCGTCGGGAACGCCGCGCCGCCCCGCCCAACGAGGCCGCTCCTCACGACTTCATCGACCACCGCCGACGATCCGATCTCGACCGCCTTGTGCAACGCGTCGTACCCCCCGTGCTCGAGGTACGACTCGAGCGAGCCGGGATCGACGACGCCTGCCCGACCGAGCAACACGAGCCCCGGCTCGCCGCGCTGGGGCACCGACTCCGCCGCGTCCCACAAGCCCTCGGGCAACGGCGCCGCGAATGGCGTCTCGCCCGCTTCCACGACAAGGGCCGCCGGCGCCCGTTCGCACAGCCCCAGGCACGGCGACGGATGGCCCTCGACCGCGCCGTACGACGCGGCTACGGCGCACGCGATGTCTTCGCACACGTGCACGACGCGTTCCGAGCGCTGCTCCAAGGCGAACAGTGAGTAGAAGGATGCGACGCCGTAGGCCTCGGCGGGCGCGACCGACAGGCGGCGGCACACGTAGTCGAGACCTTCCCGGCTGATCCAGCCGACGCGGTCTTGCAGCGCGTGCAGTGCGGGAAGGAGGAGATCTCGACGCTCGCGGTCAGCGCGGACGACTCGGAGCTGTGGATGGAGTGGGGTCGCGGCGCCGAGCACACGATCGACGGCTTCGCGCTCTGCGTCGCTCGCGGTGACCGACGCGAAACGAAGGTCCACCTACGCGGGCTCGACGCGGACCGCGGTCGCCTTGAACTCCGCCGTGCCGCTCTTCGGGTCGGTCGCATTGATCGTGAGCACGTTGGTGTCGGCCTCGTCGGGAAAGTGGAACGTGATGAACGCCAGTCCTTGCCGCAGGCCGTCGTCGACACCCGCGGGCACGACGATGCTGCCACGCCGCGAGGTCACCCGGACTGACTGTCCGGCTTCTACCGCCAACGCGCCGGCGTCCTCGGGCGAGAGGTCGATGGTCTCGCCCGTGCGCAGCGGCGACGCGATGTGGCGGCTCTGCACGCCGGTGTTGTAGCTGTCGAGCCGGCGCCCGGTGGTGAGGCGGATCGGGAACTCCTCCGTGAGCTCGTCGACCGGCAGCTCGTGGAGCACCACCGAGAACGCCGCGGGCTTGCCCCGCTCAGCGGGGTCGTCGGCCCAGAGCCGGCCGTGCAGGTACGACGGCTCGATGCGGTCCTCATGCGGGCACGGCCACTGGATGCCGCCCAGCTCCTCGAGACGCCGGTAGCTCATCCCCGCGTGCATGGGCGACAGCGAGCGCAGCTCGTCCCACACCTCCTCGGCGACGGGGTCGGGCCAGGTCCGCCCGAGTCGCCGCGCGACCTCGGTCAGCACCCACAGGTCGTCGTGCGCGTCGCCCGGCGGTTCGATCGCCTTGCGCACCCGTTGGACGCGGCGCTCGCTGTTCGTGACCGTGCCGTCGGTCTCGCACCATGCGGCCGCGGCCGGCAGCACCACATCTGCGAGCTCGGCGGTCTGGGTGAGGAAGAGGTCCTGCACGACGAGCAGATCGAGACCGAGCAGCAGCTTCCGGGCGTGGTCCACATCGGCCTCGCTCTGCGCGGGGTTCTCACCCATCACGTACAGCGCCCGCAGGTCGCCCTCATCCATCGCCTCGAACATCGCGGAGAGGTGCATGCCGTACCGCGGCGGGACGACGCAGTCGTACGCGGCCTCGAACCGGGCGCGCGCGTCGTGGTCGTCGACGATGTCCTGGAAGCCGGGCAGCTTGTTCGGGATGGCGCCCATGTCGCCCCCGCCCTGCACGTTGTTCTGCCCCCGCAACGGGCTGAGCCCGCTGCCCTCGCGACCGACGTGGCCGGTGAGCAGGGCGAGGTTGATCAGGCTGAGGACGTTGTCGACCGCGTTGTGGTGCTCCGTGATGCCGAGTGTCCAACACAGCTGAGCCTTGTCCGCCTTCGCGTACGCATGGGCGAGCTCGCGGATCGTGTCGGCGGGGACTCCGGTCTCCATCTCGCCGCGCTCGAGCGTCCAGTCCTCGACCGAAGACGCGTATGCCTCGAAGCCTGTCGTCGCTCGTTCGACGAACGACTCGTGCACGAGCCCGGCATGGATGATCTCGCGCGCGATCGTGTTCGACAGGGCGATGTCGGTGCCGGTGTCGATGCCCAGCCACGTGTCGGCACACCGCGCCGTCGACGTGCGGCGCGGGTCGACGACGAACAGCCGGGCGCCGCGATGCACCGCCTTGAGCACGTGGTGGAAGAAGATCGGATGCGCTTCGCGCGCGTTCGAGCCCCAGAGGACGATGACATCCGCGTCCTCTGTCTCGAGATAGCTGCTCGTACCACCGCCCAACCCGAAGATGGTCGCCAGACCGACGACCGAAGGGGCGTGTCAGGTGCGGTTGCAGGAGTCGATGTTGTTCGTCCCGATGGCTTGCCGGACGAGCTTCTGCGCGAGGTAGTTGGCCTCGTTCGTCGACTTCGAGCAGGCGAAGAAGCCGACGGCGTCGGGGCCGTGGTCGTCGATGGTGCGCAGGAGCCCGTCGGCCACTCGGGTCAGCGCCTCGTCCCACGTCGCTGGCCGAAGTGCGCCGTTGTCGCGGACGAGAGGCTGAGTGAGGCGTGCAGGCATGGAATTCACCGTAGCCCTGGGTAGACAGGTCCCCATGACCGACGCGAGCGCAGTGAACGACTTCAACGCCCAGATCATCGACGAGTTCCGCGAGAACGGCGGCAAGGTCGGGGGAATGTTCGAGAAGGCCACGCTGCTCCTGCTCCACCACAAGGGAGCCAAGAGCGGCGTCGAGCGGATCAGCCCACTCGCCTACAGGCGGGAGGGGAATGCGTACGCGGTCTTCGGGTCACGGGGCGGCGCACCGACGCATCCCGATTGGTACTTCAACCTGATCGCCAACCCCCGCGCCCAGGTCGAGGTCGGGTCGGACACGATCGAGGTGGTGGCGCGGGTCGACGGAGGGCCAGGAACGCGATCGCATCTGGGAGGCGACCAAGCGCGCAATGCCGCCCATGGCCGACTACGAGACCAAGACCAGCCGTCAGATCCCCGTGGTGATCCTCGACCCCGCCTGACGACCCCGACCGCTTGAGCGCCAGCGGTCCACATAGGACCTCTGGCGCTCAAGCGCGGATCAGATCGCCCGTATCGGCCTACGCTCCGCCCATGACGGAACGCATGGTCAAGGCGAACGGTGTCGACATCTGCACGGAAGCGTTCGGTGATCCGAACGCGACCCCGGTCCTGCTGATCATGGGCGCGAGCGCGTCGATGCTCCTGTGGCCCGAGGAGTTCTGCGAACAGCTCGCCGCTGGCGGCCGGTACGTGATCCGCTACGACAACCGCGACACCGGCCGGTCGATCCATTACCCGGTCGGCGAGCCGGGCTACACCGTCGAGGACATGGCCGACGACGCGGCCGCGGTGCTCGACGCGTACGGCATCGACACGGCGCACATCGTCGGAGCGTCGATGGGCGGCATGATCACCCAGCAGGTCGCGCTTCGCCACCGCGACCGTGCCCGCACGATCACGCCGATCATGTCGACTCCCGATCCGAGTGCGGTGCTGGCTGCGTTGGGCGGGGGAGACGACTCCGCCGCGCTCTCGCCGCCGACTGCCGAAGTGATGGCCGTCGCCATGTCGCCGGAGCCGCTCGACTACTCCGACAAGCAAGCGGTCATCGACAACCGGGTGAACATGTTCCGCATCCTCCACGGCCCCGCGTATCCCTACGACGAAGCCGCCATGGCTGACGTCGCGAGTCGTGACTTCGACCGCGATCCCAACCTCGCATCGACGCAGAACCACGGGCTCGCGATCCAGCAGACGCCGTCATGGCGCAGCCGGCTGCCGGGTCTCGACATCCCGACGCTCGTGATCCACGGCACCGCTGACCCGATCCTTCCGTACGACCACGGCGTGGCCCTCGCCAAGGAGATCCCCGGCGCGGAGCTCCTGACGATGGAGGGTGTCGGCCACGAGCTGCCTCGCGAGGAGTTCGACAACGTGATCGGGGCGATCCTGCGCCACACCAGCAGGTAGGTGCCGATCCGGCGCCTCACCGCCGAGGACATCGACGTCCTTCGCAAGGTTCGCCTCGACGCCCTCCGCACCGACCCCGACGCCTTCGGCAGCACGCTCGAGCGCGAGGAGGGTCGACCCGACGAGCAATGGGTTGGATGGCTCTCGCGCTCGGCCATGTTCGTGGCCGAGGAGGCGGACGACCCCGTCGGGCTGGTGGGGGGAATGGTCGACACCGAACAACCCGACCGCGCGGTGCTCGTCTCGATGTGGGTCGCGCCGAACAGGCGCGGTCAAGACCTCGGTCGTGGCCTCGTGGCCGCAGTGCTCGACTGGGCGAGGGAGTCAGGCAAGCAACGGGTCGACCTGCTCGTGATCGAAGGAAACTCCGCCGCGATCGCGCTCTACGAGCGATGTGGGTTTGCGTTCACCGGCGATCGGGTGCAACGAGATCGCGATGAGGCGACTGAGCTCGCGATGTCGATCCGTTTGGGCTGACCAGCCTCAGCCGTACTGCACGAGGTGGACCCCGCCGAACAGCTGGTCGGCCTTGCGGATGCGCTCACGTTCGACCTCGTCGAACTGTCGTTGCGCCCGGTCGATCAGGTGATCGAGGTCGAGCGCGCCGACGTAGGGATCGCTGTCGGCGATCTGCTTCAGGGCCCGCCAGAGGGCGATCTTGCCTTGGATGCCCAATCCGAGCATCTCGAGCGCGAACAGTCCCTCGGGCTGCTTCGGCCGGCTCAGCTTCTCGGCGAGCCACAGGGCGAAGCCCTTCGAGCGAGTCGGCGTGATGCCCAGCTCGTTCATGAGGGACTCGAGGATGATCTGGTCTTCTTCGATCTCGAGCGCGACGTCGGGCATCGTCCGCGGCCGCGAGCTCTCGACCGGCGACCGAACCGGCGAGGTGATCCTTGAGGTACATCTCCAACGCATGTGTCGCCATGTCAGGTACGTGCCCCGGATTCGCGCCGGTGAAACGCGGTACCGCCCAGGTCAGCCGGACGAGGAAGGCTTCCGCCACCTTGGCCACGTAGGGGGCGTCGTCGATCCAGACGGCGTGGCCGCCCGGCATCATCTCCACCTGGGCGTTGGGGATCATGGCGGCGAGCTGGCGCGCGGTTCCCTCGTCGCCGAACGGATCGCGGGTGCCCCATAGGAAGTAGGTGGGAGCGGCGATCCTCCCGAGCAGGTCCGCGGGCAGCAGGAGCTCGGTGTTCATCCCCTTGACGGGCAGCACGACGCGGGGCGATGCGTCGAGCTCGTTGCGCAGCGTGTGGGTGTCGCGAAGCAGCGAGTGGAACACGTCGACCATCTCCGGAGTCATGGTGCCGGTCGCCATCGCGTCGTCGAGTCCGATGTGGCCGAGTACCGACCGCACGGCGCGCTCGTTGGGCGGCACGTTCGCCAGGGCACGTCCGATTCCGGGGACGGCCGTCGCCCGCATCACCGCGGGCACCTTGTGCGACGGCGCGCCGACGGTCCACCCGAGCTGGAGCACGCGCGAGACCCGTTCAGGGTGCGCCGCAGCGGCGCGCAACGTGAAGTAGCCGCCGAACGAGGTGCCGACGAGCGCAGCGCGCTCGAGATTCAACGAGTCGAGCACGTCCACGAGCGAGGTCGTCCGCGAACGCGGCCAATCGGGCGGAGTCGTCGAGCGGCTGGGGGAGGGGATCGCTCAGCCCGCAGCCCGGCCGGTCGAGCAGAAGGCACCGGAAGCCGCCGAGCAGCGCGGCCAGCGAAGCCCAGCTCGTTCCGGCATTCGAAGCGCCGTGGACGAAGACGACCGGAGGGCCGGCACCGACTTCCTGGAGCCGCACGGTGACACCGGTACGGGCGAGTTTGACGCTGCGCTCCACCGGCGTGACTCCGAGCGTCCGCCACAGGCGTTGCTCCGCAGATCGGTAGCGGTCCGGATCGCGGCGCAACGCCGAAGTCGTCCTCTCGACGATTGCCGTGGGTCCAGGAGTGAACGCCAGTGCAAGGTGCTCCGGCACGGTGAAGCTGGGTCGCGCGCCGTGCCGCTCGTGGGTGACGAAGCCTGTCAGCACCCGTCGCGAGAAGGCAGACGCCAGCGCCCGCACGACGCGATCGTGGGCGACGAGCCACGACGCGCGTCCACTCACGGTCCGCATGTCGCCGACGAGGCGGCGAGTCCAGTCCGCCGGTGGCACCTCGAGGAGGGCGGCGGTCTCATCGCCGATGAACAGCCGGGTCGTCGACACGGCCAAGCCACGCAGTGGAGGGATGCGGATGAACGAGCGGACCAGTTCGAGGAGCGCCTTCGTCATGTCGGAGCCGGCCTGGCTCGGACGTTCGTTGCGCTTCCGGATCAACAGCTCGAGGTCGTCCATCGCCGGTCGTTCGAGCGGCAGCACCGCAGGATCGATGCCGAGCAGCCACCCGACGATGTTCCAGAGATGGCAGTAGTCGCTCGCTCCCGCGGCGTCGTAGTCGACGTGCAGCCGATCGAGGACGTGCAGGAGAGACGAGCTGTAGGAGATCATCGCCCCGAGCAGGTGCTCCTGGTTGATCGGCGCGCCCCATCCGGGGTCCCATCGCGGCCACACCGATTCGTCAGACGTGCGCTCGATACGAGGGTCGGTGAGCACGAGGTTGCGCACGCCGGCGTGCATGAGCCGAACCAGCCGAACCGTGTCGTAGGGCTCGTTGCCCGGGAACAAGCCGCCGGGCGTCGTCACGTCCAGGACGAACTGGGCCGATTCCAACACCCGCCGCTTCGTGTTCGTCTCGAGTTGCGACGTGAGGGCCAGCACCTGCACTCCGTCGTGCGCCGCGTACGCCAGCGGCAGCGACGACAGGAAGAGCCCGAGGCCGAGCTCGACGCCCCACTCGGCGAAGAATGCGGCACCGCGATCCATCCGGTCCGGGTCTGCCCACGAGGGCAGGGCCGGGCGATCCTCGATCCACTCGGCGACATGAGGGTCGGACATGTCCGTGCCCGCGTACCGTGCCGCCATCACTCCCTTGAACATGTCGGAGGGAGGCCGCGTCAGATAGTGCTCCGCGAGTCGGTCCGCTTCGGGGTCCATCTGCTCGCGCAGCACGTCAAGGGCGGCCGAGTCAAGAAGCGCCACGGGGTCTCCGATCGCTGAAGGGCGTGATCGTACGTCCGCTACGTTGCGGCCGGATACCGAGACGCGAAAGGGGGTCGGCGATCGCCGCTGACGGGCACGCAGACGATCGGCCGCTCCCATCCGGGGTCGTGAGCTTCCTGCTCACCGACGTTGTGGGCTCGACGACTCTGTGGGAACGAGCGCCGGTGGCGATGGACGCGGCGCTCGCGCGGCACGACGCCCTCATCACCTCGGCGGTCGAGACGCACGGCGGCATCGTGCTGAAGCACAAGGGCGAGGGCGACAGCACATTCTGCGTGTTCGGGAGCGCGGCGGCCGCGGCGGCCGCCGCCATCGACGCGCAGCGCCGACTCGCGTTGGAAGGGTGGCCCGACGACACGCCGATCGTGGTGCGAATGGGCATCCACAGCGGCGAAGCGGTTCAGCGAGGGCGCGACTACTACGGCCAGACGGTCAACCGCGCCGCTCGCGTCGCGCGCGCTCGCGGGTGGAGGCCAAGTGTTGCTCAGCAGCATGTCGGCGGCCCTGGTCGGTGAGCAGCTGCCGGAGGGGACCGAGCTGCGCTTCATCCGCAGTGAGCTGCTCAGGGGGATCGATCGCCTCGAAGCGATCCATGAGCTGCTCGACACGCGCCGGCAGCAGTCACCGCCGCCACCCGATGACGGAGAAGGGAGACGCACCCTGCCGCCACCGATCGAGTCGGCGCTGCCGGCCGTGTTCGTCGGGCGAGATCGGCCCCTGCGAGAGATCGAGGCGGCGCGCCAACGCGCGCTCGAAGGCGTCGTGCAAACGGTGTTGCTCGGGGGTGAGCCCGGGGCGGGAAAGTCCACGATTGCCGCGGTGGCCGCTCGCGACGCTCACCAACACGGCTGGACGGTGTTGTTCGGTTCGTGCGACGAGCACGTGACGACCCCCTATGAGCCGTTCCGCGACGCCTTGGGTCAGTACTTCGAAGAGGCACCGTCCGCGGTGCTGGCCGAGCACATCGCTGCGCATGGAGGCGAGGTAGGGCGCCTCGCGCCGAGCCTCTCGGCTCGTGTCGGGGCGTTGCCTCCGGTCGAGGCGGCCGATCCGGAGACCAGCCGGCGGCTGCTCTTCGAGGGGATCACCGACCTCTTGCGACGTGCCGCGGCCGACGCCCCGGTGCTGATCGTCCTCGACGACATCCAGTGGGCCGACCGCAACACCACGCTGTTGATCGGGCAGCTGGCGAAGCTTCGCGACGCCCGCTTGGCGCTGCTCGCGACCTACCGGTCGACCACGGCTGACCGCCCCGACTTCGATGCGCTGATGGCGCAGCTGCGCGCCACTCCGGGGGTGACCGATGTCAGCGTCGACGGCTTGACCGACGGTGAGCTCGTCACACTCCTCGAGGCGGCGGCGGGCCACCCTCTCGATGCGGAAGGAAGGCGAGTCGCGCGGCACCTGCACGAAGAGACGGACGGCAACCCGTTCTTCGTCGCCGAGCTCGTCCGCCACTTCATCGAGACGGGGGTCCTCGTGTCCGACGAAGCTGGCACCTGGCGCGCACAGGTCGATCTCGGAACGGTCGCGATACCCGGAACGGTCCGTGGAGTGTTGCACGAGCGAATCGGGCGATTGAGCGACGAGGCGCAGCGAGTGCTCGCGGTCGCGGCGGTGGCCGGGCGTCAGTTCGATTCGCCCCTGATCGCCGATGTCCTCGGGATCGGTGAGCTCACCGTCGTCGACGAGATCGAGTCCACCATGAGCGCCTCCTTGGTCAGGGAGCTCACCGTGGGGCGTTTCGAGTTCACGCACGCGCTTGTCCAACATGCCCTGTACGACGGGCTCTCGACCACTCGCCGGGCGCTGCATCACCGACAGGTGGCTCTGGCCCTGGCGACGCGCACCGGTGTGCCCGCGGCGGAGGTGGCGATGCACTGGGCGGCGTCGGGCCCGGACAGTCGCGGCCAGATCGCCGATTGGGCGCGGCGCGCCGGTGACGACGCGCTCGGTGCGCTCTCACCCGAGGACGCCATCTCCTGGTTCCGCCTGGCGCTCGACGCGACGGACGACGATGCGGAGCGTCTCGACCTGCTCATCGCCCTTGGCGGCGCGCAGCGGTGGGCGGATGCCGACGCGTTCCGTCAGACCCTGCTCGATGCGGCGGCGCTCGCTGAGCATCTGGGCGACGACGCCGCCCTCATCCGCGCGGCGCTCGCGAACAACCACGGCGGCGCGAGCCGGGCCGGCGCCGTCGACCTCGAGCGTGTGGCCGTCCTCGAGCGGGCGCTCGAAGTTGTTGGCTCGCACGACAGCACTGAGCGCGCCTGCTTGCTCGCGTTGCTTGCGCTCGAGCTGTCACAGGGCGGCGAGTGGGAGCGCCGGCTCGAGCTGGCCGACGAGGCCGTCGCATGCGCCCGTCGGATCGGTGACGAAGCGACGCTCCTCCGGGTTCTCTTGCACACCACCGAGGCGACGCGCCTCCCCGCGACGCTCGACCGCCGGCTGATCGACATCGAGGAGATGTTCGACATCGCGAAGCGCCTGGGTGACCCCGTACTGCTCGGCATCGCAGCGCTGCGCGAAGCGCGCGTGAAGATCGAAGCCGCAGCGTTCGATCAGGTCTCCGAGGCGGTGGCCGTGCTCGATGACGTTGCGGATCTCGATCCCTATCTCCGCCACAACCGACCGATCATCCACGCGGTGTTGGCCCACGTCGCTGGCGACCTACCAGGTGCCCTCGCCTTCGCCGAGGAAGCGCGCGTCGCGGGCGAAACCCAGGCCGATGCTGCGGCCACGTACGCGGCAACCACCTCCCAGGTCCTCTGGGACTCGGGGTCGCTCGGGACGATGGTGCCGATGATCGAGGCCACCCTGCGCGCCCGTCCGGGCGTCACCGGGTTCCGGGGCTTGCTGGGCGTCGGCTATTGCGAAGTCGGCCGATTCGACGAGGCCCGCGCGATCCTGCGTCACGAAGTCGACACTGACTTCGCCGAGCACCCCCTCAATCCGCTCTGGCTCGTCACGATGTCGCTCTTTGCGTCGCTCTCGATCGAGCTCGAGGACGCGGACGCCGCCGCGGCGCTCTACCGAAATTCTCGACCCGTGGCGAGGCCGGGCCAACTCGAGCGTCGTGTCGATCAACGGCTTGGTGACCGAGTCGCTCGCAGGTTTGGCGTTCGTTGCGGATGATCTCGAGCGAGCCGAACGTGACATCGCGGAAGGCCTCGAGCAGGCAACACGCGTCGGCGCCCGCGTCTCCGCCATCCGCACCCGCCTCGTGCAAGCTCGCTTGATGGCCGCCAAGGCCGCCACGCCGGGCGACGCAGCACGCGCCGAGGCGGCCGCACGAACGGTCGAACGCGAGGCTGGTCTGATTGGGATGAAGGCGGTGCAGAGAACCGCAGCGGGTTTGGCCGAGTCGATCTCGTCGGGCTCGAGTGCCCAGCCGTGAGTGACCATGACGGCCAGGCAACCGCGGTGTCGATCATCGTGAAGGTCCGGCGCTTCGGCGCGCTCTGGTACCGGGCGCTGTTCCTGGGAGCACGCCACATCCCATGGGTGACCGCGCCGATGCGCGCGCAGCAGTTCATCCACTTCTGTCACTGGATGGTGCTGTCCGAGATCCCTGACCAACACGGGAGACGAGAGCGCCTCGATCCGCCGGTCCTGTGGTTCGAGAGCAACTACGACGGCGATGTCGTGCGCTACATGGACACGTTCGCCCGCGTGATCCCATGGAGGATGCGGGCCGCGTGGACGCCCACCGAGCAGTTCCCGGGCATGTTCCCGCCCGGACCTTTCCACCAGTGGACAGCAGACAACGCCTACGACACGACCCACTACTGGTCGGCCTACCCGGACGCGACGACTCGTGACGTCGGGCGCGCGCTCCGGGTCCGGGCCGCTTTTGATCGACTGCCGACACCGACCGCAACGACGACGCCGACGGAGTTCGACAGCGCCTGGCGGGTGTTCCTGGCCGAGGCACAGGCCGACCTCTGATGGCCACGCAGCTCAGCATGCTCACGGCCGTGCGCGACGGCCAGGCCGCTGCCCTTCGCAACCTGGTGGCGGAGCTGCCCTTGCGGGACGGCAGCCCGTTCGCGGCAGTCGCGGGCACGCACAACGGGCGGTTCGTCGTCGTGAGCCCGAAGCCGCTCGCGCCTCGGACGATGCTCATGTGCTCGGCCACGTTCGACGGCCCTGCCCGGGAGTGGGTCGAGACCTTCCTCGACGTGCTCGGCTCGACCGCCGACGCGATCTGGTCGCACTGCGTCGGCTGGCCGGGACTCGACGCGGCTGCCGACTACCTCTGCGCCCATCGAGTCGTTCCCGCCCTGTCGTTCGCCACCTGGGACGCGCCCGTCTCGGCGATCGTCGACGCGCTGGCGCTTCGCACGAAGCTGGAGCGCTTCGCCGTCCGTACGCAAGGACTCTCGAACGAGCAGCGGCTCGACGCCTACCGCGTGGAGTTCGGCCGATGATCCGCGGCTTGCGCATTGCCGGTCACGGCGAGCTCCAAGGCCTCACTCCGCGCGATGTGCAGGGCAACGTCCTGCGTCCATACGGGTACCCCGCGTCGACGCACGTCTTCGCGCACATCACCGAAAGGGGAGGAGGGGTCGCCGCCCTGCGCGAGCTCGTCCCAAGCGTCACGAGCGGCGCGCCGTGGAGGACGAAGCCGACCTCGACGCTGAACATCTCGTTCACGTACACGGGACTTGGCGCGCTCGGCCTGCCCCTCGACGTCCTCGGATCGTTCCCCGACGCGTTCCGACAGGGGATGGCGGCGCGCGCGGCCTCGCTCGGTGACACCGGGGCATCGGCGCCGGAGCGGTGGGAGCCGGGTCTCGGAACCGGCGACGCGCACATCCTCTTCACCGTGCACGCCGTCGGGGTCGACGAGTGCCGCGACGCGGTCGCCACGCTGCGCTCATGTCTCGAACGCCACGGTCTGTCGGTGGTGTCGGAGCAGCGAGGCGAGCGACTGCCAGACCGCAAGGAGCACTTCGGCTACGCGGATGGCTTCGGCCAGCCGGCGGTAGAGGGCATGGGCGACCCTGCGTTCGGCGAGGGCTCCGAGGGCTCGTTCCACCATTGGCACGGGCTGCCTGTCGGCGAGATCTTCCACGGTCACGTCGACGCCGACGGCTATCCCGCTCCGGGGCCCGCGCCTCCGTTCAACCGAAACGGCACCTACAAGGTGTGGCGCAAGCTGCACGAAGACGTCGCGACGTTCCGCTCGTGGGTCGCCGGGCAGGCGAACACGCTCGAGATGGACGAGGAGCTGCTGCGGGCCAAGCTCGTCGGTCGGTGGCCGGACGGCTCACCGCTCGCACTCACACCTGACCAGCCCGATCCGGACCTCGGCCTCGATCCCGCCCGCGTGAACGCGTTCGACTACAGCGACGACCCGACGGGGATGCGCTGTCCCTTGGGCGCGCACATCCGGCGTGCGAACCCGCGATGCGGCCTGCAGTCCGGTGATGCGCTGACGGCTCGCCAGCGCATCATCCGGCGCGGCATGACCTACGGACCGGCACTGCCGGAAGGCCAACCCGAAGACGGTGCCGACCGAGGCATCTTCTTCGTCGCGTACATGGCCGACATCGAGCGCCAGTACGAGTTCATCCAAGCCAACTGGTGCAACGACGGTGACGCGGTGCATGTCGGACACGACCGCGACCCGTTCATCGGGCGTGCCGCCGGTGACCACAAGTTCACGATCCCCGGCGAGACACCGAAGTTCGTGCACCCCATCCCCGAGCTCGTGACCACACGCGGAGGCGAGTACCTGTGGGTGCCGTCGATGGACGCGCTGCGACAGCTGGCCGGCGTCACGCCGGGCGACGCGGTCAGTCGCTCTATGGGAGAGCGCGCAACCGAGCGGATGTTGGGCACCGTGCTCGGCGTTGCGCTCGCCCCGCTGGCGGCGATGATCGCCTTCGTTCGCGGCAAGCGTGTCGTGCATCCTGTCGGCGCCGCCTTCTCCGCCGAGGTCGTGGTCGAGGCCACCTCGGAGCCGCTCGTCGAGGGCACCGTCCTCGGGCAACCCGGTCGGTACGCGGCGATCGCCCGGCTGTCTCGCGGGTTCGCGATCCCTCTCCGCTGGCCCGACGTTCACGGACTCGCGGTGCGCATCCTCGATGCTGACGGCGCCGGCCGACCTCAGGATCTTCTTGTTGCGACGGCGAAGCGCAAACGATCGGGCCGCGACGCGACCGCCGTCACCCGTCGCTACGAGCAGGTCTTCTCGACGATGCTCCACTTCCGCGGGCCGCGGGGAGAGCTCGTCGTTCGCGCGTCGCCGGTGCAGCCGATGCCCGATGACGCGACGGTGCATGCGGGAGTCGCGGGCCGCTGGCAGTTCGAGCTCGGAGTCGGGCGCCCGGGCGGCGATGTGAGCCCGGTCGCCCGCGTCGTGCTCGGTTCGCCGCTCTCGCGCCCCGACACGGAAGCGCTGCGCTTCAACCCCGCCAACGACGGCGGCGGCATCTCGGGAGCGGGCGTGCTCAACGTCGCGCGCCGCATCGTCTATCGCGCGAGTCAGGTGGGACGATCCGCGCGACAGCAGGCCGCTCGGGGCTGAGCCGCGCCGCCGGTCAGGGTGCGCTGCAGGACGTGCACCACGCAGACCGCGCCGACGCCGACCATGTGGGCGAGCCCGATCCGGGCTCCGGCGTGCTGGCGTTCGCCCCCCTCGCCTCGCAGCTGCGTCGTGAGCTCACAGATCTGGCCGACGCCTGTCGGGCCGATCGGGTGACCCATCGACAGCAGCCCTCCTGACGCGCTGACGGCGACCCGTCCGCCGATGTCGAACTGCCCTTCGGCGAGCTGTGCCGCGGCTTTGCCCTCTGGCGCGAGCCCGAGCGCCTCGATGTAGAGCAGCTCCTCGACGGTGAACGCGTCGTGCAGCTCGACGACGTCGAGGTCGCTGGCGGCGACGCCCGCGTCAGCGAGCGCCGCGGCCGCGGTCTCCCGAGTGAGCGCGGCGTCGAAGTTCTCGCCCCGGTACACGGTCTCGGAGCGCGCCGTGCTGGCGATGACCCGCACGGCGCGGCTGGCGTCGAGCCCGAGCCGTGAGATCGCGTCGTCTGACGCCACGATCACGGCGGCCGCGCCCTCGCCCACAGGACAGCACTGAAGCCGAGTCAGCGGACCACTGATGAGCGGCGGCGCCATGACCTCGTCGAGGCTCCGCGCCTTCTGACGTTGGGCGTTCGGGTTCGACGCACCGTTGCGACTGTTCTTCACGGCAACCATGCCGAACTGCTCCGGCGTCGCGCCGTGGTCGTGGATGTAGCGGTTCGCCAGCAACGCGAAGTGGGTGAAGGGCGCCACCCGACTCCCGACGAGGTCGCGCACCCGCGCCGCCGGATGGGGCATGGCGAACTTCAGCGGCTTGTCGACACCGACCGCGATCGCGACATCGGCCAGCCCGGCGGCGACGTCGATGCAGGCCTGGCGCACCGCGGTCGAACCCGAGGCCGATGCGTTCTCGACCTGAGCCATGGCGATGCCGCTCGAGCCGAGGTGGCGGTACATGAGGCGCGACAGGCCCATTGCCGTCGTCGCGGTGCCGGTGTACGCGGTCTCGACGGCCGACCACTCGAGGCCGGAGTCGGCCAGCGCACCGCGGATCGCTTGCACGCCCAGCTCGGTGTACGGCGTGTCGCCCGGCTTCTGGTACGGGTGCAGCCCGACGCCGACGACGTGCACCGGCCGGAGGTCGCGCAGCCGCACCGTCATCGCGTCACGTCGAAGCGAGGCTCGACGACCTCGTGTCCTTCCTCATCGGTGCGAAGCGTGAACCAGCCTGCGCCGACCCGCTGCCCGATCGACTCGAGGCCCAACGGCTCACGCATCGTCGCCCGGATCAGCGGCCCGTCGTCGAGCTGGATCTCGGCGATCGCGAACGGGGCCTCGATGTCGTGACCCTGGTGCAGGTGCACCGTCGCGATCGAATGGAGCACCCCGGTGGCGCTGAGCGTGATCGGGTGGAGCGACGAATCGCCGGCGCCGCACACCTCACAGCCGATGCCGAGCGCGGGGAAGAAGGTCGTGCCGCAGCCGCTGCACCGGGTGCCGAGGAGCGACGGCACGTCACGCGTCGACGTCGTAAAGGCCCGGATGTGCGGCTTGGCGCATCAGGGTTTCTTACTATCTCGCCCCATGCCCGACGAAGCCGAACCTGGCACGCCCGAATTCTGGGCGGCGCAGCATCCCGATGCAGTCGCCGTGATCAACGGGGAAGACGTGCTCACGTACGGCGAGTGGAACGAGCCGAGCGAACCGCGTTGCCGACGCGCTCGCTCGTCTCGGCCTCGGTGCCGGCGATCGGCTGGGCATGCGGTTCCGGCTTCGGTTCGAGTGGTTCGTCATCCAGCGCGCGCTGCAGAAGCTCGGTGTCGGGCAGGTGGCCGTGAACTGGAGGCTCACGGCCGACGAGGCGATCTACATCATCGAGGACAGCGGGGCGAAGGGCCTCGCCTGCAACGACGGCGACGCGTCGCCGTGGGCGCGTCACGACGTCGGCGTGCTCGTGACGGTCGGACAGCCCGAAGGCAGTGCGGGCGTGCGCTACGAGGATCTCCTCGCGAGCGGCGAACCGACGCCCCGGTTCGGCCCGCTGCGGCCGAACCTCGTTCTCTACACGTCGGGCACGACGGGAGCGCCAAAGGGAGTGCCGCCGCTCGATCTCACCGGCGCTGACTTCGAAAGGCTCGCCCGTTACGGCGCGTCAGTCGGGGGCGTGCCTCGCCATCCGGCGGAAGCGATGGTGCTGATGACCCTTCCCGTGCACCACGGCGCCGGAGCGGCGGCGGCGACGGGCGCGTGCGCGAGCGGGGGCACTGCCGTGCTGCTCGACCCCTACGACCCAGAGGAAGCACTGCGCCTCATCGACAAGCACAAGGTGCAGATGTGGATCAGCGTCCCGACGATGCTGTTGCGCATCCAAGCGCTGCCCGAGGACGTCGTCGACCGTTACGACTTGTCGTCGATCGAGGCACTCACGGTGGGCGCCGCCCCCGTACCGCAGTCGTTGAAGCAATGGATCGTCGACCGCATGGGTCCCGTGCTGTGGGAGGGCTACGGCACCAGCGAGTCCGGGATGATCAGCTACATGCCGCCCGAGCACCAGCTCACGAAGCCGGGCAGCAGCGGCATCCCGTACGACGGTGTCGAGGTCGCGATCGTCGACGAGGACTGGAACCGATTGCCGGTGGGGGAGACCGGTGAGATCGCCGCGAACACGCCCGTGGTGCTGCGCGGCTACCTGGGCCGCGACCCGCTCGGCGACGACGTGCTCCGTGACGGCTTCTATCGCACCGGCGATGTCGGCCACGTCGACGAGGACGGGTTCTTGTTCATCACCGACCGCATCAAGGACATGATCGTCGCGGGAGGCGTGAACATCTATCCGGCCGAGATCGAGAAGGCGTTGGTCGCCCACCCCGACGTGGAGGACGCAGCCGTGATCGGGATTCCCGAAGCGGACTTCGGCGAGCAGGCGCTCGCGTTCATCGTGACGCGTGCCGGCCGCACGCTCACGCCCGACGATCTCCTCACGTTCCTCGACGGTCGTCTCGCGTCCTACAAGAAGCCACGGCAGTTCGAGTTCGTCGACCACCTGCCGGTGAGCCCGATGGGCAAGGTGCTCAAGACCGAGCTCCGCGCTCCCTACTGGAAAGGCCGTGAACGAAGTGTCTGAACCAGGGTCCCTCAACCTCCTCGACCTGAACGGGCACACCGCGCTCGTCACCGGTGCTGGCCAGGGCGTGGGCGCGCAGACCGCGCGCTATCTCGCCGCCTACGGCGCGAAGGTCGTCGTGAACGACTTCGTCGCCGACCGCGCGACGGCGGTCGCCGACGAGATCAACGCGGCCGGCGGCAGCGCGCTCGGCGTCCAGGCCGACGTCACCGACTTCGATGCGGTTGGTCGCATGGTCGATCGTGGTGCATCGGCGTTCGGTCCCATCGACATCCTCGTGAACAATGCGGGGAACGCCGGTGCCGACCCCTCCGCGATCACGGGCAAGCCGTTCTGGGCGTCCGATCCCGCCGAGTGGGAGCCGTTCATCGGCGTGAACCTCTACGGCGTCCTCCACTGCTGCCGGGCCGTCATCCCGGGGATGATCGAAGCCGCCAAGGGCGGACGGTTGATCACCGTCATCAGCGATGCCGGTCGAGTCGGTGAGCCGGGTCTCGAGGCGTACTCCGCGGCGAAGGCCGGCGCGGCGGGTCTGATGCGGGCGCTGGCGAAGGGACTGGGTCGCTACGAGATCACCGCGAACAGCGTGGCCATCGCGACGACGAACACGCCGGCCGTGAAGCGAATGGTGGAGAACGAGGAGCTCGCCAAGAAGGTGCTGCGCAACTACACGATCCGACGATTTGGTGAGCCGAGTGACGTCGCCGCGATGGTGACGTTCCTCGCGTCGGGATCGTCGAGCTGGATCACCGGCCAGACCTACCCCGTGAACGGAGGCTTCAGTGTCAACCTCTGAGGCGCGCAGCGACGTCATCATCAGCGAGAGGGTCGGCGAGCACATCCTTGTCCTCCGCATCAACCGGCCAGAACGTCGAAACGCGTTCGACGGCGCGACGGCGTGTGCAATGGAAGCGGCGATCGACGCGTTCGAGGAAGACGACTCTTTGCGCTGCGGCATCATCACCGGCTCCGACATCGTGTTCAGCGCCGGCCAAGACCTCATCGCCGCGGCGTCGAACGACATGGGGGCGTCGAAGAAGCGAGGTGGCTTCGGCATCATGGCGATGCCCCCGACCAAGCCGATGATCGCCGCGATCGAAGGGCACGCGCTCGCGGGAGGGCTCGAGCTGGCGCTCTCGTGCGATCTGATCGTGGCGTCGCGCACCGCCAACATGGGCTTGCCGGAAGCGGCTCGCTCACTTGTTGCCGTCGGCGGGGGGTTGTTCCGCCTGCCCAAGCGCATCCCGTACCACCTCGCGATGGAGCTCGCCCTCACCGGCAAGCCGTGGCCGGCGACGCGCATGGCCGAGATCGGCCTCGTCAACCGGCTCGCCGAGCCCGGTCAGGCTCTGACCGTCGCGATCGAGCTCGCCAACGAAGTGCTCGCCGCCGGGCCGCTCGCCGTGCGCGCCAGCAAGCAGATCGTGCAGCGCGCCTACGAGTGGAGCGACGCCGAGGGCTGGCAGAAGCAGATGGAGTTCGCCGGCCCCGTCATGCGCTCCGAGGACCTGCAGGAGGGCCTGCGCGCGTTCGCCGAGAAGCGCCCGCCCGTGTGGAAAGGCCGCTGACTGGACCCCAGCCGGTTTTCTTGGCGCCAGCGGGTGCCAGAGCCCCGATTCCGCCAAGAGAATCAGCGTGGGCGACTGCGTAGGGTCACGCCCGTGGACGACGACGTCGACGCGTGGGCCGCCATCGGCGAGCTGTACCACCGATTCCTCACCGGCCTCCTGTTGGCTCTCGTGATGCGGCAAGGCACCGAGCGGGCCGCCGAGGTCGTGTTCCGCACATTCCGGAGACAGCACCTCGAGCTGTTCCGTCCGGGACTGCGCAAGCTCGGTCTCGAGGCGTTGCCGCCGGCTGTCGCGTGCGCGCAGTACCACGTGCTGTCGAACGCGCTCGGCGGCGTGAACGTCGTGTGGATCCCGGAGTCGGACACGAAGTCGTGGGTGCGGTACGTCCCGCCGCGGTGGATCTTCGACGGCACCGCGGTGTGCGGCATCCCGACCGAGGTGAGTCGAGCGATGCTGCGCGGCTGGCACGGCCACAACGGCGTCTCGCTCGGCAACGACCGGCTCGGCTTCGTCTGCACGATGCAGACGACCGACGGTCAGCCCGGACTCGAGGGCTACTACATCGAGGAAGACGCGCCGCTCGCCCCGGAAGACCGGGTGCGGTTCCGCCCCGGCGAGCGTCCCGCGAACGCGCCGGTCGACCTGCCGAAGCCGGCGTGGGATCCGATGCGGCTGGTGAAGGTCGAGCGCAACTACGCGACCGCGTACGTGCGGAGCGTCCTCCCCGAGCTGTGCGCGGTGCTCGGCCCCGCGGACGCCGGTGCCGTCGGCACGATCGCCGCCCGTCAGATCGGCATGCAGTACCACGCCACGGTGATGGCGATGCTGGGTGACGCTGGTTCGTCGTTTGCACAACGCTTCGCCCGCTTACTGCGAGCGCACGGCGACCACGTCGAGGTGGATGGCGACAGGGTCCGCATCGATCGGTGCAGCCTCCTCGACGACATTGCGCTTCCTCCCGATGGGTTCGACGCGTGGAACGGCTTGTGGGAGGGGCTGGGTGCGATGGAGGGCCGGGCGCTCGTGCTCGCCGAGCGTCGCGATCTTGGCGACGACTGCTACTCGTGGCGCGTCACTTCGCCATGAACTCCTCGACGAGCGCCTTCGGCGCCTGACAGCACCACGCATCGGTGATGAGCTCCTCGAGCTCGTCCACGTCGATCGCTTCGAGCCGCACGAGGATCGCGGGGTAGCCGTTGTAGTGCGGCTCGGTGAAGAACTTCGAGCCATCGTCGGAGGCGAGCAGCATCTCCTTCTCCGACAGGTCCGCCACTCGGATCGCCAACACCTCGGGATTCGGGACTCGGGCCTTCTTCGGATGGAGTCGCTCCATCCACACCCACGCGATGCCCTTCTCTTTGCCCTTCTCGCTCACGGAGAACGCGAAACGGTCACCGGACTCACCCACCTCGGGCAGGGCCATCGCGATGCGGCGAACGTCATCTTGCGTTGCCATGTGGGGAGTATGGCTCGCTGGCGTCGCGGGTAGTCCTTCGCCGCATTACCGATGCGACCCAGGAGGACAATCCGTGAACACCGACAACTTGCACAACCTGTTGTATGAGGCGCTCGAGACCGAGATCGGCGGCGTCGCGGTGTACACGACCGCGCTGAAGTGCGCCCAGAACGACGACTTGAAGAAGGAATGGCGCGAGTACCTCGACCAGACGAAGAACCACGAGCGCATCGTGCGCTCGGTGTTCGAGCAGATCGGCCTCGATCCTTCCGTCGAGACTCCCGGCCGGTTGGTCGTTCGCCACATCGGCGAGTCGCTGGTGAAGGCGATGGAGATGGCGAAGTCCTCAGCGCCGCCTGCGGCCGCCCAGATCGTCGCGGGCGAGTGCGTGGTCTTCGCCGAGACGAAGGATCACCTCAACTGGGAGCTCATCGGGCTCGCCGCGAAAAAGGCAACCGGCGACACCAAGAAGGCGCTGAAGGACGCCTACGAAGAGGTGGAGGACGAAGAGGACGAGCACCTGTACCACACGAGTGGCTGGACCCGGGAGCTCTGGATCGAGTCGCTCGGCATGCCCGCCGTCCTTCCGCCTCCGGAAGAGCAGAAGGATGTCAAGACCGCGATCGGCGCGGCACGAGCGAAGAACGCTCGCGACGACATGACCTGACAACAAACCCCAGCATCCTGCGATCCCCGCCGCGCAGACTGCATATGTGAGCAGTCATCCTTTCCGCCAAGTTGACGTCTTCGGCTCGCCGCGCGGCTGGGGGAATGGCCTCGCCGTGGTGCACGACGCGGACGACCTCGGCGACTCCGAGATGCAGTCGTTCGCCCACTGGACGAACCTCTCCGAGACGACGTTCCTCCTGAGCCCGACCTCGGCCGACGCCGACTATCGGGTGCGCATCTTCACGCCGGGTGGCGAGCTGCCCTTTGCCGGCCATCCGACGCTCGGCACCTGCCACGCATGGCTCGAGGCCGGGGGCCAACCGGCTCAGTCCGGCAGAGTCGTGCAGGAATGCGGAGTCGGCCTGGTCCCTGTGCAGCGAGGCGAGCGGTTGGCGTTCGCGGCGCCGCCACTGCTGCGCGAGGGTCCTGTCGACGAGCCGACGCTCGCCATCGTGATGCAGCGGCTCAACCTCGATCGCAGCGATGTGATCGACGCCCAGTGGGTCGACAACGGGCCGGGCTGGGTAGCCGTCCTCCTCCGTGACGCCGACGCGGTCCTGCGCGTCCGACCCGGTCCGATGGACGAGAAGATCGGCGTCGTGGGCTTTCATCCCTCGGGCTCCGCCAGCCGCGATCGAGGTGCGCGCGTTCTTCGGGGTCGACGGCGCCACTCGGGAGGATCCCGTCACGGGAAGCTTGAACGCGTCGCTCGCGCAGTGGTTGCTCGCCAGTGGTCGCCTGACGGCTCCGTATGTCGCAACCCAGGGGGGTGCGATCGGGCGCGCGGGCGACGTGCACGTGACTCAGGATGCCGACGGCACGATCTGGGTCGGCGGCGCAACCGCTACCTACATCACAGGCATGGTCGACTTGCCGTACGCCTCCGTCGCTGCGCGAGGGCGTTGACGGGCGCTCGCAGCCGGTCGGCCGCCTGATCGAGATCGACGAGCCAGTGACCGACCCACACCAGCGTGAACGCATCGGCCCGCAGCTGAGCGTCGTCGCTCCCACCGTCGGACGCGAGTCGCTCGACAGTCGCCTCGCGGCGACGCGCGGACACATCGATGCCCGGAGCCGCTGAGGCGTTCCGTCCCGCAGCCACGTCTTCGGCCACGAGGTCGAAGCGGCCGACGACGACATCGACGTCCGAGACGAGGATCGGAGGCGGCGCGCCGGTGAAGCTCCCGACTAGCTGCGATCCGCTCGCCCGCAGCGCGCAGACGCGCGGCCGTCGCGACGAGCGCGACCGAGGAAGTGACCTCGACGCTCGCGTGGCCGTGCTCCGCAACGAGATCGGAGACGCTCGCCCGCGCCCGTGCGAACGCAGCGAGCTCCGAGCGCTCGGCGGCGGACTCGTCGGATGCCGACGCGGTGCCCAACGCGACGCCGAACGCCGAGGTCAGCAAGGTCGATGTCGCGCGGTAGAGGTCCGCGAGCGACGCTCGCAGATGGGCTTGCGCCCCTCGCGGCCAGAACACCGCTCCGGCCACGAGCGCCACGGCCGCTCCCGCGATCACGTCCACCAACCGGATTTCCCCCGTGCGCCACCCCTGGGGCTCGATGAGGTCCACCGCCAGCACGACGAACGCGGTGAACGCCGCTTGCCCCACCGCGAATGGCAAGGCTCCACTCGCGTAGGCGGCGACGAAGACCAGGGGCGGGAGGACGATCCAGGCGGCGGCGTCCGAGGACCCGATGACCCAGAGGATCGGGATCGCGGCCAGGAAGCCAGCCGCCGTTCCGCCGACTGCTGCGACCGCGGATCGTTCGCCGGCGAGCACACTCGTGCGCAAGACGGCGAGCGCGCCGAGCGCGACCCAGAAACCGTGCGAGAAGTTGCCGATGCCCGCGACGAACACCGCGAGGCCGACGGCCGTACCTGCCCGTAGCGCGTCGCGAAAGCGCACCGAGCTGACGTCGAGGTGGGTGCGGATGGCTTGCCAGGTGCGTCGAGCCACGGGTGCGCCGCCCGCAGACGCACCCCTCGGCGCGAGGTCTCGCCAACCGGCCGGGACGCTCGCTCCGCAGACCGTGGTCGTCGCGGTCGCGATGCCGAGCGCGACGTGCGACAACAGTCGCAAGTTGCGTTCTCCATCCATGCCGGCGAGGACCCACTCTGCGTGCTCGCCTCGCACGAGCGCGTCGTGAGCCCAATGCTCGAGGTCGAGACGATGCTGGGCTCGCGCCCGATCAAGCGCGTCAACGTCGGGCAGTCCGTCGCCTCGGAGCGCCCGGCCACATCCGGCGAGGGCCACCTGCACGCTCGTGCGCAAAGTCATGTGTGCGGACGCGTCTGCTCGGCCGGCGTCTGAGTCGGGGAGCAGCGAGCCCAGCGTTCGCAGCTCGTCGATCACCATGATGAGGGCTTGTCGCCGCGCGGTTGGCGCGAATGCCGTCGCGGCCGCCGCGGCGCGAGTGTCCGTCAGCGTGTCGAGGCCATCGGCGGTGCCCCCGCGTTCCAACGCGCGCACCACCTCGTCGCACGCGTCGGCCGTGGCGCTCGTGACCACGGCGAGGTCATTCCGTCGCGGCAAGAGGACGAAGGCGGCGACGAGGCTGACGACGCCGGCGAGAAGCCATCCGCCCAAACGCGGGCCGACGTCACCGAAAGGGGCCGAGGTCGAGGCCGGGAGCACGAACGCGAGGAGAAGGGGTGTGCGGAGCTGCGCGACCGCGGGCCCGACGACGCCCGCGAGCGTGAGAGCGAAGCCCGACCACGACGGTGGCGATCGCGGCGCCGACGTAGTTGCCCGAGACCGCGGTACCCGCGCAGATCAGGACGAGTCCCCCCAGAGTCGTCGTGAGGTAGGCAGCAGCACGGTGCCCCGGCGGACCTCCGTAGTCGCCGAAGACGAGATGCGCCATCGCGCCGAACAAGGCGTAGAGCGCCACGACGTCGGAGCCGAGAGCGATCCCGACCGCGAAGACCCCCGGCACGACGACCGCCGCCCGCACCGCTCGCCGCCAAGCAGTGCCATCGGGGTCGTGTGCGTGCTGCACCCTGACTCCCCCGATCGCTGGATGATTCACGAGCCGACGGTAAAACATCACCTGGAATGCTCGTTCCCGAGTTGACGCGACCGGCTCAGCGCATCGGCTCGATCCTGCGCGAGCGCGGCGAGACGGTCGCCGTCGGCGAGGGCTCGGCGGGCGGCTTGATCTCCGCGGCCCTGCTCTCGGTGCCCGGCGCCTCCGCCTACTACCTCGGAGGCGCCGTGATCTACACGGGGGCGGCCGCCCGAGCCTGGATCACCGGTGCCGTCGAAGCGCCGCCTGGCATGCGAGGCGCGACCGAGGACTTCGCGACCTACCTCGCACGCTCCGCGGCGATCCGCCTCGGAGCGACTTGGGGCATCGGCGAGGCCGGTGCCGCCGGCCCGCCGAATCGGTATGGAGATCCGGCGGGACACTGCTGGGTCGCGGTGGCTGGTCCCGCGGAGGCGACGAATCTGATCGCGACGGGACGCGTCGACCGGGAGCAGAACATGGTGGCGTTCGCTGCGGCTGCGCTCGACTTGCTGCTCGACGTGTTAGGGCGCGCGGTCGACGCGAACGGTCCGGCAGCCCCGTGATGCGTTGTGCGCGGCGTTCGCCGCCGCCTCAGAGCATCCCGTTGCTGTTCGCGGCCGACTCCGGAATCTCCTGAATCACATCCCAGTGTTCGACGAGGCGGCCGTCCTCGAGGCGGAACATGTCCATCGACACCACGCCGCGGTCGCCGGGTTCTCTGGTGGCGTACACGTGCGCAGCGACCAGGTCACCCTCGGCGATCGTGCGCATCACCGTGACGTTGAAATGCGGGAACTGCACGATGAGCCCGCTGATGAAAGCGGCAAGGCCGTCGCGCCCATCGGCGATGTCGGGGTTGTGCTGCGTGTAGGTCGGGCCTACACAGCGGTCCATCGCCGCGTCGATCCGCTTCTGATTGAAGGCCAGGTCGAAGAACTCGACGACGACGCGCTTGTTGGCTTCGGGATCTGACACGCGTCTCTCAGACGGGCGGTTGGGCAGCGGGCGCAACCACGACGTCGCAGGTCGCCATGTTGTTGCCGTTGGCGGCACTGGGCTCGCCGCCGATGCCGTCCGGGAGCACCACGTCCACGCTGAACGTCGCCCCCATTGGCACTCGGCCACGCCAGCAGGAGAAACACGATGACAGTGCCGTTCGGCGGAATGACGATGCCCGAGTCCGAGGTGATGGTCACGGTCGTCGGTTCGTCCGGAGGGCCGACGCTGCCGGGGGTGACCGTCGAGTTCCAGCCGGGGAGGAGGATGACATCCCCCGCCGGGTCGACTTCGACAACGACACCGCTCACCGGCTCCGTGACGGGCAGGCTCACGTCGAAGGTCATCGGCTGGCCGTCAGTCGGGGCAGAACCCACGTTCCTGACCCTGATGGTGTACACGAACTCGTCGGTCAACTCGATTGGCATGATTGGCGACTGGCACGTGAGCTCGGGCCTCAAGTCCGGCGCGTCGACCGGCGTCGTGGTGGTCGTGGTGGTCGCAGCAGTCGTCGTCGGGAACGTCGGGTTCGTCGGAACGCCACCACCCGCCACAGTCGTGGTGGTCGCCGCCACGGTCGTCGTGGTCGAGGACGTCGGCGTCGTGGTCGCCGCGGCAGTCGTTGTCGCCGCGACCGTGGTCGGGGCTGCAGTCGGCGAGACCGTCGTCGATGGTGGGCACTCCTGCGCGTCCGCTCGTCGAGCGTCGGCCACAACGAGCGCGGCCGTTGCGAGGGCGAACGCGACCACGACTGCCGCACCGCCGCGCATCCCACCGCGGCGAACACCGAGCACGAGCGCGACTCCCGTCCCCAGCAGGAAGAGCGCAAGCAGCACGACGACCAGGGGGTCGCTTCCGGTGACGGGGAGGACGCAGTCGGACGTGACCGCGTGTTTAACAGGTAGATGACCCCGACGACCCGCTCGCAGCGCGATCCCCAAATAGCGAAAGGCCCCGCCACTTACGCCGTCGGCGAGGCCTTTCTGTAAGAAGGTCCGTCGATTCCCGCATCGCCGGGCCCCCCTCTTGGCCGGATTGTTTATCACCCGGGCGTCTCAGCTGCTTGTCCGGCCTTCTGCCAAAGCTGCGGGGTGGGTGCTGAGGGATAGGCCGCAACCCTCGACCTCGGCTCGGCCGCCGCGCCGTTCGAGGATGGCGTCTGACCTGGGAGCGGGTGACGGGAATCGAACCCGCATAGCCAGCTTGGAAGGCTGGAACTCTGACCATTGAGCTACACCCGCGAGGCTTGCCAGGGTAGCGAAGGCCCAGTTCGCACCCGCGGCGGTCGTGGGATAGACCGGAGGCCATGCCTTACGAGTTCACCCAGCAGGGCCAAGCGCTCCTTCAGGACGTCGTCAGCTTCATGGACGACCACATCTACCCGAACGAAGCCGAGTACCACGAGCAGCTCGAGGCGCTCGGCCACGACGGTGATCCGCCGCTCCTCGAGAAGCTCAAGGCCGCCGCCCGAGAGCGGGGCCTCTGGAACATGTTCCTGCCCCACCTGTCGCCTGACGCGCCGGGCACGAAGCTCTCGAATCTCGACTACTCGCCGATCTCCGAGCAGCTCGGGAAGGTGGGCTTCGCATCGGAGGCTCTGAACTGCTCCGCGCCGGACACCGGCAACATGGAGATCCTCAACGCTGTACGGCTCCGAGACCGTGAAGCGCGACTGGCTCGCACCGCTGCTCGAAGGCGAGATCCGTTCTGCGTTCTGCATGACCGAGCCCGCGTCGGCATCGTCGGACGCGACGAACATCAGCCTGCGCATCGACAAGCAGGGCAACGACTACGTGTTGAACGGCACGAAGTGGTTCTCGTCCGGTGCGATGCGGCCGCGTTGCAAGGTGCTGATCGTCATGGGCAAGACCGACCCGAACGCGGCCCGGCACTTGCAGCAGTCGATGATCGTCGTGCCCAAGGACACGCCCGGCGTTCGGTTCGGTCGCACGCCGCACGTGTTCGGCTACGACCACGCGGGAGGCCATCCCGAGGTGGTCTTCGAGGACGTCCGCGTGCCGGTCGACAACCTGCTCGGCGAGGAGGGTGGCGGCTTCGCGATGTCGCAGGCTCGGCTCGGTCCCGGGCCGCATCCATCACTGCATGCGCTCGATCGGTGTGGCCGAGCGCGCGCTCGGGATCATGATCGATCGTGCTCTCGACCGCAGCACGTTCGGCACGCTCGTCGCGCAGAAGGGCCTCATCCAGGACTGGATCGCCGAGGCACGCATCGAGATCGACATGTGCCGCCAGTACGTCCTGCACACCGCTCACCTCATGGACACCGTCGGCAACAAGGCGGCGGCCACCGAGATCTCGGGCATCAAGGTCGCCGTGCCGAACATGGCACTGAAGATCATCGACCGCGCGATCCAGGTGCACGGCGCGATGGGCGTCACGCAGTTCACGCCACTCGCGTCGATGTACGCCAGCATGCGCACGCTGCGCATCGCCGACGGCCCCGACGAGGTGCACAAGATGACGATCGCCCGACGCGAGATCCTCCAGCACGATCCGGCATTTCGGATGAACCCCGTCGCCCAGCCCGCCAAGGGACCCGAGGCGGAACCCCAGCCCTTCGCCCGCCCGTAGGACCCCGGCTCCGGCATCTCAGCGCAAGTGACGCGTCACTGATGACGCGTTACTTACCCGAGAAGCGCCGGGGCCGGGCTACTGGATGGCCATGCCGACGCGGGCTTGGGCGGCCGCGTCCTGGGGGGTGCGTCCCTCGACGTCGAACACGACCTTGCCGAGCGCGCCCGGGGTGAAGGGGTACGGCGCCTCGTAGTCCGGCGTCGTGGAGGGTCCGCGCTGATAGCCCACTTCGAAACCTGAGATGCCGAACGAGACCGGGACCGTGCGCGGGATGGCGCCGCTCCCCACGGGCAGCTCGCCGTAGAACAGCGCGACCTCGCCCTGGAACGGCTCGGTCGACCTGAACGTGCACTGCACTGTCGTACGCGAGCCGAGGGAGCTCGACTTCCGCCCGCACGGTCGTGAGCGTCGCGCCGAGGAAGTTGTAGCAGTAGCAGAGCCGGCCGTCCTTCACGTAGAGCGTGTAGCCGCCTGCGGCGCTGCCGTGGTTCGCGATCACGCCTGCCGCGTCGCCGGCCGAGTTGTCGATCTCGGCGGTCACCTGCCACGAGCGGTTGCGCAGGTTCGGCGCGACGGTGTCGGGGAGCGAGCTGATGCCCGCGTAGTACTCGTAGTGATCGCGGCGGTAGCGGTAGTCGCCGTGGCGTCCCGGCATGTTCGTGAGCGGAAGCGCGAGGTTCCGCTCCGCCTCTTGCCACCAGAGCTCGATCAGGTCGGCGAGGCGATCGGGCTCCTTCTGCGCGAGATCCGTCGTCTCCGCGAAGTCCTCGGCGACGTGGTACAGCTCCCACTCGTCCTCGTCGAACGGCCTTCTCGGGTCGGAGCCGTCGTAAGGCATCATCATCAGCGGGTGGAAGCAGACCGCCTTCCACCCCTCGTGGTAGATGGCACGGCAACCCATCATCTCGTAGTACTGCGTCGTGTGGCGGCTCGCCACGGCGCCATCGGCGAACGTGTGGGCGAAGCTCACGCCGTCGAACGGCTGCTGCGCGACACCCGCGATCGACTCGGGCGGATCGATGCCGATCACGTCGAGCAACGTGGGGAGCAGATCGATCGCGTGCACGTACTGATGGCGCGTCTCGCCGGTGCGGGTGATGCCGCGCGGCCAGTGCACGATGAGCGGGTCGGCGACCCCGCCTTCGTGCGTCTCGCGCTTCCAGCGCTTCAGCGGCGTGTTGCCCGCCCAGGCCCAGCCCCACGCGTAGTGGTTGTGGGCCCGCGGCGTGCCGAGGTCGTCGATGCGCTTGAGGTTCTCTTCGAGGCTCTCGGGGACGCCGTTGAAGAAGTAGTTCTCGTTGAACGATCCCCGCGGGCCGCCCTCGGCGCTCGCCCCGTTGTCGCTCATGATGACGACGATCGTGTTGTCGGTCTCGCCGAGCTCGGCGATGAAGTCGAGGACCCGTCCGACTTGGGCGTCGGTGTGCTCGAGGAAGCCGGCGTAGACCTCCATCATCCGTGCGTACAGGCGGCGTTCGTCGTCCGAGCACGAGTCCCACGCGGGGATCCAGTGCGGGCGCTCGCTCAGCTCTGCACCGGGCGGGAGCAATCCCGAGGCGACCTGCTTCGCGAAGACCTCGTCGCGGTACGCGTCCCAGCCTTGGTCGAACGCGCCCTTGTACTTGTCGATGTACGCCGCCGGTGCCTGGTGCGGCGCGTGGCATGCGCCCGGTGCGAACCACAAGAAGAACGGCTTCGTCGGCGAGGCGGCTCGCAGGTCGGTGAGGTACAGCCGGGCGATGTCGGCCATGTCCTCGGTGAGGTGGTAGCCCTCCTCCGGCGTGCGCGGCGGATCGATCTGGTGGTTGTCGTGCACGAGGTCGGGATGGAACTGGTCGGTCTCGCCGCCGAGGAAGCCGTAGAAGCGCTCGAACCCACGCCCGAGCGGCCAGCGGTCACGAGGCCCGCCGTGCACCATCGTGCCCGCGGGCGCGAGGTGCCACTTGCCGATCGCGAACGTCGCGTATCCGTTGCGGACGAGGATCTCCGACAGCCATGCCATTGGCCTTCGGCATCGTCGCGTCGTAGCCGGGGAAGCCCGAGGCGAACTCGACGATGCGCCCCATGCCATTGCGGTGATGGTTGCGCCCTGTGAGCAGGCACGCCCGCGTCGGCGAGCAGAGCGCGGTCGTGTGGAAGTTCGAGTACCGCAGCCCGTTCGCCGCGAGGCGATCGAACGTCGGTGTTGCCATGGGGGAGCCGTAGCAACCGAACTGCGAGTAGCCGACATCGTCGAGCAGCACGACGACGACGTTCGGCGCTCCCTCGGGGGCCGCCGGGAGCGGCGGCCACCAAGGCGTCGAGTCTTCGAGGGTCCGCCCGGCGACGCCCTGAAACTCGCCCGGCTCCACTAGGCGAGCGCCTTCGCCTTCAGCTGGTCGAACTCAGCCTGGCTGATCGCGCCGGCATCGAGCAGCGACTTCGCCTTCTCGATCTGCTCCGCGGCCCCGCTCGAACTCGAACCCGCGACGCTCTGCACGTACGAGTCGAACTGCTTCTGCTGGGCCTGGGCCTGCTTCATCGACCGTTCGGCCATGCCGCTGCCGCGGGCGATGATGTACACGAACACCGTGATGAACGGCAGGAAGATGAGCGCGACGACCCACAACGCCTTGGCCACGCCGCCCATCGTGTGGTCGCGGAACAGGTCGATCAGCACCTGCACCAGGATCATGATCCAGATGAACAGGAAGAACAGCCAGAGCATCGACCAGATGATGTCGGAGAGGTGGACGTCGGCAAGAACCATGTCGTGATCCCTCGTCGGGGAGAGGCGCGCGTGCGCGAGCTGATGTGGCGTCACATTCTTGCCACAGGTCGGCGACCCGTGCCGGAACGACGCAGATCTGGTTGCATGGCGCTCGCATGACCTGGAATGCCTGCGCGTGGTTGCTCGACCGACACCTCGAGGAGGGCGGCGGGGCTCGACCCGCCTTCCGGGCCGACGGCACGACGATCACCTACGAAGAGGTGCGGGCACTCGTCATGTCGGCCGCCGCCGGGTTGCAGGCGCGGGGATCGCGCCTGGTGACCGCGTCGTGCTCGCTCTGCTCGACTCGCCCGAACTCGTCGCGGCGTTCCTGGCCTGCCTCCGGATCGGAGCGGTCGCAGTCCTCGTGAACCCGCTGCTCCCGTGGCGGGACATCGGCGCGATCGTCGATGGCGCCGAGGCCGGGCTCGTGCTGGCGTCAGCGGAACGCGCGGCGGGCATCGAGGAGCTCGCTGCTGCGGCCCCGGGCGCGAAGGCAATCGTCACTCGCTCCGACGAGTGGGTCGGGCTCGCGTCCGCGGATGCGTCAATCGGGATCGCGGCGACGACTGAGGACTCGCCGGGCTTCTGGTTGTGCACGTCGGGCAGCACGGGCCGGCCCAAGCTGGCCATGCATCGGCACTACGACCTGAAAGTCACCGCCGATACCTACGCGCGCGAGATCCTCGACATCCAGAGCGGAGATGTCTTCTTCTCGGTCGGGCCCATGTTCCACGCGTACGGGCTCGGCAACTCCCTGAGCTTCCCGATGTCCGTCGGAGCACTCACGATCCTCGAGGCGCCGCGGCCACCGACCCCGAAGCGCGTCGCCGAGATCGTGCAGACCGAGCAGCCGTCGCTCTTCTTTGCGATCCCGACGTTCTACGCAGCACTCAACGCGTCGGAGATCCCGGACGACACGTTCGCATCGGTGCGGCTCGCGGTCTCGGCCGCGGAGTCGTTGCCCGCGGAGACTTGGCATCGGTTCCACGACCGCTTCGGCGTCGAGATCCTCGACGGCATCGGCTCGACGGAGATGACGCACATCTTCTTGTCGAACCGAGCGCGCGCGGTGCGGCCAGGAACGACGGGTCAGCCTGTGGTCGGATACGACGTGCGTGTGGTCGACGACGAGGGCACCGACCGCGACGATGACGTGCCCGGGCACCTTTGGGTGCGGGGTGAGTCCGCAGCGACCGGCTACTACGGGAACGCTGACGCCACGGAGGCGACGTTCGGGCTCGGGAGTGGCTGGGTGCGTACCGGCGACACCTATGTCCGCGACAACGACGGCTACTTCACCTATCTCGGACGTTCTGACGACATGCTCCGAGTCGGCGGGGAGTGGGTGGCGCCAGCCGAGGTCGAGGCGACGATCATCGAGCATCCCGCGGTGCTCGAGGTCGCGATCGTCGGCATGGTCGACGATCGCGGCATCACGCGGCCCGTCGCATTCGTCGTGGCGAAGGACGGCGCATCGTTGACCGGGGACGACGTGATCGAGCACTGCCGTGGCCGGCTCGCCGGCTACAAGCGCCCGACCAAGGTCATGCTCGTCGACTCCCTGCCCAAGACCGCGACCGGCAAGATCCAGCGCTACAAGCTCCGCGGCTGACCCTTACGATCCCCGGATCGCACGCGAGCAGTCCCCCGAACAGGTCGTCGTCCGGCCCCTGCGCGACTTCTTTCACACGGAAGCCGCCGGCGGTGTGGTGCTCGTCGCCGCGACCGTCATCGCGCTCGTGTGGGCGAACTCGCCCTGGAAGGAGTCCTACTTCGACCTCTGGCACACCCATCTGTCGATCACGCTCGGCAGCCACTCCATCGATCTCGACCTCCAGGAATGGGTGAACGAGGCGCTGATGGCGATCTTCTTCTTCGTCGTCGGGCTCGAGATCAAGCGCGAGCTCGTCGAGGGAGAGCTTCGGGATCCGCGGAAGGCCTCGCTCCCGGCGATCGCCGCGGTCGGCGGGATGCTCGTGCCCGCGCTGATCTACATCGCGATGAACGCGGGAGGCGACGGCATCGGAGGGTGGGGCATCCCGATGGCGACCGACATCGCGATGGCGATCGGCGTGGTGAGCCTGCTCGGCTCGCGCGTCAACCCCTCACTGAAGCTGTTCCTGCTGGCGTTGGCGATCGTCGACGACGTAGGAGCGATCGCGGTGATCGCGATCTTCTACTCCGACCACATCGACCTGCAGCCGCTCGCCGCCGCCGGTGCCATCGTCGTCGGCCTCGCTTGTCCTCCGGATGCTCGGGGTCCGGTCCGTGCCCCTGCTCGTCGTCGTCGGATCCTGCCTGTGGCTCGCGCTCCACGAGGCCGGTGTCCACGCGACGATCGCCGGCGTCATCCTCGGGCTGATGGCCCCGACGACGCCGGCGCGCCGACGGCAGCTCATCGACGAGGAGGCGTTGCTCGACCTCTCCACGGTGCAGGCCGCCGCCGAGACTGCGACGATCGCTCGCGAATCGGTGTCGGTCGTGGAATGGCTCGAGCATCTCTTGCACCCATGGACGAGCTTCGTGATCGTGCCGCTGTTCGCGCTCGGCGAACGCCGGCATCCCGCTTGTCGTCGGAAGCGCTGTCCGACGCGTTGTCCTCGCGGATCACGCTCGGCGTGGTGCTCGGACTCGTCGTCGGCAAGACGATCGGCGTGGCTGCGTTCTCGTGGATCGCGGTCCGGATGCGGATCGGCACGCTCCCGGAGGGGACGTCGTGGCACGGGGTGTTCGGCGTGGCGGTGCTGGCCGGCATCGGGTTCACCGTGTCGATCTTCGTCGCCGGCCTCGCGTTCGAAGAAGAGATCGGCCTGCAGAACGAAGCCAAGATCGGGATCCTCGCGGCGTCGCTCATCGCCGCGGGTCTCGGATCCCTCGTGCTCCTGCGCCGCGAGCAGTGAGGTCTCTCGGCAATCCGGTCAGCGTCTGTCCTGTCTGAGGCGCATCATTGACGGATGCCGGGACAAGTAGCCCCCCTCACTGACGAGCGCGACCTCCTCCTCGCCTACCTCACCCAGCAGCGGTATGTGCTCAAGCTGGCTGCCCACGGGCTCAGCGACGAGCAAGCCCGCCAGTCGTCGCCGCCCAGCTCGCTCACCGTCGGTGGCCTCATCAAGCACGTCGCGCAAGTCGAGCGGTACTGGATCGACCTCGTGCTGCAGCGTCAGGCGGACGTCGATGCTGCTGACACCGAATACGAGGACAACTTTCGCTTGGCGCCCGGCGAGACGTTGGCCCGCGTGATCGACCAGTACGACGCGGTCGCCCGCGAGACGGCGGCCGTCATCGAGACGATCGTCGACCTCAGCCAGCCGGTACCCGTGCCGCCAGGAGTGCCGTGGTTTCCCGACGACGTGGATGCGTGGTCGGTGCGCTGGGTGCTGCTGCATCTCATCACCGAGACCGCGCGCCACGCGGGACACGCGGACATCGTGCGCGAGGCAGTCGACGGCGCGACGGCCTTCCCGCTGATGGCAGCGGTCGAGCACTGGCCCGCGACCGAGTGGCTGCAACCCTGGTCTCCCAGCGAGGGGTCTCCGACTGAGGCGTGACAACTCGCCGTCACGCCCGACGGGTCACCGGTACCGTGCGCGTGCATGGCGACCCCCGATGACAACCCGCTCCACCATCCTCGCTACACGCGGTCGAACGCTTATGACGCGGAGTGGGTGTTCGCGAACCAGATGGGACCCAATGCACTCTGGTTGATGGAGGCGCTCACGGAGGTCGTGAGGATCGAGCCGGGCATGCGGGTGCTCGACCTTGGCTGCGGCACCGCGATGACGTCGATCTTCCTCGCCAAGGAGTTCGGTGCGCAGGTGTGGGCGACCGACCTCTGGATCGACGCGACGTCGAACCTCACACGCATCCGCGACGCCGGTGTCGAAGACCTCGTCGTACCCGTGCACGCCGAAGCGCACGCCCTTCCGTTCGCGAACGGCTTCTTCGACGCGATCGTGAGCGTCGACTCCTACCAGTACTTCGGCACTGCCGACCTCTACCTGGGCTACGTCACTCAGTTCCTCCGGCCGGGCGGCGTGATCGGCATCGTGGTGCCGGCGATGCTCGAGGAGATCGGGGCCGACGTGCCCGCCGAGATCGCCCCGTGGTGGGAGTGGGATTTCTGCTGCTTCCACTCGCCGGCGTGGTGGCGCACGCATTGGGCGAAGACCGGGAAGGTGCGGGTCGATGTCGCGGATGCGATCGAAGACGGCTGGAAGGACTGGCTGCGCTTCGACGGCCTCAGCGAGCCGTACCTCGAGGGTTGGCGGAAGGAAGCTGCTCGTCGGACGGGTGAGATGCTCAGCGTCGATCGAGGCAAGCTCTTCGGGTTCACTCGAATCGCCGCTACGAACGTTCAGACGTGAGCCAGAACTCGGTCGAGCGGTAACGGCACATTGGTGAGATCGAGCGCGTCGACCATCACCGGCGCGTAGAAGACCTTGCGGCCGCTCGTCGTGCCCATGAAGCGCCGCAGCTGTGCTTCCACACTCCGATCGCGTTGCGCCGGCTGCTTCTGCATCGTGCGGAAGGAATCGAGCTCGCCTTGCATCGCGATGAGCTCCTCGATCGACTCGACGCCGAGCGCACGGATGAGCTCGTCTTCGAGGTCGGCGATGCAAACGTGGAAGCCCAGTGCCTGGAGGTCGTCGCGCTCCAGGTCGACGCCGAACCCGCCGCGCTCGAGCGCACGACGAAAGACGCCCTCCTCCCCGACGTCATACAGACCGGCGAGCCTGAGGTCGGCTCCACGTGGCCCATATCGTTCGAGGAACTTCGCGATGTTCGTGGCGCCATCCATCGCGACGACGGTGATGCCCTCGGCGGCGAGGTCACGACCACGACGCACCGCGAGCGCCTCGACCGCCCGTTGGTCGCTGAGCCCCTCGACGAGGATGACTGCCCGCGGCTCGATGGTGCTCAGCGGTGGTTGAGGGCCAGCTCGGAGGCTCGGTCGCCGGCGATGCGGGTGTGCCACATCCGGCGGGGCTGGCGCATGTCGAACGGCGTCGCCCGATGCATCAGCCGACGGTTGTCCCACACGACTGCGTCACCCACCTCCCACTGATGGAAGTAGACCCGAGGTGGTTGGCACGCCCACTCGTTGAGCTCGTCGAGGAAGCGCTCGGAGTCGTCGGGATCCATGCCGACGATGCCGTACGCGTGCCGGCCGATGCAGAGGTTCGGTCGGCCCGTCTCGGGATGCACCTTCACCATCGGACGCAGCGACGGCTCCAAGTCGTGGTAGCCGTACTGGTCGTACCCGCCCTGCTCGTTCGTCTTCGAAGGCATGTAGCCGGCTCGTGCCTGGCTGTAGAAGAGCGAGTGATATGCCGAGAGCGACTCGACTCGGGCGCGTGTCGCTTCGTCGAGCGCGTCGTAGGCAGCGCGCATGTCCGCCCAACCGGTGGGAGCGCGGCCTTCGGGCACGATCTCGGCCGAGAAGACCGCCCCTTTCGCTTGGAGCGGCATGTACGTGCTGTCGTGGTGCCAGCCCTCGTTCCCCCGCACCGACTTCACGACGTCGTCGTCGGGTTCGAAGTGCACGCGGCCGCTGCGTCCGATGTTCGTGATCGGTGCGGCCTTGAACTCGAGGTCGCCGAAGCGGCTCGCAAACGCGTTCTGGTCGTCCACGGTGATGAACTGAGCGGGGAAGATGAGGAGCGCGTACTCGAGCCAGGTCGCGTACAACTCGTCCCATGCCGCGTCGTCGAGCGACGACAGTGACAGGCCCGTCACCGTCGCTCCGAACGTTGCCTCCAGCGGTTCGACCTTCATGTCGTCTCACCCCCGGTGGCACAGCCTACGAGGTGGTCGCGAGGAGCGGCGTTGACAGGCCGCCCTACGGGCGATGAACTCCGGCATGGCTGCAAACACCGATGTCGCGATCGTCGGCGGCGGGATCGCCGGTGCCTCGCTTGCTTCGGCCTTGGCCCGAGCGGGCCTCGGCGTCACTGTCCTCGAAGCCACAACCGAGTTCCCGGACCGCGTGCGGGGCGAGAGCATGCAGGCCTGGGGCGTGGCGGAGGCACGCGAGCTGGGCGCCGAGGAGGTGCTGCTCGCTGCGGGCGCGCACGTCGCGAAGCAGTGGAACCAGTACGCCGACGGCTTCGGTGAGCTGCTTCCGCTCCCGATGGACATGATGGTCCCGGGCATCCCAGGGACGCTCAACCTGCGCCATCCCGACGCCTGTCAGGCGCTTCTCGATGCCGCCGCGGCCGCCGGCGCGACCGTGCTCCGCGGCGTCGCACACGTCGAGCTCACGCGTGACGGCGCGGGCTCGACCGTCGCGTACGAGGTGGACGGACAAGGGCAGACGTTGCAGACCTCGCTCGTCGTCGGCGCGGACGGTCGCAACTCCACGGTGCGCAAGCAGGTCGGCATCACACTCGAGCATCAGGAGGCCACGACCCACATCGCCGGGTTGCTCCTCGACGGTCTCGACGGTGTGCCCGACGAGTTCGACGCGATCACCTCCGACTCGGACCGCTTCACGCTGCTCTTCCACCAGGGCAACGGTCGTGCCCGCGCGTACCTCTGCGTCGGCAACTCGGCCCAGAAGGCGTTCGCGGGGCCCGAGGGCACCCGGCGATTTCTCGAGCCGTGGAAGGAGTCGTGCTTCCCGTGGGGAAAGGAGGTCGCCGCGGGCACGCCGGCCGGTCCGTGCTCGACGTATCCCGGCGACGACACGTGGACCGCGGAGCCGTTCGCCGATGGCGTGCTGCTCATCGGCGACGCCGCCGGACACAACGACCCGATCATCGGGCAGGG
The DNA here is from genome assembly GCA_963747215.1 of uncultured Acidimicrobiales bacterium. Classification (GTDB taxonomy): domain Bacteria; phylum Actinomycetota; class Acidimicrobiia; order Acidimicrobiales; family DATKAS01; genus DATKAS01. The sequence continues at coordinate 108,766 of CAVVET010000013.1, forward strand.
ACTCTCGATCGCGATGCGGGACGCGCGGACCGCCCGCGACCTCGTGCTCGGCGGTGCACGGACCGCGGACGCGTTCGCGCCCTACGGAGCCGAGCGAATGCAGCGCATGGAGCGCCTGCGACTGATCGCCGACGTCATGGCCGCGGTGCAGGCCGAGGACGCAGACAACCGTCCGGCTCGCCACGCGTACTTCCTCGGGAAGATGGGGGAGCTCGATCCGGAGCTCTTCCCGTTCCTCATCGGAGCGTTCACCGGCCCCGAGACGATCCCGGAGGAATCCGTGAAGCAGCCGTGGGTGGAACGCATCCGGTCCGCCTGATCGGATTGGTCGGGAAGGGGGGACTTGAACCCCCGACCTCCTGCTCCCAAAGCAGGTGCGCTACCAACTGCGCCACTTCCCGGTCCGCAGAGTCTGCCGCGCCGCGGGTGCGAGGCGCCCACGCGAGAGGGCCGGGGCACGAGGCCCCGGCCCAGTCGGTGAGCCGCTGAGTGGGCTGGATCCGCCTCCAGCCCCCGGCCCTCGCGTACCGCCCGCGAGGGCCATTCCGGAGCATCGCCCGGTTCCCGCTCACGTGATGTCGACGGTACTGATGGGGCTCCGGAGGCGCTATGGGTCGTTCGGGCCAATCTCGATGCTCGCCGCGCGTAGGCCGTTCGGCCCACCGAAGGTCGGCCAGTGGCCCTGAGCAGCCCGGCCGTCGAGCGCAATGCTCGGGCAGGCGTGTCGCAGGCCGCCGGTATGCTCCCCAACCTGTGAAGAGCGCGGTGGAGTCCCTCGAGGGGAACAAGGTCAAGGTTTCCGTCGAGGTCGATGAGACCGAGTTCGACAAGGCGATGGATGCGGCGTTCCGGCGGATCGCGCGAGAGGTGCGCATCCCCGGGTTCCGGCCTGGCAAGGCGCCCCGGCGGCTGCTCGAAGCCCGGGTGGGCACGTCGGTCGCCCGCGACGAGGCACTCCGAGAGGCGCTCCCCGAGTACTACACGCTCGCCGTTCGCGAGCACGAGGTCGACGTCATCGCCCCGCCCGAGATCGACATCACGAGCGGCCGCGAGGAGGGTCCGGTCGTGTTCGACGCCGTGGTCGAGGTACGCCCGCGGGTCAGCGTCGCCGGATACGGCGGCCTGCGGGTCGAGATCCCCCGTCCGAGACCGACGGACGAAGAGATCGACTCGCAGATCGAGCGCATGCGCAGCCAGTTCGCAGAGCTCGTCGACGTCGAACGTCCCGCGAGCACGGGCGACAACGTCACCATCGACATCGTTGGCTCACGCGACGGCGAGACGCTGTCCGGCCTCGACGCGACGGACTACTCGTATGAAGTCGGCAGCGCGAGCATCGTCGCCGAGCTCGACGACCAGCTGAGAGGTGCGAAGCCGGGCGACATCGTCCAGTTCAGTGCACCGCACCCCGACCCTGATGAGGAGCCCATCGACTTCCGGGTCCTCGTGAAGGGTGTGCAAGAGCGCGTCCTGCCCGATGTCGACGACGAGTGGGTGAACGAAGCGTCCGAGTTCTCCACGGTCGACGACCTCCGCAAGGACCTGACGCGGCGAATGACCATCGTGCGGCTCATGCAGTCGCAGATGGCGCTCCGCGAGGGTGCCGCCAACGCGCTCAGCCAGCTCGTCGACGAGGAGCTCCCCGAGGCGCTCATCGACGACGAGATGCGCAACCGCCTCCAAGACCTCGCGATGCGTCTCCAAGCGCAAGGCATGACCATCGAGCAGTACATGGCCGCGACCGGACGGAGTCAGCCTGAGTTCGTCGAGGAGCTACGCGCGAGCGGTCGCGAAGCCGTGAAGGTCGATCTTGCGTTGCGCGCTGTTGCCGACGCCGAGGCGATCGAGGTCGACGACGCCGAGGTCGACGAGGAGATCGGCCGGCTCGCCGAGCGCACCGGCCAGAAACCGGCGCAGGTGCGCAAGGTCATCGAGCGCAATGCGCAGATCCCGGAGATACGCTCGGACCTGCGCAAGCGCAAGGCTCTCGAATGGGTTGTCGACCACGTAGAGGTCGTCGATCCAGAAGGAAATCCCATCGATCGCGGTGATCTCGTTCCCGAGCCTCCCGAGATCATCGACAGCGGTGGCGCGGACGACGAGTCGGCCGACATCGCACAAGAGACGAAGGAAGACGAGTGATCGAGCCGATCCGCAACTACCTCGTGCCGACAGTTGTCGAGCAGACCAATCGAGGGGAGCGGGCCTACGACCTGTACTCGCGTCTGCTGAAGGAGAACATCATCTTCCTCGGCACGCCGATCGACGACACGATCGCCAACCTCGTTTGCGCGCAGATGTTGCACCTCGAGTCCGAGAACCCGGACAAGGACATCAACATCTACATCAACTCGCCGGGCGGAGACATCACCGCCCTCTTCGCGATCTACGACACGATGCAGTTCGTGAAGCCCGACATCGCGACGATCTGCTTCGGGCAGGCGGCGAGCGCGGCGGCGGTGCTCCTCGCGGCGGGCACCAAGGGCAAGCGTCTTGCCCTTCCCCACGCCCGGGTGCTGCTCCATCAGCCCTACGGCGGTGCCGCCGGCCAGGCCACCGACCTCGAGCTGGCCGCCAAGGAGATCTTGCGCATGCGTGACCTCCTCGAGGAGGTCATCGCCCGCCACACGGGCCAGTCCGAGGAGCGCATCCACGGCGACACAGACCGAGATTTCGTGATGTCCGCGGATGAGGCACGCGAATACGGCATCATCGACGAAGTCATCAGTGCACGTTCGTTGACGACTGACGGCCCGATCGCGGCCGTCAAGGGTTAGACGAGTCCAGGGGCGCGACGAGGGGATGAGGTCCGGTGGCCAAGTTCGGTGACGGGGGCGAGCTGCTCAAGTGCTCCTTCTGCGGCAAGTCGCAGAAGCAGGTCAAGAAGCTGATCGCCGGCCCCGGCGTCTACATCTGCGACGAGTGCATCGAGCTCTGCAACGAGATCATCGAGGAGGAGCTCTCCGAGACCTCCGAGCTGAAGTTCGACGACCTGCCCAAGCCCCGTGAGATCTACGAGTTCCTGAACGACTACGTGATCGGTCAGGAGTCGGCGAAGAAGATCCTGTCGGTCGCGGTCTACAACCACTACAAGCGGGTGCAGTTCGGCGCCGCGCACGACAACGATGTCGAGCTCGCGAAGTCGAACATCTTGATGATCGGCCCGACCGGATGCGGCAAGACGTTCCTCGCCCAGACCTTGGCGCGCATGCTCAACGTCCCGTTCGCGATCGCGGACGCCACGGCGCTCACCGAGGCCGGCTACGTCGGCGAAGACGTCGAGAACATCCTCCTCAAGCTGATCCAAGCGGCCGACTACGACGTGAAGAAGGCCGAGACCGGCATCATCTACATCGACGAGATCGACAAGATCGCACGCAAGAGCGAGAACCCGTCGATCACTCGTGACGTCTCGGGCGAAGGTGTGCAGCAGGCCCTGCTCAAGATCCTCGAGGGCACGACCGCCTCCGTCCCGCCGCAAGGCGGGCGCAAGCACCCGCATCAAGAGTTCATCCAGATCGACACCACGAACATCCTCTTCATCTGCGGCGGTGCGTTCGCCGGCATCGAGAAGATCATCGAGAGCCGCATCGGCAAGAAGGGCGTCGGGTTCAACGCCGACATCCGCATGGCCGCCGACCGCGATTCGATGGCGGTGCTGAACGAGGTGCTGCCCGAAGATCTCCTCAAGTTCGGGCTCATCCCCGAGTTCATCGGTCGCCTGCCCGTCATCGGCGCGGTGGCGAACCTCGATCAGGAAGCACTCGTGCGCATCCTCGTCGAGCCGAAGAACGCGTTGGTGAAGCAGTACCGCAAGTTCTTCGAGTTCGAAGAGGTGGAGCTCGAGTTCAGCGACGAGGCGTTGGTCGCGGTCGCCGAGCAGGCCCATCTCCGAGGCACCGGCGCCCGCGGCTTGAGGGCGATCCTCGAAGAGGTCCTCCTCAACGTGATGTACGACCTGCCGAGCCGCAGTGATGTCGAGAAGGTCGTGATCGATCGCTCGACCGTGCTCGAGAAGGTCAACCCCACACTCGTCCCGCGCTCCGAGACGCCGCGCCAGCAGCGCCCCCGCCGCGCCGCCTCCTAAGGCCCCCGCGGGGCCGATGGCGATGGATCTCGCGGCAGCTCTCCAGTACCTCGACGAGCACGAGAACCTCGAGGCGGTCGTTGCCGACCGGCGGTCCCACCCCACTCTCGAACGCATGGAACGCCTTGCCTACGTGCTCGGCGACCCCCAGCAGGTCGCGCCGATCATCCACATCACGGGCACGAACGGCAAGGGTTCGACGGCCCAGATCGCCACTCGCCTGATCGAGGCGCACGGCCTCACGGTCGGCACCTACACGAGTCCTCACCTTCAGCGCATCAACGAGCGCATCGCGCTGAACGGCGAACCGATCGACGACGACGCGCTCGCCGACGCCATCCGCGGCATCGCCGACGCCGAGGGTCTCGCCGGGAGTGCGGCCGTCGTACTTCGAGATCCTGACGGCCGCCGCGTTCCGATGGTTCGCCGACGTCGCTGTCGACGTCATGGTCGTCGAGGTCGGCCTGCTCGGCCGTTGGGATGCGACGAACATCGCCCATGGGCGGGTCGCGGTGGTGACGAACGTTGCGCTCGACCACACGGACTACGCGGGGCCGACGCGTGCGGACATCGCCCGCGAGAAGGCCGGGATCGTGAAGCGCGGCGCGTCGCTCGTGCTCGGCGAGACCGACCCCGAGCTCATTCCCGTCTTCCTCGCGGAGGAGCCCGGTGAGGCGCACGTGCGCGACATCGACTTCGGCTGCAACGAGAACAACCTCGCGCTCGGCGGTCGGTCGCTCGCGGTTCGCACACCCGGCGCCTCGTACCCTGACCTGTACCTGCCGCTCCACGGCGCGCATCAAGGTGACAATGCTGCCGCCGCGCTCACGGCCGTCGAGGCGATGTTCGGCAACCCGCTCGATCCCGAGGTCGTGATGGCCGGCTTCGAGAAAGTCGTGATGCCCGGACGCTTCGAAGTCGTCGGCCGCCATCCCCTCGTGATCCTCGACGGCGCGCACAATCCGGCTGGCGCCGACGTTGCCGCGACCGTGCTCGACGACGAGTTCTCAGAGATCGACGAGCGCATCTACGTCGTCGGGTTTCTGCGTGGCCGTGATCCGGTCGCGATGCTCGAAGCGCTCGATGCCGCGTCGGCCCGACTCGTGATCGCGACCGCGCCGAGATCGAATCGCGCGATGCCGGCGATCGAGGTCGCGCGGGCCGCGACGCAGCTCGGCATCGATGTGGTCGTGGTCGATTCGGTGTCTGCCGCGGTCGAGCGAGCCATCGACGAGTCGTTGCCCGACGACCTCGTCTTCATCGCTGGTTCGCTCTACGTCGTCGGCGAGGCGCGGTCCCGCCTCGTTTCCTGACCCGCGTCACCGGTAGCGTCGCCTGCCATGGATCGGACTCTGGTGATCGCCAAGCCGGACGCAGTCGAACGGGGACTGGTCGGTGAGATCCTCCTGCGACTGGAGCGCAAGGGGCTCAAGCTCGTCGCGCTGGAGCTGCGCACCATCGACGAGGCGACCGCGGCCCGTCACTACGCGGAGCACGAGGGCAAGCCCTTCTACGGCGATCTCATCTCGTTCATCACACGTAGTCCGTCGGTGCCCATGGTCGTCGAGGGGCCCGAGGACACGTGGAAAGTCGTACGTACGTTGATGGGTTCGACGAACCCACGCGACGCGGCACCCGGAACGATCAGAGGCGATCTCGGCATCATCCTGACCGAGAACCTCGTGCACGGCAGCGACGGTCCGGAGTCCGCACAACGCGAGATCGAGACCTTCTTCCCCCAGCTCTAGGGCTGATTGAAGGGGTAGGAGGCGCAGCGTAGGCTTGCGCAGCCGCACCGCCACTGGGCAGGAAGGCCCCCTCGGACATGGCTCGAGACAAGCGATTCACGTCCGTGATGGGACGAGACATGGCAGTCGATCTCGGCACTGCCAACACGCTCGTCTACGTGCGCGGGCGCGGCATCGTGCTGAACGAGCCCTCGGTGGTTGCGGTCAACGTGCGCGACGGCCGCCCGCTTGCGGTCGGGCTCGAGGCAAAGCGGATGATCGGCCGCACGCCGAGCCACATCCAGGCCATCCGCCCGTTGAAGGACGGCGTCATCGCCGACTTCGACATCTGCGAGAAGATGCTGCGCTACTTCATCCACAAGGTGCACCAGCACCGGTTCGTGAAGCCGCGCATGGTGATCTGCGTGCCGTCGGGAATCACGGGTGTCGAGCAGCGCGCCGTGCAAGAGGCCGCCGAGTACGCCGGGGCGCGGAAGCCCGCTTACATCATCGAGGAGCCGATGGCGGCCGCGATCGGTGCGGGCCTTCCGGTGCAAGAACCGACGGGCAACATGATCGTCGACATCGGCGGCGGCACGACCGAGGTCGCCGTCATCTCGCTCGGCGGCATCGTCGCGAGCCAGTCGGTGCGCGTCGGCGGCGACGAGCTCGACGAGGCGATCATCCAGTTCATCAAGAAGGAGTACTCACTCGCGCTCGGTGAGCGAACCGCGGAAGAAGTGAAGATGGTGCTCGGCTCCGCGTGGCCGATGCGTCAGGAGCTGCAGGCCGAAATTCGCGGACGCGACCTCGTCACCGGTCTGCCGAAGACGATCGCCACGTCCACCCAGGAGATCCGCGAGGCCGTCAACGAGCCGGTCACCGCGATCGTCGACGCGGTGAAGGCCACTCTCGACAAGACGCCGCCCGAGCTTGCCGCTGACATCATGGAGCAGGGCATCGTGATCACCGGCGGTGGGGCCCTCCTGAACGGTCTCGACGCGCGGCTGAACCACGAGACGGGCATGCCGATCGTGATCGCCGACAACCCCCTGCACTCTGTCGCCCTTGGCTCCGGGCAGTCGCTCGAGGAGTTCGAGGCCCTGAAGGGCGTGCTCTTCTCGGCCGCGCAGCGCTAGGCGCGTCGTCGTGGCTCTTTCGAGGCGCACGGGGCGCAGCCGGTACACCCTTCCTGTTCTGATCCTCGTCGCCATCACCGTGATCACGCTCGACTACCGGAACGTCGCGTTCATCGACACTGCTCGGGACTCGACGATCGACTTGCTCGCTCCGGTGACGTCGACGCTCAAGCGAGTCTTCCGGCCGGTCACCGACGCATGGAACGGCGTGTTCGGGTACGACGAGCTGCGCAGCGAGAACGAACGGCTGCGCGCCGAGCTCGACGAAGCGCGGGGTGCCACGCTCGGGGCAGTGGACGCCGAGCGCCAGCGAAGTGAGCTGCTCGCCCTCCTCAACCTCGACTACCTCGGCGACATCCCGACGGTGGCCGCCCGCGTGGTCTCGGGCACCCCGTCGAACTTCGACGCGACAATCGAGATCGACCGAGGACTCACCGCCGGCATCCGTGAGGGCATGCCGGTGGTCACCGGTGCGGGGCTCGTCGGAAACGTGATCCGGGCAACCGACCGTCGATCCGTGGTGCGGCTCATCACCGACCCGAGCTTCGCCGTCGGCGTGGCGGTGCCAGGCGCCGACGACGAGGGCATCGCGAAGGGCAGGGGACCCGACCGCGCGCTCGCGCTCGATCTCATCGACGCGCAGAGCACCGTCGGCGTGGGGAGCGTCGTGCTCACGAGCGGACTCGAGGGGAGCTTGTACCCAGCGGGCATTCCCGTCGGCGAGGTGCGGACCGTTCGTCATCCCGCGGGCTCGTTGCAGCTCGACATCACGGTGGACCCCGCCGCGGACCTCGATCATCTGAACTTCGTGAAGGTCGTGCAGTGGACTCCGGCGCCGGGAGCCTGACGTGCTGACGAGCCCGATCGTCCGGCTGCCGCTCGTCATCATCGTCGCGCTGCTCGCACAGCTCACTCTCATCGCCGACATGCGCGTGTTCGAGGCGACCGGCGATGTGCTGTTGCTGCTCGCCATCTGCGCGGGGATCGCGGCGGGAGCCGAGCGCGCGGCGATCACCGGATTCGTCGCGGGCATCGCGTTCGATCTGGTGCTCGAAACTCCCTTCGGATTGTCCGCGCTGTCGTACTGCATCGTCGGCTACGTGGTCGGACGCATGCAGACCGGAATCCTTCGCTCGGCGTGGTGGGTGCCGATGGTCACAACCGCGCTTGCGAGCTCTGCGGGCGTCGTGCTCTACGTCTTGCTCGAGTCGGTGCTCGGCGAGAGCGATCTGTTCGACATGCGGCTGCTCGCAGTGGTCGGCACCGTCTCGATCCTGAACGCACTGCTCTCGCCCTTCGTCGTGAGGGCAATGCGGTGGGTGTTCGCGGAGGATGCGCTGCATACGGTGCGGGCCTGGCGGTGACAGGGGCACTGACTACGCGCCGGGCCTGCCGGCGAGGCAGAATCTACGGATGCCGTTGGGCGGAGTAACCCAACCGCGCAGCCGCGCGGTCTGGGCCGGGACCGCATGACGAGTGACTCCCCCCATCTGCGGATGGGTGTTCTCGGGGTCGTCGCGATCAGCCTCTTCGCCGCCCTCTTCTCCCGCCTCTGGTTTCTCCAGGTGATGTCGGCGCCGACGTTCGCCGTCGCGGCGCAGGAGAACCGCGAGCGCGTCGTGCCGATCGAGCCCGTGCGCGGACGGATTCTCGACCGTCAAGGGCGCGTCTTGGCCGACAACCGCAACTCGAATGTGGTGACCGTCGATCGCGAGGCGGTGGCAGACGAAGACGACCGGCGGGCTCTCTTCTCCCGGCTCGCCAATGTGCTCGGCGTCACCGTCACCGATCTCGAGGACCGATTCAACGACCGTCGCTACTCGCCCCTGCTGCCGGTGCCCCTCGCGGAGGACGTCCCCGAAGCGACCGTGGTCCACATCGCCGAACGCGGCGATCGGTTCCCGGGCGTCGAGGCCAAGGAGGTCGCGGTTCGCGTCTATCCGTTCGGAAGTCGCGCCGCCCACGTGATCGGGTACATCGGAGCGCTCAACGACACCGAGTTCGAATCACTCGAATCGCAGGGCTACTCACTCGAGGATCAGCTCGGCAAAGACGGCGTCGAGAAGATCTTCGAGAAGGACCTGAGGGGAACGCCCGGCTCGATCACGCTCGAAGTCGACTCGCAAGGTCGCGTGCTCCGCGAGCTGTCACGCAACGACGCCATTCCCGGCCGCGATGTGCAGCTCACGATCGACCTGCAGGTGCAGGCGCTGGCGGAGGACGCGCTCGCGCAGTCCCTTCTCAACGCCCGCACACGCACGCCCGACGACAACCCGAACCACTTCGCCGCGCCCGCAGGATCCGTGGTGGTGCTCGACCCCAACGACGGCTCGATCGTCGCGATGGCCTCGTACCCCACCTTCGACCCTCGCGAGTTCATCGGCGGCATCGCGACCGACCGGTACGCGGCCCTGCTCGATCCCGCCAACAACTTCCCCCTGACGAACCGCGCCATCGCCGGTCAGTACGCGCCGGGTTCGACGTTCAAGGTCATCACGGCAACCGCCGGACTTTCGGCGGGAGTCGTGTCGTCGGGAACGCAGTTCCTCGACGCCGGCTCATACACCGTCCCCGACTGCACGGGCGAGCGCTGCACCTTCCGCAACGCGGGCGGACAGCAGAACGGCTGGGTCACGCTTCCGACCGCACTCGCCGCGTCGAGCGACGTGTACTTCTATTCGATCGGCGCCGACCTGTGGCGCTTCCGCGACCGCTACGACCTCGCCATCCAGGACACCGCGACCCACTACGGGTTCGGTGCCGAGACGGGTGTCGCGCTCCCCGGCGAGCAGGGCGGGCGGGTGCCCACGCCTGAGCAGAAGCAAGCGGCCCACGACGAGAACCCCACGGCGTTCCCGTTCGGCCAGTGGTTCACCGGTGACAACGTCAACCTCGCCGTTGGTCAGGGTGAGATGCTGGCCACGCCTCTGCAGCTCGCGAACGCGTACGCCGCGTTCTCGAACGGTGGCACCGTGTTCTCGCCCAACATCGCGATGCGCGTCGCCGAGCCCGCCAGCCTCGACGGCGGCATTCCGAAGGTCGACCGGGAGATCGGGCCTCGGGTGCTCCGCACGATCGGTCTCACACCGAACGTGCGCGATCCGATTTTGGCGGGGCTCATCGGTGCCGTGCGCTCCTCGGACGGCACCGCGAACCCGGTGTTCGCGGGCTTCCCGCTCGACCAGTACCAGATCGCCGGCAAGACCGGCACCGCGCAGACCGCGGGCAAGGAAGCCCAGTTCGACACGTCGCTCTTCGTCGGCTTCGGGCCCGTGGGGGCGCCTCGCTATGTGGTGGCCGCCGTGCTCGAGCAAGCGGGCTTCGGTGCCGACGCGGCTGCACCGGTCGTCCGGCGGATCTTCGAGAGCCTCGGCGGCTTCGCGCCGTTGCCCGACGTGCAGGAGGCGCCGCCGGTGGGCGTGCCGGCGCCGTTCGTCGTCACGGGATTGGTGACCAACCCCGGCGGATCGGCGGTGGACTGATGGCGCTCGCCGACACCCTCAACCGCCGGACGCTCGGATCGCTCCACGAGGACCCGGCGGCGCCGCGCCGTCACATCGACATCTCGCTGCTGATCATCACGGCGATGATCGCCGCGGTCGGGCTCGTCCTGATCTACAGCGCTCGCCATCGTCGACTTGTCGACGCTGGTCTCGATCCCTTCTACTTCGTGAAGCGCCAAGGCTTCGCGCTCGTCGTGGGCACGGTTGCGCTCGTGATCGTCGCGTCGATCGACTACCGCAAGTATCGGGAATGGGCGCTGTATCTCTTCGCGGCGACGACTGGGGTCTTGCTTCTCGTCGTCTCACCGCTCGGGTCTCGTTCCAACGGCACGCAGGCGTGGTTCCAGCTCGGGTCCTTCCAGCTGCAACCATCCGAGTTCGCCAAGATCACGCTGATCGTCGCCCTGGCGGCGTTCGGCGCGAGCGCAGGTGGGCACCTCGACCGGCGCAAGCTCGGCATCGCGCTCGGCATCGCGCTCGTCCCGACCGGCCTCATCTTGATGCAGCCCGATCTCGGGAGCGCGCTCGTGCTGGCGGCGATCACCATGGGCACGTTGCTGGTCGCAGGCACGAAGCCCCGCCACATCGTCGTGCTCACCCTGCTCGGCCTCGTGAGCGTCGCAGCGATCCTCCAGACGGACACGCTCAAGCAGTATCAGCGGGATCGCCTCACCGCGTTCGTCGAGCAGGCCGGCGAGCCCGCGTATCAGCAGACGCAGTCAAAGACCGCCATCGGGTCCGGCGGATTGACCGGGCAGGGCTACCTCGAGGGAACGCAGACCAATCTCGGGTACGTCCCCGAGCAGCACACCGACTTCATCTTCACGGTGGTCGGCGAGGAGCTCGGCTTCGCCGGAGCGGGTGCCGTGCTGTTCCTCTACGCCGTGCTCGCGTGGCGGATCTGGAGGATCGGCACCCTCTCACGCGACCTGTTCGGCATGCTCGTCTGCGCCGGCGCGCTCACGATGATCGTGTTCCAGGTCTTCCAGAACGTCGGGATGACCATGGGCATCATGCCGATCACCGGCATCCCGCTCCCGCTCATCTCCTACGGCGGCTCCGCGACCGTGGCGTTCCTCGTGATGATCGGTCTGGTCGAGAGCGTCCACATGCACCGGTTTATTTGACCGCCGATCGGAGTTTGGCCTCCGATACGAGCGGCGCAGTGCGCCGCTCGGGTGCGCGAAGCACCGATTGTCGAGCGAAGCGAGCAGGAGCCGATCGAAGCGGAGCGGAGAGCGGCGCCTAGATGAATCGGTAGGATCGGCGTCCACATGACCTCACTCTGGCCAAGGCTCGAGCCTCTCCTGGCCAAGGTGCAGAAGCCGGCCCGCTACATCGGGGGCGAAGACGGCGCACTGACCCCCGACCACAGCCCGGGGAAGGTGGCCTGGCTCCTCGTCTACCCCGATGCCTACGAGATCGGCCTGCCCAACCAGGGGCTGCAGATCCTCTACGAGATCCTGAACGAGCGCTCGGACGCCGTCGCCGAGCGCGCGTACGCGCCGTGGCTCGATCTCGAGGCACTGCTCCGCCGTCACGGTCTGCCGCTGTTCTCGGTCGACACGCACCGCCCGGCCGACGAGTTCGACCTGATCGCGTTCAACCTCTCCGCCGAGCTCGTGTACACGAACGTGTTGAACTGCCTCGATCTCGCGGGCGTGCCCGTGCGGGCCGAGGCCCGGGGACCCGAGCATCCATTGGTCGGCGCCGGTGGACATTGCACGTACAACCCGGAGCCGCTCGCCGACTTCGTCGACTTCTTCGCGATCGGCGACGGTGAGGAAGTCGTGTCGGAGATCACCGAGGTCGTGCGCGCCTGGAAGAACAGCGGACGCACGCCAGGATCGCGTGAGCGCGTGCTGCATGAGCTCGCGACCATTCCCGGCGTCTACGTCCCGTCGATGTACGACGTCGCCTACGACGGCGAACGTCTCGTCTCAGTGACGCCGCGGTACTCCGACGTGCCGGAGGCGGTGGTCAAGCGCACTGTGGCGGACTTGGCCGACTGGCCGTATCCCCGCAATCAGCTCGTCCCGCTCACCGAGGTCGTGCACGACCGGCTCAACGTCGAGGTGTTCCGCGGCTGCACCCGCGGGTGTCGGTTCTGCCAAGCCGGGATGATCACGCGGCCGGTCCGCGAGCGGCCCGAAGCGCAAGTCCGCACGATGGTGAGCGAAGGACTTCGCCGCACCGGCTACGACGAGGTGAGCCTCACCTCGTTGTCGACCGCCGATTTCAGCGGCATCGAGCGCGTGGTCGCCGACGTCGTCAACGACCCGGTCAACCGGGGCCAGGTGTCGGTGTCCCTCCCCAGCTTGAGAGTCGACGCGTTCACGGTCGGCATCGCCGCCACAGTCGGCTCGGCTCGCCGCACCGGCCTCACGTTCGCGCCGGAGGCGGGGTCGTGGCGCCTCCGCACCGTCATCAACAAGCTCATCACCGAGGACGATCTCTACGGTGCGGTCGAGTCCGCCTACTCGCAGGGCTGGACCCGGATGAAGCTCTACTTCCTCGTCGGCCTGCCGACCGAACAGGACATCGACACCCTTGGGATCGCCGAGCTGGCGAAGGAGTGCGTGGCCATCGGAAAGCAGCACACCCCCAGAGCCTCGGTGACCGCGTCGGTCGGCGGCTTCGTCCCCAAGCCCCACACGCCGTTCCAGTGGTTCGGGCAGAACACTGTCGAAGAGCTCCAGCGCAAGGTCAACCTGCTGCGCGACGCCACCCGGTCGGCCCGAGGCGTGCAGCTCAAATGGCACGACCCGCGGGCCACGCTCGCCGAGGGCATCGCCAGCCGCGGTGATCGTCGCATCGGTGCTGTCATCGAGCACGTGTGGAGGGCCGGGGGCACGTTCCAGGAGTGGTCCGAGTGCTTCGACGTGTCCCGGTGGCATGACGCGATGGCGGCATGCGGGCTCTCCATCGATTGGTACGTCCACCGGCATCGGGACGAGGACGAGGTGCTCCCCTGGGCCCACGTCACGGCAGGATTGCACGCGGACTTTCTCTGGCACGACTGGCGGGCCGCTCTCGCCGAGTCCGGCGTCGAAGACTGCCGGTGGACTCCTTGCTATGACTGCGGCGTGTGCACGGGCTACGGCATCGAGCACGTCGTCGCGTCGGCGACCCCGCCGGCCGGAGGGAGCCAGGGGACGGGGCAGGACCGTTCGATCGGAGGCAGCCGCAGCGCGGTCCGGATTCCCGTGCGGGTCGCGTCATGACGCACCTGCGGGTTCGCTTCACGAAGCTCGGCAAGGTGCGTTTCACGAGCCATCGTGACGTCGCGCGCATGTTCGAGCGGGCGTTCCGCCGCGCCGACATCCCCCTCGCCTACAGCGAAGGGTTCTCCCCGAGGCCGCGCATCAGCTTCGGGCTCGCGCTGTCGACCGGCTACGAGTCGCTGGCCGAGTATCTGGACGCCGACGTCCGAGTGGACGAAGGGTTCGACCTCTCGGACACGCCGATCCGGCTCACCGCGGCACTCCCAGGCGGTGTCGATGTGGTGGCGGTCGCCTCGATCGACGCCCATGCCCTGTCTCTCCAACAAGATGTGACTTCGACGTCGTGGCGCATCGAGCTCGTCACCGACGAGCGCGCGGCGGTGGAGGAGGCGGCACTCGCCGCCCTCGCCGCTCCGACGATCATCGCCACGCGCACCCGCAAGGGCCAGCAGTCAACCGACGACCTGCGGCCCTCGCTCCTCGGCCTCGCCGTGCTTCCTGCCGGCGACGCCACTCACGCGTCCAGCCACGTGGTCCTCACCACCGAGCTGGCCACCCAACCTCGTGCCCTGCGCCCCGCTGAGCTCATCGGCGCGGTCTGGCCCGCGGTCGAAGACGTGCGCGTCCTGCGCACGCACCAATGGATCGAGCGCGACGGCGCGCGATGGGAGCCGCTCCCATCCGGCGCGACGGACGCGTTGCACGCACAGGTGCGTGCCTCATGAGAAGGGAACCCCTCGATGTCCGAACCGATCCCGAGCGACGCTGTCGTGCCCCCGTCGCCGGAACTGCCTATTGAGGTCACGGCCAGTGCCGATGGCGACGCCGACGGCGTGGCCACGGCGGCTTCCTCCACGGTCCGCAAGAAGCGCCGTCGCGGCAGCCGCGGCGGGCGCAACCGGCGTCCGGCCGCGAGCGCTGACGGCGACGCCGCCGGTACTGACGCGGCGATGACGAGGACGACGACGACGACATTGACGACGACGATTGACCGGCACGAACCGGTCGTCGTCGTGGACGACGACCGTCAGCCCGAGCTTCCCGACCGCATCTCGGAAGGACGTCCGCGCGACCCTGAGGTGGCCGAGCGCGTGCTCGTGCCGCGCAAGCCCCAGATCGGCGACACCATGCCGGCGCCCCCTCGCCCGCCCGCAGCGACGCCGTCGCCGGTAGAGACGCCCGCCCGACGCCGTCGTCGGCGCGGAGGTCGGGGCCGTGGCGCCGGGGCGGGCAAGGGGCCCAGCCAGCCGGTCACCGCTGACGTCGGCGGAGCGGCGGCGGTCGACCTCGACGAGGAGACGCTGGCCCGCCAGCGCGGCCGTGAGCGCAAGGGCCGCCCGATCGGGCGCTACCTCATGTGCGTGCACGTGCGGCCCGGCGCGACGCAGATCGCGGTGCTCGAAGGGCGCTCGCTCATCGAGCACTACGTGTCCAAGCCGGCTGACGACCCCACCCAGATCCACGGGAACATCTACTTGGGTCGGGTGCAGAACGTGCTGCCCGGCATGGAGGCCGCCTTCGTCGACATCGGCACGCCGAAGAACGCAGTGCTGTACCGCGGCGACCTGCAGTACGACCAGGAGGACATCGTCGAGCGCGGCGCGAACGCGCGCATCGAGCAGATCCTGAAGCCGCGGCAAACGATCCTCTGTCAGGTCACGAAGAACCCGATCGGGGCCAAGGGCGCCCGGCTCACCCAGGAGGTGTCACTGCCCGGGCGGTCCGTGGTGCTCATCCCGAACTCGAGCACCTACGGCATCTCGAAGCGGCTGCACGACGACGAGCGCAAGCGTCTGCGCGGCATCCTCGATCGAGTGAAGCCCGCGCAACACGGCGTCATCGTTCGGACCGCGGCCGAGGGCATCACCACCGACGAGATCGAGCGCGACGTCATCAGGCTCGTGAACCAGTGGGAGCAGATCGAGGCACTCGCCAAGCGGTCGGCTGCGCCGGCGCTGCTCTACACCGAGCCGAGCATGGCAGTCCGGGTCATCCGCGAGGAGTTCAACCGTGAGTACCGGGGCGTCGTCATCGACGAGCCGGTGCTGTTCGAGGCGGTCAAGGACTACGTCGCCAGCATCAGCCCCGCCCTCGCCGATCGCGTCGAGTTCTACGACGCCGAGGTGGAGGGGTTGCCGTTGTTCGAGCGGCACCACGTGCACGAGCAGCTCCACAAGGCGCTCGACCGCAAGGTGTGGCTCCCTTCGGGCGGCTCGCTCATCATCGAGCACACGGAGGCGCTCACGGTCATCGACGTGAACACGGGCAAGAACGTCGGCACGTCGAGCCTCGAGGAGACGGTGTTCCGCAACAACCTCGAGGCCGCCGACGAGATCGCCCGCCAGCTGCGCCTGCGCGACATCGGCGGCATCATCGTCATCGACTTCATCGACATGGAGATCCGCGAGAACCGTCATGCCGTCATCGCGGGCTTCCGAGACGCGCTGGCTCGGGACAAGACCCGGACCCAGGTGTTCGACATCTCCGACCTGGGTCTCGTCGAGATGACCCGCAAGCGCATCGGCGAAGGCCTTCTGGAGTCCTTCGCGGAGACCTGCCCGCACTGCGAGGGCCGGGGCGTCATCGTCGACCACGAGCTCATCGAGTAGCCCGCCCGGCGGCCACGACCGGGAACTGTTGCGCCAGCGGCCCCTATGGGGCCATCCACGCAACAGTTGCGGTCGAGAGACGGGGCGGTCGCGACTCGCTCGGAGGCCCCGAAACCCGGTAGCGTCGTACCCCTATGTATGCAGTGATCTCCACCGGCGGCAAGCAAGAGAAGGTCGCCGAGGGCCAGCGGCTCGACGTCGAGCTGCTCGGCATCGACGAGGGCGAATCGGTCTCGTTCACCCCGATCCTGCTCGTCGACGGCGATCGGGTCCTGGCCTCGTCCGACGAGCTCTCGGCGGTCAAGGTCGAGGCCCGGGTGGTCGGATCGGCCAAGGGCCCGAAGATCATCGGCTTCAAGTACAAGAACAAGAGCCGTAGCCGGAAGCGCTGGGGCCACCGCCAGCACTACTCGACGATCGAGATCACCTCGATCAAGGCTCCGTCGAAGAAGAAGGACTAGGGGAGCGAGCGATGTCCAAGACCAAGGGTGGCGGTTCCACTCGCAACGGCCGTGATTCCCAGGCCAAGCGCCTCGGCGTGAAGACCTTCGACGGCACCGCCGTCACCGCGGGCACGATCCTCGTGCGCCAGCGCGGCACGAAGTTCCACCCGGGCACGAACGTCGGCATCGGTGGCGACGACACGCTGTTCGCCCTCGTCGACGGCACGGTGAAGTTCGGTCAGCGCAAGGGCCGCAAGCTCGTCGACATCAACCCCGCCTGAGTCACACCCAGTCAGACCCCGCGAGGCAGCGCGGCCGGATCCCAACCGAGGCGTTCGACCGCGAGCCGGAACGCGAAGCGGTCGGTCATCCCGCTGACGTACCGCACCGCCTCGGCCACCGCCTCGTCAGAGCCCGGGGCGCACGGACCGTTGCCCGTCTCCTCGGGATGGTCGACGAACCACGACGTCAGTGACCGCAACAGCTCGATCACTCGCTCGTGCTTGCTCGCGCGCCTCGGGCCGCAGGTAGATGTGCTCGTAGTTGAACGCTCGGAATGCGTCGAGCGCGTCGGCCTCGGCTGTGCGCAGACCGACCCGGCCGGTGTCGGCGATCGTGGCCACCATCGTGGTGATGAACCGGTGCAGCTGGGTGCGCCGATCGGCTCCCACCACGTCGCGCACGGCATCGGGGAGGTCACCCTGCACCACGATGCCCGCCGCGACCGCGTCCTCGAAGTCGTGACAGCAGTAGGCGATGCGGTCGGCCCACGCGACGACCTCGCCCTCAGGCGTGGCCGGCGCCGGGCGGTTCCAGGAGTGGTTGCGCACGGCGTCGAGCGTCTCGGCGCAGAGGTTCAACGGGGCCAGGACGACGTCGGCGCCGTACACCGCATGGTGGTAGCCGCCCGGCAGGAACGGCGACAGTGCCTCCTCGGAGGCGTGGCCGGCGGGCCCGTGACCGCAGTCGTGACCGGTGGCGGCAGCGGCGGCCAGCGCGACGTTGAGGCCCACGGGCCGAGCGATGCTCACCGCGACCTGCGCGACCTCGATGGCGTGCGTGAGGCGGGTGCGCAGGTGGTCGTCGTCGGGAGCGATGAAGACCTGGCACTTGCCGGCCAGGCGGCGGAAGGGCTTCGAGTGGTGGATGCGATCGAGATCGCGCTCGAAGCAGGTGCGGAAGGGATCGGGCTCCTCCTCGACCGCTCTTTGGCCGGCTCCACGAGCCCGGGTCGCTCCGGCGGCGAGCCCCGCCTCGTCGGCTTCCTCGCGCGCTTCGCGGACGTGCAACGACCCACCGCGGTCGCCGATCCACGAGGCCACATGTGCCACCCTGATCTCATCAGTCGTAGCCGCATTGTCGTTGGTGCTGTCATTGGTGCGAGTGGCCACTCATCCTCCTGCCTCGCACCAAGAGTACAGAGGGGGTGTGACATGACATGGTGATCGCTGATCGGCATGATGATCGGCGATCGTCGTGTGATTCCTCACCCCGCCATGAAACGTTGACGCTCGGTGGGTCGTATGGCCCATTGCAACCGCGGTGAGTGAACTTCATGCTTTGGAGCAGGTAATTTTCCCTTGAACGGCGGGCGTCCCGGACGGGCGTCGTCACGGCGAACACGCACCAGCGACCCTCATCAGCGAGGGGGCTGGGGCCGATACGTAGGTGGTGCAGATGTTCGGTTCGCTGACTCGTAGGGCGGAACGGGGTCCCGCACCCCGACGCGCTCGTGGTGATGACGGTGCCGCGATGGTCGAAGCGGCCATCGTCATGCCGCTCCTCATGCTTCTGGTCTTCGGCATCATCGAGTGGGGCCTCGCGTTCCTCAGTGCCACCTCGACGAACTCCGCGTCGCGCTCCGGCGCACGTACTGCGTCCGCCCTCACCCTGAACACGACCTACGCCGACCAGGCGCGTCTGGCCGTCGAGCAGAACCTCAAGGGTGCGCTGCCGTTCGCCACGCCCCAAGAGCTCTGGATCTACCGGGTGCCCGCCTCCGCCACCGACGACTCCGGCTTCCCCGAGGGGCAGACGAGCTTCGTGTGCGGCACGAACTGCATCAAGTACACGTGGAACGGCAGCAACTTCGCGAACGCAACCGGCACCTGGCCAGCGGCGTCGATGCAGGTCTGCGGCCTCCCGAGCACGTTCGACTCGGTCGGCGTGTACCTGAAGGTGCAGCACAACTTCGTCACCAACTTCTTCGGTGCCAGCAAGCAGATCGCTGAGCACACCGTGATGCGGCTCGAGCCCCAGACAGCGGACACGTGCGCCGCGGTTGCTTCCTGACGGTCATGCGCAACCAACGGCGGAACGCAAACGTGAACGAGGCGATGAGCGGCGACGAGGGCGGCTTCGTCATGGTCTGGATGGCCCTGATCCTGCTCGTGCTCCTCGCGTTCTGCGGGTTCGGCATCGACGTCGCGCACTGGTGGTTCGTGGGTCAGAAGGAGCAGCGCGCCGCCGACGCGGCCGCGCTCGCCGGCTCGATCTACATGCCGAACGACCTTCCCAGCGCGCCAGGCCATCGCGCTGAGGGTGTCCGCGCAGAACGGCTACAAGAACGGCGTCAACGCGACGGTGACGGCGACTCAAGAGCCGCAGCCCAGCCGCATCCGTGTGACGGTCCAGACCACGATCACGAACTTCTTCGCGGGCCTCGTCGGGTACAACACCCAGACGATCACCCGCGACGCTGTCGCGGACTTCCAGGGACCGGTCCCGATGGGAAGCCCGACGAGCAAGCTCGGTCAGGACCCCGACGACTGCGATCCCGCGACCTCGGGCTCGTGCGCCAACTTCTGGCTGAACACCTCTGGTCCGAAGGGCACCAAGCGTGAAGGCGATCGCTTCGCCACCGAGGTCTGCAACGACGGCACGGTCGCGGGCTGCGCCGGCACCGTGAACTCGGAGTACAAGTCGAAGGGCTACCTCTTCCGCATCCGGGTGAACTCGATCCAGGCGGGCCAGCCGCTCGTGCTGCAGGTGTACGACCCGGCGTGGATGTACACCGAGGACTTCTGCAACAACGTCAACATGCCGACCAACTTGCAGCAGAACAACATCCCGGCCCTGACGGGCGCGCCGTGGAACATCACGAACGTCGTCCCCGCCGGCGCCGGCAACATCAGCCGGTACGGCACCAGCAACGGCGGCCAGAGCATCAACGTCGGCGGCACCCGCTGGTGCACCGGCGACCAGAACGCCGGCGGCGGCGGCGGCAACATCCAGAACACGACCTACATCGTGCGCAAGCCCGACCTCACGCCGTGGGACGACACCGACAACGTTGTCGCCGAGTGCCCTGCGGCGTACTTCCGGGGCATCAACCAGCCGATGCAGACGCTGCTCGATCCGACCAACGTCAGCAACGACGCCCTGTACGTGAAGAACTACTTCCACCGGTGGGCGACGGTCTGCACGATCCCCGCGGCGAATGTGGCGCTCGGCGACTACGTGATCCAGGTGAAGACCAACGCCAATCCGAGCGGTCTCGAGCGCGGCCGGCGGCACGTTCCAGACGTGGGGCGCGGGAGTGAATCCGGGCACCCTCACGAACAGCGGCGCCGGCTACAACCGCTACTCGATGCGGGCGGGGTTCGGCACGAGCTCGGGCCCGAACGGCAACGCCCCCGACGGCACGGGCGTGTCGCTGTCCGCGACGAAGAACCTTCCGATCTACGCCAACGCCGGCTCCGACACGACGCCGCAGTTCTACCTCGCCCGCATCACGCCCACGGCGGGGTCCGGGCGCACCCTGAGCCTCAACTTCTACGACATCGGCGACGTCGGCAGCGGATCGGTCAACGTGGCGATCCTCGCGCCCCCCGACTCCAACTACAGCGGCGGCTTCCCCGTGTGCACCTACCACCGGGACAACGCGCTGACCGAGGTCACCGCCTCCGGCTGCACCATCCCGACGATGACGACCGCGGTCTACAACGGGCGTTTGACGACGATGACGATCCCGATCCCCGCGAACTACAACTGCGACTTCGCGCGTCGAACACGGCTGCTGGATCAGAGTCGGCATGACCTACACCGCGGGCGCGGCACCGAACGACACCACCACGTGGTCGGCCACCCTCGCGGGTGACCCCGTCCGCCTCGTCGAGTAGCGCAAAGCGGGGCGGCCACGCCGTGACCCACCCCCTACGCTGACCCGATGGCCGGGTTCGTCGATGAGTGCGCGCTGAACGTGCGCGGCGGCGATGGCGGGGCCGGCAGCGTGTCGTTTCGACGTGAGGCGCACGTGCCGAAAGGTGGACCCGACGGCGGCGACGGCGGG
Organism: uncultured Acidimicrobiales bacterium; assembly: GCA_963747215.1. GTDB lineage: Bacteria > Actinomycetota > Acidimicrobiia > Acidimicrobiales > DATKAS01 > DATKAS01. The sequence goes on from CAVVET010000013.1 coordinate 129,789, forward strand.
GCCGGCGGCGACGTATGGCTCGTCGCCGACCACAACGTCGCTTCGCTGCTGTCCTATCGCGATCATCCGCACCGCCGGGCGACCGATGGCACGCACGGCATGGGCAAGGGCCGTCATGGCGCCGCGGGCCGGGACGTGACCGTCGCGGTTCCCCAGGGGACCGTCGTCAAGGAGATGAACAGCGGCACGGTGCTGGCCGACCTCGTGAACCACGGTGACCGGTGGCGCGCCGCTGCGGGCGGTCGAGGAGGACGGGGGAACGCTCGCTTTCTGTCGAACTCTCGCCGCGCCCCGTCGTTCGCCGAGCAAGGCGAGCACGGCGAGGAGCGCTGGCTCCTGCTCGAGCTGAAGCTGATGGCCGACGTCGCGCTCGTGGGCTTCCCGAACTCGGGCAAGAGCACGCTCATCAGCCGGGTCTCCGCCGCCAAGCCGAAGATCGCGGACTATCCGTTCACGACCCTCGAACCGAACCTCGGTGTGGTGCGGGTCGACGACAACTTCGAGTTCGTCGTCGCTGACATCCCCGGGCTCATCGAGGGCGCGAGCGAAGGTCGGGGGCTCGGGCATCGGTTCCTGCGTCACGTCGAGCGGGCGCGGGTGCTCGTCGTGCTCATCGACCTCGCCGTGTCGGAAGGACGGGCGCCGGCGGAGCAGCAACGGGTGCTGCTCGACGAGCTCGGTCGCTATCAACCCGATCTGCTCGAGCGGCCCCGTGTGATCGTCGGTTCGCGCGCGGACGTCGCCGATCCCGACACGGACTGGGAGGGGCGGCGCGTCAGCGGCGTGACCGGCGAAGGGCTCCGCGAGCTCGTCGGGGTGATGGCGTCGCTGGTGCACGAGGCGCGCACCGCCGAGCCGGCGGCCGAGGGGCTCGTCATCCACCGTCCTCCGCTCGAGGGCGTCCGCGTCGAGCAGGAGGGTGCCGGCGTGTTCCGGGTGATCGGTCGGGCGGCCGAGCGTGCGGTTGCGCTCTCGGACCTCACGAACGCCGAAGCGCTCGCCTATGTCGATCATCGCCTCAAGCGGCTCGGTGTGGGCAAGGCGCTGGCGCGCGCGGGGGCACGAGCGGGCGACACCGTCCTCATCGGGACCTTCAGCTTCGACTACGAGCCCGACCATTGAGGGCGCGATGAGCACGGTCGTAGCCAAGATCGGCACGTCGTCGATCACCGACCGCGCCGGTGCGATCGATGTCGCGGCGATCGAGAAGCTCTGTGACGAGGTCGCGCAGCTGCGCGTCGACGGCCACGACGTGGTCGTCGTGACGTCGGGCGCGGTGTCGGCCGGGGTCGCCGCCCTCGGGCTCACCGAGCGGCCCGTCGACCTGCCGACGCTGCAGGCGCTGGCGGCGGCCGGTCAGAGCCGACTGATGCGCACGTACGACGACATCTTCGCCACCCACGGCCTGGTTCCCGCCCAGGTGCTGCTCGTGCCGCACGACTTCGTCGAGCGGCGTCAGTACCTCCACGCTCGCCAGACGCTCACGCGGCTGCTCGAGCTCGGCGCGGTGCCGATCGTGAACGAGAACGACGCGATCGCCGACGACGAGATCCGCTTCGGCGACAACGATCGCTTGGCCGCGCTCGTCGCGCACCTCGTGGGCGCCGACCTGCTCGTGATGCTCACCGACACGCCGGGCGTGCTCACCGCCGATCCGCGGCTCGACGAGAACGCGTCGTTGATCGAAGAAGTGATCGGCATCGACCGAGCATTCGAGGAGCAGATGGGCGGGGCGGGCTCGTTGCGGGGCAGTGGCGGCATGGCGTCAAAGGTCGCCGCCGCCCGCATCGCCTCGTGGTCGGGTGTCCGGGCGGTGATCGCCGCAGCCGACCGTCCCGGGGTGTTGCTCGACGCGGTCGCCGGTGTCGGCGGCATCGGCACGGTGGTGCACCCGCACGAGCGGCGGCTGTCCGCGCGCAAGCTCTGGATCGCGTTCGCGGTCGCGTCGTCAGGCGTTGTCGCGGTCGACGAGGGGGCACGGCGAGCGCTCGTGGAGGGAAACCGCTCGCTGTTGCCGGCGGGCGTCACGGGGCTCGACGGCGCGTTCGTTGCGGACGACGCGATCGAGGTCAGTCGGCCCCGACGGCGTGGTGTTCGCGAAGGGCTTGACCCGGATGGACGCGGACGAGTTGGCCCAAGTCAAGGGTCGACGGACCTCTGAGCTGCCCGAGGGCTGGCCGCACGAGGTCGTCCACCGCGACGACCTCGTCGTGCTGCCGGGCTGACCGCAGTTGAGCGCGAGGCGCTACGTCGCGTCGGGTCGGCGGGAGCAGGTTCGGGCGCTTCGACCGCGGCAGGCTCTGGTGCTGCGGCCAGGCCGAGTTGCACCCGCATCTCGTCGAGCCGGACGTTCGCCTCGGAGTTGGCGGCGGCCTGCTCGATCTCGAGCATGCGACTCTCGACTGATGTCTCGGTGAGCTCGCTCATGCCCTTCGCCTTGGCGTAGCGGGCTTCGATCTTGTCGCGCACCTCGTCGAACGTCGGCGTGTCGTCGCCGACGGTCGCGGAAAGCGACGCCATCGCCTTGTTCATCTGCTCTTGCATCTTCGCCTGGTCGAGCTGGGACAGCAGCTTCTGGCGCTCACTCAGCTTGCGCTGCAGCGCCGTGGCGTTCTGCTGCACGGCCGCCTTCGCTTGGTCGGCCGCCTGGGCCGACTGCAGGCTGAGCGTCTTCAGATCGTCGACATCTCGTTCGAGCGCGATCAGCCGATTGGCGAACGCTTCGGCGGCCGCGTTGTACTCGGTGGCCTTGGCCTCGTCGCCCTTCTTCTGCGCGTCGGAAGCCATGACCAGCGCCTGGCGAGCGTTGCCGTTGACCCGAGTCAGCTCTTCGAGCGCCCGATTGAGTCGCAGCTCGGTCTGCTTCTGGTTGGCGATGACGTTGGCGGCCTGCTCACGGAGACGGCGATGCTGCTCCTGCGCCTCTTGCATCGCCTGCTCGAGCTGTACCTTCGGATCGGCCCGCTCGTTGAACGAGCCCGTCAGCTTCGCGGTCCAATAGGCCCACTGCCGCTTGAGGTACTTGATCATGCGCGGGAGCCTATCGGTCCCGCCAAAGGCCGCGGAGAGCGACCGCCTCGGGCACGCGCAGCACGAGGAGCGCGCCGACGTACGCGACGACGCCCACGAGCACACCGATGAACACCCGCGTGAACGCGCCGCCGCCGTGGTCCGCGCCGACGACGGACGCGATGCCCCACACGAGCGCCCCCATCACAACGGCGATGATCACGGGCCGGGCCATGCCGACGACGAGCGGACGCAAGCCGAAGCCACCGACCTGGCGCGAGAGCACCAGCAGCGACACCACCGCCGCCACGCTGTAGGCGACCGCGTACGCGGCAGCGAGACCCGGCGCTCCCCACCGTCCCACGAAGACGAGCGCCAACACGATGTTGAGCGCGTTCTCGGCGAGGTTGAGCCAGAACGGACGCCTGGTGTCCTTGAGTGCGTAGAAGCCGCGCAGCACGAACAGGTACACGCTGAAGCCCAGCAGCCCCGCTGCGAACCAACCGAGGGTGTGCGCGGTCAGGATCGCGTCGTCGCCGGACAGCGCCCCTCGCTCGATCAGCGCCGAGACGAGAGGAACGGCGAGCACCGCGTAGCCGATCGCCGCCGGCGCCATCACGAGGGCGAGCAACCGCAAACCGAGCGACATCCGGTCGCGGTAGCCGTCCATGTCACCGCGGGTGGCCCGCTCAGCGAGATCGGGCGCGAACGTCGTCATCAACGAGACGGCGAGGAGCCCGTGGGGGAGCTGGAAGAAGATGAAGGCCGCCTGGTAGGCGGAGAAGTGCCCTTCCTCCCGCAAGGCGAGGATCGAGATGACCAGCAGTGCCACTTGGTTCGCGATGACGTAGCCGATGGTCCAGCCCGAGAGCCGGGCGACTTCGCGTACTGCAGGGTGGCGCCACTCAAACCGGGCGCGGATGCGGATGCCCGCGTGTCGAACCGCGATCCACACGGCCGCGGTCATCGCGACGATGCCGAGCGTGGTACCGAGGCCGAGCACGAGCGTGATCGTGGTGTCCCCGATCGCCGAGTCGAGGTCGATGGCCCCGTCGACGAGGTGGGGGAGCATCAGCAGTGCCGCGATCACGATCAGGTTGTTGAGCACGGGGGCGAAGGCCGGGGCCGCGAACCGGCGGCGGGCGTTCAGCAGCGCGACGCCGAGAGCGGTGAGGCCGTAGAACGGGATCTGGGGGAGGAAGAAGCGCGCGAGCGTCGTGGCCTCCTCGCGGATGGCGTCAGCCTCGGCCGCCGGAGTGCGCAGCGTGTACAGGTGCGCGATGAGGGGTGCGGCGAGCACCGCCACGACGGTGAGCGCGAGGAGCACCGCGACCACGACACTGACAACCGCGTCGGTCGCACGGTCGTCATCTCGATCGAGGTGGCTCACGAACACTGGTACGAGCGTGGCGGTCAGCACGCCCCCGAGCACGAGCTCGTAGACGACGTTCGGCATGGTGTTGGCGAGGTTGTAGGTGTCGGTGAGCGACGTCTGTCCGAGCGCATAGGCGAGCGCGGCGACCCGCCCGAAGCCGGTGATGCGCGAGAGGCCGGTGCCGGCGGCGACGACGAGGTTGGCGCGCACGAGGCGCCGGCTCACCGCAGGAGTGCTCATCCTCCGCCCGGGGCGGCGCCGGTCTCCTCGAGCGCTTGGCGGAGCGCCTCCATGTCGGTGACGACGCTGTCGACGTCCGACGAGAGCCCGAGCACGCCTTCGGGATCTCCGCTGTCGACCGACAGCTCGACCGCCCGCGCGACGGCCTCGTCGAGCCGAGCGTCGAGGAGCCTCAGGCGGTCACGAGCGTCGTCGACGACCGCGGTCATGCGTTCGGCGGAGCCGATCTGCGCTGCGTAGCGCCTCGGCGGTGCGCGCTCGGTTGTCGGGTGCCGTGCCCGACTCCTGTTCGAGTGCCGCCAGCTCTGCGCGCACTTGCCGGGTGTCGAGCTGTTCGAGCGCGTTGGCGATGTCCTGCGCGCGGTTGGCGACCTGCCAGCACTCGTCGACGCCGGTGCCGACCCGCTCGCCGATTTCGGCGAGGCGGTCGCGCAGCGGTCCCGGCCGTGTTGTTTGGACCGTTCGGTCGAAGCGAGCTTGGGCCTGCAGCGCGGCGCGGACGAACGATCGCCACGGCTCACCCAGTGTGAACGGGTCGATGCGCTCTCGCTTCGGAGCTCTCGGGATGGCCAGGGCCACTCGTGTTCCCCATGCCGCAACACCGATGCCCGCTGCCGCGATGCAGCGGCAGCCCGGCGACGATCGACACCGCGGTCGCGCCACCGGCGAGGACGATCGCGAGCGGTGAGGTCATCGCCCGCGCGACCGGCGGGGTGAAGAAGCGGTCTCGGAAGCGCAGGGCCACGATCAGAAATTGGACACCACGGCGGCGAAGACGTCGTTGATGGCCGTCGGGTTGCTCGAGTCGTACGCCGCGCCGGTCGTCGCGTCAGAGATCCGCCGCAGGGTTGCGAGGTCCGCGTCGGCGCCGTAGGCGATCGGGAAGATGCGGACGGAGCGGGAGGCTTGGCCCTCACTGCCGGTGCGCAGCTCAGCCAGCAGACCGTCGAGCTGGTCGGCGTCGTCCTCGGGCACACCGTCTTCGTTGCGTCCGTCCGTGAGCAGAACGATGGCATTGATCCGCGAGGCGTCGTAGCCGTCGAGCATCGTCGCGTAGGAGGCGCCGGTCACCTCGTACAGGGGGGTGCCGTTCGTCGGGATCAGCGAGTCGATCCTGCGGGCGAGCTCGTCGCGCTGCTGGGAGATGGAGCCGATGGGTACCAGGTCGAGGTACGTCGTCGGCTCGGAGGACGAGAGATCGGTCGAGAACACGCGAAGGCCGACCTCGTCTTCGTCCTTGAACTCGTCGAGTGCGGAGATGGCGGCGTCTTTGGCCAAGTCGAGCTTCGTCTCGAAGCCGTCGAGTGTGGCCGGGTCGCCCATCGAGCCCGAGACGTCGATGACCAACAGCACCCGCGCCGCCTTCCGCTGCTCGTCCCACTGATCGAGGATGCCGATCGCGACCGTCGGATCGGGCACCTCGAGCAACGTCTGGGGCTGATCAGGATCGGCACCGTTCTCCGGCGTGATCGGATCGCCGATGGCGACGGAAGGGTTGCCGGGACGGAACCCGAACGCGAGCACCTTCGCTTGGTTCTCCGGTTGCGTCACGAACTCCTGGAAGAGCGCTGCGCCCTGCTTCTGCTCATCGGTGACCCACGGCGCGTCGAGGATGAACAGCGGGTTGTCGGAGAAGAGGGTGCCTTCCTTCGGATAGATCGAGACGAGCGGCACCCGTGGCGGGCGGGGCACCTCGCCGGCGTCGAGGATGCCGTCGGGGTTGCCCGCGTTGTAGTCGATGACCGACTTCTCTTCGACGGCCACCGCCGAGGCGTAGGTGAGCGCCGTGCCCCGCGCGTCGGCGCGGTACATGTTGTTGAGGAACGTCAGTGTCGTGTCGCCGTAGTGGACGACGGCCGACTCGACCGACTCCGAGAACGCCTGCACGTCGGGCCGGGCGAGGTCCTCGAGGGTCAGGTCGCGGGACTTGCCCGTCGCGGCGTAGTACTGCGAGATCGTGAAGTTCAGTCCGCTCGTGGAGAAGTTCGGATTGGTCTTGCCGAGACGGAACGGACCCCACTCCGGATGACCGAACGCGGCCCAACCGTCGGGATCGTTGGCGAGCGAGATGATGTCGGCGAACCCGAGCGGCTTCTCGGGATATCCGAGCGCCTCGGCCATGGGTTGGGGCATCGCGATGACCAGCGGCGTCAGCATGAACGGCGGGGACGGCTCGGTGATGGGAGCTTCGCCGGCGTCGATGAGGCGCTGATTGACGACCGCGCCCCACGCGCTCGCGGCGGGCGACCAGATCACCGGCTGCGGGCCATTCGTTTCGGGGTTCGGCCATCCCGCCGACAGCAGCGTGGCGCCGGCGCCTGAGGCTTTCCGCGCTGGACGCACGAACACGCACTCGTCGCCCACCTGCGCGACGTCCGAGCCGTTGAACTCCTTCGCGAGCTCGGTCATGAGGGTGATCTTCTCGGGCGACGATGCCATGTCGACGACGATGCAGTCGCCGGGATCGGCGGTCGCGAGGTCGTCGCCGGCCTCGTCGTCGCTCGAGGACGAGCAGGCCGCGAGCGCGACGGCGGCAACGATGAGCAACGGCGAGCGCGCGCTTCACGACTCGTCCGCCCAGAGCCTCCGCAGCGCGTCGATCGCGCCAGCGGGAGGAAGACCGGAGTCGTCGGGCAGGGCAGGCTCGGCGGGCACACCTTCGGGCGCGGGTTGACCCGGCACCCGCCAACCGGCGGCGGCGAGTGCCGCCAATCCGCTGTCAGCCGCTCACCACTGCGGAGCAGCCGGTCGGCGCCGTCCGCGTCGGCAACCGACGCCAGCACCACGTCGGCGGTCGCCATGGGGGCAGGGTAGGTGATCGTGATCTTGTCCTTGTCGCGTGAGGCGGCGACTCCGGGGCCTGCTTGCGCCTCGGTCGTGCCCACGACGTCGACGGCCGCGACGCCAATCGTCAACATGTCGTCGAACGTGGGGAACTGGGGGACAGCGGTCGCGAGCTGACGAATCCAGCGTAGGAAGCCGTCGTCGGCGAAGTCCGCCGTCGACAGATCCGTCCTCCCGAAGTACGACACCGCAGCCTGCCCGAGCACGAGCGCGCCGACTCCGTCGGATGCCGGATCGGCGAACCCGGGCTTCACGCTTCTCCACGACGCTTCGCCCCCGAGGGTCGTCCATGCATCGCCGGCGACCTCGCCGATGCACTTCCACGTGAGCTCGCCGCCTTCGCAGTCGTCCTCGATCGCGGCGAGCCGGTCGTTCCACATCGCCAACACGAGTGGTGAACGGGCGAGCACGTCGCTCGTCGCGTCGAACGCTGCGGGGGAGCCGACTCGCGCGCGTGACTGGTCGACGATCTCCGGCCAAGGCGCTTCGACGAGCCATCCGTCGAAGTCGGGCGGACCGGAGGCTGCAGTGAGCCGCGCCGCGGTCACGCCCGCGGGCTGCACGGTGAGTTGCACGTCGTCGTTGTCTGCCGCGAGGGCTTCACATGCCGACCGGAGCTCGGTCGCGCAGATCAGATGGAGCGGGCCTGATCCGCCGTTGCCCGACCCCTCGGACCCGTCGTCGTCGATGCGGTTCCGCAGCGCGAGTGCGCCGGCGATCATGAGCAGGGCGACGGCCAATGCCAGCAGTCGCCGCGCCATCGAGGGGAGCGTACGCGTTGGGTGTGACCGCTCCGCGGCAGGTCGTCAGCGGCTTCGGGACGGTGAGTGGCCGCTGGTAGGGTTCGACGTTCCCTTCCGGGGTAGCTCAACCGGCAGAGCAGCGGACTGTTAATCCGCGTGTTGAGAGTTCGAGTCTCTCCCCCGGAGCTTTCGAGCGGGCCTGTAGCTCAGTGGTCAGAGCGGGCGACTCATAATCGCTTGGTCGCTGGTTCGATCCCAGCCGGGCCCACTTCGCTGAGATCTGCGTGTGAGGCGCGGTACCTGGTCGGGATCACCCGATGCTCGCTTGTAAGGTCGGCCAGCATGGGGTGGCCGCGAGTGCGTCTGGCCTTGAGTGCGGGCTTGGCCCTGCTCCTCGCTTCGGGATGCGGTGACGCGGCGGTCCTCGCACTCGACGCCAGCGGAGCTCCAGCACGAGCTCGTCGCAGCCGGCGTGCCTTGTGCGCAGCTCACGGACATCCCGCCGCCCCGCCCGCAGGTGCGGTGGGCCGCCACCTGCCAGAGCGACGGTCTCGAGCTGACGCTTCTCATCTACCCGGACAACGACAGCCTTCGTGAGTCTCTCGAGCACACGTGCTCCGGCTCGACGATGAATCTGGGGATCTACGGCAAGGATTGGGTGGTCGTCGGGTTCGGGCGGCGAAGCGAGTCCGTCACGCGGTCACTGGGCGGGAAGGACTGCTGAAGGCTTTCGCGACTCACGATTGCTTGGTCGCTGGTTCGATCCCAGCCGGGCCCACATCGCGGACCTCGGGCTCGTCGTGTCGGCGCGGCGTCCACGAGCGCGCACGCGCCCGCGACAACCAGGAGTGCGTACTCGATCGCAGTTCCGTACCGCACGCCCGCGAAGTGACGGCGGTGGAGGATGGCGTCGATCTGGTGCAGCGAGACAACTCTGATCGCGGCATAGGCACCGAGCGTGAGCACGATCACGATCATCGGGAGGTATCGCCGCCTCCGTGCGGGCACCCGCCAGCACGCCGCCATGACGGCGACGAACCAGATCAGCCCAACTGCCGCAACGACGGCGCCCTGCACGTGCCGTCGTGAGTTGTACCAGCCACCTGCGACCGCACGCTCGCGCAGCGCATCCGTGACGAGGTCGGCGATGTCTCCCGCCCGACCGATCGCCATCACGACGAGGAGTGCTCCGGTCAGCAGCCAGAACGGCGGCCACGAGCCCGCCGACTCTCGGTCCTCGCGCCGCGCTCCCAGGAAGCACAAGCCCGCCACGAACAGGTAGCCGACGACGCGAAGCCAGTTCGAATCCGCCCAACCGAAGATCGACGCATCGTATGCGCCCACGCGGTCATTCCGACCTCACGCCGAGCCCAGAGTCCGCCTTGCCCGCTGGTGCTCGGTCGGTCGTCGTCCTGCGGGCGATTCGGGCCGCGTCCGCTCGTCTTCGTACGCCGAGCTTCCGCATGATGCTGCTCACGTGCACGCTCACAGTCTTGGGCGAAATGAACAACGCCGCGCCGATCTCGCGGTTCGTTCGTCCTTCGTCGAGTAGGCGTAGGACGTCGGCCTCGCGCTCGGTGAGACCGAACCTGCTCGTACTTCGAAGAGCCTCGTCGTCAGGGCTGTCCTCGATGCGGAGTCGAGCGCGATGGGCGACGTGTTCGGCGAGCGCACGAATCGGCGACCCGGGCGCATCGGTGAACAGGGCGACGGCCTCGTTCAATGCGGCTGTGGCTTCGGCTGCGTGCGGTGCGTTCGGAGAGCACCGATTCGGCGAGGCGCACCCGCGGCGTACGGCGCGCTGGGCGACGGCGCCGAGAGCGTCGGCGGCAGCGACGGCTCGTCGCCAGCTCTGAGCGTTCGCGCTGTCGCTGACCCGCGCTCGCTCCGCCTCGCACAGGGCGAGGAGGGCTTCGGCCCGGACCGTGCGTCGGTGCGCCGGGCGCCGTGCTGCGGCAGCGAGCACGCGGTCGATCTCGACGAGATGAGGAGCAAGCGAAGCGGTAGAGCTGTCACCGACGTTCTCGCGCCCACTCGGCGGCGGCCCACAATCCCAGCCATAGGGCCGTCATCGTCTCCCAGTGCACGACAGGGTCGCCGTCTTCCTCGGGAAGCAGACGCACGATGTGTGTCACTGTCTGAACGGCGACCTCCCAGTGTTGGGTCTCGATGGCAACCGGTACCGACGCTTGCGCCTGGGCGGCGAGGATCTGACCCTCCGTGACTTCGGTTGCCTGTCCCAACCGTTCGATCTCGTCGAGGTCATCTTCCGCTTCGTCGATTCGTCCGGTCAACCAGTTCAGCCAGGCCCGTGCTTGGAACGCCTCGGTCGGCCACCACGCGGGTCGAGCGTCGGAGAGCTCGCCGTCGAGGACCGTCCGCGCCTCGTCCCACCGTCCAAGGTCCACGAGCGCCAGAGACTCATTCGTCGCGAGGTGGGCGCCGGGACCTCGGCCAAGCCCCAGGTCGACGCAGCACGGTTCGCGTCCTCGCTGAGCAGCGGCCGCTGCTGCCTCGAGGTGACCGAACCCGAAGAGCTGGTACACGCGATTGGTCCAGAGTCGGGCGACGTTGAGGTCGTCGTTGCTCCGTTCGGTCAGCTGCTCTGACTCCGCCATCGCCGACAGAGCGCCGGCCTCGTCGCCCGTGCTCCCGAGCGCGAGCGCGAGCGTGTGCAGAGCGTGGGCTTCGACCGCGACCGCACCCGTCTGGCGTGCGGCGTCGATCGCTTCCTGCGCCCGTTGCGCGGCCGCCTGGCTGTGCCAGCGGACCGAAAGGGTCTGCGCGTGTCCGGCGAGGACGCGCGCTCGCTCTGGGCTCGGTGGCCACTCCGGTGCGAACTCGACTGCCTTCTCGTAGTACGCCAACGCGTCAGCTTCCCGGCCCGACTCCCACGAGAGCCGAGCGAGGAGCTCGAACAGCACCGCCGCTTTCGCCGGGTCGGATCGCTCGTCGACAAGCGCGAGCGCGTGCTCCGCGAGGGAGAGTGCGCGCCCAGGCTCGGCAGCCCAATTGGCCGCCATGGCGGCGCGCCGCAGCACCTCCACCTCGCCCAGCCCGGCCACCGTCTCGGCAGACTCGATCGATGCCCACAGCTCGAGGGCGTTCTCGTAGGCGGCCAAGGCTTCGGGGTACGCGCGAACATGCTCCGCCTCGGCGGCGGCCTCGACCCACGCAGGGAGCGCCTCTGTGCGGTGGCCGGCCCGTTGCCAGTGCCGGGCGCGCTCCGACCGAAGCCAGAGACCTCCCGGCGGTGGAGACGTTCGGATCGTCGCCGATGGCGCGGGCGAACGCGCGTGGAGACGGGCTCGCTCTCCCGGTAGGACTTCGTCGTACACGGCTTCCGCGGTGAGCGCGTGCCGGAACACGTACCCCCGATGATCGGCGTCGGGTTCGAGGACGTGGTAGTCGAGGAGCTCTCGCAGCGCGGCGTCGAGTTGTTCGGTCGCCAGCGGGCAGATCTGCCGTAGCAACCCGTCGTCGATGCGCGGCCCACCGACCGCCGCGATCCGAAGCACCTCCGCGGCGTGCGGGGACAGAGAGGTGGTCCGCGCGAGCAAGATGTCGTGCAACCGTCGTGGCAGGTGCCTCGACGGGCGATCGATGCCTGCGGCAGTGACCTCCTCCACGAGAAAGGGGTTGCCACCGCACCGCAGGTAGACATCGTCGACTGTCTCGGCCGTACGCGCGGCTGCCCAGGAGCTCGGTCAGCAAGTCGGCGACCCCGGCAACGTCGAGACGCTCGAGTTCCATGGTCGCGGTCGATGCGAGACGCGCCGCCTCGGCGAGGAACGGACGGAGCGGGTGGCGCCGGGTGATGTCATCGGTGCGATAGGTGACAAGCAGCAACAGGCGAACGTCGCGCGCCGCTGCGCATCGCGTACATCAACAGATTCCTGGTTGACGTGTCCGACCAGTGCAGATCCTCCACGACGACCACGACCGGGTCGCTGTCGACCCAGCGCCTCCACCAACTGGACGAAGGCACTCTGCACGCTCTCCGACGAGCCGGCGCCGCTGTCCGGCCTGCCGTCGGCTGCCATCCGAGCTCCGGCACCAGCGACCCCAGTGCCGTCGCAGCTCCCTCGGCAGACATCATCGGGCGCCCAACCAGACCTTGCCAAGGAGCGGAGCGCGTCGGCTATGGGGGAGTAGGGCACCCGTTCATCGATGCACGCACCGGTCAGTACCGTCGCCTCCCACGAACGCGGTCCGCGAATTCGGTGACGAGCCGCGACTTTCCCACGCCGGCCTCGCCCGCAACCATCACAGTCACCGGCGTCGCGGCGGACAGCGGATTGGAAGGCGAGGTCGAGTTGCGCTCGCTCGTCGGCCCTGCCGATCAGGACCGAGCTCGTGGCCCGGCTCAGCACCGCCCGATCCTCCCACCCGGTCACGCCGCCGCCCAGGTCGAGTGGGATGCGATGCTCATCGGGCACATCGTGCGCCGGATCGCGTCCCCCCACATCGGGCGGAACGCCCTAGCTCCGATGTCCCCTTGCTCAGATTTCGCAGGATGTCTGCTGGGCGTGTCAGACCTCGTCCATCCAGATCGGGGCCCGCTCCAACAGGTATTGGCTCACGGCCAGGCACCGGTCGAGCGTGTCGCAGAGCTGCTCCTCGCCGAGGTACACGCGGTCCAGTCCGACCTCGAGGCGGGCTACCACGTTGAGGCTGCGTTCGGGCGCGTCGGTGGCGGAGGGGAACGAATCGATGGCCGAGACCTCGAGGGGCAGCTGAGGGCCTCCGACTCCGGCCAGCTCGGTCGCGAGCACCAACAGGTCCGGCGGCGACGGGAGCGGCGGCATCGACCAGGTGAACATCAGCGGGAACGAGAAGCCGTCGGGCGGTTTGTCGTCGTCCGCTTGGGCCAGGACCGCGTCCTCGAAGGCCAGTAGCGCCCGCGGGTCGACCTCGAGCGACAGGTGGAGATCGAGCGGCCCACCGCACGCCTCCTCCGGATGGAGGTCGACCTCCCACGCCTGACGCAGCGAGTAGGTCTCGACGAAGTGCCGCTCGTCATGGACGTGGAACCCGTGATCCACGGCGTGGTCCTTGAGGTCGGCGACGAAGCCGGCCACATCGATGACGGCCACGTGGACAAGCCTGCCACGTCGCGCCAGTACGGTGGCCCGGCCGTGACCGACATCGAGCTCGTTGCCCTTCTCGACAGCGCCGCGTCCGCAGTCGTGACCGCGCTGGACACCGTCGAGAACTGGGGTCTGGCGGGCACGACACCCGGTCAGCACCACAGCGACATCGCAGCCGACGACGCCGCGGTGGCGGTGCTCTCGAGCGGTGGGGTCGGCGTCCTTTCGGAGGAGAGCGGGCTGCACGACGCGGACCGCGACGTCATCGTCGTGCTCGACCCGCTCGACGGCTCGACGAACGCGTCGCTCGGCATCCCCTGGTACGCCGTCAGCCTCTGCGCGGTCGACGCGGTAGGTCCGCGGGCCGCGCTCGTCATCAACCTCGCGACGGGTGAGCGATTCGAAGCGGTGCGGGGAGGTGGAGCGCGGCGGAACGGCATGCTCATCGAGCCGTCGGGCGCAACTCGCCTCGGCGCCTCCATCGTCGGACTTTCCGGCTATCCACCCCGCAGGCTCGGCTGGAAGCAATACCGCGCGCTCGGCGCGTCTGCGCTCGACCTGTGCGCCGTCGCCTGCGGACGGCTCGACGCGTTCGTGGACTGCAGCCGCAACGCGCACGGGCCGTGGGACTACCTCGGCGGCATGTTGGTCTGCCTCGAGGCCGGCGCGGTGGTTCTCGATGCGTTCGATCGCGACCTCGTCGTCTGCGAGCACGCCGCGCGCCGAACGCCTGTTGCCGCGGCCAGCCAGATCCTGCTCGGCGAGCTCATCGCAGCCCGTCGCTCGTTCGAGTGAGTCGACTCGTAGGCTCACCTTCTTGATCGACCGGATCCACGCCCTGTTGCTGCGGGTGTTTCGCCGCCTGCCTCGCCGAGCCCGAATCGCGGTCGTGCACACCATCGCTCCGACCTTCACTGTCGGCGCGGTCTGCGTGATCGAGCGGTCAGACGGCGCGCTGCTGCTCGTCCGACACGCCTACCGCCGGCGGTGGGGAGTGCCGGGCGGGCTTCTCAACCGAGGCGAGGAGCCCGAGACCGCGGCGCGCCGCGAGGCGCTCGAGGAAGTCGGCATGGAGATCGAGACGATCGGCGAGCCGGCGGTCGTCGTCGACCCCGGTCCCCGCCGAGTCGACGTGATCTACCGGGCTCGGCTGGTGAACGGTCTCGATCCCGACACGGTGAGGCCGACGTCGGTCGAGATCCTCGAAGCGCGGTGGTTTCCCGCAGACGAGCTTCCGGAGCTGCAACACGAGACCGCGGGCGCGCTGCATCGCGCTGGCCCGGGCGCGCTACTCCGATCAACCCGAGCGGCGAACAGGAGTCGTGACGGGCTCGCCCCACCCGATCGTCGACTCGGTGATGCGGGCGGTGCACGGGTGGCGCAGCTTCGTGAGCGCCTTCGCCTCGATCTGACGGATGCGCTCGCGGGTGAGCTTGTAGCCATCGCCGATGTCGGCGAGCGTGCGGGGCGCATCGCTGCGATCGAGGCCGAACCGCATCGACAGCACGTGGCGCTCGCGAGGCGTGAGGCGAGAGAGCACCGCCCGCAGCGCGTGCTCGTCGAGACCCGCGGCGGCGCGGTCGAACGACGCCTCGGCGTTCGGGTCGGCGAGGAGGTCACCGAGCTCGCCGTCGCCGTCCTCACCCGTCGGCGCCGAGAGCGAGAGCAGATCGGCAGCATGCACCTGGGTCGCCTCGACGCGATGGGGATCGAGGCCGGTGTCGGCAGCGACCTCCTCGACCGTCGGCTCGCGGTCGAGCTCGGCGCGCAGTCGTTGTGCGCTGCGGGACACGGCGACGATCTGGTCGCGGACATGGGCGGGCACCCGGATCGTGCGGGAGGTGTCCGCGATGGCCCGCCCGATGGCCTGGCGGATCCACCAGGTGGCATAGGTGGAGAACTTGAAGCCGCGACGGTGATCGAACTTCTCGACGGCCCGCATGAGGCCGATGTTGCCCTCTTGGATCAGATCGAGCAGCGCGACGCCGCTCGACTGGTAGCGGCGCGCGACCGAGACGACGAGGCGGAGGTTCGACTGGATGAACCGGCGTCGGGCCGCCTCACCTGCTGCAATCGTCGCGAACAGCTGGCGACGCCGAGCGACCGGCACACGGTCGGTCGCGGTGTCGATCTCCTCTTGCGCGACGCGCGCGGCAACGATCGCCTGTGCAAGCGTGACCTCATCGGCGGCGGCGAGCAGCGGGTGGGCTCCGATCTCGTCGAGGTAACGGCGAAGTAGATCTGCCTCGTCACCACGTGCCGCCTGGGCGCGGGTCCCTGCCATCGGGGGCGAGGGTAGTTGCCGCATACGCGCGAACATCGGATGCTGTGACACCCATGCCCTTCTCGGAACCGTCGCCTCCCGACAACGTGGTCGTCGTGCTGCTCGACAGCCTCAACCGCCACATGCTCGGCGCGTACGGCGGCACCGAGTTCGCGACTCCCAACCTCGACGCGTTCGCCGCGACCGCGATGCGCTTCACGAACCACTTCACGGGCTCGCTTCCGTGCATGCCGGCGCGTCACGACATCTTGTGCGGCCAGCTCGACTTCCTCTGGAAGCCGTGGGGCTCGGTCGAGCTGTGGGAGGACACGGTCGTCTATGGGCTGCACGATGCCGGCGTCGCCACGATGCTGGTCAGCGACCATCCGCATCTCTTCGAGACCGGCGGCGAGAACTACCACGTCGACTTCATGGGTTGGGAGTACGAGCGGGGCCAAGGGGGAGACACGTGGAAGACGCGTCCCGACCCGAGCTACATCGGCGCACCGGTCTTCGGCTTCTTCCCGGTCGACGAGTACCACCGGTCACGCGGCTGGTTCGGCGGCGAAGAGGGATTTCCCGGGCCCCGCACGATGGCTCGGGCCGCGGAGTGGGTCGACGAGAACGCGGGGTGGCACGACCGGTTCCTGCTCTTCGTGGACGAGTTCGACCCCCACGAGCCGTTCGACACTCCCGAGCCCTACGCGTCGCAGTACGACCCATCGTGGGAGGGACCCCATCTCATCCATCCGCCGTACATGGTGGGAGCCGTCGACCGTGGCGTGATGGACGAGCGCCAGGCCCGCCAGGTGCGCGCGTGCTACGGCGCGAAGCTCACGATGATCGACCACTGGTTCGGGCGACTGCTCGATGCCGCTCGAGCGCAACGGATTGACCGAGTCGACCACCGTGATCGTGTGCACCGACCATGGCCACTACCTCGGTGACCGCCGCGTGCTCGACCCGGCCCGGGAGTCGACCGACATCTGGGGAAAGCCCGGCGTGCCGGTGTTCGAGCCGATGGGGCACATCCCGCTGTTGGTCCGCATGCCCGGCGTCGCGCCGGGGGAGTGCGACGCCCTCACGACGAGCGTCGACCTCTGCGCGACGATCGCCGACCTGTTCGATGTGCAGCTGCGACAACGCACGAGCGGACGGTCGCTGCTGCCGCTCGTGCGGGGCGAGGTTGCACAAGTGCGGGAGTGGGCGCTGACGGGAGTGTGGGGCCGCGAGGTGCATCTTGTCGACGCGCAGATGAAGTACGCCCGCGGGCCAGTTGGCGACAACGCGCCGCTGTCGATGTGGTCGAACCGGTGGTCGACGATGCCGACGCGTGCGCTCTCGCGTCGCGACGAGATGCCGTTCCCCGATCAGCGAGCGACGCTCGAGCGCATGCCCGGCTCCGACATCCCCGTGATCCGCCAGCCGTTCGGTGCGGGCGACCGTGTGCCGTATTGGGCGATGACGCGGTTCACGGGCAACCACCTGCACGACCGTCGCGAGGATCCTGACGAAGAGCGCAACCTCGCCGGCACGAAGCGCGAGGCCGAGATGGCCGAGAAGCTGCGCGTCGCGCTCATCGAGCTGGAAGCACCGCCGACCAGCTCACCCGCCTCGGCCTCTCCTACCCGCCCGGTAGCGTTTGGTCACCAGCGGCGATATAGGCCGCTGGCGACCAAACGGTGTTCATGGGCGCTTGGCGCAGCCTGGTTAGCGCACCTCCCTTACAAGGAGGGGGTCGGGGGTTCGAATCCCTCAGCGCCCACCACTGTGATGTCGCGAGACATCGTTCGCGATGTCTGTTGTGGCTGGTAGTCGAGGGTGAGCTGGCGGAGTCGTTCGCCGTGTTCGGTGAGGACGCGGACGTCGAGGTCGCGGACCAGGACCAGGACACGTTGGCCGTTGCGGGCTCGGCCGAGTTCCATGACGCGCATTGATCGCGTCCGTGGCTGCCGGATCGAGCCAGTTCTTCAGTGTCTGGTGGAAGCGCTCGACTTTCCCGCAGGTCTGAGGGTGATGGGGCCTTGAGTGGCGGATAGCGACTCGACCGCCCGCACGGGGGATGCCGCGAACACGGCGCCGTTGTCCGACGACGCGGGTCAGGACCCGCCAGATCGTCGACGGCGACGGCGCGACCATGGCGGCGCTCGAGGTCGGACCGTGTGCGCACCGGCGTCGTGGCCGAGCTCGGTCAGTTCCTTGTGGACCGCGGCAATCTTGTCCTCGACCTCGACCGCCAACTGGAACGGCACATCGCGCGAAACCTCAGGTCAGGTCGGAGCTCCCCTCAGATGTTTCCGGCTGAGTTGCTGCCGAAGTGTCCGCCGGAAACGGATGGGCGACCTGAGAGCCGGGCCACGGCCGCGACCGTCATGCCGGAGCTGGCGCGCGTGAGCGGCCTGGACGTCGGCCACCGCCTGCCGGCGATCGTCTTCGATCTGCTCGACGTCGGCACGTTCGCGATGCTCGGCCCCCTCGCCGATGCAGCCTTCTCGGTGCGCTTGGCGGACCGGCGTCGTCCCATGGCCATCAGGGCGAAGGTCACGAGCTCGCGCCGAGCACGTGACCGATGGGCCAGGGTCGAAAGCCCTCGAACGCGGTCCCGACGGGTCTTTCGTACGAAGCGTGCGAGGTCCCGCACCGGGTGTGTCGGCTACCTCAAAGACAATTTGACAACCCTCTCGGGGTGGCTGACGCTTGCGGCGGACGGGAGGCGACATGGGTCACGGAGGCTAGGCCGCGCGCGTCGACCGACGCCCGACGCCCGTTCTTCACGACGGCCGGGTGAGCGACGTCGTGGGCGCGGATCGTCTGTCGAGGTCGTCCAGAGCGGGGCTGGGACTGGTGGGACTCGGAGGGGACATGACAATCGAGCGGACGAGGAGACGGCTCCGACGGTGGGGGGTCAACGCTGCGCGGCGCTGGCGCTGCTGACCGGCGGGCTGACGAGTGTGATCATCACCGCCGCCGGGCGGGCCGACACCGTCATCGACGTTCCGGGCGAGATCGTCCTCGAGACGTTCGCCTTTCCCGGCCCGAGCGACCCCAACCGCTGCGTCGGTTACAACTTCGTCGAGTTTCCGGCCATCCCCGGAGCCGGGGTATACACCGCCGTTGTCTTCAACAAGGTCTTGGGTGCCCAGCAGACGTTCAGCACCGGTCCCAGTGTGTTCCCCTCCGACTCGATCACGGTGACCTCTACGGCCAGACGCACACGTTCGCGGCACCCGCCGGCCGTCACCGCATCGAGCTCTCATCGGGGTCGACCGGCCAAGGCTGTGGCGCACTCGAGATCAACTTCAACCTGAACTCGTTGCAGACGACCGTGTCGACCACGCCACCCGTCGCGTCCTTCACCTGGGATGAACGCGCTGGCGACCCGCTCACGATCGACTTCGACGCGTCCAGCTCGACCGATGACGACGGGCATCGTCAGCTACAGTCGAGGGACTTCGGCGACGACAAGACCGGTACGGGCAAGGATCCTTCCACACCTACGAATCCCCAGGGTCGTACTCCGTCGTGCTCACCGTCACCGACACCGACGGGCTGACCGACACTGACGAACAGACCGTCAACGTGGCTTCGTGCCCGGAATGTCCGCGGCGGCGGCGACCACCATCGCAGCGGCCCCACGCGGAGCTGCCGGTCACCTTCGTCATCAACGTGGTGAATTTCACTGGGGGAGGCGTGCGGACGACAGGGCCTGATTTCCGGCGGTGCCGACCGGCTCCTGGAGACACCACCGACGGTGCGTAAGGGTCAGGTTCGGGGTGGACATCGGCTTCGACACCGACACGACCGCGATTTCTCGATCTTCCAGTTCCTGGGGGGTTCGTCGTACCGAATCGAGATCCCCGTGACACGTGCCGCTACCGGCGCCGAGGGAGAGGTCGAGGGTCACGTTGTCCACTGCCGAGGCGTGCCGGGGTCGGCAGGATGACGATTCTGGGCACTCCGGCCGCGGACATGATCAGCCTGTTCTCGAACGACGTCGCCGTCGCCCTGGTGAGAGCGACACGATCACCGTCGACGACGGCGAAAGCTCGGTGCATGGTCTGCGCCGGTGACGGCGGCGACACGGTCACCGGCTCGGTGGGCGCCGACGAGATCGACGCCGGGCCCGGAACGGACAACGTGAACGGCCTGGGTGACGCCGATTGGATCGACGGCGGACCGGCCAACGACATCCTCTTCGGAGCCGCCGGCAGTGACTTCATCCTCGGCGGTGCCGGCGATCCGGCAGTTCCTGGCGACACGGGAGGCGACGACCAGCTGTCCGGCGGGGGAGGTTGGACCACCTCGAGGGCGGCGGCGGGGCGGACTTCCTCGACGGCATCGGTGGCAACGATGCACCGCCGGCGATGGGAGGATGCGCCAACGGTGGCCTGTTCGGCGGTCCTGGCGCGGACCAACTGCTCGGCGCCACCGGGAACGACCTGCTCGACGGCGGCGAGGATGCGACGGACTCCTCGGCAACCTCGGCGACGACACGCTCAACGGCGGACCCGACCCGGACCATCCCGGAAGCTGCGACTCCGGCGGGCTCTTCGGCGGCGACGGAAACGACACGATCCGCGGTGGCGGCGGGGACGACCAGGTGAACGGCGGCAACGGCAACGACCGGCTGTTCGGGGACGAGGGACGCGACACGATCGATGGGGGGCGTGACGCAGACACCGCTGATGGCGGCGACGAACCCGACGTGATCTACGGACGTCACGGAAATGACGTCCTCGCCGGCGGGAACGACAACGATCAGGTCCTCGGTGGCGATGGCTGCGACCGTCTCCTCGGCGACGCAGGGAACGACAGCCTGCTGGGAGAAGCAGGCGCCGATCGCCGCGCGAGATGGGTGGCTGCTTGTCCTCGGCGGGTGTGACCGGCGGTCTGGACGGAGGTGAAGGAGCCGACGTGCTCGACGGCGGCGTCGGCAATGATCTGCTGCTGGGCGGCCCCGACTACAACAGCTCAGTCGGCGCGACGCAGGGTGGCGGTGATGGGGCTCCTTTGGCCGGCGGTGACGACACACTCACGGCGGCACCGGCGACGAGGGTTCGTAGAGCCTCGGGCCGGCGATCTGCACGGAGATCGCGGCGGGGCTCTTCGGCGGCACCGGATACGACACGATCTTCGGCGGCACCGGACGGGACACCATTCAGGGTGGCGACGAGGCCGACACCATCCACGGCGGCGGCGACGACGACCTGATCCACGGCAACGCCGGCGGGGACACCATCACCGGCGACAACGGCCGCGACGTCGTCTACGGAGGCTTCGGTGGCGACACGATCAACGGTGGCGACAATCCCTTTCGGCACGATCGAAATCCTCTGGGGAGAAGGAGGCCCCGACACCATCAACGGCGACGACGGCCGCGAACGCCGTCTACGGGGGAGCCGGCCTGGATATGCTCAACGGCGGGTCGGGCGACGACATCCTTGACGGCGGGGTGACCGGCGTTGGGTTCATTCCGCCCGGTGGCACTGTCGTCGCCGACGAAGACCTGACCGACAATTGGCCGTTCTCCAGTTCGCCTCGCGACATCGTGAACGGCGGGCCGGATGATCGACCGCTGACCGCGCCGGCAGCCTCTCAACGACAGGCTGCTCGATTGCCGAGAACCGCAGACGACGTCCTGGCCAACAACCGTTGGCCGGAGTTCGACGCCACCTGACATCCCCCCGCCGGTTTCGGGCAACTGTGACTCCAACGTTGGTCACCACGGCTCGAATACCATCGAGCGGTAGATCAGGTCGGCGGCCTCCGTGACGGGCGCGACCGCGGATCACACCGCGTCCACGGACGGCACCACCGCTGGCCGCTTGCACTTGTGCTCTTGCAGGTCTCCAACCTCGAAGCGTTTCAAGGTCGTGACGTACTGCAACAACAGCGAGCCAGTGAGATCGGTTCCAGGTCGGCGCGGCGTCGCCAACCGCGCCGAGCACGCAGCCCAGGCACGACACGTTCGGTGCTGAAACGGGTCTTAGCTCCCGTCAGGTCGACGTCGATGACCGAGCCCGTTGTCGACCAGGGAGCGGCAGCAGGCGACAGGGGCCAACGACAGCGTTCGGGTGGGCGCTGAACTCAACCTCTAACTGTGCGCGTTTCGCTCAGCGCCGACCTGGGCAAAGTGGTTGAGCACAGCGCTCAGCGTCCGATGCGTTACAAGGAGGGGGTCGGGGGTTCGAATCCCTCAGCGCCCACAGTTGCAGGTCAAGGCTTCATTGCCGTCGCAATGGACGAAGCTGCGTGATGCGCTTCCGCACTGGCGTGCCAGACGCGTGCCAGATCAGTTCTTGTGGCGAGTCATCATGAGCGAGCGCTGGGGGTGTTCCCACGCGATGGTTGCCCCCGGATCGATGCGCTGATGGGTGCCCGCTCAGGGAATGACGACGGTCCGTGTGATCTGCCCGTTGCTCTCCCAGTAGGTCCGCTTGTCGGCGATGATCGGGTCGTCCGGGGCCGGCTGCACGTTCCGGTCCGTGTCGATCGCCCGTGAGGCCACCGTGTGCTGTCCGGACGGCGGGGTGCCCCAGTCGTAGGTCCAGAAGCGCCACGCCAACCCCGCCGACGAGCCGTGGTGGCGACTCGCGTCCACGAGTTGCGCTGCCGTCCACGGCCCGCCGTCGATCGAGACCTCGACCCGCTCGATCGAGCCACCCCAGGCGACGCCGATCACCCGGTGCTGGGCACCGTTGCGGGTGACCTTGGCCGGTGCCGACTTGAGCCGGTAGGTGCCGACGTTCTCGAACGTCCACACCGTGTTCCCGCCGGCGTCGGTGTGCTCGCGGAAGGTGACGTAGTCGCGGGCCATGAAGCGTCCGGCGTAGCGATGGTCGATCACTTCGATGCGCGACAGCCACTTGACGTTGGCCACGCCGTACCAGCCGGGGGCGATGAGGCGCACCGGCGCGCCGTGTTCGGGGCGCAGCGGTTCGCCGTTCATCTCGTAGCAGAGCAGGTTGCCGGGCGCCATCGCGTCAGCGAGGGTCATGCTGCGGGCGAACTGCTCGGTGATCGTGATGTCGAGACCGCCGAAGGCGTCAGGCTCGCCGACACCGGTGTTGCCCGCACTGGTGACGCCGCTGTTGTCGCGGATCGCCACCGTGCCCGAGTCGGTGCCCCAGAACACCACCTCGGTGGCCGAGTCGAGCGGTCGAGCGCGCCGCAGCAACGGCGCCAGCGCGGCGCCGCCCCACACGGCGTTGCCGATACCACCGATGAAGAACGGCAGCCCGGTGTTGCCGGAGCATTCGAGGGTGAACTCGACGTCCTGGCGCGGCCGTGACATGAGGTCGTCGAGCGACAGCGACACGCTCGTGGGCGACCAGTCCGTTGATCCCCAGGCGCCAACTGACCGGATCGATCGACGGCAGGTTGTAGTGCTTGACGGTGAAGAAGTTGTCCGCCGGCGTGAGCCGCGTCGACAGCGCCTCCCACTCCAGTAGTTCACCGACGACACCCGCCGCAGGCGGTGGGATCGGAGCCGGCTGATCCAACCAGCGGATCACTTCCTCGCCCGGCTGCCCCGGGTAGGTCTCCGGCAAGTCGTCGTGGTGGCCGATCCAGGGGACGTGCTCGGCCCCCGCTCCACCGAGTGCGGCCGCCGGCCCCGATACCTGCAGGACACTCCACCCTGCGACCGCCGTCCCCCCGCCCTTGAGCAGGTTCCGACGCGTCGTGGACCGCTGAGTCATCGCTTGACCCCCTTGCCGTCCCACTCGGGACAGTAGACCTCGTCGACGCAGAAGGGAAGAACGAGCCTCTGAGCCACCAGGTTCTATCCGCGAGGCACGACCCTGAGCACACCCGCCGAC
>CAVVET010000014.1:0-14356 GCA_963747215.1 uncultured Acidimicrobiales bacterium
GTATCCCGCCCGAGCTGGGTGGCGCGCGTCGAGTGCGAGCTCGACCGTGCAGTCGCCGAACTCCACGATCTCGCCTCGCAGGAGGACGTGGGCGCCTTCGAGGGGGTGACCGTCGACCGTCGAGCCGTTGGTCGAGCCGAGATCCTCGACGATGACCCGCCCTCTATCGGCTCGCAGCTGGAGGTGGCGACGGGAGATCTGGGGATCGTCGAGGAGCAGCCCCTCGCATTCCCGGCCGATCTCCAAGATGTCCCGAATGACGAGGTGAAGCGGCGTGCGTCCCGGCTCCCGAACGACCACCGTCGGTTCCACCACTTCGAACATGTTCGCACTGTCGCAAGCCGGGGTTGCAGATCGATCACAGCCCCGGCAGGGGAGGGGTGTGACGGAACTGCAATCCCTTGTTGCTCGGCTGTAGCCGATCCGTGGCCGCCTTGATATCGGTCGGGCGCACGGTCGGCTCATGGCACACACGACCGTTGTTCGCTCCGTCGGATTCCTCCTGGCGCTCGCATTCGTGCCGACTGTCGGACTGATAGGCACGGCGGCGCCGGCTGGTGCCCAGGCGGCTTCGCCCGTCGTCATCCTCTACGGCGACTCGCTCGCATGGGAGTCGCAGGATCACTTCGTGGCTGCCGTCACACTCGGCACCGATGCCACGGCGATCGGGCGCAGCTTCGGCGGCACCGCCCTGTGCGACTACCTCGACATCATGCGAGAGGACGCGGCGACGCCGCACCCGGCGGCAGTGGTGCTCGAGTTCAGCGGCAACCGGTTCACGTCGTGCATGCACCACGCGAACGGCGAGGGCATGGGCGACGGCGACGCCTTCCTCAAGTACCTCAACGATGCTCGAGCGGCCGTGCGTATCTTCGCGAGCGTGGGCACGCAGGTGTACCTGGCGGGGGCGCCCGTGAGCAGGCCGGTTCTGGGGTCGTTCCAGAGGGGTCTCACGCTGAACGTGATGTACACGTGGCTCGCGTTCCTCAGCCCCCCGGCACGGTGACCTACATCGACGCCGGCACCGCGGTGCAGCTCGGGACGACTACACCGACGAGCTGCCCTGCCTGCCCGAGGAACCGTCCGCGGATCTGAACGGAACGAGTGTCGTGCGGTCGTGCGGACGGTGTGCATCTCTGCCCGGGCGACGACTCGCACCGCGACCGCGCCACGGCCCGATGCCTCGTTGGTCCAGCGGTGCCTCGGTACGGCCGGGCAATGGCGGCGCCGGTGATCGCGCGCTCTCGGGCTGATTCTCGCGACGAACGTGGATCAGGCGCCCGCCGGATACTGCGGACAGGTCAGGTGGTACGGCTCGCCCTCGGGCAGGAACGTCGTCCACTCGTCCTGGGTCAGGTTCCGGCCGGCCGCCTCGCAGGCCCGGACGCGCCACACCGCGGGGTCGAGATCCCAGATGGCCATGCCGTGGTGCTCGGGGTCAGATGCGATGGCGATGTATCCGTTGGTTGTGGAGTTCCACACCGGATCCGACGAGAGCACGATCGGCCCACCGAGGGCCGCGCCCGTCTCCACGTCCCAAAGCGTCAGCTCGTTTCGGCCCGTGACGACGACGCCCCGGAGTGTTCCCGACTCGCTCGGCACCACGGACGCAAGGAGGAACGACTCGGGTGTCCCGACAAAGGGGTCGCCTCGTTGCTGTCCAGTCTCCGGGTCGATGACCTTGACCACACCGGTGCTGGCATCTGGGAGCACCAAGATGCCAGACGGACCCCAGGTGGCGTTCTGGATCTTCATGTCCGGTGGCGCGTAGGTGTGCACGAGCTGCCCGTCACGGTCGAAGACGACCGTCGACCCGAGGAAGTCGCTGAGCAACAGTCGACCGTCTGGGGCGTAGGCGAGCTGATGGATCCAGACGGTGGGCGGGAACGCCAGGTCGGCTAAGCGCTCGCCCGTCGATCGCGTCGACTCGGATCAGCTGATCGCGGGCGGCACCGGCGATCACCCGGCCGTCGGGGCTCCATTCGAGAGGTTGGCCGATGAACCGCACGCCGGGCACCGGAAGGCGGCGCACGGTCTCGCCGGTCGCCACCGAGAAGATCTCGATCTCCGCGGGGGAACTGTCGCTCCGCCCCGATCCCACGGCGATCTGTGTCCCGTCGGGGCTGAAGGCCGGCCGGAAGTTGCCGGTCGTCTCGATGCTCGCGCCGTAGTTGTGGAAGCGCTGAACGGGGCGCAGCACATGGAGGATCTGGCCGGTCGCCACATCGACGAGTGCCACGTCGTTCTCCTGTAAGCCGGGGATCGCGACGAGCTTCCCGTCGGGCGAGAACGCCCCGCCCCACCCGTCCCAGGCCACGGGGCGGCTCAGCGCTGAGCGACGGGCGAGGTCGAGCAGTTCGATGTCGCCCCCGCCTGAGACGCTGAACAACGTCTCGTTGTCGGGAGAGAAGATCACGCCGATCGCCGGCGAAGCGCCGGATGTCAGCTACCGGTTCCCCGGTTGCAGCGTCGTACACGCGGATGAGGCCGCTGTTGGTCTTGGCCGCGAGCCGGGTCCCATCGGCGCTGAAGGACCACGCCCATCCATTCGCCGGCGAGCGGGTCGCCGAGGACTTGGCCCGTCGCCACGTCGATCAGGCGCGCATCGCCGAGCCCGGTGGCACCGGCGGCGAGCCGGGTGCCTGACGGGTCGAGCGCGAGACCCGCCGACCACGGCAGGTCGATGGCAGGGCCGACGGGCTCGCCGGTGCTGGTGTCGAGGACGGTCACCGTGTACGGCGCGCCGCTGCGCTCGACCGCCAGGCGCGTTCCGTCCGCGCTCATCGCCAGCCAGCCCACGGCTGGGGTGTCGAACGTCCGGATCGTGTCGCCCGTCTCCACGTCGACCAAGCGCACGCCCGACTCGGTGCCGATGGCGAGCCCCGGGACGCGCTTCGGTCGCTGCGAACGGCACGCAGAAGCAAGCCGGCGAGATCACGCCGTCGCCGACCAGCGTGTGGACCGTGCCGTCTGGGTCGCGGGCGAGCATTTCCGTGGTGGATGCCTCGGTGCTCGGATACTGCCGATCCCAACCACCATCCCGTAGCGCCGCGCGCACCGACCACAGGCCCGTCGGTGATCTTCCATTCGTCGACGACGCGACCAGTGGCGAGTTCCTCGACGACGACGCGGCCATCCCAGGTGCCACCGGAGATCGTCGTTCCATTCGGGTCGCCGACCACGTGCACGAACGGCGTGTCCCCCGCTACCCGATTGGTCACCGCGGGACGGGCGACCAGCGTGGCCTTGAGCGCGCCCAAGGTGTCGCGTCCGGGCCGCAATCGGTCGGCTTCGAGGGCAAGCAGCATCGACTGGCCAGGATTCGATTCGGCCCTCGCGGTCGCAATGGCCGCCATCGCACCGACCTTCGCGTCGAAGGCCGCTTGCCGCGCCTCGGCCGCGATCCCCTCGGCGAGCTGTCGTCTGCTCCTCGGCTTCGTTCCGCTTGAGCGACCGCGACCGTGCCGGCGATCAGCGCGCCCACGAGCGTGATCGCGAGGCCGACTGTCGAGCGTTCGCAGCCGTCGAGAGCTGCGACGGCGGCGACGGTCATCGGCTTGTGCCGCATCGGCACTCGCCGCGACGAACTCGCTCTCGACCGCGGACGAGCTGGGAAGGGTTCGCCGCCACGAGGTCTGCTCGCCGCCGCCAAGCGTGCTCCGCGGTAGAGGTCTCCTGGCTCGCGCCCACGAGCGTCCCATGCGTCGGCCGCGTCGGTGAGGTGTCGCATGACCGTGAGCGACTCGCGGTCTTCGTCCAGCCAACCCTTCAACCGGGGCCAATTCCGGATGAGGGCTTCGTGCGCGACCTCGACCGTCGGCTCGCGGGTCACGGGGTCGTGATCGAACGCCAACAAGCGGGCGTCACCGAACGCCTCGATCACCGCGGGCGGCACGCCGTGGAGCTCGGAGGCGCGGGCGCGGCGGCGAGTGTCCTCGGTGCCTCCGCCGGGTGAGACGAGCCTCTCGAAGAGCCCGCGCACCGCGTCCACGTCGCCGACCTCTTCGCAGATCGCGTCGGCGCGCCCGCGACCGACCCCGCCAGCCCGCCGAGCTCGCGGTAGGCGTCGAGCGTGAGACGGGAGCCGTCGCGGCGCTCGTAGAGCTCGGTCAGCGTGTACTGGAGCAGGGGAAGGCTCGCGGGGTTCGTCGTCGCGTCCGCCACGAGTGCGGCGACCAACGCCGGTTCGACGGAGACTCCCACCCGGTCCGCGGGACCGGTGATCGCACGCTCGAGCTCGTCGCCGTCGAGGGGTGTGACGGCCGACCGTGTGATCGCGGACCAGTTCTCCGAGGCCGCTGACCCCGAGTGGTCTGTCGTAGAAGTCAGCCCTGAGGGTGACGACCGTTCGCACCCGCGAGCGGGGCTCGGCGGCAGCCGCCACCAGTGCGTCCGCGAACGCCAGCTCTCTCCTCGGCCGAAGTCAGCGTGAACAGCTCCTCGAACTGGTCGATGACCAGGACGAGCTCAGTGTGCGTCGTCCGGGAGGATCCGCTTGGTCGCTCTCACCAGCCCGCGTTCGTCAGCGACGAGCTGGGGGAGCAGCGACGTCACCGAGCCGGGCGCCAAGCGGAGCAAGGCGTTTTCGAGCTCGTCGAAGGGATGCGTGCCCGGCACCATCACCGCAACCCAGTGGCCGTCCTGCGCAGCGCGGGGATCAACCCCGCTCGTACCACGGACGACTTGCCGGAGCCAGATGGGCCGACAACGGCGATGAACGCGGACTGAGTCGTCGCTTCGACGAGGCGGGCCGTCGTCGTCTCCCGACCGAAGAACTCGGAAGTGTCGGCCTCGCCGAATGGGTGCAGTCCCTTGTACGGGTTGACGCGCTGCTCTTGGAGCGAGACGAGGGTCCGGCTCGCATGGGCCCGGGGCCGGTCAGTCTCAGTGCTGACACTCTGAAGGCTGGTCGTCACGCCACGCGCCGGCGACGAGGCGGCCGCCCGCCACGCGAGGACGAGCTCTCCCATGTCCGCGAAGCGTTCGGAGGGCTCGGGACTCGTGGCCGTGCGTATCAAGAGATCGACCGCGGCGGGGAGATCGGTGCGGTGGTCGCGGACGGATCGGATGGGCCCGGCGACCTTCGTGCGGCGCAGCGAGGCGAGCGTGTCGTTCTCGAAGGGTGGATGGCCGGCCGCGAGCTCCCACAGGAGCACGCCGAACGCGTAGATGTCGGACGCGATCGAGGCGTCGTGTCCGTCGAGCTGTTCCGGCGCGGCGTACACGGGAGAACCGGCCGAGCGAAAGGCGTCGTCCGCGAGATCTCCGGCCGCGGAAAGCGCGATCCCGAAGTCGCCGAGATACGCGTTGCCGACCTCGTCGTACATCACGTTTGCCGGCTTCACGTCACGGTGCACGACTCCGGCCGCGTGTGCGACGGCGAGTGCGGTGCCGATCTGCTCGACCAGCTGGGAGAGCTCCGCGAGCGTGAACGGCCCGTGTCGCACGAGCCGTTCTTCCGCTGATCCACCGCGGAGGTAGCGCATCACGAGGAACGCTCCGCCGGGCTCGCGCCAGTAGTCGTAGAGCGGAACGATGTGGGGATGCTCGAGCCGGGCGACGAGCTGGGCCTCGGTCTCGAACCGCATGATGAAGCGAGGGTCGTCCGCGAGCTCGGGCTTCACGACCTTCACGGCGACCTCACGGCCGACCGACGGCTGGACGCCCCGATAGATCGCGCCGAATGCGCCCTCGGCGACCTTCTCGTGCAGCTCATAGCCGCGGATGCTGCGACCACGGCCCTCACTGTCGAGTGAGGGGTCCCGATCGACGATCCGTCGCTCGAGGCTTGCCAGCTCATCGCTCGGCTCCAAGCCCGTGTCCTCGGCGAGCTG
Source organism: uncultured Acidimicrobiales bacterium (assembly GCA_963747215.1). Lineage (GTDB taxonomy): Bacteria > Actinomycetota > Acidimicrobiia > Acidimicrobiales > DATKAS01 > DATKAS01. The sequence goes on from CAVVET010000014.1 coordinate 5,835, forward strand.
CTCTCGGAACGACTGGAAGACGCGCAGCGCCTCGGCATGCCGGCCCGATCGGTAGAGCGCCAGCATCAGCGCCGCGCGGACGCTCGCGCATCGGCGCCTCGAGAGTCATCGCCTCGGCTTCTGCTGCCACTTCGGCGTGCGCCCCGAGCGCGAGCTGCGCGTCGAGTCGCTCCTCTTTGGCGACCCAGCGCAGCTCTTCCAACCGCACGACGTCGCTGACGGCCCAGGGCTCATCGGAGAACGGCGAGAACGGTCGGCCCCGCCACAGACTCAGGGCCTCGTCGCACAGGGCGACGGCCCGAGCGGCGTCTCCGGCATCTCGCGCGGCGCTTGCACCGTGCACGAGCTCGGCGAAGCAGTCGGCGTCGACGGAGCCGGAGTCGACCGCGAGTCGGTAGCCGCCAGCGGTGGTCGCGACGTTGCCCTCGCCCACGACTGAGCGGAGTCGTGACACGTAGGTGCGCACCGCCTTGACCGAGTTCTCGACTGCGGCGCCGTCGAGGAGCGCGTCCACGAGATGGTCGACCGACACCGTGCGGTTCGCCTCGACCAACAACGCACCGAGGAGGCGGTGCTGGGTCGGCCCGCCGAGCGGTCGAGTGCCACCGTCGTCGCCCACCACCTCGATGCCGCCGAGGACCTCGTACCGCATGCGCACCCCCAAGGTGGTGCCCGAGCCAGTGGCTCGACGGTACGACAGCACGATTTCAGCCCGGCTTCAACCGTTCCGTTGCCGCCGACGCCGGGGATTCAGCCGTCCTGGACGTGCGTGAAGCCGAAGCGGCCCTTGATGCAGAGGTTGCCGTGGGTGATCGAGTGGTCCTCGGGGCTCGTGACCTTCACGATCTGGTTGTCCTGCACGTGCAGCTCGAGGTTGCAGCCGACGCCGCAGTAGGCGCACACGGTCGTGGTCACCGTCTGCGCGTCCTCGTCCCATGAGCCGTCGTGGCGCATGTCGAACTCGGTCGTGGGCGTGAGCGCGCCGGTGGGGCACACCGCGATGCAGTTGCCGCAGTACACACAGGCGGAGTCGGGGAGCCCGACGTCCCACTCGGTGGAGATGTGGGCATCGAAGCCCCGACCGGCGACCGAGATGGCGAACGTGTTCTGCCACTGCTCGCCGCACGCGTCGACGCACTTGTAACAGAGGATGCAGCGGCCGTAGTCGCGGACGTACAGGTCGTTGTCCACCGTGGCGGGCTGGTGCACAGTGGCCGCCGTCGGGACCGAACCGCTCGGGGTCGGCGCCGTACTCCTCGATCCACGTTGCGACGTTCGGCGCCCAGTCGAGCTCGGAGGTCGAGGCGAGCAGCTCGAGCACGAGCTTGCGGGCGTGCGTGGTGCGATCGGTCTGGGTGTGCACGACCATGCCGTCTTCGGCCGCTCTCGAGCAGGCGGGTACGAGCACGCGGCTGCCGTCGAGCTCGACGACGCAGATCCGGCACGCGTTCTTCGGTGTCAGCGTCTCGCCGAAGCACAGCGTCGGCACGTCGACGCCCGTGGCCCGGCAGGCGTCGAGCAGCGTCGCGCCCGTGGGAACGCTGACAGCGCGGCCGTCGACCTCGAGCTCAGCCATCGACAGCCCCGAACGGTGCGAAGCGCCGTACCGCCGAGTCGATCGCGTCGTAGGCGGTCTGGCCGAGTCCGCAGATCGACGCGTCCCGCATGCAGCGCCCGACCTCGTCGAGCAACGCCAGCTCGCGGTTCGAGATCAGCACCATTGGTCAACCTCACCAGCGCTTCGTGCTGGCGGACGGTCCCGACGCGGCAGGGCACACACTGGCCGCAGCTCTCGTCGCGGAAGAACCCGGCGATGCGCACGAGCAGCGGCCGGAGATCGACGGTGTCGTCGAGCGGCAGCACCACGCCCGAGCCGAGCGACGCGCCGATCGAGCGAGCGCCCTCGAACGTGAGCGGTGTGTCGAGCGCCTCGGGCCCGACGAACCGGCCTGCGACACCTCCGAGCAGGACGGCCTGCAGCTTGCCCGTGCCTGCGACGCCACCGGCCAGGTCGAGCAGCTCGCGGAGCGTCGGCCCGAACGGCACCTCGTACACGCCGGGACGGACGACGTGCCCACTGAGACAGAAGAGCTTCGTGCCCGTGGACGTCCCGCTTCCGGAGGCCGCGAACGCGTCGCCTCCGTGCAGCACGATCGGGAGGACGTTGGCGAGCGTCTCGACGTTGTTCGCGACCGTGGGTTGGCCGAAGAGGCCGACGTCGGTGGGGAAGGGCGGCTTGCTCCGCGGCTCGCCCCGGTAGCCCTCGATCGAGTTGAAGAGCGCGGTCTCCTCTCCGCAGATGTACGCGCCGGCGCCGCGGCGCATCTCGATGTCGAAGTGCACGCCGCGTCCGAGGATGTCCGCGCCGAGATGGCCGGCGGCGCGGGCCGCTTCGATCGCGTGCGTGAGCCGTGCCCAGCGCGATCGGGTACTCGCCCCGCATGTAGAGGTAGCCGCGTTCGCAACCGGTGGCGAACCCCGCGATCGTCATCGCTTCGACCAGCGAGAACGGATCGTTCTCGATGAGCACTCGGTCCTTGAACGTGCCCGGTTCGCTCTCGTCGGCGTTGGCGACCAGGAAGTGGGGGAACGACGCATGGGCCGCGACCGCCTGCCACTTGCGTCCCGTCGGGAACGCCGGCGCCGCCCCGCCCAACAAGGCCACTCCTCACGACTTCATCGACCACCGCCGACGATCCGATCTCGACCGCCTTGTGCAACGCGTCGTACCCCCCGTGCTCGACGATACGACTCGAGCGAGCCGGGATCGACGACGCCTGCCCGACCGAGCAACACGAGCCCCGGCTCGCCGCGCTCGGGGCACCGACTCCGCCGCGTCCCACAAGCCCTCGGGCAACGGCGCCGCGAACGGCGTCTCGCCCGCTTCCACGACAAGGGCCGCCGGCGCCCGTTCGCACAGCCCCAGGCACGGCGACGGATGGCCCTCGACCTCGCCGTACGACGCGGCTACGGCGCACGCGATGTCTTCGCACACGTGCACGACGCGTTCCGAGCGCTGCTCCAAGGCGAACAGTGAGTAGAAGGATGCGACGCCGTAGGCCTCGGCGGGCGCGACCGACAGGCGGCGGCACACGTAGTCGAGACCTTCCCGGCTGATCCAGCCGACGCGGTCTTGCAGCGCGTGCAGTGCGGGAAGGAGGAGATCTCGACGCTCGCGGTCAGCGCGGACGACTCGGAGCTGTGGATGGAGTGGGGTCGCGGCGCCGAGCACACGATCGACGGCTTCGCGCTCTGCGTCGCTCGGCGGTGACCGACGCGAAACGAAGGTCCACCTACGCGGGCTCGACGCGGACCGCGGTCGCCTTGAACTCCGCCGTGCCGCTCTTCGGGTCGGTCGCATTGATCGTGAGCACGTTGGTGTCGGCCTCGTCGGGAAAGTGGAACGTGATGAACGCCAGTCCTTGCCGCAGGCCGTCGTCGACACCCGCGGGCACGACGATGCTGCCACGCCGCGAGGTCACCCGGACTGACTGTCCGGCTTCTACAGCCAACGCGCCGGCGTCCTCGGGCGAGAGGTCGATGGTCTCGCCCGTGCGCAGCGGCGACGCGATGTGGCGGCTCTGCACTCCGGTGTTGTAGCTGTCGAGCCGGCGCCCGGTGGTGAGGCGGATCGGGAACTCCTCCGTGAGCTCGTCGACCGGCAGCTCGTGGAGCACCACCGAGAACGCCGCGGGCTTGCCCCGCTCAGCGGGGTCGTCGGCCCAGAGCCGGCCGTGCAGGTACGACGGCTCGACGCGGTCCTCATGCGGGCACGGCCACTGGATGCCCCCGAGCTCCTCGAGACGCCGGTAGCTCATCCCCGCGTGCATGGGCGACAGCGAGCGCAGCTCGTCCCACACCTCCTCGGCGACGGGGTAAGGCCAGGTTCGCCCGAGTCGCCGCGCGACCTCGGTCAGCACCCACAGGTCGTCGTGCGCGTCGCCCGGCGGTTCGATCGCCTTGCGCACCCGTTGGACGCGGCGCTCGCTGTTCGTGACCGTGCCGTCGGTCTCGCACCATGCGGCCGCGGCCGGCAGCACCACATCTGCGAGCTCGGCGGTCTGGGTGAGGAAGAGGTCCTGCACGACGAGCAGATCGAGACCAAGCAGCAGCTTCCGGGCGTGGTCCACATCCGCCTCGCTCTGCGCGGGGTTCTCACCCATCACGTACAACGCCCGCAGGTCGCCCTCATCCATCGCCTCGAACATCGCCGAGAGGTGCATGCCGTACCGCGGCGGGACAACACAGTCGTACGCGGCCTCGAACCGGGCGCGGGCGTCGTGGTCGTCGACGATGTCCTGGAAGCCGGGCAGCTTGTTCGGGATGGCGCCCATGTCGCCCCCGCCCTGCACGTTGTTCTGCCCCCGCAACGGGCTGAGCCCGCTGCCCTCGCGACCGACGTGGCCGGTGAGCAGGGCGAGGTTGATCAGGCTGAGGACGTTGTCGACCGTGTTGTGGTGCTCCGTGATGCCAAGTGTCCAACAGAGCTGAGCCTTGTCCGCCTTCGCGTACGCATGGGCGAGCTCGCGGATCGTGTCGGCGGGGACTCCGGTCTCCATCTCGCCGCGCTCGAGCGTCCAGTCCTCGACCGAAGACGCGTATGCCTCGAAGCCTGTCGTCGCTCGTTCGACGAACGACTCGTGCACGAGCCCCGCATGGATGATCTCGCGCTGCGATCGTGTTCGACAGGGCGATGTCGGTGCCGGTGTCGATACCCAGCCACGTGTCGGCACACCGCGCCGTCGAAGTGCGGCGCGGGTCGACGACGAACAGCCGGGCGCCGCGATGCACCGCCTTGAGCACGTGGTGGAAGAAGATCGGATGGGCTTCGCGCGCGTTCGAGCCCCAGAGGACGATGACATCCGCGTCCTCTGTTTCGAGATAGCTGCTCGTACCACCGCCCAACCCGAAGATGGTCGCCAGACCGACGACCGAAGGGGCGTGTCAGGTGCGGTTGCAGGAGTCGATGTTGTTCGTCCCGATGGCTTGCCGGACGAGCTTCTGCGCGAGGTAGTTGGCCTCGTTCGTCGACTTCGAGCAGGCGAAGAAGCCGACGGCGTCGGGGCCGTGGTCGTCGATGGTGCGCAGGAGCCCGTCGGCCACTCGGGTCAGCGCCTCGTCCCACGTCGCTGGCCGAAGTACGCCGTTGTCGCGGACGAGAGGCTGAGTGAGGCGTGCAGGCATGGAATTCACCGTAGCCCTGGGTAGACAGGTCCCCATGACCGACGCCAGCGCAGTGAACGACTTCAACGCCCAGATCATCGACGAGTTCCGCGAGAACGGCGGCAAGGTCGGGGGAATGTTCGAGAAGGCCACGCTGCTCCTGCTTCACCACAAGGGAGCCAAGAGCGGCGTCGAGCGGATCAGCCCACTCGCCTACAGGCGGGAGGGGAATGCGTACGCGGTCTTCGGGTCACGGGGCGGCGCACCGACGCATCCCGATTGGTACTTCAACCTGATCGCCAACCCCCGAACTCAGATCGAGGTCGGGTCGGACACGATCGACGTCGTCGCGCGCGTCACGGAGGGCGAGGAGCGGGATCGCATCTGGGAAGAGACCAAGCTCGCAATGCCGCCCATGGCCGACTACGAGACCAAGACCAGTCGTCAGATCCCCGTGGTGATCCTCGACCCCGCCTGACGGGCCCAATCGCCGTGTCGGCCTACGCTCCGCCCATGACGGAACGTATGGTGAAGGCGAACGGTGTCGACATCTGCACGGAAGCGTTCGGTGATCCGAACGCGACCCCGGTCCTGCTGATCATGGGCGCGAGCGCGTCCATGCTCCTGTGGCCCGAGGAGTTCTGCGAACGGCTCGCGGCTGGCGGCCGGTACGTGATCCGCTACGACAACCGCGACACCGGCCGGTCGATCCATTACCCGGTCGGCGAGCCGGGCTACACCGTCGAGGACATGGCCGACGACGCGGCCGCGGTGCTCGACGCGTATGGCATCGACACGGCGCACATCGTCGGAGCGTCGATGGGCGGCATGATCACCCAGCAGGTCGCGCTTCGCCATCGCGACCGTGCCCGCACGATCACGCCGATCATGTCGACTCCCGATCCGAGTGCGGTGCTGGCTGCGTTGGGCGGGGGAGACGATTCCGCGGCGCTCTCGCCGCCGACTGCCGAAGTGATGGCCGTCGCCATGTCGCCGGAGCCGCTCGACTACTCCGACAAGCAAGCGGTCATCGACAACCGGGTGAACATGTTCCGCGTCCTCCACGGCCCCGCGTATCCCTACGACGAAGCCGCCATGGCTGACGTCGCGAGTCGTGACTACGACCGTGATCCCAACCTCGCATCGACGCAGAACCACGGGCTCGCGATCCAGCAGACGCCGTCATGGCGCAGCCGGCTGCCGGGTCTCGACATCCCGACGCTCGTGATCCACGGCACCGCTGACCCGATCCTTCCCTACGACCACGGCGTCGCTCTCGCCAAGGAGATCCCGGGCGCGGAGCTCCTGACGATGGAGGGTGTCGGCCACGAGCTGCCTCGCGAGGAGTTCGACAACGTGATCGGGGCGATCCTGCGCCACACCAGCAGGTAGGTGCCGATCCGGCGCCTCACCGCCGAGGACATCGACGTCCTTCGCAAGGTCCGCCTCGAGGCCCTCCGCACCGACCCCGACGCCTTCGGCAGCACGCTGGAGCGCGAGGAGGGTCGACCCGACGAGCAATGGGTGGGATGGCTCACGCGCTCGGCCATGTTCGTGGCCGAGGAGGCGGACGATCCCGTCGGGCTGGCGGGGGGAATGGTCGACACCGAACAACCCGACCGCGCGGTGCTCGTCTCGATGTGGGTCGCGCCGAACAGCCGCGGCCAAGGCCTCGGTCGAGGCCTCGTCGCCGCAGTCCTCGACTGGGCGAGGGAGTCAGGCAAGCAACGGGTCGACCTGCTCGTGATCGAAGGAAACTCCGCCGCGATCGCGCTCTACGAGCGATGTGGGTTTGCGCTTCACAGGCGATCGGGTGCAACGAGATCGCGATCAGGCGACTGAGCTCGCGATGTCGATCCATTTGGGCTGACCTGTTCGGTCAGCTTCGGCGAGGCGCCGGTGGACTTGCTCGATGTCGTCGTCGGACATCTCCTCGAGATCGATCAGGCGGTTGCTTGCCCGGTCTGTCGCCGCGATCGAGCTCGTCGATCTTCACCTGGAGCGCGCGCGAGTTCTTGTTTTCGGAGTGCTGGATCAGGAACACCATCAGGAACGTGACGATGGTCGTCCCCGTGTTGATGATCAGCTGCCAGGTGTCGGAGAACCCGAACAGAGGTCCGGACACTGCCCAGATCACGAGCACCAGCAATGCGGCAACGAATGCGATCGACGTCCCCGCCGCCTCCGAGACCCGCATCGCGAATCGGTCGAACGCCCGCCGCAGCATGATCTGACTACCCGTACCGCCGCAGGTGCACCCCGCCGAACAGCTGGTCGGCCTTGCGGATGCGCTCCCGCTCGACCTCGTCGAACTGCCGTTGAGCGCGGTCGATCAGGTGATCGAGGTCGAGCGCGCCGACGTGCGGATCGCTGTCGGCGATCTGCTTCAGGGCCCGCCAGAGGGCCATCTTTCCTTGGATGCCCAATGCGAGCATCTCGAGGGCGAACAGCCCCTCCGGCTGCTTCGGCCGGCTCAGCTTCTCGGCCAGCCAAAGCGCGAACCCCTTGCTGCGAGTCGGCTTGATGCCCATGTCGTTCATCAGGGTCTCGAGGATGATCTGGTCCTCTTCGATTTCGAGCGCGACGCTCGGGCATCGTCCGTGCCGCGAGCCCCCGACCGGCGACGGAACCGGCGAAGATGATCCTGGAGGTAGATCTCCAACGCATGTGTCGCCATGCCACGTTCGTGCCCCGAAGCGCCGGTCCGATACCGCCCAGGTCAGCCGGCGAGGAAGGATTCCGCCACCTTGGCGACGTAGGGGGCGTCGTCGATCCAGACGGCGTGGCCGCCCGGCATCATCTCCACCTGGGCGTTGGGGATCATGGCGGCGAGCTGGCGCGCTGGTTCCCTCGTCGCCGAACGGATCGCGGGTGCCCCAGAGGAAGTAGGTGGAGCGGCGATCCTCCCGAGCACGTCCGCGTCGAGCAGGAGCTTGGCGTTCATCCCCTTGATCGGCAGGACGACGCGGGCGATGCGTCCCGCTCGTTGCGCAGCGTGTGGGTGTCGCGGAACCAGGGAGTGGAACACGTCGACCATCTCCGGAGTCATCGCGCCGGTCGCCATCGCGTCGTCGAGTCCGATGTGGCCGAGTACCGACCGCACGGCGCTCGTTGGGCGGCACGTTCGCCAGGGCACGTCCGATTCCGGGGACGGCCGTCGCGCGGATCACCGTGGGCACCTTGTTGACGGCGCGCCCACGGTCCATCCGAGCTGGAGCACGCGCGAGACCCGTTCAGGGTGCGCCGCAGCGGCGCGAAACGTGAAGTAGCCGCCGAACGAGGTGCCGACCAGCGCCGCACGTTCCACGTTCAGCTCGTCGAGCACGTCCACGAGCAGGTCGTCCGCGAACGTGGCCAAC
>CAVVET010000015.1:0-16192 GCA_963747215.1 uncultured Acidimicrobiales bacterium
CGACGGAGCCTCCTCGACGATCACGGCGTCCTCGGGCATCACCCGCGCGATCGTGTGCAGCGCGAAGGCGGCCGACATCGGGTCGGTCGCAGCCGGCGCCGGCGCTCTCGCTCGGCCGGTGGCCTGCGCCCGCTCTCCCGGCGCGATCAGCCGAAGGAGCTCAGTGAGCCCGACCCGCAACGTGGTGAGCACCGCGGCGCCCACCGGAGCAAACGCCGCGGCATCCGGATCGTCGGTGAGCTGGAACAGCGCCGTGCCGCTCGCAACGAAAGGTCCGTCGCTGCGCACGTGGTAGGTGAAGACCGGCGCGCCGAGCACCACGACCACGTCGTGGCCTTCGAGCTGCTTCGCGAGCTGCCGGCGTGCCGGGGTGAGGAACCCGGCGAACGTGGGGTGATCCTCGGGAAAGCTGCAGCGCCCACTGAGCGGGCTGACCCACACCGCGGCGCCGGTGCGCTCAGCCAGCTCGACCGTCAGATCCCACGCGCCGTCGCGATCGACGCCGGCCCCGACCACGAGCGCAGGCCGGGCGCTCCGGTTCAACGCTGCCGCGGCTGCCGCCAACCCGACAGGGTCGCCGACGTACTCGCTGTGCACATCACGGGGCGCGACGCGCTCGCCCGGAGCATCCCAGTCGTCCTCTGGGATCGACACGAAGGTCGGGCCGCAGGGTGGCTGCATCGCGACGTAGTACGCGCGCGCGATCGCGGCGGGCACGTCCGCGGCCCGGGCGGGCTCGATTGCCCACTTGACGTACGGCCGCGGCAGCTCGGTCGCCTGCTCGGAGAACAGGAACGGCTCACCGACGAGGAGCTCGCGAGACTGCTGACCCGCGGTGATCACGAGCGGCGTCTGGTTTCGCGTCGCCGTGAAGATGCTTCCCATGGCGTGGCCGACGCCGACGGCGGAGTGCAGGTTCACGAAAGCGGCCTTTCGGCTCGCCTGCGCGAACCCGTCCGCCATCGCGACGGCCGACGACTCCTGCAGCGCCAACACATATCGGAAGTCGGGAGGTGCGTCCCTGAAGAAGCGCAGCTCGGTCGAGCCCGGGTTACCGAAGATCGTGGTCATGCCGAGCGCTGCGCATCAGGGCATGGGTCGCCTGGCCGACGGTCGTGGTCACAGCTTCCTGCGCTTGGCGTCCCAGTTCCGCTCGAGGTTGTCGATGAGCGCGGGGCTGTAGAGGCAGTAGGCCTGCTCGCGCACGTAGTTCGCCATGTACCGGCGGAACACGTCGAGCGGCTCGTGGGCCACGCGGATCGCCTTGCGGTTCGCAAGCAGGCTCGTCATCCCCGCGCTCGTGAGCTCGTGGGCGGTGCGATCGACGGCGGCGCCCACGTCGCGCTCAGGGACGACCTCACCCGCGATCATCCGCCCTTCGGGGCTCTCGGCACGAAACACGTGGTTGAAGAAGATCGCCTCCCGCGTGAGCCCCTCCCCCACGAACCTCGGCAACCGCAGGTTGGCTGACCCCGGGGATGATTCCCTCCTTGCGCGCGGGCAAGTTGAAGTACGAGCCGGCCTCCGCGATCACGCGGTCCATCACGAGCAGCCACTGGCACGCCCCGCCGATCGCGAAGGTGTCGACCGCGGCAATCCACGGCTTCTCGCGGCGCTGCTCGAGCTCGGTCGAGTCGAACGCCTGCCGACGCTGTGACCTCGGTACATCTTGCTGACACCACCGAGCTCACGTTCGATCATGAACTCGACCAACGAGATCTTCCCGTAGTACAGGTGAGTGAGGTTGATGCCCGAGCCGAAGATGCGGCGGCCCTCGTACTTCGGATGGGTCGCGGGCGCGCCTCGCACGACCCCGACTTCGATGGCGTCGTCGAGCAGCACCAGATCGACGGCGACCTCGAACATCGCCGTCGACACGTCGTCTTCGGAGTTCAGGAACGCGTGGTTCTGGATCGTGACGCGCCCGATGTTCCCGTCTCGCTCCACCAGGATCGGCCCGAGGTCGGCATGCCCCGTGCGCTCGAACTCCGGCTGCCGAGCCAATGCCTCGGCGCGCGGCTGCGACATCGAGTGCATCAGATGGAACCCGATCTGCGGACGCGCGAGCACGTGAGCGACGAACACCCCTTGGTCGATCTCGAGGCCGGCCTTCTGCTTCTGGGGCAACTCGCGCTCAGCGTCGATCGCAGCACGCGTCGGCACCAGCCCGGGGTAGCGGTCCGCGGCCGCGTAGACGAGATCAGCCACGCGCAGCGAGCGCTGCAGCCCGTCGGTGAGCTCGGCGTAGAGCGAGTCGATGTGCTCGTGCAGGTGCTCGTCGCGAGCCGACCGAAGATCGGTGGTCACGTGCCGGCAACCCTCGATTCGTTCCCCGCCCAGTACGGCTCGCGCAGCTCGCGCTTCAGCACCTTCCCCGCGCCCGACTTGGGCAACGGGTCGGTACGCAGCTCGATCTGCTTGGGCACCTTGTAGGCGGCGATGGCCTCCTTGCAGTGGGCGATGAGCTGGTCGGGCGTCACGTCGCTGCGGGGGATCACCACCGCGTGGACCGCTTCGCCCCACCGCGCGTCGGGCACGCCGAACACGGCCGCCTCGAGCACCGCGGGATGCCGGTAGAGGACGTCTTCGACTTCGGTCGAGTACACGTTCTCGCCGCCCGTGACGATCATGTCCTTCGCCCGATCGACGAGGTACACGTAGCCCTCTTCGTCGAGGTAGCCGAGATCGCCGCTGCGGTACCACCCGTCGACGAGCGCGGCCGCGGTCTGCTCGGGCTTGTTCCAGTACCCGACCATCACGTTCTCACCCCGGATCGCGACCTCGCCGACCTCGCCGGTCGGCACCGGAGCGCCCGATGCGTCGAGGATCGCGATCTCGACGCCGACTGCGGGCTGCCCGCACGAGCGCGAGCGGGGCGAGTCGAGCCAACGCTCCTCGTTCGGGAATGTCGTCGCGATCGGCGCCGTCTCCGTGGCGCCGTACATCTCCGCGAGCTCGGTGTCGGGGAAAGCCTTGTGCGCGCGCCGCAAGGTCTCGGTCGCGATGGGCGAGCCGCCGTGGAAGATCACCCGCACGCTGCCGACGTCGCGTGGGCGTGCAAGCTGCTCCTCGTTGACCGCCGCGAGCATCGTCGGTACGACGAGAGTCGCGGTGACGCCATGACGCTCGATCAAGTCCAGGGCGGCCACCGGATCGAACGCCGGCAGCACGACCTGCTTGCCGCCGGCCCACACCGTGGGCAACACGGCAATCGAGCCGGCGGCGTGGAAGATCGGCGCCACGATGAGCCACGTCATGTCCGGCCGGAACCGGGCGAACGACTGGAAGTGCAGCGCGTTCTGCACGAGGTTGCGATGCGTGAGCATCACGCCCTTCGCCGCCCCCGTCGTGCCACCCGTGTAGAAGAGGCCGGCCACCGTCCGATCAGACGAGTTCTGCGGGGAACTCGCGCCGGATCGGCGTTCGCGAGCAGCTTCTCGTACCCGTCCTCGAGGTTGATCACGTGCTTCACGCAGGCGGGAAGACCCTCGATCACGCGGCTCGTGAACAGCACCTGCGTCTGCGAGTCCTCGAGCGCGTAGTTGAGCTCGGTGTCGGTGTGGCGCTGGTTCAACGGGACGAGGGCCATGCCCGCACCGGGCACTGCTTGGTACAGCTCGACGTAGCGGTGGCAATTGGGGCCGACGACGCCTACGCGGTCGCCGTCACCGAGACCGAGGGCCCGCAGCCCACCGACGAGGCGCCGGCAGCGCTCGAACGTCTCCGCATAGGTGAGCTCGATGTCGCCGCATGCGATGGCCGTTTGGTTGGCGGCGACCTGGGTCGCACGGCGGAGCGGACCGATCATCGTGGTCATGAGCTGACCGTACCGTCGCTCAGGAATCGCCGCCGAAGAGCTCCATCTGCGGCGGCTCGGCGACAAGCGTCCTCGTCACGCGGAAGTGCTTGCTCAGTGTCTGGGCTTGGCCCTGGTAGTTCGAGCCGACGTCGTCGCCGTAGAGCTCGTCGGGCTCGGCGAGCATGCGTTCGAACGTGAGCTTGCACACCCCCTGACCCTGCTCGATCATGAATGGCACGTCGTGCGCGCGCACCTCGAGCGCCGCTCGCGTGCCGTGCAGCTGGCCGTCACGCGAGTAGCCGAACCCGGGATCGAAGAACCCCGCGTAGTGCGTGCGCAGCTCGCCGCTCGTCGGATCGAACGCCGTCATCTCGGCGGCCAGACCGGGTGGCACCCGCACGCTCTCTTCGGAGAGCAACAGGTAGAAGCGCTCGGGGTCGAGCACAATCCGGGCTCGCTCCTCGCTCGTCACCCGCTCCCAGTAGTCGTCGACGTCGGTGGGTGCCGATCGACGCCATGTCGAGGCCCGGAGTGTTCAGCTTGGCCCGGTACCCGACGTTGCCCCGCTTGTCGCCGCGCAGATCGAGGCTCAAGAAGAGGCCGTCCGCGAGGGCGAGGTCAGGCGATGCGACAGCCTGCCCGTTGCGGAAGAGCAACGGGTTCGTCCGGTGCTCCTCGAGCAGCTCTGCGTCGGTGAGCGGCGCCCTCCCGACGACGAGCCGCAGCTGGTTGAGCGACAGCCCTTCCTCGACCGCGACCGCGAACGAGAGTGGGACGACCTCGAGGTAGAGGCGGCCGTTGTAGCCGTCGGCGATCTCGTCGAAGCGATAGCTGCGGTCGGTGACGACGCGCGTGAACACGTCGAGACGTCCGGTCGAGCTCTTCGGATTGGTCTTGCCCCGCACGCCTTCGGGCAGCGCAAGGCGTTCCATCAACGGGATGAGATAGGGCCGGTTCGGTTCGAGCACGGCGCCATCGCGGAGGTCGAGCTCGTCGATGACGAGCGGACGCATCTTGCGCTCCACCGCCTCGGCGCCGGGCAGGAAGCTGCACCGCAGGCGGTACGCCCGCGTGCCCAAGCGCAGATCGAGGCTCGCCGGCTGGACCCGATCGTCGGGGATCTTTCCGCCGTCGGCCTCGACGTAGCCCAGGTCGATCGCCTTGCGGATGAGCTGCGACGGGAGCACGCCGCGCGCGCCCGCGGGCAGGTCGCGCAGGATCAGCGTCACCCGTGGATCATTGCACGGCCTTCCTCACCGGCCTTTCTCACCGGCCTTTCTCACCGTGATCCCGAAGGACGTGACGATGTAGCCCCCGATCCGGCGGTTGAGGTGGACGTTGCTCCACGGTTCGGTGTCGACGTGGCGGTCCTCGGCCCGGTTGCCGAGCCCGAAGTTCAACGTCATCTCGTGACCGACTGCCGCGAGGCGCCGACGCAACGCCTCGAGGTCGCGTCGGCGGTAGACGACGGTCTCGCCCTCGACGACCGTGGCGAGGTTGCAGCACACGTTGAACTCGGTCGTGTGCACGGCGATGCCGCCTGGTCGAAGCAGGTCCATCTGGCGCTCGACGAATTGCAAGCCGGCGTCGAGCGTGCCGAGGTGCTCGAACGCGCACGACGACCAGCTGAAGTCGTAGCCGCCCAAGTCGGCGGGGATCTCGCGCATGTCGACCGGCCGGAACTCGGCGTTCGCGGCGAACTGCTCCGGGCTGCACAGCCGCTCGTCGCACGCCGCGGCGAGGTCGTCGGCCCACTGCGAGGCTCCCTCCCAGTGGTCCGCGTCGGTCGAGCCGGCGGGCAGGTCGGTCACGGTCACCCGACACCCACGGCTCACGAGATGGGAGGCGATCGGTTCGTGCCCGACGCCGAACCCGATGCCTCGCGCGCCGTCCGCGATCATCCCCCGCGACTCGAGCGCCTCGAGGATGTAGCACCACTCCCACAGCTTGCGGTGCATCAGCACGGGGCTCTGGATCCGCTCGCACCACTCGATGAACTTGGCGTCGTCGATCTGCGCGGCTGTGCATGCCTGCGAGACCAGCGAGTCGAAGCGCGGCGCATTCGACTGGCCGGCCCGACCGCTGAGCTCGTTCGTGCGCTCGTGGCCGAGCAGCTTGTGGAAAGCCCGCCGCGCTCGCCGCTTCGCGCCAAGCACCGTGGCCACGGCCGAAAGGTACTGGCGGGGCCGCGCCAGGCGGCACAATCAAGCCGTGACGATGTGGGCCCACTACTGGAAGCGGGAACGGGCCGAGGTCGGCGAGGGAACGTTCGTCGGCCACTCGGCGTCGAGCGTGTTCCGCCAGAGGGGCGTGAAGGCCGGCGATCGGATGTACGTGATCTCGGTGCTCGGGGGACGGCTGCGGGTGATCGGCCGCCTCGACGTCGAGGACGTGGTCACGCAGCAGCGGGCCGAGGAGCTGTTCGGCCGGCATCTCTGGGAAGCCCCCGACCACGTCGTCGCCCGCCCAGGGTCGGGCACACCGCGCCGACTCGACGCGTTCGTGCCGAGCAGCCGCATCGGTGAGCTCGAGATCGTCGGCCCCGACGGCGAAGCGACTCCGATGAAGCTGAACCGCCTCGGCCAGGTCGACGTGCTGAGCCTCCAGGGCGTCCGCGAGATCACGGCCCGGACGGCCACGCAGTTCGACCTCGTGCTGGGTCTCAAGCCCGACATGGACATCGCCGTGAAAGGCGCCGACTCGATCTAGCGCTGGGCCGCGAGGGCGAATGCGACGACTTCTCCGGCTGAGAGCTGGCGGGCGATGTCCCACGCGGCCTCGAAATCCGCATCCCCCAGCGCGCGGCGGGTCGCGCTCACGAGCGTCGCCACCGCGGCTTGGTCGGGCGGCCGACCCCGGCGATCCGGTCAGTCTCCGCAGCGCGGCCGCGGCACCGAGCAGCGTCGTCGGCGTCGCGCCACTCGCTCGCCCGCCGCCTGGCTGCCGGCGAGCCCCTCGAGGCACTCGGCCAGCCCCGCGTCGTCGCCGAGCTCGTGTCGCAGCAACAACGCTCGCCGAAACAGCTCGCAACTCGCGTCGTGGTCGACTACGCCTCGCGGCGAGCACCGCGGAAGCTCTTGAACATGTCATCGTCGCATGGTCGCACGAGTCATGCCCAAACGGCGATGGTACCAGTCTGCATCACCGACATGGGTGATCTGCCGGTGCGGTAAGACCTCGGTAGGTTCGCCTCGTGGACGTCGTCGATCAGATGGAGCGAGCGTTCGCGATCGCGACCTCGGTGCTGCGGTGGAGTCCGGCCCGACCAATGGACGGCGCCGTCACCGTGCGAGGGCTGGACCGTCCGCGACGTCGTCAACCACATGGTCGGCGGGGCGAAGATGGTGTCGGTCTGCCTCTCCGGCCGCGGCGCGGGCGTGAACTTCTACGTGGACCACCTGCGCGACCTCGATCCGGTCGAGACGTATGTCGCGGAGTCGGCGGCCGCCGTTGCCGTGTATCGAGCCGACCCTTCGCTCATCGACACCACGATGCCGATGCCCTGGGGCGAGGCGACCGGGTCCGCAGTCGCGGCGATGTTCATGGGCGACCACTTCGTGCACGCGTGGGATGTCGCCAAGGCGACGGGTCAGAGCACCGATCTCGACCCGGAGATGGCTGAGCTCGTCCGGCGATTCGCCCATGAGTACGTCGACGTCGGGCAGCGGCGAGGACCGGAGATGTTCGACGAGGAACGGTCGGCGCCGACAGGCGCGTCCGCAGCGGACCGGCTGGCCGCTTACCTCGGGCGGAGGGTCTGAGGCCCTCCCGCCTCGCGCCGGGTTAACTTCGGCGCCATGTACGTCGGGGAGCATCTCAAGACGCGGGCGGACGATCCGCTCATCATCATGGCGACGAGTGGCGAGGTGGTGACCTACCGGCAATTCGAGGATCGGGCCAACCAGATGGCGCACCTCTATCGGGCGCAGGGGTTGAAGCGGCTCGACCACGTGTCGTTCCTGTTCGAGAACAACCCGCGGATGCTCGAGTGCGAGGCCGGCGCCGAGCGCAGCGGCCTGTACTACACGTGCATCAACTCGTATCTCGCGCCGGACGAGGCCGCTTACATCATCAACGACAGCGAGTCGCGCATCGTGGTGACGTCGGCGGCCAAGCGCGAAGTGGCGATGCAGCTTCCCGAGCTGTGCCCGAACGTCGAGCGCTGGCTGATGGCCGACGTCGCCACGGCCGATGCGCCGTTCGAGAGCCTGAGTGCGGCGATGGCCGAGTTTCCGACGACACCGATCGACGACGAGCAGCTCGGCGCGGCGATGCTGTACTCCTCGGGCACGACGGGACAACCGAAGGGCATCCTGCGCCCGCTGCCCGACGCGGCTCCCGACGCGGGTCTCGCGATCATGGGGTTCGTCCAGATGATGTTCCGCTTCCGCGTGGGGCAGACATATCTGTCGCCCGCCCCCCTGTATCACTCGGCGCCGCAGGCAAGCGTGTCGGCGACGATCCGCATGGGCGGCACGGCGGTGATCATGGAGAAGTTCGATCCCGCGCAGTTCTTGGACCTCGTGCGCGACCACCGCATCACGCACTCACAGATGGTGCCGACGATGTTCTCGCGGCTGCTGAAGCTGCCCGAGGACGTAAAGGCGGCGGCGGACCTGTCGTCGCTCGAGTGCATCATCCACGCTGCGGCGCCCTGTCCGGTGCCGGTCAAGCAGCAGATGATCGAGTGGTTCGGGCCGAAGATCATCGAGTACTACGGCGCGACCGAGGCGAACGGCTTCACGTTCTGCAACTCCGAGGAGTGGCTCGCACATCCGGGCACGGTCGGGAAGTGCATCCTCGGCGAGCTGCTCATCCTCGACGAGGACGGAAGTCCACAGCCGACGGGCACGCCAGGCACGGTCTGGTTCAAGGGCGCGACGAACTTCGAGTACTTCCATGCGCCGGACAAGACGGCCGAGTCGCGGAACGAGACGGGCGACGCGAGCACCGTCGGCGACGTCGGCTACCTCGACGACGACGGCTACCTGTACCTCACCGATCGCAAGACGTACATGATCATCTCGGGCGGCGTGAACATCTATCCGCAGGAGACCGAGAACCTCCTCATCACCCATCCGAAGGTCATGGACGCCGCGGTGTTCGGCGTACCCAACGAGGACCTGGGCGAGGAAGTGAAGGCCGTCGTGCAGCCGATGGACGGCATTGAGCCCGGCCCCGAGCTCGAGCGTGAGCTCATCGCGTTCTGCCGCGAGAACCTCGCCCACTTCAAGGCGCCCCGCACGATCGACTTCGAGGCGGAGCTGCCGCGCCTACCGACCGGGAAGCTCTACAAGCGCCTGCTCCGCGACCGCTACTGGGAAGGCCACACGACCCGCATCAGCTGAGGGCCGGCGCGCGGCGCGACTACGCCGCGAGGAGGGCTTCGACGTAGACGCCCAGGGCGTACTTCGTGAGTGGCTCGCACCCGCCGGCCACCCACGCCTTCGGGGGTGCGAGGCCGGGTGGTGGGTCAGGTCGCGATTCGACGAGCGGGAGCTGGGCGAGATCGGGCGGCCGCCCGCCGGGCGAGTCGCCGCGCACGGTGGTGCCGAGACATCGCTCGCCGCGCCAGAACGTGAACTGCTGATCGCCCTCGGTGGTGATCGTCCACCCGTTGTCGTGGATCTGCCCGTGGTGGTATCCGCACAGCAAGATCAGATTGTCGAGATCGGTCGGACCGCTCTTTCCGTAGAAGCGCACGTGGTGTGCGTCGACGAACCGAGTCTGGGTGCACCCGGGAAACTCGCATCCCGTCACGCCGGCCCGGAATCGCAGGGCCCGGCGCTGATGACGGGTGGCGGTGCGCACCTCGTTGCCCAACCACAGCGGAACTCCGTTGTGGTGCACGAGCAGCTGGACACCTGCGTCGCACAGGATTCGCGCGAGCTCGGCGTCGCTGAGCCGCTGGCCCGTCGCCGGAATGAAGCACTGGCTGCCGAGCCGCGCCGGCAGCGCCGGGTCGAAGTCGAAGCCCAGCACGCGTGCCAGCGTCTCGAGGTCGGCGGACACCTGCACACACCAACGCTCGTCGCCGGGTGCCACGCTTCCCGACCGCGTCGCCGCCTCGAGCATCGTGCGCGCCCACCGACGTGGCGATCTCGTTCGCGTTCAGCCGCCGGCGCTGCTCGAGATCGACGCGGATCGAGATCCTTCTCGCCGAGCGCGCGTGCGGCCTGCCAGGCCTCTTTGAAGAGAGCGCCTGTCGGACCGTCGAGCGCGAAGTCGTACCGCTCGCGGCCGAGATCGTCGACCCAGTGGCGCTGCCAGTAGTCGACATCGGGATCGGGCTTCGGGCCGCCGTTCTTCGCACGGCCGTCGTCGAGCTTCGCGAAGATGCGCGCCGCTTGTGTCGGCACCGCGTCGCGCAGGATCTGCGCGAGCAGCGCCTCGTTCGTGGGCGTGGCGACTCGCGCCGCCATGGCGAGCACGCCCACCGAGTGCTTGCCGGTGGCGGCGGCCGCGTGGATCGAGCGGACGCTGTCGAGCCGGATCGCGGCGGTGGCGAACCGCTGGGCCTCTGAAAGGGTGTAGCTGCCCCGAACGGACAGCCAATGCGCCAGCGACCGGTGACCGTCGCTCTGCCAACCGTCTTCCGCGTCGAGGGTGGCGAGGAGGCTGACGATCTCGGCGCCAATGGCGTGGTGCTGGGCGATCAGCTCACCCAGCTGCGCCTCGACCGCTCGCGTCTCCGCCGTCTCCCGCATCGGCTCATGCTATCGTACGCGTGTTCGAGAATCAACTTATCTTTCAATATTTTTCATGTATTCTACGACGCGATCTCAGAACGGCGCGAGCCTCGGGAGGTCGGGACGCTCGACTCGCCCGAAGAGCCAGGCGAGCTCCTCTCGGTCGTCGCGGAACGACGCGCTCGGCGGCAGCTCGATCCCCGGGTTCTCTCGGACGGCGGCACCGTTGCGTCTGCGAGGCAGGAAGGCGGCAACGAAGTCCGGAGACCACTCGCGGTAGGTCGGGCCAACACCGAGGTCGACGACGTGGACCTCGAGCTCCTGCCAACGCCGACTGACCAGCGCGCGAACCGACCGTTCCGTGCCGGACACGTCGAGCGTCATCCGATCCCACGCGGCGTCGGGAAGCGCGAGCCACGTCGCCATCAAGCGCTCCGCCGATTCACGCACGTCGTCGACCAGCTCGAGCCGCCGCGCGTCCCGCGCCGGCTTCGATCTCGGCGGCCCGTCCGTCCCAGCCACCGGCGTACTGCTCGATCGACCTCGCCTCGCGATCGCCGCCTCGGCGCGGCGTACGTGACTGTCGGCGTTGCGAGCGACGTGGCTGAGAACGTGACCGACCGTCCAGCCCGGTAGCGCAGTCGGACGCCTGGCGGTGGCGTCGTCGATGCCCGCCACCACGTCGTCAAACCGCAGCTGCGCGGCCGCAACTCGAGCGAGATCCTCGACGGGACGAGGGGCAGGCTCAGTCATCAGGCGCACCCAGACGCGGCCGTAGCGAGAACCGTGCTCACGATCGCCGAGCCTGACGCAACTCAGCTCACGCCGTCACATCCGCGCCGGCGCTCATTGGTCAGGCTGCTTCCACCTCCGGCATGAAGCGGACCGACCGTGCTCGTGTCTTCAAGGCGAGGGCGAGAGCATCGCGGCGAGAGACCACCTCGACCGGGACACCCGCACCCTCGAACCACTCGAGGGCGACGAGGAAGATTCGGTCGCCCGAGCCGATGACGACACGGCCGAACTGACCGGTCTCGACCGCCCAGGCGGCCTGCTCGAGGAGTGCGAGATCGGCCCCATCGCGGCCCTTGCGCCAAAGGTGCTGAGCGCCCGGCCAGGCCGTGCCGATCGCGAAGGCGTGCCGCCCGAATGGTGACGTCGCCACGACGGCGTGGTCACCCTCCGCAAACGAAGCCGCGTCTTGGTAGGCGTGGATCGTCCACCCGATCTCGAGCTCGTCGTCGGTGGCCGGGTCGCCCAACAGGTTGTCGATGTCGACGAGGTGCAGTGCCCTCGCCGGCCGGAACGTCGCCATGTCGTCCTCCTCTCCCTTCCTTGTACCGCGAGGGTGGGAGATTCCCGGCGGGGTCAGTCGTCGAGCTCCTCCTCCGCCTCCTTGCGGTCGCCCCAGAAGCGCGCGCGGTCGGACATCCGCAGGTGGGCGCCCTTGCCGCGCCACTCCGTAGTCGCCCGATTGAGCCCTGCGTACGCGGCAGCCACACTCGACGGGGTCGCACGGAAGTTCGACGTGCTCCCCTGCGCGAAGCCGAGCCGGCCGCCCTCGGCGTAGCTGTCCTGGTTGGCCCCGAGGAAGACGAACGTCCATCCCTTGTCCTGGAGCTTGCGGATGCGCCGGAAGAGGCGATCGCGGGACCAATGACGGCTCGCGTTCTCCTCGCCATCGGTGAAGACGACAACGAGGTTGTCAGTGGGCGCTGCGCCAGTGCGCTCGGCGCGGTCGAGCAGCATGGCAGTGGCGTCGAACAGGGGCGTCATCCCTCGGGGCTGGAACTCGTGATCGCCGAGCGGCACCACCGACGCGACTGCGACACTGTCGAGGACGAGCTCGTGCGGGTTCTCGGAGTCGAACTGCACCAAGGTCACGTTGGCCTCACCGCTCACCGCCCGCTGTTCGGAGAAGAAGTGGTTGCATCCACCCACGACAGCTTCCCGGATCGACTCCATCGACCCCGATCGGTCGAGAAGGAACCAGATGCGGGAGTCGCCGCTGGCTTCGGCATCGCCCAGCAGCCGTCCGACGATCCGGGCGGCGAGCGCCTCGAGCTCCGCGGCGTGTTCGACTCCGGCGATCCAACGCTGCGGGAGCGAGCTTGCCCCCCACGCCGCGCCGACCAGTGCGCCGGTGAGAGCGGCGAAGGTGTCAGGGCTGCCAGGGATCGACGCCGCCGTCGCGATCGCCGACTCCGCATCGCCCGGGTGCAGCTCGAGCTGCCCCAGCGCCTTGGCCACGGTGATGCTGGCCTCGGCACGCAGCGCGACGACATCGGTGTCCTCGGGAGTGACTGCGATCGAGATCCGCGTCGCGTCCCGACGCACCAGAGCAGCGATCGCGTTCGCCACGGTGACCGCGGCCTCGACGGCGACGGGGGTGGCGTGCGTGACCGCAGCGTCGATGCCGGCGAGCACAGGACGACGCACCGGGTCATTGGCGAGGACGAGCCCGGCGGCAACGGCGCGAACAGATCGCGCCGTCGCCGAACGAGCCGGTTCCCGCCTCGAACCACGGAAGCCCTGACTTTCGCCGATCGACGGCTGCCGCGGTCGCCGGGCCGGTGACTCGCAGCGCACGGATGCGGTGGACGAGCCGGTCGCTGACGAGCGGCGCGGCACCCACGCCGGCCTCGAGCATCGCTTGCGTGGAGATCATGAGCTGTTGCATGCCGGAGCGGACCTTCGCCGCGTCGCCGCTGAGGGTCTTGCGCGCAAGCTGCCGAGCGTCGATCGCCTGCGCGGCGCCGCGGCGGCGCTGCTTCTGCTCGCTGACACGACCGAGGGCACTGCCCACCGCGGCGCCGAGCAACGCTCCTCGGACCCGGTCGAGGAGCTCGTCGCGACCCGGCAGGACTTCGGCGATCGGATCGCCCGGGAAGGGCAGCAGCCCGCGGGTCTGGAGGCTCATGATGGCGACGGGCCCGAGGGCTCGATCGAGTTCGGCGAACAGGTCATCGGTCATGGCTGCCCTCTGCTTCCTCGTGGCGGGAGATCTAGTCTCTCAGACTATAACTAGGTTCTTCTCAGATTGACTCTTTCCTCCTAGGGTGGCGCTGTGACCGCGAAGCGCCGGCCCGGCCGCAAGGCGCCAAGGGGATACGACGGCAGCGACTACCCGCAGTTCGCCGTGACCGTCGACGTGGTGATCCTCACGATCGTGGGCGATGAGCTGCACGTGCTGTTGGTGCGGCGCCGTGACGATCCGTACAAGGGGATGTGGGCTCTGCCGGGAGGCTTCAAACGTCCGGACGAGACGCTGACCGAAGCGGCCGCACGCGAGCTGCACGAAGAGACGGGCGTGCAGGCGGCCACCCTGCTCTCGGAGTTCGGCGCCTATGGCGACCCCGGTCGTGACCCCCGGACGAACGTGGTGAGCATCGGCTTCCTCGCCGTGGTGCGCGACGTCGGCGAGCTCGCCGCCGGCACCGACGCCGAGTCAGCGTCGCTCTTTCCGGTGGCCGACGTCCTCGGTGGGGACGTCGAGCTCGCCTTCGATCACGACAAGATCGTCCGCGACGCAGTCGACCGCGCCAGGCGCGACCTCGAAACGACGAGCCTCGCCACCGCCTTTGTGGGGCCGACGTTCACTCTGAAGAACCTTCGCAACGTGTTCGAGGCCGTGTGGGAGACGCAGCTGGATGCGGCGAACTTCCACCGGACGGTGACACGGGCCGGGCTGGTGAAGCCGACGGGCATGCGATGCCGCACCCGGGCCCGCGGGCGGCAAGCCGGCGGAAGAGTTCGAGTTCGGCGAGGACTTTCGGGCGGCGCCGATGCGCCGGCCGCGACAGAGCGAGTGAGGCGCTGAGCTCCTACGCCGTCGACTCCTCCAGCGCGACCCAGGACTCAGCCAGGCACTCGCGGTACGAACGCGGGGTCGGGCATCATCTCGCGGCAGGCAGTGAACGCGAGCACGAGCTCGTCGCAGTAGCTCGTGATCACGTTGATGAGACCCATGCCGTCGACCACCGGACCGGCGCCGAACGAAGACACGTTCTTCGCTCCGGCGAAGTAGAGCGGCTCCCTGGCACCGGGCACGTTCGTGCACGGTCGTGTTCACCATCGCCGGAGCGATCCGCAGCGAAGCGCGACGAGAAGCGCATCCCGATGCCGACGAGCCCACCGGGGATGAACTGGCTGAGCTCCGACATCGACCGCGCGTCGAGACGCCTCGGCGAACTCCTTCGAGCTGTGGCTCGCCGCTTGCACCGACTTCAGCCGCTCGAGCGGATCGGCGATGTCTGTCCCGAGCGGCACGATCATCGCCGACACCTGATTGCCCATCGCTCGCGCCTCGACCGCGGTGCGCAGCGAGATCGGAGCCATCGCGGCAGAGAGACGCGTCAGGTAGCTCGCCCTTGGCGTCGAGGTACTCACGCAGGCCACCGCCGTACACCGTCAGCACGACGTCGTTGATCGTCGCTCCCGCGACGGCGGACTTGATGCCCTTCGCGGAGGTGATCGTCGTGAAGAACGCGTCGATCACGCGGTGCGGCGTCACCGGCCCGTTGAAACGAGTGCGGGGCACCCGTGTCTGGCGGCTGCGTTCCGCCGCCCCCGCCGCTCCGCATCTCGCGCGGCGGCTCGTCCCATGCCGGGCACCACCCGGCCCATCACGCGCGCGAAGTGCGCGGGGCGTGTCAGGTTGTTCCGGCCGCACGCGACAGCAGCTCGGTCGACGAGGGCACTCGCTCTGACTTCCACGGCTCGGCAGGCGGACGCGGCGGATCGGCGTCGGCGGTCTGATCGTGGATCGCGGTGATGACATCTCCACACCCGACATCCCGTCGATCGCCGCGTGGTGGATCTTGATGACCACGCCGAAGCTGCCCTTCGGCAGCCCCTCGACGCCGTCGAGGCCCTCGATGACGTACATCTCCCACAGCGGCCGCTCAGGTCGAGCGGCCGCGAGCATGCAGCCGCGCCACCTGGATGCAGAACTGCCGCCAGTCGCCGGGCTGCGGCAGCGCGATGTGGCGCACGTGGTACTCGAGGTCGAAGTCCGGATCCTCGATCCAGTACGGGTGATCGAGGTCCAGCGGCA
Source organism: uncultured Acidimicrobiales bacterium (assembly GCA_963747215.1). GTDB lineage: Bacteria > Actinomycetota > Acidimicrobiia > Acidimicrobiales > DATKAS01 > DATKAS01. The sequence continues at coordinate 15,545 of CAVVET010000015.1, forward strand.
CCGCACGAGGCGCTGGCGGAACGTCTGCGCGACACGTGCAGACGGCTGTCGACGTGGTCGAGGATCCCCTTGAACGTGACCTTGCCACCCGGCGCGGTCGACTGGTCGTAGATCAGGATGCTCGTCACGTGCGTCGGCGCATGGGCCGACTCGCTGTACACGAACGAAGCGTCGAGTCCGGTCAGCTGCTGCATGGCGACCTCCTCTTGTCCGTGGTGGAGCGACACTACGACTCCACGGACTTGCCCGCTTCGGGGCGATGGGAGACTCCTCGGATGCGGCTTCACGCCCTGCGCCCTCCTGTTCCCGATCGCTCTTCTCGTCGCCTCATGCGGTGACGACGCGTCGACCACGGCCACCACGGCAGTGCCGGCGAGCACCACGACCACAACCACCGCGGCGCCCGAAGCCACCGAGTACACCGGCATCGAGCGCAACACCACACCCATGGACACCGGCCTCGCCGCGTCGATCGACGACGCCTTCAACGACGTGTTGGCCGAGAACCCCGAAGACCTCACCGGCATCTGGATCGGCGTCTGGGACTCCGAGAACGGCGAGCACATCGCGGCTTACGGCCACGCGGAGAAGGGCGGCGCGCGGCCGCGGCCGTCGATGACCACTCACGCATCGCCAGCATCACGAAGA
>CAVVET010000016.1:0-5206 GCA_963747215.1 uncultured Acidimicrobiales bacterium
GATGCTCCTGGAGGAGCTTATCAGGTGTGTGGCGTTGGGCCTCCGCCTACCCCTAAGGGTTCAGCGGGGATCGCCCCCAACCGCTCGAGTGCGACGTGGCTCCTGGAGCTGGCTCAGCGCCAGCTAGTGCCACGCATGTGGGCAACACCTCCCTCCAAACGCAGTCGCCACTGACCGGGGTCAGTGATGTGAATCCTATGCAGTGAAGACACCGCCGGGAAGGGCCGATACCTCAAGCACGCACGCGGCGCAGACGTCACTGAACGCGTTCAGTAGAACTCTGTTGACATCCGTCTACCGTTGACGACCCGAAGGGGGTGGGGTCACTGCGAAATCGCCTACGACAGCCAGGGCCCCAATGCAAAGTCGCGACTACGTCGTGCTCCTTGTCGCTCAGATCTTGTCGGAGATCGGCGACTGGGCGGCTCGCGTCGCACTCGCCGTGCTCGTGCTCGATCGCACCGACTCTGCCGCGATGACGGGCTTGGTCGTCACGTTCAGCGTGCTCCCCTGGATCGGCGTTCCTCGGCGCTGCTGCTCGCCACCCTCGGCGACCGGATGCCGAGGCGTTCGTTGATGATCGCGTGCGACATCATCCGCGCGGCGTTCCTTGCGATGCTCATCCCGATGCCGATCGGCGTCCTCCTGGCACTCACGTTCGTAGCGGGCCTGCCCTCACCTCCCTTTGCGGCATCACGGCGCGGCACTGCTGCCCGAGACGGTTCCACCCAACCAGTACCCCGACGGGATCGCGGTGTCACACATCGCCGGTCAGTCGACGCTGGTGCTCGGCTACCTGATGGGCGGTGTCCTGGTGGCGACGATTGGCTCACGAGGCGCGTTGGTCGTCAACTCGACGTCGTTCTTGTTGTCCGCTCTCGTCCTGACGCGACTGAGCCTCGGCCGAAGGGCGACGGCGGTCGACGCCAAGATACGCGCTGCGCGGAGGAGCCCGCGCCATCTGGCAAGACCGCATGGTTCGTCGAGCGGTCGGTCTCTACGCCTTCGCCTCAGGGTTCGCGATCATCCCGGAGTCACTCGTCGCGGTGTACGCGCTCCGGCACCTTGGAACAAGCGACGCCGGGCCGGGCATCCTCGCGGCCGCCGTCCCGATCGGCACAATCGCCGTCTCGTCGGTCGTGCCCTTCCACGGCAACGCCCGTTGGCTCCTTCGCGTTGCGGCCGTTGTGGCGGACTCCGGAGCAGCAGTCGCGCTCCTCTTCTTCAGCGTCGACGCCGAACTCCCCCTGCTTCTCGTGGGGTTCGTCGGAGTCGGGGTGATCTTCGCGAGCGCGCTCCCCACCAACACCGTCTTCGGGAGCCGGGTGCCAAACGCGTCACGGGCGTCCGCATTCGGACTCGCGCAAGGCGTTCTGCTTTCTTCCGAGGGCGCCGGCGCGGCGTTCGGCGGCATCGTCGCCTCGGTGTGGAGCGTGCGTACCGCCTGCATCGCCGCGATGGTGATGGTGCTGATAGGAGGAACGGCAGCGCGCTGTGGATTCCTCGCGAGAGCCCGGTCCTTTCGAATGGTCGCGACCCTCGGTCACCGCCGGCGCCCCCTCCGGCACCACTCGGCCTCGCCGACGTCGGGCTCGAGCGGCAGCCGCCAGCGCCTCCGCCTCGACCCGTGCAGACCCTCTAGCTGTCAGCCAGCTGAGGCCGCGACCCGCTCACGTCGAGCGGCGACCCGTGCCGACACCTTGGCGGTGCGCTCGAGGTAGTTGATGAGGCGATCGCACCGCGGCCTCGGCTTCGGCGTTCAACCCGGTCAGCTCGGCGACCTTCCACTGGCGCAGCACGACGGGCACGAGGATCTGGTCGTGGTGGACGCTGAAGTCGTAGATGCCCGCCGCGGCGATGCGCTGCGCGTGCTGCTCGAAGTCGGGGATGCCGGTGCCCGGCATCGCGAACGTCGCGCACCTCGCGCTCGATCGCGATCACCATCGCCGGACGGGTCGAGCTCGAGCGCCGCCGCTGGCGAGGTCGCGGTAGAAGAGGTAGTGCAGGTTCTCGTCGGCCGCGACCCGCGCCATGACCTCGTAGCCCCTGGGTCGTCGAGCGAGCTTGCCGGTGTTGCGGTGGGCGATGCGGGTCGCGAGCTCCTGGAGCGTGACGTAGACGAGCCGTTGAACGGGGCTGTCGGGCTGGGCACCTCGCCCTCGCTCACCTGCTGCATGCGGCCCCGCTCGAGCGCCACCGGATCGATCGCCCGCGTGCACCGTGAGGTAGTCGCGGATCACGATCGAGTGGCGGCCCTCCTCGGCGGTCCAGCGCCGGGCCCACGTCGCCCCAGGCTGCCGTCACGCCGAAGAGCCATCGATGTCGCGGAAGTAGTACGGCAGGTTGTCCTCGGTGAGCAGGTTGACGAACAGGGCGCTGCGCACGGCGTCGTCGAGCGGCCAGGATCGGTCGTCCTCTCCCACTGCTCGCCCGGCTCGAAGTCGCGGCCCCGGCTCCACGGCACCATCTCGTGCGGGAACCACTCCTTGGCGTCGTCGCCAGGTGGCGTTCGAGCAATCGTCCGACGACCGGCTCGAGCTCCGCGAAGGCAGCGAACGGCGTGCATCAGTCCAGCCTACCTACTGGTCGGTAGGGAGGCGAGGCTGGCGCCCCGAATGACTCAGTCGCCCTGTCCCGCCACGTGGAGGCCGAGCGACGGCTTGCGCACCAGGGCAGCGACCTCGTCGGGCGGCACTGGCCGGCTGTAGAGGAAAGCCCTGCGCCTCTTTGCAGCCATGGGTGCGCAGGAACGTCTGTTGCTCCAGGGTCTCGACGCCCTCAGCGACGACCTCCAGCCGCAGCGCCCGGGCGATCCCGATGAACGCCGACACCAACGGCGCGACGCCCTGCGCCGACGTGATCTGGTTGACGAACGTCCGGTCGATCTTCAGGCGATCGACGGGGAAGCGCTGCATCTGCGCCAGTGCGGAGTAGCCCGTCCCGAAGTCGTCGATGGCGAAGCGCACCCCGAGATCACGGACTCGGCGGATGATGTCGAGCGCACCCTCGGACTCGCGCAGGGCCAGACTTTCGGTGATCTCGAGTTCGAGTCGCGGCGCCGCGAGGCCGCTCTCGCGCAGAACGGTCGCAACCCGCCCGATGATGCGGTCGTCGGAGAAGTTCCGGCCCGAGAGGTTGGCGGCCATCCGCAGCGCCGGGAGGCCCTCGCTGTCCCACTGCACCGCTTGCCCGCGCACGCGTGGCGCATCGCCAGGTGTCGACCTCGACGACAAGGTCGGACTCCTCGGCGAGCGGCACGAAGTCCGCCGGCGCCAGCAGGCCCAGACGTCGGATGCTCCCATCGCACGAGCGCCTCGACGCCGACGATGTGACCAGTGCGCAGGTCGATCTGCGGCTGATAGAGCACCCGCAGCTCATCGCGGCGGAGCGCGTTGTGCAGCTCGCTGCGGCGGGCGAGATGGATCTGTGCCAGCTGGTTCGTGCCCGCGTCGTACAGCCGAGTGCAGTTGCCACCTGCGTCCTTCGCCGCGGTGCATGGCGGTGTCGGCGTTCCGCAGCAGCTGGCCCGGCGTGCGCACCGTCGTCAGGGAACACCGCGATGCCTGCGCTCGCGGTCATGAACAGCTCGTGCCCGTCCACCACGAACGGCCGGCTCACGGCTGCCAACAGCTGTTCGGCGAGGATGCCGAGCGACTCGCCTTCCCCCACGCCGGGGAGCAGGATCGTGAAGTCATCGGCGCTCATGCGCGCGACGGTGTCATCCTCTCGTACCGCTCCCATCAGGCGCCCGCCAACGCGCTTCAAGAGCTCATTGCCCACCGCATGGCCGAGGCTCGCGTTCACCTTCTGGAATGCGTCGAGATCGAGCATCAGCACCGCAAGCTTCTCGCGAGCCGACGCGCTCGTTGCACCGCCTGGTTCACACGGTCTTCGAACAGGAGCTGGTTCGGGAGGCCGGTGAGGCGATCGTGGGTGGCCTGATGGCGGATCTGGCTGACGAGATGGGCGTTTTCAAGGGCGGACGAGCCGATCGCACCGATCGCTTCGAGCAGCTGCACGTCGGCCGCATCGAAGCCCGACATCCCCTTGCGACCCCCGACGACGAGCCAATGCTCCTGGTCGTCGCTGACCGGCAGGCGCACCCCGCGCTCTTCGGCACCGGGCGGCTGTGAGCCCACCCACGCGTCTCCGCATGCGAGCTGCCCGCGCCGAGTGGACGAGGGAGCCGGTGACTGCGTCGGTGTCGACCGAAGAGTGGACCTCTTCTGCGGTGCGCAAGAGGCGATCGAGTCGTTCGCGGTCGAGCCGCGCTCGAAGATGCTCGCCCGAAACGACCTGCACCATGCAGATGCAGCGGCACGCCCGCAAGAACCAGCGCCCACGGGGTCGGTCGCAGCACCGAGAGCGGCAGGGCAGTGCCGATCGTACACCGCGGTGATCCTCGACTGCCGGCAGCCGCGGAAGACCGAGACCGTTCCGCCGAGAATTCGCCCAGAACGGGGACGTCCTCGACTCACCGAGATGCACGAGTGCGACGAGGACCTGATGTCACCGTGGACATCGCGAAGAGCTGTGCCGCGATGGCAGCGAGCACACGCGCTCGAAGAGCACTTCGCCTGGGGAGCCGCTGTCGATCGAGCAGGAAGATGCGCGAGCCTCGACCGACGACCTGCGACCATCGTCCTGGCCCGAAGTTGAAAGTCGAACTTCGACGGAGCGATCCTCGTCCACGGAAGAGGCCGGCCGTCGTCCCGATGAGGAAGACGGTGCGCGGACCCCCGGGGAGGCGGGAGGAGAAGCACACGGCGACCGACGAGGAGCACGTCGCCCAGCTCGCGGCCTTCCGCCTCCTCAGTTGCGCAGGAAAGCGAAGCGGATAGGCCCACCCGATCGCCGAGCGGATCCGCAGCGCGAGGATGGCGGACGGGTCGCCCCGACCCTGGTCAGCCGTGCGCCCGAACGCAGGCGATCGTCGCGACGAGCCCGGCGACGCTACGTGCCAATGACGACGCCTCGAGTAGCACGATTCACGGCGAGTGCCGGCCGCGCGGACACAGTCGGGCACACCCCGATCGTCGAAGTCGCCACCAGCACCTCCGGCCACGAACACGCTTCGGCGTGCCTGTGTCTTCGTCGGCGCGAGCGGCCCGTGCTTTGAGGATCAGCCGCGTCACGAGGGAACGGGCGATCCACGAGAGGCGCGCCCCGAGCGGGCCGAAAGGTCTGCGAGATACGTGAAAGGACT
>CAVVET010000017.1:0-104071 GCA_963747215.1 uncultured Acidimicrobiales bacterium
TCTCGCCCATCCTCACCGACCGTTTGCGCGCCAGGCGGACTATGCATCCGGCTGGCGCGCAAACCCGAAGGGGATCGGGTCAGGCGCGGATGCGGTCGAGGATCAACGACTTGCGTTCCGGCGGTTCGGGGCCGACGTCGATCGCGCCGTCCAGTGCTTCGACGGCCGCCTCGACCCGAGCCGGATCGTCGATGTGCAGCTCGACGAGCGGTTGGCCCTCCTCGACCGCGTCGCCTTCCTTGGCCACGCACAGCACTCCGGCGACCGCGCTGACCGGGTCCTCCTTGCGGGACCGTCCCGCGCCGAGCCGCCAGGCGGCCGTGCCGACCGCCAGCGCATCGAGCCGAGTGACGAAGCCCGTGCGCTCCGCCCGAATCGACAGCCGCTGGTCCGCGTCCGGCACCGGCGCGTCGGGGTCGCCGCCCTGGGCGACGACCATCTCTCGCCACTTGGCGAGGGCCGATCCGTCGGCCAGACGTGCCCTGGGATCACCGCCGACTCCCGACAGCGAGACCATCTCCTCCGCGAGCGCGAGCGTCACCTCGACGAGATCCTCGACTCCCTGCGTGCGGCCCGACAACACCTCGACGGACTCGGTGACCTCGATCCGCGTTGCCGGCGGTGCGCCCGAGCACGGTGTCCATCGCCGTGATCAGGGCGGAGGTGCGCACCCCGTTCGCCTCGCCGATCACCACCATCGCCTCAGCCAGCCGAGTCGCGTCGTCCCGCTTGCGCATGAAGGCCCCGACCGGTCTTCACGTCGAGCACGAGCGCCTCGGTGCCCTCCGCGTTCTTCTTCGACATGATCGAACTTGCGATCAGCGGGATCGACTCGACCGTCGCGGTGACATCGCGCAACGCGTAGAGCTTTCGATCCGCCGGTGCGAGCCCCGACCCGGCAGCCGCGATCCACACAGCCCACCGTCTGCAGGTTTGTCACCATCTCCGATGGTGACAACGCCGACCGCCAGCCCGCGATCGTTTCGAGCTTGTCGAGCGTTCCCCCGCTGTGGCCGAGCCCGCGCCCCCGAGAGCTGGGGCACCACGGCGCCGACGCCGCGACGAGCGGCGCCAGTACGAGCGAGACCTTGTCGCCGACGCCTCCGGTCGAGTGCTTGTCGACCGTCGGGAGGCCGACAGCGGAGAGGTCGAGGCGCTCTCCGGAGTCGATCATCGCCTGGGTCCACACCGCGAGCTCGCCGGGCTGCATGCCGTTGAAGTAGATCGCCATGCACAGGGCGGCGGCCTGCTCGTCCGCAATCTCTCCCTTGGTGTACGCCTCGATGAACCAACGCAGCTGCTGGTCGCTCAGCCGCGCCCCGTCGCGCTTGGCCCGGATGATGTCGACGACGTCATCCCGCGCCCCTTCATCCGCCCTCGGCCAGACGCTCGGCGTCGAACGCGCCCGGCAACACCTCCGACATCGGACGAGGTGTGCCATCGCCGTCGACGAGGAGGCCCGCGCCGCCCGCCTCCCACAGGAGCTGACGGCATCGACCGCACGGCATGACGGGATCGCCGCGCCCGTCCGGCGTGGCGACGGCAACCAATTCGGCCTCCGCCCGTGCGGTGGAGCTCGGACACGAGGCCGCACTCCGCGCACAGGGTCAGCCCGTACGACGCATTCTCGACGTTGCAGCCGGTGACCACGCGCCCATCGTCGGTGAGGCCGCGGCGCCCACATGGAAGTTCGAGTACGGCGCGGGCCCGCGTGCGAGGCGGCCTCGATCGCTGCCGCCCGCAGCGCCGGCCAGTCGACCGCCATGGTCAGATCTGCTGACCCTTGCGCCACGGCAAGCCGTCGGCGGCGGGCGGGCGCAATCGCTGTGCGGCGAACGCGAGCACGACGAGGGTCGTCACGTACGGAGTGATGAAGACGAACTGTGACGGCACCGCTGCCGTGATCGCGAGGTAGGCGCCGAATACCCCGGCGGCCACGATCATCCCCGCACCGGTCAACGGCTTCCCGACGTAGATCGCGCGCAGCGCCAAGAACCCCACGACGATGGCGACGAACAGCAACAACGCACGAACCGAGTCGTCGCTGCGCAACTGGAGCGCGTCGGCGAAGCCGAACAGGCCCGCGCCCATCGCCAACCCGGCCGGCATCCAGTTCCCGAAGATGAGCGCGGCCAGGCCGATGAAGCCGCGGTTGCCGTCTGCCCTTCCCGATACCGTCCGCCGCCTCGATCGCCAAGTACGCGCCACCGAGACCGGCCAGCCCGCCGGAGATCACGACGCCGAGGTACTTCATCCGGTACACCGGCACGCCGAGGGTGTCGGCCGCCGTAGGCGCCTCGCCGACGGAGCGGAGTCGGAGCCCGAAGCGGGTGTGCCACAACAGGTACGCGCGAATGGGACCAGCAGGATCGCGATGACCGTCAGCCACGACAGGTTGCTCGTGAGCCCCTTCATGAGGCCCGCGAGATCGGAGACGAAGAACCATCCCTTGTCCTCGAACCAGCCGAATATGTCAGGCGTGTCCCAACCGAACAGCGGCCCTCCCGACAGGAAGGGAAAGGTGAACTCGCCGACGTCGCCATTGATCGGCGGTGAGAGCGTGGCCGACGCATCCTCCTGGCCGGTGAACACCGCTGTCGCGAGGATAACGCGTGACGCCGAGAGCGAGGATGTTGATCGCGACGCCCGACACCACGTGATCGACGCCGAACGTGACCGTGGCGAGAGCGTGCAGCAGCCCGGCGAGCATGCCGCCCAGGATCCCGATGGCGACACCCGCCCACGGGCCCCACTGCCAACCCGCCCACGCGCCGAACCAGGTGCCCATGATCATCATGCCTTCGAGACCGATGTTCACGATGCCCGCGCGCTCCGTGTAGAGACCGCCGAGCGCGGCGAGACCGATGGGCACCGCGAGCCGCACGGCGGCTCCGAACGTGCCGCTCGACGTGAGGTCGTCGGCTCCGGTGACCACCCGCACGAGCGACAACACGGCGAAGACGCCGAGGGCGAGGATCAGTGTCTGCATCCAGGGCCACTTGAGCTTGGGCAGCCGTCGGCGCTCGGGGACGGGAGACCCGAGAGGTTCGGCGACCGCGCTCATGCCGGCACCGGCTCGGGCACGGGACCCGCGGCCCTTGGCTCCGCTTTGGAGGCGGCATCACGCACTTCGGCCGCGACTCGGATGCGCCGCACGATCTCGTAGGCCACGACGGCCGAGAGGATGATCGTGCCCTGCATGATCCGCGAGATCTCTTGGGGGATGCCCTCGAGCGACAGCACCTGCGTCGCCCGCTCGATGTACGCGAACAGGAGGGCGGCGAACGCGATGCCCACCGGATGGTTGCGACCAAGGAGCGCGATCGCGATGCCGCTGAAACCGAGGGTCGTCGGAAACTGCTCGGTGTAGCGGTGGAACTGCGGATCGCCGAGCAACGGCCCCATGCCGACCAGCCCGGCGATGCCACCGCTGATCAGCAGCGTCTTGACGATCATGGCCTTGGGGTTCACGCCCGCGGCCCGAGCCGCTGCGGGGTTCAACCCCGTCGCCCGGAGGTCGAAGCCGAAGCGGGTGCGCCAGAGCACGAAGTAGTAGCCAACGCCGAGGATGATCGCCCCGACGAGAAAGCCGTTGAGCTGCGTGCCCTCGGGCAGATGCAGACCGAAGACCTCGAGCAGGCGGTTGAGCGGCGGGATGAACGACTCCGCTGGCAGTAACGGGGTCTTCGTCACGAGGTCGCCCGCGTCGTTGTTCTCCCGGAGGTAGTTCGCAAGGAGATACGCGGTGATGCCGGTCGCGATGGAGTTCAGCATGATCGTCGAGATGACCTCGCTCACTCCCCGCCACACCTTCAGCAACGCTGCAACCGCGGCCCACAACGCGCCGACGACGATCGCGATCGCGAGGATGAAGCTGACTTGGAGGGGGGCCGGGAGGGTCACGGCCGCACCCGCGGCGGCGGACAGCACGGCGGCGAGGCGGTACTGCCCATCGACGCCGATGTTGAACAGCGCCATCTTGAAGCCGATGGCGACGGCGAGCGCGGAAACGTAGAACGGGATCGCGTGGTTGATGATCGCGACCACCGAATCGGTCGAGTCCGTGTACTGCCACATCGCCTTGAACGCGTCGATCGCGCTGTATCCGCTTGCGGCGAGGACGACGGCGGACACGAGAATCGCGAACAGCACGGCAGCGACGGGAGCCACAAGCCCGTACATGATCCTGCGGGTGCGGGTCACGCCGCCGTGACCTCCTTCGCGCCCGTCATGTACGAGCCCAGATCAACCGGGGTCACGGTCGCCGGGTCGAGCGTCGCGACGATGTGGCCGCGCAGGATCACGAGCAGCGTGTCTGACAGCCCGATCAGCTCCTCGAGGTCGGCAGAGAGCAACAGCACGGCCAGGCCCGCCGACCGAGCTTGACGAATCGACTCCCACACCGCGGCCTGCGCGCCGACATCGATGCCGCGCGTCGGGTGAGAGGCGATGAGCAGCTTTGGCTCGGCGAGCATCTCGCGGCCCACGAGGAACTTCTGCTGATTGCCGCCCGAGAGCGTGTACGCCGCGACGTCAACACTCGGCGTGCGCACATCGAAGTCCTCGACGATCTCCTCCGACTGCGCCCGGGCACCTGCCTTGTCGATCAGGACTCCGCGGGCGAACGGCGGTTGCGTCTGATGACCGAGCATCGCGTTCTCCCACAACACCGCAGTGAGCACGAGCCCGTCGTGCTGGCGATCTTCGGGGATGTACCCGATCCCCTGCTCCCGGCGATGCCGGGTCGAGGCGTGACTGATGTCGATTCCACCGAGGGACACTCGGCCGCTCGACGCGGGCCGAAGGCCCATGAGCGCTTCGACGAGTTCGCGCTGGCCGTTGCCGTCGACCCCGGCGATCCCCACGACCTCACCGCTGTGCACGATCAACGACACGTGATCGAGGACGGCGCGCACCTCCTCGATCACGGTGAGCCCGTTCACATCGAGCACGACCTTGTCCGTCACGGTCGACTCGCGGGTATCGGGTTTGGGCAGCTCACTGCCGACCATCAGCTCGGCGAGCTCGCGCGCGGTGACCTCGTGCGGGACGACCGAGGCGACCGTGCGACCGGCCCGCACCACGGTGATCGCGTCGGCGACCTTGAGCACCTCGTCGAGCTTGTGGCTGATGAAGATGACGGTGACCCCCTCCGCGGTCAGTTCACGGAGCGAGTCGAACAGGGCGTCGACCTCCTGCGGCACGAGCACGGCAGTCGGCTCGTCGAGGATGAGGATGCGCGCTCCCCGGTAGAGCACCTTCATGATCTCGACGCGTTGCCGGTCGCCGACTCCGAGCTCGGCCACGAAAGAGTCAGGCTTGACCGGCAGGCCGTAGACCCGACCGAGCTCGACAATCCGCTCCTTCGCCGCATCGAAGTCGAGCCAGACCGCCGAGCCCGGCTCCTGGCCGAGCACGACGTTCTCGGTGACCGTGAGGTTGTCGGCCAGCATGAAGTGCTGGTGCACCATGCCGATGCCGACGGCGATCGCGTCGCGCTGGCGACTTGAAGTGCTGCTCCTCGCCCCGCACGGAGATCACGCCCTCGTCGGGACGTTGCTCGCCGTAGAGAATCTTCATCAGCGTCGACTTGCCGGCGCCGTTCTCACCCACGATCGCGTGGATCGACCCCGAAGCGACCGCCAGGTCGATGCCGTCGTTCGCGACCACGCCGGGGAACCGCTTGACGATGCCGCGCAGCTCGATTGCCGGGGGTCCGGACGTCGCCGGGGGCGCCGCCCGATGTTGCGACGGCGCCCCCTGGGTCCTCGGTCATGGGACCGTTCTCTACTACATCCGAGCGTTCGACCCTAGGGAGTCGTCGGGACGGTGATGTCTCCGTCGGCGATCTGCTGCTTCAGATCGTCGAGATCGCCGACGATGTCCTCGAGGTTGCCGCCGGTCGTCGAGTAGCCGACGCCGTCCACCGAGAGGTCGAAGACTTGCACGGTGCCGCCCGCGAGCTCGCCTGCCAGGTAGGCGCCGATCGTGCCGTAGACCGCGACGTCGACCCGCTTGAGCATCGAGGTCATGACGTAGGGCTCGAGCTCGGCGCCGATCGTGAGGATCTGGTCGGAGTCCACGCCGATGCCGCAGACGACCGTGTCGTTGGCCTCGGAGTACTCCTGGGCAGCGGCGAACATGCCGTTACCCGAACCGCCCGCCGCGGCGTAGACGATGTCCGCGCCGTTCTCGAACATCGACGCGCCGATCTCCTTGCCCTTCGCGGCGTCGTTGAAGCCGGTGAAGTCCGGAGGCTGGCTGATGTAGGAGACCTCGACCTCGATGTCGGGGTTGACCTGCGTCGCACCGGCGACGTAGCCGGCCTCGAACTTCTGGATCAGCTCGTTCTCGACACCGCCGATGAAGCCGATCTTGCCGGTCTGGCTCTTCATCGCGGCAGCTGCACCGACGAGGAAGGAACCCTGCTCCTCGGCGAACACGAGTGACGTCGTGTTCGGGGTGTCGACGACCGAGTCGACGATCGCGAACTGGGTGTCGGGCGCTGCCGTCGCACCCGCCGTCAGCGCGTCGCCCCAGAGGAAGCCCACAGCGAGGACGAGCCCGTTGCCCTCGTCCACGATGAGGTTCAGGCGCTCGGCCCGGTCGGCGTCGCCGGTCGGGGTCGACTCGGACGTCGTGATGCCGTAATCCTCGACGGCCTTGTCGAGCCCCGCCGCGGCAGAGTCGTTGAACGACTGGTCGCCACGGCCGGTGACGTCGAACATCATGCCGACGTTCTTGTTGACACCTGCAGCCTCGGTGACCTCGACGGTCTCCAGAGTGTTGTCCGCCGAACCCGGGATGTCGCTGGTACCACCGCAAGCGGGCAGCGCTTCTCCACTAGCGCCCGTCGTTGCGGCGCCTCCCTCGGTCGTGTCGGCCCCACCTGTCGTTGCACTCGAAGCATCGCTATCGCTGTCATCCCCACAGGCTGCGGCCACGAAGGTGAACGCAGTGAGAACGGCCAGCAAGCCCACTACTCGGCGCGTTCTGCGCACGGTGAACTCCCTCCTGGTCAGGTCAGTGATCCGGCGACGCTATTGGCCTGGCGGATGGCGTTCAAGCGAGGTAGGCGGCCGCGCGCACATCGTCACCCAACCGTCACGGGTGAACGATCAACCGGAGGTCGACACCTAGGCTCCGCGGCGGTGCTGTTCCCGACCATCCAGTTCGCGATCTTCTTCCCGATCGTCTTCATCCTCAGCTGGCTGCTGCGGCCCTACCCCACCCGGTGGAAGGTGCTGATGGTCATCGCCAGCTACATCTTCTACGGCTGGTGGGCGTGGAACTACACGTTCCTTCTCGGAGCCTCCACGATCGCGAACCACCTGTTCGCCAAGGCGATCCTCCCGGCGCGTGAACCGGTGCGGAAGGTCATCATGTTCGCGGCCGTCGCGGTGAACCTCGGCATCCTGGGCTACTTCAAGTACTACGGCTTCTTCGCGACGTCGGTCGTCGACGGGCTCGGTGACCTCGGCATCAAGGTGTCGCCCCCGCTGTTCGAGGTGATCCTGCCGATCGGCATCTCGTTCTTCACCTTCCAAGCACTCTCCTATGTGATCGACACGTATCGCGGGAAGGTCGAGCCGACCTCGCTCCTCGACTTCGCGACGTATCTGTCGTTCTTCCCTCACCTCGTCGCCGGCCCGATCGTGCGCGCGTCGGAGTTCCTGCCCCAGCTCAAGGAGCGACCGGACCCCCGGTTCATCAACGGCGCGTACGCGATCCGGCTTGATCGTCGCGGGGCTGTTCTTGAAGGTGGTGGTGTCGAGCTATCTGGCCGGCGCGATCGTCGACGAGGTCTTCGCGGCACCGGCGAACCACAGCTCGCTCGAGATCCTGTTCGCGATCTACGGGTACGCGTTCCAGATCTACGCGGACTTCGCCGGTTACACGAACATCGCGATCGGGATCGCGCTGCTGCTCGGCGTGCGCTTCCCGCCGAACTTCGACTCGCCGTACGTCGCTCGGTCGCTCCAGGACTTCTGGCGACGATGGCACATGACGCTGTCGCGCTTCCTGCGCGACTACCTGTACATCCCGATGGGCGGCAGCCGCGGGTCAAAGGCGGCGACCTATCGCAACCTGATGCTGACGATGCTGATCGGCGGGCTGTGGCATGGCGCGGCCTGGACGTTCGTCGTGTGGGGTGGCATCCATGGCACCGGGCTCGCAATCGAGCACTTCCGGGCCGATCGACGCCAGGCGCTCGGGCTGTCCGAGCCCGAGGACACCTCCCAGCGTCGTTTCGTCGAGTGGCTCATCACGTTCAACGTGGTGTGCCTCGCCTGGGTCTTCTTCCGAAGCCCCACGTTCGACATCGCGTTCACCATGCTTCAGCGGCTGTTCACGGCGTGGGGGCCGGCACCGCTGGTGACGCCGCTGCTCCTCCTGACGATCGGGGCGATGCTGGCGAGCCAGTTCGTCCCCGAGGACATGATGCGGCGGGTCCAGGCGACGTACTCCCGGATGCCGGTCGTGGCTCAGGGCCTGACGCTGGCGGGCTGTTTCTTCGTGATCAACGCGCTCGGCCCTGTCGGCGTGGCGCCGTTCATCTACTTCCAGTTCTGAACCACCCAGTTCTGAGGCGTTACGGGCGAGTCGATGACTCGTACCGCTCTGTCGCCATCGCGTAGCGTCGGACCATCGCGACACCCACCCGACCCCGGCTCGGCGACGCCGACGTCGACATCGCCACCGGCCGCGAACCGGACCATCCCGTGGACGCCCGCGGAGAGGTTCGCAGCCGGCCGATGTCCGCGGGCCAGATCCTGATCATCGGCGTCATCGCGTTCACGGTCGCGGCGTTCCTGAACTCGCGGACACTCCTCGACATGGCCGAGCGCCAGCCGTACGGGTGGCAGCGGTCCGTGCTGGTCGGCCTCGCGACTCCCCTCCACACGGTGAGCCAATGGACCGGTTTGGCCAAGCCCGGCGAGACGGTCGACGACATCCGCAATCGCAACCGGGGTTCGGAGGACTCGTTCGATGTGCTGATCGCGGACACCACCGTGCCCGCTGCCGCCGGCGCGCCGTCGTCGGTTGGGGTCGACGGAGACCACCGTGGACGGGGCACCGGCGACCACGGCGCCGGCGACCACCGCGGCACCACCGAGCACGGCTGCGCCCCTCCGCACCCCGACGGCCGAGGCGCCGCTCACGCTGTGGGCAGGCGGCGACTCGATGGCGGCCGAGGTCGGAGAGGCACTCGTGCGCGTCGCCGGCGAGACGGGCGTGATGTCACCGACGCTCGACGCGCGTGTGTCGACCGGCCTCACGCGTCCCGACTACTTCGACTGGCCCGCGCACTTGGTCGAGATCGTCGAGACCCAAGCCCCCGAGGTGATGGTCGTCATGTTCGGCGCCAACGACGCGCAGCGCATGAAGCTCGACGGCGTCGTCTACGACGTGTCGGCACCCGAATGGCAGGCGGAATACCGCCGGCGGGTTGCCGCCGTGATGGAGTTCCTCTCTCGTGATGGTCGGCGCGTGTACTGGATCGGGCAACCCGTGATGCGGGCCGGCGACTTCGACCAGAAGCAGATCGTGCTCGAAGACATCTATCGCGAGGAAGCGGCGCTCCATCCGAACGTGACGTTCATCCACCTGCGTTCGATGTTCGCGGGTCCGGGGGCGCGTACACCGCCTACCTGCCCGATGCGAGCGGCAAAGAGGTGCTGATGCGCGCGCAGGACGGTGTCCATCTGTCTCTGGCGGGAGCGAACCTGGTGGGCCGGCACGTGCTCGACACCATCCAGGCCGACATCGCCGAGAGCGCCAGCGCCTCGTCTGGGTCCTGACGCCGGCGTGCGCCCGGGCCCTCTCGACGACCGCGCCGCCTGGCGGGTCCACGGTTTCTCCGGGGAACCTTCCCTGCTCACGGCCGATCGCACGCTCCCCCGGGCCTGGACGGCCCGGTGGGCGGCGGCGCCCGACGCCCCGATCCTGAAGGACAGCCGCACCGCCTGGATCACCGCGGCCGACCTCGAAGAGCGCACCGCTGAGGCCGCGGGCCGGCTCGCGGGATTGGGCGTGGGGGTCGCCGATCGGGTGCTGATGAGCTGCGACCCGTCGGTCGACCTCGTCGTCGCCCATGTCGGCGCCCTGCGCCTCGGGGCGATCGTCGTGCCGGTGAACACGGCGTTCGGCCCCGCGGAGCTCGGCAACGTGTGGCGCGAGGCGCGTCCCGTGGTCGCGCTGCTCGACGACCCCGCTCGGCTTCCGGATGCGCCCGTGCGGCCTCCTTCGCTCGACGGTGTCGCTGTCCGCGTCGGTCGCGCTCGATCAGTCGGACAGCGACGATCCCGCGATGTTGATGTTCACGTCCGGGACAACCGGACGGCCCAAGGGCGCGATCCTCAGCCACGGCAACGCGCTCGCGAGTGCCGAGGGTGTGCACATCGCGTGGCGCTGGACGAGCGACGACCGCCTCGTGTTGACGCTCCCGCTCTTCCACATGCACGGCCTCGGCGTCGGCGTGCACGGCACGCTGCTCGCCGGTGCGAGCACCGTCATCGCGCCGTTCAGCCCGGACACGGTGCTCGATGTCGCGGCAGCGGAGCGCGCGAGCCTGTTCTTCGGCGTGCCGACGATGTACGTGCGACTCGCCGCGAGCCCGCGCGTCGGCGAGCTCTCGGCCTTGCGGCTGTGCGTGTCGGGCTCCGCCGCACTCGCTGCCGACGTGTGGCGGACGCTCGCGGAGCGCGGCGGCCAACAGGTGATCGAGCGCTACGGCATGACCGAGACGTTCATGAACGTGTCGAACCCCTACGACGCCGAGCGGCGGCCCGGTTCGGTCGGGCTCGTGCTGCCCGGCGTCGAGTCGCGCCTCGCGGACAACGGGGAGATCTGCGTGCGCGGCCCGAACGTCCTTCGCTCGTACTGGGAGCGGCCGGACGCCACCGCCGAGGCGTTCCGCGACGGCTGGTTTCTCACCGGGGACATCGGCGAGTTCGACGAGGACGGCTACCTGCGCATCGTGGGGCGGTCGAAGGACCTCATCATCACCGGCGGCTACAACGTCTACCCGCGCGAGATCGAGGAGATCCTCGCTGAGCATCCCGCGGTGGCCGAGGCCGCGGTGGCGGGCGAGCCATCCGATGAGTGGGGCGAGACGGTGGTCGCCTACGTGGTGGCGGCCGAGCCAGTGACCCAGGATGACCTGATCTCGTGGTGTGCCGACCGGCTCGCGAAGTACAAGCGGCCGCGGCAGGTGCGGTTCCTCGACACCCTGCCTCGCAACGCGCTCGGCAAGGTGGTGAAGAGCGACCTCAAGCCGCCGCGCTGACCAGCCCCTGAGGTTCTCGCGCGAGTAACCGGCCAACAATGGCCGGTTACTCGAACCGGAACGCGGGGCGCTGGTCAGCCTTCGACGGTGATCGTGCCGGTCATGCTCGAGTGGATCTTGCAGTGGAAGGGGATCTCGCCGGCCGCTTCCGGCGTGTATTCGAACGTCCCGCCGCTATCGACGTTGTCCGAGTCGAACTCGCCGTTGTCGGCCGTGAACGTGTGCGCGAATCCGTCGTTGTTCGTGAAGGTGATCGTCTCGCCTACGGCCACCGTCAGCTCTCCGGGGTTGAACGCCAGGTCGGACGCGACCACGCTCGCCCGTCACCGGTGGCAGCGCCGCCGCCCGAGCCACTGGTGGTGTTGGCGCCGGCGGCGTTGCCGGCGGTCGTGGCCGACGAGTCCGAGCCCGAGTCGTCGCTGCACGCCCCGAGCAGCGTCATCCCGATGATCGCCGTCAGCAGCAGCACGCGCACCTTCATGACCGAACCTCCGAATCGTCGCAGCGGATCAGGCCTCGACCGTGATCGTGCCCTTCATGTTCGTGTGGATGTTGCAGTGAAACGCGATCGCGCCCGCCGCGTCAGCGGTGTACTCAAAGCTCCCGCCGCCGTCCACCCTGCCTGAGTCGAACTCGCCATCGTTCGCCGTGAAGGTGTGCTCGAAGTCGTCCGCGTTCTTGAAGGTGACGGTGTCGCCGACCTTCACGGTGAGCTCAGCCGGATCGAATGCGACGTTCTGAGCCGTGACCGTGCCCAACCCGCCGCTGCTCGCCGCCGGCGGCGGGTTGGGTCAGGTCCGCCGGGATCCCGTAGCCGGGCTGCGCGACATCGCCGCTGGTCGCCGCAGGTGCCACGGCCGGAGTGGCGGCCGTGGACGGCGATCGCCGAATCGGTGTTCGAGGAGGAGTCGTCTCCGCACGCGCCGAGCACCAGGATCCCGACGAGTCCGAACCCCAGCAGCGCACGCAGCCTCATGGCCACAACGTACGGCCCGCACAGGGGCACGGTTCACCCGCTCGAAAGTCGTTTCCCCGGTACCGGTTTGTCCTCGCCCGTGCGTGTAGTGAGATGTGGACCTGGGTGGGGTCAGGGCTGACGAGCTGGAAGTACTGCCTCTGGTAGCCGTCGCGCGTTCGTTCGATGCCGAGTACGCCGACGGGTACGCGCCCCTGGTGCGGCTGCTGTGGTCGCTGACCGGCAGCTGGGCCGTCGCCGAGGAGATCGCGCAGGAAGCGTTCGTCGCCGCGTACCGGAGCTGGCCAACGGTGTCGGTGCTTGACCGTTCGGATCTGTGGATCAGGCGGGTCGCGATCAACCGGGCGGTCTCGGTGCATCGCAAGCTCGTGAGTGAGGCCGCCGCGCTCACAAGAGTGCGGGCACCACACGCAGTGGAGCCCCGATTCTCGGGGGAGGACGAGCAGCTCTGGACAGCGGTGCGAAGACTTCCTCGCCGCCAGGCCGCTGCGGTCGTTCTCTCCACGGTGGAGGGCCTCACGACAGAGGAGATCGGCTCGGTCCTGGGCTGCTCAGGCGAGACGGCGCGTACACACATCAGACGCGGGCTCGCGAAGCTGCGCGACCTTCTCCGGGAGGAAGACGAATGAGCGTGACCGAACGCCTTGCGGGCGCCGCCGAACGCCTCACCGAGCTCGAGGTGCCCGTCCCCGACGCGGGGCGAGTCCTGCGGCGGAGTCGACGGCGACGCGGATCGGTCTACGGCGTAGCGCTCGCCGCTGTCGTTCTTGGCGGAATCGGCGTCGTCGCGACATCCCGCACCGACCAGGCACCGGTCGCGACGACGGTCACGCCGACGGTCCACGCCCCCGACGCGCCGATCGGCCTCACGAGAGGCGACGCGTTTTGGCCAGACGCCCAACACCGACCGAACTCCGCCGTCGCGCTCGGGGGGGAACTCGCCGCGTTACTCGGATGGGGCGATTCAGCGAACATCGAGCTCGTCTGTTCTTTTTTGACCGCAGACACGTGTCAACCACTGGAAGGCAACGCCCCGCCCGACGGGAAACCGACACGGCTGCGCATCTCATCGCCCGCCATCGGCGCGGAAGTCACTGTCGATGCGATGGCCGCTGGCACCGACTCGGGATGGGCCTTCCTCGGAATCGGACTCGAACCCTTCGAAGCCTTTCCCCCCGTGCGCGTCGACGGACCTGAGTCCGCGTCTCTGGCATATGCGTCGTCCCCGCTGGGGACAAAGGAAGTCAAATGGTGGGCTGCAACCCACTACGGCGAACTCTTTGGTGCCGTCCCGGCGGGAAGCCCGATCCGAATCCAAGCGCCGGCACAGTCGATCAGCTCCGTCCTCATCGTCTTTGTCGACGAGCGCGGAACGCGCTCGGGGCCCAAGGCTTGGGAGTCACAAGCGCAACGGGGGTCACCTGCTGCGCGTTCGAAGATCTCCCCGTGCAGTTCGTCTACCGCCGCGCGGTGCTCACGACTCCACGCGCTGACGACATCCCGGAGATCGGCCCTGCTGACCTCCTCGACACGGTGGAACGATTCTCCGCCTCCGCTCCGGTGTCGCTGTCAATGGGCAGATACACGGACCTTGACGACACAGAGCTCACCGACCGTCTCGTCTGGGTCCTCATCGAACACGACGTCACCGAACTTCCACTGAAGTCGCACGTCATCCGGAACGTGATGCACATCGTCGACGCGCACACGGGAGAGGAGCTCGTGACCTTCGACGGTCCGGCCGGTGCTACATGCCCGATCGAACCGGGAGCGACGCCCGATCGCTGCGGCAACCCGTGAGCCCTCTTCTCCTCAGAGACCGCTAGGTCAGCAAAGCGCAGTCAATCGTCGTCGGGCGCGAATTGGGTGACGATGAGCGTGTCGTTGTCCAGCCACGCCGCGTCTTGCACCGTCCAGGACTTGCTCCATCTCTCCGGTGGCAACGTCGACCACGTTGGTCCCGCCGGGGTCAAGCCCGCCTGGGCGGCCGTAGATGAGCCTTGTTCCGTCGGGGGAGGCCGCCAAGCCAAAAACCCCGGTCCTCGAGGTGGTCGCCAGGTGTCGAGCCGAGCCAGGATCGTCGATGCTCACGACCCGGATACCGACTCGGACGTATGCGATGGTCTTGCCGTCGGGCAGCGGGGCGGGGAACGCGGCGTCCTCGATCACGAGTGTGGGCTCACCCCCAGTCACGGGAACCGACCACACATCACTGCCGCCCCGTGAAGGAGTGGGAAGCATGAACAGAACCGTCTGGCCGTCGGCGGTGAACGCCGGCGCGACGGGAAACGCGCCATCGGTCGCCCCCCGCTCGAGGTGGGTGATCTGGGTCTGCGCCCCGGTCGTCACGTCTTCGACGACGAGCTCTCCGAAGTCGTTGTCGATGCCGTTCGGCTGTAGCTCTGTAGACGATCTTGGTGCCGTCTGGCGACCAGCCGGAACTCGCTCGCGTGCCTTCCGTCGGGAGGGGTGATCGTGCGCACGTTGCTCCCGTCGATGTTGCCGACGGCGATCCGGTCAGCGCTTGCGCACGTGTTCGAACCCCGAGGCGCACCAGTTCCACGCGACGACGCGCGTCCCGTCCGGCGACGGCACATAGTCGGACACAGACATGTCGCTGAGACTGAAGCCCTCGACGAGCCCGGCAGGCAAAGGGCTCCGTGTCCCAGTCGCGACGTCGAGCAGAAAGCTGGATGATTTGAACTGTGTGGGCACCGGCGGCGACGTGGTCGTCGAGGAAGCAGGCGCGGACGTGGTCGTGGGCGACTGGATCGGGGATGCGTCTTGGGACGGGCGATTGAGAATCGCGACGGCGACGACCGCCGCGGCGACTGCGAGCGCACCAATCAGGAGCGCTCCGCGACGAGGGCCACGGGTGGACTCTTCGGAAGGAAGCCTCTCGACGGATGGGGAGCCGACGTAGCCCGTGAGGATCTCTCCTGAATCGAGCCGCGGCACGTCGTTGGGCTTGACCTGTGAGGCGATCTCGCGCAGTCCGGTACGCAGCGCGGGGCCGAAGTCGCGCTCGAGCTGATCGAGATCGTCGAAGTCGTTCACACCATCGACCCCCTCAACGTCGTCAATGCCCGCCGAAGATCGGAGCGCACGGTGCTTGCTGGCCGGCCGAGCATCGACGCGATGTCCGTCAGGCTCAGGTCCTCGTAGAAGCGGAGCACGACAACCGCTCGTTGGACCGTCGGCAGCGCCTGCACAAACCTCCAGGTCTCGTCGACCTGCGGCTCGCCGAAGGCCCCAGTCGGGGCGACCGTCGTCGCCGCGGACCTGAAGGACCGGCGATGCACGTCGTGGGCCCGGTTCACCACCGCCGTGCGCAAGTAAGCGGCCGGTTCCTCGATCGACTCCCAACGGGGGGCGGCCGCGACGAAGACCGTCTGGACGATGTCCTCCGCCTCGCTGCGGTCACCGACGAGCAGGTACGCGAGCCGCGTAAGCGCCAGCCGCGACGACTTGTACACGGCCTCGATGGTCAGCAGCTCGCGCGACCCACCCGTCACGTCTCTCCAGACGTACAGCCGCGCGGAATCGTTGCACCTCAGGCGAAGATTTGGACCGCGGTGGCTCTGCGCGCCGACTGTGCACGTCGACCGGCCTATTTCCGCGGTGGAGGTGAAGGGATTCGAACCCTCGGCCTCAGCATTGCGAACGCTGCGCTCTACCAACTGAGCTACACCCCCGCGGTGGGCGCCTCAGGTTAGCCGGGCCCCGCGGCCCCTCATCCGGGGTTCAGCGTGCGGACGAGCGTTCGAACATCTCCAGGCGCTCCGCTTGCCCGAGGTCGGAGTCCGTCGCCGGCACGCGGTGGAGGTAGTGCACCTTCATCTCCCGCTCGGCGGCGACCTGGCGCGCCTGGGCGAGGAGGATGAGATAGCCGACCAGCGCGGCGTCGATCACGAGGTTCACCGCGAACAGCAGCATCCGGGTGCTGCCCGTGGAGGTGAAGGCGGCGAGCAGCGTGACCGAGGCCATCACGGCGAGCAGGCCGATGATCAGCCGGCGGCGGCGCTGGGCCTCGGCGAGCGTGATCAGCGACTCGGGCCGCGCCTGCCCGTTGATCGCCGGGAGTCGCACGCTCGAGCACCGACAGCTGGCGCCGGAACGAGTGAATGGAGTCGGAGGGTCGGTCGTGGTGCCGTCCCCGCAGCCACGGGGGGAGGAGCACTGCGGCCCACATCACCGCCAGAATCACCAGAACCAAGAGGGTCACTCTCCGGGCCTGCCTTTGGGTCTCGGCGACGGTACCGCTGCCCACGCTGAGCGCGGTGGATGGTCGCATGCGATTGAGAGGAGGGGCCCAAAGCGCCCGGAGTGAAGCATCCGTCCCAGGCCGCCTCGGCCCCCCTTGGATCCCAACAGGTCTACTAGCCCGCCCGCTGACGGCCAAGCCATCTGACGGAATTCTGAACAAATCTGCCGATCTGGACCGGCTCGGGTCAGCCCTCGACGTCGTCGACCGCGGCGGCCCGGCGGTAGGTGCCGGACCGGCCGCCCACCTTCTCCCACAGGGTCAGCTCGCCGATGACCATCGACCGGTCGGCGGACTTGCACATGTCGTAGATCGTGAGCGCGGCCACGGCACAGGCGTGCAGCGCCTCCATCTCGACCCCGGTCCGGTCGACGGTGTCGACCTGGGATTCGACCTGGACGAAGTCATCGCCGATGTCGAAGTTCACGGACACCGAGCCGACGAGCACCGGGTGGCACAGGGGGATGAGGTCGGAGGTGCGCTTCGCGGCCTGGATGCCGGCGACCCGGGCGACCGCCAGCACGTCGCCCTTGGTGACCTCACGGTTCGCGACGAGCACGGTCGTCTCGGGCTGCATGAACACCTTGCAGCGGGCCACCGCCCGTCGATGCGTCGGGTCCTTGGGGGTGACGTCGACCATGCGGGCCCGGCCGAGCGGATCGAGATGAGTGAGCTCCCGGGCCATGAGCCCGGAGTCTAAGCCCTGATCACTCAGCCGCCGATTTGGCTCATGCTGCGGTTCGGGCGGATGAACGTGACCTGACCGATCGAGTGGCCGGCCCACTTCGTTCCGACAGCCCGCACGATCTCTGCCGCGAGGTCGTCGTCGGTGCCCCCGCCGCGCACGATCCCCCGAAGGTCGAACTCCCGGGTCTCGAACAGGCACGTGCGGAGCTGGCCCTCGGCGGTGAGGCGGACGCGGTCGCAGTCGCCGCAGAACGGCTTCGTGACGCTCGGGATGACGCCGACATCTCCCCGTCCGTCGGCGTAGAGCCAGCGATCAGCGGGCGCCGCACCCCTCGCCGGAGCGGGCTCGAGCGGATAGACGGCCGAGATCGCGTCGACGATCTCGTCCTGCGAGACCACCTTGTCGCGCGACCCACGAGCCCGACGCGTCGAGCGGCATGAACTCGATGAACCGGACCGCTACGTCCTGCTCGCGGCCCCACGTCGCGAAGTCGACGATCTCATCGTCGTTGACGCCACGTTCGAGCACGACGTTGATCTTCACCGGGTCGAACCCGGCCTCCTTCGCGGCATCGATGCCGTCGAGCACCCGCTCGAGCTCGTCGCGCCGGGTGATGGCGAGGAAGCGATCACGGCGCAGGGAGTCGAGCGAGATGTTCACTCGGCCGAGGCCCGCCGCGCGCGCAGGTCCTCGGCGAGAAGGCGGAACGTCGCCCCGTTCGTCGTCATCGACAGGTCGACGTCGAGGGCGGCGAGCTTGCTGACGAGGAGCGGGAGGTGTGCGCGTACCGTCGGCTCGCCGCCGGTGAGTCGGATGCCGTCGACGCCGAAGCGCTCCACGAACACCCGGGTGATCCGCTCGATCTCCTCGAACGTCAGCAGCTCGCTGCGGGGCAGCCACTGCATGCCCTCCTCCGGCATGCAGTAGGTGCAGCGGAAGTTGCAGCGATCCGTGATCGAGATGCGCAGGTCACGCACGGTGCGGCCGTAGGGATCGACCAGATCGACGGGGTCGTCGACATGGTCGACGGGATCGGCACGCACGAGGTTCAGGCTACGCGGGCAGATCAGATGAGCAACATGGCGGTCACGTCGCCGCCTTCGGCCACGCCGTCGCCGTCGGGAACGACGGCGAGCGCGTCGGCCGACGCGGTGGCCGCGAGCTGGTGCGAGCCCTGGGCGCCGACGGGGGCGACGTGATACCTCCCGTCGGCTTCGAAACCGCCCGTGACCCGCACGTAGTGGGTCTTGCCGTCGGGATGGCGCCGGAGGTCGGCCGCCGCGACCGCTTCCACGGCGGGCCGATCGATGAGCGCATGCCCCATCATCTGGCGGAGGGCGGGGCGGGCGAAGAGCTCGAACGACACGAGCGACGACACCGGGTTGCCCGGCAACCCGAAGACCGGCGTGCGGCTCTCGCCGACCAACCCGAAGGCGAACGGCTTCGCCGGCCTGATCGCGATCTGCATCCAGCGCATGTCGCCGATCTCGTCGAGCACGACCTTCACGAGGTCGAAGTCACCCATGCTGACGCCGCCCGAGGAGATGAGCGCATCACACTCCTCGGTGCCGCGGCGGAACACATCGCCGATCTCGTCCTTGTCGTCGCGAGCGAGCCCGAGATCGATCGGGATGCAGTTCGCCTGCTCGACGAGCGCCAGCAACATCTCGCGGTTCGACTCGCGGATCTGGCCGGGAGCCAGGGGGCCGCCGCCCTCGACGAGCTCGTCGCCGGTGGAGATCACGCCGACCCTGATCCGCGGGTACACCGGTACGCGCACGAAGCCGAGCGACGCAAGCACTCCCAGATGCGCCGGCCGGATCACCGTCTGCGGCGGGAACACCAGGTCGCCGGCGTGGACGTCGCTGCCGGCCCGCCGCACGGCATCGCCCGTCTGCACCGCCGAGTGGACCAACACCGACCCGTCGTCGGCGGTCTCGGTGTCCTCCACCATCACGACGGCGTCGGCTCCCGGCGCCATCGCGGCGCCCGTCATGATGCGGACGGCGCGGCCGGGCACGACCTCGAGGGTCGGCGCGGCGCCGGCCGCCAGCGTGCCGACGACCTCGAGTCGCACCGGCGAACCCGCAGACGCGCCGGCGGTGTCCGCGGCGAGCACCGCGAACCCGTCGACCGCGGTGTTGTCGAACGGAGGCACGTCCTCGGGAGCTTCGAGCGGTACCGAGGTGGCACAGCCGAGCACCTGATCGAGCGGCATCGCTTTCGGATGGACTCGGGCACACGACGCGAGGACGAACGCCCGCGCCTCGCCCGCCGGGATCACGCCAGGCCCTCCCGCCGGCACAGCTCGGCGAGGTACTTGCGAAAGCCGGGACCCAGGTCGTCGCGGACGAGCGCCAGCTCGACGGTCGCGCGCAGCCAGTCGAGCTTGTTGCCGGTGTCGTAGCGCCCGTCGGTGAACGTGAACCCGTACAGCGACTCGCGCTCGAGCAGCAGCGACATCGCGTCGGTGAGCTGGATCTCGCCGCCCCGCCCTGGTTCGACACGGTCGATGCAATCGAAGATCTCGGGGGTGAGCACGTAGCGCCCCATGATCGCCAGGTTCGACGGCGCTTCTTCGGCCGGCGGCTTCTCGACGAGGCCGGTCACGCGGACCAGCGGCCCTCCGTCGTCGAGGGCCTCGGCCGCGACACAGCCGTAGGCCGAGATCTCCTCCGGCGGGAACGGCTTCAGCGCGATCACCGACGCGTTCATCTTCTCGCTCGAGGCGACCATGTCGCCGAGCACGGTGGCGGACTCGGCCATGAGGTCGTCGCCGAGGAGGACGGCAAACGGCTCGTCACCCACGTGGCTCCGGGCGACGCCGACCGCGTGACCGAGCCCCTTCGGTTCGGCTTGCCGGACGTAGTGGATGTCGGCCAGCTCGGCGATGTGGCGCATCTCGGCCGCTTCGCGCTCGCGCCCCGCCTGCGCCAGATAGAACTCGAGCTCGAAGGACCGGTCGAAGTGGTCTTCGAGGGTCCGCTTGCCGCGCCCGGTGATGATGAGGATGTCGGTGATGCCGGCTCGCACCGCCTCCTCGACCACGTACTGGATGGCCGGTTTGTCGACGAGCGGCAGCATCTCTTTGGGCTGCGCCTTGGTCGCCGGGAGGAAACGAGTGCCCAGTCCCGCCGCCGGAATGACCGCCTTGCGCACCATCGGCTCACCATACCGAGCACGGACACCGCGTGCTGCCGCACGGCCCGGTAGCCTTAGCACTCGTAGTTGTTGAGTGCTAAGACCTGAAGGAGCGGGTGGCGGACCGATGCCGACCTACGAGTACCGATGCAAAGGATGCGGGGCCGACCTCGAGGTCGTGCAGTCGTTCGACGAGCCCTCGCTCACCGTGTGCCCCCAGTGTTCGGGCCCGCTGCGCAAGGTGTTCGGTTCCATCGGCATCACGTTCAAGGGCGACGGCTTCTACAAGAACGACAACCGCTCGAACGGCAAGCGCAGCAGCTCGTCCAACGGGTCCGAGTCGAGCTCATCGAGTGACTCGAGCAAGTCGAGCAAGTCGAGCGACTCGGGCGGCGATCACGGGCACTCCCACAGCCATGGCGACCACAGCCACTCGCACTCACACGACAGCGCGGCCGCCTCGTCCTCTTCCTCGTCGTCGAGCGCGACCGCATCGTCGGGCAGTACGAGCAGTTCCTCCTCCAGCGACTGACGCGTGAGCCAAGCCGACGTCGGCGTCTTCGGCGGGTCCGGCTTCTACTCGTTCCTCGACGACGTCGACACGGTCGATGTCGAGACGCCGTACGGCGCTCCCTCGGGGCCGGTCACCATCGGGACGATCGGCGATCGCCGGGTCGCGTTCCTTCCTCGGCACGGGCGCCGGCACGAGCTGCCACCGCACCGCATCAACTACCGGGCGAACGTGTGGGCGATGCGCGAGCTCGGAGTGCGAGCGATCGTCGCGCCGTGCGCCGCGGGGTCGTTGCAGGCGCACATCCATCCCGGCGAGCTCGTGGTGGTGGACCAGCTCGTGGACCGCACGTCCGGCCGCGCGGACACGTTCTTCGACGGTCCCGAGGTGCACCATGTGGCGTTCGCGGAGCCGTACGACGCCGGGCTGCGCGCCGTGCTCGTCACGACCGCCGCGGAGCTCGGCCTCACCGCGGATGACGGCGGCACGATGGTCGTCGTGCAAGGTCCCCGGTTCTCCACGCGAGCCGAGTCACGCTGGTTCGGGTCGATGGGGTGGGAGGTCATCAACATGACCGGCTATCCCGAGGCCGTGCTCGCCGCTGAGCTCGCGATCCCCTATGCGGCGGTCGCGTTGATCACCGACTACGACGCCGGACTGGTAGGTGTTGACGGCATCAGCGTCGACGGCATCGAGCCGGTGACCGAGGAGATGGTCTTTTCGTTCTTCGAAGGCAACATCGAGCGCGTGCGAGCGCTGCTTTTCGCCGCGATCCCCCGCCTCCCGTAGGCTTCGGCCGCACTTCCTCTGTGTCGTCGAACACCCTGTCGTTCGAACTGGGGAGGACGCATGCCTCGGCTCCGGATCCGGCGCCGTCCGATCATCTACTGGTCGCTCACCGGCGCGCTCGCGCTCGTCACCGGGCTCATCGTCAGCGGAGCCGTCGCCGGCGCGCGCGACGCTCGCTCGGCCTACGGAACCGCTCGCGTCATCATCGTCGCGGCGCGTGACATCGAGGCCGGCGAGAGCATCGAAGCGTCCGACGTGCGGGCCGAGGCGCGGCCGCTCGCGGTGATCCCCGACGGCGCCCTCGACGACCCACCGATCGGACAAGTCGCCTCCGCGGCGATCATGCGGGGCGAACCGCTGGTCGCGGCTCGGGTGGCCGGCGCCGGCGTGAGCGCGATCGCGGCGCTCGTCCCGCCGGGCGACGTGGGCATCGCAGTACCGCTCGATGCGGGCACGCTGGCGGTGAGCGTGGGCGACGTGGTCGAGGTCATGGCGACATTCGATCCCGACAGCATCGAGGGGCCGCCGACGATCGTCCTGGCACCGCGCGCGGTTGTCGTCGACGTCCGCGATGCCGCCGCCACGCTCGCCATGCCAGAGAGCGACGCGCAGCGGGTCGCGTTCGGGCTGGCGACCGGCGTCGTGACCGTGGTGTTGCTCGGCGGCGGTTGAGCGCGGGGTGCGAGAGGCTCAGTCGATCGTGGTCGACGGCACGATGCGCGCCCGCCACTGGCGAGGGCGGTCGAAGTGATGTCCGACGACCACCGCCGAGCGGAGCGCCTCGATGAACGACTGCGGCCCGTCGAAGTCGGGCATCTCCACGTACGCCGCGCCCAGAGCCTCGGGCACGTGCGCGTCGCTCCCGGCGCCGCCCGGCAGCTCGAGCTCCTCCGCGAGCGCCGCCGCCTGCGCGTTGAGGTGCGAGAGCGAGGTCTTCGCGTTGAACGTCTCCAGCGCGTCGACGAGGCCGTCGTCCGCGAGGGCGCGCAGCTCGGTCTCCCGCAGGTTGTGGCGCACCGGATCGAATGGGTGCGGGATGTACACGAGACCGCCCTGCGCTCTGATGCGCGCGGCCGCCTCGGGAGCGCTCACGCCGAACGGCACACGTTCGGTGAGGAACAGACCGATCACCTCGCCGGCGTGGGTGCGCAGCTCCTCGCCGACGACGACACGACACGGCAGCTGGGTCGGCGAGCTCGAGCGCACCCCGGATGGCGTTGTGATCGGTGATGCACAGCACGTCGATGCCCGACGCGACCACGGCCTCCTCGACCTCGTCGGGCGTCGTCGTGCAGTCACCCGACCACATCGTGTGGGAGTGGAGGTCGACGCGCACCCAACCCGGACGCACCGGCTGCGCGAGATGCGGATGGCGTTCGATCGCCTCGGCGCTGGCGGCGGGCACGAGCGCTATGCCCCGCTGAGTGAGACGTCGCCGATCACGAGGCTGACGCCCGCGTCGCCGCCGGGCAGCCACTCGAGGTCGGATCCGACGGCGTGGATGTCGAGCAGCATGCGCTGAAGGGTCGAGGCCAGGGTGATCTCGCGCACGGGCTCGGCGAGGGCGCCGCTGCGGATCATCACGCCCTCGGCCCCGACCGAGAAGTCGCCGCTCACCGGGTTGACGCCCGAGTGCAGGCCCGTGACGTCCTGCACGAGCAGCCCGTCACCGACCTGTGCGTACAGCTCCTCGGGCGTCTTGTCACCGGCTCCCGGGATCAGCGCGAGACAGCCGACCGTCGGACGCGACGAGTACCCGCGCGCGGCCGATCCCGTGGAGACGGTGCCGGCGCGCCGAGCGGTGTAGCTGTTGTGCAGGAACGTGCGCAGGGTGCCGCCGTCGATGAGGCAGTTCGGTCGGGTCGCCAGGCCCTCGCCGTCGTGCGCGTCGGCACCCAGCGACTCGGGGTTCGTCGCGTCGTCGAGCAGGGTGAGAACGGGAGCGGCGATCGCCTCGCCCATGCGGTCGGCGAACGGCGAACGCCCCTTGAGCACGCGCTCTCCCGTCAGCGTGCCGCCGATGATGGCGAGGAACTGCGCCGCGATGCGGGGATCGAGCACGACCGTGAGCCGTTGCGACTTCGGCTGGCGAGCGCCGAGCATGCGGGTGGCCCGCTCGACCGCGTCGCGGGCGGTCTCGTCGACGTCGAGCTCGTCCTGCTGGCGGCCCACGTCGACGCCGTAGCCGATCTGCACTTCGCCGTCCTCGGACGCGAGCGCTTGGGCAGTGAGCCAGCACGAAGTGGCCCGTGACGCGACGGCGATGCCGGTGCTCGTGGCGATCGCTGCCTCGCCGCTGCCGTCGCCGTAGGAGGCGACCCGCACGCCGGTGATGCGAGGGTCGCCGGCGAGGATCGCCCGTTCGAGCTCGATCGCGAGCTCGACCTTGCGGTCCGTCGGGAAGCTCGTGAGCTCGGAGCGGTAGAGATCGAGGTCGGGCGGTTCGACACCGTCGGGCTCGGCCAACCCGTTCCACTCGTCGATCTCGCCGAACTGCGCGTTGTCACGCGCCTCCGAGAGCGCCTCGGCGATCGCCCCTTCGTCGAGCGTGCCGGCGTGGGCGAAGCCCATGCGCTTGTCGACGATCACTCGGACGCCGATGCCAGACGACTCGGCGGACGTGAGCGCCTCGACCTCCCCCTGGTACGCGCGCACGTTGACCCGCTTGGATCGCGGCGACGTACGCCTCGACCTGCTCGCCCGGCCGCGCCTGCTCGGCGACCCGCCGAGCGACGTCGAGCAGCTCGCTCACGCCGCGCCCTCGCTGGTTTTCTTGGCGCCAGCGGGTCTATATGGCGCTCTCGCGCCAAGAAAACCAGCCGGGGTCATGCCGCGGTGCCGCCGATCGTCAGCGCGGTGACCCGCAGCGTGGGCTGGCCGAGGCCGACGGGCACGCCCTGGCCGTCCTTGCCGCACGTGCCGGGACTGCCCATCGCGAAGTCGTTGCCGAGCACGTCGATGTTCTGCAGCACCTCGGACCCGTTGCCGATGAGGTTGCCCTCTCGGATCGGGTCGGCGAGCTCGCCGCCCTCGATCATGTACGCCTCGGTCATCCCGAACACGAAGTCGCCGGTGGCGGTGTTCACCTGCCCGCCGCCGAGCTTGGCCACGTACACGCCGTGATCGGTCTGGCGGATGATCTCGTCGGGGTCCTCGGTGCCGTTCAGGACGAACGTGTTCGTCATGCGAACCATCGGGAGGTGGTGGTAGCTCTGCCGGCGCCCGTTGCCGGACGACTGCCGACCCTCCTTGCGGGCTCGGAGGAAGTCCCACATGTAGTCGGTGAGCACGCCGTCCTCGATGAGCACGTTGCGCTGCGATGCGTGGCCCTCGTCGTCGATGCCGATGGCACCCCACTCGTTCGCCCATCGTCCCGTCGTCGACGAGCGTCACGAGCGGCGACGCGACCTGCTCGCCCTTCTTGCCCCGGAAGACCGACGCGGATTTCGCGACGAGGTCAGCCTCGAGGCCGTGCCCGCAGGCCTCGTGGAACAGCACGCCGCCGCCGGCGCGCTTGATGACGACGGGCAGCCGGCCCGACGGAGCGGGACGGGCGTTGAGCTTGAGCAGAGCCAGTCGCGCCGCCTCGCGGGCGAGATCCTCGACGTCGTAGCGGTCGAACAGCTCGAAGCCGATCGGGTGACCCACCGACTCGTAGCCCGTCTGCATGCCGGTGTCGCCGCTCGCCACGGCGGTGACCCGAAAGAGGGTCTTGACCTGGTCATCCTCGGCGAGGAGGCCGTCGGAGTTCGCGACGAGGATGCGGCGCCGGCTGTCCGCGTACGAGGCCGACACCTGCACGATCGAGGAGCCTTCGGCACGGGCGGCCGCGTCGGCCCGCTTCAGCAGCTCGACCTTGACCGCCTTCGCAACGGTCTCGGGCGCGGTCACCACCTCGTTCGGCCGGCGGACCTCGCGCCGGGTGAGGTCGACCACTTTGGCGCCGCCCGACCCGCCCCGGGCCGCCGCACCCGCAGCCTCGGCCGCCGCGAGCAGGCCCTCCTCGGTGAGGTCGGCGGTGTGCGCATACCCGGTGGTCTCACCGACGACGACCCGCACGCCCGCTCCGCGGTCGCGTCCGGAGCTCAGCTCCTCGACCTTGCCGTCGTCGAGCGCGGCCGACGACGCACGGCGGTCCTCGGCGAACACCTCGGCGAAGTCGCCGCCGCGGCGGAGCGCCGCGCCCAGCACCTTCTGCAGCACCGCTTGCTCGATCACGGAGGCCCCTTGTCTCGGTCTCGTTACAGCGGGCTTCATGAATGGAAGGCCGCGCGAGCGAAGCCGTATCGTACTCAGAGTGACCATCGAACCCGGCCTCTGGGGTGAGGCCGATCTGCTCGTCAGCGAGGCGGACACGGCGCTGGCGATGGCTTCAGGCGATGTGCCGGTGCTCGCGACTCCCCGGGTCGTGGCGCTCTGTGAGCAGGCCGCGGTGCGGCGCTCTCCGGCCATCTCCGTGAGGGCGAGACGTCGGTCGGCATGCGTGTGCAGCTCGACCATCTCGCACCCACCGGCATCGGCGGCAAGGCCAAGGCCGAGGCCACGCTGGAGAAGGTGCGAGGGGCGACGCCTCATCTTCACGGTGTCGGTCTCCGACGGTCGGGGCCTGATCGCCGCCGGCAAGGTCACCCGCGTCGTGGTCGACGTCGAGCGCTTCCTCGACAAAGCCTCCGACTGACGACCCGCCCGCTGGCGTCCCGCCGGCCCGCGCTCCCGCCCTTCCCGCAACTGTCGCGGCTCGCGCCCTATGAGGGCGGCTCGCGCAACAGTTGCCGATTCGGCCCTCAGCCGAGGTTCGACGACCGGGGGTAGACGTCCTCGGGGTCGGTCATCACGTTCACGAGGTAGGGCACGCCCGCCGCGAACGCGCGGTCGAGCGCGGGGCCGACCTCGGACGGCGAGCTCACGGTCTCTCCTGCGCCGCCGAGCGCGGTGACGACTTCGTCGTACCGGCAGCCCGGTTGGAGATCGCACGCCACGTCGTATCCGTAGATCGCGCGCATCGGGTACTTCTCGAGCCCCCACATCCCGTTGTTGCCCACGACCATCACGACGGGGAGGTTGTGGCGGACGAGGGTGTCGACGTCCATGAGGGAGAAGCCGGCCGCGCCGTCGCCGAGCATCACGACGATCTGGGCGTCGGGCCGCGCGACACGGGCGGCGATCGCGTAGCCGGGACCGTTGCCGAGACACCCGTACGGACCGGTGTCGAGCCAGCACCCCGGCGTGTACACCTCGACGTACTTCCCGGCGTACGACACGAAGTCGCCGCCGTCGCAGATCACGACCGCGTCACGTGCCAATCGCTTGCCGAGCTCGCCGTACACCCGCGTCGGCTTGATCGCATCGCCTTCGGCCTCGAGCAGGCCCCGCTCGGTTTCGGCCGCGGCGCGCTCGGCGTCGCGCACCCGCGCGATCCAGGGCTCGTGGTCCGCTCGTGAGCCCGACCACGCCGCCATGCCGTCGAAGATCGCGGTGAGGTCGCCGGCCGGTGACGCCGCGGTGGCGACATGCGCGGCCCGACTCTCCGGCGCGTCGCAGATGTGAATGACCGGGGCGTCGCCGAAGCGACCGAAGCCGAGCCGGAAGTCGAGCGCGCGTGCCGATCACGACGACGAGATCGGCCTCGCTCTTCAGCAACGACCGCGTGCGGGTGAACGCCAGCTCGTGGTCCGCGGGCAGGCAGCCGCGGCCGAGGCCGTTGAACCAGCACGGCACCCGCATCGTCTCGGCGAAACGACGTGAGCGCGTCCCACGCGCCGTCCCAGTACACGTCGCTGCCCACGATGATCGCCGGGCGTTCTGCGCCGGCGATGAGTGCCGCCGCGGCGTCGACGTCAGCGGGATCGGGATCGATGCCTCTCGGGACGCCGCCGTTCGCGGCCGGCTCGGACGCGGGATCGAAGATGACGTCCATCGGGAAGTCGACGAACACGGGTCCTCGGTGGGGCGTCATCGCCGTGAGGACCGCGTGCTGGATCTCCTTCGCGGTGTCGTTCGCCGCCGTCACCGTCCGCGCCGACTTGGTGATCGACGAGACGATCGGCACGTGATCGAGCTCTTGCAGTGAACCCGAGCCCCATCGCCGTCTGCGGCGCCCGACCGCCGAGCACCACGAGTGGCGTGCCGTTGAAATGCGCCGTGGTCATCGCGCTCACGCCGTTCGTGACGCCGGGCCCGGCGGTCAGCACGGCGAGACCCGGCTTTCGGGTGAGCTTGGCCCATCCTTCGGCCGCGAACGTCGCGGTCTGCTCGTGGCGGACGTCGACGATCTGCACGTCCTGCTTCACGGCCGCGTCGTAGAGCGGCCAGACGTGACCCCCGTTCAGCGTGAACATGACGTCGACGCCGTAGCCGCGCATCACGTCGAGCGCGGCGTCGCCGGAATGATGAGGTGTGCCGGTGTCGGTCATGCCGCTGCGCCCTCCTGCACTCGATCGAGGAAACCGCTGAGTGCCGCCCACCACGCGTCGGGCGCCTCGAACTGCGGGCTGTGCCCGCCGTCGGGGATCACTGCGAGGCTGGCGCCCGGCATCACGTCGGCCATCCGCTCGGACGGCCCGACGAACGGCCGGTCCTGCTCGCCGACGATCACGAGCGTCGGTGTGGTGTGCGCCGCGAGCTTCTCGAGCCGATCTTCGGTGGTCGCAAACTGCCCGAGCACCGAGCAGACCATCGCCGGCGCCACGGCGAGCAGCTTGCGGTCTCCGAACTCGACGTAGCCCGGGCGCTCGGCCCGCACTCGTTCGTCCGCGGGACTCCTCATGGCCGCGCTGCGCGACTCCATCACCTCTTTGAAGGCTGCGATGCCGTTCGCGCGCACGAAGTCCCTGGTCCGCTCGATCGCCGCCGGATCCCCGATGCCCTCGAGCGGGCCGTGTGCGGTGTCCATCAGGATGAGCGCCTCGATGCGATCAGGCGCGCCGAGCAGCATCTGCTGAGCGATCATCCCGCCCATCGAGTGGCCGAGCAGCACGAACCGACTCCAGCCGAGCGCGTCGGCGAGGGCGAACACGTCGCCCGCGAACACCGAAAGCGTGTACGCGTCTTCGTCGTCGGGCTTGCTGCTCGCACCGTGACCGCGCAGGTCGGGCGCGACGACGTGCCACCCCCGCTCGGCGAGCGGCGCGAGGAAGTCGGTGAAGTCCTCCTTCGCGCCGGTGAACCCGTGGACGAGCATGAGCGGGCGGCCGCCCACGCCGTCCTCGGCGATCGCGAGCTGGACCGTTCCGATGTCGACCGTGCGTGGCCCCATGCGGGGACACTAGGTCGTCTCCGGGCGTCAGGAACCGAGCATGCCGTCCGAGAACATCTGCTTCAGCTCCTCGCCGTCGGCGACCTGGTCGGCGGGGGGAAGGTCGATCGTCACCGACTCGCCGAGCTCGAAGAAGTCGACGGTGAGCACGAGCGGTCCGTCGGGCAGCGACTCGACGCCGTCGAGACCGCCGCCGAAGGTCGCGCCGTCGAATGTCATCTCGAGCCGGCGTACGAGCCCTTCACCATCGACGAACACGTCGACGGGGATCTCGACGGTCGCGGGATCGACCCCGAACTCGTGGATGAACTCCTCGGCCTTGCCCTGACTCTCGGCGGGCGCGGAGGCGAGCGCGTCGGCGGCGCTGATCGTCGCGTGGAAGTGCTGTGTGGTCTCGCCGTTGATGTCGGCGCTGCCCTCGTCGGTGATGGTGGCGCCCTGGTCGCGGAGCAGATCGAGCAGCGCGGTGGCGTCGCCCATCCCTCCGCTGAGCTCGCCGACGTCGGTGCCTTCGTCGGCGGGCAGCTTCACCCACGGCTTGGACTCGTCTCCGCCGAGGAACGCCGACAGGAACCCGGCGTGGACGTAGATCACGTCGCCATCGATGACGATCTCGATGGTGCCGTCGCCGAAGAGCGCGCTCGGGTCGAAGCCCTCGACCTCCGCCTCGGAGGCCGCATCGAGGAGCCCGCTCATGTCGATCGAGAGGCTCGACCGGTTGTTGGCGACGTCGAACGCGCCGCTGCCGGTGATCGTGACCCCGCTCGGCGCCTCTTCGGTTGCGGGGATGGCGAGGCGCAGCTCGTAGCGCCCGCTCTCGACGGCCGCGGTGCGGTCCGCGGCCTCGGCGAGGAACTGGGGTGTCGCGGCCGCCTCGACGACGGTGACATCGCCACCGCCGCCGCTGCTGCACGCGGAGGCACCGAGAAGAGCGGCCGAGACGGCCACGAGAGCAATGAACGGCTTACGGGACACGAAGGTCTCCTTGCGAGCGTGCACGATGCTCAGGGGAAGCCGGTGGCAGCCTAGGGGCACCGCATGGTTCGATGAAGTCCGATCGGCAGATCGCACCCATAGGCTGAGCGAATTCCGTAGGGCGACTGCCCGTCCGGGGGGCGGCGGTGAAGGACGAAGGAGCACGGGTGACGCAAGTCGCCGACACGGGTCAGGTGGACGCGGCACCGGTCCGCGTCGTGCGTCTCCGGTGGTGGCGCGAGGTCCTCTACGTCGCGGCGTTCTACGGCGTGTACTCCTGGATCCGCAACCAGTTCGGATCGGCGGCGGTCTCGGCCTCGACGGCCCTCGGCCACGCCGCGGACGTGATCCAGATCGAGCGGTGGGTCGGGCTCTTCCACGAGGAGACCCTGCAGGAGATGGTGCTGGGCTTCCACTCCTACATCGTGTTCTGGAACGTCTACTACGGCACCTTCCACTTCGTCGTCACGGCGTTCGCGCTCATCTGGATGTACCGCTCGTTCCCGAAGCGCTATCCCCTGTGGCGCAACACCCTCGCGTTCACCACGGGCTTCGCGCTGATCGGGTTCGCCTCGTTCCCGCTGATGCCGCCCCGGCTCTTGCCGATCTCGTACGGGTTCGTCGACACGCTCGCCGAGTTCGGCGCGCTCTGGTCGTTCGACTCGGGTGCGATGCACAAGATCTCGAACCAGTACGCCGCGATGCCGTCGCTGCACTGCGCGTGGGCGCTGTGGTGCACCCTCGTGATGTGGCCACAGGTGCGCTCGTGGTGGGCCAAGGCGCTGCTCGTCGCCTATCCGATCGCGACCCTGTACTGCATCATGATCACGGCGAACCACTACTGGCTCGACGCCGTCGGCGGCTTCGCCACGTTGGGTCTCGGCTTCCTCGCCGCGAAGGTGTTCACCGGTTGGACTGACCGGCGATGGGCGGCGCGGCACCCGGAGGTCGCCGCCGCTAGCGCCTGATCCCGTTCGGCCCCGCCCATTCGACGGGCACGCCGTGAAACCCGGTGCGGCCGATCAACCGCTCGTTGCCCCCGGGCCACGTCGTCAGTGTGAGATCGGCGCGGCCCTCGACCCAGCCGGGCTCCATGCGGTACCAGGCGACCGGCGCGTCCTTTGTCGCGCGATTGCCGGCGTCGGCGATGGCTTGCGCGACGGCCGCACGAGCCGGCTTGTTCATGTACTGCATGACGATCGAGTGGTACACGACGGTCGCGCGTCCGGGCGTCGGCTCGGCGAGTCGCTCGACGAGCCACGTCGCCGCGGGCGCGACGTCGATGGAGGCGGGCGCGTCGCGAGCGATGGCGATCGCGGCGTCGAGCATCGCGAGCCGGTGCAGCTGCTCGGGCCAGACGAACGAGCGCAGCTTCTGGCGACCGTCCTCGTCGGTCGGGTCGATCGGACTCGGATCGCACCCGGCGCGCTCGACGACGGCCGACTCGCTCGCAGGCGCGCCCGGCAGGCTCCATGGACGCGCCGTGCCCGTCCACACCGAGCCGAGCCGCACCGGTGAATCCGCGTCGCCCCACGCCGTGTCGCCGTCGTCGTAGTGAAAACGATCCCACCGCAGGTTGAGCGCGGCGCTGGTGCCCACCTCGAGCATCCGCAACGGGAGCCCGGTCTCCACCGCAACGGTGAGAAACCCCGGTGCGAGTGCGGCGGCCCGCCCGACCTCGTTCGTCTGCACGCCGTAGCCGAGTCGCTCGCGCAGCAGCTCGACGTTGTCCGCGACGGTCTGCCGGAAGGTGAGCCACGGGTCGCCCGCGTCGACGGATCCCCCCGCCGACGGGTAGTACGCGGCGAGCGCCGGCGCACCGCCGTCGAGCACGAGGCGATGCACGCCGCCCATGAAGCGCAGCGCGAGCGCGGTGCCGAACGGGTCGCGCTCGTGGCCTCGCAGCACGTCGAGGCACGGGCCGTTCTCCTCGACGTCGGCCGCGGCGGCGAGAAGGAGACGCTCGTAGATCGCGGAGCCACCGATTCCGCATTGCGTCCCCTGGAACCGAAGGAGCGCGGGAAGATCACCGGCCGGCGGTCGGGGGATCTCCCGCGCCGGCCCAGCGGCCGGCTCAGAAGATGGCATAGCCGCCGTCGACGACGAGGACGTCGCCGGTGTGGTAGCGGGACACGTCACTCGCGAGGTAGACCGCGACACCTCCGAAGTCGTCGCCGGTTCCCCACCGGCGCAGCGGCACGCGAGGCAGCACCTTGTCGACGAACTTCTCCCAATGCATCGCAGGCGCCGTCATCGGCGTCTCGATCCACCCGGGAAGGATCGCGTTGGCGCGGATGCCGTGGCGCGCGTGCTCGACGGCGATGCCCTTCATCAACGCGATGACCGCGCCCTTCGACGATGCGTACGGCTCGTTTCGGGGCGCACCCATCATCGTGGACCCGGACGTGGTGACGGCGAGGCTGCCACCTTCGCCGCGCTCGACCATGTGCCGCACCGCCGCGCGCCACGTGTAGAACACACCGTCGAGGTTGACTCGCAGCACGCGATGCCACTCGTCGGCGGTGAGGTCGACGAACGCCGAGTTGTTGCCAGGGACTCCGGCGTTCGCGAAGCACGAGTCGACCTTCCCGAGCGTGTCGACGGTCGCCGCGAACGACGCCTCGACCTCGGCCTCGTCTCCGACGTCGCACCTCAGGGCCAGCACCTTCGTGCCGTGGCGGCTGAGCTGCTCGGCCGCGGCCTCGTTCTTCGCCTCGTTGGTGCCCCAGATCGCGACGTCGGCGCCCTGCGCTGCCAGCCCGTCGGCCATGCCGAGCCCGATGCCGCTGTTGCCGCCGGTCACCAACGCCACGTGCCCGCTCAGGTCGAACAGATCTCCCATGCGCGGCGACCCTATCCTCGCCGCAACTAGGCCAGATGACCCAGTCCGCTCGTTCGAATGTGCAGGGTTAGGCTCGGTCGTTCGTCCGTCCGACGCGCAGGTGTCCATGATCCTCGAGACCATCAAGCAACCGGCCGATCTGCGCCGGCTCTCCTACACCGAGCTCGACGACCTCGCCGGAGAGATCCGCGACTTCATCGTGCAAGTCGTGTCCGAGAACGCGGGGCACCTCGGCTCCAACCTCGGAGCCGTCGAGCTCACACTGGCGTTGCATCGGGTGTTCGATTCGCCGCGCGACGCGATCCTCTGGGACACCGGTCATCAGGCGTACGTGCACAAGCTCGTCACCGGACGTCAGCAGCAGTTCGCGTCGTTGCGTCAGGCCGGCGGCCTGTCGGGCTACCCGTGTCGCGCCGAGTCCGACCACGACTTCGTCGAGAACAGCCACGCGTCGACGATCTTGTCGTACGCCTACGGGCTCGCGGTCGCACGCGACGCGGCGATCCTCGCCGGTGAGCCCGACGTCGCGTCGCGCCGTGCCGGGCATCGCATCGTCGCTGTGATCGGTGACGGGTCGATGACGGGAGGCATGGCCTACGAGGCGCTCAACAACCTCGGGCACAGCGGCCGCAACGTCATCATCGTGTTGAACGACAACGGCCGCTCGTACGCGCCGACCGTGTCGAATCTGTCGAAGAGCCTCACGCAGGTGCGCCTCAACCCGGTGTACATGCGGCGGCAGAAGCGTCTCGAGCAGCTCGTGCGCACCGTGCCGGTGGTCGGCAGTCGCGCGCACAAGGGCATGGAGGCCATGAAGGCGGCGGTGCGCGAGATGTGGGAGCCGGCCACGTTCTTCGAGCCGCTCGGCGTCCGCTACATGGGTCCCGTCGACGGGCACCGCGTCGAGGATCTCGAGAAGGCGCTGCGCAACGCGGCGGAGTTCGACGGGCCGATCGTGTTGCACGTCCTCACCGAGAAGGGCCGCGGCTACCCGCCCGCGGAGGATGACGACGAGAAGCACCTCCACGACGCGCCCGTGTTCGATCCTGCTGTCGGTCCGCCGCGTTGGGTTCCGGTCGGGTACACGCAGGCGTTCGCCGAGGCGATGATCAAGGAAGCCGAGGAGAATCCCAAGGTCGTCGCGATCACCGCGGCGATGCCCGGCCCCACCGGTCTGCTCCCGTTCCAGGAGCGGTGGCCCGACCGGTTCTTCGACGTCGGCATCGCCGAGCAGCACGCCGTCACGGCCGCGACGGGCATGGCGATGGGCGGCTTGCGGCCGGTGGTCGCCATCTACTCGACGTTCATGAACCGGGCCTGGGACCAGGTCATGTACGACTGCGCGCTGCACGACCAACCGATCGTCTTCTGCCTCGACCGCGCCGGCATCACCGGCGACGACGGGGCCTCCACCCATGGCGTCATGGACCTCGCGCTGTTCACGAAGGTGCCGGGGATGACGGTGTTCGCGCCGTCCTCCGCGCAAGAGCTGCAGGTGATGCTCCACGACGCGCTCGATCTCGACGGACCGTCGGTCATTCGCTACCCCCGAGGGGCGGCCCGTCAGGTGCCCGACGACGAGGTCGGCTCCGGTCTGCAGGCACGGCTCGTGCGGCGGGGCGCGCAGCCCGAGGTGTGCCTGCTCGCGGTCGGAAAGCTCGTCGCGGCGGCCGAGGCCGCGGCCAGCCGAGCTCGAAGCGAGCGGCGTCAGTTGCACCGTGTGGGACGTGCGGGTCGTCAAGCCGCTCGACACCGCGATGATCGCTGGACGCGGCGCGCCACCCCCTCGTGGTCACGGTCGAAGACGGTGTTCGTGAAGGTGGTGCGGGCAGCCTCATCGTCGACACGCTCGCGAAGCACTGCACTGGTCCCGACATCCCCCGCGTCGAGGTGCTCGGCACGCCGATCCAATTCCTGGCGCACGGCAAGCCCGACCGCATCCTCGCCGACCTCGGCCTCGACGGTCCGGGCATCGCCGCGACGATCCGCTCGATCCTCGCCAGCTGACGTTGACGCTCGACCTCGACGCCGAGCTCGCGCTCGCGCTTCGGCTCGCGGATGTCGCCGACGCGATCACGCTGCCTCGCTACCGAGCCGCCGACCTCTCTGTGCGCCACAAGGCCGACGCGACGCATGTCACCGACGCCGACACCGCGTCGGAGGCGGCGATGCGGGCGCTGCTCGCACGCGAGCGACCCGACCATGCCGTGCTCGGTGAGGAGGAGGGCCTCATCGGCGATCTCGACGCGGCGTCACGCTGGATCCTCGACCCGATCGACGGCACGGCGTCGTTCGTGCGCGGCCTGCCGATCTGGGGCACCTTGATCGCACTCGAGCACGACGGCGCGATCGTGGTCGGGGTCGCGTCGGCGCCCGCTCTCGGACGGCGGTGGTGGGCGGCGACTGGCAGAGGTGCGTTCAGCGACCATGGCGCGATGCGCGTCTCGGCCGTCGACCGAATCGAGGACGCGCACTTCGGCCACGCCAGCATCAGCTCGTGGAGCGAGCATGGCCGCGGTCCGCAGTTCGCCGCGCTCGCCGAGCGGGTGTGGCGCAGCCGCGGCGTCGGCGACTTCTGGATGCACGTGCTGGTCGCCGAGGGTGTGTTCGACATCGCGGCGGAGCCCATCGTCAGTCTCTGGGATCTCGCCGCGGTGAAGCCGATCGTCGAGGAGGCGGGCGGGCGCTTCACCGACCTGTCCGGCGAAGCGCGCGCCGACGGCGGCAGCGCGCTCTCCACGAACGGGTTGCTGCACGACGCCGCGTTGGCGGCGCTCCGCTAGGTCCACCAAGGCGCAAGCGTCTCCTGGAGGCGGAGGCTCGCGCGTTCGAGCGCCTCCCGGCCCCGCACGCGCCACATCCACAGGATCCGCGCCGTCTGGCAGGCCATCAGGAACGCCGCGACCTCTGGGTCGCACTCGCGTCGAACGGCCGCGGAGACGGCTTCGAGGGCGGCCGGCTCACACCCCTTGCGCGAGACGCTGCAACCGAACGCGAGCGACACGAGGTCGAAGCGCCAGTCGCCCGCGCCGGCGATGTCCCAATCGAAGACTCCGGTCACCTCGCCCTCGGTCACGAGGCAGTTGCGGTGGTGGAAGTCGCCGTGGACGACGGTCGTGCGGGCCAGGGTGACGCCGGCGGTGTCCCGCAGCGTCGCGGCGAGGTGCTCGTCGAACGAGTTGGGGAGCGGTGCGAGGTCGGCCAGCCACCGGTGGACGGCCTCCCGGGCGAGGGAGTCCCACTCTCGAGTCAGACCACAGTCGATGTCGTGTGAGCGCACCAGGTTGATCAGCTGGCTGTGCGTATGCCTCCGTGAGCACCTCGGGGACTGTGCCGGGGAGGATCTCCTGGAGGCTCCACACGAGCTCGTCGTCCGCTCCGACCTCGACGTAGGTCGCAGCCGGGTAGCCGCGAGCGCAAAGCAGCGCCGCGATCGCGGCACCCGTCCTCCACTCCGACACGAGGTCGACCTGTTCGGACGCCTTGAGCACGAGCTCCGCACCATCGGCGCGCCGCACCGAGACGGCTCCGAAGATTCCTCCGTCGAAGCGATGGACGATGGTGAGGTCGAGGCGCGCCGCGGCGCGCTCGACGGGCGAGCCGGTCAGTCGAGCTCGGAGCCGACGACCGACACGAAGCTCACACACGCGCCCGGCGCACCGCCGAGGTTGTGGGTGAGGGCCTTCGTCTTGCCGTTGGAGATCTGGCGCTCGCCGGCCTCGCCGCGGAGCTGCAGCCAGCACTCGAACAGCATGCGCAGACCGGAGGCGCCGATCGGATGGCCGAACGACTTGAGGCCGCCGTCGGGGTTCACGGCGAGCTCACCGTCGAGATCGAAGGTGCCCGCGAGCACTTCCTTCCAACCCATGCCCCGCTCCGCGAACCCGAGATCCTCCATCAGGACGAGCTCGGTGGGCGTGAAGCAGTCGTGCACCTCGGCCATCGCCAGCTCGGCGCGCGGGTTCTCGATGCCCGCTTGCTTGTACGCGTCAGATGCCGAGCGCACGACCTCGATGAACGAGGTGTAGTCGTAGGTCGGATCGATCGGGCCGGCGGCAGGGCCGGCGACGAACGACAGCGCCTTCACGTACAGCGGCTTGTCCGTGTACTTGTGCGCGTCCTCGGCGCGGACGATCAGTGCGGCGGCCGATCCGTCGCTGACGCCCGAGCAGTCGAAGATGCCGAGCTGGCCGGCGACGAGCGGCGAGTTGCAGATGACGTCCTTCGCCACTTCCTTCTTGAACTGCGCACGTGGGTTGAGCGCACCGTTCTTGTGGTTCTTCCACGCGATGCGCGTGAGCACTTCCTTCATCTCGTCTTCGTCGACGCCGTACTTCTTCGCGTACGCGGGTGCGAGCAACGAGAACGACGCCGGCGCGGTCATCGTGGGCAGCGTGCCGTCGTTCGGGGGCGCGGACCCCGTGAGGCCGGAGAAGCCGGAGTCCTTCAGCTTCTCGACGCCGATCGCCATCGCGACGTCGATCGCGCCCGCGGCGACGGCGTACGCGGCGTTGCGGAACGCCTCGCTGCCGGTGGCGCACATGTTCTCGAGACGGGTGACCGGCTTGTAGTCGATCTTCAGCGGACGGCTCAGCGTGAGGCCGCTGATGCCCGAGCCCATCGTGCCGAGCCAGTAGGCGTCGACGTCCGCCTTCTTGATGCCGGAGGTCGTGAACGCCTCGGTGGCGGAGTCGACGAGCAGATCCTCGGCGCTCTTGTCCCAGTGCTCGCCGAAGGGGGTGCACCCCATGCCGACGATGGCGACCTTGTCTCGGATGCCGTGTGATGCCATTTCAATTGCCTCCTGCTGAGTCGCTCTGACTGTCGTCGGGGCCGGATGGGCTTTGCCTTCCAGAAGTAATTGTGCACCCCGTCGGCCGTGAACAGGCGACGGAAGCTCATCTCCACTCGATCACCGATCTTCACCGTGGCCGGATCGACGTCGGTGAGCTCGCACTGGAAGCGGCCACCTCCGTCGAAGTCGATCACACCGACGACCACGGGCGGCGACAACGAGAACGCCAGCCGGTCGATCGTGTACGTGGCGATCGTGGCCGGGATGTCGGCGAGCCGCTCGGGATCCATCTGGTCCACGGCACCGCAACGGACGCACACGCGTGCCGGCGGAAGGTGCCGCGTGCCGCACGACGTGCACTTCGAGCCGACGAAGCCGTACTTCCAGGATTCGGTGCGCAACGACGGCGGCGCGGCGGGACGTTCGGGATCGGGACGGCGCGGTGGCTCGCGCTGCAGGAAGCCGCGCCACGTGAGGAAGGTCTGGTAGCCGAGGTCGTCGCGACCCGCGGCGATCTGCTCGCGAACCGTCGACAGCGCGGCGGGTCGCGGTATGCAGCGAGCTCGTCGGTCGTGCGCAGGACGGCCGCGTCGGCGCCATCGGAGAGGTTCACCGACAGGATCACTTGGTTCGGCTCCGCCCGATCGAGCACGTCGGCGAGCAGGATGCCGAACTGCGCGGCGCCCGGGTTGCCGATCACGGTCGTCAGGTCGTCGACGATGGCCTCGGGC
The DNA here is from genome assembly GCA_963747215.1 of uncultured Acidimicrobiales bacterium. Taxonomy (GTDB): domain Bacteria; phylum Actinomycetota; class Acidimicrobiia; order Acidimicrobiales; family DATKAS01; genus DATKAS01. Next base: position 38,258 of record CAVVET010000017.1, read on the forward strand.
CGCGCACCGATCGAACCCGCGACGCGTCTGACGGCTCGGCCGTGGAGGCCGCTCACGATGACGTAGTCGAGCTCGCTCGGCGTGACGCCCGCCATCTTCAGCGCGTCGTTGATCGCGATCTCGGCGAGAGGCACGTACGCGTGCTCACCGAACCGCTCCTCCCAGACGTGAGAAGTCTCTTCGCCGGGAACCCGCCACCGGTCGAGGAACTCGTTGGTCGCGGTGCCGCGGCCGACGATCTCGGCGAGCGCCCGATCGTCGTACATCGTGCCGGTGAACAGAAAGGCGACTGCGGCGTCGCCGCCGTCGCGCTCGTCGGCACCGCCGGGAAGGCCGGTGCGGACGTCGGCGAGGACCGTGAGGGCGGGGGCCGGCGATGTGCCCCCCATCTTCTGTGCGGCGACCGCCGACCGCGGCGACCCGATCAGGTCGTACGCGCCGGTGGCTGCGGGCATCCCGAGAGCAGCGTGGATGGCAGCGGCGTTCGTCTTGTCCAGATAAGGAGGAGTCGAGGTAGCGAAGAACACCGCTTGCGGCGCGATGCCGTTCGCCGCCTTCATTGCGATGCGGGCCGCCTCGACGCCCATCGACGTCGCGTCTTCGTCGTACGACGCGACAGCGCGGGTTCCCTTGCCTCCGCCGGATCCGAGTGCGGCACCGATCGCGGCGCGTTGCAGCCGGTAGTAGGGCACGTACGCGCCGTAAGCGGCGATGCCTGCCATTGATCCCCCTGAGTTCGTGTGCTGGTTCGCTACGACTGCTTCGTCTACGAGTAGTACGGGTTCTCGCCGGCGGAATGATCTGTCACGTCGAGCACCCGCGTCACGCCGTCGACCGACTCGCGCAACATCGTCTGCACGCCTTGCATCATCGTCATGCGGCTCATCGAGCAGCCCTGGCATCCGCCGCCCATGCGCATGTACACGGTGCCGTCGGCCTCGTCGACACCGACCAGCTCGACGAAGCCGCCGTGCGAGGCGAGCGCCGGGTTGATCTCCCCGACCAGCGCGGCTTGCACGCCGTCGGCGAGCTCACCGTCGGTGGCGAGGTTGTCGAGGTCGAGCGGCTTGGGCTTGTTCGGGTTGCGCAGCACGAGCCCGTCGTGCTCGTAGTCGAGGGTCGCGCCCTGCAGGTTCGCCACGTCGTTGTCGGGGATCACCACGCGCAGGCCGCCGTGGTTGCGCACCTGCTCGCTCAGCGGGAGCGTGGCGAGCGGCACGAACTCGAGGTCGTAGACGAAGTCGATGCCCTGGCTGCCGTTGATCGACAGGCGGAGGCCGAGGGTGTTGCCCTCCGGCTCCTCGTCGCGCAGCTCGGTGAGACGAGACTGCGCCTGCTCCGTGAGCGTGACGATGTCTTCGAGGACGAGCTCGTCAGCGGGAACTCCGGTCGGTGAGGGCATCGACCTGACGATACCGTCGGGCCATGGCGATCGACTACCTGGGCTCGTTGCGGTCCGACGCGGCGGCGCTGGTGGAGGCGGCCCGGCTCGGGTCTCTCGACGTGCCCGTTCCGGGCTGTCCGGGGTGGGACGTCAACCGGCTGTTGGGGCATCTCGGCCGGGTGCACCGGTGGGCCGCCGAGGCCTGTCGGACCGGGGCGGAGCCAGTGGCGGACAGCCTCGAGAAGCCGCCGCGCGACGACACCGTCGTGGACTGGTTCTCGGCGGGCGTTTCGCCGTTACACGACCAACTCGCAGTCCTGGACCCCGATGCGCCCGTGTGGAACTTCTCGAACGGCCCTCAAGTCGGACGGTTCTGGCCGCGCCGCATGGCGATCGAGACCGCACTCCATCGTTGGGATGGCCAGGACGCGCACGGTGTTGTCGCGCCGATCGATGCCGAGCTCGCGGCTGACGGGATGGACGAGGTGCTCGACGTGCACGTCGGGCTGCGGCTCGCGCGCCGCGACGGCATCGACATCGGCGGGTCCGTCCACTTCCACTGCACCGACACCGAGGGCGAGTGGACCGTGCACACCGACGACGGCCTCGCGCGCGTGACGCGCGGTCACACGAAGGGCGACGTGGCGGTGCGGGGGCCGGCGTCGTCGCTGCTGCTGATGCAGTGGCGCCGCATCCCCGCCGACGACCCCACCCTCGAGATCTTCGGCGACCCCGAAGTCCTCGATCGCTGGCTCACCCTCCCCGTCCCCTAACCCCCCCCAGCCGCGTTTGCGTCGCCAGCGGCACTATTCGTCCGCGCTGGCGACGCACACGCTCGGGAATGTCGCACCCCCTCGTGATGATTCGTGCATGTTCATTCACGACGGCTGCTCCATCGCTTCACCCATGCCCAGTACGGACTCATCACGCGCGCCCAGGCGCTCACGGCCGGGTTGACCGACGGCGCAGATCCGCGGCCTCCTGCAGCCGGGGCGTCTGGATCGAGATTCGACCGTCGGTCTACGCGATCGCTGGAGCACCGCCCGTCGTGGCACCAGATGCTGCTCGCCAGCGTGCTCGCGTACGGATGCGACGACGTGGGCGTCACACGCGCACCGCCACCCACCTCTGGCGCCTCAAGGGTTTCGACCAGCCCGAGGAGCTCGAGCTCGTCTCCCACGCTCGGCTCGCGGTCTCGACTCGACGGAGTTCGCGGTCGTCGGTCGGGTGCGCTGTTCGAGAGTGATCGCACCGAACATCTGGGCATCCCGACGGTCACGGCCGAACGCGCGCTGATCGACGTGTCGTCGCGGCTCACCGTCCGTTGGCTGGGCCGCGTGCTCGACGACGCGATACGCCGTGACCTCATCGTCCTCGAAGACTTCCGACGCTGCGCCGAGCGGCTCGCTGCCGGCCCCGGGCCGGTCGATGTCGAAGGTGCATGCGGTGCTCGGCGCCCGGCTCCCTGGCTACGACCCCGGTGACAGCGATCTCGAGACTCGGGCGCTTGCGCGCGCTCACCGCGGCCGGCCTTCCGCCGCCTCGTCAGCAGTTCCGGATGGTCCTCAACGGCAAGAAGGTTCGGATCGACCTCGCGTATCCCGAGCTGAAGATCGCGATCGAGCTCGACTCGTGGAAGTACCACGGCGGCGACAACCTCACGTGCCTTCACCGACGACCGCGCCCGGAAGAACGATCTGATCGCGAAGGGTTGGGCGGCGCCGAGCTTCACCGAGTCGATGTCCGACGAGTACTTCGTCTCGGTGATCCGCACCCTCCACGAGGCAGCGAGTGCGTCGTCAGACGGTCGCATAGTGCCGGCTGGCGACGCAAACGGTCGGGGGTGGGGCGGGGGTTAGCGGACTTTGGGGCCGCCGCCGTCGACTTCGAGGCGTTGGCCGGTCATGTAGCCGGAGGCCTCGCTGCAGACGAACACCACCACGGCGGCGACGTCCTCGGGCTGGCACACGCGGCCGAACGGCATGACGGAGTCGAGCTTGCGGAGGTCGTCGACGCCGCCGGCCTTCATGAGCCGGCGTCCCATCTCGGTCTCGACGAGGCCGGGGGCGACGACGTTCACGTGGATGCCGTTGTCGCGCTCCTCCTTCGCGAGGCCGAACGCCAGCGCCTCGAGCGCCGCCTTGCCCATGTTGTACGGCGCACCGTTCGCGGCGTAGTGCGACGTCGCCACCGACGAGATCATCACGATGTCGCCCCGCGGCCGCGTGCGCATCGACGGCAGCACATGCCGAGCGAGCTGATGGGCGCTCAACGCGTGCACCCGCACGAGGCGCTCGAGCTCGTCGACGTCGGTGTCCGCCACCGACTTGCCGCGGGAGGCAATGCCGGCGTTGTGCACGAGGATGTCGACGTAGCCGAAGTCGTTCACCGCGTCGGCCACCATCGTCTGCGCGGCCTCGTAGTCCTCGACCGCGGCGGCGTACGACCGAGCCGATCCGCCCGCTGCTTCGATCGCGGCAACCGTCTCCTTCGCGGCCTCGGCGTCGCGGCGGTAGTTCACCGCGATCGAGCGCTCCTTCCGCGGCGAGAGCGAGCGAGATGCCGGCCCCGATCCCCCGGCCTCCCCCCGTGACCAACGCGACGCGACCCTCGAGCTGTCCAGGCATGGACGCATGCTGGCACACGGCCGTTGTGCCAGTGTGAGCCGATGCAAGAGGGGAGTCGCAAGGCGATCATCGCCGCCTTCCTGGCGAACCTCGGGATCGCCATCTCGAAGTTCGTCGGCTTCATCATCACGGGCTCGGCCTCGCTGCTCGCCGAAGCGATTCACTCCGTCGCCGACACCGGCAACCAGGCCCTGCTGTTCCTCGGCGGCGCTCGCGCGAAGCGGGCCGCGACGCCCGAGCATCCGTTCGGATACGGACGCGAGCGCTACTTCTGGGCGTTCGTCGTCGCCGTCGTGCTGTTCACCGTCGGCGGCGCGTTCGCGTTGTACGAGGGCATCGAGAAGCTGCGCCATCCCCATGAGGTCGAGAGCTTCGGCGTGGCGATCGCGATCCTCCTCGTGGCGATCGCGCTCGAGTCGTGGTCGTTCCACACCGCGGTCCACGAGGCGAACAAGGTGCGCGGCGGCGTCGGATGGTGGAGCTTCATCCGCCGCTCGAAGGCACCCGAGCTGCCGGTCGTGCTGCTCGAGGATCTCGGTGCGCTGATCGGTCTCTTCATCGCCCTCACCGGCGTGACCCTCGCCCACTACACCGACAACGCCCGCTGGGACGCGATGGGCAGCGTCGCGATCGGCGTACTGCTCATCGTGATCTCGATCGTGCTCGCGATCGAGATGAAGGGGCTTCTCATCGGCGAGTCCGCCGCCCCGGCCAAGCAGGACGCGATCACCAACGCCATCACCCAGACGCCGAACGTCGAGCGGGTGATCCACATGAAGACCGAGCACATCGGTCCCGACGAGCTCCTCGTCGCGGTGAAGGTCGCGTTCCGATCGGACCTGACGATCCAGGAGCTCGCGGAGTCGATCAACGAGACCGAACGCCGCATCAGAGCCGCCGTCGCCGAGGCCCGCATCATCTACATCGAGCCGGATGTGTACCGAGACGATCTCGCCGACATCTCCACGGCGGAGAAGGTGGACGAGCCGCTACATTGACGACACACCACGGGGAGCTCGGGCAGCCGGGCTGAGAGGGTGGCCGAGGCGCCACCGACCCGAGAACCTGATCTGGGTAATGCCAGCGGAGGGAAGTCGTGGACCCAACCAAGGGTCAACCGGTCGTGGTCTTCGCAGGGGGACGTCCGCCGCATCCCCGCGCGATCGACCGGGTGCCGAGCGGCTCCTTCGTCATCGCCGCCGACTCGGGCCTCGACCACGCTCGTGCCCACGGCGTCAGGGTCGATCTCGTCGTCGGCGATCTCGACTCGGTCTCGGACTCGGCGATCGCGGCGGCCATTGCCGACGGCGTGTCGGTCGAGACGTACCCCCGCGACAAGGACGAGACCGACCTCGCGATCGCGTTCGACGCTGCGAAGCGCGCCGGCGCACGCGACGTCATCCTCATCTCCGGTGACGGCGGCCGGCTCGATCACCTCGTGACTGGGCTGCTCCTGCTCGCCAGCACCGAGCTCGCGGGCATGACGATCGACGCGTGGATCGGCGAAGCGCGGGTGCAGGTCGTGCGCGAAGGCGGCGAAGCCCACGTGGAGGGACGTCCGGGCGAGCTCATCACGCTCGTTCCGGTCGGCGGCCCCGCCCACGGGGTGCGCACCGAAGGACTCCGCTTCGCGCTGCACGGCGAGACGCTCGACTCGGGCACGACACGCGGCGTCAGCAACGAGATCGAAGGCACGGTCGCCAAGGTGTCGCTCCGGGAAGGGACCCTGCTCATGATCCAACCGGAGGCTCTGCAGTGAAGCGCCGGGCAGTGAAGCGCGCCCTCTTCGCGCTGCTCGCGGTCGCGCTCCTCGGCGCCTGCGGCGGCGATGACGCCGCGACCGATGAGGACGGCGGACCGGTGACCATCACGCTCGTCACGCACGACTCGTTCGCCGTGTCGGAAGGGTTGCTCGATCAGTTCACGGCGGACACGGGCATCACGGTGAAGGTGCTGCACGCCGGTGACGGCGGCGAGATGGTGAACCAGGCGATCCTCACGAAGGGCGACCCGCTCGGCGATGTCCTGTACGGCGTCGACAACACGTTCCTCGGTCGTGCGCTCGACGAGAGCCTGTTCGAGCCCTATCGATCGCCGGCGCTCAGCGACGTGCAGCCGGGCCTCACCGAGCTCACCGCCGACGACGCCGTGACGCCGATCGACATCGCGGATGTCTGCCTCAACTACGACAAGCAGTGGTTCAGCGACAAGGGTCTCGAACCGCCAGCCTCACTCGAGGATCTCGCCGACTCCGACGTACAAGGGCCTGCTCGTGGTCGAGAACCCCGCCACGTCCTCGCCAGGGCTCGCGTTCATGCTCGGCACCATCGACCACTTCGGCGAGGACGGCTGGCTCGACTACTGGAACCAGCTCTCGGACAATGACGTCGAGATCGCGGCCGGATGGGAGGACGCGTACTACACGTCGTTCTCGGGCAGCTCCGGCCAGGGACCGCGCCCCATCGTCGTGTCCTACGCGTCGAGTCCGCCTGCGGAAGTCGTGTTCGCCGATCCCCCGAGGGACGACGCGCCCACCGCCGTCGTGGCGTCGACGTGCTTCCGTCAGGTCGAGTTCGCGGGCGTGCTCGCGGGCACCGAGCACGAAGCCGCGGCGCAGCAGCTCATCGACTTCATGCTGAGCCCCACCTTCCAGGAGGACATGCCGCTCAACATGTTCGTGTGGCCCGCCAACGCGACCGCCGCGGTCCCAGAGGTCTTCACGGAGTTCTCCGTCCTGCCCGACGATCCGCTGACGCTCCCGCCCGACGTGATCGCCGCCAACCGCGATCAATGGATCGACGAGTGGACATCAAACGTCATGGGCTGAGGATCGCCCTCCTCGCCGCGCCGGTCGCGTTCCTCGCCGTCTTCTTCGTCTGGCCCGTCACCGCGATCATCAGCCGCGGCATCGACGCCAACGGCTTCCGCGAGGTGCTCTCCGACGACCGGTTGCGCCGCGTCGCGTGGTTCACCGTCTGGCAGGCGGTCGCCTCGACTGCGCTCACGCTCGCGATTGCCCTGCCCGGCGCCTACGTGCTCTCGCGCTACCGCTTCCGAGGCCGGGCGATCGTGCGCGCGCTCGTCACCGTGCCGTTCGTGCTGCCGACGGTGGTCGTCGGCGCGGCGTTCACCCGCCTGCTGCCAGGGGCACTCGACAACAGCGTGTGGGCGATCCTGATCGCACACGCGTTCTTCAACTACGCGGTGGTCGTGCGGGTGGTCGGAGGACTCTGGGCCAACCTCGATCCCCGTCTTTCCGAAAGCGCGGCAGGTGCTGGGCGCGTCGAAGTGGCGATCGACACGGGACATCGACCTGCCACTGCTGGCGCCGGCCATCGCGGCGGCGAGCGCGATCGTGTTCCTCTTCACGTTCACGTCGTTCGGCGTCGTGCTGCTGCTCGGCGGCCCCCGACACTCCACCCTCGAAGTCGAGATCTACCGCCAGACCGCGCAGCTGCTCGACCTCGAGGTCGCCGCCGCGCTCGCACTCGTGCAGCTCGTCGCCGTCGTCGCGATCCTGATCGTCACCAACCGCTTGCAGGCGCGGCGGTCGATCCCGCGGCGGATGCGGCGCCGAGACGAGGCGAGCGTCGCGCCCCGCACGACGGGCCAGCGTGTGCTGCTCGCCGCCAACCTCGCTGTGATGGCGATCCTCCTGGGACTCCCGCTGCTGGCGCTGATCGAGCGCTCGTTCGCGGTGCCCGGCGGGCACGGGCTCGCGTGGTACCGCGACCTCGCGTCGACCGACACGAACGCCCTGTTCGTTCCACCGGTGGACGCGATCCGGAACTCGCTCGTGTTCGCGCTGGTCGCGACGGTCATCGCGACGGTGATCGGCGGGCTCGCCGCCATCGCGATCGGCGGCAGACACACCCGGATGTGGCTCGACCTCGGCGTGATGCTTCCGCTCGGGGTGTCGGCGGTGACGGTCGGCTTCGGCTTCCTGATCACGCTCGACGAACCACCACTCGACCTTCGGTCGAAGGCGATCCTCATCCCGATCGCGCAGGCGCTCGTCGCGCTGCCGTTCGTCGTTCGCTCGGTGGTCCCTGTTCTCCGTTCGATCGACCACCGGCTTCGCGAGGCGGCCGCTGTGCTCGGCGCCTCTCCGAGACGCACTTGGAGGGAGATCGACCTGCCCCTCGTCTCGCGCGCCCTCGCGGTGGGCGCCGGGTTCGCATTCGCGATCTCGCTCGGAGAGTTCGGCGCCACCGTGTTCATCGCTCGCCCCGACACCGTCACCCTCCCCGTCGCGATCTTCCGGCTGCTCGGCCGTCCGGGCGCGGCCAACTACGGCCAGGCGATGGCGATGGCGACGATCCTGATGGCGCTCACCGTGGTGTGCGTGCTCGTGTTCGAGCGCGCTCGCCTCGGCGATCTCGGAGATTTCTGATGCTCTCCCTGGAGCACGCAACGGTGTGCTTCGACGGCCACACCGCGCTCGACGATGTCGACCTCACCGTCGAGGACCACGAGCTCGTCGCCGTGCTCGGGCCGAGCGGTTCGGGAAAGTCGACGCTGCTGCGCGCCATCGCCGGGCTCGAGCTGCTCGACACCGGCACAGTGCGATGGGACGGCGAGGACCTCGCGCGGGTGCCACCTCACCGACGCAGCTTCGGCCTCATGTTCCAGGACTACGCGCTGTTCCCTCACAAGGACGTGGCCGCGAACGTCGCGTTCGGCTTGCGGATGCAGCACCGACCCGACGCCGAGATACGTCGCCGCGTCGCGGAGGTGCTCACCCTCGTCGACCTCGACGGGTTCGACCACCGCTCCGTGACGACGCTCTCGGGCGGGGAACAGCAGCGCGTCGCGCTGGCCCGAGCCGTCGCGCCCGAGCCCCGTCTCCTCATGCTCGACGAACCGCTGGGTGCGCTCGACCGCACGTTGCGCGAGCGCCTCACGCAAGAGGTGCGCGAGCTGTTGCGACGTCTCGGCATGACCGCGATCTACGTGACCCATGATCACGCGGAGGCACGCGCGCTGGGCGACCGGCTCGTCGTGATGCGAGCCGGACACATCGAACAGGTCGGCCCGCCCGAAGAAGTTGTCGCGCACCCCGTGAACGACTTCGTCGCCGAGTTCGTCGGCGGAGGGTCGCTTCCCGGCCAGTAGCGTCGCCGCCCGTGCGCATCGGCTTCATCGGCACCGGTCTCATCGCGACGTACCACTCGAAGTCGCTTCGTCGGAGCGGCGCCGACGTGGTGCGCGCCGGCGCGTACGACCTCGACGCGGCTCGCCTCGCGGCGTTCTGCGCGGCGTCCGGGCACGTCGCGTGTGCATCCGAGGAACAGGTGCTGGACGGCTGCGACGCCGTCTACATCTGCACCTGGACTTCCGAGCATCCCCGTCTCGTGAGCGCCGCGGCCGAGCGCGGCCTGGCGATCTTTTGCGAGAAACCTCTCGCCACGAGCCTCGCCGGCGCACGCGAGATGGCTGACACCGTCACCACGGCGGGGGTCACGAACCAAGTCGGGCTGGTGCTTCGCCGCTCCCCTGCTTTCCTCTGGCTCCGTCACGTCATCACGGCTCCCGAGGCGGGTGCGCTCATGAGCGTCGTGTTCCGCGACGACCAATTCATCCCGATCCAGGGTCACTACTCGTCGACCTGGCGCGGCGACGTGACGAAGGCAGGCGCCGGCACGCTGCTCGAGCACTCGGTGCACGACATCGACATGCTCGAGTTCCTGGCCGGACCGATCGGGTCGGTCGCCGCGCAGTCGGCGTCGTTCCACGAGATCGACGGCATCGAGGACGTGATGGCCGCCACTCTCGGCTTCTCGTCGGGCGCCGTCGGCACGTTGACGTCGATCTGGCACGACGTGCTGTCGCGGCCGAGCCTCCGCCGCCTCGAGGTGTTCTGCCAGCACCGATGGGCGGTGCTCGAGGGCGACGACTGGTTCGGGCCGGTGGCCTGGACGGACAGCGATGGCGCCAGCGGCGAGCTGAGCGGCGACGCCCTGGTCGAGGCGACGATGCCGCTGCTCGACGGCCCCGCCAATCCCGACGAAGCGTTTGTCGTCGCCGCCGAACGGCACGAACCCGCGAGCCCCGACTTCGCCGTCGCGGTGCGGGCGCATGAGGTCGCCGATGCGATCTACCGCTCCGCCGCGACGGGCGGCAGCAACGCCGTCCTGTCGTAGCATCGAGCCGTGAGCATTGCCGTATCGCTCGATCGCCTGCGCGAAGAAGCCGCCGCGGTTCGGTCCTACTCCGTATCTGCTGACTGTCGGCGACGACCAACGCGCGCACGCCACCGCCGTCACCGTCGAGTGGCAAGACGACGAGCTCGTGATGAGCGTCGGCGCCCGATCGGCCCGCAACGCGACCGCGCGGCCCGAGGTGAGCCTGCTGTGGCCGCCGTTCGAGCCCGGCGGCTACAGCCTCATCAGCGACGGCGTGGTGCGGGACACGGGCGACGAGAAAGCTCGCCTTTGCGCCCACCCGTGCGGTGCTGCACCGACCGGCCGTCGGACCTCCCCCGCGGGAGGGCTGCACGGCGGACTGCGTGCCGCTCACGACGCAGGCAGGCGTGAATCGCAGCGGCAGCCGCGCCGGGCCCCAGATCGCGGTCTGAGCCGGCTTCCATTCGATCTCGCCGTCGAGCTCGAGGTCGGGCATGCGCTGGGCCAGGATCGGCAGCGCCTCCTGCATCTCTGCCCGCGCGAGCCACGCGCCGAGGCAGTAGTGGATGCCGCTGCCGAACGTGAGGTGCGGAGACGACCCACCCTCTCGGGTGATGTCGAAGCTCAGTGGGTCGGGAAACACCGATTCGTCGTTGTTCGCGGCGACGAAGCTCGGCGAGATGAACGAACCCTTCGGGAACAGGACGTCCTTGTACTCGATGTCCTCCGTGGCGAACCGGCCCGTGCCGCGCACGGCGCCGAGGACGCGCATGCTTTCCTCGGTGGCCTTTGCCGCGAGCTCCGGTCGCTCCGCCAGGAGGCGCCACTGATCTGGGTGACGCGTGAACAGGGCGACCGTGCACGCGAGCTGGTTGCGCGTCGTGTCGGTGCCGCCGACGAGCACCGCGATCGCCATGCCCTCGAGGTCTTCCATGTCGAGGCGGTCTCCCGCCTCCTCCATCGCGATGAGGTCGGTGAGCAGATCGTCGGCCGGACTTTGGCGCCTCCGCTCGACGAGACGCTGCACGTACTCCCGGATCTCGTTCTGCGACTGGAGGATCGTCGGCAGCTCCGTCATGAAGTCGCCGTCGAAGAGCCGCAGGAGGTCACGGGCCCACCGGCTGAACAGCCGCCAATCCTCTTCGGGCGCGCCGAGCAGCGTGCAGATGATCGGGATCGGATAGGGCTCGCACACATCGGTCACGAGCTCGCAGCGGCCCGTCGACGCGATCGGGTCGACGAGGCGGTTGATCACCTCGCGCATGTATGGGCGCAGCCGGTCCGCGGCCTTCGGCGTGAACGCGGGCGCCACGAGCCTCCGCAGGCGCGAGTGCTCCTCGCCTTCGGCCGCGAGGATGCCGGGGCGCCGCGCCGGCATCCCGGTGAGCTCCGCGATGTCGATGCCCAACAGCTCGGGTAGGTACGCGACGGCGGAGTGCCAGCGCCGGTCGCGGAGCATCGACACACAGTCCTCGTAGCCGAGCACGGCGTAGCCCATGTCGGTCTTCGCGAGCCAGCTCTCGCTGCGGACCGCGGACAGCCGCGCGGCGCGATCGTCCTGCGACTGGGCGATCAGGAGATCGAGGGTCGGGAGATCGAGCTCGTCAACCGGAGTGCTCATGACACGAGGATACGGTCATCGCTCGATCGTCATCAGGTCCGAAGCGAAGACGATCTCGCCGTCGAAATGTGCGGCCGCCTGCGCGATCCACTCCGGCTCGGAGCCGGGCGCCGGCGTCGGCACGGGATGGGTGAGGACGAGCGTCCTCACGCCGCCCCGCGGCGGCGGTGCGTCCGGCGTCTTCACAGCTCGAGTGGTAGTCGATGACATCTTGAATACGCGCCGAAGGAAGGGTGCGGATCAGGTCAGGGCGGATCACGGTTTGCACATAGACGTCGGCGCCCGCGCAGAGCCGGTCGAGGCCCTCGCAGGGCACGGTGTCGCCGGCGAGCACGATCGACTTCCCCTCGTGCTCGACGCGATAGCCGAGCGTCGGCGCAACCGGCCGGTGATCGGTCGGGGCGGCGACGACCCGGACGTCCTGGCCCTCCCAGGCGGGGCCATCGGTCAATTCGACGACGTCGCACGCGGGCGGCTGGGTCAGATCCTCGTGGTGGGCGAGCCGGTAGCCGATGTCGTCGCTGAGCATCTCGATGGTGCGGTCCACGAATCGAGCCGTGCCCACCGGGCCCGTGACGGGCAAGGGATTCGGAACGGGCGAGGCCACCCACCGTGTGGTCACCAGATCGTTGAAATCGGTGACATGGTCGCTGTGCAGGTGGGTAAGAAAGACCTGGTGAAGCTGCGGAGCGATGAGGCCGGCGGCGGCCAGGCGCAGTGTCACGCCGCGCCCGCAGTCGAACAGCAGGTTCACCTCGCCCGCCTGCACCAGGTTGGCGGGCCCTGCCCGATCAGGAGACGGGATCGGCGAGCCTGTGCCCAAAGTCGTGAGCTTCACGCGGGGGAAGTTACTGGCAGAGGGCTACGCTCCCGTCGGGGTCACCGTCACGACGCGACCACCACCACGCGCCGCCTCGGCCGCCTCGCCGCCATCGCCATGACTAGCCCCAGTGCCGTCGCCGAGAGGCCTCCGCCGGCCTCCGCTTCCTCTGCTCCGGCGCGACGACGCTGGCTGACATCGGGCATCTCCCCGAGCGCCGCCGCGGCACTCGCGGTGGCGATCCTCGTCCTCGGCTGGCGTGGCTCGGATCTCCCCGCGCAGATCTTCCGAGCCGACCTCGTCGAGCGGTACGGCGTCGTGCTCTTCAACAACCTTTGGTACGGCGGGCACGCCACGCTCGACTACAGCGTCATCTCGCCGGTGCTCGCTTCGGTCATCGGGCCGATGGCGCTGTGCGCGATCAGCGGACTGCTCGCCGCCATCCTCTTCGACCGCATCGTCCGCTACCACTTCGGGTCGTCGTGGTGGATCGGTTCGCTGTGGTTTGCGGCCGGCACCGCGACCAACCTCATGATCGGCCGGGCCACGTTCGCGCTCGGGATCACGCTCGGTCTCGCCACGGTGCTCGCGATCCAACATCATCGCTTCGGTCTCGCGATCGGCGGTGCGCTCCTCACGTCTCTCGCCAGCCCGGTCGCCGGCCTGTTCGTCGCGATCGTCGGCACCGCTTGGGCGCTCAGCGCCGCGAAGCGCCGCGTTCCCGGGCTCACGATCGCCGCGGCAGCCTGCGCGCCGATCGGCGTGATGGCTCTCCTGTTCCGCGACGCGGGGGTGTTCCCCTACGAAGGATGGGCGCTCGTCCGCGATCTCTCGGTCTGCGCGCTCTTCGTCGTCGCGATGCGCGGTCCTTACCGCCCGATGCGGTGGGGAGCCGCCGTGTACGCGGCGGTCGTGATCGTGACATTTCTCGTGCCTTCGCCGCTCGGAGGCAACGTGAGCCGGCTCGCGCAGTACGTCGCTGGTCCACTCATCGTGTGCGCGCTGTGGTCGCAGCGCCGCATCGTGATCGTGGCGATGGTCCTGCCCATGGTGCTGTGGCAGTGGATTCCCGCGATGGACTCGGTCGCGTGGGCTCGCCACGACCCCTCGATGGACCGCGCCTACTACCAGCCGCTGATCAACGAGATCCAACGCCAGGACGGGCTACCGGGACGCGTCGAGATCCCGTTCACCTACCACCACTGGGAGACCGCGTACGTCGCGCCTGAGGTGGCACTTGCGCGCGGCTGGGAACGCCAGCTGGACATCGAGCGCAATTCGATCTTCTACGACGACACCCTGAGCGTTGCGAGCTACGAGCAGTGGCTCACCGACAACGCGGTCGAGTACGTCGCGTTGCCCAGCGCTCAGCTCGACGCCTCATCCCTCGCGGAGAAGGACCTGCTGGTCTCCCGACTTCCGTACCTCGAAGAGGTGTGGCGGAGCACGGACTGGGTGCTGTGGAGGTTCCACGGATACCCCGGCATGATCGAGGGGTCGGCGACGCTGCTCGGCATGGACGCCGACGAGTTCCGCCTTGTCGTGTACGTGCCCGGCGACATCGTGGTGCGGGTACGACCCTCGTCGTACTGGCAGGTGAACGGTCAGGGATGCGCGAGCGCCGACGAGTCCGGATGGACTCGGCTCGAGGACGTGCCGACCGGGCTCGTCGTCGTCACTCAGGACCTGCTCGCCGACGGCTGCCCCCAGAGCTAGAGCGCTGACCCCGCCCGACCCCCCGCCGTTCTCGCGCGACGCGTGCACGACACTTCGAACTCTTCACGCGACAAGGCCGTAGGGAAGGTCGTGGATCAAGATCCGCGAGTCGTGCGCATTGCGGCGGTTTCGAGCTCGTGAGCGGATGGCGCGCGGGTGTGCGTACCATCGTGAGCGAGGGCGACGTTTGGGGGGTGGAGGGCTTGGCAGTGGAGTCGACCGGGCACAGTCCCGGCAACCCGCGGCTGTACGAGGTGATCGAGCACGCGCCGAAGACCGGTAAGAGTCCGACGGTGTGGGCGTGGCCGCAGCTGATCGACTACTTGAAGGTGGCCGGTCAACCGGTCCAGGGGCCGTGGCCTCCCCACCAAGAGCGACGACCCGACCCCGACTACGAGTCGCTTCCGGTCGCGATCCCCGACTCTGCCGTGTCTGCACCGCCGAAGCCTGAGTCGGCACCGCCGCACGAGGAGGAGGCTCGCATGTACCCGTCCCGGTTCCGTTACGAAGCGCCGCGCTCGCTCGACGAGGCGATCGCGTTGCTGCGCGACGGCGGCGGTGAGGCGAAGGTGCTCGCAGGGGGACAGAGCCTGATCCCGCTGCTGAAGCTGCGGTTCGCCGCGCCCGAGATGCTCGTCGACATCAACGAGATCCCAGGCCTCGACTACCACCAGGTCGACGCCGACGGAACGATCCGCATCGGTGCGCTCTGCCGCCACGCCGACCTCGAGCACTCGACGGTGCTGTCGTCGAAGCAACCGACGATGGCCGCCGCTGCGCCGCTCATCGCCGATCCGATCGTCCGCAATCGCGGCACGCTCGTCGGGTCGCTCTGCCACGCCGATCCGCAGGGCGATTGGGCGTCGGTGATCACGGCGCTCGGCGGACACGTGGTGGCGCAGGGGTCGAGCGGCCGCCGCAACATCGGGATGACCGAGCTCGTGAGCGGTCCGTTCCAGAACGTGCTGGCGAGCGACGAGATCGTCATCGAGGCCGTCGTGCCCGCGCCCGAAGGGAACTCCCGCCGGCGGCTATCTCAAGCTCGAACGCCGCGTCGGCGACTTCGCAACCGCGGGCGTCGCGGTCGCGATCGAGCGCTCCGGCGGTTCGATCACTCGCGCGGGCATCGCGCTCACCGGCGTCGGACCCTCGACGATCGATGCGACCGACGCCGCTCAGGCGGTGGTCGGCGGCGCGCTGAGCGCCGAGCGCATCGCGCATGCCGCCGAGCTCGCCGCACAGGCCGCCCAGCCGCGCACTGACCACCGGGGCAGCGCGGCCTACAAGCGTCAGATCATTCGCACGTTCACGGTGCGCCTGCTCACCCGAGTGGCCAGCGCCGACGAGAAGGCGGCCTGACATGACGAGCCTCTTCGAAGAGAGTCACGCCTGAACCGGCAAGCGACGTGCCGGTGCGGCGCGTCACGCTCACGCTCAACGGCGAACGCCGCGCCGCGGACGTCGAGCCCCGCCTGTTGCTCGCCCATCTCCTGCGCTCGGGCTTCAAGCTCACCGGCACGCACACCGGCTGCGACACGACGAACTGCGGCGCGTGCACCGTGCTGTTCGACGGCAAACCGATCAAGAGCTGCACGATGCTCGCCGTGCAGGCCGACGGTCACGAGGTGACGACCGTCGAAGGCCTCGCGACCGCGAGCGAGCTGCATCCGATCCAAGAGGGCTTCAAGGACGCGCACGGCTTGCAGTGCGGGTTCTGCACGCCGGGGATGATGCTGACCGCGAAGGCCCTGCTCGACGAGAACCCGGATCCGACCGAGGACGAGGTGCGCTGGGCGCTGTCGGGGAACCTCTGCCGGTGCACCGGGTATCAGAACATCGTGAAGGCCGTGCTCTGGGCGGCGGCGAAGCAGCGGGGAGCGTGACGAGATGAGCGCACTCGACGAGATCAAGATCGGTGGGCTCGGCTCGAGCCGCAAGCGGGTCGAGGACAACCGGTTCATCCGCGGCAAGGGCAACTACGTCGACGACATCGTCTTGCCGGGCATGCTCCACATGGAGATCCTCCGCAGCCCGCTCGCCCACGCCCGCATCAAGTCGATCGACGCCAGCAAGGCGTGGGACATCCCCGGCGTCCGGCTCGTGCTGACCGGCGAGATGATGGCCGCCCGCAACCTCGCGTGGATGCCGACGCTCTCCTACGACACGCAGGCCGTGCTCGCGACCGACAAGGTGCGCTTCCAGGGCCAAGAGGTCGCGTGCGTGATCGCCGACGATCCGTACATCGCCAAGGACGGGTGCGAGGCGATCGTCGTCGAGTACGAGCCGCTGCCTGCGATCGTCAACCCGATGCAGGCGATGGCCGACGGCGCGCCGCTGATCCGCGACGACAAGGAGAACCAGCACGACAACGTCGTCTTCGACTGGGAGGTCGGCGACAAGGACGGCACCGAGCGGGCGTTCGCGGAAGCGGATGTGATCTCCAAGCTCGACCTGCACTACCCCCGGTCGCATCCATCGCCGATCGAGTGCTGCGGGTCGATCGCCGACTTCAACCGGTCGACGTCGAAGCTCACCGTGTACATGACGACGCAGGCCCCGCACATCATTCGTGCCGCGGTCGCGTTGGTGGCCGAGATCCCCGAGCACATGATCCGCATCGTGTCGCCCGACCTCGGCGGCGGCTTCGGGAACAAGGTGCCCGTCTATCCGGGCTATGTGGCGTCGATCCTCGCGTCGATCCTGCTCGAGCGACCGGTGAAGTGGATCGAGGACAAGAGCGGCAACCTCATCTCCACCGGGTTCGGTCGCGACATCTACCTGCACGGCGAGCTGGCACTGCGCAAGGACGGCCGGATCCTCGCCGTCCGGATGCACACCGAGTCCGATCACGGCGCGTTCTTCTCCGACGCGCAGCCCAGCAAGTTCAAGATCGGCCTGATGCACTCCGCCTTCGCCTGCTACGACATCCCCGCTGCGCACCTCACGGCGCGCGGCGTGTACACGAACAAGGCGCCCGGCGGCGTCGCGTACCGCTGCTCGTTCCGGGTGACCGAAGCGATGTACTTCCAGGAACGCATGGTGCAGGCGGCGGCCGACGATCTCGGCATCGACCAAGCCGAGTTCCGCCGCATGAACTTCGTGCGCGACGACGACTTCCCCCATCGCACGCCGTGGGGCTTCCTCACCGACTCCGGTCAGTACGGCAAGTGCCTCGACATCGGTCTCGAAGCCATCGGCTATCAGGACTTCCTGCGGGAGAAGGAGGAGGCCAAGCAGCGCGGCCGCCTCTTGGGCATCGGCATCTCGACGATGACCGAGCCGCTCGGCGCCGGCAACAGCCGGGAGTACGACATCTTGGGCATCAAGATGTTCGACTCCGCCGAGCTGCGGGTGCACATGACCGGCAAGGCGATCCTGCGGACGGGTGCGAAGATCGCAAGGCCAAGGACACGAGACGACGTGGGCGCAGATCGTCGCCCACGAGCTCGGCATCCCCGCCGACGACATCGTCGTCGAGGAGGGCGACACCGACACCGCGCCGTTCGGCATGGGCACGTATGCGTCGCGGAGCACACCGGTCGCGGGCGCCGCGGTCGGCGATGGTGTCGCGGAAGATCAGGGCGAAGGCCCGCAAGCTCGCCGCGCACCTGCTCGAGGTGTCCGAGGAGGACATCGAGTGGGAGCTCGGCCGCTTCTATGTGCGCAGCGCGCCCGACCGGGGCGTCACGATCCAAGAGTGCGCGATGGCCGCCTACAGCAACATGCCCGACGGCATGGAGCCCGGACTCGAGAACACCGCGTACTACGACCCGCCCAACCTCACCTGGCCGTTCGCCGTGCTACATCGCCACCGTCGAAGTCGACCCTGAGACCGGCGTGTGGGATGTGCTCCGCGTCGTCGCGGTCGACGACTGCGGCGTGCGCATCAACCCGATGATCGTCGAAGGGCAGATCATGGGCGGTCTCACCGAGGCCTACGCCATGGCGAACATGCAGTTCATCACGTTCGACGCGGACGGCAACTGCATCGGTGGCAACTACATGGACTACCTGCTGCCGACGGCGTGGGAGACGCCGGGCTTCGAGCTGCACGAGGTCGTGACGCCGTGCCCGCACCATCCGATCGGCGCGAAGGGCGTCGGCGAGTGCGCCACCGTCGGCGGGCCCGGCCGCGTTCGTCAACGCGGTGATGAACGCGATCAAGGACACCGGCGTACGCAACATCGACATGCCGCTGCTGCCCGACCGGGTGTACGAGGCGCTCACCGAGCGTCACGACGTGTCGGGCGCGCCGCCGGTGAGATCGGACTGACGTGAGCAACGCCTTTGCCGGCTGGGAGGTGATCGCGGAGGCCGCCGAGCTCGCTCGCCGCGGCGAGGACTGCGCGCTCGCCACCGTCGTGTGGCGGCAGGGGCCATCGTCAGGACAGCAGGGCTCGCGGGCGATCGTCACCGCCGCTGGCGCGATCCACGGCTGGATCGGCGGCGCGTGCGCAGAGCCGACCGTCATCCGTGAAGCCCAGGCCGCGATCGTCGAAGGCGAGCCGCGGCTCCTCTTGCTCGGCACCCCCGAGCAGTTCGGGCACATCCCCGACGGCATGCGGGTCATTCCGATCTCCTGCCAGAGCGAAGGCGCGATGGAGGTGTACATCGAGCCGGTCGTGTCGACCCCGCACCTCGTCGTCGTCGGGCGCTCGCCGATGTCGCACATGCTCCGCGACCTCGCGCAGGTGCTCGGATGGCGGGCCGATCTCGTCGACAGCGGGGACTTCTCGCCCGAGGCCGTCGAGGCGCGGTCGGTCGTCGTGGTCGCGACGCAAGGGCACGGCGACGAGGACGCCATCGAGCGCGCGGTCACGGCCTCGCCCGCCTATGTGGGACTCGTCGCATCCCGGCGACGCGGTGAGTCGGTGCTCGCCTATCTCTCCGATCGTGGAGTGCCGCAACATCTGCTCGACCGGGTGCGGGTGCCGGTGGGCCTCGATCTCGGCCACACGACCCACACCGAGATCGCGGTCGCGATCCTCGCCGAGCTCGTGCAGCTGCGGGCGTCGGGCGCGTTCGCGCCCCATCGGGACGCAGCCGCGCCGGCCGTGCCAACCGACGACAGCGATCGATCCCGTGTGCGGGATGACCGTCACGATCGAACCCTCGAGCCTGCAGCTCGAGCACGAGGGCGTCACGTATTACTTCTGCGGCACGGGTTGCCGAGCGGCGTTCGAGCGCGAGCCCGCCCGCTACCTCGACAAGGAGGCGCGATGCTGATCAAGAACGTGTTCGACGTGGCGCAGCCCGTCGACAAGGTCTGGCGCTTCTTCGACGACATCCCCCAGGTGCCGACGTGCCTCCCGGGCGCGGAGCTGACCGAGGACCTCGGCGACGACAAGTACCGCGGGCAAGGTCGCGATCCGCATGGGGCCGGTGAAGCTGCAGTTCGCCGGCACCGCCGAGGTGCGCGAGCGCGACGAGGCGGCGAAGCGCATCGTCGTCGACGCCGCGGGCGCAGACGAGAAGGGGCGTGGTCAGGCCGCGATGCTGCTGACGGCTCGAGTCGTCGCCGCCGGCGCCGGCAGCGAAGGTCGAGGTCGACCAGGACCTGCAGCTGTCGGGCGCTGCCGCCCAGTACGGCCGAGGAATGATCTCCGACGTCAGCACCGTGCTCATGCGCGACTTCGCGACGAACATGCAGAACCGGATCGCCGCGCTCGACCGCGGTGTCGCGCCTGATCAGGTCGCGTCCGCCGCGGCTGCGGGCGGCATCGGCATCGGCGTCCGGGCCGCGATGTTGGCGATCACGCGGGTGTTCCGGCGGTTGTTCCTGCCCTATCGACCGGCTGCGAGCTGAGAGGACGAGACATTGATGGCGCTCTGGTGGATCGGCAACGTGATCTTGTTCATCGTGGTCGTCCCGGTGTTGCTCGGGTTGATCAACCGCTTGCTGGCGGCGCTCGAGCGCATCCGAGGCGCCTCCGACAACATCCTCGGCCACGGGGTCGGCCTGATCGGCAACGTCGACCAGGCCCCCGCTCTGCTGGCCGAGACCGACGAGACCATCCACGAAGTCACGGTCGGTGCGGTTCGCTACGCCGGCTCCGTCGCCAAGCTGCTTCCGTGAAGGACTGAGGAACAGGGGAACAGATGCCTATCGCTGCCTGGGTCACCATCGTGCTCGCCGGCTTGATCATCGCCGCGGCCGCGCTCGCCCTCATCCGCGTCATCGGTCACCTGATGGCGGTGCACAAGACGCTCGGCGCGCTGCTCGGCGGCGTGCAGGTGATCGCCGACAAGACGCGGCCGGTTCCCGCGGCGCTCGAATCCGTGAACGCGAACCTGAAGCCGGTTCGCGACTTCTGCGAGTCGATCTGAGGTGGCGGCCATGCATGTGCTCGCAGACTCCAGCACCGGTTGGCAGATCGGCTACACGGTGGGCGGCATCGTCGTCGTCGCTGTCGTCGCGCTCGTCGTGCCGATCTTGGTGCTCGCCCATCTCATCGGGAAGCAGGCCAAGGCGATCAACGAGAGCCTCGAAGAGTCGGTGACGAACACCGCGGCGCTCGCCGGACTGCGCACGACGATCGCATCGGCCGAAGCCATCACCGCCGGCCTCCGGCGTGGCCGCATCAAGCTGGGGGGCTGACCATGATCTTCGCGTTGTCCGACACAACCGAGAACTGGTGGTGGGGCGCTCTCGCCGCCGGTCTCGTCGTGATCCTCGCGGTGGTCGCGCTGCTCACGATCCTCGTGCTGCTGGTGCGCACGATCGATGAGCGCACGATGGCGATCCGCGAGACGCTCGAAGCGGCCGCCGCCAACACCGCTGACACCGCGCTCATCGCCGAGACGGCGGCACGAGTCGACGATGTGCTCGCCGAGGGCCTCGAGCACCATCTGTTCCTCGGCCGAGTGCTCGACAAGGTGCGGTCATGACGACACTCGTGGTGCTCACCGTCGTCGAGATCGTCCTGCTCATCGCGGGCCTCGCCGCCTACCTGTGGATCGTGAGCACGCAGCTCACGACGGTCGCCGGCACGCTCGAGGAGTGCAACGACCTCGTCGCCACGATCGAGCAGAACGCGTCGGTGATCAGGCCCGGCGTCGAGCACATCAACCACACCGGTGGCGTCATCGCCGGCGCGTTGCCGCTGCTCTACGGGATGGCCGAGGGCATCGTCGCCGGCGCCACCTATCAGCCGTCGACCGAGGAGCGTCCATCGGCAAAGCCCGCGTCGGGCACCCGCCGCTCCCGCTTCCACGAAGCCGTCGGCTACACCCCCTAGCCGGTTTTCTTGGCGCCAGCGGGTGCCAGAGCCCCGCTCGCGCCAAGAGATTCAGCCTTGGGGGTCGCGGGGGGTGCTGAGGGGGCCGGCGGTCGGCGCGTCGTAGTCGCCGATCCACTGGTCCTTCCACGTGGAGTCGTACTGCTCGGTGTTGCAGCTGGGGTGATAGATCGCGGTGAGCTCACGTGCGATCTGCTCGCGATGGGAGGGCAGGCCGCCCGGCACCTCGTAGGTGCAGATCGCGAGCTTGAACCGATCGCCGGCTCGTTGCACCCAGCACGAGGCCCGAGGGTGGTTGAACGGGAAGTGCTCGGCCGACAGGTCGTCGGAGTGATCGACGTAGATGACCGCGTACTGCTGGGTCGCTGCCCGGTTCGGGAATCACGAGGATCGCGTAGACGGCGGCGACCGCCGGCGGTGTCCATCCGGCGAGCACACGCGGGCCCTTCGAACGGATAGCCCGCCAGCGACCCGAGCCGGATCACGGTCCTCCAGCGTCGTCGTCCTCGCCGATCGTTTCGACCCGCGACACCGGCCAGGCCGGGAGACCGGCCCGGGCCGCGGCCTGCGTGAACGCCGCGATCGCGAGCTCGGCGGCCTCGTCGCTGCTGGCGGCATCGACGACGAGCTGCGCGCCGTAGCTGGTGGTGCCGATGCCCGACGCGATGCCGTTGCTCGACGCGACCGCGTCCGCGAGCTCGACGATCTCGTCGATGGTCATCTCACGGTCGCCGTCGGCGACGACCGACACGCTCCATCTCATCTGAGATCAGGCAACAGCTCGGCGAGCTGCTCGAGGCTGGCGAGGTCGTGCCCCGACAGCAGCAGGTCGACATGGGGCGCGGCGACCATCATCCCGAGCGTCGTCGGACGGAAGTCGGTGTTGTCGCCCTTGTGGGGGTTCATCCACACGACGCGATGGCTGAGTCGCGAGCAGCCGCTCCATCGCACTCGCGAGCACGGCCGGGTCGCCGCGGTCGAGGCCGTCGGAGCAGATCACGACGATCGCACCTCGACTGATCCCCCGCCGGCCCCATCCCCGCACGAACGCGTCGAGCGAATCGCCGATGCGGGTGCCGCCCTCCCAGTCGAAGACGGCCTTGGCGGCGTCGTCGAGCGCGTCGTCCGGCCGGCGTCGCTCCAGTGCCTTCGTGATCCGGGTCAGGCGCGTGCCGAAGCAGAACACCTCGACGCGTGATGCTGCCCGGCGTGTGGAGTACGCGAACTGCAACAGGTTGCGCGAGTAGTCCGACATCGAGCCCGACACGTCGAGGATCAGGATCAGCGGCCGCAAGTCGCGTCCGGCGCCGGCGCCAGAACAGCTCGGCGGGTTCGCCGTGGGTCCGCATCGTCTCGCGCACCGTCTTGCGTGGGTCCGGTCGCCGGCCCGAGGGCGAGCCGACCGTTCGGCGGGTGCGCCGGCGGGGAGGCATCAACCGGATGCGCGCCATGATGCGGCGGATCGACGCGAGCTCTTCGGGTGTGCACGCGGCGAACGACTTGTTGCGCCAGAGATCGACGTCGGACGCCATCAGGCCGAGCTGCGCCGGTCGGTCGTCGTCTGCCCCGACACCCGGTTCGGTCGCGGGGATCTCCAACACCGCGTTGGCCTGCCCCACCGGCTTCATCGCCGAGCGGAACGGCTCCGGGAGCGCGTCGCTCTCGTCGAGGAAGAAGCGTCGGAACGCGCGGTCGTACACGGGGATCTGATCGTGGCGGACGACCAATGTCGTGCGCCCCGCCCAGTAGAGGTCGACGAGATCGGTCGGATCGAGCGCGGCCATCGTGGACGCGTACGTGATCACGTCTCCCGAGCCCGACGGCGAGCCCGTCCGGCGCGCAGCTCGTGGCCGAACGCGACGAGCAGCTCGACGATCGAGGCGCCGTCAGCCACCGGAGACGATGTCTTCGAGGCGCTCGTGCACGAGGTCGAGGTCGTCGCGGTCCTTCACCACCGCTCCGAGGGTGTCGGCGGCGGTGCGTGCGTCGAGGTCGGTCTCTCCGAGCACATCGAGCGTCGCCACCCAGTCGAGCGTCTCCGCGACTCCCGGTGGCTTCGCGAGGTCGAGCTCGCGCAGCCGGTTGACGGCAGCAACGACCTTGCGGGCGAGCGACTCGGACACGCCCGGCGCGCGGACGAGCACGATCTCCACCTCGCGCTCCGGGCTCGGAAACCCGACCCAGTGGTAGAGGCATCGGCGCTTCAGCGCATCGTGAAGCTCACGGGTGCGGTTCGACGTGAGCACGACGAGCGGAGGAGTAGCGGCACTGATGGTGCCGATCTCGGGGATCGTGATCTGGAAGTCGGAGAGCAGCTCGAGCAGGAACGCCTCGAACTCGTCGTCGGCCCGGTCGATCTCGTCGATCAGCAGCACGGCCTGGTCGCCGGCGCGGACGGCATCGAGCAACGGTCGTTCGAGCAGGAACTTCGGCCCGAACAGCTTGTCGACCGAGTCCTCGGTCGCCACCTCGCGCTCGGAGAGCGCGCGGATCTGGAGCATCTGGCGCGCGTAGTCCCACTCGTACAGCGCCTGGTTCGTGTCGATGCCCTCGTAGCACTGCAGGCGGATCAGGCGACGATCGAGCACCGCGGCGAGGACCTTCGCGACCTCGGTCTTGCCGACGCCCACCTCGCCTTCGAGGAGGATCGGACGTCCGAGCGAGATCGCGACGTACAGCGCGGTGGACAGCCCGCGGTCGGCGAGATATCCCCCTCCCCGGAGGAGGTCGGTGAGATCGCCGACGTTGTTCAGTGCGATTCGGTGGGGCCGAGGATGAGGTCGCGGATGCTGCCGCCGGAGGTGCTCAGCTTCCCCTCGCGAGCAAGCTTCTCGCGCCACGTGCCAGTGAGGTCGCTGCCGGGCTCGGCGTAGCCGTCGAAGGTGATGTCGCGCATGTTCTTGCAGTTCTTCGTCGGGCTGCAGTCCTCGTCGAGGTCGGCAGCGGACTCTTCTTGCGCAGTCCATACGGACCTCAGGACCTCGGAGGTACCGAAGCCGCACGCGTGGTCGAGCGCATCAAGGACGAGGCGCGCGCCATGGTCGCTGTCCGCAGCTGACGCGTACGCGGGCCGGACGCCGTGTTCATCGGACATTTCGCGCTGGCCTTTGCGGCCAAGCGTCTGGCGCCGCGCAGATCGCTCGGCACGCTGACGCTTGCGGCCCAGTTCATCGATCTGCTGTGGGCCGACCTTTCTGTTGCTGGGCGTCGAACGCGTCGTCATCGATCCTGCGCTCAGTGGTGCACCGCTCGATTTCGTTTACTACCCGATCTCGCACAGCCTGGTCGCGGTGTCGGCCTGGGGCGGCTTGCTGGCGCTTGCCTGCTTTGCATTGACGCGCGATGGCCGGGGCGCATCGGTGGTTGGCGCGCTGGTCGTCAGTCACTGGCTGCTCGACCTGATCGTGCACCATCCGGACCTGCCGCTCTGGTTCATTGGTGGCCCGCGCGTCGGCCTCGGCCTGTGGAGCTGGCCGCTTGCCGAACTGGGCATCGAGCTCGCGCTATTCGCCGTCTGCTTCGCGGTGTATCTGCGCACGCCGGCGGGCCGCAGCGCCGGGTGGCAAGCCGTGGGTGCTGGCTGCGTTGCTGGTCGGAATCCAGGTCGCCAACGCATTGTCGGTCCGCCACCGCCGTCGGTCGATGCGGTGGCGTGGTCGGAGCAAGGCGCAGTGGCTGCTGGTCGCTGCAGCGTACTGGGCCGATCGACCGCGCGCGGGCGCGATGTCCGCGGCGCACTCCGCGGGCACGGTCGCCGGTCTGCGTGACAGCCGATGACCGTCGAACCGATGTCGGAACAGGGCGCGTCGCCCGCAACCGGCCGGCTGGCCGAAAATGTGATGCACTTTGCGCGCGTGCTGCGCGACGCCGGGCTGCCGGTCGGCACCGATCGCATCCTTCTCGCCTATGACGCGCTGCGCGCCGGCGGCATCGAATCGCGCGCGGACTTCTACGCGGTGCTGGCGACATGCTTTCTGAGCCGCGGCGAGCATCGGACGCTGTTCGATCAGGCGTTCCACATCTTCTGGAAGGATCCGGACCTGCTCGGCAAGATCATGCAGCTGTTGCTGCCGCAGATGAAGCAGAAGGCCGAGACGCCCACTTTGCCCGAGAACCGCCGGCTGGCCGATGCGTTGTTTGCGTCGAAACTCCCGCAGCCGCCGCGATCCGAAGCAGAGCAGCGGATCGAGATCGACGCCGCGATGTCGTGGACCGACCGCGAGCAGTTGCGCAAGGCGGACTTCGACACGATGAGCGCGGCCGAGTGGGCGGCAGCGCGCCGGCTGCTGGCACGCTTCGAACCGTTCTTTGCGCGGCTTGCGACGCGGCGCGAGGCGCCGGCAGCGCGCGGGCATCGCGTCGATCTGCGCGCGATGCTGCGCGCCTCGGCGCGCCACGGCGGCGAGATCGCGGGCATCAGCTACCGTCGTGCGCCGCACGCGCGCCGAGCCACTGGTCGTGATCGTGGATATTTCAGGCTCGATGAGCCGGTATTCGCGCATGTTCCTTCACTTCCTGCATGCGCTGACCTCCGGGCGCGACGCCGCTGATCATCGCGTGCATTCGTTTCTGTTCGGCACGCGGCTCACGCACATCACGCGGCAACTCGCCGCGCGCGACCCCGACGTCGCCGTGCGCGCCGTCGTGCAATCGGTCGACGACTGGTCGGGCGGCACGCGCATCACGCAGGCGCTGCACGAGTTCAACCTGCGCTGGGCGAGGCGCGTGCTCAGCGGCAGCCCGACAGTGCTGCTGGTCACCGACGGCCTCGAGCACGGCGACACCGAGCCGTTGCGGCACGAGGCCGAACGATTGTCGAAATCGTGCCGCCGGCTCGTGTGGCTCAACCCTCTGCTGCGCTACGAAGGTTTCGAGCCGCGTGCCGGCGGAGTCAAGGCGTTGCTGCCGTTCGTCGATGCCTTTTTGCCCGTGCACAATCTGGCGTCTCTGGAAGAACTGGCCGCAGAACTCGCCGTATCGACGCGCATGGACCGCCGTCCCGCGCAGGGAGCCGCATCGTGGAAATGAAGGGCGAACGCATCTTGCCGGTCGATCGCGCCACCGCGTGGACCGCACTCAACGACGCCGAATCCCTGAAAGCCGCCGTGCCCGGCTGCGAAAGCCTGACACGCGTCGGCGCGGACGCCTTCGATGTCGCGGTCAATGCGGCAATCGGGCCTGTGAAATCGCGCTTCAAGGGCACGCTCAAGCTGGCCGACGTGGTCGAGCCCGATTCGTACACGATCCGCTTCGATCTGCAGGGCGGGGCGGCCGGGTTCTCGCGCGGCGAAGCGCGTGTCCGGCTCGATGCCGCCGAGAACAGCACGACCCGCATGCATTACGCGGTCAACGCGTCGATCGGCGGCAAGATCGCCCAGGTCGGATCGCGGCTGGTCGATGCCGCGGCCGCGACGCTGGCTGACCGCTTCTTCGCGGCATTCGCAGCCGACCTCGCGGCGAAGCATCCGCCCCCCGCCGGCGCGCCCGCGCACGACGTGCCGCGCGCCCCCGGCTTCTTCGCGATGCTGTGGTCGTTCATCAAGCGTTTGTTCGGAGGCACGTGATGCGAGTACAGCCGTGGAACCAGGCGCTGGCGCCGCGCAGCGCCGAACTGGTCGCAGCGATCGAGGCGCGGCGCGGCGGAGCGCTGCTCAATCTCGATCGGATGCTGCTGTGGTCGGAGCCGCTCGCGCGTGGATGGAACGGCTACCTGCGTGCCATCCGCACCGAACTTGCGCTTTCGCCATTCCTGCGCGAGCTTGCGATCTGCGTCGTCGCCCGGCTGACCGGCGCCGAGTACGAGTTTCACCATCATGCGCCCGAGCTGGCGAAGGCGGGCGCCAGCGAGGCACAGCTCGCTGCTGCTGGCCGATCCGGATGCCGCGGCGGAGAGCGATCTGTACGGTCGCCTGCAGCGCGCGGTCATCCGCTATGCGATCGCGAGCACGCGCGATGTCCGGATTCCCGACGCGGTGTTCGATGAACTGAAGCATCAGCTTGCGCCGGCCGAAATCGTCGAACTGGTCGCCACGACAGCCACCTACAACATGGTGGCGCGGTTCCTGGTCGCGCTGGAGATCGTGCCCGAGGCGTGATGCCGTCGCGGCCCTGCGCCGCACGGGCTGATTCTTCGTTGTTCTGCGACCGACGCTGACGGCGCGTGGCCGGTTACTTTCTTTGTCTTGCCAAAGAAAGTAACCAAAGAAAGGCGCGCCTGCGAAGGCGCCCTGCGGGTGCCCTGTGCTGCTCGCGGGCGCGGGCGGGCCTGCAAACTCGCGCCCTGCGGTCGCTCAGACAGGCAGGCCCTCACCAGCCCCCGCGCCCGCTGCGCTGCTCGGCGCCTTCGAAGGCATCCCACCGCGTCGCCTGATCGGCCGCTCGCACGGCGACGCAGTGAGTCCGCTCGAGGACGCCGCCGCGGTGCGGGGCGGCAGCGGGGACGTGCCGGGCGCGTGTCTGAGCCCGTGGCACGCCGTAGGCGTGATCGGGCGAGTTTCGCGCCTGGCCCGCTGACGCCCTGCAGCGCAAGGGCAGCCGAAGCGCAGCGTAGGTCGGCCTCGCGCGGTCGCCTTTCTTTGGTGACTTTCTTTGGCGAAGCAAAGAAAGTCACTCGCCCGCCGGGCGAAATCCGGCTCGGTCGCAGAACGACGAAGAATCGGCCGCGCAGCGCCACTCACGCGACACGCGCCAGCGCAGGTCAGTGGCGAAGCTCCGCCGCCACGAGGCAACGCAGGAGTATCTTGTCGCGTTCGGCAGAACATCGCCAGGAACGGACAGGCACCGAAGAGACCGATGCCCGCGCCGCGCGTTTCCGGGTCTCGTACAAGAATACGGAGGCATTGCATGGCAACCTACATCGTGCTGGGTAGTTTCACCGAGCAGGGAGCGCGCACCATAAAGGACACGACGAAGCG
The DNA here is from genome assembly GCA_963747215.1 of uncultured Acidimicrobiales bacterium. Classification (GTDB taxonomy): domain Bacteria; phylum Actinomycetota; class Acidimicrobiia; order Acidimicrobiales; family DATKAS01; genus DATKAS01. The sequence goes on from CAVVET010000017.1 coordinate 66,703, forward strand.
TGCCGACGCCGTGCGTGAACTCGCAAAGAAGTTCGGCGTGACCGCGCGCGAGTTCTACTGGACCATGGGCGCGCATGATCTCGTGGTCATCTTCGACGCTCCCGATGATGCGGCGATGACCGCGCTGGCGATGACCATTGCCGCCAGCGGCAACGTGCGCAGCGAGACGATGCGCGCCTTCACGCGCGACGAACTGAACGGCGTGATCGGCAAGCTGGGCTAGACCGGCGGCGCGGAGGGCGCCGATTCCGCGGAGGGCTGCAGCGCCTCGGCCACCAGTTCGGCGATGTCGCGCGCTGCGACCCGATCGTCCTTCTGCGCGAGGCCGTCGCCCAGCATCACCGCGCAATAGGGACAGGCGGTGGCAACCGCGGACGGCTGGCGGCTCAGCGCCTGCTCGGTGCGCAGGATGTTGATACGCGTGCCGATGGTCTCTTCCAGCCACATGCGGCCGCCGCCGGCGCCGCAGCACATCGCTTTTTCGCGCGCGAGTTCGAACTCCAGCGGCGTGTCGCGCGAGATCGCCTGAATCACGCGGCGCGGCGCTTCGTACTCGCCGTTGTGCCGCGCCAGGTAGCACGGCTCGTGATAGATGATCCGTTCGTGCGTGCGCGCAACGCGCAGGCGGCCGTCGCGCAGCCACTGGTCGATCGCCTGCGAATGATGCAGGACGTCATAGTGGCCGCCGAATTCCGACAGCTCGTTTTTCAGTGCGTTGAACGCATGCGGGTCGGTCGTGACGATGCGTTTCGCTCCTACGCTGTTCAGCGTTTCGACCAGCGTCGTTGCAAGCTGCTGGAACACCATTTCGTTGCCGAGCCGCCGCACGCACTCGCCGGTCGAGCCTTCCCGCGCGCCGAGGATGCCGAGCCGGATGCCTGCGGCCTGCGCGACCTTGACGAAGGCGCGCGCAATTTTCTGCCCGCGCGGATCGTAGGATGAGGCCGAGCCGACGTAGTACAGGTAGTCGAGCTCAGCGACTTCATCGGCGCCGCTGACGATCGGCACGCCGAGTTCCTTCGCCCAGTCGCCGCGCGTGCCGGCATCCAGCCCCCACGGATTGCCCTGCGATTCGTAGGCGGCGAACACGCGATTCAGTTCGTGCGGGAACTCGCCCTCCATCATCACTTGGCGCTGGCGCAGCCGGTAGAACTTCGGCAGATGTTCGAGCTGGATCGGGCACGCGACTTCGCAGTAGCCGCAGGTGGTGCACGCCCACAGCGTGTCTTCCGAGATCGTGGCTCCGACCAGTGCCGGCAACTGCGCGGCATCCTTGGCGCGGATCGCGTCGGCGTGTTCGATCAGATGGTGCTTGACGCTGTCATGCACCCACTTCAGTGCGAGCGGCTTGCCGGTCAGGAAAGTCGGACACGCGTCCTTGCAGCGGCCGCACTCGGTGCAGGTGAACGCATCGAGCCCTTCTTTCCAGGTGAGGTCGAGCGCGGTTTTCGCGCCGATGGTGAGCTGGTCGGGATCGGCGTCGTCGGCAGTGAGCGGTGCGAGGTCGACCGCCGGCACGCGGTTGGCGGGCGCGCCGCGGCCGAAGTAAACGACCGGCAGCGCCGTGACGATGTGGAAATGCTCACCGATCGGGAGGATCGCGAGAAAGGCGAACACCGTCGTCATCTGCGCCCAGTAGAACGCATGCGCACCGCGGTCGAGCGCGGCCGGCGTCAGGCCGCTCAGCATCTGCGCCAGCGGACCGCCGAGCCACGCCCAGCCCTGCTCGTGCGCGATCGCCGGGACCGAGTCCGACCAGCGGGCGAAGCGGAAGGCGTCGAATCCGAAGTCGGTCAGCATGATCAGCGCGATCAGCGTCAGGATGGCGACCGCTTCGCGATTCGGCTCGAGGCGCGCGGGGCGGCGCACGAAACGCCGCCAGAAACCATAACCGACGGCAATGAGCACCGCGAGTTCGACGAAGTCCTTGAACGCCGTGTACAGGCCTCCCGCGACGCCTGGCACGGTCGCCAGCGGCACATAGCCGATCACGATCAGATGCAGCTTGCGCACCAGCAGCGCGAGGAAGCCGAAGAAGATGACCGCATGCATCAGCCCGGGGCGGAAGTCCCCGGACAACAGCCGTGATTGCCCGAAGCCAAATCGCAGCAGTCGAGCCAGGCGCACCGCAGGCTGGTCGAGGCGCGCTTCGGGAGCGAGCGCAGCGACGATCGAAAGCTTGCGCCAGGCGAGTGCCGTGAATACAGCACAACCTAGCAGCATCAGCAGCGTTATCAGCAGTGGACTCACCGGGACGTCGCAGAAAGATCGAGCCGGCCCATCGTCCGGGTCGGGCGGCGTTGCCGGCTGATATCGATCAACGCCCGGCGTGCGTCCGCGAGGCGAGCGCGGGCGAAGCGCTACTGCGCGGCGGTACGCGAGGTGGCGGGCGTCGCGTCAGGGCCGGCGAAATACAGCGTCCAGCGTGCCCCCGACTGTTCTTCTTCGACACAGACGCTCGGCGCGCAGGGCTTTACGCGGAAGCGGTCTGAATCGGCCGGGAACGGGTAGCCCGCACTTCCGATCTCGGCGTGGCGATATTGACGCAGCTGTTCGGCGTTCGCGGCCCCTGTGTTCCATGCGGCGGCGCCTTTGGCCATGTTGAGCGCGGTTAGCCGCACGTCGACGACAGCGACCGGTCGATAGTCGCGGCGCTCGACCGTCCCGACCACGAACACGTACCAGGTGTCGCCCGCGTCGACATGCTTGCCGAGCAGCAGGCCGATCGCGTCGTAGCCGTCGCGCTCGGGTACCAGCGCGTCGATATCGGTCACGCTGAACACGATCTGCGCGGGCCGCGCCGTGGTCGGCGAGCGCAGCGCAGGGAGCTGGGCGAGGGCGGCCGGGTCGCCGCCCGCGCGGGTCAGTCGATCTTCGAGCCGGGTTTGCCACTCGGTGATCACGAGCCGGGCGGTGGGCTCCGGGAGGCTTGGCTGCTGTTGCGCCGAGGCGCTGTGGCGCGTCGGTGCGGTTCCACAGGCGGTCAGCAAGCCGGTCGAGAGCGCCACGAGCAGCATCAGAAAGTGCAAGGGTGCTCGCGCGGCCGGAGCTGCGGGCAAGCGGAACGCAAGCGGGCAGAGCAGCATCGGTTTTGGGCGGGTCCGGTCGTCGCGCCGCAGTTCAGCGGCGCTGCGCCTCGGAACTGCCGGTTGCTGTCATCGTGTCTGCGCCCGGAGCGGGCGTCAGCGCGCGGGCGAGCTTCGCGTGACCCTGGCGCGCGGCGAGATCTGCCGCGCTCGAACCGGCGGCGTCGCGCATGCGCAGACTGGCGCCGCGTGCCACCAGTAGGTTCACGAGCGCGTCGTGCCCCGCGGCAGCGGCCAGATGCAGTGCGGTCGTGCCCGCATCGTCGGTGGCGGACGGATCGGCGCCATGCGCCAGCAGCAGATCGGTCAGCACCACGCTGCGCCGGGTCGCGGCGTCGTGCAGCGCTGTCTTGCCGAAGATGTCCCGCATATTGGGCTGCGCGCCGGCCTGCAGCAGGATGTTCGCTGCTTCCACATGACCGCCGGCCACTGCCAACTGCAACGGGGTAACGCCATAGAGTGCCGGACGCATCGGATCGCCGCCCTGTGCCAGCACCGCCTTGACGGCGGCGGGATTGCCGGAGCGGACTGCAGCGTGCACGGCGGTTTCACCGTCGAGATCGGGCGCGTTCGGGTTTGCGCCGCCTGCGGCGAGGCGCGCAACCTCGTCCGCTCGGCCGGCGCGAGCGGCCCACCACAAGGGCGTGCGCGCCATGTCAGGCGCCGCTGCAGTCGAGGCGATCTGCGCGCCGGCCGGCGCGCGATCGAAGCACACTGTGGCCACCGAGACGCGTGAGTTGCCGTTGCTGAGGAATCCATAGGGCTCGCCGTAGTACGTCGACAGTTCGGTCTCGACTGCCTCGAACTGGTCGCGCGTCATCGGGTTGCCGTATCCGCTGCTGGCGTACCAGTCGAGCACGTCTTCGCAGCGCTGCCGGACCAGGGTCTTCAGGCGCTTGCCGATGTAGCTCACGTACTTGTTCGGATTGAGCACCTCGTTCCAGTGGGGCGTGACGAACGCACTGAAAACGTCGGTGTCGGGAGCGAGCTGAACACGCCAGAGGTCACCTTCGCGTACCAGCATCGGCGGCAGTGTGCGCGATCCGATCTTCACCGCTTCGGTCAGGTTGATGTAGAACTTCAGGCCGGCGTAATCGGCGGCGAGGTCGCCGTTGGATCGGATGCCGGTGGTGAACCAGCCCAGCACACCGTCTTCGGACAGCAGAGGATTGCGTTCGGTCGACTGGATCGACGACAGACTGGCATCGGCATCGCTCATGCCGCGCGCGCGCCGGCTGACGTACTTGCCGTGATAAATGCGTCCGATGTTGATGAAGTGAATGATCTTGTCGGTGCCGATCAAGGTGCCGTCGACGTTGACCGTTCCGGCGCGGAAGAAGGTTCGTACAGGCTTTGAAATGTCGAGTACCAGCAGCGGATCGTCGTAGATCGACTCGACCGGACGGTGCATGGTCACCAAGCCCGGATATTGATCGCGGACGGCTGCGTTCAGCAGACCCGCGTCCAGCAACTCGTTGGTCGGAATCGCTGCAAACAGTTGCTGCCAGGTCGCGGTGCTGATCGCTTCAGGCGACTGCAGTGCCTCGATCTCGTACTGGGGTTTGCCGGCCTCGATCGCTGCGCGGATGGTGGCATTGGTCCACCGGGTGGCGTCGACCACCGCCCGATAGACGATGCGCGAAAAGTGCGGTCCCAGATCGGCGAACTCGCGGCCGGCGGGCAACGTGAATTGCTCTGATTCGTGCGCGACCGCCGGGCCGGAGACAAGCAGCGCCGCAGTGAGCGCTGCCGACGACCAGCGTCGAAGAACCCCGATCCTTATTCCGTCACGTGAAATATTCTTCATGTGCCACCGATCGTCGTGCCGCCAGGCCAACGTGCCATCGCGAGTCTGCAGATGTAGCACACGCCGTGCGCGCAGTCTTGTGAATAGTCGGTAACCGACGGCGAGCCGTTACGAACGCGGGCTGGCGCGACCTCAGCTCGCGCGGCGCCTTCGCGTGCCGGCGGCAGGCCAAGCCTTCCAGCGTCGGTGTACCCACCACCATTGTTCGGGCCGACGCACGATTATCCGCTCGAGCGCACGGTTGTACGCGCGCGTCGCGAGCCGGATCGCTTCGTTGGTGTCCGCGTGCTCGACCGGCGCGAGCGGCGCTTCAAAGCGCAGCACATGACGGCCATCAGGCTCGCGCCAGCTGGCTGCCGGCACGACCGGGCGCGCCGGTCGCGAGCGCAATCACGGCCAGGCTGCGGAAGGTACCGGCGGGATGTCCGAAGAACTCGGCCTGCACGCCGTCCTTGCGATTTGCATGCTGATCGAACGGGAACACGACCAGGTCGCCTGCCGCGAGGCGGTCGAGCATCGCATCGAGCCCGCCCCGCTTCGGCAGCACGCCGAAGCCCGCCGCGCGGAAGCGACGTGTGACCAGCGCGTCGAGCCACGCGGGTCGGATCGGACGCCGGACAAAGTGAAATTTTCCGCGCGCCTCCGGGAAGCTCGCCAGTCCGGCGGTCGTGGCCACTTCGAAATTGCCGAAGTGACCGGTCAGGATCAGCACCCCTTTGCCCTCGGCGTGCGCCGCAAGCAGCGCATCGAGGTTGTCGACGCGCACCAGCGCACGGCGGCGCGCGGCCGATTGCCACGGCGAGCAGAGAAACTCCCAGGCCAGCCGGCCGAGGTGTCCGTAGTGCGCCTGCGCCAGGCGCTCGATCTCGGCTTCGTCGACGCGATCGCCGTACACGCGCCGCAGGTTGTCGAGCACGACCTGCCGCCGAAACGGCAGCAGCCGGTACACGATCCTCGCCGCGGTCGAGGGCTCTGCCCGCCGCGGCCGCGCCAGAGCCACCGCTGACGCCTGCGCGCGATCGTGGGTCAGAGACACCTCGATCGACCGCAGCCGGTTGCGGCCGAGCGCGATCTCGGCGCTCTCGCTCAGCTCCACCTGCGGCGCGCCGTAGGCGTCGCGCGCGATCGAAAAATCGGCGGCGACCAGCGCGCCCAGCGCCGTTTCGCGCGGGAAAAGCTTCAGGCAGGCTTCCTTGGCGGCAAAACGTGCGGCAAGGCTGGCAGCGCGGCCGGGGCCGTCACCGGCGTCCGCCAGTTCGCGGGCGCCAAAGAGCTGCGGCAGTTGATCGGCCGGGGTGTCGGCCAGCAGGCGCTCGATGCGCGCGATGTCGACGCTGTCGACGCCGCAGCGCGAGGCGTCGCCGCTTGCAGGTGGCGGCGCGGGCTCGCTCACACCGCCACGCAGTTCAGTGCGCGGCGCGCAGCAGGCAGACGGCGTTGGTGCCGCCAAAGCCGCGGGATACGACCAGTGCGACTTCGCTCGCCGGCTCGCGCGGCTCGCGCGTCACATTGAGCGAACCGCAGCGGGGATCGATGCCGTCGAGCGTCGCAACGCCGGGCACCGTATGCGCGCGCAGCGCGGCCAGCGCCAGCGCCGCCTCGATCAATCCCGAAGCCGACAGCAGATGTCCGATGGCCCACTTGAAAGCGGTGACCGGAGGCATGGTGCTGCCGAACACGTGGGCCAGCGCGCGTGCCTCGGACACATCCGAGTTCGGTGTGCCGTTGCCGTGCGCGACGATCATGCCGACGTCGGACGGTGAGAGTGACGATGCGGCCAACGCGTCTTCGATCGCGCGCACGAGCCCGGCGCCGTCCTCGGCGACCGGCAGGAGACCCAGGCCGTCGCTGCCGCTACCGGCGCCCAGCACTTCACCCAGCACGCGGGCGCCGCGCTCCTGCGCAGCAGCCTCCGTTTCGAGCAACAGTGCGGCGGCGCCTTCTCCCATCGCGCTGCCATCGTGGCGCGCATCGAACGGTCGCAACGCCGAGGTCGACAGCAGGCCGAGGCGCTGGTAGTAGAGCAGGTTCTGCGGTTCGATCGATGCTTCGTGCGCAGCTGCCACCGCCCGCATGCATTCGCCGGCACGCAGCGCATCGGCCGCTTCGGCGAGCGCCAGCAGGCCGCTGACGCTGTGCTGCGTGATGCACGCGTTGGGCCCCTTGAGCGAATGACGGATGCCGATGTGTCCGAGCACATTGTTCGGCAGCGATCGCAACAGCCACATCGGGTTGACCGTTGCGGACAGTTCACTGCCGAACTGCGGCAGCTTGCCGCCGGCCGCGGCGATCAGCGGCAGGAAGTCGTACTGGTTGCCGAATGTGCCGCCACCGCTGCCGACGAACACGCCGGTCGTGTCGGCGACCACGGTCGCGGCGTCATCGTCGAGCGTGTCGCGCCAGGCGGCCAGGCCCGCTTCCTCGAGCGCGCGGTCGGCGGCATACAGGCCGAAGACGTCGGTGCGGCGGATGAACTTCAGCAGCTTGCGGTCGCCTGTCAGCGCCCCCGCGTTGTAGTCCGGTACTTCGGCGGCGGTGGTGACCGGCCACGCGCTGGCATCCCACTGGGTGATCGGGCCGATCGCCGACTGGCCGTCGACCAGCCGCTGGAGGATTTCGGCAGGAGTTCTGCCGGCGCCGCAGATGGCGCCGGAGCCGGTGATGACGATGCGCGGGCTCATCGCGGCGCCTGCTCAGGAACGAGACTGCTGGCCATCGACCAACGTCGGGTTGCGGAAAGCCAGACAACTGTTCGAGCCGCCAAAGCCCAGCGAATTCGACAGCGCAATTCTCACGTCGCGGCGGCGCGGTGCGTCGCGCACGATATCGACGTCGCAGTCGGGATCAGGGTCGCGCAGATTCGCGTTGGCCGGCAGCATGCCGTCGCGGATCGCTAGTGCGCACACGGCGGCTTCGACCGCGCCGGCCGCCGCGATCAGATGGCCCATCACGCTCTTGGTCGAGCTGACCGCGACGTTGCGCCATCTTTCGCCGAATACTGCCTTGACGGCGGCGCATTCGCTGCGGTCGTTCATCGGCGTCGAAGTGCCGTGCGCATTCAGATAGTCGACTTCCTCGCGCGTGGCGCCGGCGTCGGCGATCGCCTGCCGCATCGCCTGGATCGGACCGTCGCCCGACGGATGCGAGTCGGTGATCCGGTAGCTGGACAACGAATTGCCGTCGCCCGCCAGTTCGGCGTAGATGCGCGCACCGCGTCGGCGGGCCGCTTCCCAGTCTTCGAGCACGAGGAATCCGGCGCCTTCGCCGAGTACGAAGCCGTTGCGGGTCGCGTCGAATGGCCGGCTGGCGCGCTGCGGCGTCTCGTTGTCAGACGACACTGCATTGAGCAGGCAGAAGCCGCTCAGCCCGACCGGATTGATCATCGAATCGAAGCCGCCGGCGAGCACGTGGTCGGCGACACCGCGGCGGATCAGCTTCATTGCGGTACCGATGGCCTGGCCACCGGATGCGCATGCGGTGTGCACCGAACTCGCGTAACCGCGCATGCCGAAGACCCGCAGCAGCAGCGCGGCGCCTGCGCTCGACTGGCTGCGGCAGAACACCAGCGGATCGGCCGCGGATTCATGCGCACGGAGCAGGCGGTCGGGCTCGAGTTCACCGGCACTGGCCGCCTCGCTCTGCACCTGTGCGAGTTCGTCGTAGGAAGCGCCCATCATGCCGGTGCCTACTACGCAGCCCCAGCGCGCCGCGCTGTCTGCGGTCGGCCGGATACCGGCGTCATCGAAAGCCTGCGCCGCGGCGACCAGCGCGAACCGGTGCGAACGATTGGCGAACTTGAGAAGCTTGCGGTCGCCCGCGGCCTGCTCGACGACGCTGTCGGCAAGGCCCTTGACCTCAGCCGCGATGCGTACCGGAAAGCCGCTCGCGTCGAAGCTCGCGATCGGCGCCACCCCGCTGCGCGCAGCGAGCAGCGCCGCCCAGGTGGAGTCGACATCGTTGCCGACCGGCGTGACGAGTCCGAGTCCGGTTATCGCGACACGGCGGCGTTCGCTCATTCCTTCCTCCCGCAGCCGACCTCGACGCGTGCGCCGGCGACCGTCTCGCCTTCGGCGCGCGCGGTCAGTTTCAGGTTTGCGAACTGCGGCGCGCCGTCGAGAACCTCGACTTCGAGCTGCAGTTGGGTGGCCGGTGCGGTGAACGTCCGGATCTTGACGTTGGCTACCCGCGTGATCGCGAGCGGCCTGGAATTGCGCAGCGGCTCGCATTCGGCCGCGAGCGGCAGTGCCAGTTCGGAAAATGCATCCATCAGCAAAGTGCCAGGAAACACCGGACGTCGCGGAAAGTGATCGTCGAAGTAGTCCGCTTCATCGCGTGCCGGCACCTGCAGCGTCGCGCTGATGCGCTGCCCCGCTTCGTGCGCGGTGACCGCAACTTGTGGCGCCGGCACGCCGCCGAAGCGTCCGGCCGCCGCGCCCGCGAAAGAGAAGTTCGAAGTCGGCGCGCACCGCATCGGGCGCATCGAATTCGGGCATCGGCAGCATCGGGCCGACGCAATCGACCAGTTCGACCACGCAGCGGCCGTCGATCGATGCGCGTCCGCTGTAGGCGACCGCTTCATCGTCACAGCGAGCGAGGTCCGCCTCGAGCGTCAATGTCTCGACCGGGCACGGCGACACCGTGATAGCGCGTCTCGCGGGCCAGTCCGGCTACCGGCCGCCACGCGAAGTCCAGATGCGCCATCGCCGACCAGGCAGCGAGCTGGCCGACCGCCTCGGCCATCAGTGAAGCAGGAAAGCGCGTCACGTGCGGCGGGACCGTGTATTGGCCTTCGATGCGGACGCCCGGGCGTGCAATGGGCGATGCGATCGACGAATGAAAACGCGCTGAAGCGCCCGTTCATCGGGTGTGCACTGGGCTGCGCCGCGCTTCGCCGGTGCGGCGGCTCAGGCTGCCAGCGGCGCCGCGCGCTGCGCGCGGATCACCACCTTGCAGAAGGTCTCCGGCGTGAACAGGCGCGGGATGTCGGCAGCCTTCAGCGGAGTCGTGATGCGCTCGGCCGGGACCTCGCTCAGGAAATCGCGCAGTCGTACCAGACCGGCCTCGGTCACGATGCCCTTGCTCTCGAACTCCGCTTCGGTGAGCGTGCCACGCGCGTCCTCGACGATCTTGCCGCGCGGGATCTTCACGCCGAAGCCTCGTTCGAGGCGGAACACCAGGTCCAGAAAGTCGATCGACTCGGCGTCCAGTCCTTCGATCAGCGACACCTTCGGCTTGACGTCCTCGACGTCGCATCCGAGCGCGTCGGCGATGATCTGCGCGACCTTGGGAAACACCGCGTCGATGTCCTGCTGGCTGATGGCTTGTTCTGCCATTTTTTCTCCCTTGTCATTCCATCTTGAAGCCACCGTCGACGTGCAGGACCTCGCCGGTGATGTAGTCGGCAAAGCGCGAAGCGAGGAACCAGACGGCGTGGGCGACATCCTCGGGCCGTCCATAGCGGCGCAACAGGATGCGCGCCTTGACTTCATCGCCCGCCAGATCGCGAACCTGCTGCGACATCTCGGTCTCGATCACGCCCGGGGCCACGCAGTTTACCGCGATCTTTCGCGATGCCAGCTCGACCGCCATCGCGCGCGTGAACGCATTGATCGCGCCCTTGCTCGCCGCGTAGTTCGACTGGCCCCGGCCGGCTTTGTCGGCCGCCACCGAGCTGAGGTTGATGATGCGTCCCGCGCGCTTGGTGATCATGTGCGGAACGACTGCCCGCGTGACGTTGAACACGCCGCCCACGTTCGTGTCGATCACGCTGCGGATGTCGTCGTCGCTCAGCAGCGCGAGCAGGTTGTCGCGCACGATGCCTGCATTGTTGACCAGCACGTCGATCCGCCCGCGGCCCTCGACCACGCGGTCGACGGCCGCAGTCACCGCGGCCGAGTCAGCGACATCGACCTGCTGCGCTTCGGCCTTGCCGCCGCCCGCGGTGACCGCGTCGACCACCGCGCGCGCGGCCTCTGCATTGCCTCGATGGAAGAAGACGACATCGGCGCCGTCGCCGGCCAGCCGCTCGACGATCGCGCGGCCGATGCCCCGGCTGCCGCCGGTGATCAGCGCGACTTTCCCAGCCAGGCCGGAATCAATTGGCATGGTTCAGTGCCCGCACGGCCGCCCCAAGGGCACTGACGACGCTCGGGGGCAGCGAACGAAGCGAGCGTGGGGCTTCACCAGTGCCCGCACGGCCGCCCGAAGGGCACTGATGGCCCCTCGGGGGCAGCGAACGAAGCGAGCGTGGGGCTTCACACCTGTCATCCGGAGATCGCGAAGCCGCCGTCGACGAACAGCGTGTGGCCGTTGATCATCCTGGCCTCCGGCAGGCACAGCAGGTAAACCGCGCCGGCGACGTCGTCCGGAGTCAGCACCAGGTCCGGCCGGTGCACGCGCGGCAAACGACGCGACCAGCTCTTCGCGGTTGGGGAAGTACGCGAGCGCATCGGTCTCGACCACGCCCGCGCTGACGGCGTTGACGCGAATGCCGCGCGGCCCAAGCTCCTGCGCGAGCGAGCGCACCAGCGATTCGAGCGCGGCCTTGGAAGCGCCGATGAACGCGTAATTCGGCATCGCGCGCAACGAACCCAGGCTGGATAGCGCGATGATGCGGCCATCGGCGCCCATCATCGGCGCGGCGCGTTGCGCCAGCAGGTTCAGCGCGAAGGCATTGGTCTCCATGCACCAGCGCCAGTGTTTCAGCGTCATCTGCATCGCAGGCTTCAGTACGCCGCTGGCCGCATTGCTGACGACGATGTCGAGCCGGTCAAAATGCCGCTTCAGTTCGACGAACATCTCGTCGACGCTGTCGGGCAACCCGACGCTGGCTTTCAGCGCGACCGCGCGGCGGCCGAGCGCACGGAACTCGGTGCACAACGCTTCGGCCTCTTCGTGGCTGTTGTAGTAGTTGAGCGCTATGTCGCAGCCGGCGCGCGCAAGCTTGTGAGCGATCGCGCGTCCGATGCCGCGTGCGCCGCCGGTGACGAGCGCCGTCTTGCCGGCGAGCGCTGGTCCTTCGGCTGTGCCTGTCGTACGGGAAGCGGGTTCGGAGGGCATGGATGAAGGGCGTTGCCGGCGAGGTGGAGCGCAAGGCGGCCGCCATTGTATTTGTTTGCGGCGCGGGGTCGTTGCGCCGGTGACTTGCCTGGGGCGCCGGTCGCCGACACACTGCGGCGGATGCATCGACCCCGCGCATCCATTCAGGCATGAGCGACGACGCCCTGGCTGTCGTGCCGCACGATCGCGCAAGGCAGCGCGCCGCGCTGCTGCTCGCACTGGCGCTGGTGCTAATTTGGGGCATCAACTTCAGCGTGCAGAAAGCCGTGTTCGCCGCGCTGACGCCGGGCGGCTTTCTGTTCGCGCGCTACCTGATCATGCCGGTCGCCGCAGTCGCGCTCCTGTGGCAGCGCTACGGCGCGAACTGGCCACGCTTGCCACGAAGCGAGCGCTGGGCGCTGCTGCGCCTCGGATTGCTCGGTCATCTGATGCACGTGGTACTGGTGACCTACGGCATCGACTGGTCGACCGCATTTTCCAGTTCGCTGATTCTCGCGTGCGGGCCGGTGTTCACGCTGCTGCTGCTGCGTGCGCTCGGCCTCGAGCAACTGTCACGGGCGCAGATCGCAGGCGTCGCGGTCGCCTGTGTCGGCGTGCTCATTTTCCTGTCCGACAAGCTGCTCGGCGCGCAGTGGCGCGCCAGCGGTGGTGACCTGGTACTGCTGGTCGCCGCGTTCTTCTTCTCGGCCTACACGGTCGCCGCCAAGCCGCTGATCGAGCGGCACGGCGGCGTGCTGGTGATGGCATACGCGACACTGTTCGGCTGCGTTCCGGTGCTGATAGTCAGCTTGCCCGCCGGCCTGCGGGTCGATTGGAGCGCGGTGCCCTGGACGATCTGGGCTGGCCTGTTGTGGGCGGTGGTCATCTCCGCCTTCTTTGGCTGGATCGTGTGGGGGTGGGTCAACGCCGTGCGCGGCGTCGCGCGCACCGCGCCGCTGATATACCTGATGCCGCCGGTCGCCGGACTGGTCGCGTGGTGGGTTACCGGCGAGGGCTACGGCATGATCAAGCTCGCCGGCGCGGCGGTCACGCTGCTCGGGGTCGCCCTTGCGCAGTTCGCGCGTCGCGGTGATCCGGCGCGCGAAGTCGAAAGCGTCGGCGTGGTCGACTGAAGCGGACACACATTCGCGTCGCTCACTGATCCGACCGGGCGCGCCGCGCGGAGAAGGTGCGGGCGATCTCGATGATGACGGGCACCGCGACGGCGCCGGTGAAGATCACATACAGCCAGACTTCATAAGGTGCTACCCCATGCGCTTCGGAGCCTGGATACACGAAGCGGACGTTGAACGAATCGAAGAAGCCAAACGTAAAGATGTCCAATGTCTTCTCGAGCAGGAAGAGGTAACTGAAAAGCACGTTCTGGCCAAACGTCAGCGGGGCCGATGCCGATCTGAGGATGATCAGAAACCCCGGCAGGAAAAACAGCAGGAAAGCGGCCGAGACCAGGCGCTCGATGACGAAAAACCACTTCGAGTGCCTGTGCACGTCGCCCGCACTGTCGCGGTCGGACTTGGTAAGTGACCATTCGATCAGCGCGATGAGGTAGAACAGGCATCCGATGAGGCCCGTTCCGAATACCAGCGCCGGCAGCAGCCAGTCGACGCCCGTGCGATTCACGAGAGGGTCCCGTTCCCAATAGAAGAGCGCGCCACGAATCGATGGCTCCGCCTGCGCCAGCAGAAAAAAGAGAGATAGCCGGAGATGCCCAGAATGCCGAGCCAGACCGCAAGGCGGTGAGCAAACCGGCGAAAGAACAGCAGCCAGTTGCCAAAGAGGCGCACCATCAACTCGGCGAGGAACGCAACGCCGAAGAACATGGCAATGGCGACATGGATCGCTGGCGGAAGTCCGCAACTCCGCCGCGGTGAAGAGATAGGTGGGCTGGTCCATTGCGGTCTTCCCATCGGAACCACGAGCCGGATTGCCGGCAGCACACTACGGAGATTGAAGGAGCAGACCGCGCAAATGCGCGATACCGAGAGCAGACCGAGGTAACGTAGCAGACCGCGCTGGCGAAGTGGCTTGCTATCGCAAGATGACGTTTTTCCACAGCGCGACCGTAGCAATGGTGCCTCCAGTCGACCTATAGTAGCGGTGCGCCGATAGAGAGAGCTTGTAGCGGGACTACGGTGATTCAGTTGTTTTGGCCAAGCTCACACTGGGAAGGCGCACTCGTACGTTCGCCTTGAGAATTCAAGCACGATGCGGCTCGAGCGAGAAGACTTCAGGCGCGTCATCTTGACGCTGCCCCGGACGCTTCTGCGCCTCTTGGGCAGGGCCATCAAGGGGTTCCTCATTGCGCTGGGCATCCTCGTGGTGCTGAGCCGGTGTCGGGCTATCTCGAATTCGAATCCATTGTTGAGGCGCTTGATTCGCGGTATTCGGAACGGATCGACGCCTATCTGGGCATCGACTGGAACACGATTTCGCGATTGCACGACCCGGCCTACTTCGCCGCGCAATCAGCGGTTGTTTCTGAGGACCGAACGAATGGTCGCGTGCATATCCTCGGCCGAACACCGCATCCTCATTAACGACCCCGCCGAGATCCCGCCGATTCTTCAGCCAGGCGATACTCGCGTCCGAAGACAAGAACTTCTTCGCGCATGAGGGAATTGACAAGGCTGCGATCGTGCGCGCGCTGGCGAAGCGCGCCATTCGGGAAAGTCGCTCAGGCGCATCGACGCTGGAGATGCAGATCGCCAAACATCTTCGCGGTGGCACCGGACGCCAATCGACCGAAATCGAGAAGGTCGGCGACATGATCATGGCGCTTCGGATTTCGCGTGAGTTTTCGAAGCGACAGGTGCTCCTTAAGTACGTCAACATGCCGTACTTCGGTCGTGGACAATACGGAATCGAAGCGGCCAGTCGCGCGTACTTCGGCAGGCCCGCGCAAGATCTTGCCCTGCACCAGGCGGCGTTCATCGTGGCCCTCATCAACAAGCCGGCGCTTCCTGATCGTTCATACGCAGTAGATCCGCTGCTCAGAACGCGCGATGAAATTCGCGACGCGAATTGGGCAGAAACCGCGCGCGGCACCGCGCGGGTACTTGAGTTGATGTTGGATGAAGACGAGATCGACGACGTCGAATACGCCCGCGCGGTGAAGCGCGTTGCACAGACCCTCCGCAAGGAAGTGGTTCCACCCGGTACCAGCTGTGGCATGCACGACTACTTCCTCGAGCGGGTGCGAATTCTCTACAAGGATCGTTTCCCGATCACCAAAGGCGGACTCACGATTTCGATCACTCGTGACGACGGACTTCAAGACGTCCTCGCCAAGGCCGTCGATCTGACGCTTCACACGTACCTGGCCCGTCACCCGAACGACCGCGACAATGACCAGCTGCGCGCAGGAGCTTTCGCGGTCGACTTCACGGGAGACGTTCTGGCTGAAGTAGGAAACGTGAACTTCAATCAACGAAAATACGACGTGATCGCGACTGGCTGGCGTCAACCGGGGTCGACTTTCAAGGTCTTCACTTATGGCGGACTGGTCGAGCGGCTCACCAACGAGGTACTCGCCAAAAAGCCGCAGCGGGAGACGCTCGAAGAGATCACGGCCAATGTGCTCGAGCGCTGTACGGTGCTCGATGAGCCCATCTATGTGTCTCTTGGTCGCGGGCGGGGCGACAAGAAGATCGAGAACTTTCATTCCCGGTCGGAACCGGAATACAGAGGAGACATCACTTGCCGAGTCGCGCTGGGTGAGTCTCGCAATACGGCCGCAATGCGCGCTGGAGCGCGTGCTGGAATCAAGAATGTGATCGATCTCGCGTATCGCCTGGGGCTGCCGCGGGATGCGAAGCACATCCTTCAGCCGTACCCGACGACCGCTATCGGCGCATCCGAGGTCAATCCGTTGTCGATGGCGTCAACCGCCGCTTTCGTGAACGGCGGATTTCGCGTTACGCCGCGATTTGCAAACGATATCTGCCACGAAGGACAGTCGCTTCTCCACAAGGATGCCGAAGATCGGCCGAAAGCGTGCGACACAGCGGGACGGAGTAAGCCCGTGCAAGAGCGAATCATTCATCCCGTGGTGTCCGCAGCGATGATTGAACTCCTGAAGAGCCCGCTTGATTTGGGCACTGGCACGGCGTCCGCGCTCAGGAGCGGAACCATTCCCGGGATGGATCCGTTGGGCAACGAGATCTGGAAGCTGAAACCCGAAGAACGGAAGAAATCTGACCCTCGCATTTCCCTTTGAGAAGGCCGGCGAGATCGCGGGGAAGACCGGTACCGCAACGAATGCCGACGGGAAGACCTCAGACGTGTGGCTGATCTTGTGGGTTCCTGGCACCCCTCAGCACCCGGAGAACGGCGTGGTGCTTGGATTCTGGATGGGGAAGGACTCGAAAGATCACCCGTTAGGCGAGCGTGGCTCGACTGGTGGCCCGGGCTTTGCTGAATCCGGCGCCCGCAATTGGGTGCATTCAGCGTCAACGGTGCTCGCGTTCTTGCAGAAGGAACGCGGCCTGCTGAGGCCAGGGAACAAGTTTCAGCCGATCATTCGCGACGATGTGCTCAGGGAGTTCGAAGCGAGGAAACAAAGGTCGGTGCAGCAAGCCCGGAAAACACTCCCCGACCCGAAGCCCCGCGTGATCATTGATACAACAGATCCAAAGGACGGTGAAGTCCCCCGCATGGAACTGGATATCCCCGGCTAGGGCAGGTAACCACTGCCTACGATCCCGCGGTGATCCCGTTGTCCTTGACGACCTTGCGCCAGCGTTCGATTTCCTTCTGGGTGAACGCCTTGAACTCGGCCGGGCCGTTGCCGGTGATCGTCATTCCCTGCGCGCTCAGCCGCTCGGCGACCGCCGGGTCCTTCAGCGCCTTCTGCAGCTCGGCATTCATCCGTTCGACGATGACCGGCGGCGTCTTGGCCGGAGCGATCACGCCCCAGTAGGCGAGCGCCTCGAAATTCCGCACGCCGGATTCAGCGAGCGTCGGCGTATCCGGCAAGCTCGAGTGACGCTTCGCGCCGGTGATCGCGATCGGTCGCACGGTGCCCGCCTTGACGTGCGGCATCACGAGGAAGACCGTGCCGATGCCGAGCGGTGTGTGACCGGCGATGACGTCGTTCATCAGCGGACCGCCGCCGCGATAAGGCACGTGCGTCCACGACCAGCCGTCCTGCTTGCCCGCCTGGATCATCGCCAGGTGTCCGAGGCTGCCGGTGCCGATCGAGCCGATCGTGATGCCCTTGATGCTGCGCGCATCGGCGTTCACATCCGCGAACTTCATGTACTTCGACTTCGCCGAGGCCACGAGCGCCATCGGCGAGGTGCCGATCAGCGTGACGTGCTCGAGGTCCTTGATCGTGTCAAATGAGATGTTCGGTATCAACCCGGGATTGGTGCCGTGCGTATCGAAAACGACACCGAACGTGCTGCCATCGGGCACGGCGCGCGCGACCGCCGCGGTGCCGATCGAGCCGGACGCGCCTCCGACGTTCTCGACGATGACGCTCTGGCCGATCTGCTTGGACAGCTGCTGCGCGAGGACACGCGCGACCTGATCGACCGATCCTCCGGGCGGGAACACCGAGATCAGGCGGATTGGCTTGTCGGGCCAGGTTTGCGCGAGCGCCGCGCAGGTTACTAGCGCCAGCGCGGCGCCGGCGAGCCAGCGGAAGGTTCGGGACATCGCGCCTCCTCGGGAGCAATCGTCCGAGGATAGCCGGGTGGCGGCGGCTTTGGGAGGCTTAGAACACCGCTCCGCGCGCCTCGATCGGCCACAGGTCGATGACGACGTCGTTGCGCGCAACCACGATCACATCGTGCAAGTTGATGGTCGGATCGATATGGCCGGGGACCAGCAGCGGCTTGTCGCCGAGCACGAGATTCGGTCCTTCGTTGCCGACCCGGATCAGTACTGTGTGTTCGTCCGAAACCCCGCGCACCTGCCAGCCTTCGAAGGCCGGCATTGCCGGCCCGGAGTCGGTTGAGAACGCCTTCAGCCCGGCGTCGAGCGTGACACGGTCGCCGCGCGCGCTCATGACCGAAGTCAAGGATGTACATCGCCGGCTCGAACGCGGGCGCGATCGGATCGAATTCGTTCTTGCCGTAGTCGATGTCCATCAGAATGTACGAGCCGGGCTGCACCTCGTTGTAGACACCGCTCCCGGTCTCATAGGGAAACGTGCCGGTGCCGCCGCCGGTGACGATGTCGCACGGCAGGGCTTCGGCCAGCAGCCCGTCGCGCGCGGCGCCGGCGAGCCCCGCGGCCAGCGTGATCGCCTGCCGCCGCTCGCGCACTGTGCGGCGGTGCTGCGCCGAGCCGTAGTACGCCTGCAGGCCGCGCAACCGCAGGTTCTTGTGCAGCTTGATCTCGCGCGCGAGATCGACCACGGCCGGTGTGTCGGGCACTCCGGCGCGGCCGTGGCCGACGTCGAGCTCGATGTAGACGTCGATCTCGGCCGCCAGCGCGCGGCATGCGGTGGCGATCTGGCGCACCTGGCGTACGTCGTCAACGCACACGCCGACCGTCGCTTTCGGATAGCGGATCGCGAGCGAGGCCAGCGCGGTCACCTTGCGCTTGCCGATCACCTCGTTGGTGATCAGCACGTCATCGATGCCGCCCGACAGGAAGACTTGCAACTTTTTTTTTTTTTTTTTTTTTTTTTTTTTTTTTTTTTTTTTTTTTTTTTTTTTTTTTTTTTTTTTTTTTTTTTTTTTTTTTTTTTTTTTTTTTTTTTTTTTTAAAAAAAAAAAAAAAAAAAAAAAAAAAACATGGCAAAACTCTCTCTCTCTCTCTCTCTCTCTCTCTCTCTCTCTCTCTCTCTCCTCCATGGCTGCCGCATTCGAGGTGACCGATCCGATCGAGGGAAGGCAAGCTTCGCATCTTGCACCTGCTGAGTGGCGAATGCTGGGCTGGCTGGAGCGCGAGGGACATTCCTATGACCTCTACTCTGACTACCAATTGCATGCGGGTCATCTGGATCTGGATGCCTACAAGATATTGATTATCAACGTACATCCGGAGTATTGGTCAGACCCCATGTATCATCGCGTCAAAGAATGGGTCCACCAACGGGCCGGACACCTGATGTACTTGGGCGGCAACGGCCTCAACTGTGAAATTGAGTTCCTCGATGAGGCCACCTTGCGCTGCAAAACCCAATTGCTTAGCAGCGGCGGCTCTCTTGGCATGGCTGACTCCGCAAACCCTGAGATCTGGTATGAAAGCCGATTTCACCGTACCGTCGAGTCTGAAGCCAATCTGCTAGGTGTGGTCTGCACCGAGAGCGGGATCATGACAGCAGCTCCTTATCGAGTTGTGGATGCCTCTCACTGGGTCTTTGAAGGAACCGGCCTGCGCAACAACGACCTCTTCGGTATCCCGAATTTGCAGGAGCGCTGTTCTGGCGGGGCCTCGGGCCACGAAACCGACAAGAGAAGCCAGTCATCGCCGGACGGTACTGTCTTGTTGGCTAAGGGGCTGAATCCTAACGAGGGCGGTGCTGAGATGATTTGTTACGAGCTGAGTAGCGGCGGAGCCGTGTTTTCTGTAGGCTCCATCACTTATCCCGCTTCGTTGTTGGTGGACCCTGTTGTCTCCCAGATCACCAGTAACGTCATCCGTCGATTCCTGTCTCCCGATTTGAGGAGAGAAAGTTGACGACGATCCTGGCTCCTTAGTGTTTCCAGGATCGAATCTTGCGAACCAAGTTTCGCCAACTTGTTGAGCGAGGGAAACACAGATGAATCCACGTTTGCTACTTGAGGAGTTAACCCGCGAAGAGGCTCGCTCCACCGCTGAGAAAACGCTCGTGATCTTCCCTGTCGGAGCTATTGAGCAGCACGGACCGCATCTACCCGTAGGCACCGATTATTTCACCGTTGAGCACCTCGCCCGCGCTGCCGCAGCTCAGATTGCGGGAGAGATTCCTGTTCTCGTTACGCCGACGATGCCGTTTGGCTCTTCTCATCATCATCTCCCTTCGGCGGCACGATGTCTCTCGGCACCGACACCTATTATCGGGTTCTTTATGACTTGGTGGAGTCACTCATTATCAGCGGGTTTCGCAACATCTTTCTTCTGAACGGCCATGGTGGTAATCACGAGTTAGTCCAACTGGTAGCTCGGGATTTGGCTTTGAAGTATCCGTCCCGTCTGGCTACAGCCTCGTACTGGACGCTGGCTTGGGACGCCTTGGTCCGGGAAGAGGCGCACCTCCGGGGCCGATTGCCAGGCCATGCAGGGGCATTTGAAACCTCACAGATCATGGCGCTGCGCCCAGAGCTGGTGCGAGAACCGCGTCCTCACCGGACTGGCACCATCGGTTCCGACGCCCGTGGCTTCCACGGCCCTTATCGAGTGGAGAAGCACGGTAGCTGGCAAGACATCGACGGATACTCCGACAGCCCCGATCGGGCAGACGCAGATCACGGGCGGGCCTACTTGGCTGCCACGGTACGTTCCGTCGCCAATACCCTGCTGGAGTTTTACCGCGGCTCAGGCTGAATTCAGGGGACTCGCCGGCGTTGGCGAGGCCCCAAGTTGGGTTGGAGTTTTCGGTTCAGGCAATGTTCGGATTGAAAGGATCAAGATGCAACTTTCCAAGAGCTCCCAGGGTTACGTTCTCTGGACTTGGCAGGCTTGGCTTTTGGTCCTGCATCTATGGGGAGCTTTCTTTCTCGCCTACGTCGCTCGACAGTCAATTTTCTCCATCTTTCCGATACTTCGGAGTCAGCTTCAGTTTACCGAAGTCCAACTTGGACTGACCGGAACTGTCTTCCTCTGGACTTACGCGCTGGCCAATCCCGTTGCTGGTTATCTTGGCGACCGTTTTTCCAAGAAGAAGCTGGTCATCAGCAGCGTGATCCTGTGGAGTCTGTGCACGCTGATGATTGGCTGCACGCAATCCGTCTTGAGCTTGCTAGCCTGGCGTGGAGCCTTAGCTTTGGCCCAAGCCCTTTACATTCCGGCAGCCATCGCTTTGATCGTTCAAGTCCACTCAGAGTATTCCCGTTCCAAAGCGCTCTCGTTGCACGGCACGGGGCAGTTTGCCGGGGTCATCTTTGGCGGATGGTATGGAGGTTTTGTAGCCGAATCTCTGGGCTGGCGCTGGATGCTCTGGATTGTAGCCCTAGCAGGGATTTTGTACGGCATCGTGCTACTCATGCTTCTAAAGGCCCCCCCCGAAAAGCAGCGATCCACCGAGGAATCTGCGATCGGCAAAGGGACGGGGGTTTCTAATGTGCTGACGACTCCGACATATCTCGTCTTTTGCTTCGTCTTCTTTGCCATCTGCGCAATGCTGTGGATTCTCTACGCTTGGCTCCCTGATTTGCTCCAGGCAAAGTTCAATCTTCCCTTGGCTACGGCCGGTCTGGTGGCCACAGGATACGTTCAGGTTTCGATGATCATCGGATTGTTCTGTGGAGCTCCCCTTGGAGACTGGCTCATGAAGCAAAATAAGAGAGGACGGCTTTACCTGATGATCTTTGGGTTGACCTGTGTTCGCCTTCTTTCTACTTCATCGCGGGCGGAGATTCCTTGGAGGAGTGAAGCTAGCTGCGTTGGCCTATGGCTTTTTTAAGGGGCTATTCAGTGCAAACTTCTTGGCGTCGGTTGTCGACATTCTCCCAAAAGCACAGCACGGCTTTGGAGTAGGCTTTGTCAACATGATCGGCGCGATTGCCGGAGGCTTGTCTGCTTACCTCGTCGGACTCTTGAAAACCTACTTTTCAGTCGAGCAGATATTCGGCTTTGCTGCGGGGTTGGGCATTGCGAGCAGCCTCATGCTTTGCATTGCGACCTGGCTGTGTTTTCTCCGGGACTATCAGCGGGTTCATCCACAAGTGGCCAATCTTCAATGAGAACCTTTGGGGCTCCATTCTGGCAGGGTGTCATAGCACCAAAAACTCACCTCTGAGAATTACGAGCGCTTCCGAAGAACGGTGCTGCACAGTGGTCAGGCCCCCGTCAAGCCGGAGTCCATGTGGAGCTCAGCTTGACGACGATTGGAGTCCACATTCATCTCGATCAAATCACACCCACAGCTTCACAACTCCTTCAAAGCTCTCGAAATTCTCGCGGCGCCTTCCTTCACCGTAGCCCCGAGCTTGTCGAAGCTGTCTGCCGAAATCTGGGCGGTGGTTCCGGTGACACTCACAGCCGTCACCAATTCGCCGAGCGGATTGAACACGGGTGCCGCCACACAGCGCACGCCCGCTTCTTCTTCCTCGTCATCGATCGAGTACCCCTTCTGCTTCACCCGAACCAGCTCTTTCCGAAAGGTTGCCGGGGAGGTTATGGTCGCTTCGGTGTACTTCGCAAACGATCCCACCGACAGGCAGTCGCGAATAATCTGTTCGTTGCTGAAGGCCAGGAGCACTTTGCCCGAGCCCGTGCAGTGGACTTCGGCGCGCTTGCCGACGTAGGTGTCGAACTTAACCATGCCCGGCCCATCAATCTTTTGAATGAAGACGATGTGTCCCTTTTCCAAGACGCCCAAATGAGAGGTTAGTCGAGTCTGTTCCACCAGCCAGCGCATATGGGGCAGAGCAATCTCCGGAAGGGCCAGATCGTTCATCAAGCCTCGGCCGAGGCTGCAGATCTTGAGCCCCAACTTGTAGCGACGCGTCCCGTTCTCCCGCTTCAGATAACCCATGCGTTCCAGCGCCAGCACAATAACGTGCGCGCTGCTCTTGGGGATTTTTTGTTTGCGGCTGATTTCCGAGATGTTCCAACCTCTTCGCGTTCCGTCCAGCATTTCCAGAATGGAAAAGGCTCTTTCAATTGAAGAGGCGTGCTGCTTTAGGGCAACCGGCATAGCAAATCTCCGATGGAGTGTTTGCCCTCTGGCTAGAGCCGCACCCGTCATTCCGGCGAAAGAACGTCAGCCCGGTGACGAAACCGGGGCCGGAATCCAGACGATGCTTTTGTCAGGGGGGCAATCAGTCGTGTTTCGTCTCTCACCTTATCTGATGATCAACGTGTCTGAATTGTCCAAGATTGTGGACGAACGCTTGAAGAAATGTCAATCCGGTTCATGTCACACTGAAGTCACAGCGTTTTCGAGGCCAATCGATTCTGTTTCACGAAACCGAACCTGCTGATTTTGAAGGAGAGAGGCGACGCCTGGATCTGCCTCCATCGCCAGCGGTTGGACGGATGACGGCGAATTCGAGTTCTGACGCCCCAAGATTATTTCCACTATTCTGGACGAAACTGAATTAGCGCTTGACTGAGATGTCTGGAGGCTATACAAAAGGCACAATTAAACAGACTCCATGTCAGAGATCTGGTCAGCCCAACTAGACATTGGACCCAACAGACCCAGTGGTTCGATTCTCGGAATGGAAATCACACAGACAGCAAGCAGCAGCGCAACAGCGCCGTGACGCAAGCCCGCCCCCCAGAACCGGTTCGGGCGGTTCACAGATTCACTCGATGCGATTGAACCTATTCGAAAGTACACAGCGCGAGGAGGATTGCATGAACAGGCAGTATTGTTCGATAACGACAGCAGGACTTTTTCTGTTCGTTTTTTTGGCCCTGACGGTCAGCGTTTCCGCTCAGGTCGGGAACTGAAGGCGTCATTCTCGGGGTAGTCACGGACGCTTCGGGCGCAGTGGTTGCCGGCGCGGAGGTTACGGCGACGAACCTGGACACTAACCTGCAAACGCAGCGCCACCACCGACTCGGGGGGAAACTTTGAAATCCGGGGGTTGCCGCGTGGCAGTTACTCGGTGACGGCCTCGTTCACAGGATTCAAGACGTGGTCCGTCGAACGAACCGAACTGGGAGTTGGCCAACTCCTCCGGCTTTCACCGGCATTGGAAGTTGGTGAGGTTTCGCAGCGTGTCGAGGTCGAAGCCGTAGCGGAGTTGGTGCAGACGGAAAAGGGATCAGTCGAAGCAACTATCGAGCAGAAACAGATCGTCGAATTGCCTCTGAATGGCCGAAATCCAGTCGAGTTGGTTCGGTTGATTCCTGGGATGCGCTATTTGGGTCAACAGGGCGGGACCGAGAGGGCCTCCTTGGTGCAGGGGCTAGGCAGCCGGGACGATGGTGCGGAGTTTCAACTCGACGGTTTGAACGCTAACGCCGGTATGGACGAGGGCGGTTTTGGAATCCCAATGTCGACACGATCGCTGAGTTCAATGTGGAAACGTCCAACTTCAGCGCCGAGCATGGCCGCAACCCGCTGCAGATTCTGGCAGTCACAAAGGCTGGTACGAACGGCTTCCATGGGACTTTGTGGGAATTTCACCGCAACAACGTAATGGACGCGAAGAATACCTTTGCAGCGACGAAGCCCAAGCTGATTCGCAATCAGTATGGCTTTAGCGCGGGCGGACCGATCATCAAAAACAAGACCTTCTTCTTCACGAGCTACGAAGGGCTAAAAATCCGGCAGGAGCGCATCTACAATTCGGTGACGATTCGACCCGAGATGCTAAACGGAGACTTCTCTGCTTTGCTCCCAGCCACGCAGCTTAAGAACCCTGTGACTGGTCAGATATACCCCGGCAACATCATTCCGTCGAGCCAATTCAGCGGCGCCTCGAAGTACCTCGCTCCGCAGATTCTGCTGCCGAACACCGGCACCAATCTATTCCGTGCCGTGGGCTCCGTGCCAACAGACAATGGAGAGTTCACGGTTCGAATTGACCAACAGTTGACGAACAAGCAGCAGCTCTACGGTCGCTATGTCATCAGCAACTTTGAGGGTCTCAGCCGTGATTACAAGCCAGACGTAACCCGGACGGACGAGATCAGAGGACAAAGCTTGGGAGTCAACTATTCGTACGCCATCACTCCTACGACCCTGTTTACGCTCGGAGCGAGCTATCTTAGGAACCTGAACACCTTCGTCACACCTGTGGCAGGAAAGGAGAATTTGACGCAGTTGGCGGGAATTCAGGGATTTCCAACCGCGGGTCGCGAAGATTGGATCGGATTGCCGGGTGTCAGTTTCTCCGGCTACACGGGTTTTGCCGCACCCTGGGGCACGCCAGGGAGATTGTGGTTTGAATCGCATGGGGGCAAAGCTAGCGTTAACCTGATTCGGAGCGCCCACTCACTGAACATAGGCTACGAGCTTCAGGATCGCACGACCATGGGGCGGCATGGCTCTGGCAACTCGAGAGGAACGTTTGGATTCAACGGACAGTATACGGGAGACGCTTTCGCGGATTACTTGTTGGGCTATCCCAATAGCTCTTCGAGAAACTATCCCCTCCAGACTTTCGGAATGGCGAATGCGCCCTATTCCGGAATTTGGGTTCAGGACTTCTGGAAGGTTTCCCCAAACCTCACGCTCAACCTGGGGGCTCGCGTCGACATTTGGCATAAACGAGCGGCTGTTCGAGGAAACCATGCCTCATTCGATTTGAAGCTTGGCAAGGCAATCGCCGGAGAAGACAAGGACGGCAAAGTTGATCTCACCTCTCAGCCCGTGGCGCCTTTTCTGGCCGCTGCCACGAAAGACTACTGGGTTCCAGCTTCTCAGGCCGGATACCCGAGGGGGTTGTTCGAGGGCAACCAGTTCATATCTCCAAGATTGGGTTTTGCCTGGAGGCCTAAGGGAGGAAGCGACCTGGTCGTCCGCGGCGGGTATGGCATCTTCTTGAGTCAAATCCGCGGCAACACGATTGCCTCAGCCCTCATCGGTCCGCCCTACTGGACCTTTGAATCTCAAGGCTGGAGTGCTGCCCAGTTGCAGAAATGGGAAAATGCTTGGCCAAGCGACCCGACAGCATTCGTAGCGCCGTCTGTCACCGCACCGATAATTGATTCGAAAGCGAACAAGTACCACCAGTGGAATATTTCGGTTCAAATGGCAACGCCCGGAGCGTCGTCTTTGACCGTCTCCTACATCGGGAACAAGCTCGTTGACGGCATTGCCCAGTATAACTACAACAACGTCAAGCCGGGGCTCTACACGAATCTGCAAGCCGCCAAGCCCTATCCAGTATTTGGTGACATCAATCTTTACGACAACAAAGGCAAATCCAAGTACGACGGGTTGCAGTTGAAATGGGAGAAGCGGTTTAGCGAAGGCCTTTCTTACATGCTCTCCTACTCTCTCTCCAAACAGACTGATGAGGATGGCGGAGAAGGGATTTGGGACACACCGACTCCCTTCGCACCGGAAGGATACAACAAAGGGCGGGCTGGATTCGATAGGCGCCATATTCTGGCGGTGAACACGGTGTATGAACTGCCTTTCGGAAATGGGCGTAAGCACCTGACGAACATGCATCCAGTTGGCAACGCCATTCTGGGCGGGTGGCAGATTTCAGGAATCTACAACTTTGTATCCGGAGGACCGCTCAGCTTCACCGTTCCTGGGGCAACGCTGGGGAACGGCTGGAATACTCGAGCAAACGTCTCGGGAGATCTGGCTGTGAGCAACCCGAGCGCCGACGGCTGGTTCAATGCGGCGGCGCTGTCGGCTCCTGCCCCATACACCTATGGGAATTCAGGTATTGGAATATTCGATGGACCTGGCAGCCACGTTCTGGACACCAGCCTATCTAAGAATTTCTACATTTCAGAGCGGCGATATCTGCAGTTCCGCTGGGAGATGTTTAATATGCCGAACCATGTGAACCTTGCCAATCCGGGAACCACAATTGGGCAGGCGGCCACGGGCAAAATCTTCAGTACTGCCAGTGGCGCACGCTCGATGCAGTTGGGTTTGAAATTTGTCTTCTGATTTTCGTCGCGTTGCTACTTCAGGGTGCGCCGTCTCATCGGCGCACCCTGGCTTTTCCCTCCTGCTGTAGCTCCCTTAAGAAACTCATCCAGCATTCGCGTTCGCGAGGTCGACGAATGGAACGTCGCACAGGCGATTCTTCTTCGCGCCGATGTTGCTCGTTGTCAATCATTCCGCCGAAAGAATGTCACGCCCAGTGAAAACTAGGGCCGAAATCCAGCTGGACCCCGGCTTCCGCCGGGGTGATGAACGGAGGTCGCGGTCTTCATTGTGATCCTCTCGATCGCAACGGGGAAGAGTCCTGGGAGCGCGGACGTCCCGCCCGCCTCTTGCGTGAAGTCCAACCTCTCGACGCCGAGGCCAGAGCATCACATGACTGCATGCGTCCAGAATATTGGACGAAAGCGAGCCTTGGAAACGACGCAGATTCCTTTCTCCAAAGCTCACAGGTCCGCAGCTCCCCCGGATGTGAAGTTAGCTTGAAGCTGATTGAATCAATAGCCAGAATGATTTGATCGGATGAATGAACGGGCGTTACTTCCCTCGACTGACGAGCGATGGACCTCCGCAATTCTTGTCCACCATTCTGGATACAACGGAAAAACCGCTTGCTCCGGCTCTCCATTGGCTGCAAACTTTGAATTGACTTCTCGGTGTATCGACGGCGGGAGCGGAAACATGAAGCCTCACTGGCTGATCCTCTGCGCATTGTATTTCGTTGCAGGTTGGTCCGTGGAAACGGCTGCTGCTCAGGCAGCCGCCAAGCCCCGGCCGGAGCCACAACTCTCTTCCGTGTTCCCACTCGGCTCCTCGCAAGCTGCGCGCATCAGCGTTGAGTTGCGGGGGCAAAGCCTCGACAACGCCTACGCCGTGTGGTTCGACTGCGCCGCGATCCGCGGAGAAATCAAATCGATTGAACCTGTCAAGCCTGAGGGTGACGGAAAGGCTGCGAAAGGGCAGCCGGTGCTCAAAGTCATGGCGGAGTTTGTGGTCGCGTTCCGACGCCAACTTAGGCCAGCACACATTTCGAGTCGTAGGGCCTCGTGGCGTCTCCAATCCTCTGCCGTTCTTCGTTTACCAGGAACCGGTCATGGTTGAAGGGCGACTTACCCGTGGAGGGTTCTTCAACGACCCGGAAGATTTCCAGGTTACCAACGGTCGTCAGCGGAATACTCGAAACCGCTGGTGAAGTGGATTCCTACGTCGTTCGACGCAGAGGCAGCTCAGGAGCTCTTTTTCGAAGTCCTCCATGCCGGTAGAACCGATCCGCAGATTGCGCTCTATGAGAGGGCGGGCAGTTGGTTTGATTCGAAAGCGCTACGACGCCTGGCCTTCAATGACGAGCCGAACACCGCCTCCAAGAATCTTAGCCCGGCATTAACCTATCGCTTCGAGCACAAAGGATCCTTTCTGGTGACTGTGACCGGATTCCTCGGGCGAGGCGGACCCGAAAACTCGTATCAATTGCGTATTGTGCCCGCCGCGCAAAAGGGTTTCGCGATGAGCGGCCCGAAACTCGCTCACGAGCTCGAAGGTCGCTGGCAGGAACGCAGTTTTGCCCGGGAACTGCGGCTGGATCGACTCAAGGAGTTGAAGTCCAGAGGCGTTGAAGTGGCGAATCTGAAATCAGGGATGCCGGTTGAGTCGAAGGCAGCCAGCACAGCTTCGGCGGCCCCGACTGAGGTCCAGCCGGTGCCCGAGAATCGACGTGCCGCGCCGGCCACGGAACTGGTCTTGACCGCTGAGCATGAGTCAAACTCATCCACTGACGAAGCTGTGGCGATCACGCTGCCCACGTTGATCGACGGAAAGATCGATTCACCGGGCGACGTAGACCGCTTCAAGTTTCATGTGGACGACGGTGCACGGCTGGTCTTTGAGATTGAAACTCCCCTGAAGCCAGCGCCGCTCTTTACTCCACGCATTGGTTTGTTCGACGAGAATGGCCATGAAGTCTTGAGCAATGTGTTTGCATTCGTTCAGGGCAGCGGCGAATTCATTGAAAAAGTTCACGAGCCCAAGGTGACTTACAAGTTTGAAAGGGGTGGAGACTATCTGCTCGAAGTCCGTGATCTCACCTCGCGGAATGGAGGTCCGCTTTGCGAGTACCGCGTCGTCGTCAGGCCTCAGCTCCCTCATGTGGGGAGGCTGGCCGTGTGTTCGTCCTTTGGCAGGACCTTCGACGGCACCATGACCA
This sequence comes from uncultured Acidimicrobiales bacterium, assembly GCA_963747215.1. Taxonomy (GTDB): domain Bacteria; phylum Actinomycetota; class Acidimicrobiia; order Acidimicrobiales; family DATKAS01; genus DATKAS01. The sequence continues at coordinate 95,538 of CAVVET010000017.1, forward strand.
AAGGCCCCGACGTGCTGCAGCTCAATCTCATTCCCGGAGAGTCGAAGAAGGTGAGTGTTCTGACCGAGCACGAAGAAGGATTCGACGGCCAGGTGGCATTGAGTTTCGAGAATCTGCCGGCCGGTGTCGAGGTCCTTCCGGCCGCGGAAGTTGAACCCGAGCGCGCCCGTCCGCTGGACGAAGGCAAGAAAGAGCGGTTCCGTCCCGGCCAACAGGTGGTTACGGTTTTGCTGGCCGCGGCCCCGGATGCGCCGACAACTCGCCTGCCGCAACTGGCGCGAGTGAAAGCCCGACCGGTGGTGAACGGTAAGATCGGAGAGACGATCGTGGTGCAGTCGATTCCGGTGATGGTGGTGAAGCCGGAGGAGAATCGCAGTGGGAAAAGCTGACCGCAAAGACGCGGAGACGCAGAGGTGAATCGAGAAAGAGCATGCGTATTGGAAAGACGATTATGCTAGCGAGGACTAGATCAAACGACACCTCATGTGCCGACCACGACAGACACGGCACTTCACCCCGACCTCGGCTCCCCTCTCCCGCGTTGGGGAGAGGGGGACCGAAGTTTGTCGGTTCTTTTCGCCCATCGCACTCTCTGCGCCTCTGCGTCTCTGCGGTTGCTTTTGCGCTGCTGTTGCTGACAGCAGTCGGAGGCTGGCCGCGCGGCCAAAGACCTCCGGTGAAACGAAGCCGTCGTTGGTGTCGCTGCGCCTGTTCCCTCAGAAAGCGACACTCCTAGGCGCCAGCGGCAGCCAGCGTTTTGTTGCACTCGGAAAGTATTCCGATGGCTTGGAGCGCGACGTGACCGGTACTGCCCGTTTCTCGCTTAAAGATCCCGCCTCGCCGCATTGAACGCTCAGGGACGCGTTACGGCTCGTGCTGACGGCGAAACCGTGATTGCCGTCGAATTGGAAGGAAAACGGGCCGAGAGCACGCTGAGCATTCAAGAAACGAAGAAAGTGAGGCAGCCAACCTTCACGCGCGATGTGGAAGGCATTCTGACTCGACGTGGCTGCAATGACAGCAATTGCCACGGCGGCGTCAAAGGCCGCGGTGGCTTCAAGCTGTCGCTCAATGCGGTCTATCCACGCGACGACTATCAATGGATCAGCGAAGGGGGGACCTACCAGGTTCTCACCACGGAATCTTCAGGCCCGAAGGTTCCGCGGATTGACTTGAAAGAACCGGAGAAGAGTTTACTCCTCGCAAAACCCACCATGACGATTCCGCACGGTGGCGGAGTGCGCTTTGAGGTGGGATCGGCGGAGTATCAGACGATTCTGGAGTGGATTCGAAACCGCGCCCCGTATGGCGACGAGGGCGAGAGCGCGAGCAAGATTGAGACGGGTGGAAGTGTTTCCCAAGGAAGCCGTTTTGGATTCGACGGGCAAGCAGCAGTTGCTGGTGACGGCCTACCTCTCGAACGGTCATCAGGAAGACATCACCAGCGAGGTGCTCTACGCCTCGAACAACGCCGACGTGGTGAAGGTTTCGTCAGACGGACTCGTGGAGGCCGTGAAGCCCGGCGAGACCGCTGTTCTGATTCGTGCTCCCGGGTATAACCTGAGCGCGAGTATCGGCGTGGTTTCGCGGCCGGTCGCCAACTATCCGAAGATCGTGCCACGCAACTTCATTGACGAGCAGGTCTTCGCCAAGTTACGCAAGTTTCAGATTGTTCCCTCCGACCTTGCCAGCGACGAGGAGTTCCTGCGGCGTGTCTGTCTGGATGTGACGGGTACCTTGCCCCCGCCTCATCGAGTGCGCGAGTTTCTGGCGGATCGGGACCCGAAGAAACGCGAGAAGCTCGTCGAGATTCTTCTGGCTTCACCCGAGTATGTCGAGTACTGGACGTTCCGTTTTGCCGACCTCTTCCGCGTGGCACTTCATCCCAGCGGAGGCAATGCAAAGTTCAGCCAGTTTTATTGGGAATGGTTGCGTGATCGAATCGCACAGAACAAGCCTTACGATCAGATCGCTACTGGAGCGGATTGCCGCCCAGGGCTACGAAGGAGCCTCGCGTCACTACCTGCCCATTCTGCAGCCCCCGCTGCCGCAGGACGCGGTAGCTGAGGAAGTGCGCGTTTTTCTAGGACGGCGCATCGATTGCGCGCAGTGCCACAACCACCCCTTCGAGAACTGGGCGCAGGACCAATTCTGGGGCATGGCTGCCTTCTTCAAACCGCTGACATTTTATTGGTTCGAGGAGGTTGGCACCGAGGCCATCGTCTTGGATGACAGCGAGGGCTACAGTCGTCGCGGAAGTATGGGCAAGGTGGTTCACCCGCGAACCAAGAAAGAAGTGGTTCCCGCTTTCTTTGATGGGACACCTTTGCCTGCCGACCAGGCGCGTGATCCCCGAATGGCCCTGGCCAAGTGGATCGTGGCCCGGCCTGAATTTTCCGAGACGGCTGTGAATCGCATGTGGAGCCTGTTCTTTGGCAGGGGCATCGTGAATCCGGTGGACGACTTCCGTTCCACCAATCCACCCAGCCATCCGGAGTTACTACAAGCTTTGGGCCGGGATTTCAGGATGAACGGCTACGACTTGAAGCAGTTGATCCGCCGCATTGTGCACTCGCGAAGCTATCAGCTTTCGGCTGCGCCCAACGACACGAACAAGGACGATCAAACCAATTTTGCTCGAATGGCGCCGCGACCGCTGGATGCGGAAGTTTTGTTGGACGCGATCTCCCAGGTAACGGAGGTCCCGGAGATTTTTCGTGCTGGCAACGGGCAAGCGCCGGTTGGAACGCGGGCAATTCAACTGAAGGAACCCGATATGTACCCATCGCAATTCCTGGATGTGTGCAATCGGCCGACGCGGCAGATGGTACCAGAACGAAACTCAAAGCCCAGCTTGAGGCAGGCGCTGCACCGGCTGGCAGGCACCACCTATACCGACAAGCTCGCGGCCCCGGGCGGCCGCATTGACCGGCTGTTGGCAGCAAATGCTTCGGAACGTCAGGTGATCGAAGAGTTCTATCTCAGCGCACTCTCCCGTTTCCCGACCGAAGACGAGAAGTCCTCGATCGAAACCGCCATGCGTTCCGAGATGAGCTCGAAGAAGTCCCGCCGCCAGGTGGTGGAAGACTTCTGCTGGGCGCTGCTCAACTCGCAGGAGTTTATGAATCATTGAATAGGGGCGTCGGTAGCTTCCAAAACCCCCCTGAAGTCCCCCCTTGTCCAAGGGGGGACGGTTTGGGCGGAAGGCTAGTCCTGATTTGAGGACTGAGAGGGTAAGCGAGGGATTTAGGAGCTCATGACTTGATGCATTCAGAGGGATGATGCTCGAACGGGGAATCAGCAGCGTCCCCCCTTGGACAAGGGGGGACTTCAGGGGGGTTTTAATCGGTGCCCCACATTTACACTCGCAACTCGGAAAAGGCACTTCGTCAATCGCTGCGAGCCGAAATGCCGAGCGCTGAATCTGTCCTCTGGTCGAAGCTGCGCCGGCGACAATTACTGGGCTACAAGTTTCGCAGACAGTACAGTGTGGGTACTTACGTCGTTGACTTCTACTGCGCGGAACTCAGACTTGCCATTGAGCTCGACGGAGACAGTCATTTTCAGAGTGGAGCCCAGGCGAGAGACAAGGATCGTGAAACATTTATCAAATCCTTCGGAATTGACTTTCTTCGTTTTCGAAACGTCGAAGTGTTCGAGCAGTTAAGCGCAGTGTTGGATTCGATTGCGAGAAGAGTGTTGGAGCATCCAAAACCCCCCTGTAGTCCCCCCTTGTCCAAGGGGGGACGCTCTGAATCGAGGGTTCAGCAGAGGGGTGGCGCTGCTGCGCGCCCAAGGGAAGAAGTCGGTCGGACAATGAGGCACGACAACAGATGACTACCGCAGGTTGTTTACTTTGCACAGTGAAAGCTTCCGGCGGGTTCGTCCCTCCTTGGACGAGGGGGGACTACAGGAGGGTTGGTCGGTGTCCTACACTCACGCTTCACTGCATTTGCGGAAGGCCGACAGGGGATGACGGAGAAAACCTATGAGAGACACCGGATGTTTAGCGTGCAACGCCGACAACCTGCGACGGCGCGACTTTCTGCGTGTCGGCTCCTTGAGTTTGCTTGGTATCAACCTGGCGCAGTTTCTACGGCTCAATCAGGCGATGGCCGCCACAACGGAGAAGCCGAAGTCCAAAGCGAAAGCGCAGGCCTGCATACTGCTCTGGCTGGAAGGCGGACCCAGCCAGATGGATACCTGGGACCCCAAGGCCAACAGCCCTTTCCGGTCCATCTCAACCAATGTTGCCGGGATCCAAGTGTCGGAGCTGCTGCCGCGTGTCGCCAAACGGATGGACAAGCTGTCGCTCATTCGGACCATGTACACCGAAGAGAACGACCATCCGCAAGCGAGCTACTACGCCATGACCGGGCATCGGCCAAATCCCGCGATGGAGTTTCCCCAGCTTCGGATCCATCATCACCAAGGAAATGGGCGGACGGAACGACGTGCCGCCGCACATTCTCACGCCGCAGTGGGAGTCCCAACGACAGTACGAGGAGTATTTCAAATCGGCCTTTCTGGGAGCTGAATACGATCCGCTGGTTGTTCCGGACCCGAACAGCAAGGACTTCAAACTGCCCGATCTCAGCCTGCCGAAATCGATGACTCTGGAACGGCTGCAAGACCGTCGCTCCTTTCTGCAACTGGTTGACCGGCATTATCGGCAAAAGGCTCACATCGCCGAGCAGGCGAATGGCGATGCGTTCACGCAGCAAGCGCAGAACATGATTTTGTCGCCTGCGGTGCGGGATGCGTTCGATTTGTCGAAAGAGTCTGACAAGAGCAAGGACGCTTACGGGCGCAACGGGTTCGGGCAAAGCGCACTGCTGGCCCGCCGGCTGGTGGAGGCAGGCAGCCGCTTCGTGACGGCGGCGGGTTACAACTTCAATGCGTGGGATACGCACAGCGATAATGATCGGCTGCATCGCGATCAACTCGTGCCGACGCTCGATCAGACGCTGGCAGCGCTGCTCGACGATCTGGATCAGCGCGGGCTGCTGGAATCGACCGTGGTGCTGGCCATCGGCGAATTCGGGCGCACACCGCATCACAATCCGAACGCGGCCGCGATCATTGGTCGCATTGCTGGTCGATGGCTCTGGGAGGCGGCGGCATCCGTGGCGGGCAGGTGATTGGCGCCAGCGACGAACGCGGCGCGTATCGCACCGACGGGCCGCCGTGTCACTATCGGCGATCTTTTCGCGACGGTGTACAAGGCGTTTGGAATCGACTGGCACAAAGAGTACATGCACCCGATTGGCCGGCCCGTCAAAATTGCCAACTCCGAAGATGACCACACCGGCGAACCTGTGACGGAGTTGGTGTAGAGTCACTCAAATCTGATTGCACTCATGATTCGGTATCTTATCGCCGTGCTCTTTGGCCTGGTACCGGCACTGCTCGTCCTTTCCAACGAGAGAGCGTCAACTCCCCAATTCATCGATATCACTCCCACCTCTGGCATCAAGTTTCGTCATCTCAACGGGGACCCCAACGTAAAGAACTACATCTTCGAAGCGAAGGGCGGGGGAGCGGCGTTTCTCGATTTTGACAACGACGGCTGGATGGACGTTCTGCTGGTGCAAGGCTCGACTCTGGAACGATTCAAGCAGGGAAGCAATCCAGGGCCGGTGCTCTACCGTAACAATCGAAACGGAACGTTTGAAGAGGTCACCGCGAAATCTGGTCTGAAAGGCGGTCGTGGTTGGGGGATGGGCGTTGCGGTGGCTGACTATGATAACGACGGGTTCGCAGACATCTATCTTACGAACCTTGGGCCGAATGTTCTCTATCGCAACAACGGTGACGGCACGTTCACCGATGTCAGCGAGAAAGCGGGTGTGGGAGATACTCGATGGGGAACGTCGGCCGCGTTTGGTGACTATGACGGAGACGGATATCTGGACCTGTATCTATGCAACTATCTGGACATGAATTTCAACCAGTTGCCCGCGCCCGGTTCCGGAAAGTTTTGTTTCTACCTGGGCAAACCCACAATCTGCGGCCCAAAAGGAATTCCGGGCGCGGCTGATGTTCTCTACCACAACAATGGAGACGGCACTTTCACCGACGTTTCTGAAAAGGCGGGTGTCGTCGAGAAGAAACCTCTTCCCGGGCTGGGCGTCATCTGGGCCGACATGGATAATGATCATGATCTCGATTTGTACGTCGCCAACGACGCCGAACCAAACTACCTGTACCTCAATCGAGGGGATGGAACTTTTGAGGAGAAAGGGATGATCAGCGGATTGGCGCTGAGCGGAGACGGTCGCGAGCAAGCCAGCATGGGCGTGGACGTAGCGGACTACGACAACGATGGCCGTATGGATGTCTTTGCCACCCATTTCGCCAGCGATTACAGCACGCTGTATCACAACGAAGGAAACCTGGTTTGGGAAGACGCAACGTTGAAGGCTCAACTTCGAAAGTCGTACGGATTATTGGTTGGCTGGGGCACTCGCTTTGCGGATTTCAACAATGACGGATGGAAGGATATTTACCATTCCAACGGTCATGTTTACCCGTTCCTCAAGGACAGTGAGTTTCGGGAAAAGTATGAACAGCCGGGAACATTTTTCCTGAACCAGAAGGATGGAACGTTTCTGGATGTTTCCAACCGCGCTGGGACCGGAATTCAGACTGCGAAGTCGAGCCGGGGTGTGGCCTTTGCCGACGTAGACAATGACGGCGATATCGACCTGCTGATCTCCAACATGGATGACTCTCCACAGCTTCTGCGGAACGACCAGGCCGAAAGCAATCATTGGCTGATGTTCAAGATGAACGGGAAAAAATCCAATCGAGATGGTATCGGTGCTCGGATCACGGTCGTGACTGGCACGACGGAGCAAACGTGGGAGATCAAAAGAACCGTTGGAATCTATTCCGCCAGCGACCCGCGTGCTCATTTCGGATTGGGACGTGTGGAGAAAGCGGATGTCGTAAGGGTGCTTTGGCCTGGAGGAAAGACACAAGAATTCAAAAGTGTCGCGGCCAACCAGCATTACCTGATCGATGAGGGGGAAGGACTGCGAAAAGAGGAACTCGCAGGGAAACGAAGAGAAAGATAGTGTACCAGTAGGGTGCGTCATGCTGTTCGACGCAGCGAGAGAAATCCGTTCAATGGTGCGTTCCCGAAAACAGAACACACCCTACTGCTGTTGATTCCGTGCAGGTTTGTGTAGCGCAGCACCCGCGCATTTCAGCGGGTCTGCGGCAGTTGTGTTCGAGGCGACGTAGGCTGCTCTAATTTTGCAGTTCTCAGCGAGAATGCGACGGTGAGAGCACCGTCCGCTGTCGAAACGGCACGTTCGATTCGGCAAAAAGCCGCGGACCGCAAGAAGACGCAGGTCCGCGCTACAGGGTCTAAGGTTTTCGTCCCCCTTGGACAAGGGGGGGACTTCAGGGAGGTTCTGCCGCGCGAACAAAGGGGCCGTTACCAAGAGATGAACACAATGCCTCGTCCAAAAAAGGTTTCGCTGAAAGCCCTCGCCGCCCTGATATTTGCAATACTCGCCGGCGCAACATCCGGTTTCACCGCCGAGCGTGCCCGCATCGACTTAAACGGTCAGTGGCAATTTCGGCTCGATCCTCGTAGCGAAGGTGAAGCGGGTGGCTGGCAAGCAGGGAACACTGCGTTCTCAGATTCGATTCAGGTGCCGAGCTGTTGGCAGGCGCAAGGTTTTGGTGAGAGAGCAGGCATTCTCAAGAATCACTATGTGGGCAATGCCTGGTATCGCCGAGCCGTCAACGTTTCCGCGGATTGGAAAGGCAAAGTTGTTTCCCTGCGCTTTGGGGGCGTGTCGCGCCGGGCAACGGTTTTCGTCAACGGGACACGCATCGGCGAGCATGACGGGTTCAGCGCTCCCTTTGAGTTTGACATCACTCACGCGGTTCGCTTTGGCGCAGAAAACATGATTGCGGTTCGAGTGGCTAATCCGGGTCCGGCCATCTCCGAATCACCCGACAAGCAGACTCCCACCGAGCCGGCGGGAATGTTCAACTACATTGCCAGCTGGGGTGGAATGCATGGCGGAGTCGAACTCGAAGCGAAGGAACAGACGTGGATCGACGGGGTTCAGATCACTACGCAGTTCCAATCGAAGATCGTCAAATTCAAGATTGGGGTCCAGAGTCAGGGGACGGGGAATTCGTTCGACGCGAATCTCGGTGTCGTCTTGTCCAGTGGTAAGGAGCAGCGAACGTATTCACAAACGGCTGACTTCCGAGTTCAGCCGGGCCAAACGAGCTCCGTGGAGATTGAGGTACCCATGGCCGAGGCCATGGTTGACGCCGCTCTCTGGTCGCCAGAGAGTCCTTCACTACATACCGCACAACTGGTACTGAGGTGCGGCAATCGGGAGTGCGACCGCGTCGAACAGCGATTTGGCATTCGGGAGATCACGACTCAAGGGAATGTGCTGCTCTTGAACGGAAAGCCGCTCTATCTGCGCGGTTACGGCGACGACAACATCGAAGTGCTCACGGGAGTTCCACCGGCCTCAAAAGAGGTCTATCGGAAGCGG
>CAVVET010000018.1:0-26599 GCA_963747215.1 uncultured Acidimicrobiales bacterium
TACTTCATGCGGGTGTCGTTCATCGAGGCTGATCGCGCCGCGTCGTCCGGATGAACGCGTCGACCACCTCGCCGACGAACAGCGTGTGCGATCCCAGGTCGAGCCGGTGGCGCACGGCGCAATCCAGCCAGGCGATGGCCTCCTCGAACACGGGCGCGCCGGTGGTCGCGGCGCGTACAGCACGGCCGTTCAACGTCGCGCCGTCGTCAGCTGCCGGCTTCGAGAACTTCACGAACACGCGTGTGTCCTCGGCATCCCACAGATTCACCGTGAAGGAGCCACCCTCCGAGATCAGCCGGTGAGTGACCGCGTCGTTGTCGACGCCGACGCCGATGAGTACCGGTGCCATCGAGAGCTGCGTGATCCAGCTGGTCGTCATCGCGTTGCGCTCGTCGCCGGCGCGGGAGCCGACGAGCGCAAGTGCGTTCGGGATCTTCCAGGTGACCTTGTTCAGCAGCTCATCGTCGAGGGCCATGGTCCGCGACCACCCGCATCGGCGTGGGGCCGCTCGTGGTCAACGCGACTACCCGTCATCCCGCGCATGTGGCGGTCGCGACCGCCGCGGCTCCAAGACCTGAGCGGCGGACGGGTCATGCTCGGCCTCGGCGCCGGCGCCGGCCCGGAGTCGCCGTACTCACGAGAGCTCGCCATGGTGGGACTCGCCGGTGTACGACGCGGCGACAAGGCGAGGGATGGTCGCCGACACGGTGACGTTCCTCCGTGCGCTCTGGGCCGGCGACGAGCACTTCGACGCGATCGCCGTGCCCGATCCGCTCCCGCCGATCGTGATCGCCGCGAACGGCCCGAAGATGGCCGCACTCGCCGGACAGATCGCCGACTGGGCTGAACTTCCACGACTGGCAACCGGGCGTGGTCGACCTGATCGACGTCGCGTGCGACGCCACGCGGGTCACGGGCAACGACGGGTTCGAAGTGACGATCGAGGCGGCGTTCGACGACGAGTGGCTGCGGCTCGACGGGCCGCGCCGCGTCGACGTGGAGGAACGTGGTGTCACCCGGATCATGGCGCGTTGGAGCGCCGACCTCGGGCTCGGCGCGATCGAGCGAGCCGGGAGAGCGCTGGCAGGCCGACCGCGGGACGGTGCACCGACACCGCATAGTCCGACGTCGGCGTGAAGGGCTGGCGATCCCAGGTCGCCCAGCGCTCCGCCAGGTCGAGGCCAGCGGCCACGCAGTCCTGGTCGTGTGACCGAGTACCCCCGATCGAGCTGGAAGCCGGCGACGAGCGCGCCACCCGCGTCGACATGCCGCGCGCATCCCGCGACCAGCGCCGGCCGCGTTTCCTCCGGAGTGAACAACGGCACGTTGCCGGCCATGAGCACGACGTCGAAGGACCGGCCGACGTCGAGGTCGCGAAGATCGGTGACAATCCAGGTCAGCTCGGGGTTCAACCGGCGAGCGGTCGCGACCATCGACTCGTCGACATCGGCGCCCACGACGTCCACGCCCGCACCGCGAGCTCGGCGGGCGGCCCGGCCAGAGCCACAACCGGCGTCCAGCACGGATCGAGGCGCCCAGGCCATCACGAAGTCGACCTCGCCGTGGACGTCGACGCCCGACGCGGCGAGGTCGTCGAACCGCCGCTGGTACTCGTCGCCGTCCCAGCTCACCCCGCCATCATGTCTCGCAGCGATGGATCTCCGCGTGCCGGACACCGTGACCGATCACGACATCGAAGCGATCCTCATGAGCGCGCCCCAGGACGCGGTGGAGTGCGTTGATCGAGGCCGTCGACGACGACGGCCTCGCGACCGACCGTGTCGTGCAGGCGCTCTCCGACATGGGAGCGATCGTGCCGTCCGACTGGCGGTCGTGGGACGGAGTCGAGCGGTACCGGCGACCCGGCCACGCTAGAACGCCGCGCCGGTGTGCGACGCCGTTCGGTTCGTGACCGCAGTGGTGCGCAGCGATCGATGCGACGAGGGCACGATCGACGCCCGCATCGCCGACGGCACGTTCACCGCCGCCTTGCGGCGCCTCCGCCGCTGGTACGAGACCGAGCGCACCCTCCCCTAACCCGACCTCCGGAGCTTCCTGCTCAAGTAACCGGGGCGGATTCAAGGGGTGAGCGCAACGCTCGGCGAGGCAGGTAGCACCTGTCTGTCTCGATCGGGAGGTTGTGGCGTTGGCGGCTGATCTGAGCGTGGAGCAACGGCAGACGATTCGACGGTTGCGGTTGCGGGGCATGTCGGTGCGCGGTCGCTCGTGAGATCGGCTGTTCGCCGGGCACGGTGTCGCATGTCGCTCTCCGGAGAGGGAAGTCGGGAGAAACCATCGAGGGGCTGGTGTGGGGGCCGGACGCGGTTGACGTTGCCTGAGCGGGAAGAGATCAGTCTGGGCTTGGGCCGTGGCGAGTCGTTCAGGCTGATCGCCCGCCGGATCGGCCGGTCGACCTCGACGGTGTCACGGGAGGTGGCCGCCAACGGCGGCCGTGACGGCTATCGCGCGTGGCGGGCGCACGACCGCGCCTTCGAGCAGGCCCGGCGGCCGAAGCCCGCGAAGCTCGCGTGCCCCGCGCTGGCCGCCGCAGGTGAGCGAGTGGCTCGACGCAGTGGTGGTCACCGGAGGAGATCGTCGCGCCGGTTGCGGATCGAGTTCCCGGACGATCCGATGATGCGGGTGAGCCACGAGACGATCTACCAGTCGCTGTTCGTGCAGGGCCGCGGTGAGCTGCGCCGCGAGCTCGCCCGCTGCCTGCGCACCGGGCGAGCCAAGCGCCGCCCCAGGGCCGGTCGAGACCCGGGGCAGCATCCCCGACATGGTCATGATCAGCGAACGGCCCGCCGAGGCCGATGACCGGGCCGTGCCCGGCCACTGGGAAGGCGACCTGCATCATCGGCGAAGAACGGCCGGTCGCGGTCGGCACCCTGGTCGAGCGGACCACCCGCTACGTGCTGCTGCTGCACCTGCCCGACGGCACAGGACGCCGACCAGCGTCGACGCTGCCGATGCGCCGAGCGATCACCACGCTGCCCGGCGAGCTGCGCCGCACCATCACCTGGGACCAGGGCAAGGAGATGGCCGAGCACGCCAGCTTCACCATCGACACCGGCATCCCGGTCTACTTCTGCGACCCCCACAGCCCCTGGCAGCGCGGCTCGCAACGAGAACACCAACGGGCTGCTGCGCCAGTACTTGCCCAAGGGCACCGACCTGTCGCACTCACCGCAAGCCGACCTCGACGCCATCGCCCGCAGCCTCAACAACCGGCCCCGCAAGACGACTCGAATTCATGAAACCATCAGAACGGCTCGCCGAGCTCCTTGCGACCACCGGTTGAATCCGCCCGGCCAATCTGGCCGGTTACTCGCGCGGGAAACGCCGAGGCGGGTGGGGAACGCCGGGGGGTCGCTCGGGCTTGCCGCCCTGCGGGTCGTCGGGGACGTGCCGCCGCGGGCACGGATGCCTCGTCGCGCTCACCGAAGTGCCAGCGGTGGCCCTCGGGATCGGTGGCCTCGTAACGACGCTCGCCGTAGAACGCGTCCTGGAGTTCCATGGTGACGTTCGCGCCCTCGGCGACGGCGTGTTCGTAGTGGCGTCGATGTCGTGCACGTAGACGTTCATCATCACCGTGGTGAGACCGACTTCGAGCGGGCTGTGGATGAGGTGGATGTCGGGGTTGGCGCGGCCGATCATCACCATCCCCGCCGAGCCCATGCGAAGCCAGCATCTGGAGAAGCTCTCCCGTCGTACTCCATGCGGGCCTCACGCAGTCTCGGTGAACTGAACACGCGCGTCAGGTAGTCGACTGCCGCGAACTCGTCGCGTAGGCGAGTCGGGGATAGAGGTCCGGCGTGCGAGGATGGTGGTCGCGGGCGGTCGTCGATGCGTGGACATGACTGCTCCTTTGTCGCGAGAAGACCGTCGGATCGCCCGGATCGTCGGGCTGGACGTGTCAGGGCGGAGTCGCCGGAGGGGTATCGAGCTCGTCGCTCATGACGGCATCCTCCAGGAGGCGTGCGGCGACGGGCACGAGTCCTTGTTGCCGCTGGCCGCCGCGAGTTCGCGAGCCGTCCGCGCGTGGTTGAACCGTGACCGCACGGTGCCGATGGGGACATCGAGCGCGTCGTGCGATCTCCTGGTAGCGAGGTCCTCCCAGACGTGAGCATCAGCGTGTCCCGTTCGCGCTCCGGAAATCGGTGACGGCTTCACGACGCGGGGCCAGACCTCCGCGGCGTCGATCGAGGCGGCGTGCACCCGTTCGGCCACGTCGTACCGACGGAATCGCTGCGCCGCAAACCGTGCGATGGCCGTAGCCGTCGCGCTCGCCGCGCCGGTGCCTCGCGACGAGGCGGGTGGCGATGCCGTAGAGCCACGGTCGAGCAACGGTCGGCAGGTCGTAGTGTCGCGCGACGTTCGAACGCGATGCGGAACACGTCGCCGACCAGCTCTTCGGCTGTCGGGCCCCAACCGCCGCACGAGATACCGGTGATCAGCCCGGGCGTGACGATCGAACAGCTCAGAGAAGCGACCAGCATCCGTCGAGCGACGCTGCGATCACCTCCGCGTCCGTGCGTCGTCCATCACCTCTTCTTGCCCGCAACCGCCTCCGGGTTCGCGGCGATCCACTCAGCGGCATGCGAACCGAGCGGCGTCGTCGGCAGCGCCCAGCGTGGCTGCGCCGCCGGCTCGATCTGCGTGACCGGCGCCAGGTGTCGCAGCGCGCCAAAGGCCGTCTCGGTCGTGACGAGGAACGGCTCGACGTCGCCGAATCCGGATGCCGCTTCGCGGTGACCCGCGGCTCGCCCACAAACCAGCCTGCGGTCTGACAGAGCGAGCGCGCGGACGTGATAGCTGCCGCCCTCGTGGCTGCGCCGCCACAACGCCACGATGGTGCCGAGCGCGGCGAGGTAGCCCGTGGTGTAGTCACACGCCGCGGGCAGGGATGAGGGTGGGCGGCCCGTCACCGCCCTGCCTTCGGCGATGCCGCTGACCGACTGCACGAGCTGCTCCCAACCGGGCCGTTGCCGCCATGGGCCGACGTCCCCGTAGCAGTTCATCGTCACGTAGACGATGCCGGGACGGATCTCCGCGAGCTCATGGGGGCTCAGACCGCGACGTTTCATCGCGGCCACTGCGATAGCCCCTGCGCGAACACATCGGCCTCGCGGATGAGAGCACGCAGGCGGGCCACATCCTCAACGCCGTCGAGATCGAGGAACGTCGAGCGCTTGCCATGACTCGTGTCCATGACGAAGGGAAGCACGTTGTCGAAGCGCGGGCGAGTTGACGAGCAGGACGTCGGCACCGTGCTCGGCGAGGGTGCGACCGTTGGTGGGGCCGGCGAGGATGCGCGTGAGGTCGAGCACCCTCACACCGCCGAGCGGACGGAGTCCATCGCTCATCGGCTCCGCGGGCGATTCCCCGATCTTGTCGACCTCCACGCGGGCGAGCGCGCCGACGGCCACGCCCTGCGGATGCTGCGACCACTCCTCCGCGGTGCGCACCATTTCGCCGCAGGCGCCCTCCTCCGCGAGGGCGTCCTCGAGCGCCTGGCCGTCCCGCTTCGCCACCGCCGCGGACACCGCGGCGAGGTCGGCGCCGTCCGAGATGCCGGCACTCGGCGCGTCGGCTCGGCGAGACGAGGGAACGCGCCGTGGAGGTGGACCCACCGCCCGTCACGGCGCTCGGTGCAGCGCGACCAGAGGGTTGTCAGCGATGCGTTGCAGGCGTCGGCCCGTCGAGGAGCTGCTGGAACACGAAGCTGAGCAATGAGGCACCGGCGCGGCGGGCGTCGACGACGACAGATTGGGCCGTGCCCGTCGTTTCCTGCCACACCAACGCCGCGGCCGCACCCACGGCGCCGAGCGCGACCGCAGCCGAAGATGCGACCGGGAACGGCGATGCGTAGACCGGTTCGTGTCCTTCGATGGTCACAGCGCGGGCGGCGCTCGAAGGGAGTCCGATCTCGGCGAGCAGCACGGCGACGCGCTCGTCGGCCATGCGAAGGCTCAGCTCTTGGCGAACTTCGGCGCGAGCGGCAGCCAAGTGCGGTCGAGCGGCTCGTCGCGCCTCTCCACCGGGCCGTGGAAGAGGGCGCTGATCAGCGACGCGGCCGTTCGCTCGTGTTCGGGCCGCTGTACGTGGATCGTGCGGCAGTGGTGCACCGTCGCCGCGCCAGCCGGGATCGGGCACGCGACCGCGCCCGACAGATCCGGAGGCGCCTCGAGCACGAGCGGCTCACCGAGCCCGATGTTGCGGTGCTCGATGATCTCACTGCGGTGCGACCCGGGCAGGAACTGCATGCAACCGCTGTCGACCGTGACGTCGTCGAGCGGCATCCACACCGAGAGGCTGTGCGCGGTGACGCCCGGCTGATCCCAGTAGGCCTCGTCTTGATGCCACGGCGTGTCGCGACCGGCGGTCGCGGGCTTGAAGATCATGTGCGTGCCGCTGCCGGTGATCTCAGATTCGTCGATCTCGAGCAAGGCGCACGCGATGCGACACACGTTCGCGAAGTACGTGGTTTGCAGGATCTCGGGGATCGTGAGCTCAGGCCCGATGATCTGGTCGATCACCCCGTTCGATCCTGTTGTCGCGCTCGCCGTCGAAGTGGAGCCGGAGCACCTTCGGGTTCTCGAAGATGTCGTCGTAGATCGTGCGGGACCACGCCAGCTCGTCGGGCGTCGTGATCGGCTCCTCGATCCGCAGATAGCCGCTCTGCCAGAACGACTCTGACTGATCGGGACTACGTCGGACGACGCCAAGAAATCGATTTCAGAACGCTACCGCACCGGCTCCTATGCTCGCCGTGTGTCGACCCGGGCGATCACCATCGACGATGTCGCCCGGGCCGCGCAGGTGTCGACCGCGACGGTCTCGCGCGTGCTGAACGGCACCCGCGACGTGTCGACGGACCGGGCCGGCGCAGCTGCGCACTGCCGTCGCGGAGCTCGGCTACCAGCCCTTCGGGCCGGCCCGGGCGCTCCGGCGACAGGCCACTGACGTGTGGGCGGTCATCGTCGCCGACATCGAGAACCCGTTCTTCACGTCGATCGTGCGGGGCATCGAGGACGGCGGCCGCGAGCATGGCTTCCGAGTGATGTTGTGCAACTCCGACGAGGACGTGCGCAAGGAAGCCGACTACGTCGACGTGGCGATCGCGGAACGGATGACGGGGGTCGTCATCGCCGTCGCGTCGACCCGGACATCCCGGATCGAGCCCCTGCTCGACGCGGGCATCGCGGTCGTCGCCGTCGACCGGAGGCCGGGCGGGCTCAAGGTGGACTGTGTCCTGGTCGACAACGAGCGGGCGCGGCCGAAGCCACGGCTCACCTCATCGCCGCTGGCTCGACACGCGTCGCGTGCATCACCGGACCGCAACGACTCAGCACCGCGAACGAGCGGCTCGCGGGCTACCGGCGCACGCTGCGCGAGGCGGGGCGCGACATCGATCCGTCCCTGGTCATCCGCCAGGACTTCCGCGAGCCCGGCGGATACAAGGCGATGTGTGAGCTGCTCGATCTCCCCGAGCCGCCGGATGGCGTCCTCGTCACGAACAACCTCATGACCCTCGGCGCGCTCGAGGCGCTGCGAGAGCGGCACGTGCGGGTGCCCGACGACATGCGGATCGTCGGATTCGACGACGCTCCGTGGGCCAAGCTGCTGCAGCCCTCCCTCACCGTCGTGGCGCAGCCCACGTACGAGATCGGCCGCCGCTCGGCCGAGCTGCTCCTCGCGGCGCAGACCGTGCCGAAGCCGTCGCCCCGCGAAGTCCTGCTTCATCCGCAGCTGATCGTCCGGGAGAGCACATGACCGCGACCACCACCTATCGCGCCGCCACCGCGGAGGACATCGACTTCTACCGGACCCACGGCTACATCGTCGTCCGCGACGTCATCGACCCCGACGAGCTCGTCGCGCTCGGAGCGCGGTGCGACGAGATCATCGAGCGGAAGGACGAGTTGGCGTTCGACTGGGCGTGGGAGAAGGGCAAGTCGCGCGACGAGCGCGAGTTCAAGATCCTGCAGTCGAGCCCGACGCTGCTACTTCCCCGAGTTGAACGACGCGCCGTTCCGCACGTGGGCGATCGAGTTCGGCTCGCGCGCTGATGCGCCGCCCGCTCGAGTTCTGGTACGACCAGTTCCTCGCCAAGCCGCCCGGCAAGAGCGCGCCGACGCCGTGGCACCAGGACGAGGGCTACTGGGGTCGCAACCTCGACGAGCGCGGCATCACGTGCTGGATGCCGTTCCACGACGTCGACCCGTCGAACGGCTGCATGCACTTCATCGACGGTGGCCACAAGCCGGGCGTGATCGAGCACCATCGGCCCGAAAACGTGCAGAGCGACCTGCTGTTGTGCGAGCCCGACGAGTCGCGCCGCGTCGCCTGCCCGCTGAAGCTCGGCGGCGTCACGTTCCATCACGGCAAGACTCCGCACATGACGACCGCCAACACGACGGACGCGTGGCGCCGCATCCTCACCCAGCACCTGCGCGCGGTCGGCGGCCGCGGGTGAGGGCGAGCACTACCCGTGGAAGGTCTACGTGAACCAGTTCACCGGCGAGCGCACGATCGCCCCCATCGCGCTGACCCCGAGCCGTTTCTCTTGGCGCGAGAGCGGTCTGTGACCCGCTGGCGCCAAGAAAACCAGTCCACTAGGTCGAGATGGCGTCGGACATGCCTTCCATCGAGTGCGGGATCTCCCAGGGGCGGCGCTCGATGTCGGCGAGGGCCGCGGCGAGGTCGAGCCGGGGCACCGCCTGCGGCCGGCGGCAGTAGACGTACGCCGTCGCGCAGTAGTCGTCGACACGCTCGGCGATGCCCCACGCGTAGGTGCCGACCCATCGGGTCGTGCATCCAGCCCTCGCCCGCGACGGGGTTCGTCTTCTCGTAGGCCTCGAGCAGCGGCCTCGCCCCCGAGCGGGAAGAACATCGCCCCGATCTGCTGGATCGTCACCCGCAGGTCGCTGGTGAACATGATCGGGTCGAGCAGGTGCCACCGGTAGAAGCAGACGAAGTCGGGTTGCGGTCGGCGGCGCTCCGGCTCCTATCGCTTCGAGCGGTGCGCCGCCGTACGGAGCGCTGTGCGCGCCCATGCCCCACGCGGTGCCGACGTAGTCCTCGAGACCGGTGCCAC
The DNA here is from genome assembly GCA_963747215.1 of uncultured Acidimicrobiales bacterium. Lineage (GTDB taxonomy): Bacteria > Actinomycetota > Acidimicrobiia > Acidimicrobiales > DATKAS01 > DATKAS01. Next base: position 9,101 of record CAVVET010000018.1, read on the forward strand.
AGATCGTCGGGAAGCTCGTCGTCGCCGTCGCGGTACACCTTCACCTCGCCCTCGCCGTACCAGTCACCCGCGTCGATGACCCGCACGCCGACGTTGCATCCCGAGGAAGCGACCCGGGCCCTCGAGACCGTCGGCGATGACGAAGTCCTCGCTCATCGTCGTCGGGTTCTGGCGGCGGAAGCCGACATGGAGGTAGCCGATGTCCTCGGGCAGCTCGGTCTCGACGGTGTAGTCGACCTGGTAGTAGAGGATCGTGGACGCGCTGCGGCCGCCGTTCGTCACCTCGACGCGCACGTGCTCGCGGAACGGCATCGGCACGTAGCTGTTGAAGCCCCGGCCCTCGTGCACGGCCATCAGCGCGGAGTGGTAGTCGGACCGGGACGGCCGTGGGGCAGACCGAAGAAGTCGACGACACGGCACCGAGACGCTCGGCTCGTCGGCGCCGTCGTAGAAGACCTCGATCCACAGCGCCCGCATGCGCTCCGGCGGCGCCGGCGGGATCGTCATCCAGAAGTGGCGGATCGTGCCCGGGCCTTCGAGGTCGGCGAGCACCACCGCTCGCCCGCGGGGATGCGCATGTTCGGCGCGCCCTTGCGTCCGCCGTGCGCCGTGCCGCCCGCGCCGCTGTCGCACCAGTCGGGTTCTCGAACGAGACCGCGCCGGGCCGTCGAGCGTCGGATCGATGAAGGCCGGATTCGAGACGTTCATCGAGTGATTGTGCGCGGTGCCCAGGCCTCGCGACCTTCGTCGAGCCAGGGCCGCTCGTCGACCATCTCCGCCGCGACGGGTTTCAGCTGGAACTCGTTGGCGTACGCCCGCCGGTCTCGGCCCGTCGAGTTCGGACCCGCGTAGTGGATCATCCGTGGGTGATGGAACGTCGCCGCGCCCGCCGGGATCGGCACGGCGACTGCGCCCGACGTGTCCGGATCGTCGGCCTCGAGCCCGTGCACCGCGGGATCGTTCCCGATGTGGTGGTGCGACAACACCGGGCCACGGTGCGAACCGGGCACGAAATGCAGACACCCGCTCTCCACCGTCGCGTCGATCGAGAGGCATCCACGCGCCGACCGCGGCGTACGAATGATCCGGGGTCCAGTACGCCTCGTCCTGGTGCCAGGGTGTCTCGTGGCCGCGACGCGCCGGCTTCAGGATCATGTGCCCCCAACCATGCAATGAGGCCTCGTCGACGCCGAGCAGCGCGGAGGCCATGCGACGGCCGTTGCGGATGTACACGGTGTCTCGCAGCCGCGGGAACCGGTGCTCAGGCGCGAGCACCTGCGGAAGCAGGTCGTCGCCCTCCGCGTCCGTACGGCCGGGCCAGATCGAAGTAGCCGCCCTCGAACCCGCCGACCTTCGCGTCGAACAGGAGGTCGTAGACCAACGAGAGCCACTCCACCTCCTCGTCGGTGGTGATGCGAGGCACGGAGAGGTATCCGTTCTCGGCGAAGAACGCGACCTGCTCGTCGGTCGGAACGAGATCGAACGTGGCCGCCGGCAGCGGCGGCAGATCGACGGCGGTCATGCCGGCTTCGGCTCCGGCTTCGGCTCCGACTTCGGGCGCGGCTTGGGGAAGGTCTCACGCATGTGGCGAAAGCCCACGGGCTGGTAGCTGTACAGCAACGCGCGCCGTTCGGTGTCAGAGGTGTTCGGCGCCGACTGGTGCACGAGGAACGGGCCGAACGCGACGAACGATCCGGCCTTCAGCTCGAGCGGCACGAGCTCGGCGTCGGAGTAGGAGTTCGCGTCGATCTCGTTCTGGCCGAAGACGTCGGTGTCGGTGCGCTTCGACCACTCGCCGGACCTGTGACTGCCGGGCACCACATGGAGACACCCATTGGCGAGCGTCGCGTCGTCGAGCATGAGCATGATCGTCATCACGCGGTCGGCGTCGTCGGCGGTGCCGACCCAGTACGGGTGGTCCTGATGCATCGGGTTGACCCCGCCGTGGTGGGGCCGCTTCAGGTTCAGCTTCTCGGTGAAGAGCATCGCGTCGGTGCCGAGCACGTCGGACGCGAGGTCGAGGAACCGGGGTCGTTGGCCCACTTGTCGAGTGCCGGGCTCAGGTGGGCGAAGGGCTCGATGCCGTGGACGATGTCGCTGTCGCCCTCCCACTTGATCATCGTCTGGCGGGTGAGGTCAGGGTCGAAGACGTAGCTGCCGGCGTGGATGCGGCGGCCCTGCCGATCACGGACGAGGTCGTCGACGAGCTGCTCGCACGCCTCGATCATCTCGGCGATCTCGTCTGGTGAGAACACGGCTTCGCGCACGACGAAGCCGTCGTTCTCGTACTGCTGGCGCTCCCGATCGTCCATGGTCCCCCCGCTACGAAATCCCAGGCTCGACGTCGCGGAAAACGATTTCCTGCAGGGCGTCACGCTACCGCGTACGTTCGTCGCGATGTCCCAACAGGACGAGGTGCGCGCCGAGCTCCGACGGTGGCTCGCCGACCACTGGGATCCTGACCTTGCCCTCGTCGAATGGCGCACCCTGCTCGCCGACTCAGGGTGGGCGTGCCCGTCATGGCCGAAGGAGTGGTTCGGTCGCGGGCTGCCGGCGTGGGCCGACGGGATCGTGCACGAGGAAATCTCCGAGGCCGGTGGGGTCGGACCGCCTGTCGGCGGTGGCATGGCGCTCGCCGCGCCGACGATCTTGGAGCACGGCCCCGACGCGCTGCGTGCGCCGCCTGTTGCGGCCGATCATCACGGGCGAGGACATGTGGTGTCAGCTGTTCAGCGAGCCCGGCAGCGGATCCGATCTCGCCGGGCTGACGACGCGCGCCGAGCTCGACGGCGACGAATGGGTCGTCAACGGGCAGAAGGTGTGGAACACGAGCGCGCATCACGCCGACTACGGGATGCTTCTCGCCCGCACCGACTGGGACGTGCCCAAGCACCGCGGCATCACGCTACTTCGCGCTCGCCGATGCATCAGGCCGGGGTCGAGGTACGACCGCTGCGGCAGATGAACCGCCATGCGTCGTTCAACGAGGTGTTCCTCACGGACGCTCGCATCCCCGTCGACCTGATGGTCGGTGAACCCGGCGAGGGATGGCGCGGCCGCTCGACGACGCTCGCCCACGAGCGGCGGTTCGCGACGATGCACCGTCCGCGGCTTCCCGGAGTCGAGGGGCGAGCCGTTCGGGAAGCGCGGGCCGAGGCCGACGCGTACTTCGCGCACCTACTCGTGGTATCCGCAACGAGCGGGACGGCCGATCTGCCTCGATCGATTCGGCCCGGGATCGGGGACGTGTCGACGACCCGGTCGTGCGCCAGCAGATCACCGAGGTGCTCTCGCTGGTGCGGGCCAACCAATGGACCGCCCAGCGGGCCAGGCCGCAACGGGCCCTCGGACGCCGCCCGGCCCGGAGGGCTCGCTCGGCAAGCTGGCCGCGAGCGATGTCGCACGCGGCGCCGCCGATCGCGCACGCGCTGATCGGCGAAGCCTCGGGGATGCTCGACTACGAGGACGGACGCCGCTCGACGGCGTGGTCGCGGAGGTGATCGTGTCGGTGCCGCGCCGTCTCCATCGCCGGCGGCACCGACGAGATCCAACGCAACATCATCGGCGAGCAAGTGCTCGGCTTGCCGAAGGAGCCGCAGGTCGATCGCGACATGCCGTTCCGCGACGCTCCCCCGCAACACGGCCCGCTGACACATCGATCTCCATCCGCATTCTCAGGGAGAGAACGCGTCATCGATGACGCGTTATCTACCAGAGATCGCAGGAGGGGGCGTACGGTGCGCGGATGGCGATTCACACGATCGAGATGCAGCAGACGGCCCGGCTCGTGAACAAGGTGGACGTCGTGTTCGTCGTGTCGAGCGACGAGGAAGGCAAGCTCGGCGAGCTCCACCTGTCCAAGGGTGGGGTCGACTGGTGGCCGAAGAACTCCAAGAAGTACTTCCACCGCCTGAATTGGGAGCAGTTCCGCAACTTCATCGAGGAGTCCGCGCCCAAGCGGCGCCGGCCCGACGAAGAGTGACCGTGCCGGAGACACGCGTGCCGGACGGATGGTGGCAGTCGTTCCTCAGCGTGCTCCCCGCGCACACCGCCAAGCTCGCCGTGGTCCGACGGGACGGAAGCCCTCACGTGGCTCCGGTCTGGATCGACCTCGACGGTGACGACGTGATGTTCATGACGTCGGCCCGCTCGATCAAGGGCAAGGCCATCCTGCGCGACGGGCGCGTGCGAGCTTGTGCGTCGACGACGAGCGTCCGCCGTTCAGCTTCGTGACGATCGCGGGCACGACAAAGACCTCGATCGATCCCGATGAGCTGCTGCAGTGGGCGACACGGATCGCCGGGCGGTACATGGGCGCCAACGAGGCCGAGGAGTACGGACGGCGCAACGCCGTGCCGCCCGAGATGCTCGTGCGCCTCAGCCCGACGAAGGTGGTCGCGGTTCGAGACCTGGCGGACTAGGCGCGACCGTCAGCGCTGCCAGGAGAGGACGGGGACACCCCGCCGTGTTCAACGCTTCCTGATCGGCCGCCAGCTGGCGAGCTGTCGGAGCTGCCCACCAGAGACCGATCGTCGTCAGTGCGAGCCCCGGAAGGTACGCCACCGCGTCGTGAACGACGAGCGCCGTGATGAACCCCGCGAGCGCGCCGCTCTCCGTACCAGCGATCCGGACGAAGAATCGGGTCTGGTAGGCCGCCATCAACGTTTGATCGTCAGTGCAATCGAGAGGCCTCTCGAGCAGCTTCACTCCCACAAGACCTACGAGCCCGACCCCGGCGACGATCAGGACAGCGACCCAGTTCAGGGATGCCTCGTCATTCCCTGGCGGGACCACAAAGACGAGCACGACCCCAAAGAGCACCACGGACACGACGTACGCGACGAACATGACTCGAAGGGTCGCAAGCGGCGACCGAGTCGATCGCTCGCTTCGTCGCAGGACAGCGAACGGGATCAAGAGGCGCCAACTGCTGCCCCACCCCGGGTCCTCCATTCCCACCGAGTGCTGTCTAACCCAGTGACGCCAGCTTCTCGCGGAGCGTGGGGTTCAGCTTGTGGTCTGCAGGCAGGCGGCCGTTGACCGCGTCGATCAGGTCGTCGTCGCTGAGCGTTGTCTCGTTCCCGTCGGCCCGCACCCACGTGCCGCCGGTGACGACCTGCACCTCGACGTCGGGCTCGCTCTCCGCCAGCGCGAAGCGGGCGAACCGCACGCGCCAGTCGCGGCGAGCGTCCTCCTCCCGCTTGTGGGTGACCGGCACGCTCACGTCGTCGGCATGGGTGGCGAGCTCGGACGCGAGGTGCCACGCCTGCCACCGCACTGGATACTGACCGACCGCAGTCGGCATCTGCTCGCCGTCGCGGTGTCGCATCTCCGCACGGGTCTCGCCGTTCTCGCGGCGCCACTCGTCGAGCAAGTCGGCCGGACGCTGATCCTTGCGATCACTCACGCCGAGCGCATTGAACGAATGCACGTCGGTGGCACCGCGAGACGTGTAGCGCTCGAACATCACGCCGATGGAATCGGTGAGACACGCCCGGTTGTACTCCTCGCCCCCGGCGAGATGCGCCAGCACGTCCTTCACCGACCATCCCTCGCACGCCGACGGCTCGTCCCACGCGTCGCCGGTGAGGGAAGCAAAGTAGAACTCGAGCCGAGCGGCCTCGGATTCCATGAGGTCGAAAGGGTTGTAGCTGGCAAGCTCGCCGTCGTCAGGCATGGGTCGAGTGTGCCACCGGACGGCCGCGAGGACTACTGGAAGCGCAGCCGCACCCCGGAGAACGGAAGCCCGCTCGCGACCACGACGTCCCAGAAGCGCGTGAGGTCGGGCACGAACCGAAGCTCGATTTCCGCGTCCACGTGGAGGTCGAGGAGATCACCGACGGGTCGCACGCCGATCGGCTCCACCGGCTCGCGCGCTGCCGTCCACTGTCCCTGGGCCGCAGGCCATTCGGTGAACGGGGTGGGGTCGAGCTCGTACACGAACAGCTGGGTGCGGCGGATCCGCTCGAGCCAGTCGAGTCTCGTGGCCTGCACCCGGCGCGCCGTGGTGTGAAAGAGGTCGGAGAGCACCAGGCGTTCGGACTCGGAGCTCGCCCACACCGAGCCACGAGGGCAGTCGCGGGGAAACCAGTACACCGGCGCGTGCTGCTCGTCGATCGCCCACACCGCGGGCTCGTGTGTGGGATTCGTCGCCGGGATGTGCGGCTCGAAGCGGGTGATCGTCGGGTCCTCACTGAAGTGGAGGAGCACTCCCCGAGCCGCCATCGGAGTGAGCATGCAACACTCACGCCGTGCGCTGCACAACCGACGACGACGTCGAGATCTCCTACGACCGCACCGGTGAGGGGGCTCCGATCGTCTTCGTGCACGGCCTGACCGACCGACGGTCGGACTGGCTGCCCGTGATCGAGCGCCTCGCGCCGAACTTCACCTGCATCACCCTCGACCTGCGGGGCCACGGAGAGTCCGGCGACGCGGCCCGACTAGGGCCGCGCTCGCGATGACCGCCGACCTCGCGGCCGTCGTGCGGGCGGAGGACCTCCACGAGCCGGCGGTGATCGGGCACTCGCTCGGCGGCGCGGTCGTCACCGCCTACGCCGCGGAAGCACCCGTCGCCGCCGTCGTCAACGTCGATCAGCTGATGAAGTTCAGCGACTTCGCCGCCGCCGTCCGCCCGCTCGAGCCTGCGCTTCGCAGCGAAGCGTTCGGCGAGACGATCGGGATGGTGCTGGAGTCGATGGTCGGCCCCATGGCCGATGCCGACCTCCGCGACCAGCTCGCCACACACCGCGCCCACGCCCGGCAGGACGTCGTGCTGGGAGTGCGGGACTTGATCTTCTCCGCGCCCGACGAAGTCCTGGACGGAATCGCCGACACCCTGGCCGCGACGATTCGCGCTTCCCCTACCTCGCAGTGCACGGGCTCGATCCCGGCCCGCACTACCCGGAGTGGTTGCAAGCACGCATTCCGCAGGCGGTCGTCGAGGTGTGGCCCGACCACGGTCACTGGCTGCATCTCGTCGCGCCGGATCGCTTCTGCGCGGCGGGTGCGCGAGTTGTTCGTCTAGCGGGTCGTCTCGCGCGCACGCCCCACAAGCGTGACATCCCCGGATCCAACGGTCCGGGTCACCGGCCTTCCGCGCCATGTACTCGTGCATCTCGGGATGGGTGAGGATCAAGAAGCGGTCCTCGCGCACTCCTTCGAGCACCCGCGCCGCCCTTCGTCGGCGGAGAGCACACCGCCTCCGCCGATGAACGCGCTGGCGTTGTCAGCGTTGCCGACCGCGCCGCGCAACATCGGCGTGTCGACCGCGCCGGGGCAGATGCATGAGACCTTGATGCCACGATCGGCGTACGTGATCGCGGTGAGCTCGGCGAAACCGACGGCCGCGTGCTTCGTCGCTGCGTACACCGAGTCGCCCAGCGACGTCAGGATGCCGGCCATCGACGCCGTCGTGACGAGATGCCCTTCGCCGCGCGCGAGCCATCCCGGCATGCAGCGCCCGGGTCGCATACACGTGGGCCATCACGTTCACTTGCCACTGGTGAGTCCAGGTCGAGTCCGGCGCGTCGTACCGACCGCCGCCGCTGACGCCGGCATTCGCGAACCAGAGATCGACCGGCCCGTGTCGGACTCGATCTCCTCGACGAGCGCGCTGGTCGCGGCTTGGTCGGTGACATCGAGGGCGCGGGCAGCACCTTCGAGTCGGTCGAGGTCGGCGCCACGAGGTCGGTCGCGACGACGAGCCTCGCCCCGGCGCCGACGAGGGCTCGGACGATCGCACTGCCGATGCCTCCGGCCGCGCCGGTGACGACCGCGATCCTGCCTTTGGGGTCCATGAGCGGACGTTACGCGTCGCCGAGCGACGACTGGTCGTAGAGGCCTTTCTCCCACGCCTCTCGGATCGCGAACTTCTGGACCTTCCCCGAACCGGTGAGCGGGAACTCGTCGACGAGGAACCACTTCGACGGGGTCTTCTGTGGTGAGAGTTGCTCTCGCAGGTACGCACGCAGCTCGGTGACGTTCGGCGGCGCCGACGCATCGGCGGGACGAAGGAACGCCGCCACGATCTCGCCCCACTTCTCGTCGGGGAGGCCGACCACGGCGACCTCGGCCACCGCGGGATGCCGGAAGAGCACCTCTTCGATCTCGGCGGGAAACAGGTTCTCGCCGCCCCGGATGATCATGTCCTTCAACCGTCCGACGATGCGGCAGTAGCCGCGTTCGTCCATCGTCGCGAGGTCGCCCGTGCGCAGCCAGCCGTCGGGCAACAGCGTGTCCGCGGTCTCGGCGGGCTTGTCGAAGTACTCGATCATCGTGAAGTAGCCACGGGCCCAGAGCTCGCCGCGCTCACCGACCGGGACGGTCTCGAGCGACACCGGGTCGACGATGCGCACCTCGGTGTGCGGCAGAGGGGGGCCCACGGTCTGTCCCTTGTCTTCGGGCGTGTCAGTCGGGAACGTGTTGGTGAGGACGGGTGAGCACTCGGTCTGGCCGTAGATGATCGTGAAGTCCACCCCGAGGGTGTCTTCGATGCTGCGCACCAAGGCCTCCGGTACCAGTGCGCCCCCCGAGACCATCCCGCGCACCGACGACAGGTCGCACGTCGACAGGTCGGGATGCTGCATCGCCGCGATGATCATCGTGGGCACGCCACCTATGAAACCCGCTCGCTCCGATTCGGCGAGGGCGAGCATCAGGGCGGGGTCGAAACCCGGCATGAGCACCAAGGTCCCGCGACGGCCGAGCGCACCGAGGACTCCCATCACGCATCCGCCCGTGTGGAACAGCGGCATCGGGCTCAAGTAGGTCTCGCCGTCGGGAAGCGCGACCCGCTCGGCCCACAGAGCGGCGTTGTTCACCACGCCCATGTGATGCAGCACGGCTCCCTTCGGGAAGCCGGTCGTGCCGCTCGTGTACTGGATCTGCACCGGGTCGTTCGGGCCGACCTCCGGCAGCGGACGGCCGGTGGGCGCGGCGGCGGAGAGCTCACCGAGCTGGTCGAGGCGCAGTACCTCTCGAAGCTCGGGCAGGTCACCGCGCACGGTCTCGATGTGCGCCGCGAGCGGGTTGCCCCGAACCTCGGGCACAAGGAACACACCGACCGACTTCGACTGCCCGAGCACGTACGCGACTTCGGCCGGCTGAAACGACGGGTTCACCGTGACGAGCGTGAGGCCGGCGAGCGCGGCGCCGTACTCGAGCACGACCCATTCCGGAAGGTTGTGCGCCCAGACGCCGATGTGCTCACCCGGCTCGAACCGCGTGAGCAGAGCAGCGGCGCATCGCTCCGCGTCATGCAGGAGCTCGGCGTACGTCCACCTTCGGCGGGCCGCCGGGTCGGGCAACCCCTCGACGAGGGCGATGCGATCGGGGACGTCTGCCGCGACCTGGCGGAGCGCGCTGCCAACCGTGATGTCCGGCCGGAGCGGCGTGCCGCTGCCATCGGGGATCCAGTGCGAGGTGCTCAACGGTGCCGGCATGCGCGGACGATATGCCCGCGGGAGCCTCACGTGTCGTGGACCGCGGGAACCGTGGAAACGTGGTGGGGTGAGCCCGAAGCGCGTCGACCTGCTCGGCAACGTCCGCAAGATCTGCAAGTCGTTCCCGGAAGTGACCGAGCGGCCCAGTCACGGGGCGCCCAGCTGGTTCGTGCGGGGCAAGTCGACGTTCGTGATGCTCATGGAGGACGGCCACCATCACAACCACTTCCCGCACCTGTGGTGCGCGGCGCCGCCCGGAGTGCAAGGCGAGGTGGTCGAAGCCGAGCCCGACCGATTCTTCAAGCCTCCGTATGTCGGCGGGCGAGGGTGGCTGGGCGTCCGCCTCGACGTCGACATCGACTGGGACGAGATGGCGGAGATCCTCGAGGACGCTTACCGGGTGATCGCCCCGAAGAAGCTGACCGCCGAGCTCGACGCTCGAGAACGATGACCGTCGCCCGGCGTTCACCCTGCTAGACGTTCGGCATGGCTGCACCGCGGAACTACAAGCTCTTGAGCGGCACGTTCGCGTACGCGGCTGATTGGCACCACGAGGACGTGCGCAAGACGACCGAGATCCCGGTGCTCGCGCACCTTCTCGCCGTCGCCTCACTCGTGCTCGAGCACGGCGGATCCGACGTCGCAGGCGGCCGCGGCACTGCTGCACGACGTGGCGGAGGATCACGGCGGGCGAGCGCGCCTGCGGGAGATCCGCAAGAAGTTCGGTCCAAAGGTCGCCCGGATCGTCCGCGACTGCTCGGACAGCCTCACCAACGATCCGAAGAAGAAGGACAAGTGGAAGAAGCGCAAGGTTGCCTACCTCACGCACCTGCGCACCGCCAAGAAGGACGCTCTGCTCGTGTCGTGCGCCGACAAGGTGCAGAACGCGCGGGCCACGGTCGACGATGCCCGAACGATCGGGCCGAAGGTGTGGGACCGGTTCAACGCCGGCGCGTCGAAGCAGGCGTGGTACTACCGAGAGCTCTCGACGGTCTTCACCACCCGGATGACCAAGGAGCCTGCGGCGGCGTTGGCGCGTGAGCTGGCCGAGATCGTCGCCGAGCTCGAGGCCGAGGCCGCGAAAGCCGGATGAGCCGACCGACCGTGAGGGTGCTCGGGGTCGACGGGTGTCGCGGCGGATGGGTCGGCGTGGTGCTCGAGGACGACGAGGCGCCGAGTACCGATGTTCGCGGCATCGATCGGCGCGCTGGCAGTCGCAGCCGGACCGGTCGCAGCGATCGGCATCGACATCCCGATCCATCTGAACGAGGAGACCGACCGTCCGTGCGACGCCGCGGCGCGGAGGTTGATCGCACCGTGCGGGAGCCGAGTGTTCAACGCCCCGGTCCGCGACGTCCTCGCCGCGAAGACCTACGACGAGGCGCTGCGCATCTCACGCGGACGGTGCGGCAAGGGCATCTCGAAGCAGACCTGGCATCTGGTGCCCAAGATCGCCGAGGTCGAAGCGTGGTTCGCCGGCGCCCCTTCTCCCGTCTACGAGGTCTTTCCCGAGGCGGCGTTCCGCGCGATGGCGGTCGCGTCGTGGTCAAGTCGAAGCGCTCGCGAGAAGGTGAGGCCATCCGGCGCCGGGCGCTCATCGAGCACAGGATCAGCCGCCGGCACGGGTGACCGGAGCCGGACGGGACGACCTGCTCGACGCGTGCGCCGTGGCGTGGTCGACCGGTCGACTCGCGCGCGGCGAGGGCGTGAGTGTCGGCGAGAACGGGAACGCCCAGGCGATCTGGTACTAGCGATTCGCCCACGCTTCGTCGCTCGAGGCGAGGCGGAGGTACCGGAGTCGGAAGTCGGCAAGCCAGCGGCGCTCGGCTTCGTGCTCGGCGACTGCGTCCCATGCGTCGACGAGCCAATCGAGCGGCCACGCACGAAACGTGTCGGCGGGCGTCGTGAGGAACGCGCGGTACTGGTCGACAACCGGCGAGATCGCGGCGTCGGCGGGATGATGCACGAGCACCAGCCGCCCACGCGTGCCGTGCGCTGGGCTCTTATGACGGCAGAGCGACTCGACGAGCAGGTGGTTGCGCCACAGCTGGTTCCAGCTGGCGTTTGGCGAGGTGCGGCCAAGCGTCGCGGTGCCAGAGCGACGGATCGCACTCCGTGAAGCGCCGATAGACGGGACCGTCGTACTCATGCTCCGAGAACGAGTCGGTGAGCTTCGTCTCGATGCCGAGGAAGGCGGGCTCCCCGCCGGGCCGCACGTAGGAGACGAACGCATCGAACGACGTGCGGTCGTTCAGGTACTCCGCCTTCGGACTCGGCGCGTACTCGATCCGCACGTCGAGGACCTCGCCTACCTCGTCGGGGAGCGCAGCCTGCATCACCCGGGTCGCCAGCGCACGGTCGTGCACGAGCGGCCCGAACAGGTTGAAGCACATCGGCTGGCTCGAGAGCATGTTGTGCAGGCAGCGAAAGGTCTCGACGCCGGGACCCTCCGCGATGCGGTGGCGCGCCACCTCGAACGTCGCAGGCGTGAGGAAGTTGAGCCCCTTGGCACCCGCCTCGGCGTCGAGCATGTTGCCGAACCGGCCGCGGTGATGCGCCTGCGGGCCCGTGCCATAGCCGACACCGAGCACGGTCGCCCGGTACCAGCTCTGGTGAAACCGCATGCGCGCGGTGAATGGCAGGTCGGCCACGTGCTGCGGGCCGTAGTCGATGGTCATCGAACCCCCTCCGACCTATCTTTAGGAGGGAGCTGTGACGCGATCAGCGCCGCCGAGTCGCGGCCTTCTTCGCCGGGGCCTTCTTCGCCGGGGCCTTCTTCGCCGGGGCCTTCTTCGCCGGGGCCTTCTTCGCCGGGGCCTTCTTCGCCGGCGGCGCCTTCTTCGGCGGCACCTTCTTCGGCGGCACCTTCTTCGGCGGCACCTTCTTCGGTGGCACCTTCTTCTTCGCTGCGGCCTTCTTCGGTTGCGCTTTCCTCGCTGGTGCCTTCGCGAAAGCGGCGTCGTAGTCCTCGACCGGGCCGAGTGCCAGATTGATCACGGTGCCGAGCCCCAGAACACGATGTCGCGACGGATTGTCGATCACATGCTCGACCGCCTCCTTCACGTTGCAGCCGCAGTCGACCATCTCTCGACACAACGCCGGCGACCACTGCCGGTGCCGCGAACGACGTGCCACTCCAGACGGCCCACCCCTCGAACTGGTCCGGGTCCCCCATCGCATCAAGCTGCGGCATGTCACCGTTGAACGAGTTGAAGAAGCAGTTCACGACATCGACCACGGGCGCGCAGGCCCGCACCCAATTGCCGTAGTTCGTGAAGCCTGCAGGCCCGTACGCACCGAGCCCGCCGACACTGACGACGTCGGGAAGGGCGGCTGGATAGACAGGACGGTAGGACGCGTCGTTGCCGGCGGATGCCACGACAACGGCACCCGTCACCTGCACCTTGGCGACGAACTCGGCCAAGCACTGCATATCCGAGTCCAGGGTGCTGCCGAACGACATGTTGATGATGAGGTTCGAGTTGTCCGGCCGGGTCGACGGGTTCGCCGGGTTCTCAGCGAGTCCCTTGAGGATGGGCGTGACGGTCTCGACGGACAGATAGCCGAACGGCGGTACCGGGCTCCTCGAGTCCAATGCGGCCGGACGCCCGAGCAACTCGACGATGCCCACGATGAACGTGCCGTGTCCCGCGACTGGATCAAGGAAGCCATCGCCGTTGACATCTGGCACGTCGGGTCCAAACGGAAGGTTGAACGGGGATGCGCTCAGGAGCTGGTTCGAGAAGTCGTTTCCGAAGTTGTCTCGGCCCGCCATCCCCGTATCGATGACGACGACTCGCGCAGGACTCTCGGACAGGGTCTGACACCAGTGAGGTTCCCGAGCCACCCGTGCCGCGCTCGGACGAACGCCACCCGTCGCATAGGCCGAGACGGGGATGGGGTTCCCGTATGTCGGGTTGGCAGCGAACGGAACCCCATAGTCGCTGGCGATGAACGGACTCGCGATGAACGGACTCACGATGAACGGGCTCGCGATGAACGGACTGGCAATGAACGGACTGGCAATGAACGGGCTCGCGATGAACGGGCTCGCGATGAACGGGCTCGCGATGAACGGATCGGGCGTCAGGGAGTGCAGGAAGAGGACCGCATTGACCTCCGCCGGTAGCCCTTCGTCGCGAACTCGCTGGACCCAATATCGCTCCTCACCCGCAGGCACAGTCACGCTCCACCAGGGCTCGGCTCCGAAATCCTCAGAGCTCGGGAGTCCGAGCGAGTCCAGCACGCTGTCGAGTTGGCCCTTGTCCGCTCGCGAACGTGGATCACGCCGTTGACAAACGCACCCCGGCCGCGGTAGCCGCCTGCGGGCCCTCCCTTTCCTCCACCCTCGATGAACGTCATGTCGACCCGCCTTTCATTTCACGGTAAGCGGACTTGGTCAGATCGCGGTTCGGGGATCACCGGCGCTGCGCGCCGGAACCGATGACAGAACCTGCTCTGCCATCGCGACAGCATCGACCGTTGTCAGCTGCCTTCCTGTTCGCGACCGCATCCTCGAACGCCACGTCCCCGAGCACCTCGCTCGCACCGGCGAGCAGCTCTTCGCCAAGGCGTTGATCCGACTCGTACAAGCGGTGACTACTCGCCTCGAGCATCTCGACCGCAGAGATCTGCAGCTGCACCGCGTCACGCCATCCGCCGCCGCGAGCGGCGATGCGGGCAGCAACGAGGATCGAGTAGGCGACGAGAACGCGCTGTCCGAGCGCAAGTCCCAGTTCGAGGCTCGCTCGCTGATGCCGCGCCGCGACCGCGAACTGTTCGAGCCGGAGCGCGGCCTCCGCGATGTTCGAGTGCGCCATGCTCATGACGCCCTCGTGGCCGTCGACGATGAGCAAGTCGAGACTCCTCCTCGAAGACCTCACAGCGCCTCCTCGAGATCGCCCGCCCCAGCAAGCGCGAGACCCATCAGATTGAGCATCCGACCGCGCGACCTCGTCGACAAGTTGCGGTCGAGCGCGCCCTCGGCGATCGCGATGGCGCGGCCGAGGTCACCGACGCGAACCACGATCTCGCCGCTCGTCCGCTCGACGCACACTTCGTCCCGAAGAGGGACGCCACCGTGGCGCGCAGGCGTTCTGCAATGTCGACTGCTTCCTCCGCCGCCTTGATGTTGGCAGTGCGTAACTCAAGATCACCCAGCGTCGTCAGCATGGCCACTCGGGTCGGAGAGGCCGAAGTGAGCTCGTCGACGTACAGCCGCATCTCCTCCACTCCCCCTAGCCCCTGGGGTGAGTAGTGGTACCTCCCTATCGAGCATGCGAGCTGCTGGGCGAGCTCCGGCTCACCACGGCGACCAGTGGGATCAGCCCACGCAAGTTGGTCAGCTCGAGGCCCATGTCGCCGATCCAGGTTCGGTCGAGCGTGTGCCAAGGACCGAGCCGATCGAGCAACCATCTCGTCAGACGGCACGCGACGTCGCTCGTGGATTCCTGAACGTCGAGCAGACTCCGCGGGTAGTGCTGCAGCGTCTCGAGGAAGCGGTACCGCGTACCGTTCGCTGCGATATCCGCGACGAGCAGCGAGTGGTCGACGAGCGCCCAGACCAGCTCGGGCACGTCGTCGGCGTCGAGCCCTTCGTCGGCGACCGCTATCGCCGCGGCGGCCAACGTGAAGCCGCCGCCGAACACGGAGAGGCGACGGAGCGCCGCCTGCTCGTCGGCGTCGAGCAGGCGGTAGCTCCACTCGAGGAGTGCAGTCATCGAACGCTGTCGCTCAGGGAGACTGCGATCGCGGCTTCGAAGCAACCGGAGCCGGTCGTCGAGGCCTTCCAGGATCTCGCGCACCTCGAGCACGCCGACACGCGCCGCGGCAATCTCGATCGCCAGCGGCAGTCCGTCCAGCCGCTCGCAGATGTCGTTGACCACCAGTGTGGATTCGGCGTCGAGAGCGAATCCGGCGCGCGCCGCCTCCGCGCGCTCCAGAAGAGCTGTGTGGCGATGGGAGTGGGGAGTGGTGACACCCGCACCACGATCTCTCCTCCGTACCGAGCGGACGTCGGCTGGTCGCGAGCACGCCCACAGCGGGACACGCGGTGACAAGCTCCGAAGCGAGCGTGGCGCATGCGTCGAGGTGACGCTCGGCGTTGTCGAGGACGACGAGCGCGGAGCGGGACCGAAGGTGCCCGATGACATCCGCCCATCGATCACCGTTCCGCGGGCTCACCGTGGACGCCGACGGCGTCCGCAATCGCGTTCGCGACCAGGACCGGGTCCTCCACTTCCGACAGGTCCACGAGCCACACGCCGTCAACCCACGCGGGCGCGACCTGGATGCCAACTTCGACTGCGATGCGCGTCTTGCCCACTCCGCCGGGCCCGGCCAGCGTGACCACACGTCCCGGCGCGAGCGCGGCGGCTGCACCGACCACTTCCTCTCGCTCGAGATAGGAGGTCGCGGGGCGTACAAGGTTGTGGCCTTCGGCCGGTATGGCCCGCACCGCGGTGATCGACGGATCGATGTGCGGTGCGCGGAGCTGGAAGAGCTGGACGGGGTTGTCGAAGTCGCGAAGGCGGAACCTTCCGGCCGGCACGACGCTGATCTCGGGTGCGTCCTCGACCGAGACCGCTGACTCCTCGGAGACGAGCACCTGCCCGCCGTGCGCGGCATCGGAGACGCGCTGGCTCGGTTCACCGCGAGGGCCAGGTAGTCACCGTTTCGCGGGGAAGCCAGGCCGCTGTGAATGCCCATCCGCACTCGCACGACCCCGTCGTCAGGCCATGGCTCCACGGCCAACAGCCGCTGACCCTCGGCGCACGCGGTGATGGCGTCGGCGGGGTTGGTGAACACGACGAAGAACGAGTCGCCTTCGGTGCTGACCTCATGCCCCCCGTGGCCGCGCCAGGCGCGGCGCAGGACCTTGGCGGGCGCTCGTAGAGCGCGTCGTACCGGCTGCCGAGTCTCTTCAACAGGCGCGTCGAACCCTCGATGTCCGAGAACACGAAGGTGACGTCGCCAGACGGGAGGCCCACCGGTCCTCCTTCCACGGGCGGAGTCTCCCAGACGGCATGACGTGGTGTCTATCGAACTCAGGGTCATGTGGTCTACGACACATCGGCTTGTCATCCGGACCCCGTCGCACAACGACGAATTGATCCATGGGCTTCAACATCGACAGCTACAGCGGCGGTCAGCGCCGGTCGCCCTCGACGGTGTCGACTTCACGGCGTTCGAACGTGACCCTCTCGACCACGACTCTCTGCGGTGCATCCGCTACATGCACGACATCGAGCACCACACGATCTGCTGGCGACGAGCAAAACGGAGCAACTCGCGGCCTAAGTCGACGCGCTCAGTCCTGCCACTCCGCGCGCAGCGTCCGCACTGAATCGTGGGCATGTCTTCGGAGATCACGCACCCACCGATTGCGATGATCCGTGCACTGGCGGAAGCCACCCATCTCCGCAGTGGGCATGCCCACAAGATGGGCTGTGGCGTGTCGCCTCACTGCGGGCAGCGCGGCGATCTCGCCGACGTGGCGTCGAGCGCGACCGTGTTTCGGGGCCCCGTGTTCGTGGAAGGCGTGGTGCACCGCTCTTCGATCGCTCGCTTCTACATCCGAGCGGCGGTCAAGAGGCCGCGCAGCTCGTCGGCGGTCATCACCACATGGCCGCTCTGGTCGTCGTCGCTCAACGAGTCGGCGATCGCAAGCAGACGGATCGCTTCCCTGACCGCGTGCTCATGCACGTTCATGCTCACCCCTATCGAGCCGGTGGGCCACGTCATAGGCTCGCGCCGTGATCGCTGCTGCTCGTCGGATTCGTGGCTGGGTGCGTCCCCGATTGGTGTTCCCGGCGACGTCTGCCGAAACAGGCAGGGGCCCAGGTCGTCGGGCGTGTCTCTCGCCGTCGGCTGGCTGGGCGCCATCGTCGGATAGCTGATCTTCGCGGTAGGGCTGGGCTGGTGAGAACAACGTCTTCGACTGGGGCAGCGTCGTCGGCTCCATCATCGAGCGGTGATCGCGATCGTCGTCGTGAACGGTACGTGCGGAGCAAGATCACGCTCTGATCAGGGGTGCGCCCAGCGGGTGTACTGCGGC
>CAVVET010000019.1:0-25461 GCA_963747215.1 uncultured Acidimicrobiales bacterium
GAGCGGCGAGCTGTCGAGCTTCGAGATCGACGCGTTCATGAACTCGCAATGGCTCGTGACCGTGCGCAAGGACGAGGGCTTCGACCTTGCGCCCGTGCTGGCCCGGTGGGACCGATCGAAGACGCTGTCCAAGCACGGCGTCAGCTTCCTCGTGTACGGCCTGCTCGACGTCGTCATCGACGGCTACTTCCAACCCATCGACGCGTTCAACGAGTACTACGACGACATCAGCGAAGAGATCTTCTCGGAGCATCCTCTCAGGCGCTCCGAACGCGTGCGGTGGTTCGCAGCTCGTAAGTCCTTGATGAGTTCCAGGGGCTCGTGATGCCGATGCGGGAAGCCGTCGAGCTCCCTCATGCGCCACGATGAGGGCCTCGTGCCCGACGAGCTGTTTCCGTACCACCAAGACGTCTACTCCACGGTAGTCCTTCGCGCCGACCGATTCGTCTGAGGCGGTGCGCGGTTCGGCGAGCACTCATCGTCGAGACCAACGTCAGCCTCCACGACTACCAGAGCAACCAGATCATGAAGAAGGTGACGAGCTGGGCCCAATCGTCGCCGTGCCGACGCTCATCAGGGGTGGTACGGCATGAACGTGCCCTATCCGGATTCGCTCGGCACTGGGGCGTCTGGCCCGCCTCGCTGCTGATCTTCGGGCTCTCCCTCGCGCTGTCCGCGCAGTTCAAGGAAGACGACTGGCTGTAGCCGTTGGTCACGATCGACGACGTGCGGCCGCTGGCGTTGCAGCCTTCCGCGCGCCTACGAGGCGTTCGTCCGCGATCGGGTGAAGTTCCGGGTCGGACGCATCGTGTGGCTCGCCTTCTCGCGCGACGAGACGCTGATGGGCTTCGCGTTCCCGAAGGAGGAGCGCGCGGCGCTGGTGGCCTCCGAGCCGCGACAAGTTCCTCATGCCGAACGAGTCGGACCTTCGCTACAACTGGGTCGTCGTACGTCTCGACGAGATCGACGAGGTGGAGATGCGAGGAGATGTCATCGACGCGTGGCGGATGGTCGTGCCGAAGAAGGTGGCCGCCGAGCACCTCGGTGGTAGGCGTGCTCAGTGGCGCTTGACGCCGCCGTACTTCATGCGGGTGTCGCTCATCGACGCCGCGCGGGCCGTCGTCGTCGCGGATCGCCGGCGTCGACCACCTCACCGACGAACAGCGTGTGCGTGCCGAGGTCGAGCGTGTGGCGCACCGCGCAGTCCATCCACGCGATGGCCTCGTCGAACACCGGCGCGCCGGTCGTCGCCGGCGCGCACCGCGCGGCCGTTGAGCGTCGCGCCGTCGTCGGTGGCCGGCTTCGAGAACTTCACGAACACCCGGGTGTCCTCGGCGTCCCACAGGTTCACCGTGAACGAGCCGCCGTCGGTGATGAGGCGATGGGTGACCGCGTCGTTGTCGACGCCGACACCGATCGAGCACCGGCTCCATCGAGAGCTGGGTGATCCAGCTCGTCGTCATGGCGTTGCGCTCGTCGCCCGCCCGCGAGCCGACGAGCACGAGCGCGTTCGGGATCTTCCAGGTGACCTTGTTGAGCAGCTCGTCGTCGACGGCCATGATCCGAGGGTAATGAAGACCGACCTCGTCCTGAACCCGATCGACGTCAGCGCGCCGATGATCGTCGAAGCGGCCCAGATCGCAGAGGCCGTCGGGTTCGAAGCCGTGTGGACCTACGACCACATCTCGGCCGTCGCGTTCCGCGGTCGCACCGTCCTCGACTCGTGGACAGTGTTGGCCGGCATCGCCGCGTCGACCACCCTCATCGGTGTGGGGCCGCCGTGATCAACGCGGTTGCCCGTCATCCGCGCACGTGGCGGTCGCGACCGCCGCGCTCCAGGACCTCAGCGGCGGACGGGTCATGCTCGGCCTCGGCGCTGGCGCCGGCCCGGAGTCGCCCTACTCACGGGAAGCTCTCGATGGTGGGCCTGCCGGTGTACGACGCGGCGACGAGGCGAGGGATGGTCGCCGACACGGTGACGTTCCTCCGCGCGGTTGGGCCGCCGACGAGCACTTCGACGCGATCGCCGTGCCCGATCCGATGCCGCCGATCGTGATCGCCGCGGAACGGTCCGAGGATGGCCGCACTGGCCGGACAGATCGCTGACTGGGTGAACTTCCACGACTGGCAACCGGGCGTCGTCGACCTGATCGACGTCGCTTGCGACGCCGCTCGGCACGACGGACAATGACGGGTTCGAAGTGACGATCGAGGCGGCGTTCGACGACGAGTGGCTGCGGCTCGACGGGACGCGCCGCGTCGACGCGGAGGAGCGGGGCGTCACTCGGATCATGGTGCGGTGGAGCGCCGACCTCGGGCTCGGCGCAATCGAGCGAGCCGGGAAGCTGCTGTCAGGTTGATCTCGGACGGTGCACCGACACCGCGTAGTCCGACGTTGGCGTGAAGGGCTCGCGATCCCAGGTCGCCCAGCGCTCAGCGAGCTCGAGGCCGGCGGCGACACAGTCCTCGTCGTACGCGTCGACCGAGTAGTCCCGATCGAGCTGGAAGCCGGCGACGAGCGCGCCGCCCGGGCCGACGTGCCGAGCGCATCCCGCGACGAGCGCCGGCTGCGTCCCCTTCGGCGTGAACAACGGAACGTTGCCGGCCATGAGCACGACGTCGAACGACCGACCGAGGTCGAGGTCGCGGAGGTCGGTGACGACCCACGTCAGCTCGGGTTCAACCGGCGAGCGGTCGCGACCATCGACTCGTCGACATCGGCGCCCACGACGTCGACACCCCGGCGCGCGAGTCGGGGCGGCCCGGCCAGAGCCGCAACCGGCGTCCAGCACGGATCGAGGAGCCCACGCCATGACGAAGTCGACCTCGCCGTGGACGTCGACGCCCGACGCGGCGAGCTTCGTCGAACCGCCGCTGGTACTCGTCGCCGTCCCAGCTCACCCCGCCATCATGTCTCGCACGCGATGATCTCCGCGTGCCGGACACCGTGACCGATCACGACATCGAGGCGATCCTCATGAGCGCGGCGCGGAGACTCGAGGGCGCACCCTCGCCCGCTGACCTCATCCGACCAGGGGCTGCCGTTCGAGTGCGGCTCGTCGACGGGCTGATCGAGTGCGACTCGCCGACGAGCCAAATGTCTACCGGCGCGCTGCGCCGCGGCTCGTGCCGCGGTCGTCAGACACGATCGACGCGCCGTGCCAATCGGCCGGTTACCGCCGCGTGACCACCTGGACGGGGGAGACGTGGGTCAGCTGGGCTTGCCGCCCTCGGGGTCGTCGGGCACGACGCCGCCGCGGGCGCGGATCGCCTCGTGGCTCTCGCCGAAGTGCCAGCGGTGGCCTTCGAGGTCGGTGGCCTCGTAGCGACGCTCGCCGTAGAACGCGTCCTGCAGCTCCATCGTGACGTCGGCGCCGGCAGCGACCGCGTGCGCGTAGTGGCTGTCGATGTCGTGCACGTTGAGCTGGAGCATGACCGTGGTGTGCCCGAGCTCACCGGGCGCGTAGATGCTGATGGACGTCGTGGTTGGCGTGGCCGATCATCACGATGCCGTCGCCGAGGCGCAGCCACGCCAGCATCTGGTGACGCTCATCCCACTCGTGCTCCATGCGGGCCTCACGCAGCTCGGTGAAGCCGAACACGCGCGACGAGGTAGTCGAGCGCGGCGAACTCGTCTGCGTAGGCGAGCCGGGGATAGAGATCGGGCATGCGGATGGTGGTCTCGGGCTGGTCGTCGATGAGTGACATGAGCTGCTCCTTCTGGCGCGACAAGACAGTGGGGTCGCCCGGGTCGTCGGGCAGGACGTTGTCGGGGCGGAGCCGGCGGAGGGGTTCGAGCTCGTCGCTCATGACGACATCCTCCCCTCGGCGACGGGCACGATGCCCTTCAGATGGGTGCGGGCACGATTGATCCGCGACCGCACGGTGCCGATGGGGACATCGAGCGCAAGTGCGATCTCCTGGTAGCTGAGGTTCTCCCAGACATAGAGCAGGAGCGTGTCCCGCTCCCCCTCCGGAAGATCGGTGGCGGCGTCCGTGCGCGGGCCCAATCCTCCACCGCGTCGGTCGAGGCGGCGACGCGTTCGGCCATGTCGTCCCCGCCGAATCGTTGCGCCGCGAAGCGCGCCATGGCCTTGAGCCGGCGAGCCTCGCCGCGCCAGTGCCGAGCGACGAGGCGGGTCGCGATGCCGTACAGCCACGGTCGAGCGATCGGGCCGGCACCGGTCATAGGTCTCTCGGCGTTCGAACGCGATCGCGGAACACCTCGCCGAGGAGATCCTCAGCCTCGGGACCGACGCGTCGCACGAGATACCGAAAGATCACCCGGGCGTGACGGTCGAACAGCTCGGAGAAGCGGCTTGCATCGGCGAGCGACGCTGCGATCACCTCCGCGTCCGTGCGTTCGTCCATCACCTCTTCTTGCCCGCAACCGCCTCCGGGTTCGCGGAAATCCACGCCGCGGCATGCGAACCGAGCGGCGTCGTCGGCAGCGCCCAGCGTGGCTGCGTCGCGCTCATCTGCGTGACCGGCGCCAGGTGTCGCGAGCGCGCCAAAGGGGGTCTCGGTCGTGACGAGGAACGGCTCGACGTCGCCGAATCCGGATGCCGCTTCGCGGTCGACCCGCGGCTCGCCCGCGAACCAGCCCGCGGTCTGGCACAGCGAAGCGCGGACGTGATAGCTGCCGCCTTCGTGGCTGCGCCGCCACAACGCCGCGATCGGTGCCGAGCGCGGCGAGGTAACCCGTGGTGTAGTCGCACGCCGCGGCCGGGATGAGCGTGGGCGGCCCGTCACCGCCCTGCACAGCGGCGATGCCGCTGACCGACTGCGCGAGCTGCTCCCAACCGGGCCGTTGCCGCCACGGGCCGACGTCGCCGTAGCAGTTCATCGTCACGTAGACGATGCCGGGACGGATCTCCGCGAGCTCCTGGGGGCTCAGACCGCGGCGCTCCATCGCGCCGCTGCGATAGCCCTGCGCGAACACATCGGCCTCGGGAACGAGCGCACGCAGGCGGGCCACATCCTCCGCGCCGTCGAGATCGAGGAACGTCGAGCGCTTGCCGTGACTCGTGTCCATGACGAAGGGAAGCACGTTGTCGAGCGCGGGCGAGTTGACGAGCAGGACGTCGGCACCGTGCTCGGCGAGGGTGCGGCCGTTGGTGGGGCCGGCGAGGATGCGCGTGAGGTCGAGCACCCTCACACCGCCGAGCGGACGGAGCGCATCGCTCACCGGCTCCGCGGGCGATTCCCCGATCTTGTCGACCTCCACGCGGGCGAGCGCACCGACGGCCGCGCCCTGCGGATGCTGCGACCACTCCTCCGCGGTGCGCACCATCGCGCCGCAGGCCCGCTCCTCCGGCGAGGGCGTCTTCGAGCGCCTGGCCGTCCCGCTTCGCCACCGCCGCGGACACAGCGGCGAGATCGGCGCCGTCCGAGATGCCGAGCACTCGGCGCGTCGGCTCGGCGAGGCGAGGGAACGCGCCGTGCAGGTGAACCCACCGCCCGTCGCGGCACTCGTGCAGCGCGACCAGAGGGTTGTCAGCGATGCGTTGCGGGGTCGGCCCGTCGAGCAGCTGCTGGAACACGAAGCTGAGCAGTGAGACACCGGCGCGGCGGGCGTCGACGACGACGGATTGGGCCGTGCCCGTCGTCTCCTGCCACACCAACGCCGCGGCCGCACCGACTGCGCCGAGCGCGACCGCAGCCGAAGATGCGACCGGGAACGGCGACGCGTAGACCGGGTCGTGTCCTTCGATGGTCACGGCACCGGCGGCGCTCGAAGGGAGACCGACCTCGGCGAGCAGCGCGGCGACGCGCTCGTCGGCCATGCGGAGACTCAGCTCTTGGCGAACTTCGGCGCGAGCGGCAGCCAGGTCCGTTCGAGCGGCTGGTCGCGCCTCTCCACGGGACCGTGGAAGAGGGCGCTGATCGCGCTGACGCGGTCGTTCGGTCGTGTTCGGGCCGCTGTAGTGGATCGTGCGACAGTGGTGGACCGTCGCCGCGCCGGCCGGGATCGGACACGCGACCACGCCCGCCAGATCCGGAGGCGCCTCGAGCACGAGCGGCTCGCCGAGCCCGATGTTGCGGTGCTCGATGATCTCGCTGCGGTGCGACCCGGGCAGGAACTGCATGCACCCGCTGTCGACCGTGACGTCGTCGAGCGGCATCCACACCGAGAGGCTGTGCGCGGTGACGCCCGGCTGATCCCAGTAGGCCTCGTCTTGATGCCACGGGGTGTCGCGACCGGCGGTCGCGGGCTTGAAGATCATGTGCGTGCCGCTGCCGGTGATCTCCGATTCGTCGATCTCGAGCAAGGCGCACGCGATGCGACGCGTGTTCGCGAAGTACGTGGTCTGCAGGATCTCGGGGATCGTGAGCTCAGGCCCGAGGATCTGGTCGATCACCCCGTTCGATCCGTCGTCGCGCTCGCCGTCGAAGTGGAGGCGGAGCACCTTCGGGTTCTCGAAGATGTCGTCGTAGATCGTGCGGAACCACGCCAGCTCGTCGGGCGTCGTGATCGGTTCCTCGATCCGCAGATAGCCGTTCTGCCAGAACGACTCTGACTGGTCGGGACTCATGTCGGACGACGCCAAGAAATCGATTTCAGAACGCTACCGCACCGGCTCGTATGCTCGCCGTGTGTCGACCCGGGCGATCACCATCGATGACGTCGCCCGGGCCGCGCAGGTGTCGACCGCGACGGTCTCGCGTGTGCTGAACGGCACCCGCGACGTGTCGACGGACCGCGCGGCGCGGGTGCGAACGGCCGTCGCGGAGCTGGGCTACCAGCCCTTCGGGCCCGCCCGGGCGCTCCGGCGACAGGCCACCGACGTGTGGGCGGTCATCGTCGCCGACATCGAGAACCCGTTCTTCACGTCGATCGTGCGGGGCATCGAGGACGGCGGTCGCGAACATGGCTTCCGCGTGATGTTGTGCAACTCCGACGAGGACGTGCGCAAGGAAGCCGACTATGTCGACGTGGCGATCGCGGAACGGATGACGGGGGTCGTCATCGCCGTCGCGTCGACCCGGACATCGCGGATCGAGCCGCTGCTCGACGCCGGCATCGCGGTCGTTGCCGTCGACCGGCGGCCGGGTGGACACAAGGTGGACTGTGTCCTCGTCGACAACGATCGCGGCGCGGCCGAAGCCACGGCTCACCTGATCGCCGCGGGCTCGATGCGCGTCGCGTGCATCACCGGACCGCAACGACTCAGCACCGCGAACGAGCGTCTCGCGGGCTACCGGCGCGCGCTGCGTGAGGCGGGGCGTGACATCGATCCGTCCCTGGTGATCCGCCAGGACTTCCGCGAGCCCGGCGGGTACGCGGCGATGTCTGACCTTCTCGATCTCGCCGAGCCGCCCGATGGCGTCCTCGTGACGAACAACCTCATGACTCTCGGCGCGCTCGAGGCGCTGCGCGAGCGGCGCGTGCGGGTGCCTGGCGACATGCGGATCGTCGGATTCGACGACGCTCCGTGGGCCAAGCTGCTGCAGCCCTCCCTCACGGTCGTCGCGCAGCCCACGTACGAGATCGGCCGGCGCTCGGCCGAGCTGCTCCTCGCGGCCCGGACCGTGCCGAAGCCGGCGCCCCGCGAAGTCCTGCTTCATCCGCAGCTGATCGTCCGGGAGAGCACATGACCGCGACCACCACTTATCGCGCTGCCACCGCGGAGGACATCGACTTCTACCGGTCCCACGGCTACATCGTCGTCCGCGACGTCATCGATTCCGACGAGCTCGATGCGCTCACCGCGCTGTGCGACAAGATCATCGATCGGAAGGAGACGTTGGCGTTCGACTGGGCGTGGGAGAAGGACAAGTCGCGCGAGGAGCGCGAGTTCAAGATCCTCCAGTCGAGCCCGACGATGCTGTGGCCCGACGCCGTGCGCGACGCGCCGTTTCGGAAGTGGGCAGTCGAGTTCGGCTCCGCGCTCATGGGCTTCCCGCTCGAGTTCTGGTACGACCAGTTCCTCGCCAAGCCGCCGATGAAGGGCGCGGCGACGCTGTGGCACCAGGACGAGGGTTACTGGGGACGCAACCTCGACGACCTCGGCATCACGTGCTGGATGCCGTTCCACGACGTCGACGAGGCCAACGGCTGCATGCACTTCATCGACGGCGGACAAGCCGACGGCGTGCTCCCCCACCGCCAACCCGACAACGTGCAAAGCGACTTACTGTTCTGCGAGCCCGACGAGTCACGCGCGGTGGCGTGCCCGATCAGCCGCGGCAGCGTCACGTTCCATCACTCGAAGACGCCGCACATGACGACCGCGAACTCGACGAACGCGTGGCGCAAGATCCTCACCCAGCACCTGCGCGCCGTCGACGGCCCCGAAGAGGGCGACCACTATCCGTGGAAGGTGTACGTCAACCAGATCACCGGCGAACGCACCATCCCCCCATCGCGCTGACCCCCAGCCGTTTCTCTGGCGCGAGCGGGGCTCTGCGACCCGCTGGCGCCAAGAAAACCAGTCCACTAGGTCGAGATGGCCTCGGACATGCCCTCCATCGGATGGGGGGTCTCCCAGGGGCGGCGCTCGATGTCGGCGAGGGCCGCGGCGAGATCGAGCCGGGGCACGGCCTGCGGCCAGCGGCAGTACACGTACGACGTCGCGCAGTAGTCGTCGACACGTTCGGCGATGCCCCACGCGAGGTAACGGCCCTTCGGGTCGTACATCCAGCCCTCGCCCGCGACGGGGTGCGTCTGCGCGTAGGCCTCGAGCTGGGCCTCGCCTCCGAGCGGGAAGAACTTCGCCCCGATCTGCTGGATCGTCACCTTGAGATCGCTCGTGTACATGATCGGGTCGAGCAGGTGCCACCGGTAGAACGAGACGAACTCGGGTTGGTCGGGACGGTGCGGTCCGATGTTCAGCGGTGCGCCACCGTACGGAGCGCTGTGCGCGCCCATCCCCCACGCGGTGCCGACGTAGTCCTCGAGGCCGGTGCCACAGATCGTCGGGAGATCGGTGTCGCCGTCGCGGTACACCTTCACCTCGCCCTCGCCGTACCAGTCACCCGCGTCGATGACCCGCACGCCGATCGCGCATCCCAGGAAGCGGCCGGGGCCTTCGAGGCCCTCGACGATGACGAAGTCCTCCTTCATCGTCGTCGGGTTCTGGCGGCGGAAGCCGACATGGAGGTAGCCCATGCCCTCCTCGCGCTGCGACTCGACGGTGTAATCGACTTGGTAGTAGAGGACCATGGAGCGCTCGGCGCCGTTCGTCACGACGATGCGCACGTGCTCCTCGAACGGCATCGGCAAATAGCTGTTGAAGCCGCGGCCCTCCTGCACGGCCATCAGCGCCGAGTGGTAGTCGGCGGGACGGCCGTGGGGCAGCCCGAAGAAGTCGACGAACGGCACCGAGATGCTCGGCTCCTTCAGGCCGTCGTAGAAGACCTCGATCCACAGGGCCCGCATGCGCTCGGGCGGCGCCGGCGGGATCGTCATCCAGATGTGGCGGATCGTGCCCGGGCCTTCGAGGTCGGCGAGCACCACTGACTCGCCCGCGGGGATCCGCATGTTCGGCGCGCCCTTGCGTCCGCCGTGCGCGGTGCCGCCCGCGCCGCGTGCGCCGGTCGGGTTCTCGAACGTGACCGCGCGGCTGTCGAGCGACGGATCGATGAAGGCCGGATTGGAGACGTTCATCGGGTGATTGTGCGCGCGTCCCAGGCCTCGCGGCCTTCGTCGAGCCAGGGGCGCTCGTCGACCATCTCCGCCGCGACGGGTTTCAGCTGGAACTCGTTGGCGTACGCCCGCCGGTCTCGGCCCGTCGAGTTCGGACCCGCGTAGTGGATCATCCGCGGGTGATGGAACGTCGCCGCGCCCGCCGGGATCGGCACCGCGACGGCGCCCGATGTGTCCGGATCGTCGGCCTCGAGCCCGTGCACGGCGGGATCGTTGCCGATGTGGTGGTGCGACAGCACCGGGCCACGGTGCGAGCCGGGCACGAAATGCAGACACCCGCTCTCCACGGTCGCGTCGTCGAGCGGCATCCACGCGCCGACCGCGGCGTAGGAATGATCCGGGGTCCAGTACGCCTCGTCTTGATGCCAGGGCGTCTCGTGGCCACGGCGCGCCGGCTTCAGGATCATGTGCCCCCAACCATGCAATGAGGCCTCGTCGACGCCGAGCAGCGCGGAGGCCATGCGCCGACCGTTGCGGACGTACACGGTGTCTCGCAGCTGCGGGAACCGGTGCTCAGGCGCAAGCACCTGTGGAAGCAGATCGTCGCCCTCCGCGTCGTAGGGCCGGGCCAGATCGAAGTAGCCGCCCTTGAACCCGCCCACCTTCTCGTCGAACAGAAGGTCGTACACCAGCGAGAGCCACTCCACCTCCTCGTCGGTCGTGATGCGAGGCACGGAGACGTAGCCGTTCTCGGCGAAGAACGCGACCTGATCGTCGGTCGGAACGAGATCGAACGTGGCCGCCGGCAACGGCGGCAGATCGACGTCGGTCATGCCGGCTTCGGCTCCGACTTCGGGCGCGGCTTGGGGAAGGTCTCACGTATGTGGCGGAAGCCCACGGGCTGGTAGCTGAACAGCAACGCGCGCCGTTCTGTGTCGGAGGTGTTCGGTGCCGACTGGTGCACGAGGAACGGGCCGAACGCGACGAACGATCCGGCCTTCAGCTCGAGCGGCACGAGCTCGGCGTCGGAGTAAGAGTTGGCGTCGATCTCGTTCTGGCCGAAGACGTCGGTGTCGGTGCGCTTCGACCACTCGCCGGACCTGTGACTGCCGGGCACCACGTGGAGACACCCGTTGGCGAGTGTCGCATCGTCGAGCATGAGCATGATCGTCATCACGCGGTCGGCGTCGTCGGCGGTGCCGACCCAGTACGGGTGGTCCTGATGCATCGGGTTGACCCCGCCGTGGTGCGGCCGCTTCAGGTTCAGCTTCTCGGTGAACAGCATCGGGTCGGTGCCGAGCACGTCGGCCGCGAGATCGAGGAACCGCGGATCGTGCGCCCACTTGTCGAGTGCCGGGCTGAGATGGGCGAACGGCTCGATGCCGTGCACGATGTCGCTGTCGCCCTCCCACTTGATCATCGTCTGGCGGGTGAGATCAGGGTCGAAGACGTAGCTGCCGGCGTGGATGCGGCGGCCCTGCCGATCGCGGACGAGGTCGTCGACGAGCTGCTCGCACGCCTCGATCATCTCGGCGATCTCGTCCGATGAGAACACGCCTTCGCGTACGACGAAGCCGTCGTTGTCGTACTGCTTGCGCTCCCGATCGTCCACGGCCCCCCGCTTTCTGCAGACCCTCACGGTAACGCGTACGTTCCTCTCGATGGCCGGACCGGAGGAGGTGCGCGGGGAGCTCCGAGGGTGGCTCGCCGCGCATTGGGATCCGGATCTCGCGCTCGTCGAGTGGCGCACGATGCTCGCTGACTCGGGGTGGGCGTGCCCGTCGTGGCCAGAGGAGTGGTTCGGTCGCGGCCTTCCGGCATGGGCCGATGCGATCGCCCACGAGGAGCTCGCGGAGGTCGGCGCGGTAGGCGCGCCGGTCGGCGGCGGCATGGGGCTCGCGGCGCCGACGATCTTGGAGCACGGTCCCGACGCGGTGCGCACTCGCCTGTTGCGGCGCATCATCACGGGCGAAGACACGTGGTGCCAGCTGTTCAGCGAGCCTGGGAGCGGATCGGACCTCGCCGGGCTCACCGCCCGCGCCGAGCGCGACGGCGACGAGTGGGTCGTCAACGGTCAGAAGGTGTGGAACACGAGCGCGCATCACGCCGACTACGGGATGCTCCTCGCGCGGACTGACTGGGACGTGCCCAAGCACCGCGGCATCAGCTACTTCGCGTTGCCGATGCATCAGGCCGGGGTCGAGGTACGACCGTTGCGGCAGATGAACCGTCATGCGTCGTTCAACGAGGTGTTCCTCACGGACGCTCGCATCCCCGTTGACCTGATGGTCGGTGAACCGGGCGAGGGATGGCGCGCCGCGCTGACGACGCTCGCCCACGAGCGGCGGTTCGCCACGATGTACCGACCGCGCCTCGCGGCCGCTGAGGGGCGAGCCGTCCGCGAGGCGCGGGCCGAGGCCGACGCGTACTTCGCCACCTACTCGTGGTATCCGCAACGAGCGGGTCGCGCTGATCTCCTCGTGGACTCGGCCCGGGATCGTGGCCGCAGCGGCGACCCGGTCGTGCGCCAGCAGATCACCGAGGTGCTCTCGCTCGTGCGGGCCAACCAATGGACCGCCCAGCGGGCGCAGGCTCAACGGGCGCTCGGCCGTCCTCCCGGCCCCGAGGGCTCACTCGGCAAGCTGGCCGCGAGCGATGTCGCACGCGGCGCCGCGATCGCGCACGCGCTGATCGGCGAAGCCTCGGCGATGCTCGACTACGAGGACGGAGCGCTCGACGGCGTGGTCGCGGAGGTGATCGTGTCGGTGCCCGCCGTCTCCATCGCCGGCGGCACTGATCAGATCCAACGCAACATCATCGGCGAGCAGGTGCTCGGCTTGCCGAAGGAGCCGCAAGTCGATCGCGACATGCCGTTCCGCGACGTCCCCCGCAACACGTCCCGCTGACACACCGATCGCGTACCGTGCGCCGGCCCCGACAATCTCCCTCCGCATTCTCAGGTCATTCACGGGCCATCGGTGGCCCGTTCCTTACCGGAGATCGCAGTGGGGGCGTACGGTGCGCCGATGGCGATCCACATGATCGAGATGAAGCAGACCGCCCGGCTCGTGAACAAGGTCGACGTCGTGTTCGTCGTGTCGAGCGACGAGGAGGGAAAGCTCGGCGAGCTCCACCTCTCCAAAGGCGGTGTCGACTGGTGGCCGAAGAACTCCAAGAAGTACTTCCATCGGCTCAACTGGGAGCAGTTCCGCAACGTCATCGAGGAGTCGGCGCCCAGGCGGCGCCGACCGGACGAAGAGTGACCGATGCCCGAGAGCCGCACGCCGGACGGATGGTGGCAGTCGTTTCTCAGCGCGCTCCCCGCGCACACCGCCAAGCTCGCCGTCGTCCGAGTGGACGGTAGCCCTCACGTCGCGCCCGTCTGGATCGACCTCGACGGTGACGATGTGATGTTCATGACGTCGGCGAGATCGATCAAGGGCAAGGCCATCCTGCGCGACGGTCGGGTGAGCTTGTGCGTCGACGACGAGCGGCCGCCGTTCAGCTTCGTGACGATCGCGGGCACGACGAAGACGTCGACCGATCCCGATGAGCTGCTGCAGTGGGCGACGCGCATCGCCGGGCGCTACATGGGCGCCGACCGCGCCGAGGAGTACGGACGCCGCAACGCCGTGCCGCCCGAGATGCTCGTGCGCCTCACCCCGACGAAGGTGGTCGCGGTTCGAGACCTGGCGGACTAGGCGCGACCGTCAACCCAGGGACGCGAGCTTCTCGCGGGAGAGCGGGCTTCAGCTTGTGGTCCGCCGGAAGGCGGGCGTTGACCGCGTCGATGAGATCGTCGTCGCTGAGCGTTGCCTCGTTCCCGTCGGCCCGCACCCACGTGCCGCCGTCGACGATCTGCACCTCGACGTCGGGCTTGCTCTCGGCCAGCGCGAACCGGGCGAACCGCACGCGCCAGTCGCGGCGAGCGTCCTCCTCCCGCTTGTGCGTGACCGGCACGCTCACGTCGTCGGCATGGGTGGCGAGCTCGGACGCGAGGTGCCACGCCTGCCACCGCACCGGATACTGACCGACCGCAGTCGGCATCTGCTCACCGTCGCGGTGGCGCATCTCGGAACGGGTCTCGCCGTTCTCCCGACGCCACTCGTCGAGCAGGTCGGCCGGACGCTGATCCTTGCGATCGCTCACGCCGAGCTCGTTGAACGAGTTCACGTCGGTGGCACCGCGAGAGGTGTAGCGCTCGAACATCGCGCCGAGCGAGTCGGTCAGACACGCCCGGTTGTACTCCTCGCCGCCGGCGAGGTGCGCCAGCACGTCCTTCACCGACCATCCCTCGCACGCCGACGGCTCGTCCCACGCGTCGCCCGTGAGCGAGGCGAAGTAGAACTCGAGCCGGGCGGCTTCCGACTCCATCAGGTCAAAGGGGTTGTACCCCGAGAGCTCGCCGTCGTCAGGCATGGGTCGAGTGTGCCACCGGTTGGCCACGACGACTACTGAAAGCGCAGCCTGACCCCGGAGAACGGAAGCCCGCTCACCACGACGGCATCCCAGAAGCGCGTGAGGTCGGGCATGAACCGGAGCTCGATGCCCGCAGCAACATGAAGGTCGAGCAGATCGCCGACGGGTCGCACGCCGATCGGCTCCACTGGCTCGCGCGCCGTCCACTGTCCCTCGGCCGCAGGCCACTCGGTGAACGGGGAGGGGTCGAGTTCGTACACGAACAGCTGCGCGTGGCGGATTCGTTCGAGCCAGTCGAGCCTCGTGGCCTGCACCCGGTGCGCCGTGGTGTGAAAGAGGTCGGTGAGCACGAGTTGTTCGTCCTCCGAGTTGGCCCACACCGAACCACGGGGGCAGTCCCGCGGGAACCAGTACACCGGTGCGTGCTGTTGGTCGATCGCCCACACCGCGGGTTCGTGCGTCGGGTTCGTCGCGGGAACATGCGGCTCGAAGCGGGTGATCGTCGGATCCTCGCTGAAGTGAAGGAGCACCTCGGGGGCCGCCATCGGAGTGAGCATGCAACAATCGAACCGTGCGCTGCACCACCGATGATGGCGTCGAGATCGCGTACGACCGCACCGGTGACGGGGCTCAGATCGTCTTCGTGCACGGCCTGACCGACCGACGGTCGGACTGGCTACCCGTGATCGAACGCCTCGCGCCGAGCTTCACCTGCGTCAGCCTCGACCTGCGGGGCCACGGAGAGTCCGGCGACGCGCGCGACTACAGCGCGCTCGCGATGACCGCCGACCTCGCGGCCGTCGTGCAGGCGGAGGACCTCCACGAGCCGGCGGTGATCGGGCACTCGCTCGGCGGCGCGGTCGTCACCGCCTACGCCGCGGAAGCACCCGTCGCCGCCGTCGTCAACGTCGATCAGCTGATGAAGTTCAGCGACTTCGCCGCCGCCGTCCGTCCCCTCGAGCCTGCGCTTCGCAGCGATGCGTTCAGCGAGACGATCGGCATGGTGCTCGAGTCGATGATCGGCCCAATGGCCGACGCCGACCTCCGGGCCGAGCTGGCCACGCACCGCGCCCACGCCCGACAGGACGTCGTGCTCGGCGTGTGGGACTTGATCTTCTCCGCGCCCGACGAAGTCCTGGACGGAATCGCCGACACCCTGGCCGCGACGATTCGCGCTCCGTACCTCGCAGTGCACGGGCTCGATCCCGGCACGCACTACGCGGACTGGTTGCAAGCACGCATTCCGCAGGCGGTCGTCGAGGTCTGGCCCGATCACGGCCACTGGTTGCATCTCGTCGCGCCCGATCGCTTCTGCGCGCGGGTGCGCGAGCTGCTCGGTTAGCGAGTCATCTCGCGCGCACGGGCCCACAGGCGTGACATCCCGCGGATCCAACGGTCCGTGTCGCCGGCCTTGCGCGTCATGTACTCGTGCATCTCCGGATGCGTGAGGATCAAGAAGCGGTCCTCGCGCACGCCCTCGAGCACCCGCGCCGCCGCTTCGTCGGCGGAGAGCACGCCGCCTCCGCCGATGAACGCGTTGGCGTTGTCGGCGTTGTCCGCGGTGCCCAGTGCGCCGCGCAACATGGGCGTGTCGACGGCGCCCGGGCAGATGCACGACACCTTGATGCCACGGTCGGCGTAGCGTGATCGCCGTGAGCTCGGCGAAGCCCACAGCGGCGTGCTTCGTGGCCGAGTACACCGTGTCGCCCAGCGACGTGAGGATGCCCGCCATCGACGCCGTCGTGACGAGATGGCCCTCGCCGCGGGCGAGCCACCCCGGCATCAGCGCCCGCGTCGCGTAGACGTGCGCCATCACGTTCACTTGCCACTGCTGCTCCACGCCGAGTCCGGCGCGTCGTACTGACCGCCCCCACTGACGCCGGCATTCGCGAACCAGAGATCGACCGGTCCGTGCCCGGACTCGATCTCCTCGACGAGCGCGCCGGTCGCGGCTTGGTCGGTGACATCGAGGGCGCGTGGCAGCACCTTCGAGTCGGTCGAGGTCGGCGCCGCGATGTCGGTCGCGACGACGAGCCTCGCCCCCGCGCCGACGAGGGCTCGAACGATCGCACTGCCGATGCCTCCGGCCGCGCCGGTGACGACCGCGATCCTGTCCTTGGGGTCCATGAGCGGACGTTACGCGTCGCCGAGCGACGACTGGTCGTAGAGGCCCTTCTCCCACGCCTCTCGGATCGCGAACTTCTGGACCTTGCCCGACCCGGTGAGCGGGAAGCTCGTCGACGAGTGAACCACTGCGACGGCGTCTTCTGTGGTGAGAGCTGCGTCGCGCAGATGGGCCCGCAGCTCGGCGACCGACGGTGGTGACGACGCATCGCGCGGGACGGAGGAACGCCGCCACGACCTCGCCCCACGTCTCGTCGGGGAGGCCGACGACGGCGACCTCGGCCACGGCGGGATGGCGGAAGAGCACCTCCTCGATCTCGGCGGGGAACAGGTTCTCGCCGCCGCGGATGATCATGTCCTTGAGCCGGCCCACGATGCGGCAGTAGCCGCGTTCGTCCATCGTGGCGAGGTCGCCCGTGCGCAGCCAGCCGTCGGGCGCAGCGTGTCGGCCGTCTCCGTCGGGCTTGTCGAAGTAGCCGAGCATCGTGAAGTAGCCCCGCGCCCAGAGCTCGCCGCGCGTCACCCACCGGCACGGTCTCGAGCGTGACGGGGTCGACGATGCGCACCTCGGTGTGCGGCAGCGGTGGGCCGACGGTGAGGCCCTTGTCCTCGGGCGTGTCAGTCGGGAACGTGTTGGTGAGGACGGGCGAGCACTCGGTCTGGCCGTAGATGATCGTGAAGTCGACCCCGAGGGTGTCTTCGATGCCGTCGCACGAGCGCCTCCGGGACCTGTGCGCCCCCGGAGACCATCCCGCGCAGCGACGACAGATCGCGCGTCGAGAGATCGGGGTGCTCCATCACCGCGATCGATCATCGTCGGCACGCCACCGGCGAACCACACTCGCTCCGACTCGATGAGCGCGAGCATCAGGCCGGGGTCGAACCCCGGCATGAGCACCAAGGTGCCGCGGCGGCCGAGCGCACCGAGGACGCCCATCACGCAGCCGCCGGTGTGGAACAGCGGCATCGGGCTCAAGCAGGATCGCGCCGTCGGGAATCGCGACCCGGTCGGCCCACAGCGCGGCGTTGTTGACGACGCCCATGTGGCGCAGCACGGCTCCCTTCGGGAAGCCGGTCGTGCCGCTCGTGTACTGGATCTGCACCGGGTCGTTCGGGCCGACCTCGGGGCAGCTCGACGTCGCCGGTCGGCGCGCGGCCAGGAGCTCGACCGAGCTGGTCGAGGCGCAGCACCTCGCGCAGCTCCGGCAGGTCGCCGCGGACGGTCTCGATGTGCGCCGCGAGAGGGTTGCCGCGCACCTCCGGCACGATGAACACGCCGACCGACTTGGGACTGACCGAGCACGTACGCGACCTCGGCGGGCTGGAACGATCGGGTTCACCGTGACGAGCGTGAGCCCGGCGAGCGCAGCGCCGTACTCGAGCACGACCCACTCGGGCAGGTTGTGGGCCCACACGGCGATGTGCTCGCCGGGATCGAACCGCTCGAGCAAGGCGCGCGGCGCACGCTCTCGGCGTCGCGGAGCAGCTCGGCGTACGTCCACCTTCGGCGCGCCGCCGGGTCGGGCAGACCCTCGACGAGGGCGATGCGATCGGGCACCTCGGCGGCGACCTGTCGGCAGCGCGCTCCCGACCGTGACGTCCGGACGGAGCGGCGGGCCGCTGCCATCCGGGATCCAGTGCGAGGTGGTGAGGGGAGCTGGCATGCGCGGACGATATGCCCGCGGGAGCCTCACGTGTCGCGGACCGTGGGAACCGTGGAAACGTGGTGGGGTGAGCCCGAAGCGCGTCGACCTGCTCGGCAACGTCCGCAAGATCTGCATGTCGTTCCCGGAGGTGACCGAGCGGCTCAGTCACGGGGCGCCCAGCTGGTTCGTGCGGGGCAAGTCGACGTTCGTGATGCTCATGGAGGACGGCCACCATCACAACCACTTCCCGCACCTGTGGTGCGCGGCGCCGCCCGGAGTGCAAGGCGAGGTGGTCGAAGCCGAGCCCGACCGGTTCTTCAAGCCTCCGTATGTCGGCGGGCGAGGGTGGCTCGGCGTGCGCCTCGACGTCGACATCGACTGGGACGAGATGGCGGAGATCCTCGAGGACGCCTA
The DNA here is from genome assembly GCA_963747215.1 of uncultured Acidimicrobiales bacterium. GTDB lineage: Bacteria > Actinomycetota > Acidimicrobiia > Acidimicrobiales > DATKAS01 > DATKAS01. The sequence goes on from CAVVET010000019.1 coordinate 18,193, forward strand.
CCGAGTGATCGCCCCGAAGAAGCTGATCGCCGAGCTCGACGCTCGAGAACGATGACCGTCGCCCGGCGTTCACCCTGCTAGACGTTCGTCATGGCTGCACCGCGGAACTACAAGCTCTTGAGCGGCGCGTTCGCGTACGCGGCCGATTGGCACCGCGAGGACGTACGCAAGTCGACCGAGATCCCGGTGCTCGCGCACCTTCTCGCGGTCGCCTCACTCGTGCTCGAGCACGGGGGATCCGACGAGCAGGCGGCCGCGGCACTGCTGCACGACGTTGCGGAGGATCACGGCGGACGAGCGCGCCTGCGGGAGATCCGCAAGAAGTTCGGTCCGAAGGTCGCCCGGATCGTCCGCGACTGCTCGGACAGCCTCACCAACGATCCGAAGAAGAAGGACAAGTGGAAGAAGCGCAAGGTTGCCCACCTCACGCACCTGCGCACCGCCAAGAAGGACGCTCTGCTCGTGTCGTGCGCGGACAAGGTCCACAACGCGCGGGCCACGGTTGACGATGCTCGAACGATCGGGCCGAAGGTGTGGGACCGGTTCAACGCCGGTGCGTCGAAGCAGGCGTGGTACTACCGAGAGCTGTCGACGGTCTTCACCACCCGGATGACGAAGGAGCCTGCGGCGGCGTTGGCGCGTGAGCTGGCCGAGATCGTCGCCGAGCTCGAAGCCGAGGCCGCGAAGCGGGATGAGCCGCCCGACCGTGAGGGTGCTCGGGGTCGACGGGTGTCGCGGCGGATGGGTCGGCGTGGTGCTCGAGGACGGTGAGGCGCCGGTCGCGATCTTCGCACCATCGATCGGAGCGCTGGCAGTCGCGGCCGGACCGGTCGCCGCGATCGGCATCGACATCCCGATCCATCTGAACGAGGAGACCGACCGTCCTTGCGACGCCGCCGCGCGGAGGTTGATCGCACCCTGTGGGAGCCGAGTGTTCAACGCTCCGGTGCGCGACGTCCTCGCCGCGAAGACCTACGACGAGGCGCTCCGCATCTCACGCCGACGGTGCGGCAAGGGGATCTCGAAGCAGACCTGGCATCTGGTGCCCAAGATCGCCGAGGTCGAAGCGTGGTTCGCGAGCGCCTCGTCCCCGGTCTACGAGGTGTTCCCGGAGGCGGCATTCCGCGCGATGGTCGGTCGCGTCGTGGTCGAGTCGAAGCGCTCACGAGAAGGTGAGGCCATCCGGCGCCACGCGCTCATCGAGCACGGGATCAGGCCGCCAGCACGGGTGACCGGAGCCGGACGCGACGACCTGCTCGATGCGTGCGCCGTGGCGTGGTCGACTCGTCGACTCGCCCGCGGCGAGGGCGTGAGTATCGGCGAGAACGGGAACGCCCAGGCGATCTGGTACTAGCGATCGGTGCTAGCGCAGGCCTTCCCACGCCTCCTGACTGCGGTGGAGCGCGATGTACCGGAGTCGGAAGTCGGCGAGCCAGCGACGCTCCGCTTCGTTTGCGGCAGCTGCGTCCCACGCGTCGACGAGCCAGTCGAGCGGCCAGCTACAGAACGTGTCGGCGGGCGCCGTGAGGAACGCTCGGTACTGGTCGACAACAGGCGAGATTGCGGTGTCGGCCGGATGGTGCACGAGCACCAGCCGCCCGCGCGTGCCGTGCGCGGGACTTCGGTGGCGGCAGAGCGACTCCACGAGCAGGTGATTGCGCCACAGCTGGTTCCACCTCGAGTTGGCGAGGTGCGGCCAAGCGTCGCGGTGCCACAGAGACGGATCGCATTCCGTGAAGCGCCGGTAGATGGGACCGTCGTACTCACGCTCTGAGAACGAGTCGGTGAGCTTCGTCTCGATGCCGAGGAAGGCAGGCTCGCCGTCAGTCCGCACATAGGAGATGAACGCGTCGAACGACGTGCGGTCGTTCAGGTACTCCGCCTTCGGACTCGGCGCGTACTCGATGCGCACATCGGTGACCTCGCCCACCTCGCCCGGGCAGCGCGGCCCGCATCACCCGCGTCGCGAGCGCATGGTCGTGCACGAGCGGCCCGAACAGGTTGAAGCACATCGGCTGACTCGAGAGCATGTTGTGCAGGCAGCGAAAGGGCTCCACACCCGCGCCCTGCGCGATGCGACGACGCGCCACCTCGAACGTCGCGGGTGTGAGGAAGTTCAGGCCCCGGGCGCCCGCCTCGGCGTCGAGCATGTTGCCGAACCGACTGCGGTGATGTGCCAACGGACCCGTGCCGTAGCCGACACCGAGCACGGTCGCCCGGTACCAGCTCTGGTGAAACCGCATGCGCGCGGTGAACGGCAGGTCGCCCGCGTACTGCGGGCCGTAGTCGATGGTCATCGACAACGCCGTACGACGCGGGTGTGACCCAACTACGCGGGCAGAAGCGGGGCAGCCGAGCCCAGGGTGAGATTGATCACGGTGCCCAGACCTGGAATGCGGTAGAGGGACGGGTCGTCGATCACTTTCTCTACCGCGTCCTTCGCGTTGCACTGGCACCGAGTCATCTCGCGGACCAATGCCGCGACGACGATCGGCACTGCGAACGACGTGCCGCTCCACGTTGCCCAACCGGAAAAGTGGTCGGGATCGCCCATGACGTCGGGGGCCGGTATCGGGCCGTTGAAGTTCTCGAAGAAGGTGCTCACGACATCCGTCGACGGTGCGCACGCCCGCACCCAGCGCCCGTAATTCGTGGTCGGGGCCGGGCCGTACGGTCCGAGCCCTCCGACCGCCACAACATCGCGGAAGGCCGCGGGGTAGCGGCGGCGCTGCGAACCGTCGTTGCCCGCTGACGCGACGACCACGGCACCGTCCGCCTGCGCAGTCCGGATCATCTCCCCGAGAAAGGACAGGTTCGGGTTCTCGTCCATCTCGCTGCCGAACGAGAGGCTGATGATCGTGTCGGACAGGCTCGGCGAGGTGGCGGCGAGCGTTCCGATCCGGAAGCCGGCCGCCGCGACGTCGACATCGCCAAACGACGTGACGACCTTCTCTACGTGCACTTCAGCGGGATGACCGATCAGCTCCACCAGGCCGGCGATGAACGTCCCGTGCCCCGCCACCGGATCGAGATACGTCCCGCTGACCGGGACGGTTTCGGGGTCACCCTTCACACCACGGGCCACGAGGTACGAATTGGCAAAACCTGTGTCGTAGATCCAGACCTTCCCGCTCCCGCTCGCTGGCACGGCCGGTGGCTTCGGGCAGGGCGGCGGAGCGGTCGACGGCCGCGCCCAACTCGGCCGAACGCCGGTCTGCTCGTAGGCCGAATAGGGGATCGGGTTGCCCAGGATCAGGTTCGGCATGACTGGCATGTCGAGGTCGAACTCCGAATGAGCAACCCCGGATGCGCGTACCCCGGATGCGCCCACCCCGGATGCGCCCACCCCGGATGCGCCCACCCCGGATGCGCCCACCCCGGATGCGCGAACCCGGGATCGGTGAACATGACGTGGTTGACCTCGGCTCGAAAGCCATCCGCCCGCAGGCGATCGGCCCAGTAGACCTCCTGCCCTTCGTTGACCTCAACGGTCCACCACGCGTCGATCAGGGGCTTGGGGGTCAAGCCGTACTGGTGCCAGCGCAGTTGTCAGCCGGACCGGGTCCATTGACCGCACGAGGATCTGCTTCGGCCGAAACTTGATCTCACGCCCGGCGACTCGCGCGCTCGAGACCCGCCCCTGCCAGGGTGCGTCGGGCTCGGGCGGCGGCTCGTTGGTTGATCCTCCTGCGTTGATGATGGGCATGGCTCCCGCCTTTCTCGCTGTATCAGGTCTTCAGATCGCCGGCCGCGGATCGTGCATCGCCCGCTCGGGAACCGTGGCGAGCACGTCCTGAGCCATCGTGACGGCGTCGCCGGTCCTCGACGTGCGTCCCGCCTCGCACGCGGCCTCGAAGGCCGCGTCGCCGAGTTCGACGCGGGCGTTGCGCATGTCCGCGTCGCTGAGCTGTTGGTCCGCCTCGTACAAGCGATGACCCGCCTCCTCTAGCATCGCCTCCGCGTGAAAGTAGAGCGCGACAGCGTTTCGCCAGCCGCCTGTCGCCGCCGTGATGCGCGAGGCCATGATCAGGGAGTACGCAATGGGCACCGGCTGGCCGAGGGCGAGCGCGAGTTCGAGGCCCGCGAGCTGATGCCGGGCGGCGGTCGCGGTTCGCCCGAGTCGCATCGCGGCCTCGGCCAGGTTGCCGTGTGCCGTGCTCAGGATGCCCTCGTGGCCGTCTACGAGCAGCAGCTCGAGCTCTTCCTCGAACGCCGCCAACGCAGCATCGAGATCCTCGGCGAACATCGACGCGAGCCCGAGGAGGTTGAGCATGCGGACACGTCCACGCGACGACAGATCGCGTGTGAGAGCTCCCTCGGCGATCGTGAGCGCACCGGCCAGATCGTCGCCACGCAGCGCGATCTCGCCGCTCGTCCGCTCCACACAGACCTCGTCCCACGGCGGTACACCGACAGTGCCACGCAGCTGTTCCGCTTCAGCGACGGCTTCCTCGGCGGCCTTGACGTTCGCGGCACGGAGCTCGAGGTCGCCGAGAGTGGTGAGCATCGAAACCCGTGTGGCCGTGGGAGACGTGAGCTCGTCGACGTAGTGCGACATCTCCTCGATGCCATCACCCGTGCCCTGAGGCGAGTAGTGGTATCGGCCGATGGCGCAGGCGAGCTGCTGGGCGAACTCGGGCTCAGCCGCCGCGATGAGCGGAATCAACGCGCGCATGTTCGTCAGCTCGAGGCCCATGTCGCCCAGCCACGTACGGTCGAGCGCTCGCCACGGCCCAAGCCGCTCGAGAAGCCACGCGGCGAGCCTCACTGCGACATCGGACCGTCGCTCCTTCCTCGGCCAACAGGTCGCGGCCGTAACGCTGCACGGTCTCGAGGAAGCGATAGCGCGTGCCGTTCGCGGCGAGATCAGCGATCAGCAGCGACTGATCCACAAGCGACCAGACCAGCTCGGGGACGTCGTCGGCGTCGAGATCGTCGGCCGCGGCGGCCGCCTGTGCTCCCGCGAGCGAGAACCCACCACCAAAGACCGACAGTCGTCGAAGCGCCGCACGCTCGTCCTCCTCGAGGAGCCGATAGCTCCAGTCGAGAAGGGCCTGCATCGTGCGGTGGCGCTCGGGGAGGCTTCGGTCTCGGCTTCGGAGCTGACGCAAGCCCTCGTCGAGCCCCGCCAAGATCTCGGTGGCGTCGAGTACGCCCACGCGGGCGGCGGCGATCTCGATCGCCAACGGCAAACCGTCGAGCCGGGAGCAGATCTCCGAGACCGCCACGTGCGCAGAGTCGTCGTACACGAAGTCGTTTCGAACCGACCTTGCGCGTTCAGCGAAGAGCTGGGATGCCGCATCCGCCGACAGCGGAGCGATGCGCACCACCCTCTCGCCACCTACCCCGAGCGGACGGCGGCTCGTCGCCAACACTCCGACGGCCGCGCAGGATGTGACGAGCTCGGCTGCAAGCTCGGCACATGTGTCGAGCTGCGTCTCTGCGCTATCGAGCACCACGAGCGCGGAGCGCGAGCGAAGGCGATCGATCGCGTCCGCCCAGCTCTCGGCGCCGACCGCCTCCGCGATCGCATCACCCACCAGCACCCGGTCTTCCACCTGCGCGATGTCGACCAACCACACGCCGTCACGCCAATCCGGTGCGAGGGCGATGCCGACCTCCGTGGCGATGCGCGTCTTGCCCACCCCTCCGGGCCCCGTGAGCGTGACAACACGTCCGGGCGCGACCAGAAACGCGACCGCCGGGATGTCGTCCTCACGCCCGATGAACGACGTCGCGGGTCGCACGAGGTTGTGGCCCTCGGCTGGCAGCGCCCGCACCGCGGTGATCGAGGGATCGATGTAGGGGGTACGGACCTGGAAGAGCTGGACCGGGTTGTCGAAGTCGCGAAGGCGGAACTTTCCGGCCGGCACGAGGCTGATGTCAGGTGCGTCCTCGACCGGGACCGCGGACTCCTCGGAGACGAGCACCTGCCCGCCGTGCGCGGCATCGGAGACGCGCTTGGCTCGGTTCACCGCGAGGGCCAGGTAGTCACCGTTCCGCGGGGAAGCCAGGCCGCTGTGAATGCCCATCCGCACTCGCACGACCCCGTCGTCGGGCCACGGCTCCGCCGCCAACAGCCGCTGACCCTCGGCACACGCGGTGATGGCATCCGCGGGGTTCGTGAACGCGACGAAGAACGAGTCGCCCTCGGTGCTGACCTCGTGGCCGTCGTGGGCTCGCCAGGCGTGGCGCAGGAGCTCGGCGTGGCGCTCGTAGAGCGCGTCGTAGTGGCTGCCGAGTCTCTTCAGCAGGCGCGTCGAACCCTCGATGTCCGAGAACACGAAGGTGACGTCGCCAGACGGGAGGCCCACCGGTCCTCCTTCCACGGGCGGAGTCTCCCAGACCGCGTGACGTGGTGTCTATCGAACTGGGCTCATGTGGTGTACGACACATTCACTTGTAACTGGCGCTTGTCATCCGGACGCCGTTGCGCGACGAAATTGATCCATGGGCTTCAACATCGACAGCTACAAGCGGCGGTCGGCGCCGGTCGCCCTCGACGGTGTCGACTTCACGGCGTTCGAACGTGATCCTCTCGACCACGACTCTCTGCGGTGCATCCGCTACATGCACGACATCGAGCACCACACGATCTGCTACTTGCGCGACCTTCTCGTGACCCCGGCGCATCGTGACCACGAGATGACGACGTTCCTCACGATGTGGGCACTCGAGGAGTACTGGCACGGCGAAGCACTCGGCGCGGTGCTCGCCGCCCACGGCGAACCGTCGGGCGGGGACCGGGTGACGCCGATGCGCACCCGACTCAAGGTCAAGGAGAGCTTGTCGCCCGTGTTCTTCGGGCTCGGCTCGGCGATCGCCGGACGTTCGTTCGCGGCGATCCACATGACGTGGGGTGCGATCAACGAGTGGACCGCGCAGGCCGCATACGGGCGCCTTGCCCAACGCGCCGCGCATCCGACTCTCACGGAGCTGCTCCGGCGCATCATGCGCCAAGAGGGCGGGCACATCGACTTCTACGCGTCGCAAGCTGCGAAGCGCCTCGAGGGAGACCGGCTCGTGCAGCGCGCGACACGGTTCGCGCTCCGACGGTTCTGGACTCCGGTCGGGTCCGACGTCATGCCCGGCGACGAGGTGGGGTTCGTGGGCAACCACCTGTTCGGCGGACCCGACGGTCGAGCTGCGGCCGAGAGGGTGGACCGCCACATCGATCGACTGCCCGGTCTCGCGGGCCTGCACCTCGCGACACGCGCGAACGAGCGGCTCGCGGCTTAGGTCGGCGCGGACCAGCGTGTGTATCGCGGT
>CAVVET010000020.1:0-45315 GCA_963747215.1 uncultured Acidimicrobiales bacterium
AGGAAGAAGAAGTCGAACTTGCCCCGCTCGGCGGTTCGAGCAAGGTGCATGAACGATGAGAAGTCGGTCTGGCTGGCCGACGTCGGGTCACTCCACACCGTCGTGTTGTTCACGCCCGGGAAGTGCGCGGCGAGGTGGATCTGCTTCGCGACACGTACCGGTTGGCGGGACGTTCGAGGCCGAAGCGTTCGCGCAACGTCGCGCCGACCAGCATGTCGTCGTTGCGGACCAGGGGCGCGACCTCGGTGGCGAACCACTCGAACGTCTCTGTGGTGTCGGGCTCGATGAGGAAGCCGTCGACGTCGGCGGCTCGGAGCTCGTCGGCCAGTGCGGCCGCGTCGCCGAGCACGATCGGCCGTTTCACGAGGACGGCCGCGGCGTGCGGGAGAACGGCTCCGGCTGATCGACGAGAACGATGTCGGCGCGCCTCGACGCCGAGCGCGCGCGACGGTTCGTTCGCGCGCGTCGATGAAGAGAAGAGGCTGACCTTGCGGTGACCGCGGCGTGATCGAAGGGCCGCGCACGTTGAAGAACGGCCCTTCGAAGTCGATGTAGTGCACCTTCTGCACGGTCGAGGTAACGCCCGGTCGGACGATCACGGATGACCGCGTCGTCCTCCCAGCTGTCCCACAGCCGGCTCACGACTTCGATCGCGTCGTCCGCTTCCGCGTACAGCTCATCGGGCGACTGCACACCCTTCCGGCCGAAGCGACGCGCCGCCTCCGCACTGAAGGACACGGCGACGCGCCAGCCGGTGCGGCCGCCCGAGACGAGATCGAGCGTCGCGACGTTCTTCGAGACGTGGAAGGGCTCGGTGTGCGTCGTGGTGATCGTGGCGACGAGGCCGATCGACGTGGTCGCCGGCGCAACTCGTGCCATCACGAGCAGCGCGTCCGGTCGGTCGGGGGCGGGGTCGAAGCCGTCGTCGAGGCTCACGAAGTCGATGCCGGCGCGCTCGGCGATCAGTGCGAGCTCGACGGCTCGATCGGCGGAGAAGAGCGCATCTCCTGCGCAATCCAGCGCGATGCCGAGGAAGAGGCGACCCGTCACCGCCCCAGTCTCCCAAATCCCGACTGAAATTGGTCTACTTTTCCGCTGGCTGCGAGACGGTGCTGCTTCGGGCTCACGCCGTAGGTGCGCTTGAACGCGGTGCTGAGCGCGTAGGGGCTGCCGTAGCCGACCTGCCGAGCCACGGCGCCGATCGTCGCGTCGGGTTCCCGCAAGAGGTCGGCGGCCAAGGCCAGACGCCACGCTGTGAGGAAGGCCATCGGAGGTTCACCGACGAGCTCGGTGAACCGGCGGGCGAGTGCGGCGCGCGACACGCCGATCTGGGCGGCGAGCGACGCAACGGTCCATGGCTCGGCGGGATTGTTGTGAAGCATCCCCATGGCCCTCCCGACCACGGGGTCGCTCTGTGCCCGGTACCAGGACGGAGGTTCGGCCTCGGGTCGCGCGAACCACGCGCGAAGCGCCGCGACGAGCAACAAGTCGAGCAAGCGGTCGAGCACGACGCTCTGGCCCGCGTCGTCGCGCACGACCTCCTCGGCGAGCACCGGGATGAGGGGCGAGTCCCACATGTCGGCGCGGAGGACGACCACCGACGGCAACGCGTCGAGCAGCCGTTGGCTCACCTCCGTCTCGGTCTCGTAGGTGCCGACCAGCATCACTGAGGAGCCTCCCGGGTCGTTGCCCCACGACCGCACGCCGAGGTGCATCGCCTGATGAAGGTCCTCACCGTCGGGCGTGGTGCAGCGCTGACCCGGGTGGATCACCGCTTGGGGCGGCGTCGTCGGGTCGTCGGCGAACACATACGAGTCGGGCCCACGCATGATCGCGACGTCGCCCGGACCGAGCCGGCTGGGCTCCCCGACATCGGGAACGAACCACGCATCGCCGCGCACGACGGCAACAAGTGAGAGCGGAGCCCGATCCTGAATGCGCACGGACCAGGGCGGATCCATGATCGTGCGGAGCGCGAACGCACCCCGCGCGCGAGCCCCGTCGAGCAGCCCGGAGAAGGTGTCCACGAGGCCAGATCGTAGACGCATGCGTATGAAATTGAGCCGTTCAGCGATGGACCGTCTCGCTCGATCGGCGTCCACTGGTCTCATGACCACCACACAGCAAGCGCAGACGACATTGGTGCTCGGCGGAACCGGCAAGACGGGGCGACGGGTCGCGCAGCGACTCCGGGCGCTCGATGTCCCCGTCCGGATCGGCTCGCGGGCCGGTCGACCTCCGTTCGATTGGGAAGACCGAGACACGTGGGCGCCGGCGCTCGAAGGCGCTGGCGCGGTGTACGTCTCGTACTACCCGGACGTCGCTGTCCCCGGCGCGGTCGAGCACGGTCGGCGCGTTCGCTCGCCTGGCGGTTGCCGCCGACGTGCCGCGGCTCGTGCTGCTGTCCGGCCGCGGCGAGCCCGAGGCCGAGGTCGCCGAGCAAGCCGTGCCGCGACTCAGGCGCGGCGCTCACCGTCGTGCGCGCCTCCTGGTTCGCGCAGAACTTCAGCGAGGACTACATGCTCGACCACGTGCTTCGGCGGTGAGGTCGCGCTGCCCGCCGGTGACATCGCCGAACCATTCGTCGACGCTGACGACATCGCCGACGTCGCCGTCGCCGCCCTGACCGACGAACGTCACGTCGGTCAGGTGTACGAGCTGACCGGTCCGCGGCTGCTGACCTTCGGTCAAGCGGTCGGCGAGATCGCGCAGGGCGACCGGGCGCGACATCCGGTACGTGCCGATCTCGATCGAGGAGCACGCCGAGTCCGCGCTCGCGCACGGCGTTCCCGAAGAGGTCGTCGAGCTTCTCACCTACTTGTTCAGCGAAGTCCTCGACGGTCGCAACGCGCACCTTGCCGACGGCGTGCAACGTGCCCTTGGCCGCGAGCCCAAAGACTTCGTTGACTACGCACGCGACGCCGCCGCGAGCGGCGTGTGGGATGCGCCGATCACGAGCGGAGTCCGAAGGTGATCGATCACCTCGCCCCCGCGTTCGCCGTGGCCGGCGCCGTCGGCGCCGGTCTCAACGGTGGCGTGTTCTTCGCCTTCTCGACATTCGTGATGCGCGCGCTCGCCCGGCTGCCGGCCTCGGGCGGCGTGTCGGCGATGCAGGCCATCAACCGGGAAGCGCCCTCCCCGCTCTTCATGCTCTTGCTGTTCGGCACCGGCATCCTCAGCATCGCCGCTGGAGCGATCGCGATCGCCGGTTGGGACGAGCCGTCGGCGCCTTTCCTGCTTGCCGGTAGCGCGCTGTACCTCACGTGCCCGATCACTACCGTCGGGTTCCACGTCCCGCGCAACATGGCGCTCGATCAACTCGACGCTGACTCCCCCGCTGCACAAGAGGCGTGGGCCAGCTGGCACTCGGCCTGGACCGCCGGCAACCACGTGCGGACGCTCGCCTGCGCGGCCAGTGCCGTGGCGTTCGCACTGGCGGGTTGGGCGTCCTGAGCCGTCGTCAGGCGCTCGGATACTCGTCGTCGGTGACGTGCGCGCCCCAGGTTGCGGCACCCGTCGTGATGGAGATGTGGGTCATGAGGTGATCGTGGGTCGCGCCGTGCCAGTGCCACTCTTCGGCGGGGGTGCGGACCACATCACCCGGCTGGATCATCACGATCGGCTCCCCGCTCGACTGCACGAGGCCCTGACCTTCGGTGACATAGAGGATCTGACCGAGGCTGTGGGAGTGCCACGCAGTCCGTGCGCCGGGAGAGAAGTGCACGATGTTCACGGCGACGTGCGAGGGCTCCTGGCCTTGGGCGGCCGGGTCGATCCAGACGTCGCCGGTGAACCACTCGGCCGGACCTTTGAGCGACGGCTTCTTCGACTCGATGTCCATGACGTGCCCCTTCTCTCGTGACGTGGGCCGCGTCGACGCGACGGCCGCCTCTATCGTCGCCCAATGGACCCGAACGTTGCTCGGAAGACCTGGCGCACGCTCGAGCCGTATCACGGGCTCGTGTACTTCTGCCCGGAGGCGACCGAGGCATATGCGGCGCTCGGGATCACCGGGTTCGACGGCTACTTCGCCTCGCGCTCGGCGGCGTTCGGCGCCGCGAGCGCCCAACTCGTGCAGGCGACGTTCTTCAACTTCCATCCGTCGGTTGTCCAGCACGCGCTGCCCGCCGCGTGGGAACACGCCAGCCCTGAAGCCGTGCAATCCGCGCGCCGCGGTGCCATCGACGCCGCGCTCGCGCGGCTGACCGACGACGTCCTCGCCGGCCCGCAGCTCGAGCGGGCGGTCGACCTTGCGCGGCCCGCGTGCGAGGCCGTCGGCGATTCCCTCGCCGGCCGTCCGTTGGCGGCCGCCCACCTCGCGCTCGCCTGGCCCGACGAGCCGCGGGTTGCCCTTTGGCACGCGCTCACTGTGCTCCGTGAGCATCGAGGCGACGGCCACATCGCCTGCCTCACGGAAGCGGGTCTCGACGGATGCGAAGCGCTCGTGCTCCATGCCGCGATGGGTGAGATCCCTCGAGCCGGGCTGCAGGGAACGCGGCAGTGGCCCGACGACGAGTGGCAGGCGGCCGTCGATCGCCTCGCATCGCGTGGTCTCGTTGACAGTGGGGGCGCGTTCACCGACTCCGGGCGCGCGCTGCGCCAAGGCATCGAAGACCGCACCGACGAGCTCGCCGTCGCACCCTGGGAGGCGATCGGTGAGGACGGCTGCGACGAGCTGCGCAACCTGGTGCGCCCCGCCAGCAAGGCGATCGTCGCCGGCGGTCTGCGCTAGCCGCTCGTCGGTCAGCCGCTCGTGGTGCTCGCGTCGAACGCCGCCACGAGTTCGGTGTCCTCGTAGTCCTCCTGGACACGGAGCTTGCCCCAGCGCGACTCCACGAACAGGACTGCACGGTTCGCGTAGCGATCGCGCCCGCCTTCGCCCGGCACCCAGCGACGAGACGGTTCTTCGAGGGCGCCGCCGAGCTGTTGGAGTCGACCGGCTTCGCATCGTGGATCGACGAGCTCGACGAACGCTTCCAACACGCGGACTTCCGCTCGATGCTTCTCATGCGCTGGCGATCGAGCTCTTCTGCCTCGTCGAGGGTGCCTTTCTGCTTGCTCGGACCATCCGAGACGCGACGCCAGTACGCGTCGCGGGCCAACGAGCTGCAGCGTCGCTCGAGGGCGCACTCGTCGCCGTCAGCGACGGCGGCGAGGCCCGATGACGGTGAGGGCAGCGCCGAGGGCCGCGCCGAACACAAGATGCGCGCTCAGGTCCTTCCACAACGTGTCGGAGTCGTACTCGGTGATGGGCTTGTAGATCCCGGCTGCACCGAGCGCTGCGTATGAAGCGGCCCACGCGGTAGCCCCGGTCACCAACCCCACGACGACGGGCGGCACCGGCAGCGCGGCGCTCGCGAGCCCGGCGACCTTGCCCCAGCCGATGCCGGTCGTCCAGTGCACCAGGTTGTTCGCGGTGGCGACGGAGGAGTCGGGGAGCTCGAGGTTCAGGGTGTCGGCGATTCGCTTTGCGACTCGTGCTGGCGCAGGCGCGTCGTCGTCATAGGTCGCCGCGGGCGTCGAGAACTCCCACGTCGAAAAGCCGGCCTTGCCTCCATCGGCGCGGTAGCGGCGATACCAGAGCGCGTCCATCGCCGCCGTCGCCACAACGCCCGCTGCGACCCCGCGCATCGCGCTGCTGAAAACTCGCATCGCCGCACTGTAGGTGCGACTCTCTACCCACGTCGCTACCCCAACCGCGTCAGCACGTTCCGGGTGATCTGTTCGATCTGCGGGTCTCGCGCCGGCCAGCCCGTGCGCCCAGTCGGTCGACCCCGACGTGACCACGGTCGCGCCCGCCTCGTTCGTGTACGCACCCAGCACCGCGTGGCCGTGACGGATGCGTTCCATCGCCTCGGGCTCACGCGTCCCGAACACGCGTGACGCGATGTACTCCAACTCGCTCGGCTCGCCCGGCTTGGGCGGACGCGGCGCGGTCTCGCGCGTGAAGTGCTGCGTCGGGCACGTGCCGAGGATCTCGAAGGTCGACGGCGTGCCGTCCTCGCCGGTCGGGTACGGCAGCCCGTCGCGGTAGGTGAACACGCACCCGTCGCACTCGTAGCCGACGACGGTCGCGCCGGCACCGAGCACGTCGCCGTAGCCGAGCCCGGTGCCGTCGAAGATCCAGTGACCGGCGCGGTGCACGGTGTAGCCGCCGAGGCCGGCGGTCACGTTGCGACCGATGCGGTGATAGCCGCCGCGGGTGAACGAGACGCCGGTCATGTGGTTCTCGGGACGACCGACGACCACGTCGGACCAGAACGTCGTCACCTCCGGCTCGCGGTCGGTTCCCATCAGCGGGTCGTTCTTGAAGAAGCCCTTGTACCCGACCATCACGTCGTGATCGTCACCCTCGATGCGCACCTGCCACAACGACGTGTTGCCCGAGAAGAACGCCGCGTTGCCGCCGCGCGCGATGAATGCTTCGACCGTGTCGCGCATGCCGCGCGACCAGTACTCGTCGTGGCCGACCGACAGGTACAAGCTCGCGCCGTCCAACACCTCGGGGTGTTCTTCGAGATCGGCGTTCGTGCACACACCGATCTCGAACCCTTCGCGTTCGGCCCACTCGATGAACGGCAGCTCCCAGTCGGGCCAACCCGCCGACCCGGCGTAGCCCGACAGATGGTTGAGCTGGAGGTAGCCGACGTGCGCGGCGTTCTGCGGATCGGGCGCGCCCGTCCCCGTCACGCGCCGGCCCTTGCCCGGCGGCTTGTAGAGGTAGCCCGCCGCCATCGGCCGCTGCATGGCGACGTGGGTGCCGCCGGTGTACAGGTTCGGTCCGCCGAAGTCGTTGTAGGCGTGCCACGTGTTGGTCGCCAGCGCGAGCACGATGCGCGCGCCGGCCGACGGACGCACGACGAAGAACGCGTAGTCGCGCCGCACCTTCTCGCCGACGTCGATCTCCATGACGACCTCGTAGTAGCCCGACCGCCACGTCGGGTCGACGTCGAGCGTGAGCGCGACCGGCCAGCCGCACCCCTTCGAGGCCGCGTCCTTCGGCGTCTCGTGCTCGTCGGTCGCGACCGCGTCGGAGCTGAACACGACCTCCCGTCGCGCGCCGACCCGTGCCACCTCGACGCGCACCGGCCGCCCACCGGACGACGACATGTGCAGACCGACCTGCTCGCCCGCGCCCACCGATTGCGGCCAGCAGTACCCCGTCACCACCTCGCGCGCCATCGCCCGACCCTAACTGCGCAGCGTTTGGTCGCCAGCGGGCGATATACGGCCTCTGGCGACCACACGGTCATGCGCTCGCCGCGGCGACATGCGCAGCTACGAGATCGACCCACTCGTCCCAGTACGCCTCGGGATAGTCATGGCCCATCCCGTCGATGAGGACGAACCGCGCGCCGGGTATGAGCTCGGCGGTGCGCCGGCCGCCACTTTGATCGAGGAGCGTGTCGGCGCTGCCGTGCAGCACAAGTGTCGGGACCTTCACGTTGCGTAGCGCCTCGGCGCGCGAGCCGCTGGCCATCACGGCCGCGATCTGTCGCGCGACACCGGGCGGATCGAAGGCACGATCGAACGCCTCGCCCGCGTGCTCGCCTGCGCCACCTCGTCGACCTTCCCGGGACTTCCCCAGATCCGCAGCCCTTCGAGGTGGTTCGCGATGGCACTCGCGCGATCGGTCGCGGGCGGTCCGAAGAGCCGAGCCTGGGCCTCCGGGGTCGACTGACCGACATCGGGTTCACCCGTGGTCGACATCACCGATGTCACCGACCGCAGCCGATCGGGATGCTCGATCGCGAGCGTCTGCACGATCATCCCGCCCATCGACAAACCCATCACATGGGCCCGCTCGACGTCGAGCGCGTCGAGCACCGCGATGACGTCGGCGGCCATGTCGGACAGCGTGTAGGCGGCCTCGCCCGGTTGTGAGTCGGAGAAGTGGGTCGACAGCCCGACATCGCGATTGTCCATGCGCACCACATGCAGTCCCTTGGCGACGAAGCGTGCGCACCACTCCTCGCGGTAGTTGATGCATTGGCTGCCGAGGCCGTTCACGAGCACGAGCGTCTCGTCGCTCGGGTCGCCGAACGTCTCGTAGAAGATCTCTGTCGTGCCGTTGTGTGCGAATGCCATGCAACAGTGTGGCGTGACAGACGAGGCGCTGTTCGCGAGCGAGGCGCAGCTCCGACAGTGGTGTGATCGCATCTGCGGAGTCGGCTACCGCGGCACGGGCACCGCCACGCACGATGGACTCATCGACTGGGTTGTGGAGCAGGTCGGCGCGATCCCCGGCTTCACGGTGCGGACCGACGAATACGAGCTGCTGGCCTGGCATCCGATACCCGAAGGTGACCTCGCCGGAGCTGGCGAGCCTTCGCCACGGTGGCAACGACATCCCGGTCGCGGGAGCAGTGCCCTATTCGCTGCCCGCGACCTCCTCGGGGCGGCTCGTCGACCTACCGCGGGAGCACGCGATCTCTGCCGAAATGGCGGCCGGCAAGGTCGTGCTCCGCGACTTCCCGAGCTTCGCCCTCCCCTACGACCTGCTGTTCTCGCAGCCCCTCCACCTGTCGCAGGGCTGCGACGAGCTCCGCGGCCAGATCTGGGACCGCCCCGGGCTCGCCAACATGGTGCTCCACGACGACCTTCTCGCGGCCGGCGCCGCGGGCGCAGCAGGCGTCGTGTTCGCGTTCGACCTCCCGACTGCCCAGCTCGCCGGCTACTTCGAACCACACATGGGCACCCACTATCGAGTGCCCGCGGTGTTCGTCGGCATCGAGGGTCGCGACGAGCTGCGAGCGCTCGCCTCCCAGGACGCGGTCGTCGAGATGACGGTGCGCGCCGAAGTTCGTCCCGCGCTCACTCGCAACGTGCACGCGACGCTTGCCGGCCAGAGCGACGAGCGCATCGTGCTGGTCACGCACACTGATGGCAACACATGGGTGCAAGAGAACGGCATCGCGGCCTTGCTCGCGATCGGTGAGTACGTGGCCGCGCTCCCGCTCGCGGAGCGCAAGCGCACGATCGAGCTCACGTTCACCTCCGCGCATCTGCACATCTCCCGCGAGGGCTCGCACCGCTACTCGGCCCAGCTCGACAGTGAGTACGACGACGGCACTGTCGCGTGCGTGTTCGCGATCGAGCATCTCGGTGCCCGCGACCTCAACCCTGTTGCGCAGGACGACGGTCCCGGTCGCCACCTGACGTTCGGCGACAACGAGGAGCTGCTCTTGTGGTGCGTCGGGCCGAGCGACGCGATGCGCGAGGCGGTCATCGACGCGGTCACTCGCCGGTCGCTGGGACGAGTGCTCGTCGCCCCCGGCTTCGGCGCTCCCGTCGAGGGGCAAGTGCCCCCGATCGTGTCGTTCGGCGGCATCGGCACTCCGTACCACGCCCATCTCGTGCCCACGACGTCGATCATCACCGGGCCGTGGTCGCTCTGGGCTCCCTCGTTCGGCCCCGACGCGATCGACTTTGCCGAGCTGCGCCGGCAGGCGCTGGCAGCAGCCGACGTCGTGCTCGCGCTCGACGAGATGCCGCGTGAAGCGATCGCGGGCGAGTACTCCGCCTACCGAGCGGCGCGCGCCGCCGGTGCGCCCGCCGGCCGAGACGTCGAACCGCCGGAGCGCGCGCCTTGAGAGACGGTCAGGCGATGCGCTCGAGCCGCGCCGTGAACAGCGTGTGATACGTCCACACGAGGTGCTCGCCGTCGCGGCGACGGTGGACCTCCACACCGTCGAGGTCCCTGGGCCGGAGCACGAGCCCGCCATCCTCGAACGAGGCGGCGACACTGATCGGCGTCGCGAAGTCCACCGCCATCACGTCGTTCACACCGTGTTCGAAGGTGCCGTCGACGACCATGTCGTGCACGACTCCGCCGCCCGTGACGACCACCCGGTCGCCGGCCTGTTCGATGCGCTCGATGTGGCTCCAGATGGAGTGGTCCGCGGGAAGGGGCACACCGCCGACCGTCGCGTCGACAACACGCCAAGTGCCGCGCAGGTCGGGCGCGCCCGCGGGCAACGGGTCGGCGCAGCCAGCAAGCACGGGCGGCGGCATCTCTGAGCCGTAGCCGCCGCTCGGCGTGTGCGCGGTCGGAACGTCAGCGATGGTCGTCATCCAGATATCTCACTCCAACGCTCCGCGTGCCGTCAGCCCACGCCGTCGACTTTGTCCAGATGTTGCAGGAGGCGATAGGCGGCGCGCTCGACCTCCTTGTGTCGCCACTCCGCCGCCCGGTAGACGCATGCGATCAATCCGGAGCGGTGCACGCGCCTGAAGTCACCGAACACGAACGTGTGCCGCGCCTTCGTTTCGGTCTTGGCACCTTCGGTCAGCCCGAGGTGCCAGAGGGCATAGTCGTTCCAAGAGTGATGCTCGAGGAAAGAGTTCTGATCCTCGGCGTTCGGTTGCGCCGCTCCCCAGTCGCTGTTCCGGACGTACTTGCGTGCGTCGATGAGCTTGCGCGCGTGGGAGACGGCCCGGCGGTTGACGCGGTATTCGGCCACCTCACCACCGTTCCCCGCGCTGGGCTCAGGGAGACGACGCGCTCGTGAGAATCTCGAGAATGCGGACCCCGACAAGCTCCAAGCCGATACGGCGTTGGTTCTCGGCGTTGCCCTGGATGTTCTCGCGGATCGCCTCTGCGGCGGAAAGTGAGTCATAGCTGAGCAACACAAGGCTCTCCGACGTGTGCCGATCCACCGTCCAGTGCCCGGAGACGAATCCGGGAAACTGCCGGACACCTGGGACGATCATGCGCTCGAGACCTTCGCGCTGTTCGGCCTCGCGCGTGAGATCCATCCGAAAAGTTGCCAACGTCGCGTGTGTTGGTGTGGCCATGACGCGAGCCTGACCCATCACGAGGCTTGGTGACCGGCCGAAACCGGTCACCAAATGCCTCGGATCGCTCAGTCCAGGTCGAACCGATCGAGGTTCATGACCTTGTCCCACGCCGACACGAAGTCACGTACGAACTTCTCCTTCGCGTCGTCACACCCGTAGACCTCGGAGAGAGCTCGAAGCTGCGAGTTCGAACCGAAGACCAGGTCCACCGCCGTCGCGGTGCGCTTGACCTGACCTGTCGCCCGGTCGCGGCCCTCGTACACGTTCTCCGTCCCGACTGACACCTTCCACTCCGTGTTCATGTCGAGCAGGTTCACGAAGAAGTCGTTGGTCAGCGTCTCGGGCCTGTCGGTGAAGATGCCGTGCGCGGACTTCCCCACGTTGGCGTTCAGGGCACGCATGCCGCCGATGAGCACCGTCATCTCCGGGGCGGTGAGCGTCAGCAGGTACGCCCGCTCCAACATCAGCGTCTCCGGCGACAGCTTCTCGCCGGCCCGGAGGTAGTTGCGGAATGCGTCTGCGGTCGGCTCGAGCACAGCAAACGAATCGACATCGGTTTGCTCCTGCGACGCGTCCGTGCGTCCGGGTGCGAACGGGACGGTGATGTCGTACCCCGCGTTCTTCGCGGCCTGCTCGACGGCCGCGCATCCGCCCAACACGATCACGTCCGCGAGCGAGACCTTCTTGGCGAACTCGGTCCGGACCTTCTCGAGCGTTTGCAACGTCTTGGCGAGCTCAGCCGGTTCGTTGACCTCCCAGTCCTTCTGGGGCGCGAGGCGGATGCGGGCCCCGTTCGCCCCGCCGCGCTTGTCAGTGCCGCGGAAGCTCGCGGCCGCCGCCCATGCAGTCGACACGAGCTGCGAGATCGAGAGGCCCGAGGCGAGAAGCTTGCTCTTCAGGGCGGCGATGTCGTCCGCACCGATGAGCTCATGATCGACGGCGGGCACCGGGTCCTGCCAGAGCTGCGGCTCCGGCACCCACGGGCCGAGGTAGCGCGTGACGGGACCCATGTCGCGGTGCAGCAGCTTGTACCACGCCCGACCGAACGCATCGGCGAGCTGATCGGGGTTCTCGTGGAACCGCTTCGCGATCGGCGCGTAGATCGGGTCCATCTTCAGCGCCAGGTCGCTCGTCAGCATCATCGGCGCGTGTCGCTTCGACGGATCATGTGCGTCGGGCACCGTGCCCTGGGCCTCGGGATTCTTCGGAGTCCACTGCTGTGC
Source organism: uncultured Acidimicrobiales bacterium (assembly GCA_963747215.1). Classification (GTDB taxonomy): domain Bacteria; phylum Actinomycetota; class Acidimicrobiia; order Acidimicrobiales; family DATKAS01; genus DATKAS01. Next base: position 12,024 of record CAVVET010000020.1, read on the forward strand.
GCCGGCAGGACTCCTTGTCAGCTCGTACTCGTAGCTGAACAAGTTGTCCAAGTACCCGTTGTCCCACTTCACGGGGTCGTTGGTCCACGCGCCTTCGAGACCGCTGGTGATCGCGTCCGCGCCCTTGCCGGTGCCGAACGTGCTGTGCCAGCCCAAGCCCTGCGCCTCGATCGGGCAACCCTCGGGTTCACGGCCGACGAGGTCGGGATCGCCGGCGCCGTGGCACTTGCCGAACGTGTGGCCGCCGACGATGAGCGCGACCGTCTCCTCGTCGTTCATCGCCATCCGGGCGAACGTCTCGCGGATGTCGCGGGCCGAGGCGATGGGATCCGGGTTGCCGTTCGGACCCTCGGGGTTGACGTAGATGAGGCCCATCTGCACGGCACCCAACGGACCGGCGAGCTCTCGGTCGCCGCTGTAGCGCGCGTCTCCGAGCCACTCGTCCTCAGGGCCCCAGATGACCTCGTCGGGCTCCCAGATGTCCTCACGGCCGAAGCCGAAGCCGAACGTCTTGAAGCCCATCGTCTCCATCGCGTAGTCGCCGGCGAAGACGATGAGATCGGCCCAGGAGATCTTCCGGCCGTACTTCTGCTTGACCGGCCAGAGCAGACGGCGCGCCTTGTCGAGGCTCGCGTTGTCGGGCCAGCTGTTGAGCGGGGCGAAGCGCTGATTGCCGCTGCCGCCGCCGCCGCGGCCGTCGGCGATGCGGTACGTGCCGGCGGCGTGCCAGGTCATCCGGATGAAGAAAGGCCCGTAGTGGCCATAGTCCGCGGGCCACCAATCCTGCGAGGTCGTCATCACCTCGCGGAGGTCCCGTTTCAGCGCGTCGAGGTCGAGGGTCTTGAACTCCTCGGCGTAGTCGAAGTCCTCGTCCATCGGATCGGACTGGGGCGAGTGCTGGTGAAGCACCGACAGGTCCAGCTGGTTCGGCCACCAGTCCTTGTTCGACAGGGGTCGATGGCCCTTGGGCTCGGGGGCATCAATTACGGGGTTTTCGCTTTCAGACACGGCGGTCCTCTCCTCTAGCGCTTCTTCTCGATGCTGGTTTGGTCGATGCTGGGTTGATTGCTCATGCACTCGGGGCAGCGGCCCCAGTAGACGACCTCGGCTTCGTCGATCTCGTAGCCCGCGTCGTCGGCAGCCGTCAAACAGGGCGTGTCGCCGACCGCACAGTCGACGTCGACCATCCGGTTACAGGTTCGACAGATCAGGTGATGATGGTTGTCGCCCACTCGGTCCTCGTACCGGGCCGGCGAACCGGCAGGTTGGATGCGCCGGAGCAGGCTTTTGTCAGTGAGCGCGGCGAGCGCGTCGTACACCGCTTGACGAGAGATGGTTCCGAGCTCGGAGCGCACCACCTTGTCGATGTCGTCGGCCGTGCTGTGCGGCCGCTCCGACACCGCCCGCAGGACTGCCAAACGCTGCGCGGTGACCTGCAGACCACGACTGCGCAACAGCGCAGCCCCGTCGGCGGGGATCTCGACCGGCATAGTTACGTGTCTAGACGAGAAATCTGGACTGAGTCAAGACTTCCACGACATCGACGATTCCCTCACGGGAGGAGAGCTGATGGCACCCATCCCGCCCGAGCTGGCGCTCACCGACGACGAGCTCGACGAGCTTGATGACGTCGTCGTGGAACATGCGCATCGCCACGATCGGTCCGGGCACCCGCATCAACCTCACGCCGCTCTGGTTCGGCTGGGCCGGCGGGCGCCTCTATTTCTACTGCCGGGGCCAGAAGATCGCGAACCTCCGGCGAGACCCGACGTGCACCGTCCTGGTCGATCGCAACGAACGATTCCCCGAGCTGCAGGGCGCGATGTTCCAGGGGATCGCCACCGTCCTCGAGGACGAGGCCGCGGAGAGCAGCCGACCCGCACCTCGAGGAAGCCCGCTGGCAGATGGGCACCAAGTACGCGGGCGGACACGGCGAGTCCGCGCCCTCCTCGGGCGAGCGGGTTCGCAACGAAGCCTCGGCGCGAGGCCGCGCGTGGCGGTGGGTGGTGGTCGTGCCGAAGCGCACCGTCACCTGGGACAACCACAAGCTGTCCGGTCGCTGATCACACGCCGCGGGGATAGCGTCCGCGCCGTGGACTACGAGCAGATCCTCCGCGAGCAGCGCGACGAGATCGTGCTGCTCACCCTGAACCGTCCGGACAAGTTGAACGCGTGGACACCGCGCATGAGCGCCGAGCTCGTCGATGCGATCGAAGCGGCCGACGCAGACGCGTCGATTGGCGCCGTGGTGGTCACCGGCGCCGGCCGCGGGTTCTGCGCCGGCGCTGACATCTCCGCGGTCTTCGACGCGCAACTCTCCGGAGACGCCGCGGCGTCGACACCCGCGCCTGCTCCCGCGCGCGACGCGACTGGGTCGAGCTCGTCCGATCCACCAAGCCGATCGTTGCCGCGGTGAACGGGCCTGCGATCGGTGTCGGCCTCACGATGATCCTGCCGTTCGATCGCATCGTCGTCGCCGAGAGCGCGAAGCTGAGCGTTCGGTTCGTGAAGATGGGGCTCGTCCCCGAGCTGGCATCGTCGTCGTTCCTCCCGCAGCGGTGCGGGCTCGGCGCGGCGTCCGACCTCATGTTGTCGGGTCGCACGGTGCTCGGGAACGAGGCGGTCGCGCTCGGCCTGGCCGACGAATGCGTCGCCGACGACACCGTTCTCGACGTCGGCGATCGAGCGCGCCCGGTCCTACGCGGAGAACCCGACACCCCAGCTGCGGTGGATCAAGCAGCTCATCACGCAGAACGCGAACGAGGTCGATTCGAGAGTCATCCAGCGACGCGAGATCGAGGCGCTGCAGCAGGCCTACGCGACACCCGAGCACAAGGAAGCGGTCGCCGCCTTCTTGGAGAAGCGCAAGCCCAACTTCCGTTAGCGGCGGCGGGGTGCGTCGACAACGCCTCACCGCGGTAACGCTTCTCAGAGGTATGACTCCTCCCTGATGGGCGAGCTCGACCATCCGACAGTCGTGGACTTCCCGCTACGGGGCGAGTGGACCGTCGAGCGGACGCCGGCGCATCGCATCCCGAGTCACGGCACCGACATCCTCGGTCAGCGGTACGCCTTCGACTTCGTTCGCACCGACGACCGCGCCGGATCGCACGTCCATCCTGCGGGTCGGCTGCGATGGCTCCTCTTCGGTGGAAGGACGCAGGACTGCTACGGATGGGGAGAGCCGATTCATGCGGCAACTGATGGCGAGGTGGTCGTCGCAGTCGACGGAGTCCCCGAGCGTCAATGGGTGCACGTCGCGCGCGAGTCGTGGGCCGCGCTCGAAGACCGTCCGCAGCTATAGGCGATCGAACGACCCGAGACTCCTCGCCGGCAATCACGTCATGATCCGGACCAATGACGTCTTCTCCTTGTACGCGCACCTCGCGCCGAGCAGCGTCGCTGTCACGGCCGGCCAGCGCGTCTCCGTCGGCGACGTGATCGGACGAGTCGGACACACGGGCAACTCGACCGCCCCGCACCTCCACTTCCAGCTGATGGACTCGGCCGATCCGCTGCGCGCACGCGGTATCCCGTGCGCGTTCGCTGAGTACTCGGTGAAGCAGGACGGCCGTTGGGAACACGTCCACGACGGCATTCCCCAACGACACGAACGCGTGTCCCTCGGTTCATTGTCCTAGGCAGCTCGCGTGACCCCGGCCGGGCGACGGGACATTCCACCGCGGCTTCGGCCGCCGAGGGCTCGGACGAGGGTGAGGAACACGACCGCAGTGATCACGAGGTTCACCGACCAGCGAGCGAATGCGTTGCGCGCGTCGGTGCCGGCCAGTTGGAGATGAAACGTCGAGACCCAGAACAAGACGTAGCTCGTGAGGTGGATGCCCCGCCAGAGCTTCCGGGGTAGGCGGCGCATCAGGAGGGAGGTGCCCTCGACGGCGATGAGGAGGTAGAGCGCGACGACGCCGAGGGCGACTGCTCCGGGTTTCCACCCGGAGGCGAATGGGACGAGGAGGTCGGCGGGTCCGAAGTGGACGTAGGTGTCGCCGACGAGCCCGGCGACGTGCAGCGCAGTGAAGATGACGGCGGTGCCGCCGAGGAACCGATGGAGGTCGAGGGTCCATCCGGGTGTGGGCCGGCCCTTGGTGAGCCGGGTGCTGAGGAGCAGGCCGGTGAGGACCGACGCCGCGACCAGGGCCCACGCGACGAAGCCCGTGGCGCGCGCGAGGTACCACCACGTCTGGCTGCTCATCGCAGCGTCGCCTCGAGGTGGGGGGTGGCGTGGCGCGTTCCGTCGGCCGTGACGATCACTGCGTGGATGTCCTCGAGAGTGGTCAGGCTGTTGGGCCCGCGGAGGAACAAGGCCTTTGTAAGCGCTTCGGCCCACCAGGCTTCTCCGGCCACGACGGTGACCGCGACGACGTCGGTGTCGGCGGGTCGTCCGGTCCTGGGGTCGATCAGGTGGTGCGCTTCTCCCGCGGTGGTGTGCCAACGCCGAAGGAGCCGAGAGCTGGTGGCGACGGCGCCGTGGTGAAGGCTGAGGCGCAGGAGCTCGGCGCCAGGGTGGATCGGGTCGGGAACCGTGAGAGCCCAGCCTTCGGGTGAGGGGGGCTCGCCCACGACGCGGAGATCGCCGCCGACGTTGACGAGCGCGCCGGCGGCACCGGCCTCGTGGAGGGCGGTCGCAGTCAGGTCGGCCGCGAGGCCCTTGCCGATGCCTCCGGGGTCGAAGCTCACACCGACGGGGAGGGTGATGGCTCGAAGGTTGGGGTCGAGCTCGATGCCAGCCGGTGTCGGGCTGGGTGAAACCGGCCCCTCGGGAGCGAGGGCGCCGGTGATGATCGATGGAAAGTCGCGGTCGTAGCCGTGTGCAGCGAGGGCGGCTCCCACGGTCGGGTCGAAGAGTCCGTGGGTCGTCCTCCAAGCGGTGACGGCTTTCGAGACGAGTTCATAGGTGTCCGCCGACACTTGTTGGGGTAGCCCGGCATGGCGGTTGAGGCGACTCACCTCGCTGGTGGCGAGGAAGCGGCTCCAACGCTGCTCGAGTTCGAGGATCCGTTCGGTCGCGACGTGAACCAGGTCGGCGTCGCCCTCGACGGTCATGACGTGGACGTCAGTACCCATGGCCCGGAACCGAGTCTCGTGAGTGCGGAGCGCGTGCAGTTGGGTTGCCATCTCAGCTGCCTTGGCTGGAGGTGACCGGGGCGGCGTTCGTGGGTTGCACCGCGGGCGCGGGTGCGACCTCCGGTGTCCGCGCGGGGTCAGTGCCGCTGGCTGAACGCCGGTTGACGATGACAACCGGTTCGGCGACCGGAACCGCCGCCGGCGTCGGCGGCTGGGTCGGTCGCGCTGTCGGATGACAGCCCGCCGGCCATGGCGCCCATCAGTCCCAGTGCCGCGCTGGCGCTGAGTCCCGCCGCCAGGATCCTGGCGCCGGCGGCAGCGTGGCGTCGTCGGGGACGGGCCGCTTCGCTGTCCCGATGTGCACCGGACGTGGCGCGCCGCTGGCGCAGTGCCTCGATCCGGGCCTGGGCCGCCGACGGGTCTGCGGCGGTGCCGGTGCGGGCCTGGGCGTCGTCAGTCGTCATCGTCGGCGCCTTCGTAGCTGTGCTCGTCTTCGTGCTCGACTTCGTGCCGGTCGTCGTCCTCGGCCCCACTCACGGCGCTGGCCGACGAGGCAGTGACCGCGGTCGCGTCAGTTGCCTGCACGGCGGGCGCGGACGGGATGGAGGTGGTGCTCGAGTCGCCCACGTAGAGAGTGATGGGTGGAGTGGAGGTGGCGCTCACCGGGCTGAGCTGGCCGACACCGTCGTTGCCGTTCGCACCGACGATGCCGGAGCTCAGGGTGATGCCGGCCGCACCGGCGAGCAGCGTGAACGAAGCGGCGGCGGCTGCCGCGATGGCCTTGCGTCGTTCCATTTGGATTGCTCCTCGGTCGGGCTGGCCGGTGTGGCCAGGCATACGTCACTGACGCTGACGCTACGGAGAGGTCGATGAGCGCTCGCTGTGCCGAAGGTGAGGCGCCGGCAAAGGTTCCCGGTCTTCGCCGGCGGCCCGGTCGGGAGACTGCCGTGCTCGGGCGACGGTGCGGAAGATGACCACGGCGTCCAGGCCGACGCCATCGGGGCCGGGTTCGAGACGCGCGTCGCCGCCGCATCGGGTGGCGAGCTGGTGCACGATCGCAAGCCCGAGACCGAAGCCCGCGTTCGCCGATGCGGCGTTCATCGGTGGCCGGTCGCCAGAAGCGCTCGGAAGGCCAGGCGGCGATCCTCGGCAGACATCCCCGGCCCCTGGTCGATCACGTGCAACTCGACGGTGCCGTCCCGGGAATCAGCGCGGACGGTGATCGTGGTGTCGGGCGGTGCTGCGTCGAGGCCGTTGGAGATCAGGTTGTCGAGGATTTGCTCGATGGCGCCGGGCACGGCCCGGACCTGCAGGTCGGGCGGGCACTCGCAGACGAGCGTCTTGTGGTCGTCCAGGGCGACTGGCGCCCACGCGTCGAACCGGCCCAGGACCGCGGTGGTGAGGTCGACGCGTTCGCACACGGCCGCGGTGGCGTCGCTGCGGGCGAGGACGAGCAGCGACTGCACCAGCCGGCGCGAGCCGGCTGGTCTCGGCGATGGCGGCCTCGAGCTTCGGGCGCGCCGGGCTCGGCGACGGCGGGGGCGAGGGTCTCCAGCCGCAGCCGCAGCGCGGTGAGTGGGGTGCGCAGTTGGTGGGAGGCGTCAGCGACGAACCGCTGCTGGGAGTCGCGGAGCTGCGCGAGTTGGGCGGCCGTGGTGTTGAACGTCTCGGCCAGGGCGCGGAGCTCGGCGGGACCATCGTCGGTATCGACTCGGACGTCGAGGTCGCCGGCCGCGAGACGTCTGGCGGCAGCTTGCAGTCGGCGTACCGGGCGGGTGACCCCGCGGGCGAACACCATGCCGACGACGGCGACGATGGCGAGAACCAACACCGAGAGCAGCCCGAGGCGGGTCCAGGTGTCGCGGATCCGGGCGTCGAGAGTGGAGGTCGGGTAGGTGATGCGCACCGCGCCGTGAACGGTGCCGCCAGATGCGACGGGCACCGCGACGAACACCAGGTCGGTCCCCAAGGTTTCCGACGCACGGGTACCCGTGCTTCGTTGCCCCTCGAGGGCGCTGGCGATCTCCGGTCGTGTCGAGAAGTCTCGGGGCTGGCCGCCGGGGGTGTCGGAGTCGGCGACGCTGATGCCGTCGCCATTCACGATCACGATCCGGCCGCCTTGCCGGGAGTAGTCGAGGAGGACGGCGTCGATGTCGGGTGGGGTGCCCGCCTCGAGGTCGTCCTCGACCAGGGAGGCCACCGTCTGAGCGTCGCGCTCGATGTCGAACACGAGTCGGTCGTGCTCGCGATCCGCGAAGATCCCTCCGAGCGGGATGACGACAACCGCGAGGGCGAGCGCAGTGATGGTCAGATAGGTGACCAGCAGCCGGCGCGCCACGGGTCAGTCAGTCCGGGGGGTCGAAGCGATAGCCCACGCCGCGCAGCGTCGTGATGAGATCGAGTCCAGCCAACTTGCGTCGCAGTGCCGCCATGTGGACGTCGAGCGTCTTGGTTGGTCCCCACCAGTGCTCGTCCCACACGTGGGCGATGATGTCCTCGCGGGTCCGGACGACTCCCCGGTGCCTCTGCGAGATACGACGAGCAGATCGAACTCCTTGGGGGTGAGGTCGACCTCCGCGCCGTGGAGCCACACCCGGCGGCCGCCCCGATCGATCTCGAGCGAGCCGATTCGTTGGACGGTCGAGCGCGAGGCGGCGACGTGTCCGGTCCGGCGTTGCACGGCCCGGATTCGGGCCACCAGCTCGCGGAACCCGAAGGGCTTGACGATGTAGTCGTCGGCACCGAGCTCGAGAAGTCGCACCCGGTCGAATTCGTCCTCGCGGGCGGTCACGACGATGAGCGGCACCGGGTTGCGCGCGCGGAGGCGGCGACACACCTCAGCGCCGTCGAGGTCGGGAAGGCCGAGATCGAGCAACACGAAGTCGACGTTCTCCGCGGCCTCGAGGGCCGCGGCGCCCGTCCGGACGCGGGTCGGGCGCGAAGCCCTCGAACTCGAGGCCCTCCAGGAGAGGTTCGCCAATCGAGTCGTCGTCCTCGACGACCAGGACGCGGGTATTGCCGACACCGTTTGGTGCCGGGCCGGGCGGCGGCCGCTCAGACGCGAAACTCGAACTCACTGGTATGACCTTCGCGCCACGCGTTCCGGTCTTCGAGAGTCGAAGGTCCCGAACCTCCCGGGGTGGTGACGCCAGTCGCTGACGAGAGCGACCTATGGCCCTACAGGAGTCGTGGACCTCTCCTTCACGATGACCGCGACAGGTTCGTTGCCGCCCCGGCAGCACGGCCGATGAAAGGAGGTCACGACGGTGGAGATCGAGGAGCTGTTCGGGCTACCCGCCCATCCCCTGGTCGTGCATGCCGCGGTCGTGCTGCTTCCCCTTGCCGCCGTCGCGACGCTCGTCTGCGCGGCGATGCCCCGCGCCCGTCGGCACTATGCCCCGGTCGCGCTCGCCGTGGCGCTCGCCGCCGTGCTGGCGGTCGGCCTCGCGCAGACTTCGGGCGAATCGCTCGAGGAGCAGGTCGACGAGACCGAGCTGGTCGAGGAGCACGCGGGCCAGGGTGAGCGGGTGCTGCCGTGGGCGATCGGGGTGGCCGTGGTGGCTGGCGGGATCATGGCGATCCCGCTGCTCGAGCGACGCCGCCCCGCGGTGTCGGCCAAGCACGTGACCGCGGTCGTCGTGGCGGCCTCGCTCCTTGTCGGCGCCGGTGCGATTTGGACGGTGGCCGAGGTCGGTCACAGCGGTGCGAAGGCCGACCTGGAATGACGTCGGCACCGAGGAAGGCGATTGAGGTGGTCGACATGGCGGAGAGCCACCGTCGTGAAGTGCCGGGTCCCGTCGACACGCGGAGCGGCCGGGTCGCCTTCGTGTCGCACCGCCTGCTCAACGAGAACGTCCGCTACCGGGCGGCGCGACGTATCCAGGCGTGGTCCGGTGCACCGAACACGACCTGATCGCCGAGCTTCCGACGCCGGAGTCGTCGCGTCGTGACCTCCAGCGTCCTACGATCGACCGACGTGACCGCGCTCACGGATGACGTCCGGCACGCGCTGACGGCGGGACGGGTCGCACACCTCGCGACGATCAACCCCGACGGCAGCCCCCAGATGAGCGTCGTGTGGGTCGGCGTCGACGGCGACGACATCGTCGTCGGGCATCTCATGCGCGGCCGCAAGATCCGCAACATCGCCCGAGACCCCCGTGTCGCGCTGTCGGTCGAGGCTGCGGGCACCAACCCTGTCGGCTTGGCCAACTACCTGCTGATCCGGGGCACCGCGCGGTCTCGTCGAGGGCGGCGCCCCCGAGCTACTGCAACGCCTCGCCGAGATCTACCTCGGGCCCGGTGTCAAGTTCCCGCCGATGGACAACCCGCCCGCCGGGCACGTCATCCGCATCACCGCCGACCGCGTCGGCGGAGTCGGCCCCTGGGCCGACCACTGACACGACGAGCCCTCGGCAGTGATGGCCGACTCCCCTCAGCCCGCTCGCCAATCGAGTCCGCTGCCGTGGGGGTGGCCGTAGCCGAGCAGTTCGGGTTCGGCGTGGCCCTCTCGGAAGGTCACGAGGCCGAGCACGCCCCATTCGACGCCGTTTGCATCCGACGGCGCACCGTCGGTGGGGATCACGTCGACGACGCCGCGGAGGTCGCCGCTGATCCACGCGACGGGCCGCGACTCAGAGGCCGCCGCGAGCACGTGTCGCGGAAGCCGGTCCGCTGCTCGGGCGAGAAGTAGGACACGACCCACGTCGTCGTGACCACGGCGATGGCTTCGGGCGGAAGCCGCGCGATCAACTCGCCGACGTCCTCGATGGCGTCGCCTCGCACCAGCTCGAGCTGTGCGCGACGCGCCTCTTCCTGCGCGAGCCTCGTCCGCGGCAGCCGACCGGTATCGGGCCACGCGCACGCCAGCTGCCACCTCATCTGCCGCGAATCGAAGACGTCGAGCGGTTCGCGGTCGAGCCCGACGCGCGCCGCGATCGTCGGGAGACTCGTCGCGATGGGGGGTGATCCCGCCACGACGTTGCATCTGATCTCCACCGGCGCGTCGACAGGGCCCGTGGCGCCAGCAGGGCCGTAGTCGAGGCGATAGCGATCGCAGAGCAGGTTGAGTCCAGCACTGCAGCCCGACATCGATGTGACCGAGTGGAGCACCAAAGCGCGACGCAACGGCGGTGAGGGCAGGACCGATCAGCGCGGACCGGCCGACCTCGTTCGTGTTGACCTGCTCGGTGGCGAGCAGCTCCAGGATCGCGTCGCGCTGGTTGAGGCACAGGTCGACGAACAGCGGACCCGGGATCGGCGTCGGACTCCCCTGCGTAGACCGCGGCGAGCGGATGGTCGAGGCCGCCGAGCAACAGGAAGTGGACGGCGGCGAGTAGCAGCACGGGGTTGTGACCCAGCGGAGGCGCTTCGGAAACGAGATCGAGGACTTCGTCGCTCTCCGCGACAGTGCGACAGATTCGGTCGTACAGCGGGGAGTAGCCGCGACATCCCGAGTCGGCGACGTACACCCAGATCGCACCAAGCTCGCGCACGCCTATTCCTAGCCGCGGCACGCGTGAGGTCGAAACGACAACGTCGCGACGAGACTGGCACCGATGCGGGACGAATGCCTGCCGCCTCCGCCCGTGACGGACGCTCGGGACTGGATCCTGCACGTCGACCTCGACCAGTTCCTCGCCGCGGTCGAGGTCCTGCGCCATCCAGCGCTCGTGGGCCAACCGGTCGTCGTGGGCGGCGATGGGGACCCCACGCGGCCGCGCCAAGTGGTCGCGACCGCGTCGTACGAGGCGCGGGCGTACGGGGTCCGGTCAGGGATGCCGCTGCGCACCGCAGCCCGAAAGTGTCCCAACGCCGTGTTCCTCCCGTCCGACCACCCCGCCTACGAAGCCGCGTCGGGTCGCGTGATGGCGGCACTGCGGTCACTGAACGTCGCGGTCGAGCAGTGGGGCTGGGACGAGGCCTGCGTCGCCGCTCGCACCGGCGACCCCGGGGGGTTCGCCCGGCGCGTCCAAGCGACTGTGTTCGCCAAGACCCAGCTGCGTTGCTCCGTGGGGATCGGCCAGACGAAGCTCCAGGCCAAGACCGCCACCGGCTTCGCGAAGCCCGGCGGCGTCGCCTGCTTGACCCGCCGGACGTGGCTCCCGGTCATGGGAGCAGAGCCCGTGACCGCGCTGTCTGGCATCGGGACGCGGACGGCGACGCGTCTCGGCGAGCTCGCCATCATCACGGTCGCCGACCTCGCGGCGGCCGACCACCATGAGCTGGCCCGCCGGTTCGGCCCGACGATCGGTCCTTACCTACGGCTGCTCGGCCTGGGTGGCGGTGACTCACCCGTCGTCGACGAACCGCATGTTCCTCGGTCGCGCAGTCGGGAGGTCACCTTCCGGCACGATCTCACCGACCCCACCGAGGTCGCCATCAACGTGGCCAGGCTCGCCCGGGAAGTCACGGCGTCGGTAGTCGACCTCGACCGCCGCATCACCCATGTCGCGGTCAAGGTACGCACCGCGACGTTCTTCACCCGCTCGAAGATCAGCAAGCTCCACGAGCCGACGACCGATTCCGCCGTCGTCGTCGACAAGGCCCTCGCCGTCCTCGCACGCTTCGACACCGGTCGCCCGATCCGCTTGCTGGGAGTTCGCGTGGTCCTCGAGGACCCGGCCTGACCCCGACGACGTCGCCAACGGGTTGGACCAGATTGGTGATCCGCCGCGGGACGGACCTCAAGTCGTGACGTGCAGGGTGATCTCCACGCCGGTCAGCGCCTTGCTGACCGGACATCCCACCTTCGCCGCCTCTGCCGCCTTCGCGAATCCGGCAGCATCGAGCCCATCGACGTCGCCTGACACAGTGAGCGTGATCCCCGTCAGCCGGAAGCCACCGGCCGGATCCGGTCCGAGGCTGACATCGGCCTGGACGTCGAGCGTCCTCGGTGTGCCCCCCGCTTGGGCCACCCCGTTGGACAGCGACATCGCGTAGCACGCCGAGTGCGCGGCCGCGATGAGCTCCTCAGGACTCGTCGTGCCGCCAGCATCGTCGGCCGCTCGCTTGGGGAACGACACCTCGTACGTGCCGACCCCAGAGCTGGTCATCTCCACCTGCCCGGACCCTGCTTGGAGGGTGCCGGTCCAGGCGGTCTTCGCGGTTCGTGTGGGCATGGTGTCCCCCGTTCGGGCGTGTGGTCACCACCGACGGTACGCCGCTCGAGCGTGGCCATCGACGCAAGGTGACGAGCACCCGGCGCGCGCGGGTCAGGCGTAGCGCGCGATCGCGTCAGCCGCTGCCGCCGGGTAGCCGCCTCCGAACTTGATCGCGTGGATCACCAACGGGGCGATCTGGTGCAGCGCGATCCGCTGCTCCCACCCGTCGGCGAGCGGGTACGCATCCGCGTACGCGGCGTAGCAGTCGTCGCCGAATCCACCGAACAGCCGCATCATCGCAAGGTCGAACTCACGGTGGCCGCCGTGGCTCGCGGGGTCGATGAGCCAGCTGCGACCCGAGGTGTCGACGAGGCGGTTGCCCGCCCACAGGTCGCCGTGCAGGCGAGCCGCCGGTTCGGGTGGGCCGCCGATGTCACGGAGGCGGGCGGCATCGAGCGACTGGAGGCCGGTGAGCGCGCGCTCGGATGAGCGCGTCGGCCTCGCGCGCCATGCGGGCGAGCGGGGCGATCCGCTGCGTCGCGTAGAACGTCGCCCAGTCGACGCACGGCTCGTTCGGCAGTCCCCGACTGCCCGTCGACCGGCGATCGTCACGGCCGAACGTTGCCGCGCCCGTGCGGTGGAGGTCCGCGAGCGTGCGACCGAGCGCCCTCTCAGTCGTGTCGATGGGTCGCCCCACATCGATCCACTCCAACACGAGGAGCGGCGGCTCGTCGGAGACGGCGAGCACCTCGGGCACGAGCACGACACCGGGCTCGTGCAGCCAGCGCAACCCGGTCGCCTCGGTCGTGAAGAAGCCGGCCGGCGCGGTGGGGTGGGTCTTCGCGAAGACGCGGCGTCCGTCGGCGAGGTCGACTGCGAACGATGCGGCCACGTCACCGCCGTGAACCCGCGTCGCGGCGACGACCTCGACCCCGAGCGCGTGCTCGACGTGCTCAGGGAGACTCATGTGCCGCTTCGGCGACGGCCTTGAGTCGTTCGAGTGTCGACCGCAGGCCGGCTTCGAGCTCCTCTTGGCGTCGGCGGGCGACGGTCCGCTCGAGCAGTCCGATCAGGAAGGGGACGCGGACGGCTTCGAACGACTCGGTCACGGTCGTGGTCTCGTCGCCTTCGAACCGGTACGTCCACCGCGTCGAGACCTCGTCTCGGTGCAGCGTCGCGAAGGTGAACTCGACTCCCCGCTCGGCGCGCAACACCTTCGCGGTCGTCGTCCATCGCGCCGGCCCGTTCCGGTTGCGACCTCGGAAGCGCGATCCTTCTGCGCCTGGAGCGTCGAGCCACTCGCAGCTCACGCACTCAGGACTCCATTCGCCCATGCGCGTCACATCGGCCACGAGGTCGTAGATCGCCTCCGGTCGGGCGTCGATCGCGATGCTCGCCGATCCCTGTGTCGGAACACCCATGGTGCTGCTCCTCCTGATCGCCAGCGCATCATCGCAGGCCGCCACCGACACGACTGAAGCCGGAGCGACAATACGGTGGGCCATGCGCTCGATCGTCTGCACGGCTTACGGGACCGACGACAACCTCGTTCTCGACGAAGGGCCCACTCCGGAGCCCGGTGCCGGGCAGGTGCGAGTGGCGGTGAAGGCGGCCGGTGCCAGCTTCGTCGACGCCCTCCAGGCCGCGGGGAGGTACCAGTTCGCGGCCCAGCCTCCGTATGTGCCCGGAGGTGAGGCGGCCGGCGTCGTCGACGCCGTGGGTGAAGGCGTGACCGACTGGGAGGTCGGTGACCGCGTGGTCGCCTCGATCGGCAAGGGAGCGTTCGCAGACCACATCGTCGCGCTGCCACAGCAGCTCATTCGCCTCCCCGAGAGCATCGACCTCGCGATCGGCGCGTCGTTCCTGCAGGTGTACGGGACTGCGTGGTTCGCGTTCAAGAAGCGCACCGTCGTCCGGCCGGGCGAGGTGGTGCTCGTCACCGGCGCGGGTGGCGGCGTGGGTCTGGCGGCTGTCGACGTCGCTCGCTCGCTCGGAGCGCGCGTCATCGCGGTTGCCTCGTCGGAGGAGAAGCGCGCCCTCGCTCGGACGTTGGGAGCGGAGGCCGTGATCGATCCGCTCACGGAAGACGTCAAGACACGAGCGCGCGAGCTGACCGACGGCGCCGGTGTGGACATCGTCTACGACGTCGCCGGCGGCGACGTCTCGGAGCCGGCGTTGCGCGCACTTCGCTTCGATGGCCGATTCCTGGTGATCGGGTTCCCCGGCGGGATCGCGAAGGTGCCGCTGAACCTCGTGCTGTTGAACAATCGCACGGTCATCGGTGTCGAGTGGGGTGGCTGGGTCCCGCGCAACATGGAGGAGAACCGGGCGATGATCAACGAGATCGTCGATGCGATCGCTCGTGGCGAGCTTCATCCGGTCGAGCCGACCGAACGGCCGCTCACCGACGCCCGCGCGGTGCTGTCCGAGCTGCTCAACCGTGAGACAGCAGGGAAGGTTGTGCTCGTACCGTGACCTCTTGACGGACATCGTCATATGAGTGATCATCATAAGTATGACGGATTCGCTGCGAGTCCCGCTCCTCGTGCTCCGCGAGGGGCCGCCGGTTCGACGTGTGCCGGTGCGCTTGCCCGCCGGTTCTTCCAGATCTGCACCAGCGCAGCCGCGGAGGCAGTGGCGGCGGCCAACCTCACCCCGCTGGAGCTCGGGGTGATGGCTTACGTGAACCCAACCGACGGCGAACCTGACCTGGACCAGAGCGCGCTCGCGGCGCAGATGGGGATCGACCGGAACACCATCAGCCAGCTCGTCGGAAGCCTCGAAACAAAGGGCCTCATCGAGCGACGAGTCAGCGCCACCGATCGGCGCGTCCGACTTGTCCGCCTCACCCGGCGGGGTGAGAAGTTGTTCATCACCCTCCATGCCTCAGCGGTCGAGTTGCAACACCACGTCCTCGACGCGCTCGAGCCCGACGAGCGCGAGCTGCTCCTCGACCTTCTGGTCCGCGTCGTCGAGGCGAACGCCGATCGGGCCCGGCCCGGCGCCGGACGCCGCAAGCGCGGCACCAACGGACACACCCCGTGAACGCGGAGAAAGGACCCGTGATGCACACCATCCACATCCAGGCGACTCCCGAGCCCGTCGAGGTCGATCCCACGAGAGCAGCCGTGCTCGTGATCGACATGCAGAATGCCTTCGGTTCCCCGGGCGGAATGTTCGACAAAGCCGGGGTTCCCATCACCGCCATCCAGGCCGCGGTCGCGCCGACGCGGGCCGCCGTCGAAGCCGCCCGAAACGCCGGCCTGAAGATCATCTACTTGAAGATGGGATTCATGGCCGACCTGTCCGACGCGGGCGCCGGGGACGGGCCCCACGGGCTTCTCATGCAGCGCCTCAGTGTCGAAAACGGCGTGTTGACCCGCGACACATGGGGCAGCGACATCGTCGACGAGCTGACGCCGCACGACAGCGACACCGTCGTCTACAAGACCGCGTTTCAGTGGCTTCTACCGCACCGAACTCGACGAGCTACTGCAGACCTCGCAGATCGAGCACCTGATCGTGACCGGCTGCACGACAAGCATCTGCGTCGAATCGACCATCCGCGACGCCTTCTACCGCGGGTACCATTGCATCGTCCTCGAGGACTGCACCGCGGAGCCCATGGGCGCCGACCTCAGCCGAAGCAACCACGACGCGACCATCTTGCTGGTCGAGCGCATCTTCGGGTCAGTCACGTCGTCGACCACCTTCATCAACGCTCTCCACGAAAGGGAGCCAGTGGCGTCGCGCTAGGCGGTCTCTACTCCGAGGGCGACTCCGAGGGCGACTCCGAGGGCGGCTCCGACGGCGGCAGGATGGCGAGGCCCTCGTCTTCCAGCTTCTTCAAGTCGGCAACAAGGCGGGTGATCTCTTCTTCTGCGTTCGGGACCGGACGCTCGGTGCGTTGTGCGTAGAGCAGCCGCCCGAGGTCATCGAGCAGGTCGTCGGCCTTCTTCTTGGCTTGGACGTCCTCGACTTTGTCCTCGACCTTGCCCTTGAGGTCCATCGCTTGACTCTTGACCTTGTCGAACAGCCCCACTGATCAACCTCCGATGCGCGCAAACGTGCGAGGGCGACGATATCCCCCATACGCTGCGCGGCCATGCCGGCTTGGGAGGAGATCGAGCGGGCCGAGCCGGAGTTCGCATCGCGGGTGCGGCGGCTGTTCGACGCCGGACGCCACAAGACGATCGCGACACTCCGCGCGGACGGCTCGCCGCGCATCTCAGGCATCGAGTGCGAGTTCGCCGATGGCGAGCTCCGCTTCGGTTCGATGACCAACGCGCTCAAGGGGGCGGATCTGAAGCGCGACCCGCGCTTCGCCCTTCACGGCCCGACGTTCCACCCTGTGGAAGGCAAGGAGAGCGAGTGGCCGGGCGAGGCGAAGATCGCCGGCCGGGCCGTCCTCGAGGGCCCGATCGCCTCTGACGGAGAAGGCGAGCAACCCGACGGTGAGATGTTCTCGGCGGACATCACCGAGGTGGTCGTCACCGCACTCGACGACGCGGCGACCAAGCTCGTCGTCGAGTCATGGACGCCGGAGCGAGGACTGCGACGAGTGGAGCGCGACTAAGGCCTCCCGCGTCGCGACACGAAGCCGGCAAGTGCGCGAGCCTCGTTGACATGACTCCAGCGGTGAGGTTCGGCGTCGCGCACGACTTCCGCTGTCCGCCGGGCAGCGACTACACGCTGCAGCGACGTGTACGACCAGACGATCGAGCAGATCGCCCGGCTCGACGAGCTCGGCCTCGACGAGGTGTGGTTCAGCGAGCACCACTTCGTCGAGGACGGCTACCTGCCCGTCGTTCGCCCCGGTGGCAGGCGCGGCCGCCGCGGTGACGAAGCGGATGCGGATCTCGACGAACATCTCGATCGTCCCGTTCGCGCATCCGCTCCGGCTCGCCGAGGACCTCGCCGTGCTCGACCAGCTGTCGGGCGGCCGCATCGAGTTCGGCATCGGCCTCGGCTACGCGCCCCACGAGTTCCGCGGGTTCGGCTTCCCGATCTCCCACCGCGTCTCGCGCACCGAGGAGTGCGTCGACATCCTGCGCCTGGCGTGGTCGGGCGAGCGCTTCAGCTACGCAGGCAAGCGCTACCAGTTCGAGGACGTCCGCGTGACGCCCGACCCGGTCCAGCCCGGCGGACCGCCACTGTGGATGGCGGTGTCGAGCGCGCCCGGAGTCGAACGGGCGGTGCGCTACGGAACGCACGTGCTGCCCCAAGGGCCGGTGTCGCTGCTCGACGGGTGGCGCGAGCGAAGCCTCGCCGCCGGGGCGGATCCGGGCGCGAGGCGGATCGGGATCATCCGCTCGTTCCTGGTCACGGACGACCGCGATCGCGACTGGCCGCCGCTGCGCGCTGCCGAGCGCTACCGAATGGGGGTCTACGGGCGCTTCGCCGAGGAGGCCGGCACCGGCGACGCACAGACCTTCAACGACCCGGACCGGATCACGCAGCGGGTCTTCGTGGGCAACGTGGACGAGTGCGTCGACGAGCTCACCGCGTTCATCCAGCGGTACGGGTTGACCGATGTCGTGACGTGGGGCTCGGCGCCAGGGATGCAGCCGGCGGCGCTCACGCCGTCGATGGAACGCTTCACCGCGGAGGTCGTTCCGCAGGTGCGCTCGCGCCTCGCATCGGCAACAGACTCCACACCGGGGTGATCGGATGCCGACCTACGCTCGGGCTGTCCGAGCCTGATCCCAAAGCAGTGCTTCACCGGTACTTGAAGACGTCGCGCGACGCTCTGCTTTGGAAGCTCGACGGTCTGTCGGAATACGACGTCCGCCGTCCGATGGTGCCCACCGCCACGAACCTCCTGGGCCTGGTGAAGCACGTGGCATCGGTCGCGATCGGCTACTTCGCCGACACGTTCGACCGACCGTTCGGCGAGCGCCTGCCGTGGCTTGACGACGACGCCGAGCCGAACGCAGACATGTGGGCAACCGCGGACGAGTCGCGCGCGCAGATCGTTTCGCTGTATCAGCGGGCGTGGGCACACGCGGACCGCACCATCGACGCGCTGCCGCTCGACGCGCCCGGACACGTGCCATGGTGGCCGGCCGATCGCAGCGAGGTGACGCTGCACACCATCCTCGTGCACATGATCGCCGAGACGAACCGGCACGCCGGCCACGCCGACATCGTCCGCGAGCTGGTCGACGGCGGCGTCGGGCACCGAGCGGACAACGACAACATGGCCCCGGGTGACGCGGACTGGTGGGAGTCCTACCGCGATCCGACTCGAGCGCGTCGCGAGGGAGGCCGGCGCGGCCTGACGGTGGCGCAAGTCAGGCGGTGGCTTGCAGCTCCGCGACGACGAGGTCCGCGAGACGGCAGAGCGCCTCGAGCTGGTGATCGTCGAGCAGGCGGGGGCGGTGATCGGCGACGCACAGGGTGCCGACGCGGCTTCCGTCGGCGAGGGCCAGCGGCACTCCGGCGTAGAACCGGACCCGGAGCGGGCCGGCGACGGCGGGGTTGTCGACGAACCTCGGGTCCTCCAAGGCGTCCGGGACCTGGAGAACATCGGGACCCAGGATCGCATGTGCGCACATCGACTGGTCTCGATGGGTCTCCGTGAGATCGAAATCGAGACCCGACGTGGCCTTGAACCACTGTCGGTGAGAGTCGACGAGCGACATCAATGCCATCGGCGTCGCGGTGATCTCACGGGCCTGTTCGACGAAGCGGTTGAAGCGTGCCTCACGCGGCGTGTCGAGCATGCCCAGGCGATGCAGCGCCGCGAGTCGATGCTCTTCGTCGGGCGCGACGGGTGCCGCCAGCCAGCGGCATGCTTTCCGGAGCACGGCGGCCCGGAGCTTGGTGCGGATGTGGGCGATCGACGCGGGCAGCACGATCCAGTCAGTGATGCCGGCGGTGGGAAACGACGGTATGGCCCGCCGCGTGACGCCGAGCACGCCGGCGCTGTGGTCGAGCGAGCGTGACGGCGCGCGATCGCCGTCGTCGACATCGAGCACCACCACCGCGTCGGAGAGGTCGCCCGCGAGTGCTCGCACCTTCAGCCCTTCGGCGACGGCTGCCGCCCCGACCTCGGCCTCGAGCGCCGCGTCGCTGGTCGCGATGGCCACTCCGACTGCGAGGTCGCCCACGGCGGGCACGATCGTGGCGGCCGCGCCCGCTGCCCGCGCGCGGGGCCGAGCCGCGCCCTGAACCTCGAGAACGGATCCTTCGGCGGCGGCATCGACCTCGAGACCAAACCCGTCGGTGGCCGCCAACGCGCGCGCTCTGCGGAGCAGGTCGTCGACGGCGTCGTCGTCACGCTGCGGGTCGTGGTGGTAGAGCATGAGCCGACGCACACGAGATGCTCCGGCCAGCGCGACGGCGTACTCCATCGGGCTGTGACCCCAGCCGATCTTGGCCGCGTAGCCGGCGGCGTCGTACTGCGTGTCGTGCACCACGACGTCGGCATCGGCGAGGAACTCCGCGTGGCGCGCGTCGGCGCTGCCGAGGCGCGGCAGGGTGCCACCGGCAAGAGCCGCGTCATGGGGCTCGTGGTCCGAGGCGTACACGACGGTGGCGCCGTCGGCCTCGATGCGGAAGCCGAGCGTGAGCGCGGGGTGGTTCAGGTACTGGGTCCGGATGGTGGCGTCACCGACCTCGAACACCCCTTCGACCAGGTCGTGGTAACGCACCTCGGCGTTCACTTCGTCCAGGCCGATCGGGAAGTACTGGTACTCCATCTGCCCGGCCAGCACGTTGTCGAGCGTCCGCACCAGTCCGCGCGGGCCGAACACATCCCAGCGGCTGCCGGTGACGAACAGCGGTGCGAAGAACGGGAGGCCGTGGATGTGATCCCAATGGGTGTGACCGATGAGGATCGCGCCCGCTGGCGGAGGTCCGCCCGCGTTCGCGGCATCCTCGAGCAGGCGCAAGCCGAGCGCCCGAACCCCGGTCCCGCAGTCGATGACGAGCAGGGTTCCGCCGTCGGTGCGCACCTCGACGCACGACGTGTTCCCCCCGTAGCGCACGGTGCCTGGTCCAGGCGTCGGCACCGACCCACGGGTGCCCCAGAAGCGGATGCGCACGGGCACAGTCTGCCGTGGCCGAGGGGAGGCGGTGTCCGAGAGCGCGCGGTGCGACGATGAAGGACTGTGTCGTCCTTCCTCTTCGCCATGTTCGAGGGCGGAGGAAACGTTCCGCTTCTGGTGCCCGTCGTGCGGGCCGTCGTCGACGCGGCCACGACGTCACCGTGGTCGTCGGGCCGAGCATCCGGCGACCGAACCCACCGCCTGCCGCGTCGGCTCGACTCGTCGATCCGCTGACGGAAGCGGGGGCACGCGTGGTGCAGCTGCTCGACGAGCCGCTCGATCCGCTCCACGGCTTCGTGCTCGGGAGTGCGATCTTCGGGCGCACGCCCGGCAGCCTCTACGGCGCAGTCGACGCGGGACGCATCTCGAGGTGGTCTCTCCCGTGGGCCGAGCGGCTCGCGCCGGTGATCGAACAGGTTCAGCCGGACGCGTTGGTATGTGACTTCTTCCTCTACGGGGCGCTCACCGCCGGCGAGGCCGCGGGCACACCGACCGCCGCGCTCGTGCACAACTGCACCATCGAAATGGCCGCTGCCGGGCAACCCGCTTCCGCCGCCTGGCTCGACGCCACTGGGGGGACCGCTCGGATGGGCGCGAGATCGACTGTGGGCACGGGCGTATCGGCACGTTGCCCGAAGGGAGGGGGCGAGCTTCGTCGACGCCGCGCGCACCGCGTGCGGTCTGCCCGCGCTCTTCGCGCCCCCACACGAGCACGTGATGCGTGCCGACCGCGTGCTCGTTCTGGGAACGCGCGCCTTCGAGTTCCCGCTGCGGCGACCCTTGCCAGCGAACGTCCGCTACGTCGGGACGATTCTCGAAGCCGATCCATCCGTGCATTGGGAGCCCACCGTCGGCGGTGAGCAGCCGCTGGTTCTCGTCAGCCTGAGCACGTTGCCGCAGGGCCAGGGTCCCGTGATGCGCAACGTGCTCGAAGCGATTGCCAGGTTGCCGGTTCGGGCGGTGGTGACGCTCGGTCCCTCTCTCACTAACGAGTCGTTCGATCGACCCGCCAACGTGCAGTTCGAGACATTCGTGGCGCACGAAGCCGTGCTGCCACACGTGTCAGCGGTGGTCACGCAGTGCGGGCTGAGCACGATCAGCAAGACCCTCGCGCGCGGTCTCCCGATGGTCTGCATGCCGATCCTCGGCGACCAGCCCGCCAACGCGGTCCGGATCGAACACCTCGGCGCCGGCCTTCGACTGTCACACGACGCGCCACCCGCAGTCATCGGGAACGCCATCCGACGCGTCCTCGACGAACCAGCGTTCCGATCCGCCGCCGAGAGCTATGCGGAGGCGATCGAGCGGGAGGACCCACGTCGAACCGTCGTCGACGAGCTCGAGTCGTTGGCCGTCACCGGACAATGAGGCCGGCACACCGAGGGCCGCTACGCGGCCGGAAGCACCTGCGTCTTCACGCCTTCCCCGCGGCCGAACGACGCGAGCGCATCGGCGTACTCGACGAGCGGCCGTTGACTGGTGACGAAGGCCCGCCAGTCGACGATGCCCGCAGCGAACAGATCCGCAGCGCGCTCGAAGCTGTGCAGTACCGCCATCGAGCCGGTGATCGTGATCTCGTGGTTGTAGATCACGTACGGAGAGATCGACACACGCGTGTCCGGTGAGGCCACGCCGAACTGCAGGAACGTGCCGCCGCGCGCGACTCGTCCCACGCCGTCCTGGATCGCGTCAGCGTTGCCGGTCGCGTCGATGACGACGTCCCAGTTCTCAGCGACGTCGAGGGCGGCGACCGACGAGGCCGCGCCGGTGCATCCGAGCGCGGCTGCACGCGTCGCTCTTTCGGCGTTCGGGTCGACGACGTGCACCGATCGCGGGCCGGTGTGCTTCGCCACTTCGAGCAGCAGCAAGCCCATCGTTCCCGCGCCGTAGACGAGCACGGACGCACCGAGCGCGTTTCGCAGCACGTCGTATCCGCGCAGCACACACGACAGCGGCTCGATCAGCGTGGCGCCGTGCAGGTCCACGTGATCGGGAAGCACGATGCATCGGCTCGCATGCGCGCACATGTACTCGGCAGCGCCGCCGGCCGTCGTCACGCCGAGTGCGCCGAGTGTGAGACACAGGTTCTCGCGCCCACGGCGGCAGAACCGACAAGCGCGACACGGAAGCGACGGGTCCGACGGCGACCCGATCACCGACGCGGATGTCGCCAGCGTCGGCCCCCGCTGCGACCACGGTGCCCGTCACCTCGTGACCCGGCACGACGGGCAGCACGCCATGCTCCCCGGCCAGGATGTGCAGATCCGTGCCGCAGAGCCCGACGGCGGCGACCTGGATGATCACATCGTCAGGGCCAGGCGTCGGGTCGTCGATCGTCGTGAGATCGATCGCGCCGGGCGCCGTCATCACGACCGCTCTCACCGGAGCACGTCGTCCAGCCACGCCAGGAACAGGTCGGTCCACCGGTCGGACGGCAGGCCCTGCCGCGACCATCCCGAAGCCGTGCGCTCCTCGGGCGAAGAGGTGCAGCTCCGACGAACGGTCCGCGGCCGACCAGTCGGCGTGAAGCCCCTCGATGATCTTGACGAGGATGTCGTCCTGTGCGACTGCGGTGAAGAGCGGCGGCGCGTCCTCGGGCACCGGTGCGCCCCGTGTCTCACCGCCGTAGATCGGCGCGATGAACGCGAGCTGAGGGGCGCGAGGGTCGAGCGCGACGTCGACCGCAAGGAACGCGCCGGCGGAGAAGCCGATCATGCCGATGGTCTCGGACCGCACGCCGAAGCGCTCGGCGTGCTGGCGCACGAGCTCGATCGCACGCCGGCCATCGTCCGCACACGCCTCCCGCGCCGCGAGGTAGGTCGGGAAACGAGATCACGTCGCTGATCGCGCGGGGCTTGTCTGCCGACGACCGAGGCACCGCGAGTCCTGAGTCGATCGCCGCCATCATCGCCTCGAATGTCGCCTGGTCGGCATCCGAGGCCTGCACCCGGTACTTGAGCAAGAACGTCGTGTAGCCGAGGGCGGTGAGCCAGCGCGCGACATCGACGCCTTCGTGCGTCCACGCGTTGATGGTCCACCCGCCGCCCGGGACGACGATGACGCCCACGCCGTTGCTCGAACCCGCCGTCGGCGTGAACACCGTGAGCGTCGGATCGGAGATGTTGCGCAGGAACGTCGTTCCCTTCGCGACGCCCTCTTGCACGGCGTACTCCACCTCGTCGGGCACGCCGTCGATGCGCGTCGGTGGGCCGTCCGGCCAGAGCCTGATGATCTCGGTCGCGTCGTCAATCCCTGTGCTCATCCCGACAGGATGCCGCACCCGCCGGGATACGGTCGGGTGGACGGCCAGCCAGGGGAGGACTCGATGTCGGACGGTCCGCAGGATCTCAACCGGGAGTTCGTCTCGTCACTGCCGGACGACGGGCCCGTGGTGATGGTCAACCTCGTTCGATTCCGAGAGCGATCGCTCGACGGGAACGGGAGCGGGTGGGACGCGTACACCCGTTACAGCAAGGCCGACATGCCGTTGCTCAAGCGAGTGGGCGGAACGATCCTGTGGGCCGGACATGTCGAGGGTGCAGCAGTCGGCGACCTCGGCGACGGACGTTGGGATTGGGTGGTCGTGGTTCTCTACCCCTCGCGAGCAGCGTTCCTCTCGATGATGACCTCACCGGAGTACGCACTCGCAAATGTCGATCGTGAGAACGCGATCGAGGACCATGTGATCCTCGCGGCCAAGGAGTCGTACTCGAAGCTCCGGGCCTGAGGCGGCGCTCTCGACGACGAGGCGCCCCAAGCAGAAGGCCGGTGCTCTCGCACCGGCCTTGCACTGCAACTCGATTGGTGGCGGGCGGACTTCGCTACCCGAGCAGGTCAAGGACCTCTTCGATGACGAGCTGAGGTTGGTCGAGCTCGATGTTGTGGCCGGTGTCCTCGACCGAGACGACGCTCGACGACGACGACAGGCCAGCCCAACGGTCAACGCCTTCGGCCCACAGCCCATCCAGCCGTGCGAGCTCGGTCGGTGCGAGTGCGGGGTCGGTGCGGTGCGCAGCGGTGATGACCGTCATGGGGAGATCGCCCAGCGAGGTGATCGTCGCGACCTCCTCGAATGCCGCGGAACACATCGAGTCGCTCGGGAGAAAGCGTCGGGTCGTGCATTACGGCGCAGCCACCTTCGTAGGCGGCGACCGAGCACACCGCGGCGGGCCAAGAAGTCGGGCTCGCGTCCAGGAGCACGAGACCGGAGACCTCGTCCGCGTACTTCGATGCGAACGTCACTGCCACGGCGCCACCGAATGAGTGGCCGAGCGCGACGTAGGGGCCCGGTTCGCCAGCCTCGTCGAGCAGTGCGTGGAGGTCGGCGGCCTCGCTGTCGAACGTCTGCGTCGATGATGGTGCGTCGCTCGTCCCAGTGCCGAACTTCGAGTACGAGCAGACCCGAGCGCGCTCGCTGACCGCCGGCTCGATGAGCCCCCACTTGTCGCCACCGTCATCCCATCCGGCGATGAGAAGGACGGTCTGTGCGCCGCTGCCGACGCAGCGGATGTGCATCTGTCCGCGTTCGATGGCGACGAGCTCGTCGACGAGCTGGCTCGGGCGCTCGATGGTGGCGGTGGTCGGCGGCGCGACCGTGGCGGTGGCCGGCGGCGCGACAGTGGCGGTGGTCGCGGACGTTGGCGCGCTGCTTGCTGCGTCCCTGGGGCTCGAAGTGCCACACGCGGATGCCGCGAGCGAGATCCCGAGCGTGACGAATGCGGCGGTGATGGCGGTGGTGGTCTTCATCTTCAGCCTCCTGGCGTTAGTTACGAGACTTCACATTTGTATTGCCTCATCACCCAATCACAGCCGGCGAGATCTGTCAAGAGTCGTTACAATCGTGAAGATGCATTATGATCGTGGCATGACATCACCAGTCGAACCCGCCCAGGCGCCGTCCCGCCGGGACCGAGTGCGAGCGGCCACCATCGAGGAGATCAAGGAAACGGCCACCCGGATGCTCCGAGAGCACGGCGCGGATCTCCGCTTCGCCGACATCGCGCGAGACATGGGCATGACCGCTCCCGCGCTGTACCGCTACTTCAACGACCGCGACGAGCTGCTCTCCGCGCTCATGGTCGACGGCTTTCAAGAGATGTCCGACGCGCTCACGGCGGCACTCGACGCGACGGCTCCCGACGACCTCGCCGGCCGAATCCGCGCTGCCGCCATCGCCTACCGCGACTTCGCCAAGGCCGACCCGTCCCGCTTCTCGCTGCTCTTCGGCCTCCCCAACCCGGGGTTCGGGAGGCACAGCGAGCACTCCTCAGGCCCGGCGGCCGGCGCCACCATGGCGAGCCTCGAACGCCTGATCCAGACCGTCGTCGAGCACGGCAAGCTCCCCACTCCGCTCATTCGCGACGTCGGCCCCACGTGGACAAACGAGGCCGGCAGATCCGCGCAACGAAGCGACGGCATGCGCATACCGGCCGACGCCTACCAAGCGCTCGTGCACTTCCTCGCCGCGGTCCACGGCTTCGCGTGCCTCGAGAACTTCGACCATCTCAACTGGATCAGCGAGCAATCGCGAGACGAGCTTTTCGACGCAGAGATCGAGTTGCTCATCCTCGCGATGGGCGCTACGCCACCGCCATCTCCGCCTCGGCGATCGGGCTCGGCTTGACGTCCTTGCACGCGCAGCAGATGGCGAGCGACGCCTCCCACACGATCTCCGGGAGAGCCATGAAGAACGAAGGTCCTGGTCCGTTGTCGTAGGCCCCGAACAGGATCAGCACGTCCCCTTCTACTGGTGGGGCTGCACCCACCATGAAGATGCTTCAGGCGGTTCGTCTACCAGGGAGGGCTGTCCGGGCTGCGCCCGGTGTCGATGATCTCCCAGCTTTCTATCGCCTTGCCTTCGGAGAAGCGCGTGAAGACCATCTCGGGCCATGTGGCTCGTTCACCGGAGGCCGCATCGGTCCCGCTGTAGGTGAGGCGGACGGCGACCATGTCGTCTTCGGCGACCATCGATTCGATCGCCACTCGGACGTCGGGGAACTGTTCGTGCAAGCCCGCGAAGGCGCCCTTCATGCCCTCGCCGCCGCGACCGATGCCCGGCGTCTCCGGGCGAAGCACGTGCTCGTCAGCGAAGAGCTCGTAGGCCGCGTCCAGCTTCTTCTCGTTGATCACCTGCTCGATGATTCGGCGCATCGCGGCCTGGTTCTCGGCGGCTCCCATGGACCAGCCCTCCTCGTGTGTGCCTCCAGGCCGCAGATGCTACGGAGCATCGCTACGGGGTGAAATGCGACATCCGAGTCGACCCCCTACCGCTCGGGAGGCAGCCATGTCCCAGGTTCGTGTCCACAACTTCTCGACGTGCGCATCGGCGGTGGCGCGACGGTCGTCCGCGACTTCCTCGCGGCGGTCTCGCACCGAGCGGCGTCACCCACCTCACCTTCACCCGTCGATGACACATACTGCTGAACCGGGAAGGCACGAGGACGTCGGGTAGCCTTGGTGTTCGAAGGGGAGTATCCCGTCACACGATTGCCGTCATCCCGGCTTTGCGCCCGGTGATCGAGGCCCCGTCAGGGGTGGGAGAGACCTTCGGTTGTCGATCACGACCGAACCGGAGGCTCGCATTGCCCACCCTGCTCGCCACCCCCCTGCGCCGCTGCCAGCGAAGCGGCAGTCGACTTCGCCAGCTTCGACGTGCCCGCCTGGGCCTGGGTCGCGCTCGTCGGCACCATCGTCGCGATGCTCATCGTCGACCTGCTGCTCGTGCACCGCACCGCGCACGTCATCACCTTCAAGGAAGCGGCCATCGAGTCGGCCGTGTGGATCTCGATCGGCCTCGCGTTCGGCGCTCGTGCTGCTCGGCTGGCAGGGCGGCCAGGCCGGCCGGCGAGTACTACGCCGGGTTCCTCATCGAGAAGAGCCTGTCGATCGACAACGTGTTCGTGTGGGCGGTGATCTTCTCGTTCTTCGCCGTGCCCCGCGAGTACCAGTTCCGGGTCCTGTTCTGGGGCATCTTCGGCGCGCTCGTCCTGCGCGGCATCTTCATCTTCGCCGGCGTCGCGCTCATCGAGCGCTTCGACTGGGTCCTCTACGTGTTCGGCGCGTTCCTGCTCTACACGGCGTGGAAGATCGCCCACCACGACGAGACCGAAGCAGGTCGACTACAACGCCAACATCGCGATGCGGCTCGTGCGGCGCGTCGTGCCGACCACGACCGAGTACGACGGCCAGAAGCTGTTCACCCGCGAGAACGGCAAGCGCGTCGCCACGCCGCTGTTCGCCGTGCTCGTGCTCATCGAGGCCACCGACGTCGTGTTCGCCGTCGACTCGGTCCCCGCGATCCTGGCGGTGAGCCGCGAACCGTTCATCGTGTTCGCCTCCAACGCGTTCGCCATCCTCGGCCTGCGCTCGCTGTACTTCCTCCTCGGCGGCATGCAGGGCAGGTTCCGCTACCTCAACGTCGGGCTCGGCGTCATCCTCGCGTTCGTCGGCGTGAAGATGCTGCTCATCGGCGAGCCCTTCGAGTGCACCTCCCGACCTACGTGTCCCTCGGCGTCATCGCCATCGGTGATCACCGTGGCGATCGTCGCGTCGGTGCGGGCCGACGCCCGGCACCGAGTCGACGACGACCAATCCCAACTTGAAGACGTCGTCGTGGACGCGGACATCATCGCCGAGACCAGGAGTGTCGACCCTGACGGGAGCCCGGGTCCAGAATCGGAGCGGGTTCCCGAACGCCGGCCATGACCGACGACCGCGCGGCGCACAGCGCACCTCGATCTCGCTCGCTTCCACCTGATTCGTGTGGTCTCAGTCGTAGCCCCACACGTGGCTGAGGAGCTGCTCACGTGACAGGACCTGGTCGGGGTGGCGGAGGAAGACTTCTCGCAGGCCGTACTCACGGGCGGTGAGCTCGACAGCTCGGTCCCCCATCGAGGCGCGGGGAGCGTGCGGGCCACAACGCGACCCTCGGCTCTAGACGCTGCGCGTCGCGTCGAGGACGATCTCCATCCCTTCGTACGCCAGGACCGGAGAGCTCGGCGCGTCCTGCCACAGGTCGCGCGCGATGGCCAGGAGGCGCTCCAGGTCCGCGTCGCTGTGCGCCGGGTCGTGGTGGAACAGCACGACCTGCTTCGCGTCGGCACGCCGGGCCAGCGCGACCGTATGGCTGACGGCGGAGTGGCCCCAGCCGACGTGGCTGAGGTACTCATCGTCGAAGTACTGCGTGTCATGGAACAGCACATCGACGCCTTGGATGAGCGAGAACCCGGACAGCCAGTCGGTCCCAAGGCTGCTGATCTCGACACCGATGGCGGGTTCGTGATCGGGCAGGTACGCGAGCGAGCGGCCATCCTCCTCGATCCGGTAGCCGACGGTCGGTCCCTGGTGCGACACGAACGACGCCGTCACGGTCGCGCTGCCGATCGTGAATGGCGAGTCAGGGCAGTCGTGGAACTCCACGTTCGACGGGATGTCGTCCAGGTGGATCGGGAAGAGTGGTGGCGACATGTAGGTGGCCACGCGTTCCGCGAGGCTTCGCGTTGCAGAAGCAGGACCCCACACATGCACGTCGACCCCGGCGGTCCAGAGCGGCGCGAGAGAACGCGAGGCCTTGCAGGTGGTCCATGTGAAGGTGTGTGAGCAGCACGTGCACGGGTCGGTCCGGTGATGGCCCGATGTCGACGCCCAGCTCACGAATGCCGGAGCCAGCGTCGAGGACGATCGGGGTGCCGTCACGCAGCGTGACCCCGACACACGAGGTGTTGCCGCCGTAGCGAACCGTGCGCGGCCCTGGGGTAGCGAGCGACCCACGCGTGCCCCAAACCCGAATTCTCATTCCTCGGTCCGGAACTGGGACGCACGCGACGCTGGGCCGTACTCGCCGCCGAGCTCCCAAAACACGCCGACAGCGCCGACAAAGCTCGTGGCGCTGGCGAACAGCGGGTAGACGGTGGTCTCGATGACGTGCCACACGCCGTCGAGACCGCGGACCCGGATCACGCGGTGCGCGGGTGTGTGTTCGGAGACAACCCGGGCGAGGGGACCGCGTTGCAACGAGAGCTCGTTGCCCTCGGTGTCAGTCGTCGCCCAGCGCTCGTCGTAGTCCGCCGCTGTCACCTCGCCGACCGACGCGAATGTCGCTCCCAGAACTCTCTCGGCCGGCTCGTTGAAGTAGACGATCGTCCCGACGTCGTCGATCACGAGCATCGGAGTAGCGACGTTGCTCGCGCAGCTCGCGGGCGAGGATCAACACGACGCTCTTCTGCCGACCACCGCTCATACCTGTCGAATGATGCCGCGATCCGGGCCGGCCCGCGCTCGCTCGCAGGACGACCGCGGTGAGATGCTGCGGATTCTCCTGGCGCGACCGAACAGAACCCACACGGAGGCACCATGAAGGATCTTGCGGGAAAGACCGCCGTCATCACCGGCGCGGCGAGTGGCATGGGGCGCGCGTTCGCCGAACGCTTCGCAGACGAAGGGATGAACATCGTTCTCGCGGACGTAGAAGTCCCGCGCCTCGACGAGGCGACCGAGAGCCGTGATGGGCCGCGGCGTCGACGTCATCGCCGTGCCCACGGACGTGTCCGACGCCGAAGCCGTCGACCGGCTGCGCGACGCCGCCCTCGAGCGCTTCGGTCGGGTGAACATCGTGTGCAACAACGCCGGAGTCGCCGGTTCCATGAGCCGCGGCAGCGTGGACCTCAACGACTGGCGATGGGTCATCGGCGTGAACCTGTGGGGCGTCATCCACGGGCACCAATCGTTCCTCCCCCACCTCCTCGAGCACGGCGACGGCCACATCGTGAACACGGCTTCCATGGCCGGCCACTTCCCCGGCCACAGCGCCTACTCGGCCAGCAAGTGGGGCGTGGTCGCGATCACCGAGGGGCTCCATCAACAGCTGCGGATGGAAGGCTCGACGTTGGGAGTGTCGTGCTTGTGTCCCGGGTGGGTCGCCACCAACATCGGATCAGCCGACCGGAACCGCCCCGAGTGGGCGGCGCCCCGGGCGCTCGAGGAGCAGCCCGAGGACCCGAGAGACGCGATCATCCGCGAGTTCGTGCTCGACCAGCTGAAGAGCGGCATGGAACCCGCGAAGGTCGCCGACCTCGTGCACGATGCGGTCGTCAAC
Organism: uncultured Acidimicrobiales bacterium; assembly: GCA_963747215.1. GTDB lineage: Bacteria > Actinomycetota > Acidimicrobiia > Acidimicrobiales > DATKAS01 > DATKAS01. The sequence continues at coordinate 42,353 of CAVVET010000020.1, forward strand.
GAACGCTTCTGGGTCTTCACCGACATGGAGATGGTGAAGGGCTTGGAGCCCCGCTACCAAGCCATCCTGGCGGGCGAGAACCCACCGGCGATGACCCTCGGTCCCAGCTGAGCGAATAGGTGCTCGAGGAGATCGCGCTCCCGCCCGGGTTGGTGCTGTCTCGGACAACGCCAGCATTCACCGAGGGGACGGTGCCCTCCGGATTGCTGCGAGCGCACCGCGTCAGCTCGCACGTGTGGGCATGCCTTCGCGTGCTCGATGGAACGCTGACATTCGTGGACGAGGCCAGCGGCGCGGCGCCGTCTCTTGCAAGCGGGCGAGCACCAGGTGATCTCACCGGACGCCCTCCACCACGTCGAGCCGCACGACGGCGCTCGCTTCGTGGTCGACTTCTACCGGTGACACGCGCCAAGCGCGTCGTGTCAGGGACGGTAGGACGAGCGGGCATATGCAGTGTCCATGTACTCGTGGACGCTGCGCACGAGAGAGCCCTCGATCTCGATCACCCACGCGTACCGGTTGTGGTATTCGCTGCCGTCGCGCATGGTGCCGTCGGCATGGGTCTCAGCGGCCACGAGGTCGCCCGACGCGAACAGCGTGTGCACGGTCACCTTCGGATCGCCGGGCGCGAACCGGCCGCGGACCGGTGCGAGGAACTCGTCGATGATCGCGTCCCGCCCGACGGTCAACCGCTCGCCGGGCACGGCGCGCATCACCTCCCAGGTCGCGTCGGGATGGAGCATCGGGCGCATCGCCTCGAGGTCACCGTCGCTCAACGCTGCGAAGAAACGCCGCGCGACATCGCATCCACGCTTCTCGGCCTCGTTCATTCGCCGCGTACCCGCGCAGAGGGATGGGCCGACACCATCGCGGTCGAACCTAGATGACGGTCGTTCAGCAACGCCGAACGCACGCGATTGGTCGCGGCTCAAAGCGCCTTGCGCATGTGCACGTCCTCGGGCTCCAGCTCGAACAGCTCGGGGAGCGGTTCCGCCATGGGCTGGAAGCCGCGACCGAGGTAGAACCGCACGGTGTTCTCCGTTGGCGTCGCCGTGACGACCATGTCGGAGTCGCCGGCGGTGCGGGCGATCTCGTCGAGCTGCTCGGTCAGACGGCTACCGATGCCCGTCGCGCGAAACGGTGCGCTGACCATGAGGTACGCCAGCTGCGCGATCCCGAGGCCGAAGGTGTGGCACGACGACACCTATGCCAACCAGCTGGTCGCCAACGAACGCACCGAGCGCGATCCCGCCGGCGTCGACGTAGTGCTCGAGCATGTGGATCTGGGCCTCGACGGAGTGCTCGCCGTGACCGTCCGGGTCCCAGGCCAACGAGCTCCAGTTGCCGTGCCGCGCGACGAGCTCGGTGCCGTGCTGGACGTACTGCACGTCGATGCGTTCGCGACGGTCGATGTCCGCGACGCGGCGACAGCTCGGTCCGGTCCAGCTTTCGGAGCTCGACGGCGGGTTCCACGGCGAAGCCCATGCTGACTAATGAGCGAGGTCGGTGATCACCGCGCGTCCGAGGAACTTGCCGGTCTCGAGCTCCTCGAAGATCGCGTCGAGGTCGGACAGCGGGCCGGTGCGGTCGACGTGCGTCCGAATCTTGCCGCGGGCAGCGAGATCGACGAGCTCGCGCATGTCCTGCACGTTCCCGACGGCGGAGAACATGATCGTCGGCTCGATCGCGAACAGGCGGAACACGTCGATCGAGAATCCACCCTCGCTCGTCGGCGGCAGACCGACGCCGACGAACAGGCCGGCCTTGCGCAGGAGTTGCAGACCGAGGTCGTAGCCGGCGATGCGAGCCGAGAACACGAGCGCGGCGTCGACGCCTCCGAGCTCGCGCTGCACCACCTCGACGGCGCTGTCCGGATCGACCGCGAGCTCGGCGCCGAGCGAGCGCACGAAGTCGAGACGTGCCTCGCCGATGTCGACCCCGACGACGCGGAATCCGAACCCGGTCAGGAGCTGCACGGCGTAGTGGCCGAGGCCTCCGGCCGCGCCGATGACGGCGACCGTTCGTCCCGGCAGCACGCCGTGCTTCAGCACCTTCTTCACCGCGCCGTACGCGGTGAGGCCGCCGCAGGCGAGCGGCGCCTCGGTGTCGGGGATGCTGTCGGGCAGCACCACGAGGCCCGGCGCGTACACGACGAACTGCTCGGCGAACGTGCCCATCACGTTCTGCGTCTGCGCGCAGAGGCGAGGCTGGCCGCGGAGGCAGAACTCGCACGCGCCGCACCAGAACCCACCGCCGCTCCCGCCGAGCCCGACGATCACACGATCGCCGACCTTCACGAACCGGTCAGCGCCGGGACCGAGGTCCTCGACGATGCCGATCGCCTCGTGCCCGAGGCTCGGCGGCTGCATCCCGTACCAATCCCCGCGGGCGAGGTGGAGGTCGGAGTGGCAGACACCGGAGGCGGTGATGCGGAGCAGCGCCTGGTCGACACCCGGTGTCGGGGCATCGACGTCGTGGATCCCGAGCTCACCGTCGAGAATACGTGCAGCCTTCATGCCGTCCTCTCCCCTCGTTCGAGTGACCATTCGGAGTGTCGCACGTTGGGCGCAACGTCGCGACGAGCGTCACGGCAGGTGCCTCCTGGTCGGTGGCGGGGGTGAGCTACATCCTCGACCAGGGCGTGAAGAGCTGCACCGCCGCCGGTGATCCTCGCCCGGAGCTCCGCGCTCGGGTCACCGAGGAGCTCGCCCGACACCGATCCCGTGGCGATGATCGCGTCCATCAGGTGGGAGAGGTTCTCGCCGTGCTGGATGAGTGCGTCGGAGTCGAGGAACCGCTCGATGACGATGCATTCTGTTTCGTCGTCGTTGAAGTAGGTGTCGTACTGGAGCGTCCCGGTGTCCTGGGCGCGGACGATCTCCATGCACTGCGCAGACAAACGTTTGAACTCCTCGACGTCGCCGTCGTGGAACCGGAACCGGACGATCGCCTGAAGCTCAGTC
>CAVVET010000021.1:0-14861 GCA_963747215.1 uncultured Acidimicrobiales bacterium
GGCCGGTCGAGCGTGATCGTGCCGACGCCGTGGGCGACGTCGAGCGACACCGTCGCAGTCATGGACTGCACATTGTCACGCCGGCGTGCGGTGTCCCGCTCGCACGTCGACTTGAGTGAGCTCGCCGCCGCGGATCTGAACCGAGAACCGGTCCGATCCGACGGCGTCGAGCACCCAGTACGAGCCCTCGACGAGCTCGCCGAAATCACCGCGGCGGTCACGTGACCGCCGCGGCGCTGTTCGCGTCCAGACGCCGGTGTGCACGGTGCTCGCCCGTTCGCTCTCGGGGCGCAGGAACAGCTCGGTGCCTTCTTCGGCGTCGTCCATGAACACGACGAGGGCGCCGATGTCGTCGCCGATGTCGATCACCGGCGCACCGCCCTGGACCTGGGCGCGGGTGGGCGTAGCCGGCCGCCCGTGTTCGTGCGCCATCGCGTACCCTAGGCCGACAGCGGCTGGACCTCGTAGCCCGAGACCGGGTGGTCGAGGTACGGGAACGATGACGAGGTAGCCGACGTCGCCGGGAGGTGCGTGCCGTCGGTGACCGCACCCGCGGCCGCGTCGGGCGTGAAGGTCGGGTCGACGAGCGGGATACGTCGCGCCGGCGACGGCCCGCAGCTCGATGGTGACGACGTCGTCGGTCGAGCCGCCGGCCGTTCGGGAAGCCGGCCAGGTCGCCGCCGAGGATGCCGAACGTGTTCGGGCTGCGCCGCCGGCGGGATGGCCACGTTGAGGCGCAGCATGTCGGCCTGGGTCGTCCCGGTGAAGTTCTGGAAGCCGGGGATGATGCCCGCGGGGATGCCGGTGAGCAGGATCGCCAGCGAGGTCGGCGCGGTCCGCCGTTCAGCGCGGCCAGGTTCGGGAACACGCCCGGGATAGAGGACGGGCAGCAGCTTGGCCAGCTCGGGCTGCGGCGACGTACTTGCGCGAACTGCGCTGTCGCGGTCGCGGCGTCGACGCGGTTCCAGCGGTCCTTCTTGCGCCATCGGGACGATGACCTCGTTGAACAGCGGGTTGCCGAGCCGCGACACCTGCACGCACGGACCGCGACGTGGCTGGCTCGCCGTCGTCGTCGCGCACCGAGCGCCTTCTGCCGGCTCGCCGACGCCCACACGCCGATGACCGACGTCGGCCGTCGTCGACGTCGGTCGGGGTGTGACCCGTCGCGGTCAGCTCGGTGATCGGCACCTGGATGGCGATGCGTGTGCACGTTGAGCGCCGCGCAAGGCGTTGACGCCCGGCCGCGTTGCCGCCGTCGGGATCAGGTGCAGGTTCTGGAACGGCCGCAGGTCGCGCGAGGTCGAAGATCGAGCCGAGGTCGACGTAGAAGCCGTCGGCGCGCTGGCCGGCGAACACCTTGCCGCCGCCGTCGAGCGTGCGGATCGCGGCCGCTGGCGAGGCCGGCGTAGTTCGGCGTCGACCGCGGGCCGATGTTGCACGGCGGGCACGGCAGGTTCGTCGCCGAGCGTCCGGGCGCCCGGTTCTTGCCGCGACGATCTCGGTGACCGTGTAGGTCTGCCGCCGGTTCAAGTTCGGGCTGTCGAGCGACGGTGATCGGTCCGGTGTTGTAGAGGAACGTGTTCGGGTTGCGCGACCGTGCGTCGTGAAGCGGAACTGGTAGGTGATGTCGGCGCGGCCGTCGCCGTCGTTGTCGATGTGGATCTGGTAGAGCACGTCGTCGCCGAACTCGAAGAAGTTCGGGCCGCCGGCGGGGTCCTCGAGCGGGATGTAGTTGGCGATGAGTCGTGACGGTGTCGGGTCGATCGGGGCTGACGAAGGCGTAGGTGTCGGTGCTGTCGGCGACCGGGTCCTTGGAGATCTCGGGCGCTTCGCGATGGGATGACATGTCGGACTCCTCAACCGGCCTGGGCGGACTTGGCGGCGCGGACTGACACGCGCGACGAGCTGCGGATCGTGGACGACGACCTCGTCGGCGCCGTGGAGAATCGCGACGTCACCGCGTGCGGCGTCGGCGAACGTGGAAGACCACGGCACCGGCACCGAAGGCGGCGATCTCCTCCGGCTGCAACACGGCTTCGGGGCTTGGTGCCGCCGCCGCGGGAGCGGCTGCCACCAGCGTGGACATCGGGACGGCGACGGCCGCGACACCGGAGGCGCGCAGCAGATCGCGTCGGGACCAGTCAGGCATGACGATCTCCTCTCGGGTGCACGACAGACGGTCGCTGTCGCACGTCGCTAGTACGACGCCGAGAAGGATCTGGATTGCTACGGTCGTGCCGGCGAACCCGGGCTGCGACACGGTCGCTGATGTGCGGCCTCAGTGGCCCGGCCGCCGCCTCTGCCTTCGACGGTCGGCCGCCTCGATCAGGTGCTTCGCTCCCGCACGGTCGGGACCGTGATGGCGGCGATCTCCCGGAGCTCCTCTTCCCACTCCGGCGACCACAGCCAGTCGGCGACGCGGGCGACACTCGGCGGCGTCCACGTCGTCCTCCGGAGGTCGACGAGCACGAGCTCGTGCGCCGCCTCGAAGTCCGCGGCCGAGAGCCCGAGGCTACGGACGCCGCGCAGGGTGTGAAGGGCCGTCTCGCGTGGCTCTGTGCTCCGACCGTGCAGCTGCGCGCGAAGCGCAGTACGCAGCCCATTGTTCGCCACCGCGCCGGCGAGCTGGGCCAGCTCGCGCTGGTTGCAGTGTTTCCTGCCGTCGACTGCGTCGAGCACGTACCGGCGCGCTCGCTCCCGATCTGTGTCGGCCAGAGTCGCCTGCGCGAGCCACCGAGCGAGCTTGGCCCGGGCGTAGCCCGAGCGGAAGTAGTAGGGGTCGGCCTCGAGGTACGCGAAGGCTCGTCGACGGCATTCGCGTCCTGGCTGTCTCGCAGGCGGTCCCGAACGTCGTCCAGCCACTGCTCGAGCTCACGTGGTTCCGGCAGACCCACTTGCTCATCCTGTCGGATCGAGTGCGCGATGGGGGCGAGGCGTATTGTCCGCGCATGTTCATCGCCGAAGCGTCAGAGGACTCGGCGAACCCGGAGACCGTGGCACTGCTGGCCGCGGATCGGGAACGCCAGGGCTACGTCTACAACTGGACGAAGGTGTACGCGCGCCGGCCCGATGTGTTGGCGGCCTGGGCCACGCTGCGAGACGCGATCAGTGGTCGCATGGACCAGCGCCGCTACGAGCTCGTCACGATGGTGGCCGCGCAGAAGATGCGGTCGAGCTACTGCGCGCTCGCGCACGGAACCATGCTGATGAGGCACTTCCACGATGCCGACACGGTGCTTCGCCTCGCCAGCGGTCGCGACGACGCCGCGCTGGACGAGGTGGACATCGCCGTCATCGCGTTCGCGGAGAGGGTCGTCGAGGATGCGTCGGCGATCACGCAGGCCGATGTCGATCGACTTCGCGAGCTCGGCCTCGACGACGACGACGTGCTCGACATCGCGCTGGCCGCCGCAGCGCGCTGCTTCTTCAGCAAGCCGCTCGACGCCGTAGGCGCGCAGCCGGATCCCACCTATCTGGCGCTCGACGAGAGACTTCGAGCCGCGCTCACAGTGGGACGGCCGATCTCCCCGATCTGATGGACACGGTCGACGTCGACGGGCTGAGGGTGGCGTATGAGCGCGCCGGCCGGGGTCCTCCGCTCGTGCTCCTGCACGGCTACGTCGGTGACGGTCCGACGACTTGGCGTCACCAGATCGACGTGTTGTCCGACGACTTCACGGTGATCGCATGGGACGTGCCCGGTGCGGGCGCGTCGTCGGACCCGCCCGAGATGTTCGGCATCGCAGGGTACGCGGACTGCCTCGCGCTTCATGGCGGCGCTCGACCTCGATCGACCACACGTCGCGGGAATCTCGTTTGGTGGGGCGGTGGCGATCGAGCTCGCTCGCCGTCACCCGGCAGTCCCACGCACGCTGATCCTCGTCTCCGCGTACGCGGGGTGGGGAGGATCTCTTTCCCCACGACATCGCGGAAGCGCGGCTCGCTCAGGCGATGCAGCTGTCTGAGCTCTCACCTGATGACTTCGTCGCCACGCTTCTCCCGACGATGTTTGCCGAGGGCACCTCGCAGGCGACGATCGACAGCTTCGAGGCGCCGCTGCGCGGTTCCACCCGCAGGGCTTCCGCGCGATGGCCCGTGCGGCGGCAGCGGACTTGCGTGACGCCTTGCCGAGATCGGTGTGACGCCCGCCGGTGTACGGGGACCACGATGTCCGTGCCTGCTGCGGTCGCGGCGAGCACCTCCGGCTGAGATCGCGGGTCGCGGGCTCGCGTGCTGCCCGGCGCGGGTCACACTGCAACGTGGAGGCGCCAGACGCGTTCAATGATCGCGAGGCGCGGCAATTCCTGCGCCTGGCCAGTAGCGGGAGAGGGACGAACGGCCCTGTCGTCGGCAACCGATGCGGCGCATCGTTGAACAACGTGAGTGACTCTGTGACCGGCTCACTTCCCGTTGTCCTGACCGCCGACGCGATCGCCGCGATCGCCGCCGAACCGCTTGGGACCATCGAGGGCGTGTCACATCGTGTTGTGTGGCGTGGCGAGTCTTCGATGGCTGGGGTCCTGTCCGTGTCGTCGGGGCACCGCGCTCGGCACGCACGCGCACCGGCTGAACCACCATCACATCTGGGTGCTCGAGGGCCACGCCGTGATCCTCGGCAATGAGGTCGGGCCCGGCTCCTATGTGTACGTGCCCGGCGGTGTGGACCATGACATCGACGCGACGGCATCGGAAGGCTGCACCGTCTTCTACCTGTATCTCCGTCCAGGCTGATCGATTCAGGCCTCGATGACGACGGGGATGGCACCGAACTCGCCGGGGTCGGTCTCGAGCCCGGCGTCGCCGCGGCACCAGCAGGACGACCGTGTCGCCAGGCGTTCGGCCTGAGAGGTCGAGGGTGACGGTGAACGGCTCCGGGGTCTCGAACGCTCCGGCTTGGGTCATCACCTGATCGAGCTGAGGGTCCGCGTCGCCCGCGACGAACGCGGTCACGACCACGTTGCCCTCGAAGCCTCTCGCCCGGCCCTCGACCACGAGCGGACCGGCCACGACCTCGTCCATCGGCTCGGGTGCCGTGATCGACGCGTTGTCGTTGACGGCGGCGAGGATGAACCAGCCGTCGTCGGGGCCTAGCGGCGTAGCGAAGAGCAGGCCGCGCACGACCTCGGTACCAGCGTCGCCCTCTCCGGGCGAGAACACCTCGATCTCGCCGCTCCGGGAGTCGCCCTGCTGGAACTCCCCGAGCGAGGGCGGCACGCCGAGCACCTCGGTCACGAAGTCCGCGGCCGCCGCCTCGGGGGTGTCGAACACGACATCTGCCGCGGGCCAGATGGCGGGCTGCGCGAGCCCGGCCGGCGCAGTGGTGCTCGTGGATGGTTCGGTCACGGCGGTGGTGGTGATCGTGGTACTGACGATCGCGGTGGAGCAGTGCCAGTCGTGTCGCCGCTCACCGTGTCGTCATCACCACACGCGGCGAGAAGGGTGACCACGGCGATGGCCGCGGCCGAGATGCAGCGAGCAGGCATGGTTCCTCCAGGTGGCTCCCCGCGAGGTGTCACACGGCCATTGACATCACCCGCGACGACCCGCGCCCAGAGGCCAAGGTCCCCGCCGCGCCGAAGGACGAAGGACCCTTGTCGCGTTGGTGGTTCCCGCGGCAGGGTGACTCTGTGGCAGACGCGTACGAGTGAGGAGGCGACGCGTTGGGCGAGTCGACCATCGATGGAGGGGCTCGGGGCCCGATGACCTGGTCGGGTGGCAGACGCGGCCGCGGGTCGCGACGTATCGCTCTCGTGGGCACGTACCCACCCACGCATTGCGGGCTCGCGACCTTCACCAGCAACCTTCGCACCGCCATCGCGGGACCGGAGTCGTCGTGGGAGGTAGGCGTGATCCGCGTGCTGGATGCGGAGGAGGTGGAGCACTCCCCTGAGGTGGTTGCGCACTGGCTCACGGGTGACCGGTGCTCGCTGGCACCACGTGCTCGACACGCTCGAGTCGGTCGACTGCGGTGGTGCTGCAGCACGAGTACGGCCTGTTCGGCGGGGCGGACGGCGAGGAGGTTGTCGACCTGGTCGAGAACGTGGCCGCCCCGCTGGTGGCCGTGCTGCACACCGCGCTCGCCGCGCCCAGCCCGCACCAGCGCCACGTCGCTGGACCGGCTGCATCGCGGCGGCCGCTGCCGTCGTGCGTGCAGAGCGCAGCGGCGCGACGGCGGATTCCTCGCCGTGCACGACGCGAGCCCCGAGCGGGTCGTGGTGATCCGCACGGGGCGGCCGCCAACTTCGCCGGTCCGGTCCTCGACCACCTACGGCCACCGACCGTCTTGACCTGGGGGCTGTTGAGCCCGGGCAAGGGCATCGAGCACGGGATCGACGCCATCGCCGGCCTCGGCTCGCGCGCACCGGCGGCGTCCTACGTCGTCGCCGGGCAGACGCACCCGAAGGTTCGACGCCACACGGCGGAGGGGTACCGCGAGTCGTTGAAGGCGCAGGCCCGTTCGCTCGGCGTCGGCGATCGGGTCGCCTTCGATGACCGCTACCGCGACTGGGACTCGCTGCGGAGCTCTGGTGCGCAGCGTCGACGTCGTCTTGTTGCCGTACGAGTCGCGGGACCAGGTGAGCTCGGGGTGCTCGGTCGAGGCCGTGGCGTCGGGCAAGCCTGTGGTGGCGACACGCTTCCCGCACGCCGAGGAGCTCCTGCTCGAATCGGGCGTGGGACTGGTCGTCGCGATCACGGCGACGTCGACGCGATTGCCGGCGGCTCGCATCGGGTGCTCTACGAGCCGGGGCTCGCTGCAGAGATGGGCGCCGCAGCTCGCCGGGCCGCCGCAGCCGCTGCTGTGGCCCGCGGTCGGGGCCGCGTACCGGGCGCTGATCGATCGGATGCGTCGCGGACCGGGCGGTGGCATGACCCGCTGGCCGACGCCGTCGCTTCGGCACGTCGCCCGGCTGACCGACCGCACTGGCGTCGTCGAGCATGCCCGGTACGCGAGTCCACGGCCGGAGCTCGGGTACTGCACCGACGACGCCGGCCGAGCGCTCGCGGTCGCCACTCGGCTGCCGTCGGATCCCGATGCGCAGCGGATGCGTCCGTGGCGCTTCGCTTCCTGGTTCGAGCCCACTCGGCCGGCGCGGCTGGCCGGCGCGCGTTCCGGCTTCGGTGCGGGGCCGATGGGACATGGACGACGATGAGCCGAGCGACGACGCAATCGGTCGAGCGTTGCTCGGGCTCGGCACCGCTGCGGCTTGGCACCGTGGCCTGACGTGCGCTCGGGCGCCTTGGCGTTGTTCGACTCGGCTGCCGGCAGTTCCGGTCGCCCCATCGGCGGGCTCGGCGCCTACGCGGCGCTTGGCGCGGTCGAGGTGCTCGCCGCCATCGCCGGCCATCCCGGGGCCACCCGCCTCGTCGCCGGCGCGATCGACCTGCTGCTCCGCTCGTCGACGATCCCGGCCTGGCCGTGGCCCGAGCCGTCGGCTCACCTACGCGAACGCGCCTGCTCCCCGACGCCGCGCTCGCGGTGGCGGTGGCCACGAACGGCTGCGACGACGCGGCCCGCCGGCCGTGTCGACGTTGGCATGGCTGGTGCGCGAGGAGACGCTCGCGGATCGGTTCAGCTTCACACCGGGGCGGGGTCGCGGCCCGAGCGACCCGCGGCCGGGCTTCGACCAGCAACCGATCGAGGCGTGGGCCATGGCCGACGCCTGCGCCCGCGCTCACTCCGTGACGGGCGAGGCCGGTTGGGCCGACGCCGTGGAGCGGGCCGCGCGCTGGTTCCTCGGTGACAACGACGCCGGCGTCGCGATGTTCGACCCAGCGACCGGTGGCGGCTTCGATGGCCTGGAGACCTCGGGAGTGAACCGCAACCAGGGCGCCGAGTCGACGCTCGCATTCGTGGCCACGATGGCGCAGGCTCATGCGCTGCGCCACGCGGTTCATGCCGTGTCGTCGTCCGCCTCGGCGGCGAGCAGCGTCAAGAAGATGAGACACCGACGCGACGCGCGGCGCCGACGCACCGGTCGGCGGCCCCGTAGGTGAGGTAGATCTCGTCCCCGTCGAGGTGTGCGCCCTGGACGAAGACGACCTCGTCGACATCGCCGAAGCGCTCCCAGCTCGAGCTCGGGCTCGAGCACCGGGCCGCGCAGACGGCTCAGCGGCCGGCCGGTCGCTCTCATCGAGCAAGGCGACGTTCATCGTGTACGAGCCGTCGGCCCGGCGTTCGTGGAAGAACAGAAGGAAGCCAGCCTCGGTCCTCACGGGAGGCGCGCCGGCGCCGATCCCGAGCGCCGCGGGCGACGGAGTGAGGAGCGTGTGGGTGGCAAGGTCGGCGACGTGCGCGTCCCAGTAGTCGTCCGGTGCGTCCCACAGGTGGTCGAGGTCGTCGAAGACCGCGAGGTGCATGTCGGGGTGGATGCGGTGGATCAGCGCGACCCGTCCATCGGCGAGCGTGAACACGACGGCGTCCTTGTTCGGGATGTCGCGCGGCCCGAGCAGCCGGGCACTCGCGCCATCGAGCGCGAAGCGGGCGCCGTCCCAGACCAGGCGGTGGGCGCCGATCCGCCACGGGCCGCCGCGGACTGGGGAGATGCGTGTAGGTCATCACCAGGTGCGTGTCGCCGGCGTGTTGCACCCACTGGACACGGGGGTCCTCGAAACACCGAGCTGGCATCGGCGCGGGCGAGCACATAGCCGAACTCGTAGTCGTGCCCGTCGGGCGAGGTGAACACGACGATGTCCGACACGTAGTCGACGAAACGAGGACCGGGGCCGTCACCGGCGCGGTAGCCGTCGCGCACCGCTCGGACGAAAAGGTGGTAGGCCCCGTCGTGATGGAGGACCCCGGCGTTGAACAGCGGCCCGTACCCGGGCGACGGCGCCGGCCTCGATGATCGGCTGGTCGCGCAGGCGCCGAATTGCCACCGAGTTCGCAGATGCGGTGACCTTCGTGTCTCGCACTACTTCCCCTGGGGTCGCACATGATGATGTGCGTCTTATCGTCACGATGAGACACCGATGAAGGCGCCGAGTGGTGGATGGTCATGACCGATCGAGCCGACCCGCGGGAGCTGCTGCGTCGCTGCGCCCACAACCCCATCCTGGGTCCGCAGCGACTTCCCGAAGATCGTCAACGCGGTGTTCAACCCCGGCGCCACGGTCGTCGACGGGCGCACGATGCTGTTGCTGCGAGTCGAGTACCGCACGGGTTGTCATCGCTGGTGGCCGCGACCAGCGACAACGGGGTCGACGAACTGGGAGATCGATCCCGTCCGGGGACTGCATCGCGGCTCGACGACAGCTTCGAGGAGCACTGGGGCATCGAGGACCCGCGCATCACCAAGGTCGGCGACGAGTACTTCGTCGTGTATGTCGGGTACTCCGCCGCCGGCCCCCTCGTCCTGCTGGCCACCACCCGTGACTTCGTGCGTTGGGAGCGCAAGGGCGTGCTCATGTCACCCGAGGACAAGGACGCCGCCCTGTTCCCGACGACCTTCGGCGGCCGTTGGGCGTTGATCCACCGTCCGGCACCCTCCATGGCCGGTCTCGGCGCCCACATGTGGCTGTCGTTCAGCCCCGACCTGCGCCACTGGGGCGACTCCCGGGTCCTGCTCCCGGCACGGCGGGGCGGATGGTGGGACGCCAACAAGGTCGGGCTCGGCCCACCGCCGCTGCTCACCAAGCAAGGCTGGCTGCTCTGCTACCACGGCGTGCGGGTCACCGCGTCCGGGTCGATCTACCGGCTCGGCCTCGCCCTGCTCGACCGTGACGACCCGACCAAGGTGCTCGCCCGCGGCAACGAGTGGGTCTTCGGGCCCCACGAGCCGTACGAGCGGGGCGGCGACGTCCCCGACGTGGTGTTCCCCTGCGGATGGATCCTCCGAGACGACGGCGACACGTTGCACCTGTACTACGGCGCCGCCGACACCGTCGTCTGTCTCGCCGAAGCCAGCCTCGCCACCTTGCTCGAACACCTCGAGCAACACCCGTGCACCAACGAAACCCACCGGATGCCCCCGACCGGAGAGTTCGGGCCGGCGTGAAGGAGGTGGTGGGGGCTCGCGCCTCTCGCCCGCCAAGGAGGACGCCGTGGAGCTGCACGTGGTGGCAGTGGAGAAGCCTGAGGACATGAACGTCATCGTCGGTCAGGCGCACTTCATCAAGACCGTCGAGGACATTCACGAGGCCCTCGCCGGCGTCAGCCCGCACCTGCGATTCGGGGTCGCCTTCTGCGAGGCGTCAGGTCCGTGCCTGGTGCGCCGCTCCGGCAACGACGACCGTCTCGTCGAGCTCGCCGCCCGCAACGCGCTCGGCGGTCGGCGCGGGCCATTCGTTCTTCGTGTTCGTCGAGGACGGCTACCCGGTGAACGTTCTCAACGCGCTCGAAACAGGTCCCGGAGGTGTGCAGCATCTTCTGCGCCACCGCCAACCCCGTCGAGATCCTCGTCGCCGACACCGACCTCGGGCCGAGGGATCGCCGGCGTGATCGACGGACGCGGCCCGATCGGCGTCGAGAGCGACGCCGATGTGGTCGACCGCAAGGCCCTGCTCCGGACGATCGGCTACAAGCTCTGACAGTCGCGTCGATCCAGTGTGCGCCCTCGGCAGGATTCGAACCTGCGCACCCGGCTCCGGAGGCCGATGCTCTATCCCCTGAGCTACGAGGGCGGGGAGTTCGAGGGTAGTCGCGCGAGACTCCGGCGATGCCCGGTCCCACTCCCGCTGATGTCGTCATCGTGGGGGGCGGCTCAGCCGGGAGCGTCCTCGCCGCACGGCTGAGCGAGAACCCGAACCGATCGATCCTCCTGCTCGAGGCCGGCCCTGACTGGCGGCCGACCGACGCAACTGCAGAGGTGCGCTCGCTGAATCCCGGTCTCGTCATCGGCCAGGACAAGTTCGACGCGCTGCAGTACCCCGCGTTGCAGGCGAGGCGAACGAGGCTGCAGGAGCCGGAGCTCTTCTGGCGCGGGCGGGGCATGGGTGGCTCGTCGACGATCAACGGCATCCTCGCCATCCGGCCCGTGCCCGAAGATCACGACGAGTGGGGCCTGCCGGGCTGGCAATGGGATGACGTCCTCCGCGTATCCGCCGGCTCGAGACCGAGCACGACTTCGGTGGCGATGCGTGGCACGGCGTCGACGGTCCGGTGCCCATCTTCCGGATCCCTCAGGAACGATGGGGTGCGGTCGAACGGCGCGCTGAGCGGCGCGGCGCTCGCGGCGGGCTACGGCTGGTGCGCTGATCACAACGCGCCGACGGGCGAGGGCGTGTCGCCGTACGCCATCAACGGTGATCCCGTGCGTGAGGAGCGCGTCACGACGAACGACGCGTACCTCGAGCCGGCCCGGGACCGTCCGAACCTGCGCATCGTCGGCGACGCCCTCGTCGATCGGGTGATGCTCGACGGGGGTCGAGCGGTCGGCGTACGCGTGAAGATCGACGGCGAGTGGACCACGGTCGAGGCCGGCGAGGTCGTGCTCAGCGCGGGCGCGGTGCACTCGCCCGCGATCCTCCTGCGCTCCGGCATCGGGCCGGGCCTCGCGGTGAACCTGCCGGTCGGCCAGCACCTGCAGGATCATCCCGTGGCGTACGCGGTCCTTCCTCTGCGCGACGAAGCGCAGCCAGCGACGCCGTTCGATCGGCACACCAACGTCTGCGTTCGGTACTCGTCGGGGCTCGCCGGAGCGGGGCGCAACGACATGATGATCGTCGGGATGAACCGCACGCCGATCGCACCCGTGGGCCTCATCGGCGTGTGGATCAATCAGTGCTACAGCGAAGGCACGCTGCGCCTCGCATCGCCGGATCCGACCGTCGACCCGATCATCGAGGAGGACATGATCAGCGACGAGCGCGATCGCGCGTGCGGATGGTCGACGGCGTTCGGCGCATCATCGAGCTCTCTTCGTCCGGGGGAGGTGCAGGCGATCACGGCCGCGGCTCCGATCGACCGGCTGGGGGAGGGCCTGCCATCCGATACCGCCAGCGATGAAGAGCTCGCGGCATGGCCACGCGCGTCGCTGGCGACGCGCAGCACATCTGTGGCACGGCTCGGATCGGCTCGGGCGACGACGCAGTGGTCGACCCGTCTTGCCGAGTGCGGGGATCAACGCGGCTGAGGGTTGTCGACGCTTCGGTCTTTCCCTCCGTGCCGCGCGCCAACACTCATCTCATGGTGCTGGCGATCGTGGAGGTCATGGGTCGCGAACGAATGCGTGCAGAAGGCTGAGGTAGGGACCGAGCGTCGGCGAGGCGTGCACAGTGTGCGAGGCCCCGGTGACCTCGTGGATGCGTGCATGGGGGTTCGCAGCCGCGTACCGGTCGGCATCGTCGGGCGTGAACACCGTGAGCATCGGATCGGCACGCACGATCGTCACCGGGCAGCTGAGGCGGGCGTCGGGTCGGAACCGTTCCACACGATGCCCGCGACTGCCGCCTCCATGGTCGCCGGATCCCAGAGGCGCAGCGATGCGCAGCGCGCCGAGGCTTCCTCTGTCGTCGGTTCCATCGCCAGCGGCAGGTAGTCCTCCGCCGGAGCGCTTCGGCTTTGAAGCTCGCGGACGGCGGCGATCAGCTCGGGGAAGAACTTCGCGGTGGGGCTGCTGGCCCGGCGGTCGGCGTCCCCCTCGTAGAGCGGCGGATCCTCGAGGAACACCGCGGTGACCAGGTCGGGCCGGGAGGCGCCAGCTCGGCAGCGATGACGCCGCCGAGCGAATGCCCGACGACGAGGGCGGGACGTCTGATCTCGGACTCGATCAGTGCCGCGATGTCCGCCGCGTAGCTCGGGGCGTCGTAGGACTCGAGGTGGCGCGGCTCGACTCCCCGTGACCGCGCAGGTCGACGTTCCAGATGTCCGCATCGAGATGGCCCACGACAGCGCGGTACGCGACCGGCTGCCTGACAACCCGTGGAGGAGGACGGTCGGCGACGCGTTCGGATCACCGAGGCGATCTACCGCGAGCGTCTGGCCAGTTCTCAAGGAGGTGAGCACGGGAGCGAACGTTACGATCAACGGATGATCAGGGACGACCTTGCCGCCACGGTGCGGCGCCTCGCTGACGTCGCTCGGCGTCGAGCCGCCCGCGGAGATGCGCTGCTCGAGCGTCCCCGCGTGGCCGAGCACGGCGACTGGTCGACGAACGTGGCGCTCGCCAGTGCGAAGGCGGCCGGCCGCAACCCTCGCGAGCTCGCCGACGCAGCTCGCTGACCACCTGAACGCAGCCGATCTGCCCCACGTCGCCAAGGTCGAGTTGCGCGGGGCCGGGGTTCGTGAACTTCCGTCTCCACGACACATGGCTGCACGAAGTGCTGCGCGACGTGATTGCCGGAGGCGTCGACGACTACGCGCGCCCGACCTCGGGCTCGGCGAGCGGGTGATGATCGAGTTCGTCTCGCGCCAACCCGACCGGTCCTCTGCACGTCGGCAATGGGTGGTTCGCGTCGTACGGCGACACGCTCGCGCGCCTGTTCGCCCGCACCGGCCACGTCGTCAGCCGCGAGTACTACGTGAACGACACCGGCGGTCAGGTCCGCAAGCTCGGCGCGAGCGTCCTCGCCCGCAAGCACGGCCAGCCGGTCCCGGAGGACGGCTATCCCGGTGCAGTACGTCGCCGATCTCGCGGCGACGCTACGAGGGCAGTGACGACGTGACCGACGCCGGCCGTTGGGCGGGGGAGCACGTCCTCGAGGACATCCGCGAGACGTTGAAGACCATCAACATCGAGTTCGACGAGTGGTTCAGCCAGGCATCGATCGAGGAGAGCGGCGCCGGTCGGCGAGGCGATCGAGGAGCTGCGTGCGAAGGGGCTCGATCTTCGACGAGCCAAGGGCGCGATGTGGCTGCGGTGAAGATTTCGGCGATCCCCGGAAAGAGCAGCGTCCTCATCAAGTCCAACGGCGACGTCACGTACCTCGGCGGTGACATCGCCTACCACCGCAACAAGTTCTTCGTCCGCGGGTACGACCGCGTGATCGACGTGTGGGGCGCCGACCATCAGGCCCAGGTGCCGAGCCTGGTCGCGGCCATGGAGGCCCTTGGCGTCGACACGGGAGCTCGAAGTGAAGCTCGGGCAGATGGTGTCCATGGCAGTCCGGGCGATGTCGAAGCGGCTCGGCAACACGCGTCGACCTGTCCGAGCTCATCAACGACATCGGTCCCGAACGCGACCCGCCTGCTGACCCTTGCTCTCCTCGGTCGACCAGCCGCGCCGACCATCGATCTCGACGTCGTCCGCGAGCAGTCGGCGTGAGAACCCCGGTGTTCTACGTGCAGTACGCGCATGCGCGCATCGCGTCGATCCATCGGGTGGCGCGCCGACGCGGGGTCGAGCGCGTGCCCCTCGCCGCCGTCGACCTCGCTCTGCTCGTCCACGACCGCGAGCTCGACATCCTCCGCACGCTCGTCGAGCTGCCCGACGTCATGGTCGCCACGCTCGAGAGCGCTCCGCACAAGGTCGCGACCTGGGTGCGCGAGCTGGCCGACCGGTTCCACGGCTTCTACCACGACTGCTACGTGATGGGGGAGGGCATGATCGCGGAGCTGACGCCAGGCCGGTGTGGTTGGTCGAGCCGGTGCGGATCGGCCTCACGATCGGCCTCGATGTGTTCGGCGTGCACGCTCCCGACTCGATGTGACGCCACGATCCCGCGGCTCTCCTGCCGGCACTGCAACGGTCGACGCCTCCGGACGGCGTCGATGGGCGGTGCTCGACGTGCTGCGACCTCACGACCGAGCACGGGACGGCCCTCTTCGTCTACGACGAGGCGGAGTTGCGGGCGACGGTGTCGTGAGGCCACGGTTCGTTCGGCAGTGGGCTCGCGATCTCCACGTCAAAGGCAACTCTCTACCACGCGATGGCGCGGCTGGTCGAGGAGGAGAGCCTCCGTCTCGACGTTCGCGACGGGGAGAG
>CAVVET010000022.1:0-247151 GCA_963747215.1 uncultured Acidimicrobiales bacterium
GGCATCAACGAGCACCACGCCAACGGCTACGGGCTGATGCCCTCCCCAACCTCTTCGCTTCGGTGCTCGCGCTTCACCGCGGCGATCACGCTGCTCGGCAACTCGGTCGCTCTCTACAACCCGCCGGTCCGCGTCGCCGAGGAGATGGCGGTGCTCGACCTTCATGTCGCGGGGCCGCATCATCGCCGGCTTCCCCGTCGGCGCCTCGATGGACACCGCGTACGCCTACCGCGCGAACCCCGGCACGCTGCACGCCAGTACGCGGAGGCGATCGGCAGACTTCATCGTGAAGGCGTGGACAGCAGAAGGAGCCGTTCGCATAGAACCGCCGCTTCGACCCCAAGCCGTACCGTCAACCCGATCCACGTCCGCTTCAGCAGCCGCACCCACCGATCTCGATACCTGGGGGCGGATCCGTCGAGACGTCGAACTCTGCACGCAGAACGACTACGTCTATGGCGCGCTCTCCTACTACGGGCACCTTCTCGCTCACGGAGAACCTCGGCGCCTACTGGCGGCAGGTCGAGGCGAACGGCAAGGACCCGAACCCCTACCGGCTCGCCTTCGTCCAGTTCATCGGAGTCGGTGACACCGACGCCGAGGCGTACAGCTCTACAAGGAACCGGCCGAGTACTTCTTCAACCGGTCGTTGCACGTCTATCCCGGCTTCGCCGACCCGCCCGGCTACGTGACCGAAGCCTCGGTGCGGGCCCGGTATCGTTCCACGGTGCGCCACCAGATCGCCCAAACCAAGCAGCAGAAGCACCCGACCTTCACGTGGGACGAGATGGTCGGGAAGAAGGGCTACGTCGTTATCGGAAGCCCGGACACCATCCGCGAGACGCTCGAGGATGTGGCGAGACGTTGCGATTGCGGCCACCTGTTGACGGCCCTGCACTTCGGGAACATGGGGTTGAGCTCGGTCAACGAGAAGCTGTTCGGCGACGAGGCACGCCACGCTGAAGCTGTTCCCCGACACGGTCGACCACTGGTGGCCGGCGAACGCGACCGCGATCTGATGGCGGGTTCGCACGACCTCATCTACCTGTTCGGCATCGCCGGCCACCCCGCACCGTCGCCGGTCCTCGGGATGCTCGCGGATGCCGGTTGGAACGTCATCGTGCCCGAGGTCCGAGGCTTCGACGGCCGTTCGGACTCGTCGTGCCCGACGACCATCTCGGCTGGCTCACCGTGTTCTGGGATGCGATCGGCACGCGTGTGGCGCTGCGCTTCCCTGCGGTGGTGGGGGCATCGGTCGGCGGGATGCTTACGCGGCCGACCTCGCCGCGCTACGGCCCGAGGCCGTCGCCCTCGCCCTGCTCGCACCGTTCGGCATCTTCGACGAGGCGAACCCGGGCCTCGACCTCTACTCGGTGCCCACACCGGATCGCATGACCCACCTCTCGCGAAAGGCGTACCCGAGCCGTACGTCGACCGCTTCGGTGAGCTGGGGCCCGACAACGGACCCATCGCGCGCTACCTCAGCGATGTAGCCACGGCGAGCCTGTGGCCGCTCGGCGACAGGGGCCAGGCCAACCGCTTGCACCGAATCAAGTGCCCGAGCCTCTCGCTCTGGGGCGAGCAGGACGAGCTGCTCCCCGTCGAGCGTGCTTCACGCGCTGGTCGGAGAAGGGGATTCCGTCGAGATCGTCGCCGGCGCCGGGCACCTCCTGAGTGGGACACGCCCGACGAGGTCGGCGCCCGTCTCGTGGAGTTCCTGCACGATTGGGTGGTGTAGACCACACACCAGACCACACCCGTTCACCGATACCTGGGGGTGTCATGGGTCTCGTCGACGAGGCTGAGTTCCACTACTTCCACTTCTTCCCGTACACAGACCTGCCGGCCGACCACAAGACGCGGGCGTCGCTGTGGGTCGACTTCCCGAACAGCAACTACGACCCGAAGATCGGTCATCAGCAAGCTACAACCGGTACCTCTCGGAGATGCTGCTCGCGGACAAGCTCGGCTACGACGGGCTCGTGCTGAACAGACCGCAACACCCAGTACTGCATGAACCCGGCGCCGAACATCACGGCGGCGGCGCTCATCCCGCAGACCAAGGGCCTGATCAGCGTGTTCGGCACCTGCCGAACTTCGAGTACCCGAACCGGCTGGCCGAGGAGTACGCCATGCTCGACGTGATGTCGGGCGGACGGCTCGTACGCGTCCGCTCGGCACCGGCATGGAGTACTGGGCGAACGCAGTAAATCCCGCGACCGCACACGCTCGATTACCGCGAGTTGATCGACATCATCCTGCGGTGCTGGACCCAGGACGGGCCGCAGCTCTACGGCGAATTCTACACCTACCGGTACTTGAACCCGTGGCCGAAGCCGGTGCAGAAGCCGCATCCCGAGTGCTACATCGTCGGCACCGGCTCACCGGAGACGATCGCGCCGCGGCCCAGCTCGGCTTCGGCTACTCGGTCGTCTTCATCCCGACCGATGCAGCTGCGGGTCTTCGACCAGTACCGCGAGCGGCTCGTCGCCCACGGTCACGAGGTCACGCCCGACAAGGTGACGATCGGCATCTTCGCCTACGTCGCCGAGAACGACGCGCTCGCCGAGGAAGAGTTCATGCCGCATCTCATGTACTTCTTCACGCGCTGCGGACGACGCCGCGCTATCTCAACCCTCCCCCCGGGTATGTCACCGTCCCCGAGTTCCGCAAGCGGGTGCAGGCGGCCGACGTCCATCGGTCCGCGACTGGGAGTTCGTCCGCGATCAACCGCATCGTCGCGGGCACGCCCGAGAAGGTCGCGGACGCAGTCGGGAAGTGGATCGAGGCGGCGGGCACGAGCGCGTGAACCTCAACCTCACGATCGGCGACATGCCCAGCTGGAAGGTCGTGAAGAACACGACGCTGTTCGCAGAGGAAGTCATCCCGCGCCTGCGCAACAAGAAGGTGGCCGCCGCGTGAGCACGGTGACCTTCGACGAGGTGCGGCTCGATGTCAACGGCACCGACACGGTGGTGCTCGCAGCCGGCGATCCCGGGGCACCGCCTCGTGTTCCTGCACGGCGGCGGCACGTTCCACGGGTGGCGATTCGCGGAGTCGTGGACGTCGGCGTTCCGTGTCCTGATCCCGCATCATCCCGGGTTCGGCGAGTCGGGCGACATGGAGGGGTTGCACGACGTCGGCGACATGGTGTTGCACTACACCGACCTCTTCGATCAGCTCGGCCTCACGGACGGGGTGAACATGGTCGGGTTCTCGTTGGGCGGTCGGATCGCGGCACGCTCGCGATCGCGCAGAAGTCCTTCCGCGTCTGGTGCTCGTCGCGCCCGCCGGTTTGCGGGTGCCGGGCATCGAGGTCGAGGACTTCTTCCACATCCCACCGGAAGACCTCGTCCCCCGCCTCGTCCACAAGATGGAGACGATCCTCCCGTATCTTCCCCACCGATCCGAACGACGTCGACTTCACGGTCGACCGCTACCGCGAGACCCGCACGTTGGCGATCATGACGTGGGAGCAGCCGCCGACCACGTGTTGCCGCGATGGCTCGGGCGCGTCGACATCCCGACGCTCGTCGTGTGGGGAGACGAAGACCGTCTGGTTCCGCCGACGCTCGCTCCGGCCTGGGCTGCGCTCCTCCCCGACGGCGACCGTGGCCACGTTTCCGGACGCCGGCCATCTCGTGCTCGACGAGTCGGCCGCCGCGATCGAAGCCGGTGCGCCGTCGGTTCTTCACTCCGGGATGACCCATTACGACGCGCTCCTCCTCGACCTCGGTGACGTCATCATGGGAGCCCCCTGGATGGGGCTCGACAACTCGAGGCGGCGACCGGCAACTCGGTGCCCGGCCGCGGCGCCCTCGATCCCGACAACGACCCGCTCTGGCAGGACCGGCTCGCCGGGCGCTTTTCGTACTACGAGTACTGGGATCGATCGCGACCCGCGCCGGGTTCGACGACTGGCGGTCGCTGTACCGCGAGATCACCCTCGTGGTGCCCGACAGCCTCGTCGTGCCCGATGCGGTGGCCCTGATGCGCGAAGCGAAGGCAGCCGGACGCCGCGTGGGCGTCCTGTCGAACGACGCCGTCTCGATCAACGACCGCGAGTTCTTCGAGGGCCGTCCGAGTTCGCCGGCCTCGACGCGTTCGTCGATTCCTCCGACCTGGGCGTCCGCAAACCCCATCCCGACACCTACCTCGCCCGGCGCCGGCCCTGGGAGTCGACCCGGGAGGTCGTCTTCCTCGACGACACACCCGAGTGCGTGGAGGGCGCGCCCCGCCGTCGGCATGTTCGGCATCCACGTCGATCCGCAGGCCCCGGGCGCGGCCTTCGACCGGGCCGGCGTGCAACTACTGGGGCTCGTGACCGAGCCACGGGCGCGCCGGTTGGTGCGGATGGCCGAGGAGGCGTACAGCGCGCAGGACCTCGACGCGATCATGCGTCTGTTCCATCCCGACGGGATCGTGCGGTGGAACGGCCGGAAGGTCGCCGCGGGCCTCGACGAGATCCGCCGGTTCCACGTCGAGACGCTCGGGTTCGGGTCGACGAACCGCCAGGACTACCGACTGAAGAAGCGCTGCGGGCCGCGCAGGGCGACACGATCTCCGTCGAGTGGACCTCGCAGGCCTACCGCACTGCCGACGGCGAGCCCCGCGAGGGACGGGCCGCCGAGGTCTGGACGCTGCGCGGCGATCTCGTGATCGAGTGGCACGCGTTCTACCACCGCGTCGACGAGGACACGTGATGGCGGAGCGGGTGGTGATCACGGGGCGAACCGCGGACTCGGGCTCGAGCTGACCCGGATCCACGCCTCCCGGGGTGACGAGGTCTGGGCGGGGTGCCGCAGCCGAAGGACGCCACCGAGCTGCCCGGCTGACGAGCCATGTCCACGAGGTCGACATGGCGTCGGAGAAGTCGATCGCGCGGTTCGCCGAGGCGCTCGGTCCCGAGCCGATCGACATCCTCTACAACGACGCGGGCATCGACGCTCGCTGGGCGTCGACGACGGCGCCCGCGACGTGCTGCACGCGCGACCACTTCCTCGCCGTCATGCGCGTCGACGCAGTCCGCCCGATGCTGCTCGTCCGCGCGTTGCTCGATCGCCTCGGAGGCATCCGAGAACCCCCGCGTCGTGAACATGTCGTCGCAGGTGGGATCGATGGAGGTTTCGCGCACACGATCGGGCGCGACGTCAGTTACACGTCGTCGAAGGCGGCGCTCAACATGATCAGCGTGAGGCAGTCGGTGCATCTCCGCGACACGGGCATCATCGTCGTTGCCGTGCATCCCGGCTTTCTCAAGACCGACATGGGTGGTGAGGCGCGGCTCCTCGCGACCAACGAGGGCGCTCGGGGCGTGATCGAGCCCGTCGACGGGCTCACCCAGGCGGACTCGGGCACGTTCCGCCAGTGGGACGGCGCCGTCCACCCCTGGTGAGCCGGAGAGTTCCTTGGCGCGAGCGGGGTCAGAGCCCCGCTGACGCCAAGAAAACCAGCGGGGGGCTAGCCGGCGCGCTCCAGGATCGTGACGGTGCCCTTGGTGCCATCGACCTCGATCAGGTCACCGGTCTTGATCCGTGAGGTCGCGACCGAGCATCCCACCACGCAGGGGATGCCGTACTCGCGGCTCACGATCGCGGCGTGCGTGAGCGAGCCCCCGCCGTCGCACACGCAGCCGGCGATGATCGCGAACGCGGGTGTCCAGTTCGGCGACGTCGCTTCGCACCCGGATCTCGCCCTCCTCGAGGTCGAAGAGCTCGGTGGCCGACACCATCACCCTCGCCCGTCCGGTGACCTTGCCCGCCGAGGCGGGGAAGCCGGACATCTGGGTCGAGGTCGGGTCGCTCTTCAGCCGCTCGAAGTAGTGGTCGTGCATGCCGAAGATCTCGATGAGCACCGGATCCTCGATCTTGTCGGGCAACGTGCCGACGACCTTCGGCAAGGTGTCGCGGATCTCGTTGTAATGGTCGTAGTACTCGTGGCGTGCCGTCGCGATGCTCTGCAGGTCCTTCCACTGCTTCCGGCCGCCGCACACGTCGACGAACTCGGGGAAGAACAGGAACAGGGCGTCGTCGTACACGTTCGCGCCCACTGCCTCGCCGAGCGAGCGCACCGCGCCGCAGCGGGATCGATGCCCGCAGGTCGATGTAGTGGTTGTGGTCCTCGTTCCACGGAGAAGTTCGCGACCTGGTTGATGGCGAGGAGTCGTTGAACTCGCCGAGCGTCTCGCCGCTCAGCTGCGACGCGAGCTCTCGATTGCGGCATCGCGCTCGGCCTGCGAGGCAGCCATCGCCTTCTCGAAGTCATGGGGCTCGTCCATCGACAGGAAGTTGCGGATCTGCCCGAGCGGGGAGGCGGGGTTCTCGATCCAGGAAGGAATGTTCGTGTCGGCGATGCCCTCGGTGCGCCAGCCGTGCACCTTCAGGAAGTCGTCGAACTTCGTGAGCCACACCGACGCGTTGCCGCCCGCTTCGCCAGACGATCGCGGATCTGCTCGGGTTCGGTGTCGAAGTGCTCGGCGATGCCCAGCCGTTGCGCCTCGCCCACGAGGTCCCACATCGCGCGGTCGTTCTCCATGATGCGCGAGTCGCGACCCTGGAAGAACTTGGCGACCTCAGTGGGATCGATGCCGTTCCCCGCGCACAGCCCGTACATCTGCAGGTAGATGCCGAGCAGCGGGTACATGAGCTCGAAGTGGATCTCCCACGCACGGCGGTGGAACGTGCGGGCGTCGACCATGAACTGGCCGATCTCGGCGAGCGACTTGCCCACGAAGTCGTAGCCCTCGAAGTAACCGAGGCCGTGTTCGAGCTCCCACTTCCGCTCGTTCCAGATGGCATCGAAGTTCTGGAGGAACGGGCCCATGTTCCGCTCGATGCGCGCGCGCGGAAGCCGAGCTCCCACTCTGAAGTCGTCGAGACCTCGCCCTCGTAGGGGAACGGGCCGCCCATCCGCTGCACGAGGCCCTTGGCGGGAGGGAGCGGCAGGAAGTGCGCGGCGGTCTGCGTGCCCCACGACCCGCAGTCGCTCACGAACAGGTAGCCGATCGGGGAGAAGCCCCGCGGCCAGTGGAAGTCGACGAACCAGAATCGGCTCTCGTCTTCCTTCGTGAACGGCCCGCTTCGTTCCGACACCCACGGACTGTCCGTGAGCTCGGGCGTCCACCCCGGATACCAGTCGAGGTACTGGTCGACGGGCACGATCTCGGCCACTGCATCCCCCCTGAGTTAGCGCCGCGCACTGAGCGCCGCGCAGTAAGCGTTGCGCGCCGGATGATACCTATGCGCCGCCGAGCTGCTCTCTGACCGTGCGCACTCCGGACACGAGGTGGGTGAGCTTCTGGCGCGCCAACGTGCGATGGACGTAGCGCAGCCCGCAGTCGGTGGTGAGGAAAAGCTTGTCGGCGGGCACGTATTCGAGACAGCGGCGCACCTTCTCGGCGACGTCGTCGGGGGTCTCGCAGTAGTGCGTGCGGATGTCGATGATGCCGGCGCCGAGCTCTCGGTCCGGCGCCCACTTCGGCCATTGGTCGATCTCGGCCATCTCCCGGGTCGCGAACTCGAACACGAACTGGTCGGCGCGCGGGCCTCGAGCAGGTCGGGGAAGTAGGGCGCATACGTCTTCTTCGCGTACGGGAGCTTCCGGAACGAGCCGAAGCACACGTGCAACGAGAAGTGGACGCCGGTGACGCCGTCGATGCAGGCGTTGAACAGACGGGCGATGTCGGTGGCAGTGTGCGGATCGTTCGAGGCGTAACCGGGCGTCGCCGGTTCGTCGAGCTGGATCCACTTGCAGCCGGCCGCGGCGAGGCGACGGATCTCGTCGTTGAGCGCAGGCACGAACGCCTCGGCGAGATGCGTGCGATCGCGGTAGTGCTCGACGGGTCGGATGAACGTGGTCAGTGCGAACGGCCCCGGCAAGGGGATCTTGATGTGGCGGGCGGTACGAGATCGCGGCGTACGCGAACTCCTCGACCGCACCCATGCCGTTCGGCACACCGACGGGGCCCGTGGTCTCCTGCACCGACCGCATGTCGAGCGACATCGGACCCATCTTGCGAAGCGGCCCCGCGTCTCTGAGGCCCGTCATGCGCGACGCGAATGCCCACACGAAGCTCGCCCGGCGCATCTCCCCGTCGCTGATGATGTCGAGTCCCGCCTGCTCCTGGTCGAGGATCGCGCGATCGACGGCGTCGTCGAACGTCTCCTCGATGTCGGTCGGGCCGAAGCGGTCCGCCTCCATCAGCTCCTTCGCGGCGTAGAACCACGACGGATGCGCATACGAGCCGACGACGGTCGTCGGGAGCAGCGGGAGGTCGGCGGTCACCGAGTCACGCCGCACGCGCGATCACGTGGTGGTAGGCGTAGGTGCCTTCGTCGTCCCTCATCCACGGTCCCTCTGCGTCGTCTTCGATCACGAACCCGGCGTCGATGATCCAGGCGCGGACGCGATCCATGTCCGGATGGAAGTGGTAGTAGCCGTCGGGCTGGTCCCACATGACCTCGCCTTCCACCACCGGCAGGCCGGAGCTCGCGAGCTCTCGATTCAGAGCGGCGACCTCCGCGGCAGGGGCGAGCTCCACGGTGAGATAGAGCCAGGCATCACGGTGCGACGGCCCGACGGAACGCTGCCATCACGATCGGCCAGTCCTCGGGCGGAACGAACTCCATCGCGTCGACGCACATCACGCCGTCGAACTCATCCTCGAAAGCGAGATCTTGGAGGTCGAGATGACGCGTCGACGCGGTCGGGTGCTTCTGCCGCGCCCGGGCCAATGCCGCCTCTGAGTGATCGACGCCGATCACTTGCCGTCCGCTGTCGATGACCGTCCCGAGGTACTTCCCGGTGCCACATGCCGCGTCGAGGACGTGGCCGCCCGGCGCGACGAACGACAGGAATCGCTCGATCCAGTCGGCATGCACGGGATGGATCTCGCCCCAGCGGAGGTCGTACTCCTCGGCGAGCTCGTCCTCCTCGTCCTCGTTGGCCCGTCGAAGGCTCAGCAACCACCCTTCCCGGTCGACCACGGCCTTGTTCTACACCGCCTCCGAGCGCGGTGACCCGGGGAGTGCGAGGATCCGGCGATGCGCGCTGCCATCCTCGACGAGGGCCACGACGAGCTCGTCCTCACCTCCATCGAGCACGAGAAGCCGCACGGCCGAGAGATCCTCGTGCGCACCGAAGCGGTCGGCTTGTGCCACAGCGACCTCCACTTCATCGACGGCGTGCTGCACCGGGGCCGTCCGCTCCTTCTCGGTCACGAAGCCGTGGGCATCGTGGACGCCATCGGCGACGGGGTCGAGTCCGTCGCGGTCGGCGATCGAGTGGTCACCTGCCTGGTGATGGGATGCGGCGTCTGCGCCCGTTGCGA
This sequence comes from uncultured Acidimicrobiales bacterium, assembly GCA_963747215.1. Lineage (GTDB taxonomy): Bacteria > Actinomycetota > Acidimicrobiia > Acidimicrobiales > DATKAS01 > DATKAS01. The sequence continues at coordinate 9,329 of CAVVET010000022.1, forward strand.
GCAGGGCGAGCCCTACGTCTGCGCACGGCCCGAGGCAACGCGTCGCACTCGCGATCAGCTGGCGCGGCTCTCGATGGCCGACGGTCGAGCCGTCACGCCGATGGCCAACATCGGCGCGCTGGCCGAGCGCATGCTGCTCGACGAGCGGGCCGTCGTTCCCATCCCGAAGGACATGCCGGCGCACCTCGCCGCGATCCTGGGTTGCGCGGTGGTGACCGGCCTCGGCGCCGTGTGCAACGTCGCCCGGGTGCGTCCCACCGACACCGTTGCGGTGATCGGTTGCGGGGGCGTGGGCTTGAACGTCGTGCAGGGTGCCCGCATCTCGGGCGCCTCTCGGATCATCGCGATCGATCTCTCGCCGACGAAGCTCGAGCTCGCCCGCCGCCTCGGTGCGACCGACACCGTCGACGCGTCGGCCAGCGATGTCGTCGAGGCCGTGCGGAGCCTCACCGGGGAGGGCGTGGATCACGCGTTCGAGGTCATCGGCCGCCCCGACACCGTGCGGCAGGCCGTTCGAGATCGCGGCGCCCGGCCGGCGGGCCTACGTCGTCGGCGTGTTTCCGGACGACGCGGAGATCACGCTGCCCGCGATGCCGTTGCGGCGGGCCAAGTCGGTCGTCGGCGTGTTCATGGGCGCCACCCGTCCTCGCGTCGACATCCCCCGCTACGTCGAGCTGTGGCAACGCGGGCTGCTGGACCTCGAGTCGATGGTGTCGAACGTCATCTCGCTCGACGAGGTCAACGAAGGCTTCGCGGCACTCGGGCGGGGTGAGGTCGCCCGCGCCGTCGTCGCCTTCAGCTGAAAGCACCCCCCTCCGGCTTCTGGTTCGAGTAACCGGCCAAATGTGGCCGGTTACTCGCGCGAGAACGCTGGGGGTCGGGGGGGACGGCTGCTCAGCGGGAGCGACGCTTCAGCGCGTACTCCCCCTTGCCGATCGCCTCGCTCAGCTTCTTCGCTCCCGCCTGCAGCAGGGCGATGTGGCGGGGCTCGTGCTCACCGATGACGCGAGGCGTCGGCCCGACCATCGAGATCGCCGCCACGACCTGGCCGTCGGGGGGCGCGTGCACCGGCACCGCCAGCGACGACAGCCCGAACTCGGTCTCGTCCACGCTCCGGGCGAAGCCCTGCTCCCGCACCCGCCGCAGCTCGGCCACGAGCACCTTCGGCACGACGATCGTGTAGCCGGTCGAGGCCTCGAGACCGCCCTCGAGCCGCGCCTCCAACACCTCGGGGATGAACGCCGCCAAGACCTTTCCGGCGCTCGATCGATGGACGGGCGCGCGTCTCGAGTTGGTCGTGTACCGAAGGGCCTGCTGGCCTTCGACGCGCTCCACGTAGACCACGTCGCCGCCGGCGGGGATGCCGATCTGCACCGTCTCGCCCAACGCGTTCCGCAGCTCGACGAGCAAGGGCAGGCCGCGGTCGCGCACGGCCGTGCGCTCGGTGGCGAGATGTCCGTACTCGACGAAGCGCAAGCCGAGCCGGTAGCCCCCGCTCTCGGTGCGGTCGAGCAGTCCGCGCTGCGTGAGGACCGCGCACGTGCGATGGGCAGTGCTCTTGGCCACGCCAACTCGGCGCGCCAGCTCGCTCAAGCTCAGCTCCGGGGCCGCGACAAGGGCATCGAGCAGGTCCAGCGCGATCGACACCGACTGCAGAGGGCGGATGTCGTGGACCGGAGGTCGCTTCGTCGGCATCAGAGGCCCACGAGCCCTCCGTCGAGGGAGTGCACGCAGTGCAGGAGCGCGCTGCGCAGCAGGCGGCGCTCTTGATCGCTGAGGTCGGTGACCATCCGCTGCTCGACCGCGTCGACCTCCGCCTCACAGGCGGCGAGGACCTTGAGGCCTTTCGCGGTGACCCGACCCTGCAGGATGCGGCCGTGGTCGGGATGCGCCCGCCGGCGCACCAAGCCCCGCTTCTCGAGGGCGAGCAGCACCTCGTTCATCGATTGCGGCGACACCAGTGACCGCCGGGCGAGCTGCGCGTTCGAGAGCCCGCCGACGTGCGCGAGCACGCTCAGCGTCGTGTACTGGTTGAGCGAGAGGTCGTGCGCGGCGAGCACATCGTTCAACGCGCGGCGCACCACTCGGTCCGCGCGGCCCACGAGGTAGAGCAGCGTGGGGTCGCTCATGTCGTCCCGAGGGGCGGGAGCACTCACCGCGGGTCACGGTATCAGGCACGTTGAGATTGCCGGTCGGGCTGACCAGCGGTCAGGTGCGGTCCAGGACGACGTCGAAGGTCGTGGCGAGCTCGCCGTTCTCGTCGGGTTCGAAGCTGCGGATGAGGCTGTCGCGCACACCGAACACCGGATCCTCGCGGAGGAACTCACTCTTCACGTCGAACACGTGGGTGATCAGCTCCTTGTACCCGTCGGCGCGGATCCACATGTGGGTGTGGCCGGGGCGCATCCAGCGGCGGTTGTTCGCCTTGAGCATGTCGCCCGCCGGGCCGTCGGACGGGATCGGATAGGGCACGGGGCGGACGGTGCGGATCTCGTAGGTGCCGTCGTCGTCGGTCGTGTAGATGCCTCTGAGGTTCTCCGCGGACTGGATGCCCGGCTGCTGCACGGCGTAGAAGCCGTGCGTGGCGTTCTGCCAGCAGTCGAGCTCGGCGCCGGCCACGGGCTTGCCCTCGTCGTTGGTGATCCTGCCTCGGATCACGACACGATCGCCCTCGTCCGCGTCGACGAGCATCGTCTCGCCCCGCGCCCGACGGGGCGAGCCGGGGACGAAGAACGGGCCGAGCACGGTGTTCTCGGTGGCGCCTTCGGCGGCGTCGTAGTTGATGATCTCGACGAGCGAGGAGACGCCGAACGTGTCGGACAGGAGGATGAACTCCTGACGGGTGTCGTCGCACATCTGCCCCGCCCGCGTGAGGAAGTTGATGCCCTCGAACCACTCGTCGCGGGTGAGGTTCACCTCGGACACGAACGCGTGGAGGTGCTTGATCGCCGCCTCGCAGATCTCGCGGACCCGAGGATTCGGAGAGCCTTCGTAGCGCGAGAGCACGTCTTCGAGCAGCTCGGCTTGTGCTTTCTCGGTCATGGTGTCTCCCTCGGGATCATGCTGGTGGACAAACGGTAGCGTCGGGTGGATGAACGAGGAGCCGCTCGACAGCGCCACCGACTGGGTCGCGGAGCACACACGCGCCTACGTCGAGAGCAACGGTGAGGAGGGCTACCTCTGGCGGGGCTTCCCCACGATCGTGCTCACGACGCGAGGCCGGAAGTCGGGCAACCTGCGCCGCAACGCGCTGATCTACGGGCGAGACGGAGACGACTACGTGCTGATCGCGTCGTACGGCGGACGTCCGAAGCATCCGCTCTGGTACCTGAACCTCGTCGCGGATCCTCGTGTCTCGATCCAGGATCGGGCGGCCGTGGTCGAGGGCGCCGCGTCCACCGTCGAGGACGAGGCCGAGCGTTCGCGCCTGTGGTCGCTGATGGCGTCGGTCTACCCGCCGTACGAGGAGTACGCGACAAGGGCCGCGGAAGCCGGCCGCACCATCCCGGTCGTGCGCGTGCGCGCTCACTGAGGCGGCTCCACCGGATTCTCGCCGGCGACGATGCGACCGAACCGCGCCTCGAGGTTCGGCACCATCTCGGGATGGGTGAGGACGTAGAAGCGATTCGCCTTCACCGCGTCGCACACCTGCCCGGCGATGTCCGACGGATCCCGAGCGATCGTCGCCAGCTGCGTGCGGCGCTTGGCCTTGTACTCCGCGAGCTGGGCCATCTGGTCGGTGTCGAGCGTGTACGAGAACCGCTCGGGCCGGTTGCGGTCTGACGTCGAGATGTTGGTGCGCACCCACGCCGGGCACAGCACCGACACTCCGACGTGGCTTCCCTCGGCGTCGAGCTCGAACTTCAGCGTCTCGCTGAGTGCAACAACCGCGGCCTTCGACGCGTTGTAGGGACCCATCCGGGGCAGGTAGTAGAGGCCCGAGATCGACGCGGTGTTCACGATGTGCCCGACGTCGTTCGCGCGCATCGACGGCAGGAACGCCCGCAGACCGTGGACCACTCCGAAGAGGTTGACCCCGATCACCCACTCGAAATCACGTAAAGGGAGCTCGGCGATCGGCAGGCCGCGACTCCCCACGCCGGCGTTGTTGCACAGAAGGTGGACGTCGCCGAATCGCTCGTAGGCGAGCTCAGCGAGCGCGTTGACGTCCGCTTCGACACTGGTGTCTGTCGGGACGGCGGCGACGTCGACTCCCAACGCCGCCAGCTCCTCCGCCGCCTTGTGCAACGCCGGACGTTCGATGTCGGCGAGCACCAGCTTCATGCGTTCGGTCGCGAACCGATGCGCCATCGCGAGACCGATCCCGGACGCCGCCCCCGTGATGACCGCGACCCTGCCGGCGAGCTCCTCCACTGCGCTAGGTGCGCAGCAGGTACGCGGAGTGGAGCGTCTCGGGATTCTCCTTGAGCTCGCGCGCGGTGCCGCGGTAGCGGATGCGTCCGCCTTCGAGCACGTAGGCGACGTTGGCCAGCCCGAGTGCGACGTGGGCGAACTGCTCGATGAGCAGGACCGCGACGCCCGCCGCGGCGACCTCGGCCAGTGTGGGGACGAGACGCTTCACCACGAGCGGCGCGAGGCCGAGGGACAGCTCGTCGACGAGCAGCACCTTCGGGCGCGACACCAGCGCCTGCGCGAGCACGACCATCTGCTGCTGGCCCCCGGAGAGCGACCGGCCCGGAGCGTCCCACCGGTCCTTCAGCTCGGGGAAGAGCTCGAGCGCATACTTCGTGCCCGCGACTGCGTCTTCGGCATCGAGGGCGTAGGTCGCGACTCTGAGGTTGTCGGCCACGCTCAGCTCGGGCAGCAGCCGGCGGCCCTCCGGGACGACGGCGAGGCCGGCCTGGCGGATCTTCTCGGGTCGCCGCTTCGTGAGGTCTTCGTCGCCGAGCCGCACCGAGCCGGACGTGCACTTCAGCGCTCCGGCGACGGCCAACACCATCGTCGACTTGCCGGCGCCGTTCGGGCCGAGCAACGCGGTGACTTCGCCCGGGGCGATCTCGAGCGAGACCCCGTGGAGGATCTCGCGGCCTCCTCGGGGCACACACAGGTCCTCGATGTGGAGGGCGACGGAGGGACTGACCCGTTCTGTCGAGACCACAGCGGTCACAGCTCCTCCTCGGTGCCGAGGTAGGCCCGGATGACGTGCTCGTTGCGGAGCACGTCCTTCGTCACGCCTGATGCGATGAGACGGCCGAAGTCGAGCACCGCAGTGGTCTCGCAGCAGCCCGACACGAGGCTCATGTCGTGATCGACCAGGATCACCTGCGCGCCGACCACCTCGGGGATGCGTCGGATCACGTCGCCGAGGCGCAGTGTCTCCTCCTCGGGTAGGCCTGCCGCGGGTTCGTCGAGGAGGACGAGCCGCGGGCTTCCCACGACCGCGCGCGCGACTTCGACCAAGCGTCGTTGCGCCGCGCCGAGTGTGCCGACCTCGCGGTTCGCCACGGTTCCCAGCCCGACGAACTCGATCGCCTCGGTGACCTTTTGACGGCGAGCGGAGCGATCGCCGCCGGTGTGCTCGAGGATGAGCAGCACGTTGTCGTAGACCGGCAGGTTCGCGATCGCCTGTTCGGTCTGGAACGTGCGTCGCAGACCCCAGCGCGCTCGCCGGAAGTCGGAGATCGAGAGCAGGTCGTCGCCGAACGCGCGCACGACGCCCGCGATCGGCCGGACGAAGCCACTGAGCACGTTGAAGAACGTGGTCTTGCCCGCGCCGTTCGGCCCGATCAGCCCGCACGTGCCCGCCGCGAACGTGATGCTCATCTGGTCGAGCGGGTACGACGCCGCCGAAGCGGACGGTGAGGCCGTCGATCTCGATCACGCCGTCGGCTCCGTCGCCTCGACGGGCGACGCGACGTCGCATCTCAGGGGCGGGGCTCGCGCTTCGGTGAGACGAGCGACCAGAGCTTCTTGCCGAGGTTGCCGAGATCCTTCGGGACCTGCTCGACGAGGCCACCGGGAGCGGTCAGCAGCACCTGGATCACGCCGACGCCGAACAAGACCGTGAGCAGCTCGGTCCCGAGACCCCAGTCGTCGAGCAACGCCGGGAGCAGTCGGAGCATCACCGCGCCCACGACGGCTCCGGCGAGGCTGTAGACGCCGCCCATCATCGTGACCGCGAAGAGCGTGATCGAACCCTGCACCTGGAACTGGTTGACGTTGACGCCGCCGGTGGCGGCTGCGAGCAGCCCTCCCGCCACGCCGGTCATGAACGCGGCCAGCGCGAACGCCCAGAGCTTGTAGACGGTGGTGTGCACGCCGGCGGAGACCGCCGTGGCCTCGCTCTGGCGAATGGCCGCCCACGCCCGACCGGCCTTGGCGCGCACGTGCAGGAACGCGACGACGAACATCACCGCGGCCACGAACACGCAGTAGCGGTAGTAGCCCGTGTCGGTGTGTGCAAGCGAAGGTCGGGGCAGGAAGCTCGTCGGGCCACCGGCCGAGTCGTTTCCGTCGAAGCCACCGCCGCCGTTGGGGAACTGCAACTTGAGCAACAGCACCGTGAGCGCGCCCGCCGCCATCAAGGTGATCAACGCGAGGTAGAGACCTGACAGCCGCAACGCCGGCAGCCCGACCAACGTGCCGATCACCGCGGTGCCCAGGCCGGCGACGATCAGGAGGAGCGGGAACGGCAGCTCCACGAGCTGATTGACGCGCAGCGCGAACCAGGCGCCGACGGCCAGCAAGACGAACTGGCAGAGCGACACGAGGCCGACCCGCCCGATCAGCAGGCCGAGCCCGAGCGTCACGATGCTGTAGATCACGACCCCGGTCATGATCAGCAGCCAGTACGAGTTCAGCCAGGCGGGAAGCACGAACAGCACGACGAGCAGGAACGCGACGAGCACGGCGGCCCGCACGACCGTCCGCGTCTGGAGTCGCCGGAGCGCCACCCGCGGCGACGGACGTCGCGTCGGTGGGTTCGTCGGTGCGGAGCGCGCCCATGTCAGGTCCGCACCACGACGCGCTGGCGGCGGGCCGCGATCCAGAGCAGGGCGACGATCGCGAGGACGAACGGCGTCATCGTGCGGAAGGCCGACACCTCGGCGAACGCGGTGAGCGACGACTGCACGACCCCGATCACGAACCCGGCGGCGAGCGTGACCCAGAGCGACTTGAGCTGGCCGATCAGCGCAGCCGCCAGCACGGCGACCACGAGGAACGTGAGAGTGGCGATGTCGAGGCCGACGAGGTTGGCGAGCAGCAGACCGGAGATGCCGCACACGATTCCTGAGCCCAACCACGCCGCGGCTTCGACGCGTCGAACGGGGACGCCGAGCATCGAGGTGATCTCACGGTCGTCGGCGAGGGCTCGCATCGCGGTGCCCACCTTCGTCACGCGCAGGTAGACGGCGGTGCCGGCCGTGAGCAGGATCGGGAACGCGGCCCCGATGATCTGCGTCCAGCTGATGCGCACGTCGCCCACCTGATAGTTCCACCTCGTCGTCGGCAACGTGAACCCGTGGGCGAGCTGCCCGTAGTGCCACTGCATCCAGCCGACGAGGATCAGCAACAGACCCAACGTGGCCGTCGCCTTCACCAAGGGGTCACGCGGCGCGAACGCCGGCCCGAGCAGCAGCCCGTAGGCGAGCGTCACGACGCCGCCGAACGCGATGCACGCGAGGTAGGCCAACCACTGCGGCCCGAGGTCGTTGTCGAGCAGCTCCCAGGTGAGCAGGGCGCCGGCGCACCCGATCGCGCCGTAGGCGAGGTTGAGCACGCCGGTCGCCCGGTAGAGGACGACGAGTCCCACACCGGACATGGCGTACACCCCGCCCAGCGCGAAGCCGAGCACGATGAATGGCTTGAGTTCATCGAAGCTAGGCATCGAGTGCTCCGGACACCCTGATCAGCACTGGAAGCACGTTGATGGTGCGGACTAGGCGCCGGTGTTGAGACCGAGCTCCTCCTCCGCCGCCCGGATTGCGGCGAGCGGGTTCTGCTCGAGCTCCGCGATCTCGAAGCAGTCCTCGAACAGCACCATCTTCCCGTCCTCCGGGACGACCGTGAAGTCGGTGTTGTTCGACACGTTCGCGCCGACCGTGCTGTCGAAGTACCACGGCTTGCAGAACAGGTCGCTCGTGAAGTTCTTGATGCCCTTGAACGCTGCGTTCACGCTCTCGACGGTGATGTCACCCTCGATCGACAGCAGCGCATCGGTGGCGACACGCCCGGCGAGGTAGCCCATCTGCGCAAAGCTCGAGCTCTGCACGTCGCTGGCGTACTGCTCGCGGATCTCGTTCATGTGGTTCTGGTCCGGGCAGACCCGTGTCGAGCAGGTTGAACTCGGCGTTGATCAGGAACTTGCCGTTCCATGCCGAGCCCAGCGCCTCCGCGATCGAGGGATCGTTCGGCGGAGTCGAGCTCGCCCAGATCACTCGGTCGATGAGGCCCTGCTGCTCGATGGCCTGCAGCAGCGGAAGCACGGTGGGACCGGTGAAGTCGAGCACCACGCCGCCGCCGTCGCCCGCTTCCTGCACGAGCTGCTGCGCGAGCACCGCCGGGTCGGCGATCGGCACCTCGGGCTTGAGGCTGACGCCCTTCATGCCGAGGCTCTCCGCGTAGTCGACGACGCCGCTGTTGATGAGGTCGACACCGGGCTGGTTGCCGGTGGCGATGACGAGCGTGCCCTCGGCGCCGGCCCGCACCGCGGCCTGCGCACCGCCGAGGCTCGAGTAGTACGGGCCCATGTTGACGGCCGAGAAGTTGGCGTTGTTGAAGCAGGCATGGTCGACGCCCGCGATGATCGCGAAGAAGCCCTGCTCGGCGTAGTAGGCGCCGTTCACGCTGCAGTCGATGATGCTCGTGTTGCCGACGAGGCCGAGCACGCCGTCTTGCTCGATGAGCTTCTTGGCCAGACCGGCGATCTCGCGCGGGTCGATGTGCTCTTCCTCGACGATGTACTCGATCGGGCGGCCGTTGATGCCCCCGTTGTCGTTCACACAGTCGAAGTAGGCACCGGCCATGCTCGTGATCCAGGTGAAGTCGATGCCGGGCACGTTGGTGGCGATGCCGCCGAGCTTGATGGGCTCGCCCGTCGCCTGTCTCGCCCGTGCCCATGCCGCACTCACCCTCGGCCTGGATGTTGGTGCCAGAAACTGCCGCCGCGGACGTGTCCGCGCTGCCGCTCGTCGTATCTGAGGACGCCGCGGTCGTCGCGGCTCCCCCACCGGTTGTCGCGGCCGAGTCGGAGTCCGAGTCGTCGCCGCACGCCGCGAGCAACAGCGCGCCGGTCAGCAAGTAGGACCGGCAGTAGACGCTTCATGAATGCCCTCCCGATGTCAGCGGGTGGCGTCACGGATCGTGTCAGCACTTGCACACGACCGCCACACCACCGCTCCCCCCACACCTCCCCCTGTGGGGTGTGGCCGCCGCACCGTACCTTGCAAAACGCACGCGGGGCAACGGTGTCAGTCAGCCTGAGATGTGTTCGCAACGCGAACGCCATGCGCGCGTGGACGCACGCCGCTGAAATCGACGCGTTCCCGAGGGGCGAACGCCGCGCTGGCGGGCTTCGTGCGCCAGTCGGACACTGAGTGTCCCCGTCGGGGTCGAGCCCGTCAGCCGCGTCGGCCGACGAGACGTCTGGAGGCGCGCACCATGGCCAGCGAGATCAACGGCCCCGACACCAACGGAACTGCGACCGGCGGCGTGCTGCTGGTCGGCAGCGTGCCGTTGCGCAGCGCCGATGAGGTGTTCCAGCTCATGGCATCGGAGCTCGGCGAACGGCTCGACCGAATGCCCGACGGCGAGACCGGCCCCCGATCCGACTGGATCGTCTGGCAGTACCCGGTGCTCAGCTCCCGCCCCGAGTTCGAGGTGTGCCCGCCCGGCCCCGACTCGCACCGCGCGCTCCCTCGGTTACGAGTTCGTGACGAGGAGTCGGTGGACACGCTGCGCTTCGAGCAGCTCGGATACGCGCAAGCGGCGGTCGCGTCCTACCGAACGTTCGCGCGTCGCAAGCGGGACGGCCTGATCCCGACGCACTGTCGGTTCCAGGTGTCGCTGCCGACACCGCTCGCACCGATCGCGGCCTTCGTCGCGCCGGAGGACCAGGCCCGCATCGAGCCGCTGTACGAAGCCGCGATGATGCGCGAGCTGGAGACGCTGTTCGACGCGATCCCCCACGACCAGCTCGCCGTCCAGTGGGACACGAACTTCGAGTTCGCCATGCTCGACGAGGTCATGCCGCACTGGTTCGCTGATCCTCGGGCGAGCATCGTCGAGCGACTCGTGCGCCTCGGCCGCACCGTCCCGCCGGGTGTACAGCTCGGATACCACTTCTGCCACGGGCACGAGCGGCACCACCGGGAGCGGCCGTACGAGCGCGCAGCCGCTCGTGGAGATTGCGAACGCCCTCGCGCTGAGCTTGGGGCGCACGCTCGACTGGGTTCACCTTCCGGTGGAGGGCGACTCCGTCGACCTTCGGTTCTTCGAGACGCTGGGGCAGCTCTCGTTGCGGCCGGAGACCCGTCTGTACCTCGGCCTGCTTGCATCTCAGCGACGGCGTCGTGGGCGCCAGGGCCCGCATCGTCGCGGCGCAACGGTTCATCCATGACTTCGGAGTCGCCACCGACTGCGGGTGGGGCCGGCACCGCACGCAAGACGTCGACGCGCTGGTCGACCTCCACCTCGAGGTCACGTCGGGAGCTGACGCCGTCGAGCGCGGGACGCGCACCTTCGGGTGGCCGGGCGAGTGGAAGCGGGTGCCCGAGGAGGACTGGACGACCGATCCCGTCGACGACTTCGGCGCGGCCTACGACAGCGTCGACAAGCACGGGTGGTACCGCAACCTCGATCCGACGGTCGAAGAGCTCGCGCACCTGCTCGACGACGGCGACATCATGATCGACTACTCGGGCGGCACCGGCATCCTGCTCGACCGCCTGAAGCTGCGGATGTTCGACGTGCAGAGCGGTGCGGTGATCGTCGACAGCTCACCGAAGTTCCTTCGCGTCGCGGTCGAGAAGTTCCGTGACGATCCGAAGGTCGGGTTCCGCCTGCTGCGGTTCCTCAAGGAAGAGAAGCGGCTGCAGCGCTTGGAGGAAGTCCTCGGCGCCGAGCTGCTCGCGCGGGGCGTCGACGTGATCGCGTCGACGAACGCGGTCCACCTCTATCCGGATCTGCCCGACACGGTCGCGTCGTGGGTGAAGGTCCTGCGCCCGGGCGGGCATGTGCTCATCAACTCGGGGAACATCCGCAACCCGCGGGCCCGCCGCAGCGAGTGGATCCTCGACGAGACCGTATGGGTGGTCGGCGACCTCGCCGAAGGGCTCGTGCGCACCGACCCCGCCTACGCGGACTACATCCCCGACCTCGACAATGCCGAACGGATGAAGGCACACGCTGCGTACCGCGACCGGGTGTTCCTCCTGCCGCGGCCGCTCGACTTCTACCTCGAGACACTCGAGCTCGGAGGCCTGAAGGTGGAGTCGGTGCGCGAGGCCAGCGTCGAGGCGGGCGTGCAGGACTGGTACGAGTTCCTGTGCGCCTATCACGATGCCGTGCTCGGCTGGGTCGGCGGCACCGAGAAGGTCGACGGCGCGAAGCCGTCGGAGCAGGCCGTAGCCGACCGTCTCACGCTCATGCGCCACGCGATGGAGGTGCTGTTCCACGGCCGTCCCACGTTCCAGGCATGCTGGACCTACATCACCTGCGTCAACGGCCGGTAGGCCGCAGCCAACCGTCTCGCAACCCTCTCGCAAACCCTCGTCTCTGGAGATCGACATGAAGCGCAGCACCGACCGCATCCTCACGACTCACGTCGGCAGCCTCGCCCGGCCGCACGACCTGCTCGACACGATGAAGCTCAAGGAGAACGACCAGCCCTACGACCACGAGCTGTTCGACTTCCAGGTGAAAGAGGCGGTCGCCGATCGGGTGCGCCAGCAGGTCGAGTGCGGCATCGACATCGTCACCGACGGCGAGATGAGCAAGGTCAGCTTCCTCGGGTACGTGAAGGACCGGCTCGGTGGGTTCGAGGTCGAGATGGGGCAGTCGCGCATGGCGCCGTCGTGGCAGGTCGAGGTCGACGACTTCCCCGAGTACTACGCGGACTACTTCAAGAAGTACTCGTCGACGGTCGCGCCCTCCGCCGCATCATCTGCCGCGGTCCGATCACCTACATCGGCCAGGAGCTGCTGAAGACCGACATCGAGAACCTGAAGGCGGCAACCGCCGGGCTGAACGTGTCCGACGTGTTCATGCCGTCAACGGGTCCGAGTGGGTTCGGGCGCAACGAGTACTACGGATCCCACGAGGAGTACCTCCACGAGGTCGCGGAGGCGATGCGCGAGGAGTACCTCGGCATCGTCGGCGCCGGCTTCATCCTCCAGATCGACGACCCGTTCCTGATCGACATGCTGAGCGACCCGACGATGGAGGAGAAGGAGCGCCAGCGGCTCGCGCACATCCACGTCGAGGCGCTGAACCACGCGCTGCGGGGCATCCCCACCGACCAGATCCGCCATCACACCTGCTACGGGCTGAACCACGGTCCGCGCATGAACGACATCCCGCTCATGGCCGCCGTGCCGTTCATGCTGGCGATCAACGCCGGCGCCCACAGCTTCGAGGTCGCGAACCCCCGCCACTACCACGAGTGGCGCATCTGGGAGGACGTGAAGCTGCCCGACGGCAAGATCCTCATCCCCGGCCTCATCGGGCACGCGACGAACTACGTCGAGCATCCCGAGCTGATCGCGGACTACATCGTGAAGTACGCCGGGCTGGTCGGTCGGCAGAACGTCATCGCCGGCGCGGACTGCGGCTTCTCGTCACGTGCGTCGTACGCGCCGGAGGTCCACCCGACCGTCGTGTGGCCGAAGTTCCGCGCCCTCTCCGAAGGCGCCGCCCTCGCCACCAAGATGCTCTGGCGCTAACCCGCCGCCCTCCGCCCCCGCACCCCGCCCCCGCCTTCGGGGAATTGTTGCGAAATCCGCCCTATACGGGCGGGCCGCGCAACACTTCCCCGGACGCGGGGCAATGTCGCACCCCTCCGTAGGCTTGGGGGCATGCAGGCCGGCGCCGAACGCGCCGTCGCTGCGCTCGCGGCTGAGCAGCACGGTGCATTCGGCATTCGTCAGGCCGCTGAAAGAGGCGTCACAGAGAAAGAACGTCGAGTGCGGGTCGCGCGCGGCGAGTGGGAGCTCCCGCTACCCGGGGTGCTCGTGGTCGCCGGCGCTCCGCGCACGTGGCGACAGCGCCTGATGATCGCAACGTTGGCGACTTCGGGAGCCGTCTCGCATCGCGCCGCGGCAGTGCTGGAGCAGCTCGACGGGTTCTTCGGGCAGCCCTTGGAGCTCAGCGTGCCCCGCCGGATCCGAGGGGAGGTCCCGGGCTTCACCATCCATCACACGACGGTGTTCGACGACTGCGACATCACGACGGTCGACGGCATCCCCTGCACAAACGTGGCTCGCACGCTCTGTGACCTGGGCGCGGTGGTCCCAGACGATCTCGTGGAGCAGGCTCTCGACGACGCGCTGCGTCGCGAGTTCAGTCAGCGGTGGATCGAGGAGACCCTCAATCGTGTCGATCGCCCCGGCAAGAGCGGAACGGCCTCGCTCCGGCGCGTGCTGGCACGAGCCGATCGAATCGGGCGGCTACCAGACAGCCGGTTCGAGCGCCTGATCGAGCGAGTCATCGTCGGCGCCGGGCTTCCCCGGCCGGTCCGTCAGCACCCGGTGCACGACGCAACGGGCCGGCTGCTGGGCCGCATCGACGTCGCCTGGCCCGACATCGGACTCGGCATCGAGGCCACGAGCGATCGGTGGCACCGGGCGCCGCGGAAGCAGCAGCACGACGCGGCGCGAGACGATGCCATCGCCCGCCAGGGCTGGGAGCTGCTCTACCCGGAATGGGCCGACGCGATTGCCCCGGCCGCCTTCATCGAAGTGGTCGCGCGAGAAGTTCGAAGCCCGCCAATTGTTGCGTCAGACGCCCGCATAGGGCGGACGGCGCAACAATTGCCCGCAGCGCAGCGCACAGCACGCGAACTGTTGCAGGAGCCGCCCGCATAGGGCGGATGGCGCAACACTTGCCGGGAGGCGGACCTGCCGGAAGGGGCGGTGGGCGGGAGGGCGGCGAGGGCGGAGGGCGCGGGCGGCTTAGAGGGTGCGGCCGTCGAGGTAGACGAGGCCGTTGTTGCCGTCGACCGTGATGGTCTGGCCGGTCTTGATGACCGTGGTGCCGGTGGCCGAGCCGACGACGGCAGGCACGCCGAACTCGCGGGCGACGATGGCGCAGTGCGACAGCACACCACCGACGTCGGCGACGATGGCGCCGGCGATCGAGAACAGCGGCACCCACGGCGGCAGCGTCATCTCGCAGACGAGGACCTCGCCCTCCTCGAGCGTGTCCTGCGCCTCCGCCAATGACCGCACGACCCGAGCTTTGGCCGTGAGCACACCCGGGGAGCCGGCGACGGCGCGGATGATGTTCGGGTCGGGGTTGTCGTCGGGCGGCACCATGCCCAGAAGACGGAACACGAGCGCGTCCATGAACGGATCCGGCGCGGCATCGGGCGGGATCTCGGGCGGGTTGCCGATCGAGGTCGGCGCGATGACCTTGCCGGCGGCCTCGAACGTGGCCCGTCGCTCGGCGACGGCCGCGCGGCGGTCGCCACCGTTCAGCAGCGCTTCGGGCACCTCGGGCGCCCGGAGGAAGAAGACGTCGTCGGGCTTGTCGAACACGCCTTTCGACACGAGGCGCTCGCCGACTGCGAGGGCGAACCGGCGGAACACGCCGACGCCGAGCTGGTCGATGTAGAACGCGTGGTCCTCGGTGATCGGGAAGCTGTAGCGGGCCGCCTCGTAGAGCTCGTCGAACTTCGCGAGCTTCTCCGGATCGCTCGCCAGCTTGGCCCGCGCCTTGGCGAGCAGCTCCTCACGCTGCTTCACGGCCGTCTGGTAGTGCCGCTCCGGGTCTTCACTGTCGTCGAGACCGACGAAGCCGGCGATGCTCGACAGCGCGATGGATTCGTCCTCACGCCAGGGGATGTCGGCGAGGTCGTAGACGGCGTCACTACGCCAGCCGAACTCCTCGAGGAACTCGCGGAGCTGCGCCCGGAAGGCCCGCCCGTCGTCGCTCTTGTCGAGCTCGGCCACGATCTCGTTCGACGCCTTGTCCGCGAACAGCTTCGAGAGGGTCGGACTGCTCTTCACCTCGCGGCTCAGCTTCCACATGGCGCGGCTCACGTCGACCGAGCGCGTGTGGAACCCCTGCAGCGTCTGATACGCCTCGGTCGACTCCGCAGGCTGCATGACCTCGTCGTACATGTCGCAGAAGGCGCTGCTCGACAGCAGGACGAAGTTGATGTGCCCGTGGATCCACCACTGGTAGCGCATGTGGTCGGTGAACTCGTCGAGCTTCTTGACGAGCTCGGCGTCGCTCATGGAGGAGTAGT
This sequence comes from uncultured Acidimicrobiales bacterium, assembly GCA_963747215.1. Lineage (GTDB taxonomy): Bacteria > Actinomycetota > Acidimicrobiia > Acidimicrobiales > DATKAS01 > DATKAS01. The sequence goes on from CAVVET010000022.1 coordinate 24,756, forward strand.
CAGCCGTCTTCGCCGGTTCGTTCTTGGCGATGACGGTGGGCTTCCAGTCCTCGTCCCAGAGCCTGCCCACGCCGGGGACCTTCGCCGCGAGTGTCGCCTGATACCGCGACATCCGATCCTCGATCACTCCCACGTCGTCCACGGGATGGAAGCTCACGTAGACGTAGTGGTTGATCTCCCTCGGCGTCACCATGATGGGGCAGTCGTACTCGGCCTGCGCCTTGGTGAAGCCCTCCGCCAGCGTCTCGATGATCAGGTCGAACGACAGGGGCGTGATCGGTCGAGGCGCGTGCATCTTGTCGAGGTTCCAGAAGCCCTCGATCTCGTCGGACGTCGGGAACACAACCTCAGTGGTCGACACCTCGTACCCCCCAAGTGGCGTGTGCGAACGCGCGGAAGATACCAAACGCCCCACTAACGTGAGCCGGCCGTGTGCCAAGCCTCCGACGCACTCAGAGCCGTGCGCCCAGCGAACGAGCCGTTGCCCCGCCATGCGTGGCGAGCGGCATTGCAACAGCGTCGAGCTCCGCTGGTTGCCGACTGCGATCAGCGAGCGGTGCTCCTCGGCACGGCCGGCGGGGGAAACCCCAAGTCGACGCGCGCCGGATACTCCAACGCGGTCGTGGTCGGCGACGCGGCGTACATCGTCGACTGTGGTGAGGGTGCCCATCGGCAGATGTGGCGGGCGGGCATCGGGATCAACCCGGGCTTCGACCGCACCCGGCCGATCGTCAAGGCGATCTTCCTCACCCACCTCCATGGCGACCACATCGTCGACCTGCCCAACTTCTTCATGGGGAGCTGGCCACCGCACGTCGTCGACGTCTACGGCCCCGGCCCCGCCGGCGTGCCGATCCCGTCGTTCCCACCCGACGCCGACGTGCCGCTGATCTTCCCCGACGAGCCCACACCTGGGACGCGAGCGACGCTCGACCACATGCTCCGAGCGTTCGCCTACAACATCAACCTTCGTGTCGCGGACGAGGGCCGCAAGGACGTGACGAGGTCGGTGGCCGTGCACGAGGTCGGTGTGTCTCGCGCCGACTACACCCCCGACATCGATCTGGGCGTCGTGGCCGACTGCACCAGCGAGGCCTCGGCCGCGCCGCCCATGGAGCCGGTGGTCATCTATCCCGAGGATGAGCGCGGGGTGCGGGTGAGCGCGGTGCTCGTGCAGCACGCGCCGGTGTTCCCCGCGTTCGGGTTCCGGTTCGACACTCCGGGTGGCTCCGTGGTCTTCTCGGGTGACACCGGCGAGTGCGAGAACGTCGCGCGGCTGGCGCGCGATGCCGACGTGCTGGTGCACGAGGCCATCGACATCGATCGGCTCGCCGCGCGCCTCAGTACCTTGCCGAACGGCGAGGCAGTGCGGAACCACCTCGCCAGCTCACACTCGTCCCCCGAGCAGGTCGGCACGATCGCGACGAAAGCCGGGGTCCGCCAGCTCGCGCTGACGCACCTCGTTCCTGGCGACTTCGAGGTGCCGGAGGACGAGTGGGAAGCACGAGTGCGCACCACGTTCGACGGCGACGTGCTGTGCGGGGTCGACCTCGACGAGTTCGCGCTACGAGCCTGAACCGGCGTCGACGCGCCGCAGGAACGCGAGCCCCCGCTCGAAGATCGCCTCGACATCCGGTGCGCCACCGAAGAAGTGATCGGCGTGCGGGATGGCGTCGAGCTGCGCCGGCGCGCCGACGTCGCTCAAGGCCTTGACCAACCGCTCACCTTGTTCGAACGGCACCCAGGTGTCGCTCTCGCCGTGCTGCACCAGAAACGGCGGGGCATCTGACCGGACGTGGCTCACCGGGCTCGCCTCACGCGCCCGCTCGAGGTGCTCACCGATCGGGCCGCCGAACAGGTGCGCCTCAGGCGTGTCGGTCGCGGCCAGGTCCAACGCGGTGAAGTCGCTGACCGCGTACCAGATCAGCGCACCCGCTACTGGCGGCGCGTCGGGCACGAGCGCCGCCAATGCCGCCAATGTCCCGCCGCCCGATGCGCCCCAGACGTAGACGCGATCGGACGCCAGGCCCTGCTCGTCGCCATGCGCGTGGATCCACCGAAGCCCCTCGACGACATCCTCGACCTGAGCCGGGAACGGGGCTTCGCCGCTGAACCGGTAGCTGAGCGCGACCACGGCGAACCCGGCGTCGCAGATGCGCTCGAAGCACCCGCGATCCCATTCGCGGGTCTCCCGTGGAGGACGGCGGTGGCCGACTCGCCATCCGCCTCCGTGGATGAACGCGACCACGGGCAGAACGCCGCTCGCGTCGGCATCGCGGTAGATGTCGAGCTCGAGCGCGCGGTACCCCTCTCGCTCTGCGAACACGACGGCCTTGTCGATGTCGATCATTGGCTGCGAGGCTACGGCGATGCTGACCGACGAGCAGATCTCCCAAGCCGCGCAGGCCCTCTACGACGCCGAGATCAAGAACGAACCGACGACGCCGACCTCGGAGGCCTTCCCCGACGCCGACATCGAGGACGCATACCGGATCTCTCAATCCGTGACCGACATGAAGCTGAAGGCCGGCCGGATCATCAAGGGTCACAAGATCGGGCTCACCTCGAAGGCGATGCGGTCGCTCACGGGCGCGACCGAACCCGACTACGGGACCATGTTCGATGACTGGTTCGTCCTCGAAGCGAGCACCGTTTCACGGGAGCGGATGAACCGGCCGCTCGTCGAGGTCGAGATCGCGTTCGTGTTGAAGCAGGATCTCCCCGGCCCCGCGGTGAATGCGGCGGATGTGATCCGCGCCACCGACTTCGTGTTGCCCTGCATCGAGATCGTCGACAGCCGCCAGAAGGGCCGCGGCCCGAACATGCTCGTCGACAGCATCTCCGACGCCGCGTCGTGCGGGCTCGTGGTGCTCGGCGGCCGCCCGATCCGCCTCCACGATGTCGACCTGCGGCGCATCGGGGCGAGCCTCGCGATCAACGGGGTCGTGGAAGAGAGCGGCGTCGCCCAGGCCGTCATGGGCAATCCCATCAACTCGATCGCCTGGCTCGCCAACAAGCTGCACGAATACGGCACCGCGCTCGAAGCGGGCCATGTGCTGCTCTCGGGTTCGTTCATCAAGGCGATCCCGTTCCAGTCCGGAGACTCAGTCGTCGCGCTGTTCGACACACTGGGCGAGGTCACCTTCAATGCGGAGTAGGTGATGCGCTACGGCGTGACCTTCAGCCATCCCGATCTGGGCAACGATCCCGGGTTCATCAAGGAGTTCGCGCAGGCCGTCGAGGGCGCCGGCTTCGATCATCTCCTCGCGGCCGAGCACGTGATCGGTGGACATCCCGATCGCCTCACCGACGAGAAGGTGCACACCTACGACGTGCCCTATCACGAGCCGTTCGTGCTGTTCGGCTTCCTGGGCGCGGTCACGAACACGATCGAGCTCGTCACCAGCATCGTGATCCTCCCCCAGCGCCAGACCGCGCTGTTCGCGAAGCAGGCCGCCGAGCTGGATCTGCTCACCGGCGGGCGCCTGCAGGCTCGGCGTCGGCGTCGGCCGCAACTGGATGGAGTACGAAGCCCTCAACGAGGACTTCGCCACCCGCGGCGCTCGCATCGAAGAGCAGATCGAGGTGCTGCGGCTGCTCTGGACGCAGGAGCTCGTCACGTTCGAGGGACGCTGGCACCACCTCGACCGCATGGGCCTCAACCCGATGCCCATCCAGAGGCCGATCCCGATCTGGATGGGTGCGTGGTTCGGGGCGATCGTCGAGAAGGTGCTGCGTCGCACCGGCCGCATGGCCGACGGGTGGCTGCCGCAGTACCCGCCGGGACCCGATCTCGCCGACGCGATCGACCGGATGCGCGGCTACGCGATGGAGGCCGGGCGGGACCCGGGCTCGTTGGGCATCGAGTGCCGGATTCGAGCGAAGGCCGGTGAGGATCCGGCGAAGTGGGTGGAGCTCGCGAGCGCGTACCGCGACCTCGGCGCCACGCACCTCAGCGTGATGACTGCAGGCGGCGGGTTCTCGACGCCGCAAGAGCACCTCGACGCCGCGATCACCTGGCGGGAAGCGATGCGCGCGCGCTCGACTAGCCAGTCGTCGGCCGCCCGGGCTGCTTTCTCGTCGGCGCGCAGTGCCTGCATGACCGGAGCGGCGTCGAAGCCGACGGTGATCATCCGAAAGCCCACGTTCGTGGCGGGCTGCGGCGAGGGCGGCGCTCGCGTGGATGCCGGCCACGACTCCGTGGCGCTCACATCCGGCGACGATCGTGGCGAGGGCGCTGTGGAAGGGGTCGCCCTGCTGATCGAGCCCCGGGGGCAGGCCGTAGGTCACCGAGAGATCGGCGGGGCCGACGTAGACCGCGTCGATGCCGGGCACCGCCAAGATGTCATCGAGCGTCTCCACCGCGCCGCGAGTCTCGATCATCGGGATGCACGCCACCGCCTCGTTCGCAGCACCGAAGTACGCGCCGCCGTAGCGCATCCCCGCGCTCAGGGGACCGAAGCTGCGCGTGCCCGCCGGCGCGTACCGACAGGAATCCACCGCGCGCTTCGCCTCCTCCGGGCTGTTGACCATCGGGATGATCACGCCCATCGCTCCCGCGTCGAGCACGCGGCCGATGATGCCCTGCTCGTTCCAGGGCACCCGCACGATCGGGACCGTCGGCGTGCGGGCCATCGCGCTCAACATCGCAACCGTCTGCTCGTAGTCCGCGAGCCCGTGCTGCATGTCGATGCACACGTAGTCGAAGCCCGATGTCGCAGCGACCTCGGCGACAAACGGATCGCGCAACGAGAGCCAGGCGCCGAGCGCGGTCTTGCCCTCGCCCCACACGCTCTTCAAGGAGTTCATCACGCCAGCCTTTCTCGCAAGGTCAACAGGCCCCACAGGTCGGGCTGGGGTCCGATGGGCACGTCGATCAGCGCCGGGCGTCCCGCGGCGATCGCGCGATCGAGCGTCGCACGCAGCGACGCCGAGATCGGTGACCCGGTGACCGGCCACGCCGAAGCTCTCGGCCAGCGTGACGAGATCGGGGTTACGAAGCCGCGACGCGATCTCGTGCCCGGTGCTCTCCTGCTGCATGCGGAGCACGTTGCCGTAGGCATCGTCTCGGAAGACGACGGCGACGACGCCGATGTCGTGCTGCGCGGCCGTTGCCAGCTCGCCGACGTTGTAGAGGAACCCACCGTCCCCACTGACCGAGACGACGGGCCGATCTCCGACACCCACCTTGGCCCCGAGCGCCGTCGCGTAGCCGAAGCCGAGCGTCCCCTGATATCCGGACCCGAGGTACTCGCCCGGCGCCTCCACGGGATAGCCGTAGCGCGGCGTAGTAGCCGACCTGCGTCATCTCGTCGACGAGCACGCCGCCCGGAGGAATCGCGGCGCGTAGCTGGTCACAGCAAAGTGCGAGGTCGGGAAAGCGCGCCGCAAGACCCTCGCGCAGCTTCTGCTCGAGCGGCGCGATGGCCGCCGTCCGCTCGGCGACCAGCGCAGGTGACGGCCGCGATGCGGCGTCGATCGCCGCGCAACAGTGAGACGAGCGCTTCAGTGGCGTCGGCCTCGATCGCGATGGACGGCTTCACGCTCTCGTCGAGCTCGGTCGGGTCGACGTCGACGCGGACGACATCGGCGACCAGGCGGAACGGGAAGCGGTCCTCGCGACAGATGCGCCCGCGAGCCGATGATCAGGATCACGTCCGCGTCGTCGAAGAGGACGGGCGCGGCCAGCATCGAGAGCGCGAGCGGATGACTGGCGGGGATCGCGCCCTTGCCCTCGGTCGTCGTGAGGACCGGGCGCGCCGAGCCGCTCCGCCACCGTCGACGAGGACTCGCCCGCACCCAGCGCGCCGCCGTCCGACCACGATCACGGGATGGGTCGCCCTGGCCGAGCCGATCCGCCGCTGCCTCCACGAGCGCGAGATCCGGTCGCTTCGGCGCCGGCAGCGCCGGCGGGCTGACCAACCAACCGCCGTCGTCGAAGCAACGTGTCCCAGCCGACCTGCAGTGCGTGGGGCCGGGGCCGTTCGTTCCCGAGCAACGCAATGAACACCGCGTCGACGAGCCCCGGGATGTCGTCGGGACTCATCGCATGCGCACTGCGCCCGATGACGCCGTTGAGCACCGCGTGCTGGTCGGGGAGCTCGTGGAGCACGCCACGGCCCCGCCCGAGGTCGCCCGCGGGCACCTGGCCGACGAGGCACAGCACGCGACTGCCGCAGGCGTAGGCAGTGGCGAGTCCGGCAGCGGCGTTCAGCAAGCCCGGCCCCGGCACCACCGCGCACACGCCGACTTTGCCGGTGACACGCGAGTACCCGTCGGCCATGTAGCTCGTCGCCTGCTCGTGACGAGTGTGAATCACTCGGATCGCGGGCTCGAGCGCGAAGCCCTCGAACAGGCCGTCGAGCTGCACGCCGGGAAGGCCGAACACCACCTCGACACCCCACCGGCGCAGCCCCTCGACGACGAGCTCGCCGCCGGTGCGCTCGGCCGGTGTTGTCGACGGTCACTCGACGTAGGCGATGAAGTCGCAGCTGATGAAGTTGCCACCGCCGGCCGCCAGCTGCGTGTGACGTGCCGGTCGCGAGTCGGCGTCCGGGAAATGCTCGACCCACGGCCCGTTGACCGCGTCGCGCAGCTTCAGGTCGGGGACGTAGAACGTCATCTTGGCGATGTGCTCCCAGCCGGCCCCGCCCGCCTCGAGCATCTCGCCGACGTGATGAAAGAGGTTCGCGAGCTGCGCGGCGTGGTCGTCGGGGATCTTGTCCTGCTCCGGGGGTGCGCGCCGGGATGATGCTCGAGATCAGCAGCGGGCCGACCCGAGACGCCGCGGGGATCGGGTTCGACGTGGTGGACGCTGTTGGCCTCGACGGATCGCGCGCGGTCTCCGGCCACGTCGTTCCTTCCTCAGCCCTCGCGGGCAGCCAGCCACGCCTCGAACTCGGCGCGGCGCTCCTTGGAGATGGGGAACGTGCCGACCGTGCTGTCGCCGGCGGTGACACGCTCCAGCGCCCACTCCTCCTCGATCTCTTGCTTCACCGAGTCGGCCGCGATCTCCTCGACGAGCGCGGCGGGGAGCACGACCACACCCTCGCCATCGCCGACGAGGATGTCGCCCGGGATGATGGTGACCCCGGCGCAGGCAATCGGCACCTGGTGCTCGAGGGGCATGTGCACCCGACCCCACGTCGCAGCGTGCGAGGACTGGTGGTACACGGGCAGGCCAATCGTGCGAATGGCGGGCGTGTCGCGCAGCGCGCCGTCGGTGACGACGCCCGCGGCGCCGAGCAGCTTCGAGCGCATCACGAAGATGTCACCGATCGTGCCCGCGTCGGGCTCGCCACGCGCCTCCATGACGAGCACCTCGTCCGCGGTGAGGCTCTCGACGGCTCGTCGCTGCGCGTTCTGCCCGCCGGCGAGGTGCGTCAAGTCCTCACGTTGCGGCACGTAGCGGAGCGTGTGGGCATACCCCACCATGCGCTGGCCCTCGACCACCGGTTTGAGCCCGCTGAGGAACGCGCTCCGCACGCCCCGGCGCTGCAGCTGCTGGGTCAGGGTCGCGGTCGACACCTTGCCGAGCTGGGCTTTCAGCTCGTCGGTGAGGATCACGGGACGGGGATGGTCGTCGTCAGCCATGGGCTCAGCCATCGGCGGGCACGAGTGTCAGGTTCACTGTCATAGTGGCGGCAGTAGTCAACCACGGAGGGACACCGTTGGGCACGAGCATCCTCGGCAACCGGGTGCAGCGCGTCGAAGACGCTCGCATGCTCACCGTCGGCGGCATGTACGTGGAGGATCTCCCCTTCGAGAACGCCGCCTGGCTCACCTACGTCCGCTCCACGGAGGCGCACGCCCGCATCGTGGCGATCGACACGTCCGAGGCGAAGACGGCGCCGGGCGTCGTCGCGATCTTCACCGGCGACGACGTCGCGGAGCTCGGCCTGGCACCGAACGTCGTTCCGAGCTTCCCGGAGGCGATGCGCCGACCGTTCGTGGCCGCGGGCACGGTGCGCTACGTCGGGCAACCCGTGGTCGCCGTGATCGCCGAGGACCGCTACCAAGCCGCGGACGCGGCCGAGCTCGTCGTCATCGACTACGAGCCGCTGCCCGTCGTGATGGATCCGGAGCTGAGCATCCGCGACGAGGTGCTGCTGTTCCCGGATGCGGGCACGAACGTCGTGCAGCGGTGGGAGCCGAAGACCGACGCCGACTTCAGCGCGTGCGAAGTCATCGTCGAGGAACGCATCGTCAACCAGCGCCTCACCGCGGCGCCGATCGAACCCCGGTCGGGTGCGGCCCACTGGACCGACGAGGGACGCCTCGTGCACTACTCCGCGTGTCAGGGTGCGCATCCGACTCGAGACCTGCTGGCCGCGGTGTACGGCCTCGAACCTTCGCAGGTACGGGTCATCGTGCCGGATGTGGGAGGCGGCTTCGGAGCGAAGTCGCGCACCTATCCCGAAGAGCTGGCGCTCGGCTTCTACGCGCGCGCGATCGGGCGGCCCGTGCGCTGGACCGAGACACGGTCGGAGAACATGGTCGCGATGCCCCACGGTCGAGGGCAGGTGCAGCGAGCGAAGCTCGGCGGCACCCGTGACGGGCGCATCACCGCGTATCACCTCGACGTCGTCCAGGACGCCGGGGCGTTCCCGCTCATGGGAGCGATGCTCCCGATGATGACGATGCGGATGGCGACCGGCGTGTACGACATCCCGAACGTCTCGTTCAACGGCATCACCGGGGTGACCAACGCGGTGTCGACCACTGCGTACCGCGGAGCAGGGCGGCCGGAGGCAGCGGTGGCGATCGAGCGCATGGTCGACCGGTTCGCCGCGGAGATCGGGATGGACCCTGCTGAGGTGCGCCGGCGCAACTTCGTGCCTCGCTTCACCGATCGCTTCACGACCGGCATCGGCACCGTGTACGACGTGGGCGACTACCCGGAGGCGCTCGAGCGGGTGCTCGCTGCCGCCGACTACGACGCGCTGCGAAAGGAACAGGCGCGTCGCCGGGAGCAGGGGGATCCGGTCGCCCTCGGCATCGGCATCGCGGTCTATGTCGAGATCACGGCGGGGGCGCCCGGCACGGAGTTCGGTGCGGTCCAGCTGCTCGCCGGGGGACGGCTCCGCGTCCACACCGGCACCACCCCGTTCGGCCAGGGTCACGACACGACGTGGGCAATGGTCGTGTCGGAGCGGACCGGCGTGCCGATGGAGAACATCGAAGTGATCCACGGCGACACCGACCTCGTACGCTCGGGCGGCCTCACCGTGGGGTCTCGCTCCGTGCAGATCGGCGGAGCGGCGCTCGACGAGGCGTCAGCGCGGCTCGTCGACCTCGCTCGAGCGCGCGCCGCTGATCAGCTCGAGTGCGCGGTCGAGGACGTCGTGCTCGATCCCGAGCGCGGCCAGTTCCACGTGGCGGGCACTCCGGCCCGGGCGATCGGGTGGGCGGAGCTGCACCACGACGGCGAGGAGCCGCTCGCGGCCGAGTCCGACTTCGCGCCGGTCATGCCGACATTCCCCTTCGGCGCGCACCTCGCTGTCGTCGAGGTCGACACCGAGACCGGCCACACGCGACTGCGGAGGCTGGTGGCCGTCGACGACGCGGGCAAGATCCTCAACCCGCTCCTCGCCGAGGGCCAGGTGCACGGAGGCATCGCACAGGGTGTGGCGCAAGCCCTGTTCGAGAGCGTCCGCTATTCGGACGACGGGCAGCCTCAGACGACGAGCTTCCTCGACTACTTGATGATCTCTGCCCCCGAGCTTCCGTCGTTCGAGATCGTGCACATGGAGACGCCGACGTTCGCCAACCCTCTCGGCGCCAAGGGTGTCGGGGAATCCGGCACGATCGGGGCGATCCCCTCGGTGTACAACGCGGTGATCGACGCGCTCGCGCACCTCGGCGTCCGCCATCTCGAGACACCGCTCACGCCCGAACGCGTGTGGGCGGCGATTCGGGAAGGGAACTGACTGACGAGTCCGACCACGGGGCCTGGGTTACGCTCGGGCCGCACGCGACCACGGGGGTGATCGACCATGTCGACACAAGCGTCTACGAAGGCGTCGACCGGAGCCAGCATCAGCCATCTGGTGCTGAACGTTCGTGACATCGAGGCGTCGCATCACTTCTACACCGAGCTACTCGGCTTCGAGCAGTGCGCCGAGCTCCGGCACACGATGACGATGCGCTTCTACCGGAGCAACCCGTCCCACCACCACGACTTCGCGCTCGTCGAGGTGAACGACCCCGCCTCGGTCGCCGAGCCCGACAAGTGGTCGATGGAGCCGAAGCGAGTCGGCGTCAACCACATCGCCATCGCCTATCCCGATCGTGAGGCGTGGCTGCAGCAGCTCGAGCACCTCAAGGCGAACGACGTGGAGTTCATCGTGCGGGGCAACCACGGCATGACGCACTCGGCCTACATCGCCGACCCCGACGGCTACGGCATCGAAGTCCTCTACGACCTCCCCGAGGAGGTGTGGTCCGGCGACGTCGACGCGGCCCTGAACTACTTCGAGTACCTGCCTCCGGAGGAGGAGCTCGAGGACACCACCGAGTACCAGAGGTTCGGGCCCGACCAGCCCGAGCCGGTTGCGGTCCCGGGGCGCGTCGTGACGCGCGAATCGCGCACTCCGCGCTGAGTCGGGCCGACGCATGGGCGCCCGCACGGGTGAGGAGTTCCTGAAGGGCCTCAAGGCCCGGAAGCGAGAGGTGTGGCTCGGCGACGAGCGGGTCGACGACGTCGTCGACCATCCCGCGTTCACGGGCGCGGCGCATCAGCTGGCTGCGGTGTTCGACCGGCAGCACGAGTATCCCGACGACTGCCTGATGCCCGACCCCGAGACGGGCGAAGCGATCAACGTCAGTCACATGATCCCGAGGTCGGTGGACGACCTGAAGCGCCGCCACAAGGGACTCGTGCGGATCGCGGAGGCGTCGGTCGGCCTCATGGGCCGCACGCCCGACTACATGAACGTCACCTTCGCCGGGTTCGCGGGCGAACGCGGCGGCGTGGATCGGTGCCGGACGGGCGCAACGAGGAGGGCCACGACAACCTCATCGCGTTCCAGAAGCAGCTGCGCGCGTGAAGACATCTCGCTCACCCACACCCTCGTCCACCCGACGATCAACAGGGCGACGGACAACGTGTTCGCGGGCAACCCCGTGCCGCTGCACAAGGTCGGCGACACCGAGCACGGCATCGTCGTGCGGGGAGGGCGCATCCTCGCCACCCTCGCCCCGTTCTCCGACGAGATCGCGGTGTACCCCGGCCATCCGCTCCCGCCCGACGCGCCGCCCGAGTACGCGCTCAGCTTCTCGATCGGGATGGAGACGCCCGGGCTGATCTTCCTGTGCCGTGACAGCGCGTCGCGGCAGGACACGAACGTGTTCGACCATCCGCTCTCGATGCGGTTCGACGAGCAGGACGCCTTCGTGATCTTCGACGACGTCGAGGTGCCCCGCGACCGCGTGTTCATCGACGGCCGTCCGGACATCTACAGCTCGGTGATGCTGCCCACGGCGTGGTGGGCGAACATCATGCAGCAGACCACGTTGCGCGCTCTCACGAAGCTCGAGTTCGCGTACGGCCTCGCGACGCGGATGGCCGAGGCCGTGAACGACGTGTCCCCGCAGCACGATCGAGATGCTCGGTGAGCTCAGCGGCTACGTCGAGGTCACGCGCAACGCGGTGCTGCTCGCCGAGGAGCACGCGTACGACCGGGGCGACGGCGTCGTGGTTCCCCGACGGTCGACCGCTGCATCCGATGCGGGCGATGCTCGCCACGTGGTTCCCGCGGGTGAACGACATCCTCATCACGATCGGCAGCCACAACCTGCTGGCGACGCCGAGCCGAGCGATGCTCGCGGACGGCCGGCTCCGGCCGTTGATCGACGAGTTCCTCCACGGCTCGAACGACGTCGACGCCGAGCAGCGAGCGGCGCTGTACCGGCTCGCGTGGGACTTCGTCGGCTCGAACCTCGGCGCGCGCAACGACCTCTACGAGCGCAACTACCTCGCGTCGGCGCGGACGAACCGCACCTGGCGCGCACATGGTCTACGCCGACCACGAGCGTCCCTCGGCACTCGTCGACGCGATGCTGGCTGCCGGCCGCGGCTGACCCGCCGCACCGTGCCCGCTGCTCCCAGCCCCGACGCGTCTGCTCGAGGTCGCGGTCGAGGCGGCACGAGCAGGCGGCGCGGTGCTGGTCGAGGGTCTGACGCGTCCGACCGAGATCGAGATGAAGAGCGAGCGCACGTCGATCGTCACCTGGGCCGACATCACCGCGCAGCAGGAGATCGTCAAGATCGTGACGGGCCGCTTCCCCGATCACGCCATCCTCGGCGAGGAGGGGCTCGCGGGTGCGGCCGATGGACCGTGCACCTGGCTCGTCGATCCGCTCGACGGCACGTCGAACTACGCGCACGGCATCCCGTTCGCGTGCACGTCCGTCGGGGTGCGAGATGACCAAGGCCTCGCGGCCGGGGCGATCTTCGAGCCGTTCCGTCGCGAGCTGTTCACGGCGATCCGCGGCGGCGGCGCGTGGCTCGACGGTGAGCGACTCACGGTCTCCGACACATCGACGCTGGAGCGGGCCCTTGTCTGCACAGGCATCCAGAGCGACGACCGCGCGGCGATCGAGGATTACGGGCGCCGCATCGTCGCGCTGAACATCCACTGCCGTGGGGTCCGCGGTCTCGGCTCGCCCGCGTTGTGTCTCGCCTACATCGCCGCGGGGCGGATCGATGCGTTCCTCGAGCGGAATGCCACCTACGCGTGGGACGTCGGCGCGGGTGGTCTCATGATCACCGAGGCGGGCGGACGCATCGAGGACCTCGACGGCGGGCCGCTCAACCTCGGGCCAGGGGTGTCGAACGTGCTCGCGACGAACGGGCACATCCACCGCGCTCTCGCCGAGCTCGTCAGCGTCACGAAGGACTCCGCATGACCGTCGCCGGCAAGCACATCGTGGTCACCGGCGCGGGACGGGGCATCGGTGCCGAGCTCGCCGCCGAGCTGCGCACGCGGGGAGCGAACGTGGTCACCGTCGACATCGCACCGGGCGCGGACGAGCGGTGCGACGTGAGCGACGCCAGCCAGGTCGACGCGCTGTTCGGGCGCATCGGAGCGGTGGACGGACTGGTGAACAGTGCCGCACTGCTCGTCAACCGACGCCCGTACGACGAGATCCCGCTCGACGAGTGGGACCGCATGTTCGCCGTGAACGTGCGAGGCACGTTCCTGTGCGCCCGCGCTGCCGCCGCGACGATGGGCGACCGCGGCGGCAGCATCGTGAACGTCGCGTCCGAGACGGCGTTCACGGGCTCGCACGGCTTCGCGCACTACGTCGGCTCGAAGGGCGCCGTCATCTCGTTGACGCGGGCTCTCGCGAACGAGATGGGCAAGCGAAACATCCGTGTGAACTGCGTGGCGCCAGGGCGCACCGAGACACCCGGGTCGAGCGTGCTCGGCGAGTACGACTCGTCCCGCACCCCGCTCGGCCGGGTGATGCGACCCGACGATCTGCTCGGCACGTTCTGCTACTTCCTGTCCGACGACTCGGCGTTCGTGTCCGGCCAGACGATCATCGTCAACGGCGGACGGGTGCCGAACTGAACGTGCAGGAGCAGCTCCTCGTCGACCACGACGCGACCGGGTTGGCGGAGCTCGTGCGTCGCGGCGACGTCCAGCCCCGCGAGCTCGTCGAGGCGTCGATCGCGCGCATCGAGCGGCTCGACCCACAGATCAACGCGGTCATCCACCGCCAGTTCGAGCGCGCCCTCGCCGACGCGTCGGGTCCGCTCCCCGACGGCCCCTTCACGGGAGTGCCGTTCCTGTTCAAGGACTTCGGCGGACAGGAGACAGGCGAGCCCCATCACCAGGGCATGCGGGCCCTCCGCGATGCCGGCTGGCGAGCGCAGGTCGACAGCGGGCTCGCGCTCCGTTTCCGTGCCCTCGGCTTCGTGCCGGTCGGGCGCACGAACACACCCGAGCTGGCGATGATGGGCACGACCGAGCCGGAGGCCTACGGGCCGACGCACAACCCGTGGAACCTGGCTCGCTCCCCCGGTGGGTCCTCGGGCGGCTCGGGCGCTGCTGTCGCTGCTGGCTACGTACCCATCGCGCACGCGAACGACATCGCCGGGTCGATCCGCATCCCCGCGTCACAGTGCGGTCTGGTCGGGCTGAAGCCCACGCGCGGTCGGGTGATCCCGAACCGATCGTTCGACGCGGCCGTGACGATGGTGAGCGAGGGCGTGGTCACGCGGACGCTGCGCGACACGGCAGCGGTGCTCGACGGCATCGCCGACATCGCTGTCACCGGGCCATGGCCGGCGCCGGGGCTTCCCGGTCCCCTCGCCGCGGAGCTCGGCCGCGATCCGGGACAGTTGCGCATCGGGCTGTGCCTCGGCGCGTTCACCGGCGCGGAGGTCGACGAGGGCTGCGCGCAGGCCGCCCGCGACGCCGCCGCTCTCCTCGAGACGCTCGGGCACCACGTCGAGGAGGCGTGGCCCGCCGCCCTCTACGAGCCCGACCTGCTCGGCTGCGCAACGAAGCTCGCCGCCGCGCAGGGCGCCGCCGCGCTCGATGAGTGGTCGACCGCGCTCGGCCGAACGCTCGGCGAGGCGGACGTCGAGCCGGCGACATGGTCGGCGATCTCCGCGGGGCGCGCGCTGTCGGGCACCGACGTCGTGCGCGCGCTCGAACGGATGCAGGCGCTTGTCTCGGGAAATCTGCGCGTGGTGGGCAGGGACCGAACCGCGACGGCTTCGACCTGCTGCTCACGCCGACGACCGCCGAGCCCGGTCCCGAGCTCGGCGCTTACAAGCGGGGCTTCAAGCCGGGGCGGGGCAGCGCCTTCACCCGCGTGTTCAACGCGACCGGCCAACCCGCAGTGTCAGTGCCACTGGGCTGGCCCGACGACGGGATGCCGCGCGGCGTGCAACTGGTGGCCGCCTACGGCCGCGAGGACGTGCTCATCCGCGTCGGCATCACAGCTCGAGTCAGCGGCGCCGTGGGCGTACCGCCGCCCGCCCCTCGCCTGACCGCACACCGTTTGCTCACTCGACCCCCGCCGGCGGTGGTTCAGTGAGCAAACGGTCGTCGAGGAGGGCGCGCATGCGTCGGTTGTACTCGTCTCGGTCGAGACCGAGCAGCCCGAAGCGAGGGATGCGCGAGAGCAGGAAGGTGTGCACACCGGACCGCGCCAGGGTGGCGACGTCACCGGCGAGCAGCGCCCTGCGCTCGTCGTCCGTGAGCGGCAGGTCGGCGAGTGCAGCCGTGGGATCGGCACGCAAACGTTCGCGGAAGTCGAGATCGACCTGCGCGCGGTACAGGAGCTTGTGCAGGGCGTAGATGCTCACCCCAGATCCCACGCCGCGAACGCGTTGCCACCGTACGTGTCCATCTCGAGGAACGTGGGACGAGCGGCCGCCGACAGCACCCAATAGCGCGATCCAGTTGAGGCACTCGCCGCTCACGTTGCCCGCAGCGCGGAGGCGGTCCGGCGTGGCCGCCGCAACGAAGTCGTCGACTCGTTCATCGTGCAACCAGCCGGCGACGTCGGCAAGCCACACCTCGTCGGGCGGCGCGAATGGCAGGCCAGGGCGGGAGTGCGCACCACCGATGTCGCCGCTGATCGCACCACTCGCGACGAGGCCGACCCTTGTGGCAGTCGGGTAGGCCTCCACCGCCCCGCGCCACCATCGCGCCCAGCTCACGACACCGAGAGGCAAGGGGAAGCGGCGGGGCGATGCCGTTGATCCACACCGGCACGATCGGGCGTTCCACGACGCCGTCGCTTGCGGCGAGGAAGTGAAGCGGCACCGTGATCGAGTGGTCGACCTGGAACTCCTCGCTCAGCGCGAGGTCGAACGAGGCGGCGATGCCGGAGTGGTAGAGGTGCCGTGCGAGCGGTTCGTCGACCGGGATCGCATCGAAGCGCGCCTCGCCCGGCCAATCGTCGGTGCCGGGCCCGTCGGTGCTGACCGCCACGCCGACGGCGAACGCCGGGAGGCGGTCGTAGAACCAGTGATGGAAGTGATCGGTGTCGAACATGACGAGCACGTCGGGATCGATCTCATCGACGTAGTCGCGCGCACGGCCGCGAACGACCTCGCCACGAGCGAGTCCGGGTCGGCCTCGCACTGGCCCGGTGACGTGGGCATGTGCGGCACCCCGAAGGCACCGACGATCGTCGCCACTCTCTCCCCCTTGAAGTTCGACCTTCACTCTGTCGCACGTCACGAAGTCTGTCTATTGTTCATCGGATGCGGTTCACACGACCGATCGACTGGGACGTGGCGATGGACGCCGGGATCCCCGGGTACCGGGGCCAGATGCTCTATGCCGGCGAGAGCTGTTACGTGATCGCGACCAAGGTGCCGCCGGGAGTACACGGCCCGGGGCGCCACACTCACACGAGCGACCAGATCTACGTCGTGCTCGAAGGGACGACGACGATCGAGCTCGGCACCGAGGAGCGACATGTCGGCAGATTCGGCTCGGTGTTCATCCCTGCCGGCGTGCCGCACCACAACCGCAACGACGGCGACGTCGACGAGATGCACATCGAGATCATCGCCCCCGGCGGCTTCCTGCAGCCGATCGCGTCGCCGACCGAGTCGACCGACCCGAAGGGGCTGCCGTACTACACCGCGATCTCCCGCCGAAGTCCGAGGACGGGCCGATGAGCGTCTCCTGGCTCGCCAACCGTGACAGCGGCTCGATCCACGCGTCGGTATACGTCGCGGAGATGGCGCCCGGGGCGAGCGGACCGCCGACCCACGTTCACGACTTCGACCAGTTCTACTTCGTGGTCCAAGGTGCGCTCGAGGTCGAGGTCGGCCTCGAGATCGCACGTCGTCGGGTCCGAACACGCTTGTCGTGCTGCCCGCGGGCGTTCCACATCGTCAGCGCAATGCGAGCGCCGACGCGACCGAACGTCACCTCGCCATCCTCGCTCCGGAGCCACCGCTCCCCCACTCGCCGGAGCACCCGTGGGATGTCGCCGTGACGCTCGAAACGACGGGCGTGCACATCTGAGGGCGCCCGATCAGCCGACGCGAACAGTCACGCTGGCGTCGACTCGTGGAAGACGAAGTCGTGGTTTGCGAAGTGCTGCTGGATCGCCTCGGCAGGTGCCCCTTCGCTCATGAGCTCGTTTGCACCTTGGAAGCCGCGCTCGTGTCCGGCCGGAGTGTTGACGGTGAGCATGATGGCGGTGGAGTCCCCAACATTCGCAAACGCATGCGTTGTCCCCCTCGGGGCATACGCAAAGCCGCCCGGGCCCACCCGGCGCGTCTCCGTTCCGACCTTCCACTCCCACTCGCCTTGGACCGCGAACCAGAGCTCGTCTTCGAACGGTTGATGGTGATCAGGTACGGCGCTGGCGCCGGGTTCCATCACCACGTACGCGACCATCAGCGACCCCGCGCTCTCCTCGCCCTTGAGTGCGAGGTGGATGGTCTGCCCGCCCGCCGACAGGACGATGGGGGACGTTGTCGCGTCGATCAGCTTGGGAACGCGAGGCATCGTCGTCCAAAGCCGACGCAGCTCCTGGTACGCGGCGCTCGAGTCGACGTCGAACTCGACATCGCCCACTGGCGTGTTGACCATGGCATCACTCGCGTTCACTACGGCCACCTGACTCCTCCTTGTCACTTCGGGTCGGCAATGTCGAGGGCTTCGTAGACGGGGGCGTCGGAGAACATGAAGGCGTCGAGGCCGGCGCTCGAGGACACTCGCATCGGGCACCACGATGGAACCGCAATCACGTCGCCCTTCGACACCTCATGTTCATGCCCAGCAAGGTCGAGCACGCCGTTGCCTTCGAACACCTGCCACACCGAAGAGCCGACCCGTCGAGGGAGGGCTGATGACACGCCGGCAGCGAGCCGGTGCATCTCCATGCGAATCGTGACCAACGCGTCGGCACCGTTCGTCGGATTCGTGAACCGCACGGCCGCGTGCCCGGGCGCGAGCACTCCGTCGCGGCCTTCGGCTTCGAGCGCGAGCTGCGCCGCGAGCGCGGCGTCGGTGTGCGCCCAGCGATACGCCATGAGTGGCGACGTCTTCGCCGGTTTCGCCGACACCGGACGCAGACCCGGATGCGCCCACAGCCGCTCGCTGCACGACGACTCGGGCGTCGACCGATCGCGTCACCTCGTCAGGTCCGAACTCGAAGAAGCCAGCGTCCAGTCCTGAGACGAGGGGGATGTCGAGGCCGTCGAGCCAGACCATCGGCGCGTCGGCGACGTTGTGATGCTCGTGCCACCGCCACCCCGCGGTGAGCAAGAGGTCGCCTCGCCGCATCGCGACCGGATCGCCATCCACGATCGTCCACACGCCTTCGCCGTCGAGGACGAAGCGGAAGGCACTCTGCGAATGCCGATGCGCGGGTGCCACCTCCCTGGGACCGAGGTACTGGACCGCGGCCCACAGCGTCGGCGTCGCGTCAGGGCTCGGGATGGAGGCCGGCGTTGGCGTATGCGATCGCGCGGCGCTCGCCGCCGCGACCGACAGGAACGAGCTGGCCCGCACGCTCGGCGATTGGCAGCACGTCGCTCCAACGCCACATTTGCGGCACTGCCGCCGGGCTCGGCGATCGCGGCATGAGGTCACCGCGCACCGTCCAAAGGGGCATCAAACCGTTCGCCGCGAAGTCGGCGTAGAGCCGTTCGAGCGCGACGTCGTGGTCGGTCGTCGTCACTCGTCAAGTATGACACTTGTCGTGCTCGCGACGACACAACGTGTCGTGCGCGAGACTCTTCTCGTGTCGACCGCGCCCGCGTTCGAGATCGACGTCGACGAGTTCTGGGCCGACCCCTACCCGTCACTTGCACGCATGCGAAAGGACGCGCCCATCGCGTTCGTGCCGCAGCTCGGCGCCACGCTGCTGACTCGGCGAGATGACATCGCGTCGATGGAGAAGCGGATCGACGTGCTGTCCTCCGATCAGCCGGCGGGGCTGATGAACCGGCTGATGGGCCAGAACATGATGCGCAAGGACGGCGCCGCTCACGCGGCCGAGCGCAACGTCTACTACTCCGGCACTCGCGCCGGCGGCCGTCGCCGCCCACTGGAAGCAGGAGTTCCAGGCGCTCGCGAACCAGATCCTCGGTCTCACTCGAGGCTCCGCGGCGTGATGACCTGATCGAGGTGTTCGCGCTTCCGCTGTCAGCCGAGTGCTTGAAGGCGATGACCGGTTTGACCAACGTGAGCTACCGCCAGATGGATGGGTGGTCGCAAGCCCTGATCGGCGGCATCGCCAACTACGGCGGCGATCCTGACGTGGAGCGTCGTTGCCACGAGGCGACCGCGGCCATCGACGAGGCGATAGACGACATGCTGCCGGTGGTGCGCCGCACCCCGAACCACTCGTTGCTCAGCGTGATGCTCGACGGAGGGATGCCGGAAGCGCAGGTGCGCGCCAACATCAAGCTCACGATCAGCGGCGGTCAGAACGAGCCCCGCAAGGCGATCGCCGGCACGATCTGGGCCTTGCTGACCCACCCGGATCAGCTCGCTCTGGTGCAACGCGGCGAGGCATCGTGGATGCAGGCGTTCGACGAGTTCACGCGCTGGATCTCCCCGATCGGGATGTCTCCGCGCCGCGTTCGCGAGGCCTTGGACCATCGGCGACGTCGATCTCGAGCCGGAGGACCGAGTGTTCCTCATGTTCGGCTCCGCGAACCGTGACGAGGAGCACTTCGCCGCCGCCGATCGCTTCGACATCACCCGTAACACGTCGAGGGCGATCGTCTTCGGCGCCGGTCCGCACTTCTGCGCGGGCGCCACGGCCGCACGCTCGATGGTCTCCGACGTCGCGCTCCCGATGGCGTTCGAACGGCTCGAAGGCCTCAGACTCGACACCGTCCGGCGAGGTCGAGATCGGCGGCTGGGCGTTCCGAGGCCTGCTCACCCTCCCGGTCGCGTGGGGCGGCTGACCGACAACTCACGCGGAGCCCCAGACCTCCTCGCACACCTCGACGATCCTCGCCAGCTTGCGCTTCTCGTCGTCCTCGGTGATTGGGTTGCCCCCCACAGTCGATGCGAAGCCGCACTGCGGTGAGAGCGCGAGCCGTTCGACCGGCACGACTGCGGAGGCCTCCTCGATGCGCCGCAAGAGGTCGTCGCGCGACTCGAGCCTGAGGATTCTTCGAGCTGACGAGGCCGAGCACGACAGATGCCGCCTCAGGCACGTGACGCAGCGGGCTGAAATCGCCCGACCGTTCCGAGTCGAACTCGAGGAACAGCAGGTTGGCGCCGGACCGCCCGAACACCTTCTCGGCGACGGGCTCGTATCCGCCACTGGCCATCCAGTGGCCCTTGTAGTTGCCGCGGCACAGGTGAAGGCCGGTGGTGACCGTCGACGCTACGCCATCGAACGCACTTGCGATCGCGCCGACGTAGTCGTCGACGAGCTCGTCCGGATCCTCGCCTGCGGCGGCGACGACGTCTCGGGCGTCGGGATCACACAACATCGCGAGCGCGACCTCGTCGAGCTGGACGATGTCGGCACCGCGGCCGGCGAGGTCGGCGATCTCCTCCTGATACACGCGCGCGAGATCAGCGAAGAACGCCGACGACGACGTGTACACGCCGAGAGTGGGCCGAACCAGAACTGCATGGTCGACGGCGACGGCAACGTGACCTTCACCGCCCGATCACTGATCGACCGCACGAAATCCACCTCGTGGCCGGAGACGGGCTCCGCCCGGCGCACCGGCCCGATGACATGGGGCGCCGTGAACGCGAGCCGATCGCCGGAGTCGTCGGTGAACGCGAAGCGGGCCTCGCCGACCTCGAGCCCGTCGACGACCTCCACGAAGCGGTTCCAGTACGACAGCCGCCGGAACTCTCCGTCCGTCACGACCGAGAGGCCGATCTCCTCCTGCATCGCGACGACGTCGCGAATGGCGTCGTCCTGCGCCGTGCGGAGCGCCTCGTCGCTGACGGTGCCCTCGCTGTGATGGCGCCAGGCCTCGCGGAGCGCCTTCTGGGCGCAGCAGCGATCCGACGTGATGAGCGCGATGGACAAGTTCAGGCATGGCTTCACAGCTCCGGTCGGATGCAGCCGCGCGGCATCTGCGATGAGCGCGATCTGGTCGTCGACGGTGCCGGCGACGATGCGGTTGCCGAGGCCGATGTGCGTGAAGACGCCGGACTCGCGGTACCGACGAGCGACCGACGGCCACTCTTCGGGCGGCGTGAGCTGCGTGAGCAATCGGGCTTCGATGTCGAGCGTGCGTCCTTCGCCGCGGGCGAGCTCGTGGAGGTGCGTCGGCCGTGCCGATCGCGCGGTCGACGTCGGCGCCGGTCGGCGCCATCAGCTTGAACCCGTCGGCGAGCCGCGCCGCTCGTTGCATCGTCGGCTCCGGCGGCTGGCCGAGGTTGTCGACCCCGCCGCCGCCCATCCAGATCGGGATCGGGCGCGACGGCCTCGGGTGGATGCCAACTTGATCGAGCGTGAAGGACTCGCCGGTGTGGGTGACGCAGTCCTCGGTCCACAGCCGGCGGAGTAGCGGCACCATCTCCTCGATGCGCCGACCGCGCGTGGCCGGATCGACGCCGAGCGCCATCTGCTCCTCGCGGTTCCACCCGACGCTCACCGCGAGCCGCAGCCGGCCCCGCGACAGCAAGTCGACCTCGGCGGCCTGCTTGGCGACGAGCACCGGATTGCGCAGCGTGATCAACGCCATCGCGCTCGACAGCTCGATCGTCGTCGTCACTGCCGCAAGGAACGCGAGCATCGTGAACGACTCGTGCCACGGATCGTCGTACGAGAACATCGCGGGGTAGGTCGTGGAGCGGCTCGCCGCCACGTGCTCGGAGAACCCGACGTGATCGAAGCCGAGCTCTTCGGCGGCGACCGCGAACCGCCGGATGTCGTCGGGATCCTCGAAGTAGGGGATGTCGCATCCGAGCCGCATCGTCAGCTCGGCACCAGACGAGCCCGAATGACGAATGCGGTGCACGCCATGAACAACATCCCGAATGCCATCGAGAACTGCGTCACATCTCCCGCGATGCCCGCGAGCGGCGACGCGATGGCCCCGACGGCGAACTGCAGCACTCCCAGCAGCGCAGAGACGGAACCCGCCTCGCGGCCGTACGGCGCCAAGGCGAGCGCGGTCGCGTTGGGGATGACGAGCGGAAGGCTGATGACGGTGAGCATCAGCGCGGGCAGGATCGCCGGGAAGGCCGATTCCGAGCCAGAGCACGACGCAGAGCGCGAGCGACCCCACCACTGCCTGACTCACTCCCCAGCGCAGCAAAACCGAGGGCTCGTGGCGTCGAACCAGCGTGGCGTTGAGCCATCCCATCGCCATGAGACCGACTGCGTTGGCCGCGAACACCAGGCTGTACTGCGTCGAGGTGAGCCCGTAGATGTCCTGGAACACGAACGACGAGCTCGAGATGTAGAAGAACAACGCGCCCGACGAGAACGCGGAGGTGAGCGCGTATCCCATGAGGGAACGGTTGCGCACGACCCGCTTGCCGACTTGAAGCGTCTCGCGCACTCCCCCGGTGTGACGGTTCTCGAGGGGAAGCGTTTCGGGCAGAACCAGCGAGACCGCTACGAGCCCGATCGCGCCCAGGAGCGCCAGCACGACGAAGATTCCGCGCCATGAGGTCAGCTCGATGAGCAAGCCGCCGAAAAGCGGCGCGGCGATCGGAGCGATGCCACTCACCAACATGAGGAGCGAGAAGACACGCGCCGCAGCGGCCCCTTCCTCGCGGTCGCGCACGATCGCCCGGGCGATCACGACGGCGACACCGCCCCCGAGCCCTTGGAGGAAGCGCAGCGCTACCAGCGCCGCGGCGGTCGGTGCGAACGCGCAGGCAAGGCTGCACACGGTGTAGCCCGCGACGCCCCACAGCAGCGGGCGGCGCCGGCCGCGCGAATCGCTGATCGGTCCGCCCACGAGCTGGCCGAGCGCGAGCCCGAGCAGGCACGCGGACAGCGTGAGCTGGATCTGGGCTTCGGGCACGCCCAGGCTGTCCGCGACCTCCGGCAACGCCGGGAGATACATGTCGAATGACAGCGGTGGCACCGCACTGAGCCCGCCGAGCACGAGCAGCATCGGCACGGTGATGCCGGCGTGCGACCTTCTTTGGTCGACGTCCGGAGGTGACGCCGAGCTCATACGGTCGCCGGCGCTACCACGACCCGCTTGGCAACGAGCTCAGCCCACTGATCCGAAAGACCGAGCTCCTCCACGATCTGACGCCCGTCGATGCCTGGAGTCGTGCCCGGCGGACCGAACCGTACCGTCGTCGCCGACAGCCGGGGCCCGGGACCCACAGTGAGCCGGCCCTCGGCGACTTCGACGACGAGCCCGCGGGCGCGGGCGACGGGATCGGCTGCCGCCTCCTCGCCGCTGACGGAGAGGTGTGCAGCCCCGCCGGCGGCGTTGATGCGGTCAACCCAGGTGCGCGCGGGTTCGGTCTCGAACCGGGCTTCGAGATCCTCGTCAGCGACACCCTCGAGGCCCTCGATCCCCTCGAACGAACGGACGACGGCGAAGAGCCACCGGTCGTCTCTGCCCTTGTAGAGGCGATGCTGGGCGTTCCAGCCACGCGCGTCGAAGCCATGCGGGAGATCCCATGTCTTGCCCTCGTACCCGAGCATGAACGGCGCCTGGATGAACGATGCCGAGTGGGCGAGCGAGGCGCTCACGGCCTGCCCTTCACCCGTGCGGTTGCGGTGGTAGAGCGACAGCAGGATGCCGAACGCGGCGAGGTGTCCACTGCCGATGTCGCTGACCGGGAACGACATCATCGCCGGCTCGCCTTCCTCGTTGTGCCAACGATCCTGCAGCCCGGCAACGGCTTGGCCGAGCTCCTCGCGGCCACGCCATGTCCCGCGCTTCCCCTCGTAACCGAACGCGCTGATCGACGAGTAGATGACGCCCGGCGTCGAGGCGCGCGCAGCGGCTTCGCCGATCCCGAGACGGTCGGCGACGCCGAGGGCGAAGTTCTGGCTCACGACATCGGTGCCGTCCAGCAGACGGCTGATCACCTCTCGGCCTTCGGTGGCCTTGAGGTCGAGCAACATCGAACGCTTGCCCGCGTTGATCCACATGTGCCACGGGATCGCGACGTCTTCGGTCTTGTTCACCTTGATCACGTCCGCGCCGTACTCGGCGAGTACCCGCCCCGCCGTCGGCCCCGCGAGCACGTGCGTGAAGTCGACGACGCGCACTCCTTCGAGCGGAGCCGGCGCCTCGCCTTTGGCCACTGTGTCCCGGATCGCACCCACGAACGTGGCGTCTCCCCCGATCACGCGTGGGCTCGGCGTGAGCGGCGTGCGACTCAAAACGACGGGCTGCCCGAGCTGTGACGTCGGGCCCAGCAGTGGATCGACTACGTCGGCAACCGCGTAGCTGTCGCGTCCTCCGCTGTCCACGCGTAGCCACTCGTCCGTCGTCTGGCACACGGCGCAGGGCGCGCCAGTGCGGTTGTTGATTTCGATCTCCCACTCGGCGGCGTCACGGGTCGAGAACAGGTCGGCAAACCGCTTGATGAGCTCGGTCTGTAGCTCGGGCTCGGCGCGAAGCCGGTCCGGCTCAGCGATCCCTTCGGCGAGCCAGTCAGGCACGAACTCTTGCGCGAACCACCGCATGTGCCGATCCTCGAACAGGCACAGGTGCAGCCAACGTCCGTCCTTGCACAGGTAGTGCCCGAGCCCGGGGCGCGGCGGGGGCTTGAACGCCCCTGAGGCCATGTTGTGCGCCATCTGCAGTTCGTGCCCAAAGACCTCGTACGCCGCGTCGAAGAGAGACACTTCGACTCGTTGACCCCGCCCCGAGCGATCGCGAGCGATCAGCGCCGCAACCGTGGCATGCGCGGCGATCGCCGCTGCGTAGGTTGAAAGCAGAGGCGTGGCCGTGAAGGAGGGGTCGGTGTCGGTGATGGGGCCAGCCGGACCGAAGCGTCGCGGCGGGCGGTAGATCGACGTGGCCGCCGCCACGATCCCCTCCCAAGCGCGCGTTGTCGAGCGCGGGTCCTCGGCACTGAAGCCGGGAATTGAGCAGTAGACGAGGCCGGGGTTCGCGGTCTGCAGCCCCCGAAAGCCGAGACCGAGGCGATCCATCACACCCGGCCGAAAGTTCTCGACCAGCACGTCCGCTTGGCGGACCAGATCGAAAGCTGACTCGAGGTCGGCCCCTGACTTGAGATCGAGCTCGATGCTGCGTTTGCCGCGTTGGAGCACCGCGTTGGCGTCGTCGTCCCAACGAGGGCCGCCGGGCGGATCGACATGCACCACTTCGGCACCAGCATCGGCGAGCAACATGGCGAGCAACGGGCCGGAGATGTAGTGACCGAAGTCGATCACCTTCAACCCGTCGAGGGCTCCTGGCATCTATACCTCCTGCAAACGTGGCCCGCGCACGACGAGCGCGTCGAGAGCGATCGGACCATGTGGAGTGAGTCGCACCGGGTTCAGCTCGACCTCGATGACGCCCGGACACCCGAGGAGCGCAGCGACGGCCTGGACCACCGGCGCCACGTCGACCCAGTCGAGGGTCGGATCGACCTCCCCGACGAGCTCGACCACATCGCGATCGGAGAGCGGAGCGAGTCGCATCGCGGGCCGGTGCGACTCGACGTCGCGTCCACCCCGGCCGAAGGCGACGACAGGTCCCCACACCGCATCACGTACTCCGCCGACCAAGAACTCGAGTCCGTCCTCGGCTTGGGCTTCGAGCAAGTAGCCGCGCGATGTCGGGCCGCTGACCCGATCGATCGCGTCGAGCGCAGAGTCGAGCGCGGCCGTCGAGTCGACGCCGATGTGGACGCCGCCAATGTCTCCCTTGTGAGCGACAGTGGGGTCGAGGATCTTGACCACCGCTGGTCCACCAATCGCTTCGAGCGCGGCGTGCGCCGCGTCGCGGTCGGGACAGACACAGCGAACAGGCGTCGCGACGCCCAGTTCATCGAGGAGGTTCTTGCCGTCGTGCTCATCGAGCGGGCCGTCCGGCAAAGCAAGCTCGGGAGGCCGGGACGGACTCGGCGCATCGAGGCGATCACGCGCCCGCGCGTCGTCTACGAGCGCGGACGCCGCTCGCGCCGCCTGTTCCGGCGTTCGGTACTGCGGAACTCCCATTGCCGTCAGCACGCGCTGGGACAGGTCGAGCATCTCGCGAGGTCCGCTCGTGCCGAACACCACGGGCAGCTCGCCCCCGACGCCGGGCGCGCGGAACGCCACCTCAGGATTGATGACGTCGCTCTCTTTGAGTGCGTACACCACCAGGGCGTCGACCGCGTCGTCGGCGGCCGTGAGCGCGAGCACTTGCCCAAAGGTTTCGGCGGGACGACCAGTGTCGACGGGATTCGACAGCATCGTGAGCGGAGGCAGAAGGCGTTGCAGACCCTTCACCGTCGCGTCGGCGAGAGGCGGCACCGACACCCCGCGGCTGCGCAGCACGTCGGCGATGAGCAGGCCCGGCCCGGCCTGCGCGGTCACGACCCCGACACCCGGTTCCGACGACGGCCGGAGGCGACGAGCAACGAGCGCGCGCATGGCATCCACGAGCTGCCCGACATCGTCGACGACCACCGCACCCGCCTGCTTGAGAGCAGCTGCGGTGAGCGCGAAGTCGCCGATCAGGCGGCCGGTGTGCGAGAGCGCGAACTCGCTGACGTCGGATCGGCCGACCTTCAACGCCACCACCGGCTTGGCCGGGACCGTGCGCGCGATCGCGTCATAGAGAGCTCGACCGTCATCGAGTCCCTCGAGATGGAGCCCGATGACCTCGGTCGCGTCGTCGTGGACGAGGAAGTCGAGCACCTCGGCGAATCCGACGTCGGCGGCATTGCCGAGCCCGATCCCGAGCCGCAGACCAAGTCCTTCCCCACCTGCGAGGAAGCTCACCGCCAGATTCATCCCCCCGCTGCTCGCGACGACCGAGGCGGGACCGGGTTCGAGTCGGGTCACGTAGGGGACGAAGTTCGCCAGCACACCGTCAAGGGGGTTCATGAACCCTGAGGTGTTGGGGCCCAACATGCGGATGCCGTACCTCTGCGCGACTGCCAGCGCGGCGTCCTGCAGCTCCCGCCCGTCGCGCGTCTCGGCAAAGCCACCAGCGCACACGACCGCTGCCAAGACGCCACCTCTGCCGCAGTCTTCGAGCGCACCGGGTACCGCCTCGGCGGGTACGACGAGCACCGCAAGGTCGACGGGCGCTTCGATCGCCTGGACGGAGCGCGGCGACGGCGCGCCCCTCGATCTCGGCCGCGGTCGGGTTGACGAGGTGGAGCGCGCCCGGGAAGCCGAGGAGTGAGCGCACCATCGCGTTGCCCGCCTTGCCCGAAGATGCTGACGCACCGACGACGGCAATCGACCGAGGGCACAGCAACGGCCGCAGCCCGCCGCCCGACACGTCAGTCGTCATCGGGCACGGACGACTTCAGCCGCGTGTCCAGGTGATGGCCGTGATGACGTTCGTGCTCGTAGTGGTCGAGCAACAACTGATGTCCGAGGTCCGCCCTGTAGTCGCGCCACACCGAGTGGATGTGGTTGCCGTTGTCGATCGCATTGTCGAACTCGATGAGGAGGTCGGCGCCCTGGATCCGGTAGTAGTGCGGAGTCCCCCGCTCTTGTCCGCCGGCCCATGCAGAACCAGAGCTTCCCGAGTCCGTCGCCCTTGACGCGGTCCATGTAGCGCTCGCTCACCTCTTCGGGCAACCGACCGACGAACGACTCGACGAGGTCGACCAGGCTCCGAGCCTGGTCGGCGGGCATGTCGGAGCCGGACACGCCACGGGGGTTGTCCTTCTCGAACTTGAGGGCTTCGCGGTCCTCGTCGTTGATCTTGTACCAGTCGATCCCGAGGTCGATGTAGTCGGGATACTCGACCTTGCCGACGCGTGGCACCTGGCGCGTCGTGTAGTCCGCGGGCGCGACGTCGTGGATGATCGCCTGCTTGCGCTGTGCAGTCGCCGAGACCGTGGAGGATCTCGAAGCCGAGATCCTCGTCGGCGCGAAGCGGGCTGAGGACACCCATCTCGGCCGGCTGTGCGCCCATGTTGCAGGGTGTGACCGAGAGCCAGCGCTGCCCGACGATGGTGTAGCTGAGCGAGAGGTGGTGGCCGAGGAACCGCCAGCCCCACGTCTCCTCGAAGCTCGGCCGTCCGAAGAAGCTCACGAAGTACAGGTCCTGCGAGCGGAAGTCGCCGGTCGACACGCCGAACCGGTCGACCTCGAGCTCGCGCAGGATGTTCTCCATGGCGATGATCTCGAGGGCCTGGGTGTATCCGCGGATGCTCAGCCCCGAGCGCAGCAGCGTCTGCACCAACGTCCGCTGATGGAAGTTGAGCTGCGACAAGGGGATGCCGGTGCGGTCCGACTTCGGGATGAAGTCCCAGTCGAGGCGCCCGGGATGGTCCATCGGATACTCGCAGGCCCGCCGTTGCTCGCTGGTGAGCGAGTAGAGGAAGGACTGGCTCAACAGGAGCATGCGCACGATCGTCTGCGGCGCCTCGTACGTCGTGTGCATCAGACCAGCCCCCTGTAGCTGCCCCCGTCGAGATGGATGTTCATGCCCGACACGAATCCCGCGTGCGCGCTGCAGATGAACGCGCACATCGCGCCGAACTCCTTCGGGTCTCCGTGCCGCTTGGCTGCGATGGTCGCGGCCTGCGCGGCCCACGCTTCCTCGAACGTGACGCCATCGCGCTCGACGCTGCGGTTGGCATTGTCGATCTGACGCTGCGTGGCGAAGCGCTCGGGGAGAAGCTGGTTGATCGTCACCCCGTCCGCGGCGGCCGCGAACGACAGCGACTTGAGCACAGCGGTCACGCCGGCGCGGGCGCCGACCGACGTCACCATGAACTCGCTCGGCGAGGTCACCATGGCCGACGTGATCGTGACGATGCGACCCCACTTGCGCTCGCGCATGCCGGGCAGCACCTGTCGGATCAGCGCGATCGGGGACCGGTAGTGGAGATCGAGGGCGACGTCGAAGTCCTCGTCGGTGACCTCGCGGAAGGGGCCAGGCTTCGGACCCCTGTTGTTGAGCACGAGGATGTCGGGCTCGGGACACGCCGCCAGCAGCGCGGCGCGACCGGCGGGATCGGTGAGGTCCGCAGCGACAGGGATCACCTCACCGGTGCCGACCGCGGCGATCTCCGCGGCCGCCTTCTCCACCTTCTCGCGTCGCGCCCGTTGACGACGACGTTGACGCTCTCCGCGACCAACGCCTCGGCACACGCGCGGCCGAGACCCTGGGTCGATGCGCAGACGATCCCCCAGCGCCCCCCGATGCCCAGGTCCATGCGCCGAACCTAGACAGACTTCCTGTCGCCCGTCAACAGTAAGTGTGTAGTATGCTGCGCATCGTGGCCGAGGGCATCTCCTTCGAGACAGACCCGTCGCAATACCGCCACTGGCGCCTCGAGGCCGACGGGCCGGTCGCCACGCTCACCCTCGCGGTCGATCCCGAACGGCGGCCTTCGCGACGACTACGAGCTCAAGCTGAACTCCTACGACCTCGCGCGTCGACATCGAGCTGCACGACGCGCTCGCAGCGCTTGCGGTTCGAGCACCCCCAGGTGAAGGCCGTGGTCATCACCGGCGGCCTCGACAAGGTGTTCTCCGCCGGAGCGAACATCCAGATGCTCGCCAGCTCGACTCATGCGCACAAGGTCGCGTTCTGCAAGTTCACGAACGAGACGCGCAACGGCATCGAAGAGATGTCATCGGACGGCGGGCAGGTCGTCATCGCCGCGGTCAACGGCACCGCCGCGGGCGGCGGTTACGAGCTCGCACTTCGCGTGCGACGAGATCCTGCTCGTCGACGACAAGTCGTCGGCCGTCTCGCTCCCCGAGGTGCCGCTGCTCGCGGTGCTGCCCGGTACCGGTGGCCTGACGCGAGTCGTCGACAAGCGCCACGTCCGCCGCGACCTCGCCGACGTGTTCGCGACGAAGGTCGGAAGGGGTCAAGGGCCGCAGGCGCGTCGAGTGGCGCCTCGTCGACGCGGTGGCTGCCACCGTCGAGCTTCGCGGAGCTGGTGCGCGAGCGTGCGCTCGGCGCGTGCGGCCGAGTCCGACCGGCCGGATGATGCAGAGGGCGTGCCGCTCGGCCCGATCGGGCAACGGTTCGTTGCCCTCGACCTCGACGAGCGAGCTCGCCACGATCACCGTCAGTGCGTTCTCGTCCCTCTCCGAGTCGCTCGACGCCGCCCGGGAGCTCGACGCCGCGATCCTGGATCTGCGGTTCAACTATCCGAGCGTCGGCACGTGGGTGCTCCGCACCGAGGGAGAGATCGACCGAGTCATCACTGCCGACGAGGAGATCGCCGGCGAGGGATGGCTCGAGCGAGAGGTGCGATTGCTCTGGAAGCGGACGCTCAAGCGCCTCGACATGTCCGCGCACGCTTGTCGCGCTCGTCACTCCGGGCAGCTGCTTTGCCGGCACGCTTCGCCGAGCTCGCCTTCGCCGCCGACCGCACGCTGATGCTCGACGACGCTGACTCGTCGCTGGTGCTGACGGACGCGAACGACGGGTGGTACCCGATGGCCAACGGGCTCTCTCGGCTCGCGACGCGGTTCTGGGGTCGCGACGAAGACCTCGCAGCGCTCGGGCAGCCTCATCGGCAAGGAGCTGACCGCGGGCGAGGCGTTCGACGCCGGTCTGGTGACGTCGGCGCCCGACGACCTCGACTGGGACGACGAGGTCCGCGCTCCTGCTCGAGGAGCGCGCCAGCTTCTCGCCCGATGCGCTCACGGGCATGGAGGCGAACCTGCGCTTCCCCGGGCCGGAGACGATGGAGACGAAGATCTTCGCCCGGCTCACCGCCTGGCAGAACTGGATCTTCCAGCGGCCGAACGCCGTCGGCGCGGAAGGTGCGCTGCAGCGCTACGGCACGGGGACACGCCCGAACTTCGACCGGAGAGCGTGTCGGATGACCAGCTGTCGATCTCGACATGAGGATCCCGAACAACGTCGGCCTCGCCGACGATCGCCGGCTGCAGCGGGCCCTCGAAGCGATGGCTTCCGAGGTACGTCGACTGGTGGCGCGAGCTCGGCCCCGTCGAGCATCAACGACGACGACGTCTTCCTGCGCACGGCGATCTGCGGTCGGCCAGGAGGGCTGGGCGAACTTCGACTACGTGCGCATGCCCGACTACCGGTGGGGCATCTTCCTCGCCGACGCCGAGCCCGATCGTCGTGATCGCGTTCGGCGACCGCAAAGGCGAGCCGGTGTGGCAGGAGGTGCCCGGCGAGTACCGCGCCGATCTCCGCCGTCTCCTCGTCGTGCAGGGCGACACCGAACCGGCGTCGGTCGAGCAGCAGCGCCGCCTGTGTCTCACCGCGCCGAGCCTCTACGACATGCGCAACCTGTTCCAGATCAACGTCGAGGAAGGCCGCCACCTCTGGGCGATGGTGTACCTGCTCCATCGCTACTTCGGTCGAGACGGTCGCGACGAGGCCGACGAGCTGCTCGAGCGGCACTCGGGCGACGCCGACAAGCCGCGCATCCTCGGCGCGTTCAACGAGCCGACGCCGGATTGGCTGTCGTTCTACTTCTTCACGTACTTCACCGATCGCGACGGCAAGTTCCAGCTGGCGTCGCTGCGCGAGAGCGCCGTTCGACCCGCTGTCGCGGACGTGCGACTTCATGCTGAAGGAAGAAGCGCACCACATGTTCGTCGGCGCCGCCGGGCATCGGTCGCGTCGTGCAGCGCACGGTCGAACTCATGAAGGAGCACGACACCGACGACGTCCGACGCGCATCGGCGGCATCGACGTCGCGACCCTGCAGCGGTACCTGAACTTCCACTATCAGCGTGTCGCTCGACCTCTTCGGCGCGGAGACGTCGACGAACGCGGCGAACTACTTCGCGGCCGGGCTGAAGGGTCGCTTCCAGGAGGAGCGGCGCGACGACGACCACCGCCTGCACGACGCGACTTCGGGCGGTGCCCACGGTCGACGGCGAAACCGATCGGCGAACGAGAGGTGCCCGCACTCTCCGCGCTCAACGCGACGCTGCGCGACGACTACGTCGTCGACTGCGCGAAGGGTGTCGAGCGTTGGAACCGCACGCTCGCCGAGGTCGGCGTCGAGCTGCGCCTCCCGCACCGTGGGTTCAACCGTGCCGTTGGCGCGTTCCGAGACGCGTACGTGCAGCCCGAGCGGCGGATGTGCTGTCGCAGGTCGAATGGGACGCGAACAAGGCGAGCTGGCTGCCGACCTCAGGCGACGAGGACTACGTGCACTCATTGATGCAGCCAGTGACCGAGCCCGGAAAGATGGCCGGCTGGGTCGCGCCGCCCTCCGTCGGCATCAACGGCAAGCCCGTCGACTTCGAGTACGTACGCGCTGGCTGACCGAAGGACCTCCTCGGATTCTCTGAACATGGAGGGGACCGACGTCAGAGCCGCCGTCACACGAAGTGAGGCATGACCTCGTCGATGAACAGCTGGATGCTGCCGCGCGCTTCTTCGAAGGTCATGTCGCCGGTCGGGAGCTGGAGGACGAGGTAGTCGCTTCGACCTTCAGCGGCGTACTGCTCGACGACGGAGCGCACGTGGTCCGGCTTTCCTGAGGTCGCCGTCAGCTCGGGAAGGAGCGCGTCGCCGTCGGGTCCCATCAATGCAAACGCACCACGAGCCAGCGGGTTCAGTGCGGCTTCGGCCTCGGCTTCGTCGAGCGCGAGCCGGTCGAGGGTGTGCGTGTCGACGATGCGGCGCATGAGGCCCTTCCACCCGCGGGCAGCGATGTCCTTGGCCTCGCCCTCGTCGTGCGAGACCACGATCATCTCGACGATGCCCACGCGGGGCTCGTCGCCGGGTCGGTCCGCCCGCACCGGGTCGCCCGCATGCTCGTGCCACGTCTGCTTGTACAGGTCGTACGCATCCTGCGGGATCGGGCCGGGCCACATCAGGTTCAATCCGTACCGACCGGCGGCGACGGGGTTGCCCGGGTACCAGAACGGCGGGTTCGGCGACTGGTAGGGGGTCAACCGCATGTCGATGGGCGGGAAGTCGTAGTGCTTGCCACCGGCGGGATCGACCCGGCCGGTGCGCAAGCCCGCGAGGATCAGCCCGAGCGCCTCGTCGAACCGGTCGTGTGAGCTGAACCAATCGCCCTCGAACCAGAAGTGCTCGATCGCCGCGATGCCCCGACCGACGCCGTAGTCCACCCGTCCACCGGTGAGCTGGTCGAGGACGCAGATGTCCTCGACCACGCCGACCGGGTGGTGCAGCGGCAGCAGCTTCACGAGCGGGCCGAGCCGGATCTGCTTCGTCGCCTCGGCTGCGGCCGCGAGGAAGATCTCCTGGTTCGGTGCGAAGCACAGATCGGTGCCGTGGTGTTCGGCGAGGTGATACCCAACGAAGCCCGCCGCATCGGCGAGCTTCACCAGCTCGATGCGATCGCGCAGCAGCTGATGCATCGACGTACCGGCGATGCCCTCGATGTGGTCGAAGATCCCGAACTTCACGGTTGGTTCTCCATGCTCGCAACGGCTAGCGGTCGAGGTCGGGCTCGGCCATCGAGGCGACCATTCGGGCGACTTGGTCGCCATAGAAGGCCGCGAACTCCTCGGAGGAGGGATCGAGCCCCACGAAGGCGCGGGCGACGGCGGCGCGACGGCCGGGGCGACGGTCGCCCCGAACAGCAGGAGCGAGAGCGCTCCCAAGTCGATGTCGGAACGGATCTCGCCCCGTTTCTGACGGACCCGCGTGGACTCCACGAGCGACACGAGGCGAGACACACGCTCGTCCGACTCGGGGAAATCGCCGTCGAGCGCCTCACGGATGAGCGTCCGCGCCCACGCCTCGTCCTCGTGCACCCAGCGCACGTACTCCCGCGCCAGCTCGGCCATCGGTTCCGAGCTCGACGCCATCGCTTCGTTGCGCTCGAGCCACTGCTCCTGCAAAGCCTCGTACAGGCCCTGCTTGCCGCCGAAGTGGTACGTGATCAGCTGATGGGCGACGCCCGCCGCTTCGGCGATGCGCGTGACCCGAGCACCCTCGTACCCGTGTTTGCTGAACTCCTCCGCCGCCGATGTGAGCAGCGCGGCGTCGCGTTCGCTCAGGATCTTGCTTGCGCGGCGGGGCGCCGACGCGCCGCAGGCTCGACCATGAGAGCGACGCTACCAACCGGCCCCGACGCGGACGCGCAGGTCGCTGAGCAGGCGCGACGCCGCGACCTCGTCGACACGATTGCGGTCGTAGGCCAGCGACACCGGCTGGAGAGCGCGGACGCGCAGCCCACCCTCGTGGGGAACGAGCCGGCGCTCGACGCTGCCGAGCCCGAGGATGATCGGTTGGCCGGCATTTAGGATCGGCTGGCTGTAGCGGCCGCCGAACACGCCGATGTTCGTCACCGTCGCCTGCCCCGGCGAGGCGGAGTGGCCGAGGTTGCCTTTCCGCGCGCGCGCCGCACAACGTCATCGACCATCTCGGCGCAGGTCTCGAGACTGGCTGCCGCTCCGGCTACAACGGGCACGAGCAAGGCGCCATCGGCGCGCGCCACCGCGACGCCGATGTCACCCGGTGGCCCGACGACCTGCGCGAGGGCGTACACCCAGAACGGCAACGCAGTCAGACGACGAAGTGCACGGATGCGCTCGAGACCCTCCACATCGAAGAGCGTGTGCGCGACCGTGTGCGCGGACTGCGCCCACGACTGTTCCATGTGCCCCGCCATCGCGCGCTCGCATCGGGTCCACCCGCACCGCGGTAGCGGCCCCGACCACGTCCGCTTCGACCACGCGTCCGTGCCGGCCCGTGCCCGCGAGCGCGGTGACATCGATGCCGATCGCATTCGCAGTCGCCCGTGCCGTGCCGGTGGCTCGGAGTGCTTCGCGCGACAGGCGTAGGCTCGACCGGCGCCGACTTGGAAGCGCTCTCATCCAGGACGACGTCGTCGGACTCGATGCGCACCATCGGCGTGCCAACGGGCACCGTCTCATTCACCTCGAGCAAGAGGGCGACGACCGTGCCCGAGCACGGCGACGGATAGTCGGTCGTCACCTTGTCGGTGGTGATCTCGGCCAGCGTCTGGCCCTCCGAGCACGACGTCGCCCACCGACACGAGCCACTCGATGACCGTGCCCTCGGTGACCGTGTCACCGAGCTTCGGCATCGGGAGGTCGAGCGGGGCAGCCATCAGGCCGAGCGCTCGACCTGTTCACGCATGACGTTGAGGAAGCGCGCCGACGCGGCGCCATCCATCACGCGGTGGTCGGCAGAGATCCCCAGCCACGCGCGACGACGCACACTGAACGACGGAGCCATCGGAGGCCACGACTTCCTCGACAGGCGAGCCGACTTGCACGACCACGACTTGGCCCTCGGGTACGAGCGGGAACCCGAACATGGCACCGTCGCCCGCCACGACCAGCGTGAAGGTCGGCGCGAGCGGCGGGAGGCGACTCGCCTCAGCGCTGCGCATCGAGGATCCGGCGGATGCCCACGAACGCTGTACGGCCGATCCGGGGCCGTGACGATCCGCAAGCCGTGCGCGGGTTCAACGACGGCGATCACGACATCACCGCCCCCGTTCGCCTCCGGGTTATCGACCAGCGCCGCTGCCGCCGCGGACGCGAACAGTGCAGCGAGGTCAGCCGCATGAGCGACATCCGTGATGTCGACGGGCATCGTCATCGAAGCCTGCGGCACCGACCGTCCACCTACGGGTGAAGCCGACGCAGTCCGCGTTCGACGCACCGCTGTTCGCGAGCGCGACGATTTCGCGCTCGATCGTGTGCTGGTTCGGGAGGAGCGCCGCCTCGAGCGTCGAGGTGAACGGGATGCCGGGCACGTCGGGCATCGTCAACCGCCCGACCGGCGCGCGGAGCTCGTCGAAGCACGCCTCCGTGATCGACGCCGCGATCTCCGCGCCGAGCCCCATCGTGCGTGACGCCTCGTGGACGACGAGGACGCGACCAGTGCGAGCGGCGTGCTCGGCGAGCGCGTCCCGATCGAGCGGCAGAAGCGTGCGGAGGTCGAGGACCTCGACGCTCGGGCCACCCGACGACCGCGAGACGCTCGGCGACCGCGATCGCTTCGTGGACCATCCAGCCGTAGGCGACCACCGTCACATCTGTGCCTTTGCGCAAAACGGCAAGCGGGCCGATCGGCGTGCGAGCGATCGGATCACCGAGCGTCCCGCTCACTTGCCGGTACGCGAGCTTGTGCTCGAGGACAATCACGGGGTTCGGGTCGTCGATCGCCGACAGCAGAAGCCCGGCTGCATCGACGGCAGTCGACGCGGCGACAACCTTCAGCCCCGGGAAGTGGCACAGCGGAGCCTCGATCGATTGCGAGTGGTACAACGCGCCGTGGATGCCGGCGCCCCAGGGCGTGCGGATCACGAGGGGCACCGACCATTGGCCGTTCGTGCGGAAGTGGTACTTGGCGGCCTCGCTGAAGATCTGGTCGGCGGCCGCCCAGATGAAGTCGGCGAACTGGATCTCGGCGACCGGTCGCATGCCTCGCAGGGCCATCCCGATGCTCACGCCGACGATCGAGAGCTCGGCCATCGGAGTGTCGATCACGCGGTGTGCACCGAACTCCTGTTTGAGCCCGTCCGAGGCGCGGAAGACGCCACCGAGGTTGCCGACGTCTTCGCCGAGCAGGACCACCCGGTCGTCCTCGAACATCGCCTGGCGAAGCGCGGCGCGCACGGCCTCGACAAAGGTGACCGTGGAGGTCGAGACATCGGTCGAAGTCATGGCCACGGCAGCTCTTCCTCCGCATAGACGGGCCCGAACGCCTCGTCGGCGTCGGCGAGCGGGGCAGAGTCCGCCGCGGCCGCCGCTTGCCGCACCTCGTCGTCCAGCTCGGCGTCGAGCGCCATGCGCGCGTCGCCGTCCAGCACGCCGTACCCGCGAGGAGGGCAGCGAAGCGGTCGATGGGGTCACGTTCGCGCGCCTCGTCCACTTCTTCACGGGAGCGATAGCGACGATCGTCGTCGTTTGACGTGTTCGCGAAGTACCGGTACGTCTTGGCCTCGATGAGCGTGGGTCCGTGGCCGTTCGCAGCGCGAGCCCGAGCCTGGCGTGCGGCTTCGTAGACCGCGAACACGTCCATGCCGTCGACCTCGACGCCGGGGATGCCGTAGCCCGCCGCATGCCCCGCGATGTCCGGCGTGGCCGACTGCAACGCCAACGGCACCGACTGCGTGTAGCCGTTCGTGTGGCAGACGAACACGACGGGCAGCTCGTGGATCGCCGCGAAGTTGAGCCCCTCGTGGAACTCGCCGCGGCTCGCGCCGCCGTCACCGAAGGTCGACCACGAGACCTCGTCGACCCCCAGGTACTTCGCCGCGAACGCAGTGCCGATGCCGTGCGTGAGGTGGTTGGGCTGCGGGCCAGAAGCCGAGAGCACGCGGTGCGCCCGTGAACCCCAGTAGCCGTAGGGCTGGCGGCCTCGCCCGATCGCTTCGACATTGCCGTACAGCGTCGACAGCAGCATCGTCGGCGTGATGCCCGCGTACACGAGACCCGCAGTCTCCCGGTAGTGCGGCGCGAGGAAGTCGCGAGGGCCCATCGCCATCGCCCGGCCGACGCTCACGGCCTCGTGCCCGGCGCTGTTGATCGCGAACAGGACCTTGTTCTGCCGAACGAGATCCCAGCCCTTGGCCTCGATTCGTCGCGCACAGCGCCATCGCCCGGTAGGCGTGCAGCAGCGTGTCCGCGGCACAGATCCAGGGGCAGCGGCGCCGTCAATTCACACTCGTCCGGTGGCCAACATGGAGGGGAAGGCCGAGGCCGGCGACCGCGATCTCGTGCAGAACCTCGGAGTGCGTGGGGTGAGCATGCATCGTCGCGGCGAGGTCGGCCAACGTCGCTTCGAGCTCGATGGCGAGCGCGACCTCGGCGATCAGGTCGCCGGCGTTCGGTCCGACGATCTGGCCTCCGACCACACGATGGTGAGCACCGCTCGTCACGAGCTGCGCGAAGCCCCCCGAGTGGCCGGTCGCGACCGCTCGACCGATCGCTCCGAAGGGAACCGAGTGGGCCTCGCTCGAGGGATCATCCTGCCGCGCGGCGTCGAGGGTCATGCCCACGCACGCGACCTCGGGGCTCGTGTACGTCACGGACGGCACGAGCTCGTGGCGAACCGACACGTCGAGGCCCGCCAGACGATCGACCGCGACGAACGCCTCGTGCACGGCCTTGTGCGCCAGGAGCGGTGCGCCCGCGACGTCGCCGACCGCACTGATCTCCGCGAGCGATGTACGCATCGTCGCGTCCGTCTTCACGAAGCCGTTCCCGTCGAGGGCCACACCGTGCTCTTCGAGGCCGAGGCCATCGGTGTTCGGGCGCCGACCCGTCGCGACGAGCACAAGGTCGGCGATCTCGTCGTGTCCGCTGAGGGACACCGCGAGACCGGCGCCCGCGCGTTCCACACCGGCCACTTCGACACCCGTCCTCACGTCGATGCCGCGTGAGGCGAGTGAACGCTCGAGCACGTTCGCGACCGTCGCATCCTCGCTGGGCAGCACCTGCCCCGCCATCTCGGCCAGCACGACCTCGACCCCGAAGCCCCCCAACACCGCCGCCCACTCGCACCCAACCGCACCGGCGCCGATAATGATCACCTGTTCGGGAAGCTCAGGGAGGGCGAGTGCGCCGTCCGAGTCGACGACCCCATCGAGGTGCATCCCCGCGATCGGCGGCCGCGAGGGTGACGACCCGGTAGCGAGGAGCACGTGGCGCGCCTCGATCGTGCGGTCGCCAACGACCACGCTTCCGTCCCGCATGCGGCCACGACCGGCGACCACGTCGACACCCGCGCTGCGGAGCAGCGACTGAACTCCGCCACGCAGCTTCGCGACCACGTCATCGCGGTGAGCGACGGCGCGCTCGTAGACCAGGGCGGGCACATCCGCGAAGACGCCGTCCTCGCCGAGCGTGGCCACCGCCGACGAGAGCTCAACGAGGTGCAGCAGCGTCTTCGTCGGGATGCATCCCCGGTTGAGGCAGACGCCTCCGAGCTCGCGGTCTTCGACGAGCGCGACGTCGAGGCCACGGTGACGAGCCCGGAGTGCAGCGCCGTAGCCGGCAGGCCCGCCGCCGATCACCGCGAGCTCGACCCCGGTCACCTGGCTTCGACGGCGGCGAGCGCGTCGAGCGTCGCCTGGTCGGGCGAGAGACCCTCGATGACGCCCTTGGCGAACTGCTCCGACCGCTTCTGCTGCACCGGCAGGTCGGCGAGTGCCTTCTGCAGGCCTTCGAGCGTCCACGGTTGCTCGCCGTTGTCGAGGTGATGCGTCGTCGTCCACCCCTCGAACAACGTGATGTCGTCGCCGACGACGCCGACGACGCGGCCGGTGAACGGGCAGCTCGGCGACGCGAGCAACACACCGAGCGCCGCCACGTGGTCGGGTTCATCCGATCGAACCCCTCCGGCGGCGCCTCGACGAGATCGCCCGCGACCACCCGGCTGATGCGCGAACGCGCGACGGGGGCGAGCGCATTGACGCGAACACCTAGGTCTGCGAGCTCGATGGCACTCGAGATCGTGAGAGCGGCGACGGCAGCCTTCGCGGCGACGTACATCGGGTTGTTCGGCACCGGGAAGAGCCCGACGCCCGACGAGGTGTTGACGATGCGCCGCCCGGCTTCGGGACCCTTCGATCGCCAATGTGCCGCCGCCCAATGGCTGACCGAAGCGGTGCCGGTCAGGTTCACGGCAATGGTGCGCTCCC
Organism: uncultured Acidimicrobiales bacterium; assembly: GCA_963747215.1. Taxonomy (GTDB): domain Bacteria; phylum Actinomycetota; class Acidimicrobiia; order Acidimicrobiales; family DATKAS01; genus DATKAS01. The sequence continues at coordinate 64,394 of CAVVET010000022.1, forward strand.
AGTCGAGCTTCGAGACTGTGTCGATCGTGGCGAACCGCGCGATGCCCGCGTCGTTCAAGACGATGTCGACATGACCGAAGCTGCTGAGCGCGGCATCGATGAGCCCGCCGGCCGCGTCCCAATCGGAGACATCGCTCGTGTCGGCGACCGCCTTGCCACCGGCTTCGACGATCGCGGCGACGACATCCGCCGCAGGATCGGCGGAGGCCCCTTCTCCCGACATCTCGCCGCCGAGGTCGTTGACCATGACCGCCGCACCCTCCGCCGCGAGCGCGAGTGCGTGGGAACGACCGATGCCGCGGCCCGCGCCCGTGACGACCGCGACCTTGCCGTCGAGCTGACCCATCACACCACCTCCGCCCCGCGCAGGCGCGGGATGACCTCTTGCGCGAACAGGTCATGCATCCTCGTCAGCTGGTCGGCGTCGAAGATGTTGAAGCTCGCCAGGAAGTTGCCCGCGCCGAGCACCGTGCATTGCCGGATGATCTCGTCGGCCACCTGCTCGGCGCGTGCCGTAGATGAGCTCGTCTTCTCGATCGGGAGGTGCAGGTCGGGGATCTTCATCGCCTCACCGCTGCGCCCTCGCGAGCTCGGCCACGCCGTCATCCGCGATCCGCTCGGCGTCGTCCCCGTCGTCCTCGACGATCACGAGCTGACGCCGGATCGCGACCCGATCGGGTCCGGTCGGCATGCCCGCCGACTTGCACCCTCTTGGTACGCCTCGTACTGCGGCACCAGCGCGGTCGGCGTTCTTGAAGCCTCCGCACATCTTCAACCCGCGCTCGCCAGCCCGGCGTGCCGACTGCTCGCTCGTCGACGCCGTCCAGATCGACGGCGACGGCTGCAGGAACGTCGGCGTCAGGCGCAGCTCATCGAAGGAGAAGTGCGCGCCGCTGTGCGAGACGACCGGCTTGCCGACCGCCGCCTGCAGGACGTCGAGCACTTCGGCATGCAGCTCCGCGCCCGCGGGACGGTGATGCCGGTGAGCGCGAGCTCGGGCGGGATGCCGCTGACGACGCCCATCTCGAGCCGCCCATTCGTGAGGTGGTCGAGCATGGCGAACTCCTCGGCCACTCGCCACGGCGTCGCTGTACGCGGACACGCTGCCGAGGACACCGAGGCGCATCGTGCTCGTGCGCGCTGCCAGGTGCGAGATCAGCAGGTTCGGCGACGGGCTGTATCCCGGACCGAAGTGGTGCTCGCTGAAGAAGATGCCCTCGAAGCCACGTCCTTCGTCGGCGACCCATAGCTCGAAGTACCGGCGATAGTGCTCGTGCACGGTCTCGGGGTCGTCATGCCCAGCAGGATCGTGCACCGAGTGGAAGAACTCGAACAGCCACGGCTTGATCATCAGGCGCTCCTCTGCCTTCGTGCGGTGCCGGCAGCGACCGCCACCAATCCGGCCATCAGGCCGACGTTCTTCGTGAAGTCGTTCTTCGCATGCATGCGCTGCGGGACCGTCCAGCGTCCAGAACGGAAATGCGGCCATGCTCGTGGGCACCAGCGACGCCACGAGGACGAGCGCGGCGGGCGTCGTCGAGCGGAGGAACGAGCAGTGCGGCACCACCGACGAGGTGAGTGACGGCGTTCAGACGAACGAACGTGGTGGTCGGCACCGACTCGAGCGCGGGCACGTCTCCTTGATCTTGTCGGTCACCCGGGCGGCGGGAACCGCCGGGCCTTCGGGATGTGAGAGCACCGTGCGGCCGGCTTCGATGAACAGATAGGCGAGCGTCGACGCGAGCAGGACGCTGCCGATGCGGGAGGTGGCGCGCATGTCAGACGAGCAGGTTCCGCGACGCGCTGCAACGCCTGGTCGGCGAGGCTCGTGTCCGTCGCGCCGTCGGCCCCGCCGACACCGATCCCGCCGATGATCTCGCCGTCGATGACGATCGGCAGCCCGCCCGGGGCGGCGAGGAGGTTGGGATCGAGCTGATGCGGCGGAGCCGCCGCCATGCGCGGATCCGAGACGAACTCCGGCGAACGTCGTCGTCGGCATCCCCGTCACGGCGGACGTGTAGGCCTTCCGACGACCGGTTTCAACGGCGATCGGCCCGGCCCCGTCGTCGCTCAGGATCACCTTCGTGATGCCGCTGCGGTTCACGACGGACACGCTGATGCGGAGGCCGTGCGCTCGACCGAGCTCGATCACGGCCTCCGCTGCGGTGTGCGCGATCTCGTAGGTCAGCGGTTCTCTCATCCGCCGGCGACCGGCGGCGACGGCTCGGGCGCGCGCTTCGACGTCGTACAGGGAGTAGACGCCCGACTCGGTGCTCCGGAGCTCGTCGGGATCGAAAGACACGTTCAGCGGGTCCCTGCCCACCTCGACGTCGTCGACCATCTGGCGGAGCATGCTGCGCAGCATCACGACGCCGCGATCGGAGCTCACGAGGTTCTCCTCGCTGTGCTGCGTCACCAGGCCTTGCGAGCCTTGCGTCTCGAAGTCGCCCGGGATGCGCTGAAGCTCTTCGGGGGTCAGCTCGAAGCCCATGCGCCCGTCTTGCAAGACGCCGCCGAGCAGCCGCATCAAGCGCTCGAAGCCCGTCGCGGCCGGCGCGCGCATCACCGTGAAGAACCGGTGGTGGGTGTCATCGACGGGAACGAGCCAGATGATGCAGTCGTGGCGCTGGTTGGGAACGACGTGCACGAAGTCGGGCAGCACGATGAGATTGGGGAGCTGCACTTCGACCACCCAATCGATGCCGCCGAACGTGCCGTCGGAGCGGGTGCCCTCGAACCAGTCGTGATACTTCACGCCGCGCTCGGTCTTGCTGTACTTGATCTTCCCCGAGCACGTGTACGGGTCGAAGTAGTCCTCGGGAAACCCGGTCGTGCCCGTGCCGACGAACTGCGGGCCGCTGTGCGCGTAGTGCAGCCACATCGCGTGCACTGGATCGACCGCGTTCTCGAAGCTCTGCAGCCAGTTCCAGTCCGAGACGGCGCCTGACGACTTCGGCGCCGGGGATCGGCAGCTCGGTCACGTACCGATCGCCCTCTTCGAGGGGCTCGAAGAAGTCGTAGCGCGGCAACGCGGGTTTGCGCTCGGGTGGGCCCATGTAGACGAACACGAGGCCGTACAGCTCCTCTACCGGATACCACGGCTGGCGGATCGCATCACGCCGACGACCACGCTCGGGCTCGCACGCCTGCTCGAGGCAGTGGCCTCGCGGGTCGAACTTCATGCCGTGGTAGCAACAGCGGATGCCGTCGTCTTCGATGCGGCCGAAGTACAGGCTCGTGCCTCGGTGCGCGCACCGTTCGAACACGACGCCCGCCCGACCTTGGCCGTCGCGGAACACGATCAGGTCCTCACCGAGCAGCCGCGTGCGGTGCGGGCGGTCGCTCGTCAACGTGCTCGAGATCGCGATCGGATGCCAGTACCGGCGCATGGCCTCGCCCATTGGTGTGCCGGGGCCGGGGTCGGTGAGCCTTTCGTCGTGCGAAGACGCGGGCCGGCCGTAGCCCGTACCGGTGTCGACAGATGCGTTCGGAGTGGTCACAGGATCCCCCTCGTCTTCCGAACCAGTCACCGATTGTGTATCACGGTTGGTGACGTCTGTACACCCAAACTGTCGTATATAAGTTTTGAAGAGGTCAGCCGGGCGGCAGCCGCCGGCACATCTGTAGGTGCGCGAGCTGCCAGCCCATCCCTTCGCGGACCCAGACCCCCGCGTGACCGCCGCCTGGATCACGAAGGGGGCGAGATCGGGCACGAAGGCGATGCGCATCTCCTGCAGGCAGCTCACGATCGCGGTATCGCCGAACGTGCGGATCTCCGACTCGAGCGCAAGGACGCTCGTCGCGGGTGGTCGCTTCACGGCATCAGCGAGGAACTGGTCCCGGTCGTGGATGAAGCCAACCGGGCCGTGCACCGCGCAGAACTCGGGATGCAACAACGCGGCGAGCTCGTCGCGCGACTCTGCGCTCATCGCGTCGAGCCACGCCTGTTCCGCTTCTTCGACGGTGTTCATGCGTTGCCTCCTGCGTTCAACGTTCGCCAATCGGGCTCGATGCCGAGTCCCGGTCGCTCGGGCGCGTGCACGTTGCCGTCCCCGTCGATCGTGATGGGCTCGGCCAAGCCATACGAGAGGTGCTCGAGGTCGTACGACCCGGGCGCGTGCGGCACGAGCACCTCGTACATCGAGCAGTGAGGGATCGCCGATCGACAACGTGCACCGTCGCGACGTTGCCGATCGCGTTGTAGGCGTCGTGCACCTCGCACGGCAGGTGGTGCGCCTCGGCGAGTGCCGCGATCTTCATCATCCCGTGATGCCACCTTTGATGACGACATCGCCGCGCAGCGCGTCGGTCGCACGAGCCGGCGATCCACCGCGGCAGCGAGTAGAGCCCGCCGCCGGTGATCTCTGTCGCCACGATCGGGATCGACAGGTGCTGCTTCAGCTTCACGTAACCATCGATGTCGTCGGCGCCGAGCGGATCTTCGTACCAGTGGTAGTCGACATCCTCGATCGCGAAGCCGACGTCGAGCGCCTCCTTGTAGGAGTACGCCCACGCCGAGTCGAGCATCAGGCAGTAGGCGTCGCCGACTGCCTCACGCACCGACGCGCACCGTCTCGATGTCCTCCTGATCGGCACCGGAGCGGGCGGGCCAGCGACCGGCTGGCCGCGGCCCATCCGCTTCGCGGGCGATGAGCGCGGCGAGCGATGCTGTTCACCGCGATCGAGTGCCCCAAAGGTCGACGCCAGCGGCAGCGCCGAGAACGACGGCCGGTCTCGGCCCTCGGCGGGATGGCGGGTGTAGTGGCCGGTGGCCGCACCGATGATCCCCTCCCAGGCTCGGAGCCCGGCTCGGGGATCTCGGACGCGAAGCCCGGTAGCGAGCACCACACGTTGCGCTCGACCGGCGCGAGGCCGAGCCGATCCTCACGCCGGAACGAAATCCCTCGACCACGACGTCGGCACGGTCGATCAGTCGACGAGCGATCGCGGCAGTCGCTCGTCGTCTTCAGGTCGAGCGCGATGCTGCGCTTGCCGCGCTGCAGCAACGCGTCGCGTCAGTCGGCCAGCACGGCCGGTCGGTGGATCGACCGCGCACGACGTCGGCACCGTGATCAGCGAGGATCATCCCCACCAGCGAAGGGGCGAGGTGCTGACCGAAGTCGACGACGCCGATGCCGTCGAGCGCACGCACGAGCGTCAGGGGTTGATCAACGTGTCTTCGTCGGGCACGAGGAACGCCATGCCCCGACGCAGGAAGTCGCCGACGACATCGGCGAACGCTTCGGCGCGATCGCCTTGGATGTCGTGCGCCGCGTCGTGCACGATCTGCAGCGACGAGTTGCTCATGAAGCGACGGTAGGTGCGGCCGTTCTCCGGCGGGATCACGCCGTCGAACTCGCCGAACAGCACGAGCGTGCGCACATCACGACTGAGCCATGCGCTCGATGAGCGCCTCGTCGTACTCGGGCGTCGCCACGAGCACGCGCTCGACGATCGGGCCAGGCCGGCGCCATGACTTCGGGATCGGGCCCGTCCAGGCTGGGGCTCACGCTCGGGATGGCGACGGAACGCCTTGACCAACTGCTCGGGAGAAAGGCTCGGCGGCGGCACCGAGCCGACGCGGAACGTGGCCGGCGACTCGAGGACGATCGACGCGACCTTCGCCGGATGGTCGAGCGCGAGTGGAGGGCGACCGCTCCACCGAGCGACGTGCCCATCAGGTGCGGCCGCTCGAGGCCGAGGGCGTCGATCGCCGGCGACGACCGTGCCGCGAGATCGCGCGAGACTCTGACTGCGTTCGTTCGGCGTGTCGCCCCAACCCGGCAGCTCAAACGGCAGCACCCGTGGTTCTGGGCGAGCAGGTCTTGCGCGACGGACGGCACGGGACCGCCCGCGCCGTGCAGGACGATGAGCGGCTCGCCCTCGCCCTGCCTCCCAGTAGCGGAGCGCGAAGCCGTCGGCGTCGACCGTCTTCTCGAGGCGTTGCCGGCCATCAGACGGCCGCCGGCGAGAAGCGATCGGCGTGGAGTGCGGGGATGACGGTCTTGCCCATCAGCTCGAGTGACTCGAGCGACGTGCCTCGTGCGGGACCGAGGGCGTGCCGCCCACGATGAACTCGGCGCGGCCCATGCCGATCGCCGCGTGGATCTCTACGGATGCTGCGCGAGCACGTGCTCGGGAGTGCCGTTCCAGCGGGTCGAACGCAGCGGCCCGCCCTTCGTCGGGTCGAGGGGCACGCCCTTCGGCAGACCGTTCATCGCCGCGCCGATCAGTCCCATCGTCATCATGAGGTCGAGGCGAGCCGACCTGCGAGGCCAGTCCGCCGACGGTCCGCTCTTCGCCTTCGCGGCGTCGCCGTCTTCCTCCACGAAGCAGAACTGGCGGTAGAGGATGTTGTCGGCCGTCGGCTCCCAGCCCGCTTCGTCGCGGCCGCTTCCATGTACTGCTCGAGGTTCTCGGCGGCCGCCTCTGGATGCTGGAAGCTGAACCCGATGTCGCAGCCCACCTCGCCCGCGAACCGCGGCGGAGTCCGCGCTGTTGCCCGACAGCAGGATGCGCGGGTGCGGACGTTGCAACGGCTGCGGCCAGATCGACACGTTGCGATAGCGGTGGTAGCGGCCCTCCCACCCAAACGGCTCGGGCTCGGTGAGCGCGCGGATGAAGAGGCGCACACCTTCGTTGAACGACTCCTTCGAGTCCCACGGGTTCGTGCCGTACGTCAGGTACTCGTTGGGGGTGCCGCGCAGAAGGCCGATCTTCAGACGGCCGCCGAGGAGGTTGTCGAGCATCGAGTACTCCTCCGCGAGCTGCACCGGGTTGTGCAGAGGGAGGTCAGAGCCGAGCACGCCGATCTGCGCGTCGGGCAGACGCTGCCCGAGCAAGCCGGCGTAGAAGATCGGGCTCGGACTCAGCTGGTTGATCGAGTAGTGGTGCTCGGCGAAGTTGAGCGAGTCGAAGCCGGCGTTGTGGCCGCCTCGCATTGCTCGAAGCCTCACTCCATCGACTCCCGGCCGTTGTGCGGGTCGTAGCAACGCGGTGGCGTCGGCCACGTACTTGTCGACGGGGCCGTAGTAGCTGACCGGCGTGAAGATCTCGACCTTCACGGCTCCCCCTGGGTGGCCTGGATCGTCATCTGTTCGAGCGACGACCGTAACATCTTTGGTTGACGAGCGACAGGACGAGTGTCTACAGTCGGCCTGCAAAACTCTTGGCAGACCATGGGGAGAGACCACATGAAGCGCACGGGGCTGCTCGTGTCCACAGCGATCGTCGCACTGCTCGCCGCGTCCTGCGGCGGTCGAGATGACAGCAGCTCGACGGCGACAACCGCGGCAGCGACGACGGGAGCCGCGGGCACCACTGCCGCAGCGTCCACCGCCCCGGTCGAGCCGGCCGAGGCGACCGACATCGGCATCACCGAGACCGAGATCCACATCGGCGTCGTCGCCGACGTCGACACGCCGATCTCGCCCGGTCTCAGCCAGCCGCTCGTGTCGGCGGTCCAGGCGTGGGGCGACCAGGTCAACGCGAACGGCGGGCTGGCGGGCCGCCAGGTCGTCGTCACGTTCTACGACTCGAAGCTCAACCCCGACGAGGCCGTCAACGCGTACACCCAGGCCTGTCAGAACGAGTTCGCGACCGTCGGGTCTGGCGCGTTCGTGCTCCTCAACCCCGATCCGATCCAGACGTGCCAGGACGAAGCGGGCAATCCGATCGGCCTGCCCGACATGGCCGCGCTCGCGATCAGCTCGGGGGCGGCGACGTCGAAGTCGACCTACGGGCTCATCCTCGCCGGCCAAGACTTCGCGGCGGCGGAACCGACGTGGAACGTCTCGAAGTACGGCTGGGACTACATCACCGGAGTGCTCGGCTCCAGCGTCACGCCGAACATCCTTGCCACCGACCCCGGCGTGCCTGGCATCGGTCCGCTGATGCTCGCGAACGGGCAGGCCGCAGTCGACAACGGCTGGACGTTCGCCGGCAAAGTGACCTACCCGGACGCTGCTCCGCAATCCGAGGCGACGCCGATCATCCAGAAGATCCAGAACGAGGGGGTGAACTGGGTCATGAACACGTCGGTGTCGACGGCGAAGCTGATGGCCGAGGCGCGAGTCCAGGGCCTCGACATGACCAAGGTCATCTTCACGTGCACGTCGCAGTGCCAGTCACCCTCGTTCCTCTCAGCGAATGCCGACGCCGTCGACGGCCTGTACATCTCACAGATCTTGACGCCGTTCGACGAGACCGACGTCGAGGGCGTGAAGCTCTACCGCGAGGGCGTCACCACCGACGCTGATGTGTCTGCGAACGGCTTGGCCGCCTACGCCTCGGCACTGAACTTCGAGGACTTCGTGAATCGCATCGTGGAGACGGACGGCGTGAACGGGCTCACTCGCCAGGCGCTCCTCGACCTCCTTGCCTCTCATCCGACGGTGACTGCGAAGGGAATCCTCGGCGAGGGCTCTGTGCTCGGTCAGCCGAATACCTGCTGGGTCACGGTTCAGGCGCAAAACGGCCAGTACGTGCGCGTCGAGCCCGAGGGTGTCGGCGAGTTCAGCTGCGACCCGAACGTCGTCGTGCCGATCTCGGGAGACTTCGCGGGCTGACGCTTACATTGACGGGCGACAGGCTGAGTGTCTACAGTCGCCCCCCAGGGCCACACCGCTGGCACGGCAACCGGGGGGTTGGATGAAGCGCACCACGGGATTTGTCGCGTTCCTCACTGTCGCTGGTCTGATTGCTGCTGGCTGTGGAGGCCGCGACGACAACGATTCGTCCGCAACCACGGCGGGGAACGCGACGACTGCGGCGTCGAGCGCGACGACGGGCGCCGCGACGACCGCCGCCGCGGAACCGACTGAAGCGACTGACGTCGGCATCACCGAGACCGAGATCCACATCGGAGTAGTGGCCGACGTCGACACCCCCCTTGGTCCCGGGCTGAGCCAGCCCCTGGTGTCCGCGGTCCAGGCGTGGGGCGATCAGGTCAACGCGAACGGCGGGCTGGCGGGGCGCCAAGTCGTGGTGACGTTCTACGACTCGAAGCTGAACCCCGACGAGGCCGTCAACGCGTACACGCAGGCGTGCCAGAACGAGTTCGCCACGGTCGGCTCGGGTGCCTTCGTTCTGCTGAACCCCGCGCCGATTCAGACGTGCGCTGACCAGACTGGCAACGCCATCGGACTGCCGGACATCGCCGCACTCGCGATCAGTCCAGGGGCGGCGACGTCGAGCACGACGTACGGGCTCATCCAAGCGGGCCAAGACTTCACTGCAACCGAGCCAACCTTCACCGTTGCCGAGTATGGCTGGGACTACATCGCCGCCGCGTTGGGCGGCGTGACGCCGACCATCCTCGGCATCGATCCCGGGGTGCCCGGCATCGGGCCCGGCATCCTCGCCGCCGGCCAGGCGGCGACCGAGCGGGGGTGGACGTTCGCCGGAAAGGTCGTCTATCCCGACACCGCGCCACAGTCAGAGGCGACGCCGATCATTCAGCGGATCCAGAACGAGGGCATCAACTGGGTCAGCAGCACGTCGGTGGCGGTCGCGAAGCTCATGGCCGAGGCGCGTGTGCAGGGGGTCGACATGACGAAGGTCATCTGGACCTGCACCTCGCAGTGTCAGTCGCCTTCGTTCGCGTCGGTGAACGCGGAGGCAGTGGAGGGGCTCTACATCTCGCAGCTGCTCACCCCATTCGACGAGACGGACGTTGAGGGAGTCGGCCTCTACCGTGAAGGTGTCACCGACGACCAAGTTGTCTCGGCCAACGGCCAAACTGCGTACGCGGCTGCGCTCGCGTTCGAAGACCTTGTCGGCCGCATCGTCGAGGCGGATGGCGTGAACGGCCTCACCCGCCAGTCGTTGCTGGATCTCCTCGCGACGGGTCCTGAAGTGTCGGCGAAGGGCATCCTGGCCGAGGGCACGGTCCTCGGCGAGCCGTCACCGTGCTGGGTGACCGTGCAGATCCAGGGCGGCGAGTTCGTGCGCATGGATCCGGAGGGCGTCGGCGAGTTCAACTGCGACCCGAACGCCGTCGTCTCGGTGACGGGCAACTTCACCGGCTGATGCCAGGCAGCCGGACCACCCGGCAGCGGTTCCGCGGCTTCGCGGTCGCCTTCGGGGCGACCGCGGTCGCGTTCTGGATCGGCATCAGCCTCTGGGCGGGAACTCCGGTCACATGGTCCCGGCTTCTCGAGCGCGACAGTCGCAGGCGTCGCGCTGGGAGCGATCTACGCCCTCGCCGCCACTGGACTCGTCGTGACCTACACGACGAGCGGCATCTTCAACTTCGCACAAGGCGCCGTAGGCATGTTGATGGCGTTCATCTACTGGCAGCTCACCCAGGAGTGGGGAGTCGCCGAGATCCCCGCAATGCTCGTCATCGTCTTGGTGATCGCGCCGGCGCTCGGGGTGTTCCTCGACCGATTCGCGATGAGCCGGGCGGCGCGCAGCAGCCTCGTCGTCCAGCTCATGGCGACGGTCGCCCTGATGGTGTTCCTCATGGGCTTCGCCGCGTGGGTCTGGAACCAGAACCAGTCGCGCTCGGTCCCCTACCTCTTCGGCAACCGCGGGTTCCAGGTCGGCGACACGTTCGTGTTGTGGCACCGCTTCATCACGATCGCGTTGGGAATCGCGATCGCGGTCGGCCTCAAGCTGTTCCTCACACGTTCCCGCATCGGCCTCTCGATGAGGGCGGTCGTCGACAGTCCCACCCTTGCTGCGCTGCACGGCGCGAAGCCCGAGCGGGCGTCCTCGCTCGCATGGGCGATGGGGTCCTCGCTCGCTGCGCTTGCAGGCATCCTCCTCGCCCCCGAGGTGTTGATGAGCATCGAGGGGCTCACGCTGCTCATCGTCAACGCATTCGCGGCGGCGATCATCGGGCGGCTCCGCAGCCTCCCGCTCACCATCGCGGGCGGACTCCTCATCGGACTGCTGTCGTCGTTCGCACTCGCTTTCCTCGACTTCAGCGGTCGGTGGTCGGGCGTCCCCCAGGCCATCCCGATGATCGTGCTCTTCGTCGCCCTGCTCGCGCTGCCGACGGCCCCGATCACGGTCGGTCGACGGGCGGCTCGGTTGCACGCCCGCGTCCCGCAGCTCTGGGAGGCGGCGCTGGGTGGGTTCGTGCTCGTGCTCGCCCTTGGCGTGGCCGCGTCGAGGGTGAGCCTGATCACCCAGAACCGGCTCACAAGCGGTCTGCTCGTGGCGCTCGTGCTCATCCCGCTCGTGCCGCTGATCGGGTGGAGCGGACAGGTGGCGCTCGCTCCTCTCACGTTCGCCGGCATCGGCGCGTACTACATGCTGGCGCACTCCCCCGACGGTGACATGTGGGCATTGCTCATCGCCGCGGCTCTGGCGATACCGGTCGGCGCGCTGATCGCGCTTCCTGCGCTCCGCCTTCAAGGTCTCTACTTCGCGCTGGCCTCGGTCGCATTCGCGCGGGCGATGGAGCTCATCTTCTTCGCCCAGCCCGACGTGCTCGGGAGCCGTGTCGAGGTCGTACAGCGTCCCGAGGTGTTCGGGATCTCGTTCAAGGGGCAGCACGCGTTCCTCGTGCTCTGCGCGATCGTGTTCGCGCTGATGATGACCACGCTCGTCGCGGTGAGACGCAGCCGGCACGGACGACGGTTCGTCGCCATCCGCGACAGCTCGGCCGCGTGTACGACAATCGGCCTCGACGTTCGCAAGATCAAGCTCGAGGTGTTCTGCCTCTCCGCGGCGATGGGCGCGGTCGCAGGGGGCCTGCTCGCCATGCAGCGCGGCACGCCGTCCGCGACCGACTTCGGCATGTTCCCGAGCATCTCGCTCGTGCTGTTCCTCGTGATGGGCGGCGTCACGATCCTCGTCGGGGCACTCTTCGCGGGGTGGGCGAACTTCCTCTTCGCTTGGTTCGGCGCGGCCTGGACCGGCGGCATCTTCACCGCGATCACCCGTCTGGGTCCGGGAGGCCTCGCGGGAGGAGTCAGCCAGAACCCCAACGGCATCGCGGGTGAGATGAGCAAGGGCTTCTCGCAGGCGCTGCCATGGCGACCGGACGCTCGGGAGGCCGCGGCGGCGCAGGCGCGCCTCAAGCACGGTGCCGATCCGGCTCGCCTCGGCATCGACGAACCGTTCAGTGACGGCGAGCTGCGACGCATCGACGACCTCCTCGGCGTTCCCGCCGAGATGCGGTCCGCGGGCTGATGGCAGTCCTCGAGGTCACCGGCGCGAGCGTCCGCTTCGGCGGGCTCATGGCCCTGAGCGACGTGACGATGTCGGCGGAAGCCGGGCTGATCACCGGCCTCATCGGCCCCAACGGCGCCGGCAAGACGACGCTCTTCAACGTCATCAATGGGTTGCAAGTGCCTCAGGCAGGCCGGGTGATCCTCGACGGACACGACGTGACGAACACATCGGCGTACAAGCGGGCACGTCTCGGGCTCGCCCGTACCTTCCAGCGCCTCGAGGTCTTCGATTCGCTGACGGTGCGGGAGAACATCCAAGTCGCGGCGGAGTCGAGGGGCGACATGGCCGAGGTCGATCGGGTCATGGATCTCGTCGGGTTACGTCAGGTCGCGGATGCGCCCGTCGACACGCTGCCTACCGGATTGGCTCGGCTCGTCGAGCTTTGTCGGGCCGTCGCGACCAGACCCAAGGTGCTGCTGTGCGACGAGAGCTCCTCCGGCCTCACCGATGAAGAGACCCGCGTGGTCGGAGAGGTGATCCGTCGTGTGGCGGCAGAGGGCGTGGGGGTGTTGCTCGTCGAGCACGACATGTCGTTCGTGATGGGCACCTGCGATGTCATCCACGTGCTGAACCTCGGCGTCAAGATCGCCGAGGGCACTCCCGCCGAGATCCAAGGGAACGGCGAGGTGCGCGTCGCCTACCTCGGAGAAGCGAAAGACGAGGCTGCGCCCCGCACACGCGCTGTCGCTCACCTCCGTGAGCTCGAAGAGGTGCCACGGGCCCCGATCGTGGAGCTGCGCGACGTGCACGCGGGCTACGGGGCGATCGACGTGCTGCATGGCGTGTCACTGAAGGTGGCGCCCGGCGAGGTGTTCGGGCTGCTCGGCCCGAACGGCGCCGGCAAGTCCACGACCCTGAAGGTGCTGAACGGGGAGGTGCGGCCGTCGAGCGGCGACGTGCTGCTCTGCGGGGAGTCCGTGCTCGGCGTCTCGATGGACGCCCTCGCACGAGCGGGCTTGTGCACGATCCCCGAGGGGCGCGGCATCTTCCCGAACCTGACCGTCGACGACAACCTGCGGATGTCCACGTTCACTGGCGCGTCCCTCGCCGACATCCGGGAGCGGGCGTTCACGCAATTCCCGCAGCTCGGCGAGCGACGAAAGCAGCTTGCCGGCACGCTGTCCGGGGGTGAGCAGCAGATGCTCGCCCTCGCACGCGCGCTCGTTGTCGAACCCGCCGTCCTGGTCATCGACGAGCTGTCGATGGGACTCGCGCCGATCATCGTGGAGCGGCTCTATGAGATCGTCGCCGAGGTCGCCGAGAGCGAGGCGATCGCGATCTTGATCATCGAGCAGTTCGCGCACGACGTGCTCGGCGTCGCCACGAAAGCAGGAGTCATGCTGCACGGCCGGCTCGTGACGGTGGGAACCCCCGATGAAATCGCGCTCACCATCTCCGATGCCTACTTGGCGTCGTCGTCCGAGGAGCTCGTGTGACCCAGGTGCATCCCGTGCTCGTCGTCGGTGCCGGCCCGGTCGGGATGACGGCGGCGCTGGCGCTCAGAGCTCGAGGGGTGCCGGTGACGGTGCTCGAAGCCGAAGCGGAGGACCGCGAGCGCGCCGGGAGCCGAGCGATATTCATCCACCGCGAGTCGCTCGAGCATCTCGAGTCGATCAGCGAGGGGTTGGGCTGGGAGCTGGCGCGCAACGGGCTCGTGTGGACGACGAAGAAGACGTACTACGGCGAGGACCTGGTGTACGAGCGCACCTATCCGCCTCCGGACCCGGCGCGCCTCCCCCACTCGACGAACCTGTCGCAGGTCGTGATCGAGCGGCTGCTCTCCGATGCCTGCAAGCGCGCGGGAGTCGAGTTCGTCTGGAACCAGGAGCTGGTGTCGTCGGTGACGTCGGCCGACGGTGTGGTGCTGCAGACGACCAGAGGCGATGAGTGGCATGCGGCCTACGTGATCGGTGCGGACGGGGCGCGGTCGGTGGTGCGTTCGTCCGCCGGGATCGAGCTCGAGGGACCCCGCATCGAAGATTCGTTCGTCATCGTCGACGTCGCCGAGGATGACAGCTCACCGATGGTGCCCGAGCGCGTCTTCTACTACGAGCATCCGGCCGTGCACGGGCGCAACGTGTTGCTCGTGCCGTTCGCCGGCGGCATCCGCGCCGATCTCCAACTTCGGCCCGACGACGATCCGGAGGAGTTCAACGATCCGGAGGGGGTGCGGACCTGGATCGCGCGTGTGCTCCCGCCCAAGTACGCGGACCGGGTGACGTGGGTCTCGACGTATCGCTTCTATCAAGTCGTCGCGACCGCCTTCACCGACGAACACCGGAGGATCGCGCTGGTCGGCGAAGCGGCGCACCTTTTCGCGCCGTTCGGAGCACGCGGTCTCAACTCGGGCATCCCGGACGCGTTGGTGGCGGCTCGGGCAGTGGACGAAGGAACGCCGGATGCGATGGATCAGTTCGCCTCGACACGGCGCGAGGCCGCGCTCTACAACCGCGACGCGTCGAGCATTGCCCTTCGACACATGCAGGCCAACGGATTGCCGGTCCGAGTGAAGCGAAAAGTCAAGGCCGCGATCGCGAAGCGAGGTATCGCCGCTGGCGCGTGGCTCGACTCCTCGCCATTCGGGCCGCGGGCGGCCGAGCACAAGACTGAGACCGGCTCGTACTGAAGCTCAGGACGCTCAGCCCCGGCGCGCCGCATCCGATGTCGTGAGATGGTGTGCCGCCTTCGCGAGCCCCGGTTCGTACTCGGCGAGGATCTGCTGGAACCGCATCTCGGCGAGGGGGCCGAGCGCGTCGTAGACACGGGCGAAGATCGCCTGCGCTTCTCGCCGAGGCCAGCCGGCGGGCAGCACGTCCTCGGGCAGCTCGGGATCGAGGTTCGGGAACTGTCGCCACACGTCCATCACACGCGTGCGCGCCACCATCGCCTCGGCAGCACCGACATCACCCTCGTCGACGCGGTCGAGCAGCGGACCGAACTCTTTGATGAATTCCTCGTAGCTCGCCCGGAGCTCGTCGAGGTCCCATGCGCCGAGCGGGTCGCCTCCGTTCACGGCGTGCACCACGCGCCCGACGAGCACGGTGGCGCTCGCGACACCCAGCTCTTCGAGCAGGGCCGCCGTCTCGCCGAGCTCTGCCCTCGGGGAGACCCACGCGCCGTCGTACAGGGGTGCGAAGCCGAGCCAGCGGAGTCGGGTGCGCAAGACGTGGCGCACGTCGCGCTGATCCTCCGGAACGGAGAAGATCACGACGGACCAGGACTCGTCCCAAGGACGGTTGTCGAGGCCGAAGCCGGTGATCCGCGCGAAGCCCTCGTTCAGCACTCGTTCCGCTTTGGCGGTGAGCCCGTAGAAGGTGCGGCGCCCATCTCGCGACGAGTCCAACAGGCCGCGCCGGGCGAGTCGGCTGAGCGCAGCCCGCGCACTCGTGGATGTGATGTCGAACTCGTTGGCGACCGCGACGAGCCCCGCCGAGGGAAGGTGCTCCTTGCGGCCCGACCAGTAGTCACCGAGAAGCGTGACGATGAGGTGCTGGGGATTCGCCCCGGTCTGGATGCGCGGCAGGTTGACGCGATCGGACACCTGCGAACCAGCCATCAGTGACCACGATACTGACGGGTACCAGCACGGCCGTTCCACTCCGGCGGGCCAGCGACCTCACCCATCAGACGCTCGCGTTCACCGGAAGGTCGATACCGAGCAACTGCTCGGTCCTCCACTTCCGGTGCTGCTCGTCGCGGTCGCGGAACTCGGGCAGCACCTCGGTGGCGAGCAGCTCGATCGACTCCATGATGTGCTCGTGGCGGGTGTCGCCGTTCTGCATCGCGAAGCCGGCGAAGTCGACGTTGGTGTCCTCGATGAGCGGAGCTTCGACCGTCACCGTCTCCGGGCTGCCGATCAGGTTCGCGTCGGGATTGTTCGGAAAGCCCGGCACCGGAGCACCCGGCGCGAGGTCACGCTTGACGGCGGCGAGCTCGCGGGTGAGGTGGTTGCCCTCGTGCCCGACGAGCTGTCCGGATCGAAAGATCGAGTACGAGAAGAAGTCGACTCCGTCCGCCGCTCGGGCCTCCGCCTCGGCATCGTTGGTGCCACCAACGTGGTCGAGAACGCGCCGACTGCCGGGTTCACGGCCTTGCCGATCGGATTGATGCCGCCTCGCACGCCCTCCCAGTACTGCTCGACGCAGGCCCGCACGAGGTCGGGCCCGAAGAGGGCGAGGATGAGACAGCCCACGCCGGTGGATCCGAGCTCGTGGCACAGGTCGACGCGGGTGGTCGAGCGCCAGATCGGCGGATGCGGCCACTGCGCCGGTCGGGGCACGACCGTCACTGCTGGCATCTGCAGGTAGTCGCCTTCGAAGCCCGGGATACGGATCTTCGCTCAGCATGCGGAGACACTCGCGTGTGCACTCGCGCCACATGTCGTGACCGTGCGCGAGGAGCTTATCGGTCTCGCCGTCGAGGCCGTGCAGGATCGGCGGATGCTCGTTCGGGTTGCCCGCGCCGGTGCCGAGCTCGTACCGACCGCGTGACAAGACGTCGATCGTGGCCGCACGTTCCGCGACACGCGCTGGATGGTTGTGCCGAGTCACCATCTGCGTGATGCCACTGCCGATGCGGATCTGCTTCGTGCGCTGGCTGATCGCACCCATGATCACCTCCGGCGCGGACACCTGCGTGTACTCGCCGAGGAAGTGGTGCTCGCCGATCCAGACGTAGTCGAAGCCGAGCCGGTCGGCGAGCTCGATCTGGTCCAGGATCTCGTGAAAGCGGGTGACCTGTTGGCCGTCGTCCCAGTCGTCGTTGTCGAGCGGTTTCGGAAGGTGGCCGAGATAGAAGAGGCCGAACTTCACGGCTGTTCCCGGCGGCAGACGTTGCGACACTCGCCGAGGCCGGCGATGCGGGTGACCATCACCGAGCCGTCCTCGAGGAACTGCCCGGATGCCATGCCCACACCACCAGGCGTGCCGGTCGCGATGACGTCGCCGGGCTCGAGCGTGTGGATGATCGAGGCGTACGCGACCAGAGCGGCCGGGCCGAACACGAGATCGGAAGTGTCGGCCTTCTGCTTCTGCGCTCCGTCGACTTCGCACGCGATCTCTCGGCTCGGGCCCGGCGACTCGTCGGCGGTCACCAACCACGGCCCGAGCGGGGTGGATCGCTCCCACGTCTTGCCCTGCAGGAACTGGCTCGTGCGCATCTGGAAGTCACGGACGGAGACGTCGTTCATGATCGTGTAGCCGGCGATGTGCTCGGTCGCCTTCTCCTCGGGGATGCGACGGCCGCGCTTGCCGATGACGATGGTCAGCTCGGCTTCCCAGTCCACCTTCTGCGATTCGGCGGCGAGCATCACGTCGTCGTTCGCGCCGACCAACGCCGACGTGAACTTCGAGAACAGCGTCGGGTGGACGGGGAGCTCGTTGCCGGTTTCGAGCACGTGACTGCGGTAGTTCAGACCGACGCACAGGATCTTGTCGGGAGCGGGAATGAGAGGCGCATAGTCGAGACCGTCGACCGGGCCTCCGCGGGCCATCGGCAGCCGGCAGCCCACGTCTGCCAGTCCGTCGCGTTCGAGCACGGCGCGCACGTCAGCGACGCCGAGGTCGATCGCTTCGTCGCCCTCGATGCGCACGGCACGCGTCGCTCCACCATCACGGATCGTTGCCAGCTTCATTTCGTTCTCCTCTCAGTCAGCGGCGCGGCTCGTGGTCGGCTCGCGACCGAGCGAGCTTCAGCACGGGCAGGACTTCCTTCGCGAAGAGCTCGATCCCCGGCCGCACGATCTCGTTCGGCATGCCCCCGCCGCTCGCACGGAACGCGAACGAGAAGTGCGTGCACTGCGCGCCCTCGAGCATCGGCACGAGGCGACCGAGGATGTCGTCGGGCGTGCCGAGCAGCGGGCGCCATGAAGCTGTCCGGGGGATCGGCCAGCTCGTCGCAATGGCGGCAGCGGTGGCACCGCCTTCATCGGGCTGTCGAGCATCGCGATCCAGGTGCGCTTGCGGTACTCGTTCTGCCAGTTCCACCAGCCGACCTTGCATTCCTCCCACGCCCTCTCCGGCGTGGCGGCGAGGTGACCACTCACGAACATCGAGAGGTTGCGCGTCATCGGATCGATGCCGGCTTCGTTCAGGCCCTCGAGGTACTCCGGCCGGAAGACCGGACCTCCCTGCGCGTGGAATCCTCGCTTGCCCGAGTTGTACTGCAGCTTCGAGCCGAGGCCACCTACCCACAGAGGGAATGGGTCCTGGACCGGCCTGGTCGTCTGGCGGATCGGTCGGGGGATGGAGAAGTGCTTCCCCTCATACGTGAAGCTGTCCTCTTCGAACGAGCGGCGAAGGATTTCCATCTCCTCCCAGAACCGGCTCCACCGAGTCTTGGGGTCGACGCCGAACGCGATGAACTCCTCCTCGACCGAGCCCGTGCCGCAGATGAGGTCGAGACGTCCGTTCGAGAGGATGTCGACGGTCGCGGCGTCTTCGGAGACACGCAGCGGGTGGTGAAGCGGCAGAAGAAAGACGTTCGTGTGCAACCGGATGCGCGACGTACGGCCGGCGATGTTCGCGAGGATCGGCAGCTGCGAGGGCGACCACGCGTCGTCCTCGAAGTGGTGCTCGCTCGTCGAGACGAAGTCGAAGCCGAGGTCTTCGGCCATCACGGCTTCGTCGGTAAACGACTTGTAGACGTCGCTCAGCGGTTCGAAGTCGTCAGCCAGCGTCTTGATCGCCAGTGCAATGCCGACCTGCATGGGACCCCCTGCTCACGGTCTGGCGCGGACCATACACGATTTCCCTGACGCCCGACAGGGCTTGTGTCTCGTGACCCGCGACTCCTAGGCGTCGGATCGCACGGTGTCGACGAGCGTGCCCTCGTTGAGCTGCCACAGGTGCACGGTGTTGCTGCGGTATCCCCGTTGGGCAAAGGGCTCGTCCGCCGCCACGCTCCGCGGCTTCCCTGTTGGCCACGCGGAGGATCGCCATCCCAGCCATGCCCGTCTCGCGCTCGATCGGGCCGGCACCGAGCAGGACACCGCTCTCTTCGAGCTCCCACCAGAACACGAAGTGCTCGCGGAGCACGGCCTCGAACTCCGCAGTGCCTGGTGCGGGGCACGATGGCGTCGGATCGAGGAACATCACGAACAACGAGATCTCGGCGTGGCGGTTCGCGAGGAACCACTCGAGCGACGCGTCGCGATCGACCATCGGTTCAGCCCTCGACCCGTAGCACCACGGCGCCGCCGGTGTCACCGGCCGCGCAGCCGGTGAAGAGCCCGACGCCGCCACCTCGCGCTTCGAGCTCCGCGATCAGCTCGACAATCGCGCGGGCACCGGTTGGCCCCTGGGGATGGCCGTAGATGAGGCTGCACCCGAACGCGTTCGTCCGCTCGACCGGAAAGCCCGTCTGCCGGGCGAACCACACGTCGTTCACCGCGAACGGGTTGTGTGACTTGACTGCATCCACCTCGTCGATCGTGAGCCCAGCGTCGGCAAGGGCGGCGAGCGCGGCCGGCACCGGGGCCTTCGGCATGCGGGCTCTCTCGACGCGCGAGAAACCGGTGCCGAGGACGCGTGCGACGCCCCGGCCGCCGCTCAGCTCGCGGGCGACCTCGATCGGAGCGATCACCATGCCGGCGGTGCCATCGGCGGGATGGGTCTGCGTGCCGAACGTGACCACGCCGTCGGGCGCTGCGGCGTCAGCTTCGCAAGACCTTCGGCCGTCGTGGGGTAGATGCCGTCGTCGGCGTCGACGATGAGCGGATCTCGACCGCGACGCGGCACGGTCACCGGCACCATCCACCCCCGCTGGAACGCCCGGTCGTCGGCGAGCGCGGCTTCGTACTGCGCGTAGCGCAACAGCGTGAGCTCGTCGAGCTCGCCTCGTTCGATGTCCGCCTCCGCGGCAACGGCCTCAGCGGTGTCGACCATGGCCTGGCCGGCCCACGGATCCTTCTTGAAGTTGTCCAGGATCCAGTGCTCGATCGTGGGCGAGCCGCCCGGGTCCGGAGCTCGAGGGATAAGTCAGCAACGGGCCGTTGCTCGTGCGATCAGTGGCGATCACCGCGACCACCTCACCGGCGTCGGCAGCAGGCCGCGCCGGCCTGCACGCACATCGCCGAGGTCGCGCACGCCTGGGAGATCATCGGTCCGGTGATGTCTGGTGCGCCGATCTTCGCCGCGAGAGTCGGACCGCCGAAGAACGATTCCTTCTGCGGAACGGTGATGCCGAGCACGATCGAGTCGAGCCGCGACGGCTCGATTCCCGCCCGCTGCAACGCGTCACGGGTGACTTGCGCGGCGAGGTCGATGCTGTTGACGTCGGCGAGCGAGCCCTGCCAGCGCACGAACGGAGACGACCATGCTGCGCCCAACGGGATGGCCGCGTCGCGGTGCCTCATTTCCGCGCCGACCGCTCGATGGCCTCGACGATGCGATCGGTCGAGGCCCGCTGCTCGTACAGCTCGCGCACGAGCCAGTAGCGCAAGTACCGCGAAAGCGAGTGACGAGCCCAGATCACTGCACCCACGATGGCGATGCCGACGCCAAGGATCGTCAGGGCGAGCGAGTCACCCTGCTCGAGCGCATCGCCGGCGTTTCGCACGCCGGTGATGCCGACGACGGCCACAATGAACCCGGCGATGAGCGCGAGAATCCCGATGACCAGGAACGCACGCTCCGGCTCGGCGCGGCTGCCCTTCACCTTGAGCCTGCGGATCTCCTCCTCGAACTGCTCGAGGCGGGGGCCCGACAGCACCGCCGACGGAGTCGCGGCCGGCTCGGTGGCGATGGACGTAGGCGTCTCGGCGACGTCGGTCACGGCGTTGTCCTCCCCCCTGTCGTCCTCCCCGGTGGCGATCAACCAACGGTAGCGACCGGACCTCCGGGGCCAAACTAGCGATCTTGTGTGCCGAGCGTCAACAGATGTGTAGGGTGTTGCCGAGACAGATCTTGGGGGGTGTCATGGAGTTCTCACTGCTCAACGCAGTCCGCAACCATCCGCAGTCGGCCTACGCCGAGAAGGACGTCTACGCCGACTACATCAGCGACGCCCTCCTCGCCGAGGAGATGGGCTTCGTCCGCTCGTGGTACGGCGAGCACCACTTCCGCGAGTGTCAATGGACGGGATCGCCGATCCAGGTCTGCACCGCAGTGGCGGCCCGCACCGAGCGGCTGCGCGTCGGCACGGCGGTCGCGCTGTTGCCGTTCCACGATCCGATCCGCATGGCCGAGGACGTTGCGATCTGCGACATCTTGTCGGGCGGTCGCTTCGACTTCGGGGTCGGTCCCGGCTCGCAGTTCGAGGAGTTCCGCTCGTTCGGCATCGATCCCAAGACCATGAACGGCCGCATGTACGAATCGATCGACTGGATCCTGCGCGCGTTCGACGAGAAGGGCGAGTTCAGCCACAAGGGCAAGTACTACGACATCCCGAACATGACGTTCACGACGAAGCCGGTTCAGAGCCCCGTGCCGGTGTGGTCGAGCTCTATGGGCCCGAAGAACGCGGCTCGCTCGGCGGAGCGCGGCTTCAACTTCATCGGTCCAGGCAACTTCGGCTACGACGCCGCGCTCACCGCCGCGGGTCGGAACCCGGCCGACTGCAAGATCGCGTCGATGCAGGTCATCCACGTCTCCGACTCGACCGACAAGGCGTGGGAGGAGGCAGGCGCGGGCATCGAGTACTTCGTGAACTTCTACAACCTTCGGCTCGGCCTCGACGGCCAGCCTCAGGGCAACGACCCGATCACGCAGGACATGATCCGCGGCGGCAACGCCGGGTTCTGGTCGGCGGCAGTCGGCACTCCCGACGACGTGACCAAGGCGCTCGCGCCCTTCGCCTCAGGCCAGCTCGGCCGCATCACCGAGTTCGCCTGCGGGTTCCGGCACGCGGGCATGCGCAACGACGTCGTGCAGCAAGTCGATGCGGCTGTTCCACGAGCACGTGCAGCCTGCGCTGCAGGAGATTGCTTCGAACTGATCGTCAGAGATCGACTGCGCGCACCTTCGCAACGAGGTCGCCCCTCACGAGGTTCGGGTTCGTCGGAGAACACCTCGGCACGCTCGGGCGATGCCATGTAGTCGGCTCTCGGCGGTGTCGAAGTCGCCGTCGTGCGCGACTGCCCAAACGAACTCGCTGTGGGCGTCGTCGGCGTACGCGAACACGACGCGGAACCCGTACTTGGCACGGGGTTCGATGATCGAACGCCACCACATGATGAAGTCGTCCATTCGACCTGACTCGATCGTGTAGCGCCGCAGCTGAATAGTCGTCATGTCACACAATCCCCGTGTAGGTGCCGCCTTCGAGGTGCAGGTTGGTGCCGGACATGTAGCCGGCGTGATCGCTGCACACGAACGCGCATGTCTTGCCGAACTCGGTGGGCGTGCCAAATCGCTTCGCCGCGACGGATGACACCTGCCGCGCCCACGCCTCGTCGAACGAGACGCCGCGCACCTCGGCCTCGTGTTGCACGACATCGCGCTGGCGTTGCGATTCGATGCCGCGCGGCTGCAAGAAGTTGATCGTGACGCCGTGAGCCGCCGCGTCGAAGGACGCGGCCTTCATCATCGCGGTCTGCGCCGCTCGTGCGCTGGCGCTCGCGATCTGCACCTCCTCGGGTGCGGTGACCATCGCCGACGTGATGCACACGATGCGACCCCAGCCCCGTTCCTTCATCCCGGGCAACACTGCCATCAACAGCGCGAGCGGCGTGCGGAAGTGCAGTGTCAGCGCTTCCTCGAAGCTCTCGACCGTCTGGTCGGCGAGGATGCCGGGCTTCGGCCCTCGGTTGTTCGTGACGAGGATGTCGGGCTCGGGACATGCCGCGAGAAGTGCGTCACGGCCAGGCTCGGTCGTGATGTCGGCAGTGACGGCGATGACATCGCGCTCGATGCCCGGCAGCGCCCGGATCGTCGGCCGCTGCCTTCTCGAGCTTCTCCTCGTCTCGTCCGTTGACGACGAGGTTCACGCCTTCTTCGGCGAGCGCTTCGGCGCAGGCCAGGCCCAAGCCCTGGCTGGACGCGCACACGATGCCCCAACGCCCGGCGATGCCGAGGTCCATGGCGTGAAGTTAGACAGTCCCCATGTCGGCCGTCAAGCGAAGGTGTTACGGTCTCGCCGAGCTCGAACGAAGGGGGAACGCTGATGGCACACGACCACGACGGTTGGCGCTCATTCGGGTTCCGCGGGTTGCCGCCGATGTCCGGAAAGGTCAACCAGCCCGTCGAGGGCGGCTTCGCTCCACTCATCCTTCCGCGCGTCGACGGCATGCATTCGCCGTTCGTCGGCATCACGACTGACGGTGTGCTGAGAGAAGGACTGCGCGGACTGGAGAGCGCGCCGCAGGTCTCCACTGCGCCGATCGCTGATGCCGCGCTCGCGTTCGTGCAGTCGCTCTCCGCCGCACAGCAGGCGCAGGCGTGCCTGCCAATCGACGCCCCGCAGTGGCGCGAGTGGACGAACGTGCACGTCGCGTTCTGGCGGCATGGAGTGATGCTCGATCAGCTCACCCAAGCGCAGCGCGACCTGGCTCTCGGCATCCTGCGCGCCACGCTGTCGGCACGGGGCTATGACTACGCGCAAGGGATCATGGAGCTCAACGAGCTCGTTGCCACGCTGAAGGACGATCACGACTCGTACGGGCAATGGCTGTACTTCGTGTCGATCTACGGCACACCCGGCGGCGACGAGCCCTGGGGCTGGCAGATCGACGGCCACCACCTCGTCATCAGCACCGTCGTGTTCGACGGCCGGATCTCCACGACGCCGACGTTCATGGGCTCGGAGCCTCGATCGATCGGCAATCGGTCGTGGTTCGACATCGAGGAAGAAGCGGGGCTGGTGTTGATGCGCTCGCTCGACGACGCGGCAGCGCGCCAAGGCGGTCATCCACCCGTCGATCATGAAGGCCGACCTCCTCGACCCCGACCTGCACAACCCCTTCGATGGCCGCCAGGTCGGCGGCATGGGCCAGGACAACAACGTCGTGCCCTATCAGGGCGTGCCCGCAACTGATCTGTCCGACCCGCAGCGCCGACTGCTGCTCGATGTCGCGCACGCGTACACCGGATGGAAGGCGGACGATCACGCGGCGGTGACGATGGCCGAGATCGAGTCGCACCTCGACGAGACGTGGTTCTCGTGGTACGGCGGCTGGAGTGACGCCGACCCGTTCTACTACCGCGTGCACAGCCCGGTGACCCTCATCGAGTTCGACCACCACGAGGGCGTCGTGTTCGACAACACCGACGCGTCTCGTCACCACATCCACATGCTCGTGCGCACGCCGAACGGCGGCGACTACGGACGAGACCTGCTCAAGGAGCACCACGAGCGTTACGCCCACGTCGGCGGGCGCCACGTGCCTCGCTGACTTCACGCGATCGGCTCGCCGACCTCCCACGTCACCGCGGTGTCGTAGGGCCGCTCGTGCGGCGCGGGCACGAGGAACGCGAGGTGGCGCTCGACGAGCGGACCCGGGTTCGAGTTGCGATGCGGCACACCCGCAGGGATGATGACGAGATGACCGGGCTCGACGTCGTAGACCTTGTCTGCGACCTCGACGTGCAAGGTGCCATCGAGCACCCAATACAGCTGATCGAACGGATGGATGTGCCACGACGTGCCCGGCGAGTCGGGTGAGACGCGGGCCGCGTTGACGACGATGCTCGTGCAGCCGGAATCCACCGAAGCGAGACGGGCAAGGTCGAAGCCGGGCACGTGACTCGAGGCGTACGCCGCGTCGTGGAGCGTGCGCACCCACCCCGTGCCCGGCCCGCGGTCGTCGTCCGACGCCGGAGTGCTGCCCGGCTTGAACCGATTCGGCGCCGGCACAAGCAGATCGAGATGCAGCTCGGGCACCGCGCCATCGTTGCGGTTCTTGTGGACCACGCCAGCGGGGATGTAGACGAGCGACCTCGGCCCGGCGACGTGCTCCACCCCGTCGAGGACGACGGTGAGCTCGCCCTCGATGATCCAGTACAGCTGGTCGCTCTCGTGCAGATGCGGAAACGGCCGCACCCACCCGGGCGGCACGCCGACGGCAACGACCCAGGCCGTCTCGTTGTCGGCGAGGTTGACGGCGTCAAAGTCGTCGGGGTTCAGCGCTGCGCGGTCGAGCCTGCGGACGTACTCCACGCAGCCGACGCTACGCGAGCTGCAGCTCCTCGACTCGCCTGGCCGCCTCGCGTCGACTGCTCACCCCCAGCTTCGACAGCACCAAGATTTCGTGGCGAAGCAACCTTCCCAGGGCCCTCGCGCAGTAGTTCAGGCGACGGCCTTGGCGAAGATCTCGCGTGCCTTCTCGTACGAGCGGTCGGCGGCGGCCTTCTGGTACGCACCGCCCGGCACGGAGAAGCCGTGGTCCGCATCGGGATGGATCTCGGCGAGGCCGCGTCCGTCAGGCATGTCGTTGACGGCGTCGATGAAGGGCTTGTTCGCGTCGGGCGACTGCATCTTGTCGGCTGAGCCGAATGCGATGTAGAGCAGCCCGTCGTACTTGTCAACGGCGAGGTGCGGCGAGTCGGCATCCTCCGTCGTGCAGAACGAGGGATGCAGCCCGACACCGGCCCTGAAGATGTCGGGATGGTTGGCGACGGTGCGCATGACCGATCGGGCGCCGATGCAGAACCCGATGACGCCCATCGGGGCCTTCCGGGCGGCCGGGTCCTTGTCGACGACGGCGAGCAGCGCCATGAGATCGCTCTCGACCATGTCGTCGGTGGTGCCCAGGAGGATGCCGAAGAACTTCTTCTGCGCCGCCTCGGCCTCGGGGCCGGCCGCGCGCAGCTTCGCGATGTCGGCCACGAGCCACGGCTCCTCGCGGTGGTAGCGGTCGTGGGAGACGACGTAGTACCCGGCGTCGGCGAGGAACCCCATCGACTCCTTCGACCCCTCGTCGAGGCCAGGGCCGTGGTGGAAGTAGACGATCACCGGGAAGGGACCATCTCCATCCGGACGGCGGACGAAGGCGCCCATCTCGCCGTCGGGTGTCTTCACGGAAAGCATCTGATCGGTCATCGGAAACCCCCCGGGAGGTCGCGGTCGCCCGGACCGTAACACGGCCCTCACGAGCCCGATCGGGCGCAGGCGACGTGGTTTCAGGCGGCGGGTTTCAGGCGGCGTAGTTGCGGAGCACTCGAAGCGCGGCGTCGGCGTGAGGCCCGCTCGTGGCGAGACCGGATTCGTCGGGCGACAGGCGCAGCGCGCCGACGCGGCAGAACGCACCCGCGTCGCCGGTGATCCGCGACTCGCACCCTGGGGGCCCGTAGCGCCACATCGTCACCCCGTCGGGCGCGGTGAGCTCGCAGCACACCTCGTGCGCTTCCTGTTCCGCCACGGCAAAGCCGTACGGGAGCGTACGGTGGCCGAGCCACGCGATGTGCCGGAGGCGATCGGTGTCGGGCAGCGGGATGTCGAGCGGCACCGTGATGTCGAGCGCGTGCGCCCAGTGCTCGGCGAGCCGCGTCGTTGCCAGCGTGCGGGGGTTGAGCGGGTTCGTCGCCCACGCGTAGCGCTGCGTGGGATCGGCCGACCGCATCGCGTCCACTGAAGCACGGCTCGCGGCGCGCCAGCGCTCGAACACCGCCTCGGGCTCGTCCTGCTCGGCGGCGACAAGGCGCGCGGCTCGCTCGTCGATGGTGACGTCGGGGGTGCGGAACGAGCTCGACCCGCCCGGTTCTGCGACCGTTCGCGCCGCGGCCTCCTCGGTCTGGGCGAGGTGGATCATGACTTCGGTGATCGTCCATCCCGGCGCATCCGACTCGCTCAGCCACTGTGCGCGAGTGAGCCCGGCGAGGATGGCGTCGAGCCGCTCGTACTCGGCGGCGAGGTCGTCGAAGATGTCGCTCACTTCTTCCTCACCCGCTGGAGATACGCGGCTGCGCTCTCGCGCGACTCGGGATCGCGCAGCGCGGCGACGAGGCTGTCCGCGTCAGCCCAGCTGCGATCGAGCGAGATCATCGATCTCGTGACTGCGTCGACGTGTCGCTTCGTCGCCTTCAACGTCAGCGACGACTTCGTGAGGAGCTGCGCGACGAGCTCCTCGACCTCCTGATCGAGCAAGTCGGGGGCGACGACACGATTGACGAAGCCCGCAGCGCGCGCCTCCTCCGCGGTGAACGGACGACAGGTCATCACGAGCTCCTTCGTGAGCGCCGGACCGATCTCGCGGACCAGCCTCGGAATGCCGCCCCACGCGAGGGGGATGCCGAGATCCACCTCGGGGATCGAGAAGTACGCGTCGCTCGCGGCGACGCGTAGGTCGCACGCCGCGGCGAGCACCACTCCCCCGCCGATGCAATGGCCGTGGATGCGGGCCACGGTGATCGCCGACATCCCCTCCACCGCGTCGGCCATCAGCCGGCCGAGATCGGCGTTCTCTCGGGGCGAGCGGTCGGCGGGCGCCGCCGGGCCGGCGGGGTCGAACGCGCCGAGGTCGGCGCCGGCCGAGAACG
Organism: uncultured Acidimicrobiales bacterium; assembly: GCA_963747215.1. GTDB lineage: Bacteria > Actinomycetota > Acidimicrobiia > Acidimicrobiales > DATKAS01 > DATKAS01. Next base: position 91,990 of record CAVVET010000022.1, read on the forward strand.
ACCGGCCGTTGCCCGACACGACGACGACCTTGATCGCGGGATGGCGGTCGAACCATCGCGCCGCCTCGGCGATCTCGGCGAGCGTCGTGGACGAGAGCGGGTTGAGCTTGTCGGGGCGGTTGAGTGTGAGTGCGCCGCGGGAACCCGCTCCGACCACGTCGATCGTGGTGAAGTCCGCCGCGATGTCAGACACGGCGAAGCCGCTCGATCGCCGCGTCGCGCATCGCAGTGCGCCGAGCCTTGCCCGCGTCATCACGCAGCGGCTCGTCGATGAACTCGAACGATCTCGGGATCTTGTACCGCACAAGCCGCTCCTGGAGATGGGCGAGGAGCTCGTCGACCGTGACCTCACCATCGGGTTGCACCATTGCGTGCACTCGCTGTCCGAGGTCGTCGTCGGGAATGCCGACCACGATGGACGAGAGCACTTTCGGATGCTCGTCGATCGCCGCCTCGACTTCGGCGGGATAGATGTTGGCTCCCCCGGCGAGGATCAGGTCGGTGCGGCGATCGCTGAGGTACACGTAGCCGTCCTCGTCCATCCAACCCATGTCGCCGAGCGACTCCCAGCCGTCGAGCTCGCGCGGTTCGGCCCCGATGTAGCGGTAGGTCGGCGCGGTCCCGTCGAACCGGCGCATGTAGATCTCTCCCACCTCACCCGGCGGGGCGGGATTGCCGTCCGCGTCGAGCACCTTCATCTGTCCCGTCAGCGGCTTGCCGACCGAGCCGCGGTGCTCGAGCCACTCGGTGCCGCTGATGATCGTCGACGCCTGCCCCTCGGTGCCCCCGTACAGCTCCATGAGCTTCTCCGGACCGATGAGCTCGATCCACGCTTCCTTCAGCCACTCGGGGCACGGCGCCGCCATGTGCCACACGACGCGCAACGACGAGAGGTCGTGACGATCGGGGTCGGCCTGCACGGCGCGCAGCATGCGCAACATCATCGTGGGCACGAGGTTCATCCAGTTCACGCCGTGGTCGTCGATCGCGCGGAGCGCCCCATCGGCGTCGAACTTCGTCAGCACGACGAGGTGATGGCCCATGAAGAGGCCGACCGTCGAGAGGCTGAACGGCGCGTTGTGATACAGCGGCCCGGGCACCAGGTGGCAGTCGTCGCGCTCCATCCGAAACACCATCGCGAGGAGATCGGGATCGAACTTGCCCTCCTGCCCCGGCGACGATCAGCTTCGGTCGACCCGTGCTGCCCCCCGAGGTCGGCGCCTTCCATGAGGGCGACACCACGTCAGGAAGTGGCGCGTCGTCGAGTGACGAATCGGGGACGTACCCGGCGGGAACGCACACGCGGCCGGGGTGGTCGACCTCGTCGGCGCCGACGACGATCGCCGGGTCGGCGAGCTCGACGATCGCCTGGCGTTCGCGCGCCGGCAGCTTCGCCGAAACGGGCTGCGGCACGGCGCCGAGCTTCCACGCTGCGATCGTCGCCTCGTAGAACTCGATCGAGTTGGGCAGGCCGATCGTCACGAAGTCGCCTCGCTGGACACCGAGCTCGGCGTACGCGCGCGCGAGACGGTTCGCCCGTCGTTCGAGCTCGCTCCGCGTCACCGTCGTGCCGTCGCAGGTCACCGACGGGAAGCTCGGATCCTCCTGAGCGAGGCTCGTGAAGATCTGACCGATCGAAAGCACTTCCCCCACGGGTCCGATGATGGCACCCCCGCGTAGGGTGCGGCGATGCCGACAGCACGGATCAACGGGGTCGACCTCTACTACGAACGGGCGGGGGACGGACCTGAGGTGCTGTTCTTGAACGGATCAGGCGCGACGCTCGAAACCGCCGCCCCGATCTTGGGCCGGCTCCGCAACGACCTCGACGTGCTCGCCTTCGACGCGCGCGGGCTCGGGCGCAGCGCCGCGGTGGCGAAGCCGTACGCGATGGCCGACCTTGCTCAGGACGTGCTCGGGCTCCTCGATCACGTCGGGTGGACCACATGTCGCATGGCCGGCATCAGCTTCGGCGGGATGCTCGCGCAAGAGGTGGCGGTCACCGCTCCCGATCGAGTCGAGCGCCTGGTGCTGCTGTGCACATCTGCAGGCGGGGCCGGAGGCTCCTCGTATCCACTCCACGAGCTGGCCTCGCTCCCGGAAGCCGAGCGCAACGAGATCGGGTTGCACATCCTCGACAGCCGGTACACGCCTGAGTGGCTTGCCGAGCACCCATTCGACCAAGCCCTCGTTCGCATGCGAGCGGACTCGGCCGGCGCGACGAAGTCCGATGTCGAGCTACGGGGAGCGCACGAGCAGCTGATGGCGCGCAGGCATCACGACGTCTCCGCCCGCCTCGATCGCATCACCTGCCGAACGCTCGTCGCGTACGGCGAGTACGACGGCATCGCCCCGAAGGCGAACAGCGTGTACATCGCCGAGCACATCAGCGAACGCCGAGCTGCGCGGCTACGAGGGAGGGCATCTGTTCATCGTCCAGGATCCCGGCGCGATGCCCGACGTCGTCGGGTTCCTCGCCGAGCCCTGAGGCGCGAGACTGCCGCATGCAAGTGACCGTGCTGGGGGCAGGCTCCTGGGGGACGACCGTTGCGTCGTTGACGTCCCTCCGCAATCCGACGTTGCTGTGGGCACGCGACGCGTCGGTGGCTGAGGAGGTCGACCGCGACCACACGAACAAGAGCTATCTGCCCGGCTTCCCGCTCCCCGACCGGCTGCGGGCCACCGCCGACCTCGAGGAGGCCACTCGCCACGCCGAGCTGTTGATCGTGGGCGTGCCGACCCGGGGCTTCCGCAGCGTGCTGGAGGAAGCCAAGCCGTACGTGCACCCGTGGATCCCGATCGTCAGCCTGAGCAAGGGCTTCGAGTCGGGATCACTCCTGCGGATGACCGCAGGTCATCAGCGAGGTGCTCCCCGGCCGGCCCGCCGTCGCGCTGAGCGGCCCCAACCTCGCCCGGGAGATCATGGCCGGGCACGCGGCGGCCAGCGTGATCGCGACCGAAGATCTGTCGGTCGCGGCCGCGATCCAACGGGCATTGGCGCGCGGAGTGTTCCGCCTCTACACGAACCACGACGTGATCGGCGCCGAGGTCGGCGGTGCGCTCAAGAACGTGATCGCGCTCGCGACGGGGATGGCGCAGGGGCTCGGCGTCGGCGACAACACGCGCGCAACGGTGATCGCGCGGGGGCTCGCCGAGATCACGCGGCTCGGCGTCGCGATGGGCGGTGAGCCGTCGACGTTTGCGGGGCTCGCGGGACTGGGCGACCTCGTGGCGACGTGCGTGAGCCCGTTCTCCCGCAACCGCACAGTCGGCGAGGAGCTCGGAAAGGGCCGCTCGCTCGACGAGATCCTGTCGAGCATGAACATGGTCGCCGAGGGCGTGCGCACCGCGTCGACTGCGGTCGAGCTGGCGGCGCGCTACGACATCCAGATGCCCATCGCGGAGGCGATCCAAGCCGTCGTCGACGGCAAGGCGAGCCCGATCGACGCCTACCGCGGGTTGTTGCGCCGCCCTCCCGGCCACGAGAACGACCCCGAGTAACGGCGAGGGCCGGTTCTTCTTGGCGCGTCCGGGGCTCTGGTACCCGGCGGCGCCAAGAAATTCAGCGGGGGTCAGCGGGGGCGGTCGCCTTCGACGGTGACGCGCTCCATGCGGCGGTGCTGGCCGGCGAAGTCGGGCACCGCGTAGTGCTGGGTGCAGCGGTTGTCCCACTGGGCAACGCTGCCGGGCGCCCACCGGAATCGGCACTGGAACTGCGGCACTGACGCCTGCCGGTACAGCACGTCGAGCACCCGCTCCGACTCCTCGGGCTCCATGTCCACGATGTGCATCGTGAACGGCGCGTTCACGTAGAGCGAGCGCCGTCCGGTCTCGGGATGGGTGCGCACGACCGGGTGCAGCTGGTCGGGGAACTCTTGGCGCTTCTGCTCGCGCTCTTCCTCACTCAGACGCCGACCGAACACCTTCACGAAGGAGTGCACCGCCTGCTTGCCTTCGATCTGCTCTTTGATCGGGTCGGGCAGCTGCTCGTAGGCGAGCTCCATGTTCGACCAACAGGTGTCGCCGCCGACCGGCGGCACGACGATCGCTCGCAAGATCGAGCCGAGCGAGGGGCACGCTCGCCACGTCACATCGGAGTGCCACTGCTCCGCGGCGTAGAAGCGCTCGGGTGTCGACTCGAGCACCACGATCTCGGGATGCTCTGCCTCGTTGGGCGTGAACGGGTGCTGCTCGAGCGAGCCCCATCGGCGGCCGTACGCGACATGCTCGTCGCGGGTCAGCTCCTGATCGCGGAAGAACAGCACCTTGTGCTCGAGCCACACGTCGTGCAGCTCGGACACCACCTCGTCGTCGAGGTCCCGGAGCTGGACTCCCGACACCTCGGCGCCGAGCGCACCCGTGAGCGGCGCGACCGAGATTCGCTGGTATTGCTTGGCTTCGTGCGCGACGACCGGCATGACACGACGGTACTGCCGTCAGCCCCGGTCGATCACCCTCACCACGCCGGCGATCGGGTCGACCTCGACGATGTCGCCGTCACTGATCTTCGCGAACAGCCCGGACGCACCGACGACGGCGGGAATGCCGAGCTCGCGAGCGAGCAGAGCCGTATGGCTGAACAGCCCGCCCTCCTCGGTCGCGACGGCCGCGAGCAGCGGAAAGATCGCGTTGAGGTTGCAGGTGGTCGTGACGGCGATGAGCACATCGCCGGGCTCGACGCGATCGACGGCGTCGAGCGTGTGGTCGAGGAGGCGTGCCGGCCCACGCGCCGGCACATCGCCGATGCCGAGGCCCGCCATCGGCCCGGCTGATCGGTTGCCCGCAGCAGCGTGGTAGGCGCCCTGCGCAGCCACGAGCTCGGCCACGTGCGGCGGCAGCTCGACCGACGGCGGTGGGATGTACTCGCCGAGCTGCATCGGTGGCTCCAGGTGCGCAGCCGAGTTCCGCGCGTTGCGACGTTCAGCGAGGACGTCGGCCGCCGGACCAGACCCGGCGAGCAGAGCGTCGATCTCGTCGGTCGTCGCCTCGAACAAGTCGAGGGGCGTGCCCAGCCGTCCTCGTTGGGCAAGCCGCCGCCCGGCCTCGAGCACACCGCGACGAATCAGCCCGAGCGGCCAGACGAAGCACATCGCGTTGTCGTCGTCGCGCAACGCGTACGTGGCGCGGGCGTCAGCGAGCAGCTCGTCGAACCGCGATCGCTCGTCCTCGGGGACCATCGCGCGCACCGAGTCGACATCGGGGGACGCGTTCGACGGCGCAGAGTTCATCCGAGAACGCACGCCGGCAACGATCAGCTGCGGCCTCTCCCCGACGGTCGGCCCTGCGAGGTCGTTGCCGTCGATGACCCGCCACCCGTGCTCGCGGAGGTAGTCGTCGAGCGCCGAGGAAGCCTCCGCTGACGCACGCAGGTCGTCCATCGACTCGGGAAGCTTCGTGAGGGCGAGGGCTATCCGGCCGATGTGGTCACGCGCCGCGGCGGTCGCGGGAGATGCGCCGGCCAGCAACGCCGCGACGCGCTCGGGCGGCACGCCCCACTCTTTCGCCGCCTGGAAGAGACGACCCGCTGCAATGTCGAAGCCGGCATGCTCGAAGTGCAGCGGCGACACCGCGACGAAGTGCGCGACGGCTCGACGGAGGTGGTCGGCCAACGCGGCGTCGCTCGCGCTCTCGAGGTGCTCGGCTTGCAGTGTGAGGTTCGCCGCGACGATGGGCGGCCGTTCCTCGTCGAACCACCGCGCCACCTCGTCGCGCCATGTCGCGGCGTCGAGCGTCTGCGCCGCGACGCGCTCCTGCTCGTCGAGCGACGACGAGTCGTCGGGACCACTCGAGTAGTAGAACCAGCCGTTCACCGCCGCGAAGCGCGGCGACGGGATCGGCAGGCCGTATCGCTTCGCACCCCGCACCCATCCCACCGTGCTCGCCGGGAAGAGCTCCGCGAACAGAGCTGTGACGGGAACCGGGAAGTGCTCGCGGGTGAACCACCACGCGCCCTCCCCAGGTGGATCCCAGCGGACCTCGGCTGTGCTCAGCCGTGCACCTGCTGCGCGAGGTAGTGCGCCTCGCCGATCTGGCGGATGAGCTCGAGCTGCGTCTCGAGCCAGTCGGCGTGCGCTTCCTCGCCTTCGAGGATGTCCTCGAGGAGCTCGCGCGTGCCGTCGTCGCTGCGCTCGAGGCACAGGACGATGCCGTTGTTGAGCCGTTCGATCGCCTCACGCTCGAGATCGAGCGCGAGCGTGATCTTCTCGGGCACGGTCTCGCCGACCCGCACGACACCGAGTCGCTGCAGGTTCGGGAGGCCCTCGAGGTAGAGGATGCGCTCGATGAGCACGTCGGCGTCCTTCATCTCGTCGATCGACTCGTCGCGGAAGTGCGACGGCGAGGCGGTCGTAGCCCCAGTTCGCGCACATCTTCGCGTCGAGGAAGTACTGGTTGACCGCGGTGAGCTCAGCGGTCAGCACCTCGTTCAGCAGATCGATGATCGCGTCCTCGCCCTTCATGGGTTCGGACCCTATCGGTCAGGCAGCGACCATGGCCTCGGGTGCTGCAGAGCGCACCTCGAGGACCCCTTGGATGTACGGGTGGCAGCCGCCACACCGGATGCCGGCACCGCAGCGAGCGCCGACCTCGCCGACCGAATCCGCGCCAGATGCCACTGCGGCCTCGACCGTACGGTCGGTGACCCGCTTGCAGGCGCAGACGAACACGAGGGTGATGTTAAGCCACCTTAAGGCTCTTGACAAGGCCCCCTTCTCGGATCTCGTGAATGCCTCAGACGAGCTGGTATCGGGCCGTGCGCCGGGGCGGGCCATCGGCCTCGACTCGGCCCTCGTCGATCAGCATCAGCAGATGGGCGTAGGTCGAGGCCGCCGCCGCCCTCCAGAGGCCCTTGTCCACGTCGGCGTACATGACCGGGACGAGGTCGGCGATCGTCGCCGGCCCGCCGCCCAGCCCGACCAGGATCTGGCGGGTGCGCTCGGCTCGGTGGGCGAGGAACGCCCGCACCAGCCCATGGGGATCAGTGACCGGCGGCCCGTGCGTCGGCCAGTACGTGGCGTCGTCCCGACCGAGCAGGAGGCGCAGGCTGCCGAGGTACTGCGCGACGTCGCCGTCGGGCGGGCCGATCACGCTCGTGGACCAACCCATCACGTGATCGCCCGTGAAGACCGCTGACTCCTCGCGCAGCGCGAAGCACAGGTGGTTCGACGTGTGCCCCGGGGTGTGGATCGCCTCGAGCGTCCACCCCTTCCCGTCGATGACGTCTCCGTGTCCGATGTGCCAGTCCGGTGTGAACGCCGTGTCCGCGGCCTCGCGCAGCACGTCCCCGTCACGGAAAGTGTCCGCGCGATCGGCCTCGTCGTCGCCGAACACGATGCGGTCTGCAGGATCGTCGTCGGGCAGCGGGCCATGAGGACCGAAGCCCCACGTGGGCGCGTCCGTGCGTTCACCCAGCGCCCGCGTCGCCGGCGAGTGGTCAGAGTGGGTGTGGGTGACGACCATGTGCGTGATGCGCTCGCCCGGTTCCAGCGCGGCGATGATCGCATCGACATGGGCGTCGAGCGCGGGCCCGGGGTCGATCACCGCGACCTCGCCCCTGCCGACGATGTAGGTGCCCGTGCCCAGATACGTGAAGCGACTCGGGTTCTCCGCCACCACTCGACGGATGAGCGGCGACACCGACTCGACCCGTCCGTACACGACCTCGAGGTCGCGCACGTACGGAATCTCGGTGGTCAGACCTTCCGACCCAGGAACGCCATGAGCTGCGTCTGCTCGTCGGCGCCGGCGGGGGGCTCGACCTTGGCGTCGAAGAGGTTGGGCTGACGCAGCATCGCGTCCATCGGCTTGATCTGCTCGAAGCCTTGATGCACGAGGTCGGGGTCGAGCTTCACGTCGTGGCCGATCGCCTTGCTCAGGTCCCACGTGTGCACGAGCGCATCGAGCGTGATCACGCTCAGGAACTGATCGAGCGGCATCGCCCCGAACGGGCTGTTGACCGTCTTCGCGAGGTTCTCCGGCGTGAGGTCCGCCGACATCGCCTTGCGCTCGGCCTTGAACGTCGCTTTCGGGTCGTCACCGGCAAGGGCGCGCAGATCCGGCGACCGGTCCCCGCCCATCTCACCAGTGGTCGCGAGCGACGACACCATCTTCAAGCCGCCGACGAGGTGCCCGACGACATCCTTCGCCTTCCAGCTCTCGCACGGCGATTGCGCCTCCCACTGATCGTCCTTCACCATGCCGATGACCGCTTCCGCGCCATCGAGCCCCCGGTTGTACTTCTCTTGTCCTTCGGTCATGTGCGCACCCTACGCCCGGCGGGTCTCAGAGGCGCAGGGCGATCTCGTGAGCGCGCTCCGGGTCGACCCCCGCCCGCGCCGCGAGCCAGCACGCCACCGGCGCGGACTGCCGCTGCGACGCATGTGCGGCGACCCCCGCCAACGCGAGCAGGGTCTCGATCTCGGCGGCGGACGGCGGGTCGGTGCCGAGTGCGTCGGCGAAGCGCGTGCACCAGTCAGTGACCTCCGTGGGGACATCGCTCATGTCCTTAGGATCGCGGGAATGGCCGCGATCGACCACTTGATGTGGGCCGTCCCGGATCTCGCTGCGGGCGTGGACCGGCTCGAGTCGCTCACCGGCGCGCGGGCGGCCTCGGGCGGCGCCCACCCCGGCATGGGCACCGCGAACGCGCTGCTCGGTCTCGGACCCGGCGTGTACCTCGAGGTGATCGGACCCGATCCCGCGCTCGACGAACCGGCCGGGTTCGGTGCGATCCTCGCCACCCTCGAGGGCCCCGAGCTTCGCAGCTGGGCGATTCGCACCGACGACATCGATCGGGCGTGCGCGGTGCTCACGGCGGCCGGGTGGCCGACAGAGCCGAGAGCGATGACGAGGACCACGCCCGACGGAACCACACTCAGCTGGCACGTCGCGATGGTGCCGGGGCGACCGATCGGTGACCGCTGGCCGTTCCTCATCGACTGGGGTGCCTCACCGCATCCGTCGGACAGTGCGCCGCCGGGCGGCACGCTCGACGCGCTGACCATCGTCGATCCGGAGGCAGCCGAGCTCAGACGCCTGCTGCACGCGGTGTCCTGTGACGAGGTGGAGCTCAGCGAGGGAGACGGTGCGCTCACCGCGAGGTTGCGCACCAGTGCCGGACCCGTCGACCTCTAGTTCTGCAAAAGTGGCGCCGTGCGGCAGATCCGTCATCCCATGAGCGGCGCGCTCTATGACCTCAACGAGAACGGCACGGTCACCGTGACCAAGGACGGGCAGGAGGGCCACTTCGACGCCCGCGGCCGCTGGCTGTCGGGAGCGCTCCGCACGGCCGACCCTCAGCTGTGCGGTTGGATGGCGGGCTCGGCGACCCCGTCACGAGGAGCACCCGCATGACGATCGTGACCGAACCCGGCCAGGCCCGCTCGCATGGCGTGTCGTATCAAGAGCTGCTCGACACCGACACCCATCCGGTGCCGCCGGTGCTGCGACTCGAGTCCCCCGCCTACCTCGGCGACGACGACAAGCCCATCGAGCGTTACACCAGCCGCGCGTTCCACGACCTGGAGGTCGAGCGGCTATGGAAGCGCGTCTGGCAGATGGCCTGCCGTGAAGAGGACCTGCCCGAGGTCGGCGACACCGTCGTGTACACGATCGCCAGCCTTTCGGTGCTGGTGGTGCGATCCGCACCCGACACGATCAAGGCGTTCGTCAACTCGTGCCTACATCGCGGCCGTCTGATCCGCGACGACGGCGGCCCCGCGCTCGAGCTTCGCTGCCCGTTTCACGGCTACTGCTGGAACCTCGATGGCTCGTTGAAGCAGATCCCGGCGGAGTGGGACTTCCCGCACGTCGATCGCGACGAGTTCCACCTTCCCGAGCTGCGCGTCGGCACGTGGGGCGGGTTCGTGTTCGTGAACTTCGACCCCAGCTGCCGGTCGTTCGAGGAGCACGTCGGCGACCTCGACGCGCACTTCGAACGCTGGCCGCTCGAACGGCGGTTCAAGCAGGCGCACGTCGCGAAGATCCTGCGCTGCAACTGGAAGGTCGCCCAAGAGGCGTTCATGGAGGCGTTCCACGTCGTCGCGACGCACCCGCAGCTGCTCGCGGGCATCGGCGACGCGAACTCTCAGTACGACGTGTTCGGCACGTTCAGCCGGGCGATCACGCCGAACGGCACGCCGAGCCCTCACCTCTCGTGGGCGCCGACCGAGCAAGAGAAGTTCGACGCCATGACGGACCGTCGCCTCGATGAGCCTCCCGCGTTCGCGCTCGCGGACGGGATGACGGCGCGCCAAGCGGCGGCGGCGGGTGCCCGGATGTCGTTGGCGCCGGTCATCGGCGTCGAGGCGGCGGAGGAGCTGTCCGACGCGGAGCTCGTCGACAGCTTCTATTACACGCTGTTCCCGAACTTCCACCCGTGGGGTGCGTACAACCGCATCGTCTACCGGTTCCGGCCGAACGGCGACAACCACGAGGAATCGATCATGGAGTGCATGTTCCTCTCGCCCTACTCAGGCGAGCGGCCGCCCGCGGCTGCGATCCACTGGCTGGGCGCAGACGACAGCTGGACTGACGCGCCCGAGCTCGGCTTCCTCGCGCGCGTCTTCAATCAGGACGCGTTCAACCTGCCGAGTGTGCAGCGCGGGCTGAAGGCCGCAGTGAAGCCCGGGGTCACGCTGTCGCTGTATCAGGAGACGAAGATCCGTCACTTCCACCGGATGCTGGAGGAACAGCTGGGCCTGTAGGACCGGCGGCGCGCTTCCCGCGTGTCGGGCCGAACAGCCCTACCAACACTCCGACGACCGCGAACGCGCCGACGATGCCGAGCAGGGGCCAGGGGGTCGTGTAGGCCGCCTTCGCGTAGATCACGAGCATGATCACGACACCGAGGCCGACGAGCAGTCCCGCGAAGAAGCCACGAATCGGGTGCCGGTCGCGTGTCATGTGACGTTGCTTTCGGGCGGCGGGGGCGGCGGCGCGGGAGGAGTAGGAGGAGCGGACGAAGCAGCAGCAGGAGGAGGCGGCGGAGGAGGCGCGGGCGCACTCGGCAGGTCGTCGGGCGGGAGTGACATCGCCGGGAGTGCGCTGGCGGCGGCCGCCTTCGGGAACGCGAAGAACCCGAGCACCAGACCGACGAGGATCAGGCCGAGCGCGGCGATCCAGGGCACCGTGCCGAGAGGCGATCCGATGAGCTTCACGTAGCCGTTGCCGGCGCACGACGCACCGTCGCCGGAGATCTCACCTGACACGTAGAACAGCCCGGTGACCTCGAACGGAAGGTAGTCAGCGACCTCAGCCACGCCCTCGGTCGTCGAGTTGCCGCCGGCGTTGTCGTCGCCTCCAGACTTGACCGGCACACCACCGACCTTGACGCTCCAGCTGTTGTCGAGCATCACGGGACCGGAGCCCTCGTACGCCACGGTGCCGTCGTAGTCGACGAGCACGGGGTTGCTCTTCGTGCCGGGCTCGTCGCTCGGAGCGGTGAACGCCATGACCTCGTCGCCGTCTTCGGAGAGCGAGACCGCGGATCCCTCGCATCCTCCGGTGAGGTTCACCGCACCCGCCGGTGTCGCGAAGGCGACCGCCACCACGAGCAACAGCGCGATCAGCAGCGCCAGACGTCGCATCGCCCCTCCCTCCCGGCGCCGACCCTACCCCCCGGGTGCGGTGGTCTGCGGTGACGAGCTCACCTCGCGGCGCGACGGCGGGTCGTCTCGTTCGACGGTCGCCCATCGGAAGAACAGCACGGCCATCACGGTCCAGACGATCGGGATGTTGCCGATCTTCATGATCGCTCCGGCGAGCTGCTGATCGGAAAGCGCACCAAAGTCTTGGATGCGGGGCGCGAGCTCGTAGGTGCGGTAGAGCGGGAAGCTCGAGAACGTCAGGAAGCCGCCGGGGATCATCGCGAACACACCGGCGGCGAGAAACAGGTACACCATTCGCACCGGGAACGACTTGTGGATGAGCTCGGGCAACGGGCTTATCAATGGCTGCCACAAGATCACGCCCGACGCGAGCCAGAGCACGTCGAGCGCGAAGCCTCCGAGCTGGGTCGTGCGCACGTTGTCGACGACGATCGGCGTGTGGGTCACGAGCAGCACGACGTTGAACGCGATCGCGGCCACGACTGGCCGCGCCATGAACCGCAGGGCGCGGTAGAGGCGGAGCCGCTCGGCAACCCGACGCGCCATCCACTCGGGTGTGCCCAACACCAGCAGCGGCGCGGCCACGAGCGTGTACAGCATGTACTGCACCATGTGGGCCGACGCGAGGTAGCTGGCGCCGAGCGTCGCGAGCGGCCAGTCGCTCGCGAGCCACAACACCGCCCATCCGAGCGCGAACCACAGCGCCTTGCGGCGATCGATCGGCGTCCGCGTACGCCGGTGACGTCGCCACACCGCGCGGAAGTACGCGAACGCGAGGAGGCCCGCCACCAACCACACGCCGGGGTAGGCGCGGAACTGCCAGGACCACGGCTCCTTGAGGGCCTGGCACCAGAAGCTCACGACTGCCACTCGCTCGTGACGAGGCGCGGGAGGTCGCCCGCCCAATCGGACTGACGGACACCGAACGGATACACGAGGTGGGCTCGGTCATCCAGCGAGTAGGCGAGCACCTGGCTGGAGTGGGCCACGATGTAGCTCTCGTCGGCCGGTTGGATCTCGAGCTGCGCCTCAGGCACCTGCGCGGCCCGCTCGGCCGCGAGGATCTCCTCCGGGGTGCCGGTGAGCCCGATGAATCGGGAATCGAACCGATCGAGCCACTCGCGAAGCACCGCGGGGGTGTCGCGCGCCGGGTCGGTCGTCACGAACACGACCTTCACCTTCTCCTCGACCTCCCCGGAGACCTCGCGCAACACGGTCGCGATGTTGCCCATGTGCAGCGGGCACACGTCAGGGCAGCTCGTGTAGCCGAAGAAGAGGAGCGTCACGAAGCCGTCGGTCGAGGCGCGAAAGTCGTACGGGCGACCTTCGGTGTCGGTCAGGGTGAAGTCGGGCTTCGCGTACGGCTCGCTGAGCAGCTCGTCCGCCCCAGCCGTCATCGGCGGCCTCGTCGGACTGCGCACGAACCGCGAAGAACGCCGCGACCCCGAGCAGCACGATCGCGACGACGACCGCGATGGCCACCGCTCGTACCGGCGTGGGGTGCTCTCCGGCCGGCGGCGGAGCGGGAGGTTCGGAGGTCGCGAGGCTCATGCCGGGAGACAGTCTCGCACCGGCCCGACCCGCACTCCCATTCGCCGGATAGCGTCCGCGAATGGCCGATTCCGCCGCTGAGGTCGAAGCAGTCGCAGCCCGCTTCTTTGCCGCGATCGAGGCAGGCGACGTGGAGGCCATCCGTCGCATCTACGCCCCTGACGCCGTTGTCTGGCACAACAACGACGAGGTCGAGCAGGCCGTCGAACAGAACCTCGTCGTGCTGCGCTGGGTGATCGACCACGTCAAGGGATGGCACTACGAGGATGTGCGTCGTTCGACGTTCGAGGGCGGCTTCGTGCAGCAGCACGTCGGCAAGGGCGTCGCACCGAGCGGTCAGCCGTTCTCGATGCCGGCGTGCATCGTCGGACGCGTGCACGATGGACGCGTCACGCGTATCGACGAGTACCTCGACTCCGCGGCGGTCGCGGCGCTGACGGTCAGGCCAGCTCGCCCTGACTGACCGGCACCTCTTGCGTCACCGCCACGCCGCCCGCGACCTCGTCGGTGATCAGGACGCTTTGGACGTTCGGATCGGTGCTGAATGCCGAGACGGTGGGCTCGTTGCCGAGTACGCCGAGTGAGATGACCTCATCGCCGATGATGCCCCACATCTGGTAGGTGCGATCGGACGCGAGGGTGGGCATCGTGCGCGGCACGAGGTAGCCCTGCCCGTCGGGCTGCACCACCACGTCGGCCATGGCCACCCCGTCATCAGTGCGCAGCGCGGTGAGACGCGCGTTGGGATCGGTCATCGCTTCAGCGGCACCCACGACGAGAGAGTCGGCCGCGACCGCTTCGTTCAGGTCGTCGATCTCCTGGCCCTGGCGCACGACCGTCAGGCCGAGGACCACGATCGCCGCCGCGGCGACCGACCCCAGGACAGCCGGCCACCGCGAGCGGCGCTTTGTCTCAATCGGCACCACGGGCGCGAGCCGCAGCTCCGGCGGCACCTCGGCGGAGATCGTGTCGGCGATGCGATCCCACACACCGTCGGGAGCTCGCCCGCCGGCGAGCGACATCATCGCGGCCACCTCACGGTGCTCGGCCACCTCGGCCCGGGCCCGCGGGTTCTCCTCGAGGTAGTCCTCGATCTGCTCGCGCTCGTCCGCATCCACCGCGTCGAGCGCGTAGGCGCCCAGTAGCTCGTCCATCTCGGTGGAGGTCAGGCGTCGGTCCATGACGGCCCTCCTGTGCCGATGTCGACGAGGTGTGTCCGCATCCGTTTCAACCCGGAACGGATACGGCTCTTCACTGTTCCTTCTGGTTCCCGCAACATGCTCGCGACTTCACGGTAGGTGTGGCCACCGAAGTACGCGAGCTCGATCGCCCGGCGCTCGCCTTCGGGCAGCGACGAGACCGCCTCTCTCACCCGTTCGGCCGTGGCGAGATCCCAGACCTCGTGCTCGAGGTCGTAGCCGCCTTCTGCAGTCGCCCGAGCCTCCCGCTCCTCGCGGCGGCGACGCGCGCCTTCCGAGCGCAGCACGTCGACCGACCGGCCGTGCGTCTGGGCGAGCAGATAGGACCGCAGTGACCCTCGCCCCGGCTCGAAGCGATCGGGATGGTTCCAAATCCGCAGGAAGACCTCTTGGGTGACCTCCTCCGCGAGCGACTCGCTCGCGAGGAGACGCCGGGCCAGGCCGTAGACCGCCCCCGCGTGCCGCCGGTAGGCCTCGGCGAGGGCGTCTTGTCGGTAGCGCGCGATGGCGACGACGAGGGTCGCGTCACTCGCGTCGCGTAGCGACTCGGCCGTCACGGTCTAGATACGTCGCCGAGGCGCGGCTTGGATCACGTGGATGTCGTCAGGCCGTTCATTTCAGGCCAGCCGGTCGAACCTCGTGACGACTTCGACGTGGGGGGTGTGGGGGAACAGATCGACCAAGGTGGAGCGGCGGTGCACGAAGCCCAGCCCGGTGAGCACGCCCACGTCCCGGGCGAGGGAGGCCGGATCGCAGCTCACGAGCACGAGACGGGTCGCCCCGGTGGCCGCGAGGCGAGCGGCCGCCTTGCCGCCCAGGCCCGGGCGGGCTGGATCGGCGACCACGACCCGGGCGGGAACGGGATCCCACGGCCGCGATCTCGGCCCGCACGACCTGGGCGTCGCGGCCGAGGTTGTCGCGTGCGTCGCGCACCGCCGGCCCGTGCCGTTCGACGGCGACGATCTTGCGGCCGGCGCCGAGCAACCCGGCGAACAGGCCGACGCCGCAATAGGCATCGACGAACGTGCCCGCCTCGTCCTCGTCGACGAACTCCTGGCCCACCGCATCGACGAGCGCCTGTGCGCCATCGGTGCGGGCCTGGAAGAAAGACGTCGCCGAGATGAGGAACCGCCGGCCGCCCACGACCTCGTGGATGCGGGCAGTGCGCCCCTTCTTCACCTCGTTCGCACCGATGACCACGACGCCCTCGGGAACCTCCACCCCGTGCGCGTGCGGAGAGGCGAGGACGAGCCGCTCCCCCGTCGCCGCGCCGCAGCGCAGCGTCACATCGGTCGCTCCTTCGTAACGTCCGCCCGCGATGAGGTCGTGGAGCAACGGGTGCGCGACGAGGCATTCGTCGATCGGGAGGAGCTCGTGGCTGCGATGGCCGTGAAACGCGGCGCGCCCGTCGCGCACACCCATCCGAACGGTCGTGCGGTAGCCAGTCGATGGCAACGGCTGGCCCGGCGATACCTCCGCGGAGCTCAGTCGCCCGATTCGCCGTAGCGCGTCGAGGACGATGTCGCGCTTCAGCTCGACCTGCACCTCGGGTGCGATGTGTTGCCAGCCGCAGCCCCCGCAACCCGCGCCGACGTAGGGACACGGCGGGGTCACTCTCCCCTCGGCCGGCTCGATGACCTGGACGACGGCAGCGCGCGCGTAGTCCGTGTGCTCGTCGAACACCTCGGCCTCGACGAGCTCGTCCGGCAGCGCTCCGTCGACGAACACGACTCGGCCGTCGTCGTCTCGGGCGAGCGCCGAGCCGCCCGCGGCCATCGAAGAGGGCCGCAGCCGGAGGGTGGGCACCGACCGAGCGTACGGCTCGCGGCGTAGCCTCATGGCGTGCGCGACATCGCGATCGTCCCATCGGTGCTCCCCGTCGACCAGGGCCGGCTCACCGAGGGCTGCATCGAGCTCGAGAAGGCGGGATGCGACCGCATCCAGTTCGACGTGATGGACGGGCAGTTCGTGCCGGTCATCACGTTCGGCGCCGACACGATCGCGGCGATCCGCCCGGTCGTGAGCGTGCCGTTCGAAGCGCACATGATGATCAACACGCCCGAGCAGATGCTCAAGCCGATGTACGACGCGGGCTGCGAGACGCTGATCGTGCACGCCGAGACCACCCGCCACCTCCATCGCACGCTCGGCGCAGCTCGCGAGCTGGGGGCGCGAGCCGCGGTGGCCATCAACCCCGCCACCCCTCCGTCCGCAGTCGCTCACGTGCTCGACCTGGTGGACCACGTGCTCGTGATGACGGTGAACCCCGGATGGGGTGGCCAGAAGTACATCGCCACGATGGAGTCGAAGATCGCCGAGGTCGCACGAATGATCGAGGCGAGCGGCCACGACGTCGGCATCGAGGTCGACGGGGGCATCGGCCCGACCACCGTGGCCGGCGCCGTCAGCGCGGGTGCCAACCTGCTGGTCGCGGGAAGCGCGATCTTCCGCGATCCCGAAGGACTCGAGCACGGCGTGTCGGACTTGCGGGCTCGCGCGCTCGCGGCGCGGTCAGGCTGAGGCGACCAACCCCGCGACCTCTTCGCACGCCGTCGCCAAGTCGGGAAGCTCGCGCTCGAACCAACGCGTCGGGTTCGCAAAGAGGAACACGCAACGGCTCACCGGACGGCCGAGCGACGAGGACACCGCCAGCGCATACGCCGCGCCTTGCAACCGGTAGCGAGCGACCGCCTCGTCCGCGTCGACGTCGGCGCGCACGCCGTCGGTCTTGTAGTCGACCACGACCAGCTCGCCTGCGGCGTCCTCGTAGAGCAGGTCGATGAAGCCTTCGAGCACTCGGCCCTCGACCGGCGCGGCGAGGAACACCTCCCGCCAGTAGCGACCGCTCGCCACGGCTTCCTTGACGCTCGGAGCCTCGAGCACCTGGCGCACCCGCCGTTCGATCTCACTTGCGAGGGCCGGTACTCCCTCGGCCGCCGCCTGCGCGACAGAGAGCGAGTCCGCGCCATCGCCGGTCGCGAGGTCGACCGTTTGCAGCACCGCGTGCACGGCCCGACCGATGGCGGTGCCGGCTCGCCCCCGCCTCCACGGCGGCTGATCGTCGACCCGGTCGTCCGCCTCGTCCGCAGTCGGCTCCACCACGTCGGCGTCGTCCTCGTCCGAATCGTCGTCGACGCCTCCGTCAGTGGCGAGCACGTTCGCCGCGGCCTTGACCCGCGTCGCGGCGACTGCGGGAGATCGCCCGAGCGAGGAAATCGCAGCCGCTCGTTCTGCGATCCAGGCGTCGCGCTGCGCGAGCATCCCGTCGGTCGGCGGGACCGAGACCTCGTCGTCGATCCGCGCGGTCAGCTCGGGCGGGTCGAGCACCTCGACCAGCGGGGCATGGGCGGCGACGTCGTGGGCCAGGGTCTCATGCATCGGCCGAAACAGGCTCACCACGAGGCGGTCGCATGCTCTCGTCATGGCGACGTAGGTGAGCCGCACCCGTTCGGCCTTCAACGCCTCTCTCTCGAAGGTCCAGAGTCCTTCATATCCGGCCGTTTCGAAGCGGGTCTCGTTGGACCCGCATTTCGCCTCGGGGCCGTGACTCCCCCACAGGATCGCGGGCCCGACGCTCTGGTACTTCGAGTTCAACCCCATCAGCACCACGATCGGGAACTCGAGCCCCTTGGACGCATGCACGGTGAGGATGCGCACGGCGTCATCGTCGGGATCAGGGGCGATCGCATCGTTCACCCACACGTCCCGCTCGGCCTGGTCCCGGCACCACGCGACGAACTCCTCGATCGAGGCGCCACCGGCCTCCTCGAACGCTCGGGCCTGCGCGAGCACGAACTCGATGCGACGCCAACGGTCGCGTGGGCGCCCGTGTGCGAACGCGAGCTGTCGCATGCGGCACACGTCGATCACTCGGCGGACCGTCTCGCCGATCGACTGCCACGACCGCTCGTCGTGCAGCATCCGGAGCAGGCGCAGTCCTGCCGCGACCGGATTGTCAGGCCCGACGGTGGGCTCGCCCGGAGAAAGGTAGGACCACCATCCGTTGCTCCACTTCCACTCCGCCAGATCGTGATCGGAGCAGCCGAGGCTCGCGGAGCGCAGTGCCGCCACGATTGCCACCTGATCGTTCGGGTCACTCACCGCGGTCAGCACTGCCAGCAGGTCGCGCACTTCAGCCGTGTTCCAGATGAGCGTGCGGCTTTCGACCCGAGCGGGGATGCCCGCTTCGTCGAGGGCATGGTCCAGGGCGGGCAGAGATGCACGGGTCGGCATGAGCACCGCGATGTCGCCGTGTTGCGCGGGTCTGAGCTCGCGGCTCTTCGGATCGCGCACTTGCCAGCCCGCTTCCTTCGCCAGCGCGATGACGCGTACGACCGCGTCCGCCTCATCCGCCCGAACCTGCGCGGCGGGCACCGGCTCCTCGTCACCAATCGTCGTCACGCTCGGGGACTCGTCGTGATCGGCGATGTGGGCGGTGAGGGCCACGTATTCGGGTTGCGTTCCGTCAGGGCTTGTGGCCATCCACGGGTGGAACAGGGCGTTCACGTAGTCGACCACTGAGCTCACGGTGCGGAAGTTCTCGGTGAGGTGGAGCGGTTCGCCGGCGAACACCGTCTGCGCTCTCTCGTAGACGTCGATGTCAGCGCGGCGGAAGCGGTAGATCGATTGCTTCGGGTCGCCCACGAAGAAGAGGCGTCCCGCGTCGGCCGCCGCGAGCGGCTCGTCGCTCCACGACCGCGTGGCGATGTCAGGCCGGGACGAAGCGAGCAGCACGGCGATCTCGATCTGCAGCGGATCGGTGTCTTGGAACTCGTCGATGAGGATGCGCTCATATCGCGACCGACACGCCGCACGAACGTCGGGATCGCGAGAGCGCGTCTCGCGCGAGCACGAGGAGGTCTTGGAAGAGCAGCTGACCTTCACTTGTGCGTGTCGCCGCCCAATCGAGCACCGCCGACGCAAGCGCCGGAACCAGCAGCGTGATCACCTCACGACGGAGGCCGACCTGCAACGCCTTGCGCTCATCACGCGCCGGCTTCGCCACCTTCGTGGTCGGGATCTTCACGTGAGCCTGCACGACGTCGATTCGGTCCAGGTCGTCCGCCACGTTCTCGGCCTGGCGCACGTGGTCCGCGAGCGGACCGTCGTCGACTGGGATCTGCCGCAACGCGTCGACGTAAGCCGACAAGTCGACCGGCCTCAGCCGAACGGGCTGCGTCGGCCACACCCAACGTTCGTGCGTGGCCGAGAGACGGTCGTAGCTCTGGTGCAGCGATGTCACGATCTCGCGGAAGTGCTTCGGCGTCATTCCCAGCTCGACCGCTCTCGCGACCACCTCACTGAGTGGACCTTCCGGGTCGAACAGCAGCGTGGCCAACGCTCGCCACTGCGCCTCGAGGTAGATCGCCTCGCCCACCTGGTCGAGCACCTCGAAGCGAGGTGGCACGCCGACCGCCAAGCCGTGCTCGGTGAGCAGACGCCGCGCGAACGAGTGCAGCGTGGAGATCGGCGCGTCGCCGAGAGTCGCCAGCGCTCGTTCCGACAGCGTGGTGCTGGGCCGGCCGGCGAGCTCGGTGCGCACGCGGTCGCGGAGCTCGGCCGCGGCCTTCTCGGTGAACGTGATCGCAGCGATCTGATTGATGTCCGTCCCTGCGTCGACGAGCGCGCACACTCGGTTCACCAGGACTGTCGTCTTTCCCGATCCGGCGCCCGCCTCGACGAACAACGTGTCGTCGAGGTTCGTGGCCACCGTGTCGCGGACGGCCTGATCTCGAGCCGGTCGGCGAGCGGCCTCAGTCATCGTCATCTCCGCTGTCGCCCGCGACCTCGCTCAGCTCGACATAGGGCTGCACCTCGGGCGCTGAGCTGAGGCGCAGCCAGGCAGCGATCGCGGTCCGGTGGGCAGACCCGGTCGTAGGCGCAGTACTGGCAGTGGTCGAAGTTGAACCAACCCTCGTCACCGGGGTTTGCCGGGAAGATGCCATCGGTGATGCCGCTGGCGATGGCTTCGAGCGTCGCGAGGAACCGCGCTTTGACCTCGCCCTCGATCGGGATGCTGACTTGGGTCCAGCCGCCCTTCGCCGACACGTACCAGTAGCCCGCAGACACCGGCGCGTGAGGGTCGAACTCGGCCTGCGCGGCGAGCCCATAGAGCGGCAGCTGCAGCAAGCCGGCCGGACCGGATGCCGGCGAGCACGTTCTTCTCGTTCTCGCGCTGGCCAGTCTTGTAGTCGATCACGCGGCAGGCGGTCGTGGAGGCGATCGACGCGATCGATCGCCCCAGAGAAGTGGAGGACCCGTCCACTCGGCAGAGTGAGGATGAACGGAGGTTGCTCATCCCTCCCGAACTTGTGCTCGACACCGAGCAGCTGCGCCGCGGTCTCATCGGAAGCAAGAGTGCGCAAGACATCGCGCACGATGCGGCGCTTCTCCACATGCCAGAGCAGCGGGTACGGCGCCGAACCCAGCAGCTCGAAGTCGGTGAACACCTGGTCGGCCACGCGCTCGGCCGCGTCACTCGCCGCGACAGCCCAAGGGACTTCTGAGTCGAACGGCAGTCGCGGCTGCGCATCGCGGCGCTCGATGTGCTCGCGGCCCAGTCGTTCGAGCACCTCGTGGACGAGCGAGCCCCGGTGCCGCGGTTCGAGCTCGTCGACATCGGAGATGTCGTCGTGCTCGCGGACCCGCAGCACGTACCTGAACAGATATTGCGCGGGGCACTTCGCCCAGGTCTCGAGGGCCGTCGCGGACAGCACGGCCGCATCGAGAACCAGGTGGGGGCTCGGACCGACGTTGCCATCCCAAGCGCTGAACTCGTCACCCGAGCGCGTGCGGATCGCGGCGAGCCCGCGTCCGAGATCTGGGTCGTGCTCGACGAGCGGATGCTGCGCGAGCGCCATGGACGGCCACGCCCGGAGCGAGCGAAGGTCGTGCTCCTGCAACGAGGCCGGGGGCTCAGACGATCGTGCGAGCTCGGCGTCGAACGACTCGATCATTCGCTCGTTCGAGGCAAGGATCGTCGAGCCAAGGGGATGGATGAGCGACCCGCTCACTTCCCGCACGCGGATGGAGCAACCAGCGCGCCGGCGCGGCACCGAGAGCCGCGAGATAGGTGCGACGCTCATCTGAGGCACGGGCCCCCCGGCGCAACGGCGACCCGATCGCTCCCCGCTCCGTGTCGGAGAGCAGCGCCGCGCTCACTCCCGTCGGGGGGAACGCGCCTTCGGACATGCCCAGCACGATCAGCACGTCGAGATCGACGCCGACGACATGCGCCAGGGTGCCGCACAACACGCCCTCGCCGAACAGGCCTCGACGGCCAGCGGGCGCCTCGAGCATCGACGCGACGTGCGAGACGACTGCAGCACGCGAGATCGGCCCCGGCTCGACTGCGTCGAGAGACCGGAAGCCCTCGACTACGCGTTCGACTGCGTCATACGCGACGAGCTCTGCCTCTGGCCATCGCCGGCGTGCCGCCGGAGAACCGAGCGCCCGCCAAAGGAACGAACGCATCCAGTCAGCCCAGGCGCTCCAGGATGGGCGCTCATCGACGCCGACCTCGGCGACGAGCCATGCCACGAACTCGGCGAGGCGGGGCGCCTCGTCAGGCTCGTCGACGCTGTAGCGACCGAGCCGATCGGTCCACTGCTCGGCGCCACGGACGACACCGGCACGACGAGCGATCCGCGCCCATCTCGCCGCTCGCACTCGGTGGCCGTCGACGCGGATCGGTGCCGCGCTCAGCCACCGGACCACCTCGCCACGACTGAAACCGTCGTCGGCGAGAGCGAGCGCCCCCAGCAACGTGCGGCCGGTGACGCTCTGCGCCAGCGTGCGAACAGACGGGCCGTGCATCGGAATGCCGGCCGCGGTCAGCTCTTCGTCGAGCAGCTGTGCGTAGGGATCGCGCAAGCGGTACACGACCGCGATGCGGTGTAACGGACGCCCCGCCTCGAGCTCGGATGCGATCAGGCGCATGGCCTCGCGCACTTCGCCCGGCGCGTCGGGCGCGCTCACCACGTTCGTCACGACCGAGCAATCGGCCGCGATGTGGGCCGACGGTCCGAGTCGCCGTTCGAGATGGTCGACCAGCGCGGAGGCAGGGGCATCGGCCTCGGACTCACCCGTGAGACCGACGAGCGCCCACAGCCTGCGCTCGACGGCGAGCGCGTCCGACCAACTCGAGCTGCGCGGGGCTGAGGCGATGAGGAAGGTGTACGACGACCTGCCCGACGTCCCGCAGGTCGGTCTCTCGCGTCGCGACGATCTCGGCTGCCGCTCGCGCGACATCGCGCTCGTCGTAGTAGTGCTGCGTCTTCGCCGCGAATCGATCGACGAGAGACGCGAGCGTCGAGCCCCTGTGGCTGTGGTGGCGAAGCTGCTCGAGCGCATCGGCATCGGATCGTGCGAGCTCGTCGAGAAACTCGGCCACCGCGGCCTCGGTGGTGTGCGCTCCCGCCACCCGCTCGAGAGGAGCCGGACGATCGGCGAGTACCTGGCGCACCAGCGCCGCGCGCACCGCGTCGTCGAGCGGCCTGCGTCCCGCCGCGGCCAACGCGCCCGCGCCCAACAGCTCGGCGAGACGGTCGAGCACCATGAAGCGGACGTTGACGATGCCGCCGGGACGCCCTCCGAGCTCGCGGCGCAGCGCCAGCCCCGTCAGGTTGCCGGGCACCACGACCGTGACCGGCGCGAGCGCGTCGGCGCCTTTTGCAGCGGCGATGACCGCAGCCAGCGCGTCGGTCGCGGCGCGCCCGAACGGCACCGTCGTCAGCCGCGCCACTCCACCCCGGTCCATGACCCAAAGGTAGCGAGGGGGTGTGACACTCTCTCAGACCATGTCACGTGCGCCGATCGCCGGTCTCGCTCTGCTCGCGGTCGCACTGATCGGCGCTGGCTGCGGTGGCGATGACGGGGGCGAGGGCGAAACCGAGGACGCGACCGCCTACTGCGCCGCTGTCGTCGAGGGGCAGGCGTCACTCGGGGGAGACGTGCAGGATCCCGTCGCCGCGCAGGCCGCAGTCGAGGCCTTCGACCGGCTCGTCGAGACGGCGCCGCCGAGCATCGAAGACGACGTACGCACCATCGCCGACCTCGTCGATCAGATCGCGGCCGCGGACCCCGCGGACGAAGGCGGCGTCGCCGATCTGTTCGCCGCCGCTCTCGACCCCGAGTTCCTCGCGGCGAGCAGCAACGTGCAGGAGTTCACCCGCGTCCAGTGCGGCGTCGACCTGGGTGGAGCGTCGCCGTCGCTGACGACGCCGTGACGCGGACTCGCGTCAGATCACCTCACCGCGCTTGAGGATGACGTGATCGATCAGGCCGTACTCCTTGGCCTGCTCGGCGGTGAACCACCGGTCGCGCTCGGAGTCCAGCTCGACCTGCTCGACGGTTTGGCCGGTGTGGAACGCGATGCGCTCAGCCATCAACCGCTTGATGTAGGCGAGCTGCTCGGCCTGGATCTTGATGTCGGACGCCGGCCCACGGATGCCGCCAGATGGCTGATGCATCATGATCCGCGCGTGCGGCAGCGCATAGCGCTTGCCGGCGGCACCGGCGGAGAGCAAGAACTGCCCCATCGACGCGCCGAGGCCCATGCAGATGGTGGCGACGTCGGAGCGGATGAACTGCATCGTGTCGTAGATCGCCATGCCGGCGGTGATCGAGCCGCCGGGCGAGTTCACGTACAGCCAGATGTCCTTGTCGGGGTCTTGGCCTTCGAGGTACAGCAGCTGCGCGGTGATGAAGTTGGCGACGTCGTCGTTCACGTCGGTGCCGAGGAAGACGATCCGCTCCTTCAGCAAGCCGGTTGAAGATGTCCATCCGCTCGAGCGCGGTGCCCTCCTGCTGCGCGGCAGGAGAGAAGAAGTCGGGCTGTTCCATGGGTCGCAGGCTACCGGCCTGCGGTTGCCCAACCCCCACCCGGTACGGTGACTTCGCACGCGCGGGCGTGGCGGAATTTGGCAGACGCGCCGGGTTTAGGTCCCGGTGGAGCGATCCGTGAGGGTTCGAGTCCCTCCGCCCGCACTCCCCCTACCTCGCACTCCCGCCGCCTCGACTTCCGGGAAGCGCCGACGCTTCGATGACCTTCGACGCCGCCGACGGAGCCGCCGACCTGGAGCGGCACGGCGGGCAGCGGCGGAATCGGCTCACCCACGGGTCGCGGCCACGCGATCGGCGTTGCGTCGCTGTCGATGGCCTCGCCGACCTCGATGGCGCCACGGTCCACACTGAAGTGCGGGAACGGATAGCCCGCGCGTGCTGCCGTCGGGGAAGTAGATGATCGTGTGGACCGCGCGATCGCGGTCGGTGGTGTTCGGCTTCGCGAGGTGCACGGTGAGCCCGTGATGGAACGCGACCGATCCGGCTGGCACCTCGACGAACACCGGCTCGATGCCGGCGATCTCGGGGTCGGCCAGGATGTCGTGGGGCTCGCCGAAGAAGATGTTGACGAACTTGCGCATGCCGATGAGGTGGCTGCCCGGCACGTAGCCCATCGCTCCCGATGCGAGCGTCGAGCCGACGAGAGGGATCCATGCGGTCACCGACGCCGTCTCGGCGATCGGCCAGTAGGGATGATCCTGGTGCGCGTCGGTCTCGCGTCCACCCGCCTCCTTGAACAGCGCCTGGTCGTGCCACAGGCGGACGGCGTCGACCTCGAGCAGCTCGGCGGCCGCTTGGCCGATCCGCTGATGGAAGGTCAGACGCGCCACGTCGGGGTCGTCCTCCCACAGGTTCATGCACTGGATGAACGACTGCTGGTAGCGACTGCGCTCGGCGAGGGGTACGACCTCCATGCCCACTCGGCGACGATGCACGCCGCCGGTGACGGCCGTCTCGAAGTGTGCGACCTCGTCGGCGGAGAGCAGGTCGGGCACGACCACGTAGCCGTCGCGCTGGAACGTCTCGACGAGGTCGGGAGTGAGCAGGGAGCGGAGCGGCATCGCCCGCCAAGTTACCGTCGCGGTCGATGACCGACGTGGCGAGGGGACAGCTGTACATCGGCGAGCAGATCGACGCGGCGACCCATGACCGGCAGGGCACGGCGGTGCTGCTCCAGGCGAGCGACTTCACGACCCACGGTGTGATCGTCGGCATGACGGGGTCGGGCAAGACCGGCCTCGGGCTCGTCCTCGTCGAGGAGGCACTGCTCTCGGGCGTGCCCGCGTTGATCATCGACCCGAAGGGCGACCTCACGAACCTCGCCCTGACGTTCCCCGAGCTGCGCCCCGCCGACTTTCGCCCCTGGATCAACGAAGCCGACGCGACGCGGGCGGGCGCGACACCCGACGCGTTCGCGGAGCAGGAAGCGACGAGGTGGAGAGAGGGTCTCGCGTCCTGGGGCGTCGACCCCGCCCGCATCGCCGCGTTGCGCGGCACGGCGGACATCACCATCTACACGCCCGGTTCCACCTCCGGGGTGCCGCTCAACCTCGTGGGTTCATTGCAAGCGCCCGCGAACGCCGATGCCGAGACGATCGGCGACGAGGTCGAGGGCTTCGTGTCGGGACTGCTCGGCCTCGTCGACGTCGACGCCGACCCGCTGTCGAGTCGCGAGCACATCCTGCTGTCGAACATCGTCGCGGCCTCGTGGACGGCCGGCCGAGACCTCGACCTCGCCACGCTCGTCGGGCAGGTGCAGCAGCCGCCGGTGCGCAAGCTCGGCGTCTTCGAGGTCGACACCTTCTTCCCGCCGAAGGACCGCACCGAGCTCGCGCTGCGCCTCAACGGCTTGCTGGCGTCACCGTCCTTCGCCGCGTGGACGCAGGGCGTGCCGTTCGACATCGACCGCCTGCTGGACTCACCGGACGGGAAGCCCGCCGCCGCGATCGTGACGATCGCGCACCTGTCCGATCCCGAGCGCCAGTTCGTCACGTCGCTGCTGCTCGGAAAGCTCGTGACGTGGATGCGTCGCCAGAGCGGCACCACCGATCTCCGGGCGCTCGTGTACATGGACGAGGTCGCGGGCTACGCGCCGCCGACTGCGGAACCTCCTTCGAAGAAGCCGATCCTCACGTTGCTCAAGCAGGCACGCGCATTCGGCGTCGGCCTGGTGCTGTCCACGCAGAACCCCGTCGACCTCGACTACAAGGCGATCTCGAACGCCGGCACGTGGATGATCGGACGCCTGCAGACCGAGCGCGACAAGGCGCGACTGCTCGAGGGCATGACCGCGGCGTCGGGGAGCATCGACATCGACGCGGTCGGCGACACGATCAGCGGCCTCGGCAAGCGCGAGTTCGTGCTGAAGCGAGCGGGCGTCGACCAGCCCACTGTCTTCACCACGCGCTGGGCCATGGCCTACCTGCGCGGTCCGCTCACCCGCGAGCAGATCGCGTCGCTCACCGAGCCCGTCGGAAGCGCTCCCGCCGCCGACGCCGGGAACTGCCGCGGCGCCGCTTCCCCCTCCTGGAGCGGCGACGGCGCCGAGCGCCGCGCCGGCGATGCCCGATGCATCCCCCGTCGCACCAAAGGTGGCGGACAACGTGCCCGTCCGGTGGCTCGACCCTGCCGCGCCGTGGGCCGCACACGTCGGTGCTGTCTCCGGCGGCACCCAGCTCGTTCCGGCCGCCGTCGCGCGCGTGAGCCTGTTGTTCGACGACGACCGGGCCGGCCTCCGGGAGGCAACAGAGTGGGAAGCAGTGTTGTGCCCACTTCCCGCGACGCCCGATCCCTCCGCCGCGGTGGGTGTCGACTACGACGAGCGGAACCTCACGACCACACCTCCCCCCGATGCGCACTACGTCCTCACGGAGGCGCCGATCCGCACCAAGACCTACTGGACGTCGCTGCAGCGCAACCTCGTCGATCACGTCGTCCGCACTCGCACGATGGACGTACGCGAGAAACGCGAAGCTCAAGCTCTACAGCCGGCCGGGCGAGGCTGCCGACGCGTTCGCGCAGCGATGCGCCGAGGCGGCAGACACCGTCGCCGACATGAAGATGGCCGCGCTCCGCGACAAGTACGAGCCGAGGTTTCGCAAGGCCCGCGAAGCACTCGCCACCGCTCAGGACAAGGTGGAGGTGCACCAAGCCCAGGCGGACGCGACGCGCAACGACTCGATCATCGACGCGGCCACGTCGATCCTGGGCGACTTCCTCGGCGGCAAGCGCAACGCCAGGTCGATGGGTCGGTCGATCTCGCGTGGCTCGGGCCGCACGTCGACCGCAAACGAGCGCCTCGAGAGCGCAGCGAACCGAGCCGCGGCGAAGCAGGACGCACTCGGCGATCTCGAGGACGACTTCGTCGCCGATCTCGAGGCGGTGAAGGCGGAGGCCGATGCGTCCGCCGCCGCGATCGAGATCATCCAGGTACCGCTCGAGAAGACCGACGTGAAGGTCATCGACATCGCGCTCGTGTGGGTGCCCCGCGCCTGATGATCTCGCTCCTTCGCCGCAACCGCGACTTTCGGACGCTCTTCACGGCGCAGGTCATCTCGTACATGGGCGACTGGTTCGCGACCGTCGCCGTGCTCGGTCTCGTGCTCGACCTCACCGATTCCGGCTTTGCGGCCGCGATGGTCTTCGTGGCCCAGAGCCTCCCCGCGTTCTTCGTCACGCCGCTCGCGGGCACCGTCGCCGACCGCTTCGATCGCCGCAAGGTGCTCGTGACCGCGTCGTCGATCCAGGCCGTCGCCGCGCTCGGCTTCCTGCTCGTCGGCCCCGGTCGAGTCTGGATGGCCTTCGTCGCACAAGGCACGATCGCCGCGCTCGGCGCCTTCTTCGCTCCCGCCTCGAACGCCGCTCTCCCGAACCTCGTGGACAAGCGAGACCTGCCGCTCGCGACGGCACTCATGGCATCGACCTGGGGGGCGATGCTCGCGATCGGCGCCGCGCTCGGCGCGGTGTTCACCGTCGTGTTCGGTCGTGACGCGGCGTTCATCGCGAACTCGGTGAGCTTCGCCGTCGCCGGCATCCTCATCTTCACGGTGCGCCGTCGCATGCGCGAGGAGGGAAACGAACCCGATCGCACCACGCGCATGCGTCCGCTCCTCGACACGTGGGAGGCGCTCCGATACGCATGGCACCGGCCGCAGGTGCTCGCGCTGCTCGGTTCGAAGGCAGGATTCGGCTTCGGGACGGGGGTGGTGGGCCTCCTTGCGGTGCTCGCCGAGGAGACGTTCAACGCGGGCGATGGCGGGACAGGCCTCCTGCTCACGATGCGCGGCCTCGGAGTCGTCGCGGGCCCGTTGCTCGCGAACCGCGTCGCCAAACGGGGCGTGCACGGCCTACTCCTCGCGTGCGGCGTCGCGTCGATCGTCTATGGAGTCGCCTACGGCCTCGTGCCGTTCGCCCCGGGCATCGCCGTCGCCGCGGTGCTCGTCCTCATCGCCCATCTCGGCGGTGGCTGTCAATGGACGTTCTCGACCTACGGCCTGCAGGTCGTCACACCCGACGCTCTCAGGGGCCGCATCTTCGCGGCCGACTTCGCGTTGGTGACCATGACGATGAGCCTCTCGCTCGTGCTCGCAGGCTGGATGTCGAGCGTCGTCGGTGTCGGCCCGACGATCGTGGGACTGGCGTGCATCGAGATCGCGTGGGGCGTGCTGTACCTCGTCATCACCAAGACGCTGCGCGCTCCGGACGAATCGCTGATCGCGCCGGCCGCGGTCGCCCAGTAGCGTCGCCAGCGGTGCAGCTGCAGGACCTCTCGACTCCCGCGCTCGTCGTCGACGCCGACGATCTGCAGCACAACCTCGCCACGATGGCGGACTCGCTGCCGGGAAGCCGCTGTCGTCCCCACGTGAAGGCCCACAAGTGCACCGCGCTCGCCGCGGAGCAGGCGGCGGTCGGGCACCGCACGTTCACGTGCGCGACGCCGCTCGAGATGATCGGGATGGCGAAGGCGGGCCTCGGCGATGACCTCCTCCTCGCGAACGAGACCGTCGATCCCGGCCGGCTGGCGGCGATGGCCGCGCTCACGGAAGCCCGCGTCACGGTCGCCGTCGACAGCGAGGCGACCATCGATGCCGCGGCCAAGGCCGGCATCGCCGAGGTGCTGATCGACGTCAACGTGGGCCTCCCCCGGTGCGGCTGCGATCCCGACGACGCCGGGCGACTCGCTGACCTCGCGCGCACTCGTGGCCTGCAGGTGCGGGGAGTCATGGGCTACGAGGGACACGTCATGCCCGTCCTCGACCGGGCCGACCGCGTGGCCAAAGTGGAGGAATCCATGGCCAAGCTGCGCGCCGCGCACGACCAGGTGGGAGGCGACGTCACTTCCGCCGGTGGCACCGGCACCTACGACCTCCACACGTGGGCGAGCGAGATCCAGTGCGGCTCGTATGCGCTCATGGACACCTCCTACGCGCGCCTCGAACCTGCCGTTCCGGCAAGCCCTCGCAGTGTGGGCGACCGTGATCTCGGTGTCCCCGAAGTGGATGGTCTGCGACGTCGGCCTGAAGTCGCTCGGGATGGACCACGGTGACCCGTCGATCGACGCCGCCAAGGTGTGGTTCTGCTCGGACGAGCACACGACGTTCGCTCCGGAACCCGATGGCGCGCTCGCCGGACTCCGCGTCGGCGACCACGTCAGGGTCATGCCTGCACACGTGGATCCGACGATGGCGTTGCACGACCGCTTGCACATCACCCGCGGTGACGAGGTGATCGACACGTGGGCGATCGATCTCCGAAGCTGGTGACTCAGCTCAGCTTCCCCGCCAGCGCGCGGAGTGCCCGACCTCGGTGAGACAGCGCGTGCTTCTCGGCCTCTGACATCTCGGCGAACGTACGGCCATCGCCTTCGTCGGGGATGAACACCGGGTCGTAGCCGAACCCACGATCACCTCGAGCCGCATCCGCGATGCGCCCTGCGACCACGCCCTCGGCGAGCACCTCGCGGCCGTCGGGCCAGCACACCACCGCGACGGTGCGGAAGCGCGCGGTGCGCCCAGCAGGACGCACGTCTCGAAGCGCGCCGAGCAGCTTCTCGACGTTGTCCTGATAGCGGGCGTGCTCGCCCGCGTACCGCGCGGTTCGCACGCCCGGCGCGCCGTCGAGCGCGTCGACTTCGAGGCCGGTGTCGTCGGCGAGCGCGGGCGCGTCCGGCCGCGACCGCGACAGCCATCGCCTTCAGCCGTGCGTTGCCTTCGAGCGTGTCCGCGGTCTCGTCGACATCGGGGAGATCGACCGGCCGCGGCGCGACGTCCAACCCGAGCGGGCTCACGATCTCGATGATCTCGGCGGCCTTGTCGGGATTCGCGGAGGCGAGAACGACCCTCAACACGAGTTGCTCAGCGCGGCAGCGGCGGATCGGACAGCAGCTCGTCCTGCAGCGCGAAGATCTCGCGAATGCCGCCCTCGGCGAGGCCGAGCAACGCGTCGAGCTCGTTCCGGGAGAACGCGATGCCCTCGGCGGTGCCCTGCACCTCGACGAAGCGTCCCGACGACAGCATCACGACGTTCATGTCGACCTCGGCGCCCGCGTCCTCGACATAGGGCAGGTCGAGTCGGGCTTCGCCTTCGATGATGCCCACCGAGATGGCCGCGCAGCGCTCCGTGATCGGATGGGCCTTGATCGTGCCTGCGAGCAGCAGGCGGCTCAGCGCGTCGTGCAGAGCGAGGTATCCGCCGCAGATCGAGGCGGTGCGCGTGCCGCCGTCGGCCTGGAGCACGTCGCAGTCGATGATGACTTGCCGTTCGCCGAGCGCGCGCATGTCGGTCACCGCGCGCAGCGACCGTCCGATCAGCCGTTGGATCTCCTGCGTGCGCCCTGAGACCTTGCCGCGGGCGGCTTCGCGTTCGATGCGCTCGGGTGAGGAGCCGGGGAGCATGGAGTACTCGGCGGTCACCCATCCCTTCCCGCTCCCCCGCATCCACCGCGGCGTGTCCTCGTCGACCGACGCCGTGCAGAGCACGCGGGTACGCCCGAACGACACGAGCGCGGATCCGGCCGCCATGTCGGTGTAGTCGCGCTCGAACGTGATGGGGCGGAGCTCGTCCGCTGCCCGACCATCGGCTCTCGGCATTCGCGCTCCTCAGCTCACCACGAAGGTCTTGCCTGGTACTGCGACACCCACCGCGCGACCGAACGCCTCGGCCGCTTCGTCCTCGTGCCGACGCGGGTCAGAGGTGGGCCAGAAGTGCGTGACCACGAGCTCTCCCACTTCGGCCTCGGCGGCCGTTCGGCCGGCTTGGCGGGACGAGAGGTGCGGCGCGGTGCCCTCCGTCTCCTCGAGCAGCGTCGCCTCGCACAGCGCAAGATCGGCGCCTCGGCCGAGCGCCTCGAGCGACCAGTCCGGACCCGTGTCGGCGGAGTAGAGCAGCGACTTGCCGTTGCTCGCGATGCGCATGGCGAGCGTCTCGACGGGGTGATCGGTCTCGGAGAACGAGAAGTCGAGATCGCCGATCGTGACCTTGTCGCGATTCGCGACGATCTCCCACCGGAACGTCGGGGCCGACGAGTCGCCGCACACGATGTCGACGAGCTTGCGCACCGCAGTCGTCGAGTAGACGGGCATGCCGTCGACTTGGAACCCGTACTTCAACGCGTTGCGCACCACGCCGAGCTCGCCCCAATGGTCCGGATGGCTGTGACTCACGACGATCGCATCGAGCGCTGTCAGGTCGATGTGCTGCTGAAGGTTGGCGAGCGAGCCCGGCCCGGTGTCGACCCACACGTTCGTGGCATCGGTGCGCACGAGGTAGCCGCTGCACGCTCCACCAGGGCCGGCGTAGGTGCCCGAGCAACCCAGCACCGTCACGCTCAGGCCCATTCGATGGCCTCGGCGTGATCGAGCTCGGGACCGAGCAACCGCCGGCCGATCTCCTCGAACCAGGCGACATCGCCTGACGAGACGAAGCGGTGGGTGGCGCCGCCGCAGCCGCCCTTGCGGGCGAGCCCGGTCGCGTCGAGCACGACCTGCACCTCGAACGCGGTCTCGTCCGCGGAGGAAACGAGCACCACGTTGCGGCCCATCACGTCGCTGATCGTACGGGCGAGGTACGGGTAGTGAGTGCAGCCGAGCAACAGCGCGTCGACATCGGCGTCGCACACGGGGGCGAGAAGACGTTCCGCGAGGACCGTGACCTGGTCGCCCGTCGTCTCTCCCCGTTCGACGAACTCGACGAAGCCGGGGCACGCGGCGCAGGTCAGATCGACCTGCGCGTTCGTCGCCTCCACGGCTCGCTGGTACGCGCCCGAACCGATCGTGCCCACCGTGCCGATCACGCCGACGCGTCGATTGCGGGTCGCTGCGATCAGCGCGCGCACCCCCGGCTCGATCACGCCGATGACGGGGACCGGCAGCGACTCGGTCAACGCGTCGAGCGCGGCGGCGGCCGCGGTGTTGCACGCCACCACCACCGTCTTCACGTCGAAGCGGTCGACGAGCGTGTGTGCGATCTCGAGCGCGAAGTCCTTGACCTCGGGCTGCGGACGTGGGCCGTAGGGATAGCGCCCGGTGTCGCCGAGGTAGACGAGGTGCTCGTCGGGAAGCAGGTCCATCACGGCTCGAGCGACGGTCAACCCCCCGAACCCGCTGTCGAACATGCCGATCGGGCGGTCGTCGGGCACGGCCAGAGGCTACGGGCACAGCCGGTTCTCTTGGCGCGGACGGGTCTCAGAGACCCGATTGCGCCAAGAGAATGGCGTCCTCAGAAGTAGATGATCTTCTTGGCGCGCTCTTCGACCTCGTCGAGGTCGTCGGTCCAGGCGCCGGTCGACAGGTACTTCCATCCGCCGTCGCACACGATGAACACGATCACGCCTTCGTCGATGCGCTCGGCGACCCGCGCCGCGCCGGCGCAGCGCGGCGCCCGACGGAGATGCCGGA
This sequence comes from uncultured Acidimicrobiales bacterium, assembly GCA_963747215.1. Classification (GTDB taxonomy): domain Bacteria; phylum Actinomycetota; class Acidimicrobiia; order Acidimicrobiales; family DATKAS01; genus DATKAS01. Next base: position 125,083 of record CAVVET010000022.1, read on the forward strand.
GAACACGCCGACGTCGGCCATGCGGCGCGTCCACTCCAGTGACTCTCGGGGCCGCACGATGCGCTTGCCGTCGAGCAGCTCGGTGCCGTGCCAGGCCTCGTACACCGGTGGGATGAATCCCTCGTCGAGGTTGCGCAACCCTTCGACCAGCCTCGCCCGACCGGAGGCTCGACGGCGAGCACCTTGATGTCGGGGTTCTGCTCCTTGAGGTAGCGCCCGACGCCCATGAGCGTGCCGCTCGTGCCGAGGCCGGCGACGAAGTGCGTGATCTCGGGGCAGTCCCGCCAGATCTCGGGACCGGTGCCCTCGTAGTGCGCACGGGGGTTGGCGTCGTTGCCGTACTGGTAGAGGAAGCACCACTCGGGGTGCTCCGCCGCCATCGCTTGCGCCCGCCGCACGGCTCCGTTCGAGCCCTCACCGCCGGGCGTCGACGATGATCTCGGCGCCGAACACCTCGAGCAGCTGGCGGCGCTCGACCGACACGTTCTCGGGCAGCACGATCTTGATGGGGTAGCCCTTGATCCGGGCGATGCCGGCCAGCGCGATGCCGGTGTTCCCCGACGACGGCTCGAGGATGCGCTGGCCGGGCTCGAGCGATCCGTCTTTCTCCGCTGCCTCGATCATCGCGAGTGCGATGCGGTCCTTCACCGATCCGAACGGGTTCTGGCTTTCCATCTTGGCGAGGATGCGCACTCGCGGATTCGGGCTGAGCGGGCTGACATCGACGAGCGGCGTGTTGCCGATCATGTCGAGCAGGGAGCCGTACACAGCCATCATCGAGCCGAAATCCTACCGGAACGGTCGGGATTTGCGGCCGTCGCCGCGGGTTAGCGTCCGCCCATGACACGGACGGTCTTCCACGGCGGGACGGTCTTCGACGGCACTGGCGCACCCTCGGCGCCCGGTGACGTGCTCGTCGAGGACGGGCGCATCGTGGACGTCGGCCCGCAGCTCGACGGCGACGAGGGCATCGACCTCAGCGGCAAGTGGGTCTTGCCCGGACTCTTCGACTGCCACGTGCATGTGATGTTCAGCCCCACGCTCATGGACATCGCGCGTCGTGTGAACACCCCGTTCTCGAGTCGCTTCTTCGACGCCGTCCACAACCTCGACGCCACCCTCCGCCAGGGCGTCACGAGCGTGCGCGACGCGTCCGGCGCCGATCTCGGCGTCAAGCAGGCAGTCGACCAGGGTCGCATCGCCGGGCCTCGCCTGCAGATCTCGATCTCGATGTTGAGTCAGACCGGCGGCCACGGCGACGGCTGGACGCTGTGTGGCGCGGAGCTCGGCATCGGCGCGTCCTACCCTGGCCATCCCCACACGGTCGTGGACGGACCCGATCAGATGCGGCACAAGGTGCGCGAGCTGCTCCGCGCCGGCGCCGACGTGCTGAAGGTGGCGACGTCCGGCGGCGTCCTGTCACCACGCGACGATCCTCGGCACGGTCACTTCCGCGATGACGAGCTCGAGGTGCTCGTCGCCGAGGCGAGCGCGGCCGGCAAGTACGTGATGGCTCACGCGCAGGCGACTGATGGCATCAAGGCCGCCGTCCGCACCGGCATCCGCTCGATCGAGCACGGCATCTACCTCGACGACGAAGCGATCGGGATGATGCTCGACCGCGGCACGTGGCTCGTACCGACGCTCGCTGCTCCACGTGGCGTCTTCGCGGCGCGCGACGCGGGCATTCCCGTGCCCGACGTGATCCTGAAGAAATGCGAGATGGTGATGGAGACCCACACCGACTCGATCCGGCGTGCGATCGCGGCGGGTGTGAAGGTCGCGATGGGCACGGACTCCGGCGTCTGTCCCCACGGCCAGAACCTCCGCGAGCTCGCGTTGATGGCCGATTGCGGCATGTCGGCCGAGGGTGCGCTCGTCGCCACGACCAAGACGGCGGCGGAGCTGCTCGGCGTCGCTGACGACCTCGGCACGATCGAACCCGGCAAGCGTGCGGACCTCGTCGTCGTCGACGGTGATCCCCTCGAGCTCGACAAGCTTCCCGACCGCATCAGCCAGGTCTGGAAGGACGGGCGGCCTGACCCGGCCAAGGCCCAGACCCCTAGGCCCACCCTTCGAGCGCGATCGGTTCCTCGCTGATCTCGCCGTCGACGATGCGGTACGAGCGCAGCACCGGCTCCGGCTGCTTGAGCGACACGATGAGGTAGTGCCAGTCGGGGTCGGGAGCCTGCGCGACGTCAGTGGGCGACGGATACGGCTCGGTGTGCGTGTGGCTGTGCATCACACCGATGATCTCGAGCCCTCGACCTTCGGCATCACGCTCCGCGAGAAGGTGGTCCTTCGGGTCGACGGTGTAGAGCTTCGACGACTCGGCCGCGTTCCGGCACGGGTAGAACACCGTGATGTGCCGCGCGTGCCGCGTCGCCGGCCACGAGGCCACACGCTTCGTCGGGCAGGCCGTCGAACGCATGCCCGATCATCGCCAAGTACGGCTGTCGAGTGAGGCGAAGCACGAGGCGAGAGTACCCTCGACCCCCCATGGCTCCGAAGGGCGTGAAGGTCGTCGCGTCGAACCGACGCGCGGCGCCACGACTACGCCGTGCTCGACACGATCGAGTGCGGGCTCGCCCTCGTCGGCAGCGAGGTGAAGTCGCTCCGCGACGGCAAGGTGCAGCTCGGCGACGCGTACGCCCGCGTCGAGCGGGGCGAGCTGTGGCTGCACAACATGCACATCGCGGCCTATGAGCATGCCGCCGGGTTCGGCGCCCACGTCACCGACCGGCCCCGCAAGCTCCTCGCTCACCGGTCCGAGATCGACCGCCTCGGCGCCCGAGTCGCGCAGGAACGGCTGGCGCTCATCCCCCTCGCCCTCTACTTCAAGGAAGGCCGGGCCAAGGTCGAGCTCGCCCTCGGCAAGGGCCGCAAGAGCCACGACCGCCGGCAGGACATCGCCAAGCGCGACACGAATAGAGAGGTCGAGACGCGCTCTCAAGAGTTACCATCGAGGCAGCTGAGACTGCGCGAGTACGAAGGGAGGACGAACCGATGGAAGCCATTGCCCTCGCCGCCCGGTCCTCGTCCCGCGTGCTCCCGGCCACCTGACCGCACTGCTCGGTCGGGAGCACCTCCCAGGAGGTTCTCCGTTGTCTGAAGTCGTCCTCGACGCTCTCGTCCCCTACGGCTGGGACGACCGCGTCGCCGCACTGTTCTCCTTCGAAGCAGATCCCACTGACACTCCCGGCCGCGTGGTCCGCGTCGACCGCGACCGCGTCTCCGTCATCACCGAATCGGGCGAGCACCGCTCGGCCCGCGGCGACCCACTCCCGAGCATCGGCGACTGGGTGGGGCTCACGACCGGAGGTCCCGACGGTGATCTCGTCGTCCGCTCGGTGCTGACCCGACGCTCGGTGCTCGGCCGGCGCAGCGCGGGCAAGGCACCCGACGGTCAGGTGATGGCCGCGAACGTGGATCTGGTGTTCGTGCTCGTCGGCGTCGACCGCGTCGTCCTCAACCGAGTCGAGCGTGAGCTCGTCGCCGCGTGGGACTCGGGCGCCACCCCTGTCGTGATCCTCACCAAGGCCGACCTGGTCGACGATCCGCTCGAGATCGCCACGGAGGTGGCAGCGCGCTCGCACGGCGTCGATGTGATCGTCACCTCGTCCGTCACGGGCACAGGGATCGACGAGGTCACTGCCCTCCCGCAACCGAACCGCACGGTCGTGCTGCTCGGCGCATCGGGCGTCGGGAAGTCGACGCTCGCGAACGCGTCTGCTCGGCGAGGAGATGCTCGAAACCGGGGAAGTGCGCGAGCAGGACCATCGCGGGCCGTCACACGACGACGGCGCGGAGCATGGTGACGCTTCCGCTCGGCGGAGTGCTGATCGACACGCCGGGCATCCGCAGCCTTGGCCTGCTCGAGTTCGAGGAGGGACTCGCGCTCGCCTTTCCCGACATCGAAGAGCTCGCCGCGCAGTGCCGCTTTCGCGACTGCACCCATCGCAGCGAGCCCGGATGCGCGGTGCGGGCCGCAGTGGCCGGCGGAGACCTGGACGCCGCCCGCATGAGCTCGTACGAGAAGCTGCAGAAGGAGCTCGCCTACTCGGATCGGGTCGGCGATCCGATCGCGCTCCGGGCCGAGATGCGCAAGTGGAGGGCGATCCACAAGTCCGTTCGGGACATGCAACAAGCAGCGCTGAGATTCGATGTCACATCCGGCGCCGCCCGGACGTCGATCAGGTATGGACGCACATGCAGACATCGTCGTCGTCGGAGGCGGCCTCGCCGGCCTGATCGCCGCCGCCACGGCCGCCGGACCCGACTCGGGATCACGGCTCGACGTCGTCGTGCTCGAGGGCACACAACCGGGCGGCCGGGCTCGTACCGATGCGCGCAGCGGCTACCGCTTCAATCAAGGCGCCCACGCCATCTATCTCGGCGGCGCGCTCCGGCGCACGCTCGGCGAGCTCGGCATCGATCCCAGAGGCGGGCCTCCGGCCATCAACCACACCTCGGTCTGGCACGAAGGTGCGCTCTACCCGCTGCCGGCGTCGGCCCGGAAGCTCCTGGCGAGCCGTCTCCTCGGTCCGCGTGCGAAGGCGCAGATCGCGAAGTTGCTGCCGTCGCTGGGAAAGATCGACGCTTCGCAGCTCGCGAACGTCACGGGCGCGCAATGGCTCGACAGCCTCGAGCTCCAGCCCGAAGCGCGCCAGCTCATCTCCCTGCTGGTGCGCACGGCAACGTACGTCGATCCGGACGCGATGCCGATCTCGGCCGACGCGGCGGTGTCGCAGCTGCAGATGGCGGTCGCGCCGGGCGTCCGGTACATCGACGGTGGCTGGCAGACACTCGTCGACGGGTTGCTCGCGGTGTGCGAGTCGCGCGGGGTGAGGGTGGAGACGAAGACTCCCGTCGTGTCGGTGAGCTCCTCCGATGGTGGCGTCGAAGTCGTTGCCGGATCGGGCCACTGGACGGCGAAGGCGGCCGTGATCGCGGGACTCGGGCCTGCCAACGCGACCTCGTTGCTCGGCGGCGACGCCGTCTGGGGCTGACCTCGGCGACACCGCGACCGCGGCGTGTCTCGACCTCGGACTGACGCGCCCGCCGTCGCATCCGGTCGCGTTCGGCTTCGCCGATCCCGTGTACCTCTCGACCCACTGTCCGCCCGCCGATCTCGCTCCGAACGGCGGCGCGGTCGTCCACGCCATGCGCTACGGAGCACGCGGCGCGGACGTGGACCGGGCCTCACTCGACGAGCTTGTCGCCGGCGTCGGCATCGACGCCTCGACGATCGTCACCGAGCGCTTCCTCGCCCACATGAACGTCGCGTGGACGGTGCCGACCCCGTCACGGGGCGGATTGCCGGGACGCCCGCCGGTGACGGTTCCGAGCCACGACGGCGTCTTCGTCGCCGGCGACTGGGTGGGGCCCGTCGGCTTGCTGTCCGACGCGACGGCGGCGAGCGCGGTGAGCGCGGCGACTGCGGCTCGCGCGGCGCGACGATCGCTCGCCGGGGCACGCTGATCACCGTGGACGTTCCCGCGAGCGCCATCCCCACGAACGACGTCGATGTCTTCGAAGCCGAACGTCCACGGCTGCTCGGCCTCGCGTACCGGATCCTCGGCTCGGCGGTCGATGCTGAAGACGTCGTGCAGGAGGCATGGGTGCGGTGGAGCTCCGCGGAAGGCATCGAACGACCCGCCGCCTGGCTGACCACCGTCGTCAGCCGGCTCGCTCTCGACGCCTGGCGCGCACAGCAGCGCAAGCGCGAGGACTACGTCGGGCCGTGGCTCCCCGAGCCGGTGGCGATCGAGCCCGGCCCCGCGGAGCGAGCCGAGCTCGCCGACTCACTGACGCTCGGGTTCCTCGTGCTCCTCGACGAGCTCACGCCGGTCGAACGCGTCGTCTTCCTGCTCGCCGACGTGTTCGGCGAGCCGTACGCGGACATCGCGACCACCGTCGGGAAGTCAGAGGCGGCCTGCCGTCAGATCGCGAGCCGCGCCCGGCGTCGGCTGCAGGAGTCGAGACCGAAGAGACCAAGTCGCTCGTCGGCGCCGCTGGCCGCAGCATTGCTGCAAGCAGTCGCGAGCGGCGATGTCGCCGCGACGATGGCGTTGCTCGATCCCGATGTCGTGCTCACGAGCGACGGTGGGCCGCACCGCCACGCCGCTCGGCGTCCCGTGATCGGCGCGGACCGCGTCACGCGCCTCCTGGTGAACATCACCCGCCGCGGGCTGGCCAACGCCGACATGCAGTTCGTGGACGTCAACCGGACGCCGGCGCTGGTGATCTCGTTCCGCGGTCGCCCCGAGATGGTGGTCGCGATCGAGAGCAACGACGATCGCGTCCAAGCGATCCGCATCGTCGTGAACCCCGACAAGCTCAAGCACCTTGCCGAGCCGATGCGCTTGATCTGAGCCGCTCAGGCGGTCACGGTCGCGTCGACGTCGAATTGGCTCGGCGCGTGCGAACCGCAGCTCGACCTGGACCGTGAGCCCCGGCTCGAGTGCCTCGTGGAGATCGAGCAGCATGATGTGCGACGTGGCGTCGCCGAGCTCGCGTGTCTGGCCCGGTGCTACCGCGATCCGCGCAACCGGTTGCATCTCTGCTCGTCCTTCGACATCTCGGGTCGCGTGCAGCGAAGCGTTACGCGGCGACCGGGGTAGTCACCGCCACCGAGCGCGTCATCCTTGTTCGACCGGTTCCGCACCGTGAACGACAGCACCGAGACGCCTCCCGGCGGAGCCTGGGTGACCACGACGTCGGACACCTCCACGTTCGGCGCTGCGGACGTTGCGACAGGGTCATCGCTCACAACGACGAGAGTCCCCACCGCGGCGGCGGCGATCGCACCGATTCCCGCCGCTATCGGCGCTCGCCGACGACGACGTCGGAGCGGCGGCAGCGCCCGCATGATCTCGCTGGTCAGCTCCGGCACCGGCTCGCTCGGATGCACCCGCACCACGCGATGGACCGCGCGCGATATCGTTCGCCGTACACGCGACACGACTCGCAGCCGGCGACATGCGCCGAAACGGCAGCGCGCTCGCGGAGGTCGGCCTCGTTGTCGAGGATTGCCGAAGGGCCTCGCGGCAGGTGACGCAGTCCACGTCTACGACTCGTTCACGATCTGGACTGGGCTCTCCGGCTGGCTGATACGCGTCCGAGAGGATCGAGCAGGGCGCCGCGCGACCCGCGATCGGATCGTGCCGACGGGACATTCACAGGCATCGGCCGCTTCGGCGTACGAAAACCCGAGGATCTGCGTGAGCACGAACGCCTCGCGGCGGTCGTCGTCCAGCTGTGCGATGAGGTCGTAGAGCTCCACGAGACCCGGACGCGCTCGGCGTGGCCTCCTCCTCGGGATCGCTGGTCCGCTCGAGCAACCGACGCCCACGGGAAATGGTGCGAATCGCGTCGGCACACACGCGTCGAGCGATTGACAACAACCAGACGCGGGCACTCGATTCACCCTTGAATCGAGCGAGCGCTGGCACCGCCCGCAAGAACGTCTCCTGTGTGAGGTCATCGGCCGAGTCTGGCGACACCGGATACGCGCAGAGCTTCCACACGTCGGACTGCGACCCACGCACGAAAGCCTCGAGCGCGATGCGATCTCCGTGACACGCGGCGACCGCGAGTCGCGTGAGATCGTCCACCGGTGCATGGTGGCAGGATCGCCTGCCTCGGTCCTAAGCGGGACGTCGGCGAAGGCCCACGAGAGCGACCGCCCCGAGAATGACGCCCACGGCGCCGACGACGATGCCGATGATCGCCAACGTGTTCGAGTCCGACTCATCGGAGGTGGAACCATCGCTCTCAGCTCCCGCTGCGGGAGTGAGGTTGAGCAGAGGGGCGGGATGCGCCGGCTCATCCTCGCCCTCGACGACCGGCTCCACCCAGCGCACGACCTCGCCGTCGTCGTAGGTCTGGACCGCGGGGAACATCAGGGCGGTACCGGGCTCGTCAGGGAGCGGGCCGAGCTCGATGTCGAAGATCTCGAACTGGCCCGGCGGGATCTCTCCGCCCTCGAAGGTCACGGAGGTCACGGCCTCGGTGATCTCGCCATCCTCACCCTGGACCGGCGGGTCGAGCGGCGAGGTGGTGAGAGTGACCTCCCATCCCGGCGTCTCCCGCGCCAGCACGAACGGGATCACCACGTCCTGCGGCATGGCGATCTCGACCTTCACCGTGTTCGCCGATGCGGTCTCGTTCGGCACCTGGAAGTGCAGGATCGCGAACCCGCCCGCCTCGACCTCGTCGTTGTCGATCGTGACGTGCGCGCTCGCGGCGCGGGCGGGCAACACGAGCAGGGCGGCGGTCAGGACGGCAAAGCGGGCGAGGCGAAGTCGGGTCATGCCTCACTGGTCGCTCCTGGCGGCCGATTGGTTCCCTAGGCGTTCAGCTTTCGCACCCCGAACCAGACGCCGGCGCCGACGAGCGCAAGGATGCCGACGGCGACGGCGCCGATCACCAACGGGGTGGAGTCGTCCTCCTCGGTGTCAACCGTGCTGGCGGCGGTCGTCGCCGCGGCGGTCGAGTCGGGGGCGGCTGCAGTGGTCGCGGCTACGGCCGTCGTCTCCACTGCCGCCGTCGTCGGCGGTGCTGCCGTGGTGGCCGGTGCGGTCGTGGTGGTGACTTGACCAGGAAGATCGGCGACCAGGACAACGGGCGCGGGATCTTCCGGCTCGCTGCCGTCCGCGTTCGGCGGCTGGACCCATCGGATCTCGCCGACCTCGCAGGTCTGGACGACGGGGAAGAGCAAGACCTGATCCGGTGTGTCCGGGAACCTCATGGACACGGTGAGGCCGAGCGGCTCGTGATCAGGCTGGGGGCCGCCGGTCCAGGTGATCACGCTGCCCTCGACCTCGAACTCCCAGCCGGGGACGAGCTCGGGCTCGACTGCGGTCACCCCGCCGGGACCTGCATCTCGACCTTGGTCGTCGGCGACTCACTGCAGCCGTGTTCGATCGTGAACAGCACGGGTGAGGTCGATCCGGGCTCGACCTGAGTCGGCTCGACCTCGACGTGGGCGAAGGCAGGGGTGGCCAGCAGGACGAGGGCGCCAGCGGCAGTGGCGGCCGAGATCACGAGCTTGCGGGGGGAAATCACGGGTTTCCATGCTGCCAGACGGGCGGCTGCTCCCCGCGTCACTCAGAGGAACGACTTGGGGATGAGCCCGTTCGCGCGGGCTTCACGTTCGAGGTCGTCGCGGAAGTCGGGATGGGCGAGCGAGATCATCGCCTTGGCCCGTTCGGGGACCGACTTGCCCTTGAGGTTGACGAGTCCGAACTCGGTGACCACGTACATCATGTCGCTGCGCGGCGCGGTGACGATGTTCCCCGGTGTCAGGCTCAGCACGACGCGGCTGCGTCGATCGCCGTTGCGCTCGTAGGTCGACGACATGCACACGAACGACTTGCCGCCTTTCGACGCGTACGCGCCGCGGATGAACTGCAGCTGACCACCGGTGCCGCTGATGTGGCGGTGACCGTTCGACTCGCTCGCGGCCTGGCCCTGGAGATCCATCTGGGTCGTGTTGTTGATCGCCGTCATGCGGTCGTTCTGGATGATCTGATGCGGCAGGTTCGTCATGTCGACCGGTTGGCACGAGATGTCGGGGTTGTCGTCGATCGCGTCGTACGTCGACTTCGAGCCGAGACGCGAAGGTGCACACGATCTTGCCGGGATGGGACGTCTTCGCCGCGCCGGTCACGACACCGGCCCGGTAGAGGTCGATGATCCCGTCGGTGAGCATCTCGGTGTGGACGCCGAGGTCGCGCACGCCGCTCTCCATCAGCAGCGAGCACACGGCGTTCGGCATCGCGCCGATGCCGATCTGCAGGCACGCGCCGTCTTCGATCTCCGCCGCGATCAGCCGCGCCACGGCACGATCGGCGTCGGTCGGTGCCGCGTTCGGCAGCTCGGGCAGCGGCTGCCCCGTCGCCGTCGATCACGTAGTCGACCTCGCTCGCGTGCAGCCCGTTGTCGATGCCGTGCACATAGGGCAGCGCCGGGTCGACTTCGACGATGACGACCTTCGCCCGTGAGGCGACCGCCCGGTGCCAGAGGTTGGCCGGACCGAAGTTGAAGTACCCGTCGGCGTCGATCGGACAGGTCTTGACCACCATGACGTCGGGCGGGTCGATGAAGCGCCGGTAGTAGTCGGGGATCTCGCCGAGGTTGCACGGGATGTAGTTCTGCCGGCCGGCGTCGCACTGCTTGCGGTCGTAGCCGCCGAAGTGCCAGTTGAAGAACGAGACGTGCTCGCCGCTCGGGATCGGCCTCGAGCACGGCCCGCGGTCCGCGTGCACAGGCACCCGCGGATGTTCACGCATCGAGCTCGCCGATCCGCTCGGCCAGGGCCTTGTCGAACACGTCGGGCTGCGCGAGCACCGCGCCGTAGTCGAGCCAGTCGCCGGAACGGACCAGCGCGGCCGCCTCCTCCGCCGAGATGTGTCGAGCCGACTTGGCGGAGGCGATCGTGGGTGAGGTCACGACGGTGACCGTACGCTGCTTCGCCTACAGCTCGCCGGATGCCATCAGCTCGACGGGATCCTGCACGCGGACCGTGCCGAGGTAGCCGCCGCCGGCCGCGAGGGCGTCGTGGGCGGCGTAGCCGAGGAGCGCCTGCGACTCGGCGAGGCAGCGTGCGCACGACGTCGATCGGCGTGGAGAGGTACTGGTTCTCCTCGGTGCGCAACCATCCGACGCAGTAGCTCACGTGCATCCCGCGCCGGCGCACGTCGGGCGTGACGTTGGCGCCGCCGCCGTGGAGCGTCGAGCCGAGGTAGACGACGGCCGATCCGGCGGCCATCTCGGCCGGGACGAGCTCGTCCGTCGGTCGCGACGCGATCGCGCGGCCAGCGGTGGCTGCCGGGGACGACGCGCGTCGCGCCGTTGTCGGCGGTGAAGTCGACGAGCGCGATCACCGACGCGAGCTGCACCTCGGGGTGCGGGCTGCGGCAGGTGCACCCACACCACCTCGTCGCGGTGGATCAGCTGCTGCTCCGAGCCCGGGACCACGGTCGAGCACGTGCGCGATGTTGAGCTGGTACGACGCGCAGCTCGGCAGCAGGATCGCGTCGCAGACGGCTCGGTACACCGGGTGGGTGAGGATCTCGGTCGCGAACACCCGTGACTCGCCGGCGACGCCGGTGACGTCACGGGTCTGCGCGCCGAAGAACCACTCGATCGCGTCGTTGATGAACTGCACGGTCCTTCGCCGGGCGGCGCGGCCTCGATGAACGGGTCGAGCTCGGCGTTGAAGCGGGCGAGCAGGTCGGCGTCGAGCAGGTCCTCGACGATGACGGCGCCGTCGCGCTCGAGCGCATCGACCAGGACCTCGGAGGGTGAGTCCGCCGGGAGCCGTTGGATGTCCATGCCCCAACCATAGGAAGGGATCGTGGGCGGTATCCTGAACGACGCAGATCACGGGGCTGATCGGTTTCGACATCGGAGCCGAGTTCCGGACGTGCGACCCGAGTTGCTCAGACTCGTTAAACGGGGCAAAAACCACAACTGCCAACCAGCAGTTCGCTCTCGCTGCCTAGTCCCTAGGTAGATGAGAGACATCGTGAGCCGAGAGGCCGCACGGGGCCGATCCACCGCAGCCCGGCAACAGAAGCGGAGGATGACCGCAGCAAAGTCTGCTGACGGCGGGAAAGACCGCTGACATCGGGGAAAGACCCGGCGGTGGCCGCAAGGCCAGCCGACCCGCCGGTGAGGTGCCGTCAGCCTCGAAGTCGGGAACGGTCGTAGCGCGGACGGTGCTCACCCGATGGACGGGGGTTCGATTCCCCCCAGCTCCACTCGTGTGAACGTGAGGTGGGTGACGCCGCTGGGCGTCGAGACTGCCTCCACGTCGTACTGCTGCTCCAAGCCCTCCAGGCCGTCCCACAGCCGAACACCGCGGCCGAGCAGGATCGGCACCACCACGACGTGCAGGTGGTCGACGAGACCGGCGGCGAGGAACTCGCGCATCATCGTCGGGCCCCCGCCGATGCGGACGTCCTGACCGGCGGCCGCGTCCCGCGCCACCTCGAGTGCATCCGCAGGCGCGGCGTCGAGGAAGTGGAACGTCGTACCACCCTCCATCTCCAGCGACGGGCGCGGACGGTGGGTCAGGACGTACGTCGGCGTGTGGAACGGCGGGTTGTCGCCCCACCACCCGCGCCACTCGGGGTCGTCCTGCCAGCCCGGAGGACCGAACTTGCCCGCGCCCATGATCTCCGCACCGATCCCGGGTCCGTGCCGTTCGGCCATCGCGTCATCGAGACCCTCGGTGCCGCCCGACTCGCCGAGGACCTCGCGGCGGCGAACCGGGTGGCGAACATCCACTCGTGGAGCCGATGCCCGGCGTGGCCGAACGGCGTGTCGAGCGCCTGCCCCTCGCCGGTGGCGAACCCGTCGAGCGAGATCGAGAAGTTGTGGACGCGGACGCGCGACATGGCGGCTCCTTCGGCCCGTGGGTTCAGGCGACCCCGAGATGGTGAGCGAGCTTCTGCATCGTCTGCAGACCGAGCTCGACAGCGCCGAAGCCGATGGTTGCAGCTCGCTGCTCGACGGTTGGGTGGAGCTGCCGCAGCGTCAACACCGTCTTTCCATCGGCTTGTTCGTCGAGGGTGATCGTCACTCGGAAGCGGGCCGGGTCATCGTCGGCGTCGGACCCGTGATCCAGCACCAACCTCTCGACGGGAACGACTTCGAGGTAGTCGAAGCGATTCGTGAACACGGTGCCGTCTCCGGAAACCATGTCGAAGCGCGCTCGACCTCCCGGGCGCACGTCCATCTCTCGGACTGTGCACGTGAACCCGTCGGGACCGAACCATTGGCAGAAGGCATCCGCATCGGTCCACGCGGCGAACACCGCTTCGCGTGTGGCGTCGAGAACGCGAACGAGGACGATCTCACGATCGAGCGCCCACGTCGTCGGATCGGTGATCGCCGGGGTACGGCTCATGGATTCTCCAATGTCGCTGGGGATGCGGTCTGGTCAGATGCGCGCCGGAGGTGCACATCGAGCCGGTCGAGACGGTGCTCCCACGCCGCTCGGGTGTGCTCGGCCCATGCGGCGATCTCGACCAGAGGCTCCGGCCGTCAACCGGCATGGCCGCCGTTGTCCATCTCGGCCGCGACTGATCAGACCCGCGCGCTCGAGCACCTTCAGATGACGGGAGATGGCCGGGAGACTGATCGGGAACGGCTCGGCCAACTCGAGCACGGTTGCCTCACCGTCGGCCAACCGACGCACGATCGAGCGCCGCGTGGGGTCCGACAGGGCGGCGAAGACGACGTCGAACCGTTCGGGGGCCGCCACGGTCATCGTTGCCGTCGCTCCCGCAGATACTTCATAGGTTGGTTATTTAACAGAGTGACTATATATAGTCAAACGTCACTCCCCTTCGAGCTCGGCGAGAAGCTTGTGGAGCAGTGCGCGCAGCTGCGCTTGCTCGTCGGGATCGAGCACTGAGACGAGGCGGCTCTCGGCGACGACCTGTCCACCGATGGCCTCGTCGACGACGCGGCGGCCGACATCCGTGAGCCGGACCAGGCTGCCCCTTCGGTCGGTGGGGTTCGGCACCCGCTCGACCAGGCCCTTCCGCTCCAGCCGATCGATCGCGGCCGTCATCCCGCCGGAGGTCATCATGCGGTGCCGGGCGAGCTCGGTGGGTGTGAGCTCGAAGGGCGCACCGGCGCGACGAAGCGGCGACAGCACCCCGTAATCCCCTTCGTTGAGACCCAGCGGTTCGAAGCACTCGCGGTAGCTCTCTTGGAACATCGATGCGAGCCGGATGATCCGCCCCGTGATCTCCTTGGCGCTCGGATCCAGGTCGGGTCGCTCCTTGCGCCACGCGGTGACCAGCCGCCCGATCGCATCCGTCCCCAAAGTATCTTTATACAAAGTATCTTGACTCATTGCATCTTGACTCATTGATTTCTCCCATGTATCTTGCTGACAAGATACATGACGACAAGGAGCACGGCAATGACCCTGACGCAGACCCTGACCCAGCTCCGAGACACCGACCCAGACCCTGTACACCCATGTCGACATCGAGATCCCCCGGCCGGCAGACGAGGTGTGGGCGGTCGTGACGAACTACGCGACCGACACGACCTGGCGGAAGGGCATCACCGAGATGACCCCTGACCGCGACGGCCCGCCGCAGGTCGGCACCAAGGTGCGCGAGGTGCTGCACCTCGGTGGCAAGGACTACGTCACCGACACGGTCGTCACCGAGGTCGGCCCCGGGATGAGCTACCGGTTCGCCGGCGAGGGCACGAGCGGCGTCGTTCGGGGCGGCCGCAGCGTCGTCTCGTCGACGCCCGATTCGGCGGTGTTCACCTACGACGTCGAGCTCGAGCCCCATACGATCCCGAAGCTCGCCCGGCCGATCCTGCGTTGGTGGCTGCAGCACAGCCTTCGGCGCGACCTGCGGCGTCTCCGCTCATTCGTCGTGCACGCGACCTCCGCGTGACCGATCCACTCGATCGCGCTCGGAGATGAAGTGGGAGGCCGCATCCATGCGCGCGTCGGCCTCCGCCACGAGGGCGGCGGCGCTGGCGGCGTCACCCGCGTCGGCGCCGACCCGAGCGAGGGCGTCGAGAGCGAAGACCTCGACGTGTGCTTCGTCGCTGCTTCGCGCGACGTCGAGCACAGCGGCAAGTCGGTCACGTGCGTCCGCAACGCCGTCAGCGGCATCCATCGCCGCCAGCAGGCACTCAGCGAGCAGTGCCTGCTCGCCTCCGCCCGCAGCGCGGTGCCAGGCGACCGCCGACTCGAGTGCCGCGTCGGGCCTCGTCGGTGTCCCCGAGCGCTCGCAGCACTCGTCCGAGATGCGTGCGGGCGAGCGCGGCCATGCGGAGGTCGCCGGTCGCCTCGGCCTTCTCGATGGCGACGCTCAGCGTGGCCGCACCCGCGTCGTAGTCACCTGCCTGGCACTGAGCTCGGCCGAGACTCGCGACCTGATAGGCCTCGGTCTGACGGAAGCCGAGACGTCGAGAGGTCTCCGACGCACGTGCGTAGTGCGTGACCGCGTCGTCGAAGCGTCCCTGCAGACGAGCGAGCTCGCCGAGCTGGGCATCGCCGTGGACGTGGAGCCACGGGTCGTCGACGGCAACAAGCGCGCTCTGAACCCGATCGCACCCCTCGGCCGCCAACTGTTGGTCCCCCGCCGAGATCGCCGCGCGAGCCGCGAAGAGCTCGTTGGCGGCAAGGTCCCAAGGCCGCTCGAGCTCGCGGTACAGCGCGCGACTGCGATCGGTCAGCTCGATCGCCTGCCTGAAGTCGCCGTGATGCGACACGACGTAGGCCAAGTAGTACGCACCACGAGCCTGGAGGTCGGCGTCGTCCATCTCCTCCGCGATGTCGGTCGCGAGGCCGATGTGCTCACGGGCCAAGTCGAGGTCACCGATCGAGGCTTCGATCCACGCCGCGAACAGGAGCGCAGTCGCCCGATCACCCGGGTCCGCGACGTCACCCACCGCACCGAGTGCAGTCAGGATCCGCTGCGCACCGCGGCTGTCGCCCAGCACAACCCACGCCCATCCGAAGCCGTTGACGATGGAGAGCGCAAGAAGCGGATCGCGGGCGGCGCACCAGGTGAGCGCGGCGTCGATGTTCGCTCGTTCGGCCCGAGCGAACGCGAGGTGCTCCGCCTGGTGCGCACCTCGTACGCCGGCGGTGGACGACGCGGCCGCCTCCGCGAACCAACGCGCGTGCGCAGCGAGGGCCTGCTCGGTGAGCCCGGCCTCTGCGAGCATCTCGAGCGCGAAGGCGCGAATGCTGTCGAGCAACCGGTAGCGCACTTCCCTCTGCGACTCTTCGTCGACGATCACGAGTGAGCGCGCGGCAAGCCGGCCCACGACGTCGATTGCCGCGGGAGCGGGAACGTCGAGCGCCTCGAGCACCGACTCGACCGCTGGACAGGCGAGCGCCGCCCGCAAAGGTGGCGAGGGCCCACAAACCGCGCTGGTCATCCGGGAACAAGAGCTCGTAGCTCCAACCGATCGTCGCCCTCAGGGCCCGACGCCGCTCGGGCCGGCGGCTGGTGGGATCGCTCAGCAGCGCGAAGCGATCGTCGAGCCGGCGGGCGATGTCTTCGATCGACAGGGTGCGAGTGCGCGTGGCCGCCAGCTCGATCGCCAGCGGGAGCCCATCGAGCGAGCGGCACAGGTCGTGGACGCTGTCGTCCACCTCAGGTCCGCTTCGCCGACGGTGCGCGGCGGCCCGGCGGCTGAAGAGCTCGACCGCGTCCGCATGCTCGAGCGGCCCGAGCTCGAGGATCATCTCACCCGCCACACCCAGCGGAACCTGGCTCGTGCACAGCACGTCGATCCCCGCTCCGGCATCGAGCAAGCGGGTGGCGAGCTCAGCCGCGTCATCGACGACGTGCTCGCAGTTGTCGAGAACGACCAAGGCGTTGCTGTGCCGGAGCCGCTCGAAGAGCGCCGCCTCGCCGGGCACCCTGAGCGCAGCGACCACCGCGTCGGTCACCTCGTTCGCGTTTGTCGCCGTCTCCAGTCTCGCCAACCACACGCCCCCGGTTCGGGACACCGTCCGTGCGGCCGCGATCGCGAGCGCGGTCTTTCCGACTCCGCCGAGACCGGTGACCTCCACCAACCTGCTGGTGGCGAGCAGGTCGGACAGCGCTGCGAGCTCAGTCCCGCGGCCGACGAGATCGTCGGCCATCGTGGGCAGGTTGCCCGGCTTCGAAGCTCGAGAGCGGGGGCGTCGAGCGAGGCGTCGTGCACCAAGATCTGTTGCTCGAGCTGTCGCAGCTGCGGACCCGGCTCCAGACCCAGCTCGTCGGCCAAGCGTCCCCGCACGCGTTGGTAGGCCGCAAGGGCATCGGCTTGGCGACCTTGGCGGTACAACGCGGTGATCAAGAGCGCCCACAGGCCCTCCTGATACGGGTGCTCCGCGATCGCGAGCTCGAGCTCACCGATCGCGTCGCCGACGTCGTGACCTTGGAGGCGTGCGGACATCTGCGTCTCGAGCAGCTTGATGCGGGCTTCCTCGAGCCGCGCGCGGTGCGGAGTCGCCCACTCACCCTCGCCCGCGCCGAGCAGGACCTCCCCTCGGTAGTTGGTTCAGCGCGGAGGTGCAGAGGTCCGCCGCGGCGCGGTGGTCGCCATCTTCGAGCAACCGAGACGCGACGGCCGTGTCACGCACCACCGCGAGCGCGTCCACATCCGCAGGATCGACAGCAAGTGCATAGCCACCGTCGCTGCTGACGACGACTGACGGATCGCCGAGCGCCCGCCGCAGCATCGCGACCTTCGACTGCAGGGTGTTGCGTCTCGTGCGGACCGCATCCTCCGCCCACAGATCCTCGACGATTCGATCGGCCCGCACGGCCGTTCCGGCTTCGAGCGCGAGTCGCACGAGCAGCTCCGAGGTCTTGCCCGCGGGGATCGACACGAGCTCCTCGTCGCGCCTGACCTCCACCGGGCCCAGCACGGAGATCGAGAGCACGCGAGGAGTGTAGGAGTGCCTCAGGACGTCACCTTCTCGCCGCGCACGGAGCACGGCGTCGGACGCGATCCAGGCGACGACGAGGCTGTCCGGATAGTCCACGAGATGGTCGCGCGCGAGGGCGTCGACGAGGTCGGCGTCACCGCGAAGGTGCGCGCGAGCGATCTCGACGACTTGGCGATCGCGACTGGTCTCGGCGACATCGCCGGCGCGATCGAGGCGCCGGGCATCACGTGCCCTCACGGCGGCGAGCACGAGCGCAGGCGACCGTGTCGGGGGCGTCCTCCATGGCCGCTCGGATGGCATCACGCGCCTCGTGGGTCATGGCCGCAGCGTCCACCAGAGCGCTGACGCTGTGCTGACGCCGCTGACGCGAGTGCTGACGGCGCTGTCAGCCCAGCGTCAGCGCGCCCCCTCATCCTCGTCCTCAGCGAGCACGACCGCCCGCGTGGACCCGAAAGCAGGCCCTCCATGTTGAAGCGAGTGACCTCCTGGTCTTTCCGACACCGTCGCCTCGTCGTCGTGACCTGGCTCGTCGTCCTGGTCGGCATCAACTTCGCGGCGATGACGTTCGGAGGCGAGGACAAGCAGGACTTCCTCTCCCCCGGCACCGACTCCAAGGCCGCCGTCGAGCTGCTCGACGAGCGCTTCCCCGCCCAGGCGGGCGACACCGTCACGATCGTCGTGCACGACGACGCCGGCGTCGCCTCAGCCGAGGTCCGGGCGGTGGTCGACCCGCTCGTGGATCGTTTCCGCGAGCTCCCCCACGTCGTCGCCGTCACGACGCCATGGGAGAGCGGCAGGCTCCGGCCAGATCTCGGCGGACGGCACGACCGCGTTCGCCATCGTGCAGCTCGACAGCACGAGCGCCCGGTTCCCGATCAGCGTCGCCACCGAGATGATCGATCTCGCGGCCGACGCGCGCCTGAACGGTGCGCAAGTCGAGCTCGCGGGCCAGGCGATCGACAACGCGCAGACCGGCAGCATCGGCTCGGAGGGACCCGGGTTGCTCGTCGCCGCGATCATCCTGTTCATCGCGTTCGGCTCGCTCGTGGCGATGGGTCTCCCGCTCGCCACGGCATTGTTCGGCGTTGGAGTGGGCCTCGCGGTCGGCAGCCTTCTCGCCAACGTCGTCGACACGCCTGACTGGGCGAGCTCGGTCGCCATCATGATCGGGCTCGGAGTCGGCATCGACTACGCGCTCCTGATCGTCACCCGCTATCGCAGCGAGCTCGCCGCCGGCGCGGATCCGAGGAGAGCGGCATCCGTGGCGATGGCCACCGCAGGACGCTCCGTCGTGTTCGCCGGTGTCACCGTGGTCATCTCACTCCTCGGCATGCTCACCATGAGCCAGCCCTACGTCGCGGGCGTCGCGTTCTCCTCCGTGGTGACCGTTCTCGCGGTGATGATCGCGGCACTCACGCTGCTGCCCGCGCTGCTCGGTTTCACCGGCCGCAACATCGACCGACTCCGCATGCCCTTCCGTCATCCCTCCAACGAGAACGCCGCGAGCGGCTTCTGGTACCGGTGGAGCCGGACCGTGCAACGGCGACCCATCGTCACCGGTGCTCGCCGGCCTCTTCGCTCTCGGCGTGCTCATCGCGCCTGTCGCGGGACTCGAGCTCGGCTTCCCTGACGCCGGCAACGACCCCACCAACCTCACGACCCGCCGCGCGTACGACCTGATGACCGACGGCTTCGGTGCCGGGTTCAACGGCGCCTTCGTGCTCGTGGCCGACCGCGGCGACAGCGCGGCGCTTGCGGAACTGGCCGATCTCCAAGGAACGCTCGCAACGACACCCGGAGTCGCAGCGGTGTCGCCGCCGATCGCGAGCCCCGAAGGTGACGCCGCCGTGATCACGCTGACTCCGGCGACGAGCCCGCAGGATCAGGCCACGAACGAGCTCCTCGACGCGGCTCCGTTCGGAGATCGTCCCCACGACGATGGCGGGGACGGACGTCGAGGTGGTGATCGGCGGGATCACCGCTGCGGACGTGGATCAGACCAACAGCATCTCGGCGCGGCTTCCCTACTTCATCGCCGCCGTGATCGTGCTGTCGTTCCTGTTGTTGATGGCGGTGTTCCGCTCCGTGCTGGTCGCGGCCAAGGCCGCCGTGCTGAACCTGCTCTCGATCATCGCGGCCTATGGCGTCGTTGCCTACGCCTGCGAGGGCGGATGGTTCGGCCAGCTGTTCGGGATCACGACCGCGACACCGGTCCCCGCGTTCATCCCGATGATGATGTTCGCAATCCTCTTCGGGCTCTCGATGGACTACGAGGTGTTCCTCCTCTCCCGAGTGCGCGAGGAGTACCTCAAGACCGGTGACAACTCGACCGCAGTCGCGGACGGCCTCGCCGCCACCGCGAAGGTCATCACCGCCGCTGCGCTGATCATGACCGCCGTCTTCGGGGCGTTCGTACTCGACGATCAGATCTTCCTGAAGATCATCGGGATCGGCATGGCGGCGGCCGTCGTCATCGACGCAACGATCATCCGCCTCGTGCTCGTGCCGTCCTCGATGGAGCTGCTGGGCGACCGGAACTGGTGGATGCCCCGCTGGCTCGACCGCCTCATCCCGCATCTCGACATCGAAGGCGCCGACGGCGCCGACCAACCACTCGACCTCGATGACAGCCGCGAGCTCGTCACCGTCTGATCGGAGAACACGATGCAACCTGACACTCACCTCGCCCCCTCCATCCGACTCTCGACGATCGCCCTGCGGTGGATGCCGACATTCCTCGGCTTCCCGGCGGGAGGACTCGCCGCCAAGACGCTCGTGGGACCTGTCGACGACCTGGTCGCCGCCCTCCTCGGTGGCGCAGTGACAGGCGCCATCCTCGGGCTCGCTCAGTGGCTGGGGATGCGCCGGGGCGCTCCGTCGCCAGAAGCATGGATCGTCGCGACCACGATCGGTTTCGCCGTCGGTCTCGGTGCGGGTGCGTCCGTCGTGGACTTCGAGACCACGACCGGCGCGCTCGCCGTGCAGGGTGCGATCTGCGGCACGGCCATCGGAGTCGCGCAGGCAATCGTCCTGCGACGCCGCCTCGGGCCGATCGCATTGGCCTGGCCGGTCGCCCTCGCGGGCCTCTGGGCCCTGGGTTGGACGATCACCGCCTCGGCCGGCGTCGACGTCGAGGCGCAGTACACGGTGTTCGGCTCGAGCGGAGCGATCGTGGTCACCGCGGCTACGGCGATCCTGCCGATCCTCCTGGCCGGTTCTCTTGGCGCGACGGGGGCTCTGTCACCCGCTGGCGCCAAGAAAACCAGCCGGTGAGGGTCACGCGGCGGGGACGAGCGTCGTCGCGATGAGCTCGTCGAGGAGCTCTTGCCCTGGGCTCATGATGTTCGGGCGGCCGGCGAGGGCGCGCACGCTGTCGAACGCGCTGTGGATCGCGCCGCCGGTCATCACCGGTCCGTGCGCGGACGCAACGACGAGCACGCCGAGCGACTCGACGTCGTCGACGTGGCGGCGGTAGGCCTCGGGGTCGAGCCACTGGTGCCACGGCGACACGATGCTGTTCATCGCCGGAAGCATCTCGGCCACGAAGTCGGGATCCAGGTCGTGGACGTCGAGGCTGCCCGGTGTCAAGCACGCGAACGTGTCGACGATCCACATCGCCGCA
Organism: uncultured Acidimicrobiales bacterium; assembly: GCA_963747215.1. Taxonomy (GTDB): domain Bacteria; phylum Actinomycetota; class Acidimicrobiia; order Acidimicrobiales; family DATKAS01; genus DATKAS01. Next base: position 146,148 of record CAVVET010000022.1, read on the forward strand.
GTCGTCGGGTCGTAGAGCCCCCGAGTCGGTGGGGCCGTCGAAGATCGGTGGCCGGAACAGGTGCAGCGTGCGGTCTCCGGCGTCGAAGCTGCCGCCGGGCTCGATCCAACGCATCCGCTCCAGAGGAAGCGCCGGCTTCTCGAGCGCCAGACGCTCGACGCTGAAGTAGTTCGTGACCAATGTCGCATTGGGGGCGAGCTCGAGCGCATCGAGCAGCCCACCGGTGTGATCGCCATCGTCGTGCGACAGGAAGATCCACCGCACGTCTTCGGGCTCGACCACGGAGAAGACCTTCTCCAGCCAGAGCTCGCGGTGCACGGGTGCGCCAGTGTCGACGATGACAGGCTCGGCACCGCGGATGACCATCGAGTTCACCGGCAGGAGAAGCTCTCCGGCCGGGGCCAGGTTCGGGATCAAGAACGTCTCAGGGGCGATGAGCTGAGGCTCGGTCGCCGGAACGGAGGTTTCCATTTCAGTCTCCTTGCGTCGGTTGGGGTTGTCCCTCTCACGATGACGACGCGCCCGGCGCCGGGACCATCCCGAGTCGCGGCGGTTCCGATCAGGCCGGATTCCCCCAGATGAGGGATGTCGTGAGGCGCCGCTCGGAGGTACCGTTTTCCCATGAAGGTGGGAGAACGGGTCCAACGAGCGGTCGCAGCGGTCGAGAGGGCCAGCGCGACCTCGGCGTCGTCGGACGAGCTGCTCGAGCGGGTCGCTGGCGAGCTGCGCACCTATGTCCCGCACGATGCCTCGATGGTCTTCGGCATCGACCCGGTGACGATGATCGCGACCGAGCCGAGCCGCATCGAAGGCATGGACGCCGCGCTGTGCGACGTCTTCTGGCATCTCGAATTCCACGAGCAGGACATCGCGCTGTTCACCGACCTCGCCAGCGGTGAGCCGGTCTCAGCGATGCGCCTGTCGCTCGGCGATCGCACCGCACGGAGCGTCCGCTTCCGCGACTTCATGCGTCCGCAGGGCTTCGGCGACGAGCTGCGCGGCGCGCTTCAGACGGGTCACCAGACGTGGGGCGTCATCGGGCTCTACCGCGACACGGTGCACATGCCGTTCGACGAGGAAGACCTGGAGATCGTGCGGGCGATCGGCGACCCCATCGCACGAGCCCTCCGGACCCATGTGCGCACGACCAGCCCGTGGCTCGGCCAACCATCGGCGCCCGGGCTGCTCGTGGTCGACCACCAAGGCCGACCGATCTCGGCCAACAGTGAAGCGCTCTGCTGGCTGCGCGATCTGTGGCCTGACCTGGTGGAGAGCAGTGAGGACGCCCGGTTCACTCCGCTCGCCGCCCGAGCCTGCAGCAACGGCGTGCTCGAGGCACCGACGCCCCTCATGGCTCTCGTCGCGAGGGCCCGCGCGATCGCGGAGGGCCGCGAGCGGGTGCCGGCGCGGCTACGGCTGCGTGATCAGCGCGGCCGATGGGTCGTCCTGCACGCTTCGGCCCTGGCCGGACCAGCCAGTCCCGACGGCTCGGTCGCCGTCGTGATCGAGGCGGCGAAGAGCGCCGAGGTCGCTCCCGATCATCATCGAGTCCTACTCGCTCACGGGCCGTGAACGCGAGGTGCTCGGCGCGATCGCGCGAGGTGGCTCGACGAGCGAGATCGCGGCCGAGCTGTTCCTTTCGCCGCACACCGTGCGCGACCACATCAAGACCGTGTTCGAGAAGGTCGGGGTCTCGAGCCGCGGCGAGCTCGTTGCGCGCCTCTTCGGCGAGCACTATTCCGACCGCTTCCACGAGACGATGGTCCACGACTGACGTCGCGCTAGCCCAGATCGGTCCACAGGTCGGTGCTCAGGTACTTCATGCCCGGAGTCGGCGATCACGATCGCGACCGTCTGGCCGCGGTGGTCGCCGCGGAGCAGCTGTTCGGCCGCGACGAGAACGGCACCCGCCGAGAAGCCGGCGAGGATCCCTTCCTCCCTGGCGAGGCGGCGGGCGCCGTCGGTCGCGTCGATGTCGGTCACGGCGAGGTAGCCATCGACGAGCGCACGGTCGAGCAACGACAGGTCGGGCATCGCATACCCGCCGCCCTGGATGCGATGCCGAGGCTCGATCAGCGCCTCGCCCCCGAGCACCGCGGCGCCCGCGGGTTCGACGACGTAGCACGCGATGGACGCGTCCTTGGCCTTGAGCGTGCGTGCCACTCCGGTGAACGTGCCTCCGCTCCCGACGAAGTCGCAGAACGCGTCGATCTCCCCGTTCGCCTGGTCCCACATCTCCGACGCGGTCCCCTCGGCGTGGGAGTCGGGATTGCCCGCGAGCGCGAACTGATCGGCACGGAACGCCCCTCGGTCACGCGCGACCGACTGGGCTGCTTCCTCGACGAGCGCGAGGTCGGCGCCGGAGACGCAGCCGTCTCGAGTCACGTCCGCCTGCTCGACGAGCACCACCTCGGCGCCGAGCGCTCGCATCATCTGCGCTCGCTCTCGTGAGTTTCCGGCCGACATCACCGCGACAAAGGGGTATCCCTTCACCGCGCACACGATCGCGAGCCCGGTGCCGGTGTTCCCGCTCGTGAGCTCGACGACGGTCTGCCCCGGACGCAAGGCGCCGCTCGCCTCGGCGTCCTCGATCATGCGCAGTGCGATCCGATCCTTCTTCGAGCCGCCGGGGTTCAGATACTCGAGCTTCGCGACGACCCGTCCTTCGAGCCCGCGGGTGACGCGGCGGAGCTCGACGAGGGGCGTGTCGCCGATCGCGCCGAGCACCGAGTCGAACACGAGATCAGAGGCTACGCACCGCGCGCCCACGCCGGACCGGTGGCAACATGCGCCATGGACACCGAACGATTCGAGATCCAACGCACCATCGAGGCCGACGCCGTCGGCGATCTTCGCAGTGCTGCGCGACCCGCACGGACATGTGGCGATCGACAGCTCGGGGATGTTGCAGGACGCCTCCGGGGAGCCCGCGTCCGCAGTAGGCGACACCTTCGTCGTGCACATGGATCGCGAGTCGCTCAACGACTTTCCGCTCGGGAAGTACGACGTCACGGTGTCGATCACGAAGTACGAACAGGACCGGGAGATCGCCTGGACGATCTTCGGCCAGATCCAGCCGCCCATCGGCCACGTGTACGGCTACACGCTCGAACCGATCGACGAGGGCACGCTCGTGACGACTTACTACGACTGGTCCAACATCGACCCCGTGTGGCGGGAGCGGGACATCTTCCCGATCATCCCTGAAGCCGCGCTGCGGGCCACGCTGGGCATCCTCGCTCGCACCGTGGCGAAGGGCGGCGTGCCGCCGCGCTGACCATGGACCTCATGGACGTGCTCCGAACCGCAGGGACGTGTCGCTTCTACACGGACGACGCGGTGCCCGATGAGGTGCTCCACCGGGTGCTCGACGCCGCGCGGTGGGCGCCGACCGGCGGCAACCGGCAGGGCCTGCGGTTCGTCGTCGTACGCGATCTCTCCAAACGCCGCCAGCTCGCCGAGTGGTACCGGGAGACGTGGACGCCCTATGCCACTCGATCGCGGGCGGCGCTCGAGCGAGCAGGCGCATCAACGACGATCCTCGACAATGCGCAGCACTTCGCCGACCACCTCGAAGACGTGCCCGTGCTCATCGTCGTGTGCGCCCAGTGGGACGCGATCCATCCGACTGACCATCAGCTGGGTCGGATCAGCGTGGTCGGCGGCTGCTCCATCTATCCCGCCGTCCAGAACCTGCTTCTGAAGGCCAGAGAGGAAGGCCTCGGGACGGCGCTCACGACGTTGCTCTGCAGCTACGAGCCGCAAGTGAAGGCCCTGCTCGACATCCCCGAGGGCGTGATCACCGCCGCGCACATCGCGCTCGGGTGGCCGGCCCGCTCTCTCCCGACGAGGCTCAACCGGCGGCCGCTGCACGAGATCGCGTTCCTCGACACGTACGGCGACCCCATCGGGTAGCCGTACACGGCCGCGTCGTCGCCGGACTCACGATGTGGGCCGTGCTCGTGCCCGAGTCCCTCGCGTCCGGCGACTCGGGTTGACGAGAGGTTTGACGAGGACTCTCAGGGAACTCCGAGGCGCGTCTCACATGGTTCTCACAGGCGAGGGTAAGGATGACTCCATGACCCCCCGCACCCTCACCCCCGAGGTCGAGCTCGTCGTCGTTGCCGCAGATCAGGCGGCGACCTTGGAACCATCCGTGAAGCGTCTGCATGCCCATCTCCGGGACGCGCACGCTGGTCGTTTCCCGGGCTCCTGGCGTGTGACGATCGCCGACCACGCATCGACCGACGGAACCGGCCCGGTCGCCGACCGTCTGGCCGCCGAGCTGTTCGGCGTGAGCGCCGTGCATCTGCCCGAGCGACTCGACCGCAAGGCGCTGAGAGCGAGCTGGCGCACCAGCGACGCCTCTGTCGCCGCGTTCGTCACCCTCGCTCCCGACACCGACATCGAGAAGGCCCTCGCTCCCCTCGTGCGCCACACGGCCGCCTCGAGCATCGCTCGGACGTCCGGGATGACACGGTCCGGGATGACACGGCGCGGCGCCCTTCTCGCGGTGGGCGGCGTGGGGCTCGCGGCCTTCCTGGCGGCGTGCGGTGGCAACGACTCGTCGTCGAACAGCGCGGCGACGTCGGGAGCCGCTCCGACCGACGGGGCCTCGACGACGGGTGCCTCGGCTTCGACCTCCGCCACCGCGGGTGCGGGAACGACGGCGGCCACCGTGGCCCTGACGCCTGAGATGACAGAAGGCCCCTACTACCTCGACCTCGATCTCGTCCGCAGCGACATCACCGAGGATCGCGAGGGCTCGGCGCTCGCGCTCAGTCTCGTCGTGATCGACGTCAGCTCGGGCGCTCCGGTCGAGGGTGCCGCCGTCGACATCTGGCACTGCGATGCCGACGGCCTGTATTCGGGCTTCGTCGATGCGAGCGCGAGCGCGAACTCGGGCGCGTCGGACCTCGGCGACAGCGGCACGTTCCTGAGAGGGACGCAGATCACCGATGCGTCGGGCGCGGTCACGTTCGCCACCATCTATCCCGGCTGGTATCAGGGCCGAACCGTGCACATCCACACGAAGGTCCGCGCCGACGGCGGCGACATCCACACGGGTCAGCTCTTCTTCGACGACGCGTTCACCGACGAGGTGTACTCCGCCGCGGCGCCGTACGCGTCCCGCAATGGCAATCGTCTGCGCAACACCGAGGACAACATCTTCCAGGGCGGAGGTGATCTCTCGACCCTGGTCGTCACCGAGGCCTCGGGCGGATACGCGTCGACGCTGACGATGGGTGTCTCCGCGTGAGCGAGCTCGTCGTCCGCCCGATCGGGCACGTGCGCAGCACCCGAACCATCGCCGAGGACGACAGCTGGGACACAGTCGAGTCACGGATCGAGCTCGACCCTGCAGTGCTCGACTCGACGGCCACGCTCGGGCTCGAGACTTTCTCCCACATCGAGGTCGTCTTTCTCTTCCACTTGGTCGACGAGGAGCAGGTGTGCGCGGGAGCGCGCCACCCCCGTGGCCGTGACGACTGGCCCCTCACGGGCATCCTCGCCCAGCGCGCGAAGGATCGGCCGAATCGCATCGGGGTCACGACCTGCCGGGTGGAGTCGGTCGACGGGCTCACGCTCGGCGTACGGGGCCTCGACGCGATCGACGGGACTCCGGTGCTCGACGTGAAGCCGGTGTTGTCGGGCTTCGCGCCGCGCGGCGAGGTCCGGGAGCCGGTGTGGGCTCAGGAGCTCATGCGCGGATACTGGTAGCCGCTTCCCGCACGTCAGCACCGATCGACGCCGGATCCTGCAACGGCCCGAAGTGTCCGAGATGGGGATACTGAGCGAGTCGGGCGTTCGCCATGACGTCGACGATCGGCTGCCCGAACATCGCTCCGGTGGGTTCTTCGCTGCCGACCGCGACGACGGTGGGAACGGCGAAACCCTTGATCCGTTCGAGGGTCATCTTCGTCTCGCACTCGAACGTGCGCGCTTCGCTCTCGGGCCGGCACTTCAGCCGCACGGTGCCGTCGGGAAGATCCTCGAAGCCGTGCTCGACGTACGCGGCAAGCGCATCGGCGCGCCACACCCCGAGCGGCGTGCGACTCGCGTAACGCATGAGCGCATCCGGCCTCGACGGGAAGACTTCTCGTCGTCTACGCGCCGCGTCCGACATCATGTTCGTGCGACCGGTGAGGTACTCCTCCGTCATCACGATGGGCTCGAAGAAGAATGCCGAGCGCAGAAGCCCCGGTCGCATGCTTGCCGCGATCAGCAGCGCGGCGCCTCCGAGCGAGTGTCCGAAGACGTCGATCTGCTCGACGCCGAGCAGGTCGACCGCGGCGAGCACGTCGTCACCCATGCCCGCCCAGGCGAAGTCGGCATCGTCGGGCTCCGTGGAATCGCCGTGACCGCGAAAGTCGAGCGCGTAGACGTGAAACGCGTCGGTCAGGGCCGCGGCCATCGGCTCATAGGCGCGTCCGCACACCCCTGTCGCGTGCGCGATCAAGAAAGGATCGCCGCTCCCGCCCAGGTCGTGGACCGCGACAGCGACACCGTTCGTCGAGGCGGCGAGCATGGTCTTGTCCTAGCAGCCGCACCGCCTGGCTGAGTGCACACGCCGGGTCCCGTACTGTCGACCGCATGGACCTCGCGGACAACGCCGAGCGATTCAGCGGGTTCGCCGATCTGTATGACCGCGTGCGACCCACCCCGCCGCCAGTGCTCGCCGACATCGTGTGCACCTACGCGGGCGTCGAGCGACCGGACGTCGTCGACCTCGGGAGCGGCACCGGTCTCTCGACTCGATGGATCGCAGGTTGGGCATCGACCGTCGTCGGCGTCGAGCCGAGCGCCGACATGCGCCAGATCGGCGATCGCGCAGAACGACCGGTTGTCGGTGTCCTACGTCGACGGGTGGGCCCACGCCACCGGTCTCCCCGACGCGTGTGCCGATGTCGTGATCGCCAGCCAAGCGCTCCATTGGATGGAGCCGACATCGACCTTCGCGGAGGTCGCCCGACTGCTGCGACCTGGCGGGGTCTTCGCGGCGATCGACTGCGACTGGCCTCCTTCAGTCGGGAGCGCCCGCGCTGAGGTGGCATGGGAGTCGTGTCGCACCCGGGTGAGGGCGCATGGCGACGGCTTGACGGAGAGCGTCGTCAGCAGGTGGTCCAAGGACGGCCACCTGGGTCGGATGGCGGCAAGTGGACGGTTCGGGTGGTGCCGCGAGGTGGTCGTCTCCCACACCGACCGGGGCGAGCCGTCTCGTTTCGTCGCGCTCCTGAAGAGCCAGGGCGACTACCAGACCTTGCGCAAGCACGGCGTCGACGACGCGGCGGTGGGCGTCGACGAGTTCGAGCGGGAGGTCGCCGCGGCGCTCGGCGGCGAGGAGCGACCGTTCTGGTGGAGCTACCGCATGCAGCTCGGCCTGGTCTCGGTCGGCGCTGGTCGAGGGCGGCGCGGCCTAGTCGCCCTTCGCGCCGTCGAGGCACTCACGGATGAGGTCGGCGTGGCCGTTGTGTCGTGCGTATTCCTCGATCATGTGGATGAGAATCCATCGCAGGGTGACGCCGCCGCGGTCCTCCCGCGAGTCGATGTCGTCGAGCGAGTGAGCAGCGATGATCGCGTCGGCAGCACGGCACTGGTCGTTCCACGTCCGAAACGCCTCGTCGACATCGGCGGTGTCGACGTGGTCGAAGTCGCCATCCGGGTCAGCGTCGGAGTAGTAGAGGGGCGGTGCGTCCTCGGCCGCGATGCCGCGCTGAAACCAACCTCGCTCCACTTCGGACATGTGCCGCACGAGGCCGAGCAACGACATCGTCGACGGGGGCACGGTGCGCCGGCGCAGGTCGTCATGCGACACGCCCTCGCACTTCCAGATCAGGGTGGCGCGGTGGTACGCGAGCCACGCCAACAGCATGTCGAGCTCCGCTGCAGCGGCCGGCGGATCGATGCGTTGGGTCTCCATGCGCGCAGTCTCCTTGACGTCTGTGCCCAGACGCGAGATAGTTCACTCTCGGGTGAACTATCTTGTGGAGGCGTCCATGCCAGCTGCGTTCGATCTCGACGAGACGTATCTCGTTCTCGACTATCCCTCCGCGACCGAGGTTGCCGGGGGCGCGCAGTTCTGGGAGACCGTCCACGAGCGCACGGACCTCGGCAAGGGATACCTGATGATGGTGGGAGCGATGGACAAGACCTGGGACTCGTGGGAGATGCATCCCGCGGGCGAGGAGATCGTCTATCTGCTCTCGGGTTCGGTCGACTTCGTGCTCGACCTGCCGGGCGGAAACCAGACGGTCGAGCTGCGCGGCCGTGCGGGCTGCACGGTGCCTCGCGGCACGTGGCACCGAGCGATCGTGCACGAGCCGGGCGACATGCTCTTCGTCACGCCGGGCGCGGGCACCAAGCACCGCCCATTCAGCGCCTAGCGAGCCGCCTTCTCCCGTCTTGCGTCTCTGCTCAGGTGCGCAAGGATGACCGGGTGGACATCGAACTCGTGTTGGACTGCGCCGACCTGGAGCGCATGAGGACCTTCTGGACCGCGGCGCTCGGCTACGAGCACATGGGCTCGGCCGCCCAGTACTCGGTGCTTCGAGATCCCGACCGGCGCCGGCCGCGCCTCCTGCTACAGCAGGTGGCCGAGCCGAAGGTCGGCAAGAACCGGGTGCACGTCGACCTCTCCGCCGCCGACATCGAGGCCGAGGCGGCCCGGCTCGAAACACTCGGCGCCTCGCGGGTGCCCGACGGGAAGTTCGCGGAGCTCGGCACCGAATGGATCCAGATGCTCGATCCGGAGGGCAACGAGGTCTGCGTCTGCAAGGAGTTCGATGACGACTCTGGGCGCCCCACGCTCGGCGTGTCGCCCACACTGCATCGGTACGTGCTCGACCACACCGAGCCCCGCGACGAGATCGCCCGATCGTTGATCGACGAGACCGCGGAGCTGGGCCCGCTCTCGCGGCTGCAGATCTCGTCCGAGCAGGGGGCGCTCATGGAGATGATCACCCGGCTCACCGGAGCACGAAGCACGCGCTCGAGGTCGGCACGTTCACCGGCTACTCCGCGCTGTGCGTGGCGAGGGGACTTCCCGACGACGGCACGCTGCTCTGCTGCGACGTCAACAAGGAGTGGACCGACATCGGCCGTCGCTACTGGGAGCGCGCCGGCGTCGCACACAAGATCGAGCTGCGCATCGGTCCCGCCATCGAGACGCTTCGGTCGCTCCCCCGAGCAGGAGCAGTTCGACATCGCGTTCATCGACGCGGACAAGCCGAGCTACGGCCTGTACTTCGACGAGATCGTCCCCCGGCTTCGCGCCGGCGGGCTCGTGCTGGTCGACAACGTCCTGTGGTCCGGCCGCGTGGTCGATCCTCAGGCCGACGATGAGAACACGGTTGCCATCCGCGCGTTCAACGACAAGGTGAGCAGCGATCGTCGGGTCGAATCGGTGATCCTGCCGCTCAGCGACGGGCTCACTCTGGCCCGCAAGCGCTGACCTCAGCTCGGCAGCGCCCCCTCGATGGCCTCGACGAGCTCGGGCGCCTCTGGAGTGACGATCGGCGAGAAGCGAGCGACGATCTCGCCGCTCGGCGCGACCAAGAACTTCTCGAAGTTCCATCGGATGTCGCCGGTGTAGCCCTCGCCGTCGGCCGTCTTCGTGAGCTCGTCGTAGATGGCGTGGCGGTCGTCGCCGTTCACGTCGATCTTCTCGTACATCGGGAACGTCACGCCGTATGTCGTCGAGCAGAACGTGGCGATCTCATCGGAGCTGCCCGGCTCCTGGGCCCCGAACTGGTTGCAGGGAAAGCCCAACACAGCGAAGCCCCGATCGCCGTACTTCTCGTGCAGCTCCTCGAGACCCGTGTACTGGGGAGTGAGCCCGCACTTCGACGCCACGTTGACGATCAGGAGCGTCTTGCCCTTGTACTCGGCGAGTGATGCCGCTTCGCCGCCGAGGGTGTTGATCGGGATGTCGTAGATGGCCATGTGCGCAGTCTGACCGATGCGAGGCGGACTTCGCCCCCCGAGCGTCGGACTACCCTCGCCGGGTGCCCGACAGCAGCCTGCTGCTCTCCGACGAGGAGTGGCTCGACCTCGAGTCGATGGGCCGCCAACGTGCGTATCGCAAGGGCCAGGTCATCTTCCGCGAAGGACAACCGGGTGGCACTGTGCTCGCGATCCGCTCGGGAGTCGTGAAGATCTCGGTCGTCACGCCGACCGGACGCGACATCCTCCTTGCAGTGAAGGAGCGGGGTGCCCTCGTCGGCGAGCTGGCGGCCATCGACGGTCGCCCACGCTCGGCGACGGCGACCGCTCTCGACGACGTGCGCGCGATCGGCGTGAGTGACAACGCTTTCGGTGACTTCCTCGACCGCCATCCTCGGATGGCCCTGCGCCTCTTGCGCACCCTCGCCGACCAGATCAGGGAAGCCGCGAGCCGCACGGCCGACCGCGACACCGGTGATACCACGAGTCGCGTCGCGCGCCGCCTGGTGATGCTGGCGGAGCGTTACGGCGAGTACAACGGCCCCGTCGTCGAGGTGAACCTTCCGATCACTCAGGAGGATCTGGCTGGATGGGTGGGCGCCACGCGCGAGGCGACGAGCCGGTCGCTCGGCCGGCTCCGTGAGCTCGGATGCCTGCGCACGAGTCGTCAGCGCATCGTGGTCCTCGACGTGCCCGCGCTCCGCGGCGTCGCGACCGTCTGACGTCGGTCAGTCGAAGACGGGCTCTTCCCACGCCGGGAAGATGTCCGGGAAGTCCTCGCTGACCGTCAGCGGGAACGCCGGAGCCCGCTTCTCGAGGAAGGACATGACGCCCTCACGCGCGTCAGCACTTGCGCCGCGGGCCACGATGCCCCGCGAGTCGACCCGGTGGGCGTACATCGGGTGGTCGGCGGTGAGCATTCGCCACATCATCTGGCGGCTCAGCGCGACGGAGACGGGCGCGGTGTTCTCAGCGATCTCTGCCGCGAGCTCCTGCGCGGCGGGGAGCAGCTCGTCGGCAGGGTGGACGCTGCGCAAGAGCCCGCGCACGAAGTGCCTCCGCCGCCGGGAAGACCCGCCCCGTGTACACCCATTCGGCGGCCTGGCTGATGCCGACGAGTCGCGGCAGGAACCAGCTCGAGCAGGCCTCCGGCACGATGCCCCGGCGGGCGAACACGAAGCCGATCTTTGCGTTCTCCGACGCGAGCCGAATGTCCATCGGCAGCGTCATCGTGACCCCCACGCCGACGGCGGGGCCGTTGATCGCGGCGATGACCGGCTTCTTCGACTCGAAGATGCGCAAGCGTGAGCATGCCTCCGCCGTCGCGGACGACCGACTGCGCACCCGACGCGTCACCGCCGCCTCCGTGAGAGAACGTCTCGCCCCCACCGGAGAGATCGGCTCCCGCACAGAAGCCCCGTCCGCGTCCGGTGACGATCACGACGCGCACGTCGTCGTCGGCATCGGCCCGGTCGAACGCGGCGATCATCTCGTACATCATCCGGGCCGTGAACGCGTTCAGCTGGTCCGGACGATCGAGGGTGATCGTCGCGACCTGATCCTCGACCTCGTACGCGATCTGCTCGAACTTCTGGGGTTCTGTGCTCACGACCCCGGAAGGTAGTGCTCTCAGGGCATCACACGTCGAGGAAGCGGCTGACGGCCACACCCGAGCCGATCGTCCCGACGAGCACCCCGACGAGCAAGAGGAAGAAGAGGGTGCCGTTCACCTCGGCGCTGGACACCGAGAAGTTCTGCAGGATCGCGAGGCTCTGACCCTCGGTGACTCGGGACTCGACGAGGTTGTTGAGCACCACCACCGCGACGCAGGCGCCGGCCGCGCCGAGCAGCCCCTGGATCAGGCCCTCGAGCATGAACGGCACCCGGATGAACCAGTTCGTGGCGCCGACGAGCTTCATCACCTCGATCTCGCGCCGACGGGCGAACATCGCCATGCGGATCGTGTTGAGGATGAGCAGGCCGGCCGCGACCAGCAGGACCACCGCGGCGCCGAGGATGCCGATCTGCGAGCATGGCGAAGTCACCTGCATGACCGACTCGACCGTGTCGTTGGCGAACACGACCTCGACACACGCCCGCCTTGCGCTCGAAGTTGGCGCCCGAGGGCCTCGATGACGTCGGGGTCCTTGTTGCTCGGCACCACCCGATACGACGGCGGGCAGGATGTCCGGCGTGACCGAGTCCGACGAGCTCGGGCGAGTCTGCGGAACAGGACCTTGAACTCCTCGTAGGCCTGGTCCTTGTCGACGAAGTTGACGCTGCTGACCTCGGGGTTCTCCTCGAGCTCGCGTCCGACCGCCTCAGCTTGCTCCTGAGTGACGTCGGGTTGGAGGAACACGATGAACTCGATGCCGCCCTGCCAGCGCGTCGGTGGCGTTGTCGACGCCCTGGCGAAGGAGCAGCGCGGCGCCGACCAGCGCGAGCGACACGACGACGGTGAGGATCGAGGCGACCGTCAGCGAGAAGTTGCGAGCGCAGGTTCGCGCCGGTCTCGCGCAGCGACGTAGTCGACTCGAAGCGCCATGGTCCTAGCTCGTAGACGCCCGGCTCTGGTCGCGGACGATCGATCCGCGGTCGAGCTCGATGACCCGACGGCGCATCGTGTCGACGATGCGACGGTCGTGGGTCGCCATGACGACGGTGGTGCCCGTGCGGTTGATGCGGTCGAGCAGCCGCATGATGCCGACCGACGTCGCCGGGTCGAGGTTGCCGGTCGGCTCGTCGGCCAGGAGGATCAGCGGCCGGTTCACGAACGCTCGGGCGATCGACACGCGCTGCTGCTCGCCGCCGGAGAGCTCGTTCGGGAAGTTGTCGACCTTCTTGCGCGAGACCGACCAGCTCGAGGATCGCCGGCACCTGCGTCTTGATGACGTGCCTCGGCCGACCGATGACCTCGAGCGCGAACGCGACGTTCTCGTAGACGGTCTTGTTCGCGAGCAGCTTGAAGTCCTGGAAGACGCAGCCGATGTTGCGGCGCAGGTACGGGACCTTCCACGACGGGAGGCGGCCGATGTCCTTGCCGGCGACGAAGATTCGGCCCTCGGTCGGCGACTTCCTCCTTGTTGAGGAGGCGGATGATCGTGGACTTCCCGGAGCCCGACGGCCCGACGAGGAAGACGAACTCGCCCTTCTCGATGTCCGCAGTGGCCTCGTTGAGCGCCGTGACGTCGCCCTTGTAGACCTTGGTGACGTTCTCGAGTCGGATCATCTGACCTACGCGAGCTCGCGATCGGGGACGTGCAAGAGGGGCGCCGCCAACCCCGTGAGTGCGTCAGAACCTACCAGTAGGTAAAGGCGGCCCCGAGTCACCCCTGTGCGTCACATGTCTCAGCAAAAACTCGCACCTGGTCGAAGAATTCCTGCGTCTGGAACTGCGCGGGATCGGCCGAATACAGGTCCTCGATCGAGTATTCGCCGACGATCTTCCCGGAGATGCATCGTGCGATCTCCGGAGGCGCACCCTGCGTCATGAACTCGACGCCGATCTCCGCACGCGCCTGGGGCACGGCCATGATCTCACCGACGAAATCGAGCTCAGGCGCCTCGTTCTCCGACCCCGGATCGCAGGACACGAAGGTCACGGTCTCGCCGTCGCGAGTCACCTCGACGCTTGCGGCCGGAGATGCGTCACCCCACTCCTGGAGCAGCTGCTCGAGCTCGCGAGCAGCGCTGTCGTCGACGCTCGCGACGGACACCCGCATGCACACGCGATCGTCACGCTCGAAGGTCACGTAGGCGTCACCGGCCCAGCCGTCGGCGGCTTCGAGCGCCACCAACGCGTCGTGCTGCGATGAGAGGAGGAAGAACAGCGTGAGCACGCCGAAGTCACCGTCGTCCAGCGGCGACTCGTTGCCAGAGAGCACGGGGAGCGGCACGTCGACGACAGCCTCCTTATCGGAGTATCGGAACGGATCCAGCAACACCAGCTCGGAGCACGGTGGATCGTCGAGCGCGTCGTTGACGGCACTGTTGCCGTCGGTGGCGTCGAGGAACGCGACGAGATCACGCCCGAGCGAGTAGGGAGCACCCACGAATGCCAGCCACACCGACGGCACCGCGCTGAGGTCTGTCGACTCCTCCTGCGACGAAGTCTCGGCGACATACCGAGCCCGATCGTCGTCGCTGAGACTCGCGATGTAGCCGTCCTCGACCCGTGTGGCATCACCTTCCACGAGCGAACGGAACACCTCGTCGGCGCCGTCCTCACTCTCATCCTCGCGATCGAGGTCGAAGTGCTGATCCTGAAGCGCATGCGTGAGCTCGTGGACGAGGGTGACGCTCAGGGCGGGTGAGATCTCGGTGCCGCGGATGATGATCCGGTCTTCGTCCTGGTCGTAGTACGCGAGGGTGCCTTCATCTCGCACGGCGCGCAGCGCCTCGACCAGGTCGACGTCGCCGGTGACGAGCCCCATGGCTCGCAGCTCGGCTTCGGCCTGCTCGAGATCCTCCACGTCTTCGTCCGTGAGCTCGTCGCGCTCGAGGATTCGGGCGGTGTACTCCTCCGCCGTGAGGAAGTCGATCGTCACCGGATGCTCGTACAGCAGCCCGCGCTCGTCCTGGACGAAGTTCACGAGGTCGAGGACGCGGGGATCCCAGTCGTCGGGGTGGGTCACGCCGTCGTCGTCGCCCGGGAGCACGATCGCCGCGACGACCGCGAGGGCGGCAACCAGGCCAAGTCCCAACACCACGAACGGCCAGCGCCGCCTTCTCGGCGGCGTGGCTTCACTCTGCCCGTCTTCTGACCCCACCCCTTCGTCGATCTCGACAGGGTAGGTGTCAGGCCGCGCCGAGCAGGCGTCGCGCGGACTCGAGACATGACGACACAAATCGCGACTTGCTGCCGCGGGGGTGATGGACGAAAGCGATGAGGACGCCGTGCAGGCCGTGCAACAGGAACTCCGAGGCGAAGGCCGGATCGTCGACCGTGAACGATCGCGCGGCGACGCCGTCCTCGATGAACGAGCGAAGCAACGCGGCGAGCTCGTGGAGCGCGGCGTCGTCTCGCATCCCCGTTCCGTGGAACAGCGCGTGGTGCAGCGCGCGCTCCGACACGTGCAGGTCCACCATCGAGCGCAGGAACGCCTCCAGACGGGCGAGATGTGGTTCCGGCCCGTCGACCAGCACGTGGGCGGCATCGACGAGAGCGGCCGTGTAGCGAGCCTGGAGGCCGGCGACGAGGTCTTCCTTCGTCTCGAAGTACAGGTAGACCGTCCCCTTGGCCACCCCGGCGCGCTCGGCCACCTCGCCGACCGTCATGGCGGCGCCCTTCTCGACGAGCACGCCCGCGGCGGCGTCGAGGAGCTGGGCACGACGGACCTCTGCTGGTTGGGTGCGAGGCACGACGCCCAGCCTATGGGCTTGACGACTGACTGTCAGTCACTCAATAATGACTGACAGTCAGTCGGAAGGGAGGCCACTCATGGCCACACCGCAGTGGGCAACCCCATTTCTCCAGCAGTTCCGCGGACCCGTCGGGCGCCCTGGGTGCACTCGCCACCCTGACGATGGCGGTCGAGAACGACGGCACGAATCGACGGCTGGTCGACCTCGCCGCTCTGCGACCGAACGACCGCGCGCTCGACGTCGGCTGCGGCCCGGGCACCGCGGTGCGGCACTCCGTGCGCATTGCCGGCGTCACTGCAACCGGCATCGATGCGTCGAGCACCGCTATCCGCGTGGCGAGGGCACTCAGCCACCGTGCGACTACACGCGGGCCGGTTGCGCCTCGAGGTCGCGGACGTCACTGCCCTCCCCTACGCGGACGGCGCCTTCACGGTGGCGTGGACGATGAACTCGCTGCACCACTGGTCCGATCCCAAAGCCGGGCTCGTCGAGCTCCACCGTGTCCTCGAGCCCGGCGGCCGGCTGCTGGTCAGCGAGCGGCGCCCATCACCCGAGGCGGGCAAGTGGAGCCCGCCGGGCCTCAGTGACGAGGCGGTCAGCGCCGTGGTCGAGCTGCTGGAAGCGGCAGGGTTCGATGTGGCCCCGCCCGAGGAGCAGGCCGTGAGGAAGGATCGGTTCGTCGTGATCCGCGGCGCTCGGTGATGTGACGTTGGCTCAGCTGATCACCTGGCAGCCGGAAACATCGAGCTCGGGCACGTCGGTGGGGTCCGCCGCAGCTTCGCTCGTCAACGACTGGCTGCCGCCGGCGTCGTCCACTTTCTCGATCGCCGCGGCGAGCACACCGTCCTCCGTGGTCGGGATCGTCGACGTGTAGAAGATGAGCCGATCATCACCGCACCGGTGCACCGAACCGGGCGGCAAGATCTCGCCCTCCGTCACGAACCCGGAGCACGCCAGGGCGCCGTAGGGCGAGTGCGTCTCGTGCACGAGTCCCCCCGCCTTGACGAGAGCGGTGCCCAGGCACTTCCCGTTTGCAACAGCATCCGCGAGTCCCTCGTAGTAGACGGTCCACACGTCGCCCGTCACATACCAGGCGGCAACGATTTCCCCTTCGAGCTGCAGGTCGCCCTCGGCGAACGGCCCCGTGACCGGCGACGGCGGGACATCGGTCGTCTCCACGTCGATCGGCCCTTCCGCGACGGTCGTCGTCGTCGACGGCGGTGCCGCCGTCGTGCTCACGACGGTCGTAGCCGCAGCCGTGGTCTGCGCGGCAGTGGAGGGTGTCGTGGTGTCCGCGGCGCCGCCGTCGTCACCGCCGCACGCGCTCAGCGCCATGAGCGCGCACATGCTCAGCGACAGGGCCGCTCGCCTCGGCACCGCTCAGCTCTTCTGCAGGGTGAACGAACCCTGGATGCTCACGTTGTACTCCTCGGCTTTCGTGATCGAGACACCGGACACACCCTCGCATTCGAAGTCGCCCGCAGCGGCGGTCTCATCGTTCGTGGACATCGAGACGCTGCACTCCTTGCCGATGACGCCTCCGGCGGTCACATCGTCCGCGGTGACGAACACGGCCGACTCCTGCGCCGGATCGTTGCTCAACGCGATCTGCGACGCTTTCGATCCCATCGGTGTCGTCGGCGAACGTCATGATCGTGATGTCTCCTTGCGTGAACGCCCCACCGGGGATGTCCCCTGACGCGTCCACGTCACCCGAGATCTCGAATTGGACCGTGCCCTCCCACGCGCCCTCAGAAAGGTTCGGAACCTCCGCGTTGACGACGTCAGCGGACTCCGAGTCGTTGCCGTCAGACGCCGCGTCCTCCTCGGCCGGTGCCGCGCTGTCCTCGGTGGCGGCCGCGGGATCGTCCGAGGACGAGGAGGAGTCGTCCGATCCGCCGCAGCCGGCGGCCAGGAAGCAGGTGGTCACAACCAGAACTGACCCGATCAGTCGGACTCTGTGCATGGCGTTTCTCCCGTCACGAAGCAGTCATCGAGGACCGCGGGCCGGGCGACAGCCATTCGCCGCACCCGACCCGCAGCCGCCACTCGACGGTGCGCCCGCAGACGCGTCTTGTCGTGAGCCCGGGGGGACTCAGGTCTCACGACGGCAGGCTCAGGAAGGCAGGCTGAGCAGGTCCGCGAGCTCCTCACGGGTCGAGATGCCGAGCTTTCCGTACACGTGGTTGATGTGGTTGCCGACCGTGCGGATCGAGACACCGAGCTGCTCGCTCATCGCCCGCTTCGACGTGCCCCGAGCCGCCATGAGTGCGACCTCCTGCTCGCGACGCGTGAGGGCGGCCAACGCGGCGCGGCCGGCGATCGTCTCGATGAGCGGCGTGAGCGCGGGTCCGCAGTCCGCGAGCCAGGCCGCCGCTCGCGAGGTCGCTTCGCGTTGCTGCACGCGCAAGCCTCGTACGGCCGCCACTCGGGAGGCGCCTGCCGCCGCTTCCGCCGCGAGCAGCGGCATCGACACCGAGGCGAACCTCTCGGCGACGTCGAGAAGGCCGTCGAGGTCGTCGTCTGCGAGCGCGTGGATGTGACGGGCCATCGCCGCCACCACCGGGCCCTCCGCGCTCCCTGCAACGGCGTCGACCGCGTCGATCAACGAGCGCGCCGGAGCGCCGATGCGCGCCGCATCATGCAGCGCCATGACCGCGGTTGCCGCGTCGCCTCGGGCGGCGAGGACGTCGGCAATGGCACACGCACGCTCCGATCCCCCGGTGCGCTCACCGGCCGCGGTCGCCGCCCATGCGTGCCCGAGTCCGACCTCCACGTCCATCATGTGCATCACGGGAAGATGTACCCGATCGCACTCGGCCATCGCCGCGGCGGCACGTTGCGCGTCACCGGTGGCGCCGTGCGCTTGGCCGAGCGCCGCGAGGCACCACGCGAGGACGCCGCCAGGATCGCGGCGACGCAGCACGGCCGCGGCCTCCCGCAGCAGCGGCAGTGCCACTCCGAGCCGGCCTTGCGCGAGGGCAGATCGACCGCGCAGAAATGCCCACATCCCTCGATAGGGGTCGTCGACCCGTTGGAGTGCGTCCTCGTCGAAGACCTCCAACATCGGATCGATCTCCGGGAGCCGCCCTTCGAACAACCCGCCGATGAACGTGGCGACCAGCGTTCCGTCGGCCACGTCGCTGAAGCCGGGAGGCTCCTCGGCGATCAGCGCTTGCGCGAGAGGCAGGTGCTCATCCAGCTCGGTGAGTCGACCGGCCACCGCGAGCGATGGAAGCAGGCCCGAGTAGCCGGCGAGACGGGCGACGGGGCTCGCATCGGCAAGGCTGATCACTGCGTACCCCTCGGCGATCGCGTCGACCGTGCGTCCCGCGTTGTTGAGCATCAACGCCTGCTTGCCTCGGAGGATGCCCTCCCACGAGGGTCCGCCCCACTCGATCCCCTTCGCGATCCAAGGCAGGGCGTTGTCGAGGTCGCCTCGCCCCCAGAACAGCGACTGGGCCATGTGCTTCGCTCCGTTCGCGGCGAAGTCGGCAGGGGCGGATGCGAGCTGTGCGGACTCGATGAGCGCGATCACCTCACCGTGTTCGCCCCTCCAGTAGAGCGTCTCCACCAGATCGACCGTGGCGGCGACTCCGCCACCGGCGGCGACGGCCGCTCGTCCGAGCCGCTCGGCGAGGTCGAGGTCGGCGAGCGCCCGCGCCTCGGCGCTCGCGGCGAGCAACAGGTCGACGTCGGCGGGAGCGGCAGCCGCCAGCAGCAGCGACGCGGCGCGAAGGCGATCGCCGACGCGCCGAGCGCCGCTGTCGAGCAGTGCGCCGGCCACCTCTCCGGCAAGCGCGGTCAGCGTCACGGGGCTCATCGCGTCCCGCACGACGTCCGCATAGAGCGGGTGTTCGAGGCGCGCGTCCAGCCTCCGACCGGAACGTCGGGTCACGACGATCCCATTGCCCTCGCAGGACCGCACCGCCACGGGATCGCACAACGCGTTGAGCAGCGACACTCCGATCGGTTCTGACAGCGCAACCACATCCACCACCCGACGCTCACTCGCGTCGAGCGCAGCGAGCCGGCTGCTCAGGAGATCCGCGACCGCGGGCGCGTCCGTGATGGGTCCGTCCCACATCCAGACGTTCCCGCGTTCGAGGAGCGCTCCGCGCGCGAGGCCGACTCGCACCACCTCACGGAGGAAGAGCAGGTTGCCACCCGTCTTCTCGGCCAGACGCCGTCGCGTGCCGGTGTCGAGCGGACCGTCCAAGACCGCCTCCAGCACCGCCCCTACCGCCGATCCGTCCAACGGGGGGAGGTCGATCCGGGCCGCGAGGTCGTCCTTCCACAACGCCGTCACGCCTTCGGGACACGCCTCGTTTCGTCGCACGGTCGCCATGACGACGATCCCGGAGCGCGCCGCCAGCAGCGCAAGCGCCGCTCCCCCTTCGTCGAGCTGGTGTGCGTCATCGATCAACACGAGAACAGGGGCGTCGGCGGCTCCGCGGAGCTCAGCGAGCGCGTCGTGCAGGATCGAGAAGCGATCACCGCTGCCCCGCGACATCGACGCGCCGAGCACGGCGGCAAACGCGCCGAATGGCACCGCTCCCAACGCACGCGACGCCGCGAGGCGGTGGACGGCCCACCCCATGCCCTCCGCCCGGTCGCCGATCGTGTTGAGGAGTCGCGACTTCCCGACCCCGGCGTCGCCGGCGATGACGGCGCCCCGGCCCGACAGCAGCAGCTCGTCGAGCACCGCGACCTCTTGCTCACGGGCGGCGAAGGGCCATGTCAGCGTGGAACTCGGAGCCGCCACGCGTGGAGGGTACCGCCGTCAGTGACCGGCCGTCAGTTGCTCGACGCCGCTCGCTTCCACCGGAGGTACGCCTCGATGAGTCCGTCGATGTCGCCGTCGAGCACGCCGTTCACGTTGCCGACCTCGAAGCCGCTGCGCAGGTCCTTCACCATCTGGTACGGCTGCAACACGTAGGAACGGATCTGTGACCCCCAGCCGATCTGCGCCTTGGGTCCCGAGATCGCTTCGAGCTCGGCCTGTCGGTCTTCACGCGCCTTCTCGGCCAGGATCGCCGCGAGGTTGGCCAGCGCCTTCGCCTTGTTCTGATGCTGGCTGCGTTCGTTCTGGCACGACGTCACGATGCCGGTCGGGAGGTGGGTGATGCGAACAGCGGAGTCGGTCACGTTGACGTGCTGCCCGCCCGCGCCGGACGACCGGTACACGTCGATCCGCAAGTCCTTCTCGTCGATGTCGATGTCGGCGACATCGTCGAGCGCGGGAACGGCGTTGACGGCGACGAAGCTGGTCTGGCGCCGCGCGTTCGCGTCGAACGGGCTGATGCGCACGAGACGGTGCACGCCCCGTTCGGCCTGCATGAGTCCATAGGCGTAGCGACCGTGGATCACGAAGTTCGCCGAGAGGATGCCGGCCTCCTGTCCCTCGGACACCTCGTCGATCTCGAGCTCGAACCCCCGGCGCTCGGCCCATCGTGAGTACATGCGCAACAACATCTCGGCGAAGTCCTGCGCGTCGGTGCCACCGTCCTTGGCCGAGATCGTGCACACGGCATCACGCTCGTCGTGCTCACCGGTGAACAGCGAACGCAGCTCGAGCTGGTCGAGCGCCTTCGCGAGCGAGGTGGCAGCCTCGGCGATCTCGGTTTCTTGCGTGTCATCGCCCTCTTCGCGAGCCATCTCGTGCAGCAGCTCGGTGTCTTCGAGCCGGAGCGAGAACGAGTCGAAGGTCCCGACGTCGTCCCGCAACGAGGCGTACTCGGCGTTGACCGCCTTCGCTTCGTCCTGGTCGTCCCAGAGATCGGGCTTCGAGATCTCGACCTCGAGCTCACTGAGCCGAGCCCGCGCTTCGTCGATCTTGAGGTAGGCGCGGGCCTCGGTCAGTCGTTGGCCGAGCGCGGCGAGATCGTCGGAGTAGTCACGCATCGCAGCAGGCCGTCAGCGGCCGTGGCAGAGCTTGAACTTCTTGCCCGACCCGCATGGGCAGGGGGCGTTGCGCGGCGTCTTGTCCCAGTCCGACTTCACGACCGGCTGCATGGTGGGCGCCTCGGACGTGGCGATCGGGCCGACCTCTTCGGCGTCGATGGACCCGTCGGCGATCGCGGCCTGGGCCGCGGCCTGCAGCCCGGTCGCGCCCTGCACGGGATCCTCGGCCGCCGAGTACTGCACGTTGCGCACTTCGTCGCTGGGCTGCTCGGTGGGGTTGACGACCACCTGCACATGCATGACGTAGCGCACGAAGTCCTGTGCGATGCCGTGCATCATCTCGGAGAACATCGAGTAGCCCTCGCGCTGCCACTCGACGAGCGGATCCTTCTGGCCCATCGCCCGGAGGTTGATGCCCTCTTGGAGGTAGTCCATCTCATACAGGTGCTCGCGCCACCGCTGGTCGATGATGCGCAACATGACTTGGCGCTCGACCTCGCGGATCGCCTCGTCGCCGAGCTCGGCCTCACGCGTCTCGTAGTGGGTCGTGGCCTCGGTCATGAGCACGTCGTACATCGCGTCGGTGGAACCGGCGGCACGGAGCTCGTCGACCGTGAGCTTGGACGGCCAGAACGTCTGGATCTCGGTCACGAGACCGTCGAGATCCCACTCCTCGGCGAACTCCGCCACGCAGAACGAGTCGATCGTGGTGTCGACGGCGTCCGCGAGGTACTCGAGTGCCTCTTCCTTGAGGTCGGCTCCTTGCAGGATCTGGTCGCGGCGCTTGTAGATCACCTTGCGCTGCTCGTTCATCACCTCGTCGTACTTGAGGACGTTCTTGCGGATCTCCGCGTTGCGCTGCTCGACGGTGGTCTGCGCGCGCTCGATCGCCTTGCTGACCATCTTCGCTTCGATCGGCACGTCGTCGGGGAGGGCCCGGCCCATCACCCAGCTCATCGCGCCGGTGGCGAACAGGCGCATGAGGTCGTCTTCGAGCGAGAGGTAGAAGCGGCTCTCGCCGGGATCGCCCTGCCGGCCGGCGCGCCCTCGGAGCTGGTTGTCGATGCGGCGGCTCTCGTGCCGTTCGGTGCCCAGCACGTAGAGGCCCCCGAGCTCGCGCACCTTGTCGCCTTCGGCTCGGCACTCCGAGTCATAGCGCTCGAGCTGCCGCTTGTAGAGCGTGAGTCCCTCTTCGCTCTCGGGATCGAGCCCCTCGGCCAGCACCTCGCGCTGCGCGAGGCCCTCGGGGTTGCCGCCGAGCAGGATGTCGACACCTCGCCCGGCCATGTTCGTGGCGACGGTGACCGCGCCGAGGCGGCCGGCCTGCGCGACGACGTGCGCCTCACGTGTGTGCTGCTTCGCGTTCAGGACCTCGTGGCTGATGCCGCGCTTCTGCAACAGCCGCGACAGCTTCTCGGACTTCTCGACGGACACGGTGCCGACGAGCACGGGCTGTCCGGATTCCCACCGCTCGACGAGGTCGTCCACGACCGACTCGAACTTCGCGTCTTCGGTCTTGTAGATGAGGTCCTGCTGGTCCATGCGGACCATCGTCTTGTTCGTCGGGATCGGCACGACCTGCAGGTTGTAGGTGCCGGCGAGCTCGGCGGCTTCGGTCTGCGCCGTACCGGTCATGCCGGAGAGCTTCTCGTACATGCGGAAGTAGTTCTGCAGCGTGATCGTCGCGAGGGTCTGGTTCTCCTCCTTGATCTTCACGCCTTCCTTGGCTTCCACCGCTTGGTGGAGGCCTTCGGACCACCGTCGTCCTTCGAGGATGCGACCGGTGAACTCGTCGACGATCTTCACCTCACCGTCGGCGATGATGTAGTCGCGGTCGCGCTTGTAGAGCTCCTTCGCCTTCAGCGCGGCCTGCAGCTGGTGCACGAGGTTCTGGCTGACCGCGTCGTAGAGGTTGTCGACGCCGAGCGCCTGCTCGACCTTCTCGATGCCCTCTTCGGTCGGAGCGACGGTGCGCTTCTCCTCGTCGACCTCGTAGTCATGCTCGGCCGCGAGCGACCGGACGATGCTCGCGAAGCGGTAGTACAGCTGCGCGGCCTCCGCGACGCGCCCGCTGATGATGAGCGGGGTGCGGGCTTCGTCGATCAGGATCGAGTCGACCTCGTCGACGATCGCGTACACGTGCCCGCGCTGCACCTTCCCCGCGGTCGAGGACGCCATGTTGTCGCGGAGGTAGTCGAACCCGAACTCGTTGTTCGTGCCGTAGGTGAGGTCGCACGCGTACTCGCGTCGCTTGTACTCCTGGTCGTAGTCACCCGGGACGATGAGGCCAACGGACAGCCCGAGCCACCGGTGGATCTGCCCCATCCACTCCGAGTCGCGGCGGGCCAGGTAGTCGTTCACCGTGACGAGGTGCATGCCTCGTCCGCTGAGCCCGTTCAGATAGGCCGGCAGCGTGGAGACGAGCGTCTTGCCTTCACCGGTCTTCATCTCCGCGACCCATCCGAAATGCAACGCCGCCCCACCCATGAGCTGCACGTCGTAGTGACGCTGCCCGATGACCCGGCGGGCGCCCTCGCGCACCACGGCGAATGCCTCCATCAGCAGATCGTCGAGATCCTCACCTGCGTCGAGGCGCTGACGGAACTCGCCGGTCTTGCCGCGGAGCGCGTCGTCACTGAGGGCCTGCATCTCGGCTTCGAACACGTTCACGTCGGGCACGAGCGAGGCAAGGGCCTTCAACTTCTTGCCCTCGCCGACGCGGAGGAGCTTGTCGAGGACACCCATGGCGGAGCAATCGTACCGGCCTGGCTGGCAAGGCAGGCTCCGGACCGTCACACTTCGGCGCCATGGCGAACCTCGATGCGGCCTTCTTCGACCTCGGCGGCGTGGTGATGGCGTCGGGGTCGCCTCGGGAGGTGAGCCAGCATTTCGAGGGCGATCCGGCCCTGGTCGTCGCCCTGCTCATGGGCCCCGACGGGGATGGCGACCATCCGTGGCACCGCATCGAGCGAGGCGAGCTGTCGATGGTGGAGGCGTGGCCCGCGATCCAGTCGCTGCTCGACGAGCACGGCATCACGCGGAAGGCGACGGCGCCGTCCGGACCGGCGACGGCACAGTGGCTGATCAACGAGCCGGTGGTCGACGCCGTCGTGCAGCTGCGTGAAGTCGGCGTGCGCACGTCGATCGTGACGAACAACGCCGCGGAGCTTCGACCGAGGTGGTGGCCGGCGCTGGCATTCAACGAGCTGTTCGACGACATCGTCGACTCACACGAGGTCGGAGTGCGCAAGCCGAACCCGGCGATCTACCGCCTCGCGATGAAGCGGGTCGGCGCACACGACGTCACCCGCACGGTGTTCCTCGACGACATCGAACGCAACGTCGTCGCGGCTCGCGCGCTGGGGATGCACGCGATTCTCGTCGGCGAAGATCCACAACCCGCAGTCGACGAGCTGCTCGCCTTGGCGTTCGGCTGAGTCATCTCCGTCGCCGTCGTCCGCTTCGCTTCCGCCGGCACCTGCTCGCGTCGCTCGACATCGGAACTCGCGAACGCCGGCGGCGCATGCGCCGCCCCTTCGTCTACTCGCCGTCGAGGTAGTCGCGCAGCTTCTGGCTGCGCTGCGGATGACGCAGCTTCGCCAGCGTCTTCGACTCGATCTGACGGATGCGCTCGCGTGTCACGCCGAACTCCCGGCCGACTTCTTCGAGCGTGCGGGCTTGTCCGTCGACGAGGCCGAACCGCAGTCTGACGACTTCCTTCTCACGGTCGTTGAGGTCGTCGAGCGCTTCCTCGACGGCCTCCACGAGCATGCGCCGCGCCGCCGCATCGGCCGGCGCCTCGGCCTGCTGGTCAGCGATCAGATCGGCCAAGGTCGAGTCGTCCTCTTCGCCGAGCGGTGAGTCGAGCGACAGGAGGTCGAGGGCGAGCCGATGGATCTCGCGCACACGAGCCGTCGGCAGCCCGACCTTCTCGGCGAGCTCCTCGACGGTCGGTTCGCGCTCGAGCTCTTGGGTCATCTGACGCTGCATCCGCATCACCCGGTTGATCGACTCCACCATGTGCACGGGGATGCGGATCGTGCGGGCCTGGTCCGCGATCGCCCTGGTGATCGCCTGACGGATCCACCACGTCGCATACGTCGAGAACTTGAAGCCTTTGACGTAGTCGAACTTCTCGACCGCCCGCATCAGGCCGAGGTTGCCCTCTTGGATGAGGTCGAGGAACAGCATGCCCCGCCCGACATAACGCTTCGCGATCGACACGACCAGTCGCAGGTTGGCCTGGATCAGCTCGGACTTCGCGTACTCGCCGTCGACGACATCGCGACGAAGCCGGCGCTCGTTCAGCAGGTCGCCTTCGTCGAGCCGGCGCTGCGCGATCACGCCTGCTTCGATGCGCTTGGCGAGCTTCACCTCTTCGGGACCCGTCAGCAGCCGGACCCGGCCGATCTCCTTGAGGTACATCCGGACGGGGTCGGACGTCGATCCGGTGGGGCTGCGCGACGCGTCGCGATCGAGATAGGCGGAGCGCAGGCGGCGAGGTGTCGCGAGGTCTTCGTCGCCTTCGCCGTCGTCGACGCGACCGACCTCGGCGACCGCAGCCGCTTCACGTGCAACGGTCGCGAGAACTTCGCGCTCTTCGAGCTCCTCGACCTGCTCGTCGAGCGTGACGCCATGCGTCAACAGCAGCGTTCTCCACGCGACGATCACGTCGCCGGCACCGAGGTCGACATCCTTCACGACGAGGATGAACTCCTCGTGCTTCACGACGGGGGGCACTCGCCGCTTCCACGCGGAAAGGTGAGGCTCGAGGTCGTCTGCGGATATCCCCCCCATCAGGGTGCCCTCGGAGGCTGCAGTCATTCACCTCTCCTCGTCGTGACCCTCGATCCACCCTAGCAACTGCGCCGCCGCATCCGACCCTGCTCCGCCTTCTGCTGCCTCCTCGATCAACCTGCGCACGTCACCGACGTCGGCCGGTCGATCCGGCCCCGCGAGCAGCGCGGTGAGACGACGTTGCGCGGCGCTGGTGATGAGATGACTGATCTCGATCGGGGGATCGAGCGCGCTCGCTTGATCAGGTTGTTGATCGAGGCGAGCGAGCAGGTCGGCCGCCTCGGGACCGGCCGCGTCGACCGCGTCCTGCAGACGCGTCGTTGACGCGAGCGCCGCGAAATGCATCGAGTGTCACCGCGTCGGTGAACAATGCTTCGGACAGGAACGGCGCGGTCTCGTCCCAGCGGTGCACGAGCAGCCGGAGCGCGACGACCTCAGCCGTCTCGGTCATGCGACGCACCGGTGTGTCGGATGGCACCGACACTGTTCCCGTGCGCATCGCTCGTGTGAGCGCGGCCCGGAGCTGATCGGGATCCTGCTGGCAGCGCGCCGCCACCTGCATCACGTACTGATCGCGCACGAGATCGTTGGGGTGTTCACGGATGACACCGAGCGCAGCTTCCGCGGCACGGGTGCGGCCCTCGGGCGTGGAGAGGCGGCCGGCGTCGAGCACGCGCGCCACCCGAAAGCCGAGCAGCGGAACGGCTTCCGCGACCGCCGTGCGGAGTACCTCAGGGTCGCTCCGGGCCAGGTCAGCGGGGTCGGAACCGCTCGGCATCTTGGCGACCGCGACGTCGAGGTCGAAGCGCCGCTCCCACTCGTAGACGCGATCGGCCGCGGCCTGGCCCGCGGCGTCGGCGTCGAACGCGAGCACGAGGCGGCGGGCAAACGACCGCAGGCTGCGGAGATGATCTTCAGTCAGTGCGGTGCCGCACGTCGCGACCCGCGCGGGCAAGCCGACCTGGTCGAAGCCGATCACGTCGGTGTAGCCCTCGCACACGATCACTTCATCGGCTTTCACGATCTCGGACTTCGCCGCGATCGAGCCCGTACAGCACCCGGCCTTTCGCGTAGATCGGCGTGTCGGACGAGTTCTTGTACTTCGGTCCGTCGCCGCCTGGGAGCACCCGACCACCGAATGCCACCGGATCGCCCTGCACATCGAAGATCGGGAACAGCACACGTCCGCGAAACGCGTCCTGCTGGCGATTGCGGCGATTCAGGAAGCCGAGACCGCTGTCGCGCAGCACGTCGTCGGGCAGCTTGAGCGCGCGCGACAGCGCGTCCCACTCGTCCGGCGCCCAGCCCAGGTTGTACTGACGCACCATCTCGCCGTCGTAGCCGCGTGATCGCAGGTACGACCGGGCGGTCGCGGCATCAGCGGACGAGAGCAGGCGGTCGTGGTACCACTCGACCGCCGCGGCCATGGCCTCGACGAGCCGTTTGCGACGCTGACGTTCGCGGCCCTCGCCTGCTGTCGTGTATCGCAGCGTGATGCCGGAGCGCGCGGCCAGCCATTCGACGGCGCCGACGAAGTCGAGCTGCTCGACTTGACGCACGAACGAGATGACGTCGCCGCGCGCCTGACATCCGAAGCAGTAGTAGAGGCCGTCTTCGCCGTTGACCGAGAACGACGGCGTGCGCTCCGCGTGGAAGGGGCAGAGGCCGGTCCACCGCCGGCCGACTTTGCGCAGCGCGACGTGCTTCGACACGACGTCCACCAGATCGCTCGCGAGACGTACCCGCTCGACGTCCTCGTCGACGATCGGCATCGGAGGGCGGTCAGCGCTCCTGCATCGGAGGTGGCTCCTCGGGAACCTCTTCCTCCAGCGCCGGCCATTCGCCTGACTCCTGGACCCGTGGCGGCTTCTTCAACGAAGCCACGATCGAGATGGTGAGGACCAGCGCGATGAAAGCCAGCGAGAGCCCGGTCGGGATGTGGAACCAGTGCGAGGCGATCATCTTGATGCCGACGAAGCCGAGGATGATCGCGAGGCCTTGCTGCAGGTAGGTGAACCGAGCGTGCAGCCCCGCGAGCAGGAAGTACAGGGCGCGGAGGCCGAGGATCGCGAAGGCGTTCGAGCTGAAGACGATGAAGGGCTGATGGCTCACCGCGAGGATCGCCGGGATCGAGTCGACGGCGAAGATCACGTCGGTCGTCTCGATGAGCACGAGCACCGCGAACAGCGGCGTGGCCAGGCGCTTCGCGTCGATGCGCACGAACATCTTCTGGCCGTGGTACTCGGGCGTCGACGGCACGACCTTCTGCACGAGCTTGAGCACCGGATTTCGCTCTGGATGGACCTCGGCTTCGTCGTGAGTGACGAGCCGTATCGCGGTGAAGAGCAGGAACGCGCCGAACACGAAGATGATCCACGAGAAGCGCTCGATGAGCGCGACGCCGGCGAAGATGAAGATGCCGCGCAGCACGAGCGCGCCGAAGATGCCCCAGAACAGCACGCGGTGCTGGTACTCGCGGGGCACGATGAAGTAGCTGAAGATCAGCGCCCACACGAAGACGTTGTCGACGGACAGGCTCTTCTCGATCAGGTATCCCGCGTAGTACTCACCCGCGGCTGCCGAGCCGTGCGTCGCCAGGAGCACGAGTCCGAAGGCCAGGCCGATGCTGATCCAGACCGCGCTCTCGATCGCGGCCTCTTTGGTGGAAGCCACGTGCGGCCGGCGATGGAAGACGAGCAGGTCGACGACCAGCAGCAGCGTGATGAACGCGATGAACGCGGCCCACCACCAGAGCGGCGTCTCGAAGTCGACGAAGTTCTCGTCCGACGATGTCGCCGCGAGCACTTGCGAATGGAGGGTGAGGAGGGTCACGGCGCTAGCGGGTGTCGCTCCCGCCGGCGCCGAGCACCGCTTGGGCCGACGCCAGCCGGGCGATCGGCACCCGGAACGGTGAGCAGGACACGTAGTCGAGGCCGGCGTCGTAGAAGAGGGCGATCGACTCCGGATCGCCACCGTGCTCACCACACACGCCGAGCTTCAGGCCCGGCTTCGTCTTGCGACCCCGCTCCGCACCGAGGTGGACGAGCTCGCCGACGCCATCAGGGTCGATCGTCTCGAACGGGTTGCGCTTCAGCAGGCCCTGCTTCGAGGTACAGCCGGCATCATTCGGCTCTCGACGTCGTCACGGCTGAAGCCGAACGTCATCTGCGTCAGGTCGTTCGTGCCGAAGGAGAAGAAGTCGGCCTCCTCGGCGATCTCGTCGGCTCGGATCGCGGCGCGCGGCGTCTCGATCATCGTGCCGATGGTGACCTCGGGCTTCTTCTTCAGCCCCTTCGTGCGCCTCGGCGATCGCGTCCTCGACCCACGAGCGCGCCAGCCCGAGCTCCTCGCGGGTGACGGTCAGCGGGATCATGATCTCGACCACCGGCTTGCCGCCCGCCGCGACCCGCTCCGCGGCCGCCTCCATCAGCGCCCGCACCTGCATCGCGTAGAGCCCGGGCTTCACGACACCGAGCCGCACGCCACGCGTGCCGAGCATCGGGTTGAACTCGTGCCACGCGCGGGCCGCGTCGAGGAGGTTCTGCTCCTCGGCGGTGAGCCCGGCCGTCGCCTCCTTGATCGCGAGCTCCTCGACTCGGGGGAGGAACTCGTGCAGCGGCGGGTCGAGCAGGCGGACCGTGACCGGCAGGCCGTCCATCGCCTCGAGGATCTCCTTGAAGTCGGCCTTCTGCACGACGCGCAGCTCCTCGAGCGCCTCGGCCTCCTCCTCGGGCGTGTCGGCGAGGATCATGCGGCGCACGATCGGCAGCCGGTCCTCGCCGAGGAACATGTGCTCGGTGCGGCACAGGCCGATGCCCTCGGCGCCGAACTGGCGGGCGTTGGCGGCGTCGGGACCGTTGTCGGCGTTGGCCCGCACGGCGAGCTTGCCCTTGCGGATCTCGTCGGCCCAGCCGAGCACGATGTCGAACTCGGGCGGCGGCTCCGACGCCGCCGAGCGCGACCTCGCCGAGGATCGACCTCGTCCGGTCGAGCCGTCGATCGAGATCACGTCGCCCTCGCGGACCGTGACGTCGCCGACGGTGAACGCTCCGCCGTCGATCTGGATGGCTTCGGCGCCCGACCACGGCGGGGATGCCCCAACCGCGGGCCACGACCGCGGCGTGGCTCACGAGCCCGCCGCGCGACGGTGAGGATGCCCTCGGCCACGCTCATGCCGTGCACGTCCTCCGGGGAGGTCTCGCTGGCGCACGAGGATGACCTTCTCGCCGCGGTCGACGGCGTCGACGGCACCGTCGGCGGTGAAGTACGCCGCGCCCGACGGCCGCGCCCGGCGACGCGGCGAGGCCCGTCGCGATCACCTTCATGTCCTTGCGCCGCGAACTGCGGGTGCAGCACCTGGTCGAGGTGGTCGGCGGTGATGCGCTGCACCGCCTCGTTCTTCGGCAGATCGTGCCACTGTGGCGGTCCTTCGTCATCTCGACGGCCATGCGCAGCGCCGCGGCACCGGTGCGCTTGCCGACGCGGGTCTGCAGCATCCAGAGCTTGCCCTGCTCGATGGTGAACTCGGTGTCGCACATGTCGCGGTAGTGCGTCTCGAGCCGGTCGAAGATCGCCATCAGCTCCTCGTGGATCTTGGGGAACTGCGCTGGCGAGGGCGTCGAGGTCCTCGGTGTTGCGGATGCCGGCGACGACGTCTTCGCCCTGGGCGTTGACGAGGAAGTCGCCGTAGGGCTTGTTCTCGCCGGTGGCGGCGTTGCGCGTGAAGCCGACACCGGTGCCGCAGTTGTCGTCACGGTTGCCGAACACCATCGACTGCACGTTGACGGCGGTGCCGAGGTCGTGGCTGATGCGCTCACGCACCCGATAGGCGATGGCGCGAGCGCCGTTCCAGCTGCGGAACACGGCTTCGATCGGCACCGCGCAGCTGGACCATCGGGTCCTGCGGGAACGGCGTGCCGGTCGCCGCTCGACCACGCTCCTTGTACTCGTCGCACAGCTCAGCGAGAGTAGTCGCGCCGGGACCTCGGCGTCGCTCTTCGCGCCGCGCCGCGGCCTTCGCCGTCTCGAACGGCTCGTCGAACTCGACCGCCGGGATGTCGAGCACGATGCGCCCGTACATCGAGATGAAGCGGCGGTACGAGTCGTAGGCGAAGCGCTCGTCACCCGTCTGCGCGGCGAGACCCTTGACCGAGTCGTCGGTCGAGCCCGAGGTTGAGGACGGTGTCCATCATCCCGGGCATCGAGAACTTCGCGCCGGAGCGCACGCTGACGAGCAGCGGATCCTACGGGTCGCCGAGGCTTCGGCCCATCTTCTTCTCGAGCTTCGTGACGTGCTTGGCGATCTCGTCGTCGAGCCCCGCCGGCCAACCGCCGTGCATGTAGGCCCGGCACGCGTCGGTGGTGATCGTGAAGCCTGCCGGTACCGGCAGCTCGAGCACCGAGGTCATCTCGGCGAGGTTTGCGCCCTTGCCGCCGAGCAGATCCTTCATGTCCATCGGGGCGCGACGGTGCTTGTGGTCGAACGCAAAGACGTAGGTCACACGATCGAGCCTAGTTGCCGCCGGATTCCGGCCCTCCCGGCCTTCCGGGGTCAAAGTTGCCGAAATGCCCAGTTCGCACCATGCTCCTGCGATGCCTTCAGGAGTTGGGGCGCCTCGTCGCCGCGCCGCGCGCTGCCGTCGCCGGCATCACGCTGATCATCTTGGGTCTTGCCGCGCCCACGCTGCCCGCGGGGGCGCAAGCCGCTCCGACCGGCGGCATCAACATCGTGAAGGTCGAGATCGGCGGGGTCACTCCCGCGACATTCGAGGTCACTGGCCCCGGGATCACCGGTACCGCGGCGCTGACGGCGAACGTGCTGGCCAGAACACGCCCACGCCGGCGCTGCCCGCCCTGCCCCCGCTCACGCCCGGCGTCTACGTGATCACCGAGACCGCGCCCGCGGACGAGAACGGTCAGTCGGTCTGGGAGCTCACGGACATCGACTGTGGCGGTGTCGGCTTCACGCGCAACGGAAACAGCATCGAGCTCACCGTCACCGACGCGGTCATCACGTGCACGTTCACGGACGAGGTGACGCGCGCGGAGATCCAGGGGATCAAGACGGTCGTCGGTGACACGAGCTCGTGGGTGCGCCCCGCGCAGTTCCACATCACCTGCCCCGACATCCAGCTCGACATCGACATCGAACCACCGGTCGGGCCGGGTGGCCCGGGCACCTACATCATCGGGCAAGGCAGCATCCCGCCGGCGACGTGCACGATCAGCGAGATCGACACCGGCAGCGACGGGAGCGTGTTCGTCACGATGACGATGACCAACCATGGCGTGCCCATCGCGTTCGGCAGCACCTCGTTGACGTTCACATCCCACGCCGGTGACGACCTCGTGCTCTCGGTGACCAACGTGTTTCCCGCGCCCGACACCGGATCAGCCCGGCCAAGACCCGGGCACGACGACAACGATCGCGGGCGGCAGCACCACGACGACGACAGCCGACGACCACGGCGACGACGGTTCCTGGCGGCGGGACGACGACAGTGCCGGGCGGCGGGGCAACGACCGTCCCGGGCGGCGGAGGGACCACAGCGCCTGGGGCTGCCGCGACGACCGCGCCTCAGCTCCCGGTGACTGGCTCGCTGGCTGGCGGCCTGATCGTGTTCGCCCTCGTCGCGATGGTCGGCGGGGTCGTGCTCGTTGCGCGGACCCGACGGCTCGAATGAGACGTCAGAGGTCGAGCCGGGCGGACAGCTCGCCCGCCAGCTCGTCGATCGGGACGCGCACCTGC
This sequence comes from uncultured Acidimicrobiales bacterium, assembly GCA_963747215.1. Classification (GTDB taxonomy): domain Bacteria; phylum Actinomycetota; class Acidimicrobiia; order Acidimicrobiales; family DATKAS01; genus DATKAS01. The sequence continues at coordinate 178,903 of CAVVET010000022.1, forward strand.
TCGGTGGTGTCGCGGTCGCGGATCGTGACCGCGCGGTCTTCGAGTGACTCGAAGTCGACGGTGACCGCGAGCGGCGTGCCGATCTCGTCCTGACGGCGGTAGCGGCGACCGATCGACTGGGTGTCGTCGTAGTCGGTCATCCATCGTCGTTGGACGACGCCGAGCACCTCGCGGGCGAGCGGCGTGAGGGTGTCCTTCTTCGACAGCGGCAGCACGGCGACCTTGTAGGGCGCAAGCCTCGGGTGGAGGCGCAGCACCGTGCGGGCCTCGCCGCCGATCTCGTCCTCGTCGTAGGCGGCGAGCAGGAACGCCATCATCGTCCTCGTTGCACCGGCCGCCGGCTCGATGACGTGCGGCACGTAGCGCTCGTTCGTCGACTGGTCGAAGTACTCGAGGCGCTGGCCGGAGTGCTTCGAGTGTTGCGTCAGATCGAAGTCGGTGCGGTTGGCGATGCCCTCGAGCTCGCCCCAGCCCCATGGATAGAGAAACTCCACGTCGGAGGTGCCCGCCGAGTAGTGGGACAGCTCGTCGGCGTCGTGGGCGCGGAGGCGGAGCAGATCGGTCGGGATGCCGAGCTCGGTGTACCACCGCATCCGCTCGGCGCACCAGTACTCGTACCACTTCGCACCCTCGTCGGGGGGTACGAAGAACTCGAGCTCCATCTGCTCGAACTCGCGGGTTCGGAACACGAAGTTGCCGGGCGTGATCTCGTTGCGGAACGACTTGCCGACCTGGGCGATGCCGAACGGCGGCTTCTTGCGCGTGGCCTGCAGCACGTTGGCGAAGTTCATGAACATGCCCTGCGCGGTCTCGGGACGCAGGTAGGCCACCGCGCCCTCGTCCTCGACCGGGCCGGCGTGCGTCTTGAACATGAGGTTGAAGGCCCGGGCCGTCGGTGAATCGCACACCTTGAAGCCGCAGCGGGCAGTCGCGGCTCGTCGAGCTGGTCCTCCCGGAAGCGGCGGTTGCACACCGTGCAGTCGACCAGCGGATCGGTGAAGTTCTGGAGGTGGCCGCTCGCCTCCCAGATCGCGGGCGGAGACAGGATCGCGGCGTCGATCCGCACGATGTCGTCGCGCTGCTGCACCATCGACCGCCCCCAGGCGTCCTTCACGTTGCGCAGCATGAGCGCGCCGAGCGGGCCGTAGTCGTAGGTGGAGCGGAATCCGCCGTAGATCTCGGCCGACGGGAACACGAAGCCCCGCCGCTTGCACAGGTTGACGACCTGGTCGAGATCCGTTGCGGGCATGGGGGGCGAGGATACCCGGGAGGCCTCGCGCCTCAGCGGCGTAAAAGCGCTGGTAGGTCGGCGATCGAGTCGAGGATGTGCGTGTGCGGCGCAGTCTCGAGCGTCGATCGATCGTGCGCGCCGGTGAGCACACCGGCAACGATGCCGGCGCCGGCGCGCGTGCCCGCGAGAAGGTCACTGGTGGTGTCGCCGGCGATCGCAACCTCGTGCACGTCGTCGATCTCGAGACGGAGGACCGCGGCCAGGATCATGTCGGGAAAGGGACGCCCACGGCCGGCGTCGGCGGGTGAGAGCGCGAGATCGATCAGGTCATCCCAGCCGAGCACGCTGAGGATGCGGTCTCGGGTGGCGGGCGCGAAGCCGGTCGTGAGGCAGATGCGCATCCCGAGCTCGCGCATCTCGGCGAGGGCTTGCGCCGCGCCGGGCATCGGGCCGACTCCCCCGGCGTCGACTTCACGCGAGTAGGCGGCCTCGAACCGGTTGTTCGCTTGTTGCGCGGTCGCTTCGTCGCCGTCGAAGAGGTGGCGGAAGACGGTGATCTTCGACTGGCCCATCGATGCTCGGACGTGTTCGAGCGCAGCCTTCATCCGGGCGCTGTCCTCGCTGACGCCACTTTCGACCATCGCCGCGACGAACGAGGTCTCGACGGCACCGCCATCGGCGACGGTGGTGCCCGCCATGTCCAAACACGCCAACTGGTACACGCGGGCGAATCTACGCTCGCCGCCGTGCCCGACTTCATCCCTGGCATCGAGCTCGCGCGCGGCTACTACGACGACGTCGTCGGCCCGCTCATCGGCGCGACGCCGCACGCCGCCGGCCGCTTGGGATGGGGCTCAGACGTGCTCGGCTTCGACACCGAGCGCAGCACCGACCACGGCTGGGGTCCGCACATTCACGTGTTCGTTCCTGCTGCGGAGGTGAAGGCCGTGCGGGCGCGGGTCGAGGAGGGCATACCCGAGCACTACCTCGGCTGGCCGACTCGGTACGGATGGGACGAGATCGAACCGCGCAGCTGGGTCGAGGTGTTCACGCTCGACAGGTGGTTGCCCGGCCACTTCGGGTGCGACCCTCGCCCGACACCGAGCACGTTGCAGTGGCTCGTCCTGCCGCAGCAGCTCATCCTCGAAGCTGGTCGGCGGCGGATTGTTCCACGACGACGTCGGTGAGCTCACGTCACTCCGCGAGGAGCTGGCGTGGTATCCGGACGACGTGTGGCTGTGGCTGCTCGCGTGCCAGTGGCAGCGGATCGGTCAGGAGGAGGCGTTCGTCGGGCGCACCGCCGAGGTCGGCGACGACCTCGGCTCGGCGGTGCTCGCTTCTCGGCTCGCCCGCGACCTCATGCGGCTGTGCTTCCTGATCGAGCGCCGATACGCGCCGTACTCGAAGTGGTTCGGCACCGCGTTCGCGCGGCTCGATGCCGCCACCGAGGTCGGGCCGCTGCTCGAGGCGGGCGAACTGGGCTTGGCGTACGAGGCGGTCGCCCGTCGCCACAACGAGCTCGGCGTCACCGAGGCTCTCGAGCCGACGTTGCGGCCCTACTACGGACGTCCGTTCTCGGTGATCTTCGCCCAACGCTTCGCCGCGGCGTGCATGGAACGCGTCGAGGACCCGTGGCTGCGCTCGCTCCCGCCGATCGGCGCGATCGACCAGTGGTGCGACTCGACCGACGTGCTCTCGAAGCCCGCCGTGCTCCGCCACGTCGCGGCGATGTACAGCCCCTGACGCAAGCCCCCCCCCCCGTTCTGCGGTCGAAACCGTGCCAGATTGGGCCGGTTGATCACCGGGGAACGGGAGGGCCTCTAGGTCAGAACGTCGCCCGGTGGGTCATCGACATCGCGAAGCGGGACACTCGCCATCCGCGCAGTAGTACACCCGCGCGGAGACCTCATCTTCCGGCCAGGACGCGGTGACCGTGAATGCGATGTCCAGGATGTCGACGTCGCCCAAACCCTCGAGGGTGTCCGCGAGCGCGTCGCAACAGCGCCGCGACATCGCCTTGGCCCTCCCCGGTGGGATTGGCCTGCGCGAAATGCAGCACCGGCCAGCCCGCCTCTGCCTGGCTACCTGTATCGGACATCGAGACTCCCTCACGCCACGACGAGATTCGCGGTCGGAAACGCTCAAACTTGACGCGCTTCTCACCTGAGAACGCCGGGTTCTCACGTCAGCCGCGGTCGAGGACGGTCATCGAGCGGATGCGGCGCTCGAGGTGGTGCTCCATCGAGCGCGTCGCGAGCACTTCGACCTCGTGCGTCGTCGCCGACCTTGGCTCGTCCAGCGCGCGCGCCGAGTCCTCCGCCGAGGATGCGGCGCATCAGCGCGAGCGCCTCGGGCGAAATCGGCACCCCCCGGCGGCAGGTGCGGCACAGCACGCCACCTTGATCGACGTCGAACGCGACGAGGTCGCCGTCGGATCCACACGTCACGCAGTGATCGAGCTCGGGTCGCAAGCCTTCGAGGTCGAGCAGCTTCCAGTAGAAGCCGGCGACCACGAGCACCGACGGCTTCGCCGCCAGCGTGCGCAGCGCGCCCAGCAGCATCTGGTACAGCCGCGGCGACGACTCGCGCTCCTGCGCGACCTGATCGACGACCTCGAGCATGTTGACGGCGGCGGCGAGTCGATCGAGGTCCTCGCGGATCGTGCGGAAGTGATCGACCGACTCGGCCTGGCTGACGATGTCGAGCTCGCGTCCCTCGTAGAGCAGCAACGACACGTGACTCGTCGGCTCCAGCCGTCCGCCGAAGCGGCTCTTGGTCTTGCGCACGCCCTTCGCGACGGCGCGCACCTTGCCGTGGGACTGCGTCATCAGCACGACGATGCGGTCGGCCTCACCGAGCTTGTAGGTGCGCAGCACGATGCCGTGCTCGCGGTAGAGGCTCACGCGTCGCTCACGGGGCTCCGCCGTCGACCGCGCCGAACCGACGATCGCGCCGCTGGTACTCCCGCACGGCCTCGTACAGATGACTTCGCCGGAAGTCGGGCCACAGCACGTCGGTGAACACGAGCTCGCTGTAGGCGAGCTCCCACAGCAGGAAGTTCGAGATGCGGTACTCGCCCGAGGTGCGGATCACGAGGTCGGGATCGGGCATCTTCGGGTCGTACAGGTGCTTGCGCAGCGCCTTCTCCGTCACGTCGTCGGGCTTCACGCCCTCGGCGACGAGCGCCTTCACCGCGTCGATGATCTCGGCCCGTCCGCCGTAGTTGAACGCGATCGTGAGCGTCATCGTCTTGTTGTGCTTGGTCAGCTCGAGCGACTCGTCCATCCGCTTGAGCAGCCGCCGCGGCACCCGCCAGTCACGGCGCCCGATGAACGCGATGCGCACGCCACGGTCGTGCAGCTCGTCACGGCGACGCGTGAGGATCGATTCGTTGAAGCCCATGAGATACCGGACCTCGTCGACCGGACGCCGCCAGTTCTCCGTCGAGAAGGCGTACACGGTCAGCCAGCGCACGCCGAGCTCGAGCGCGCCATCGACCGTGTCGAACAGCGCCTCCTCGCCGGCGGCGTGGCCCTCGGTGCGGGGAAGGCCCCGCTTCTGGGCCCAGCGGCCGTTGCCGTCCATCACGCATCCGATGTGGTTCGGGATGCGGCTCGGATCGAGGCCGTCGAGCCCGTCGAGCGGGGGAACGGCAGCACCAGCCACCAGTCGAACCTATCGCCTGCGCTGCCGATCTCACGGACCCTCCGCGGGCCGTCCCTAGGGTGGCCTGAGTGAGTGCTGAGCTCGACCGTGTGGTCACCGAGATCCCGAGCGGCGGCGAACGTCGTGAGGGACAACGCCAGATGGCCGACGCGGTCTCCGAGGCGATCGCGAGCAAACGCCACCTGGTCGTGCAAGCGGGCACGGGCACGGGCAAGACCCTCGCCTACCTGATTCCCGCGATCGTGCTCGGGCAAGAAGACGATCGTCGCGACCGCGACAAAGGCGCTGCAGGACCAGCTCGCGACGAAAGACCTCCCGTTCCTCGAACGAGCACCTCGGACGTCCGTTCACGTGGACGCTGCTGAAGGGCCGCTCCAACTACGTGTGCCGTCAACGCGTCGCGCGAAGTGTCGTCGGGCGAGGACGGCCAACTCGATCTCGGCGTCGAGCAGGCGTCGACCTCGCTGCGCGACGAAGTGCGGCGGCTCGTCGCCTGGGCCGAGCACACCGAGATCGGGGATCGGGCTGAGCTGGCGTGGGAGCCGAGCGCGGCCGCGTGGTCAGCCGTGAGCGTCGGATGGGACGAGTGTCCCGGCGCGCTCCGGTGCCCGATGGGGAGCAGCTGTCTCGCCGAGGACGCCCGCGCTCGGGGCGAGGAAGCGGACGTCGTGGTGGTCAACACCCACCTCTACGGCATGCACCTCGCGATGAACGGCTCGCTCCTTCCCGAGCACGAGGTCGTCGTGATCGACGAGGCCCACCAGTTCGAGGAGGTCGTCTCCGCGACCGCAGGCATCACGCTGGCGCCGAGCCGGTTCCGTTTCCTGGCGCGCGCGGTCCGCTCGGTGATCGCCGACCCGGCGCTGACGGCGTCGCTCGACGACATGGCCGATCGGTGGGGCGAGGTGATCGCCGGTCACATCGGGGAACGTCTGCCGAAGCCCCTGCCGGACGATCTCGCGGAGGCGCTGGCGCTCGCCCGGGGTCGCATCGAGCGAGCGTCCGCCGCGTTGAGTGCGGTCCCCGCGTGACGCGCCGGAAGCAGTGCTCACCCGCAAGGCCCGAGCGCAGAAGGCCGTCATCGCGGTGCTCGAAGGCGTCGACGTCCTCTCCGATGTGTCGCCCACCGCCGTGGCGTGGGTCGAAGGTTCGCCCGAGTCGGCGCGGGTCGAGGTGGCGCCCATCGACGTGCGCGAAGTGCTGTCGCTGTCGATGTGGCCGGAGCACACCGCGGTGCTCACCAGCGCGACGTTGCCGCGCACGCTTGCCGGCCCGGCTCGGCATCCCTCCCGACGGCTTCGATGCGATGGATGTCGGCAGCCCCTTCGACTACCCGGAGCACGCGGTCCTGTACTGCGCCGCGCATGTGCCCGACCCCCGCCGCTCCGGCTACGAAGCCGCGCTGCACGAGGAGCTCGAAGCACTGATCGACGCCGCGGGCGGACGCACGCTCGCGCTGTTCACGTCGTGGCGAGCGATGCAGGCCGCGGCGGCAGCTCTCCGACCGGTCGTCCCGCACACGATCCTCGCCCAGGGTGAGGTGCCGAAGCCTCGCCTGCTGAGCCGGTTCGCCGAGGAGGAGTCGTCGTGCCTGTTCGCGACGATGGGCTTCTGGCAGGGCATCGACGTGCCCGGGCCGAGCCTCTCGCTGGTCACGATCGACCGTCTTCCGTTCCCGCGGCCGGACGACCCGTTGCTGCAGGCTCGTCGTGAACGAGCCGGACCGTCCGCCTTCGCCGAGATCGACATCCCCCGCGCTGCTGTGCTGCTCGCGCAGGCAACCGGACGCCTCATCCGCACCGCGACCGATCGTGGTGTCGTCGCGGTGCTCGACTCCCGCCTCGCCACGGCCACTTACCGATGGGACCTCGTGCGGGCGCTGCCCCCGATGCGCCGCACGCGTCACCGCGAAGAGGCCGAGGCGTTCCTGCGTTCGCTGCACTGATTCGCGACACCGCCGGCCGTACCCTCACCGCATGCGACGATGGCGGATCGGGATCGCACTGGCGGGCATGACGCTCACCGCGTGCAGCGACGACTCGGGATCGGCCGCCTCGACGACCGCCGCGGCGACCACGAGTGCGTCCGCCACGTCCACGCTGCCTGCGAGCACGACGACCACGACCACCGTGCCCGAGCCCGACGAGGTCCTGTACTACGCGTCCGAAGGACGTCTGTTCCGAGTTGTGCCCGGCGAAGCACCCGAGCTGCTCGCCGATGGGCCGTTCCTCGATCAGCCCGCGCCCTCGCCCGACGGTGAGCGCCTCGCGTTCGTTCGCCTCGACGGTGAGTTCGCGGGCGAGCTCTGGATCGCGAACGCCGACGGCACGGACGCGCGCCTGCTCGTGCCGATCGGGGTGTCCGAGGACCCCGCGTCGTCGGAGGGCGAACCGGCAGCAGCGTTCCGGCCGGTGTGGTCGCCCGACTCGTCGCAGATCGCGTTCATGCGCACGATCGGTCTCGACGGTGGCGACCTGTATGTCGCCGACCCCGACTCCGGTGCGGTGGTCACGCCCGATCCTCCGCTCTGGGTCAGCAGCTTCTCGTGGGGCGCCGACAGCGAATCGATCGCCTACGTCTCGGGCACGAACGACGTGAGCCCGGTCGACATCGGCGTGCTCGACCTCACCACCCTCGAGACACGACCGTTGGTCGAAGCCACCGCTGCGTACGGAGGCGTCGCGGTCACACCCGACGGCGACGACGTGGTCTTCGTCAACTCCCAGCTGCCGCTCCCGCCCGAGGACGCGGCCCCGTTCGAGCTCTTCACACCCGGCATCTACGAGGTGCCCTTCGACGGCGGCGATCCCGAGACGGTCGCGCCCGACCCCGATCCTGACGACTACCGGTGGGCCGTGCGTGACACGGCGGGCTGCCTCGTCTACGCCCGGCAGTTCAACGAGGGAATCGGCGAGGTGCTGCTCCATCGCCTCTGCGCGGGCGATCCCGAGCCGGCGACACCCGTCACGAACCTCGCGCTGTTCCCCGCCGTGCCGGCGGTCGCCGAGTCGACCGCGATCGCGTACCTGGTCGAAGGCGACAACCGCGCGCTGTTCGTGATCGTCGAGCCGGGCACCGACCCCGTGCCGATCGACGAAGGGGTCACCGCCTTCGCCTGGAGCTCCTAGCCGAATCTCTTGGCGTTTCCGGGGCTCTGTGACCCGTACGCGCCAAGAAAATCGGCCGTCAGTAGCCGAGGCGTTCGACCTTGCCGGGACGGCGCTGCCAGTCCTTGTCGACCTTCACGAACAGCTCGATGAACGTGCCCGGCGGCAGCTGCATGCGCACTGCGGTGCCGACCTCCTTGAGGATCAGGCCGCCCTTGCCGATCACCATCCCCTTCTGCGACTCGCGCTCGACGAGGATCTCGCAGCGGATGCGCGGCCCGGGTTCCTCCCACTCGGTCACACGCGTCGCGATGGAGTACGGCAGCTCCTCGCGGGCGACGCGGAACAGCTCCTCGCGCACGAGCTCGGCGACCCAGAACGCCTCGGGCACGTCGGTGACCATGTCGTCGGGGTAGTACGCCGGCCCTTCGGGTAGCCGCGACACGAGGTGTTCGACGAGCGCGTCGACGCCCTCGCCGGTCTTGCCTGACACCGCGAAGTACTCGCTGAGATCGAGCTCCGCGGCCTTCGAGAGCTGTGCGAGCACTTGCGCCGGCTTGGCGATGTCGGTCTTGTTCACGACGACGATCGCGTCACGCGGCACTCGCTCGGCGACGAACCGATCGCCCCGCCCCAACGGCATCGTCGCGTCGATCACCAGGCACACCAGATCGACTCCGCCGAGCGCGTCGGTCGCCGTCGCGTTGAGGCTCGTGCCGAGTGCGCTCACCGGCTTGTGGATGCCCGGCGTGTCGACGAACACGACCTGCACGTCGGGCCGCGTGAGCACCCCGCGCACCTGCGTGCGCGTCGTCTGCGCCTTGTCCGACACGATCGAGACCTTCGTCCCGAGGATGTGGTTCAGCAGCGTCGACTTCCCGACGTTCGGCCGCCCGACCAGGGTCACGAACCCCGACCGGAAGCTCACAGCGGGAGCTTCGGACGAGTCGGCGAGCTCACAGCTCGTCTTCGTCATCGACGGGCTCCCACTCGGGGTCCTCGGTCACCTTCACGAGCGCGATGCGGCGGCCGTCGACCTCTTCCACCGTGAACGTCCACCGCATGTGGTCGACCGACTCCGCCGTCTCGGGAACCCGTCCCAGCTTGCCCAGCACGAACCCCCCGACAGTGTCCCAGTCGTCGTGAGGGATGTCGCTGCCGAGCAGATCGTTGAGCTCGTCGATCGGCACGCTGCCGTTGATGCGGTAGCTGCCGTCGGGAAGCTCCTCGACCTTGGCCGACTCGGTGTCGTACTCGTCGACGATGTCGCCGATGAGCTCCTCGATCAGATCCTCGAGCGTGGCGAGGCCGGCGATGCCGCCGTACTCGTCAACCAGGATCGCCATGTGGAACTTGCCCTTCTGCATCTCGCGCATGAGCTCGGACACGGGCTTCGTCTCCGGGATGAAGTGCGCCGGACGGGTGATCGTGGCGACGGGCTCGGTGCTGCGGCCCTCTCGTTCGGCCGCGCATGAGATCTTTCGCGTAGACGATGCCGACCACGTCGTCGACGGTGTCGCCCACGACCGGCAAACGGCTGAACCCATGAGTGATCGCGACGTCAACGGCGTCGTGCACCGGCATCGACTTCGGCACGGTCACCATGTCGAGACGGGGCACCATCACCTCTCGGGCCACGATGTCGCCGAAGTCGATGACCGACTCGATGAGCTGGCGCTCCTCGTGCTCGATGACCTCCTCTTCGAGGGCGACATCCGCGAACGCGAGCAGCTCCTCCTCCGACACGAACGGGCCCTTCTTCAGGCCCTTGCCCGGCAGGATCACGTTGGTGAGCCCGATCAGCGCGCGGGAGATCCCGCGAATCGGGGGGAAGCGGACGAGCGCCGCCACCGGACGAGCCGCGAGCAGGGCCGACTGCTCGGGATGCTGCAGCGCCCAGGTCTTCGGGGCCGCTTCCGCGATCACGAACACGAGCACGACGTTGAAGAGTGTCGCGATGGCGATGCCCCATGCGCCGAACAACCGCTCGGCGAGCACACCGACGAGCGTGGCCTGCACCAGCTGGCACACGAGCACGACCAGCAACAGGGGGTTGAGGAACCGCTCGGGATGACCGACGAGCCGAAGCAGGGCGCGGCCCCGGCGGGGCTGCTCCTCGGCGAGGGTCATGGCCTTGACCTTGTTCATCCGCGTGAGCGCGGTCTCCGCGAGGGCGACGAACGCTGACACGACGAGCAGCACGAGGATGACGATGAGCATCGCCAGGTCGGCGGAGGTGAACTCGGCGGCGATCACTCGGGTTGCTCCTGACGGAATGCGGCCGGCGCCGGGCCGGCCCAGTGGTGGGCCTCGAGCAGCTCCCGTTCGCGCGCCCGCATCGCCTGCGCCTCGGCCGCGTCGGCGTGGTCGCGCCCCAGCACGTGGAGCACGCCGTGGACCACGAGCAACGCGAGCTCGTCATCGAGCGTGCCCGCGTGATCGGGCGCATTGCGCGCCGCGACCGCGGGGCAGACGACGACATCGCCGAGGAGCAGGGGGATCTCGTCGGGATCGGGATCGGACCGGTCGGGCCCGAGCGCGATCGGGTCGACCAGCCGCCAGCTGCCGTCGTCGGTGTCGATCGGGAACGCGAGGACGTCGGTCGGGCCCTCCTGCTCCATGAACCGGCTGTTCAGCTCGGTGATCGACTCCTCGTCGACGAACATCACCGACAGCTCGGCCGCGCCGCGCACCCCCTCGGCCACCAGCACCGCCTCCGCGAGCGCGCCCCAGCGCGCGAGATCGACGCCCACGTCGGTCTGCTCGTCGGCGACGAACACCTCGGGCTGGCCGTCGCCGCCGATCCGCCGGGGCCGGTCGGCCCGATCCGGTGGAGGGATCACGTGTCGCCGCTCGCCCGCTCGTAGGCGGCGACGATGTCGGCCACGATGCGGTGACGGACGACGTCGGCGCCAGTGAGGTGGACGAACGTGAGCCCGTCGATGCCCGTCAGCACCTTCTCGAGCCCGAGGAGGCCACTCCGGCCACCCGCGACGTCGACCTGTGTCACATCTCCGGTGACGACGACCTTCGAGCCGAACCCGATGCGGGTGAGGAACATCTTCATCTGCTCGGGCGAGGTGTTCTGGGCCTCGTCGAGGATGATGAAGCTGGAGTTCAACGTGCGCCCCCGCATGAAGGCAAGTGGCGCCACCTCCACCGTCTGGCGCTCGAGCAGACGCTGCGCGCCGTCGGCCTCGACCATGTCGTAGAGGGCGTCGTAGAGCGGGCGGAGGTACGGATCGACCTTGGCCATCAGGTCGCCGGGCAGGAACCCGAGCCGCTCCCCCGCCTCGACGGCCGGTCGAGTGAGGATGATGCGGCTCACCTGCTTGGCCTGAAGCGCCTGCACCGCCATGGCGACCGCGAGCCAGCTCTTGCCCGTGCCGGCGGGTCCGATCACGAACGTGATCACGTTGTTGCGAATGGCATCGATGTAGCGCTTCTGCCCGCTCGTCTTCGGCCTGACGGTGCGGCCCCGCGACCCCCGCAGCACCTCGGTGGTGAGCACCTCCGACGGGCGCTCGTCGGCGTTGACCATGTCGATCGTGCGACTCACGACGGCGGAGTCGACCGGATGGCCCTGCTGCAGCAGCAGCACGAGCTCCTCGAACAGGCGGCCGACGACCTCGGCGTCCTCGCCGGAGATCGCGATCTCGTTGCCCCGCACATGGATCTCAGTGCCGGGGAACGCCGTCTCGACCGTGCGGAGCAGCTCATCGCGATGGCCGAGCAGGCCCACCATGAGGTGGTTGCCGGGGACGCTGATGCGGACTTGTGTGCGCGCCAAGGGGCTCAGTATCGATTCGGGCGCGACTCGCTCACTTCGCTGACGGTAGCCCGGCCGGCAGGCCGACCCCTACCGTGAGCCTCGTGAGCGACGAAGGGCGCTGGGATCGCTGGGCTGCCGAAGCCCGCGTGGACGAAGCAGCCGCCTCCCGGTCGCGCGAAGGATGGCTGCGGCAGGCCGCTGGGGAAGACGCCACGCTCGCGGGCACGCTCGTCGACCTCGCCGAGCACGGCACCGCGGTGGTGCTGACGATGCGATCCGGACGGCGGTTTCGTGCTGCGATCTGGCGAGTGGGTGCGGACTGCGTCGCCGTGCGACTCGAAGATCGTCGCGTGAGCTGGATTGCGCTCACCGCGGTCGCGGCAATCGGTGCCGAACCCGGCGGCCGCACGCTCCCCACGAGCACGCGGAGCGTCGAATCGGAAGTGACGCTGGTGGAAGTGCTCGGCGATCTCGTCGCTGACCAGGCGACTGTCGCGATGTTCCTCGGTGACATGACCGATCCGCTGCGTGGCCGCCTTGTTGGCGGCGGAAGAGACATCGTGCGCCTGTCGAGCTCCGGCGCGACGTCGGATGAGGTGGTGATCGCCGTTCAGGCGGTGTCAGGGGTGGTGCTCGTCGACTCGGGGTAAAGGTGCTCGAGCGTGCCGGGCTCGATGCGGCTGCGATCGATGAACGCGTCGACCTCTTTCTGCTGGAGTCGAATCACGCGTCCGAAGCGGTACGCGGGAAGCAATCCCTCGTCGATGAAGCGGTACAGCGTGCGATTCGTGATGCCGAGACGCTTGGCCGCGGCAGCGGTGGAGAGCCAGCGAATGTCCTCGCCGGTGGCCCGTACGTCGTGGGTGGCGGACTCGTCGGTCACGGTCATGAAAATCATGGTACGACGGGTTTGGCGCGTTTCGGTGGATTTCGGTACGTTTTCATGCGGCTTCGTGAGAGGCTTGCAAATCGGGCCTTTCCTGGCGGAACAGGTCCCTGAACTGGGGTGAAGCGCTTCGGCGCTTTGGCGGAGCGGTGTCGGTCTCGGAACGAGACCGACGGGCGAAGGTGGGGACGGCGGAAATGAGAACTGGACAGGCGCTCCTCGAGCGCGGCCGTGGTGACGCGGCGACACCGGACGAAACGCGCCCGCGAGCCACTGCGGGGGTGGTCGGGCGTAGGTCGCGTCACCTCACGGGACGGGCGATCGTCGGCGGCCTTCTCATCGCGTCGGCCGGGCTCGGTGCGTTCGTGATCGCGACGCCCGACACCGGACCGCAGGAGCGGTACGTCGTTGCCGCGCATGCCATCGAGCCTGGGGCGCGCATCGGCGCCGGTGATCTCGAGCTCGTCGCCGTGGACCTGCCCAACACCCTGTCGGGTGCCGCGTTCTCCGCACCCGATCGGTTGATCGACCGCGTCGCGCTCGCGCCGCTCGCCGCCGGAGAGCTCGTGCAGTCCGGAGCCGTCGGCGACCGGGTCCTCGCGCCGTTCGAGGTCGCGGTCTCGGTAGACGGCGACCGAGCTCTCGACGGCCAGCTGAGATCGGGCGAACGCGTTGCGGTGCTCGCGACCTACGGAAGCGGTCCCGACGCGGCGACATTCACGGTCGTCGGCAAGGCCCTCGTCGAGCGGGTCACGCGTCCGTCGGGCCTCGCCGTGGGCATCACCGACGTGGTCACGCTCGGCCTTGACACCGAGGCAGAGGCGCAAGCGGTTGTACACGCAGCCCGCGCGGCGGAGCTCACCTTCGTCCGCACCGATGCAGCAGCGATGGGCTCCGCATACCTCCCGCCAACGTGGCCCGCCACGGGCGCGGAGCCACTCGCCGATGACCCGGCGACCGTGACGGAGGACTCGTGACATCCGGGGAGCGCTTCGTGGTACTCGGCCTCGGCCAGGCTCGATCCGAGTGGTTTCGCGACGTCGCCAGACTCGCGCATGCCGGCGGTCTTCCGATCGAGTTCGTGAAGTGCGTCGGCCATGAGGAAGCGCGGGTGCGGCTGGAGTCCGGTCGGTCGTTCTCGGCGATGATCGTCGACGCGGGACTCGCGGGAGTCGACCGCGACCTTCTCGACTCGGCCCGGCGGCAGGGAGTCGAGGTGCTCGTCGTCACGGACCCGCGATCGTCGCGGGACTGGAATTCCCTCGGGGCGACAGCGGTCCTCGACCCCGAGTTCTCCCCGGCCGAACTGCTCGAGACACTGCAAGCGGCCTCGCGGCCCATCCCCGAGGGGTGGCTGATCATGTCGAGACCAGTGCGGCCGTCCCGCGCTGGCAGGGTGAGCTCGTCGCCGTCACCGGCACGCCGGGCGCCGGCTCGTCCACGATCGCCGCCGCGCTCGCCCAGGGCCTGGCCCGTGACCAGGGGCGATCGGGCAAGGTGCTCCTCGCCGATCTCGCCCTCGACGCCGACCAGGGACTGCTCCACCACGCGCCCGACGTCGTCCCTGGTCTCCCGGAGCTCGTCGAGGCCCACCGGGCATCGACGCTGACTGCAGGGGCCGTGCAATCGATGGTGTTCGACGTCGAGGAGCGGGGCTACCACCTGCTGCTCGGGATGCGCCGCCGTCGTGGCTGGTCCGCTCTGCGCCCGCGGGCGCTCGATGCGGCGCTCACGTCGATGCAGGGCGCGTACAGCGCCGTGGTCGCGGACATCAGTCCCGACTTCGACGGCCACCACGAGTGTGGCTCGTTCGAGGTCGAGGAACGCAACGCGCTCGCTCGCAACGCCCTCCGGCGCGCGTCGGTCGTCGTCGTAGTGGGCGGCGCATCGCTCGGCGCGATCCACGGCCTCGCGGGGGTGCTTCGCGACGTCTGCGAGCAGGGCGTCGACGCCGCTTCGGTCGTGACAGTCGTCAACCACGCGCCGCGCTCCCCCGTGAGCGCGCGGAGATCACGCGGGCGGTCTCGGGACTGCCGACCCTCGTCGCCGCCAGCGCCGGACGACTCCCCAGCCCGGTCTTCATCCCGAGCCGCAAGCCGGTGGAAGACGCGATTCGGGGTGGCCTCTCGCTGCCCTCGGTGATCGTGGAACCCGTGGCCCACGCGGTGCTCGCGGTGCTGACCACGACGGAGGCGCTGTCCGCTGGCCCGGCGACCGTCGGGGAGCCGATGCCGGTCACACCCGGCAGCCTCGGGCGCTGGTTCGACACGGAGGCGGACGCCGTATGACCGGCCTGTCGGACGATGTCAGCGTGACTCCTCTCGAGGAGATCGAACGGCGGGCACAAGACCCGCGAAGCGACTCGCGGGCGGCATGGACGTCGGGCACGAGGAGCTTCGATCGATCGTCGTCGACGAGGTGGAGCGCTGGAACCTCGACTTTCAGCGCGGGCTTCGCTCGTTCGAAGTCACCGATCCCGTGAGCGTCGTCGACCGGGCGTTGCGCAACCTCAGCTCGTACGGCCCGCTGACTCCGTTGTTGCGTGACGAGGACGTGTGGGAGATCGCGATCAACGCTCCGGATGCGATCTTCGTCAAGCGCCACGACGGTCCGAGTGGGTTCCACGACGAGGTGTTCCACGACGACGAGCACGTGCTGCGGACGCTCACCCGGCTGCTCGACGACGCGCCAGGTGCGCACCGCAAGCTCGATCCCGCGGAGGGATTGCAGGACGCACGCCTCGACGACGGCTCACGGGTGCACATCGTCCACGGCGACATCGGGCGCGCCGGCCACCTCCTCGTGAACATCCGGCGGTTCACCGGTGCCGATTCGGTCGCTCGACGAGCTGGTCGATCTGGGCACGCTCGAACCCGCGATCGCGGCGTTCCTCCGGGCGTGCATGCGAGCTCGCGTCTCGATCGTGTTCGCGGGTGCGCCCGGTGCCGGCAAGACGACACTTCTGTCCTGCTGCCTCGCGGAGCTCGATCCGTCACTGCGCGTCGTGGTCGCCGAGGAGGTCTTCGAGGCCGACATCCCGCTGCCCAATGTCGCGCAGATGCAGACCCGTCCGGCGCGCCCGGACCGTCCGGAGGTCGACCTGCGGCGACTCGTCGCCGGCTTCCTCCGCATGGCTCCCGATGTCGCCGTCGTCGGTGAGGTTCGCGACCGGGAGGCGCTCGCCCTCCTGCTCGCTCTCTCGTCGGGCGTCACTGGCTACACGACCATCCATGCCGGCTCGGCGACGCAGGCCCTCGGTCGGCTGCGGTTCCTCAGCCAGCTGTCCGACGTCGGGCGCCATCTGCCGTTCGCCGCACTCAGCTCACTCGTGGCCGACGCAGTCGACCTTGTCGTGCACACGGCCCGAACGCGGGAAGGAGTGCGAGTCACCAGCGTCGTCGCCGTCGAGGAGCTGGTCAGCGGCCCCGACTCCGTCCACTTCACGGTGACCGAGGTCTTTGCGTCCCCGTCGATCGGCTCGCCACTCAGATGGACGGGCGACCTCCCGGTGCGCATCGGCCGCCGCTTTGCCGACCATGGGCTGTCGGCGCGGGCTGTGCTCGCCCGGCACGCGTCATGACCGGCATGACCGGCCTCACAGGTGCCGCCCTCATGGCCTGCTTGGCCGCCTACGGCGCGTATCTCCTGTACTCGGCCGTCGCGTTCGGCTGGCGAGGGCTTCAGCCCGGTCCACGTCCGCGGATTCACGCGGGGACACGGCTCGCGCTCCCGCGACTCGGAGCGGCGTTCGCTCGTTCCACGATCGCCGCCGCGGGCGGCCTCGCGCTCGGCTTTCTCGTCTTCGGCGCCCCGTTGCCGGCCTTGGTCAGCGCCGTCATCGGTTGGGGAGTCGCCTTCACCGGGGATCGCGTCGAGGGCGAGCGGGCGGCGGCCCGCGAGCGAAGCGTGGCCGGGCGTGCTCGAGGAGATCCGCGTGCTCACCGGTGCCGGCGGTCGTCCCATCCCGCAGGCGTTGTTCGAGGCAGGAAGGCATGCGCCATCCGGCCTGCGACCCGCGTTTGCTTCGGCCCAACGTGAGTGGCAGACCTCGACCGACTTCGGTCGCGCGTTGTCGACGCTGAAGGGAGAGCTCGCCGAGGCGAGCACCGACGTGGTGTGCGAAACCTTGCTCGTCGCCCACCAGATCGGCGGCACCGGCGTGGGACGTCGTCTCGAGGCGCTCATCGAAGACCGCAACCGCGAGCTCCAGCTGCGCCAGGACGCGCACTCCCGTCAGGCCGGCGCTCGGTTCGCGCGTCGGTTCGTCCTCGTCGTTCCGGTCGGGATGGCGCTCGTCGGCCTCTCGCTCGGAACCGGCAAGGACGCCTACCGCTCGCCAGGAGCCCAGGCGGCGGTCGTCGTCGCACTCGCGCTCATCGCTGGCTGCTGGTGGTGGGCGGGACGCATCCTGCAGATCCCGCGCCGCGATCGGGTGTTCGCGTCGTGAGCCGGCTGATCGTGCTGTGCGGTCTTGCCGTGTGGGCAGGGGCCGTCCTTGTGCTCGCCGACACGCGGTGGGCACAGCGAGCTCCCCTGTCGCGCCGGCTCGCGACCTTCCACGGCGGTCGGCCCTCGGACGACGAACCCACGCCCACTCGACGGATCGCCGAGTGGGCCGGCGCCGTCGGCACGCGAGTCACCCGGTTGCTCGGGGTCGACGACGACCTCGCCATCCGACTCGAACACGTGCACTCGGAGGCGGACCCGTCCGGCGTGCGCCTGCAACAGGTCGGGTGGACGATCGCCGGGCTCGCGGCGGGAATCGTCCTCGCTGCGCTGGCGAGCCCGCCTCCTGCGCTCGGCATCGTGGTGGTGCTCGGGCCCGCGGCGCTCGGCTTCCTCCTCGTCGAGCACCGCATCACGGCGGCCTCCGATCGGTGGAAGCGCCGGGTCGCCGACGAGCTCCCAGTGGTCACCGAGCAGCTCGCGATGCTGCTCGGCGGGCTACGCGGTCGGCCCGGCGGTGGCTCGCATCGCCGAGCCGGGCAGGGCGCGTGTGCCCTCGACTTCCGACGCGTCACGGCGCGCACGTCGCAGGGCCTGAGCACGAACGACGCTCTCCGCGAATGGGCCGTGCTCGTCGATGTGCCGTCGGCCGGTCGGCTCGTCAGCGTCCTCGCCCTCGATCGCGAGGCCTCAGACCTCGGTGGACTCATCGCCGAGGAGGCCGAAGCAATGCGGCGCGATGCACACCGCTCGCTCATCGAGGTCGTCGAGCGGCGCAACCAACAGGTCTGGATCCCCGTCACCATCGCCGCGCTCGTACCCGGAGCGATCCTCCTCGCCATCCCCTTCATGGCTGCCATGCAGCTGTTCGCCCGTCCATGACTCAGGAGCACAAATGATCCACGTCCAACACGTCACTGCCACCGCACTCGCACTGGTGCTCAGCACCTGGCACCGCGTCTCTCACGACGATCGCGGCGAGGGGGTGATCTCGTCGGCCATCGCGGTCCTCGTGATGGCGCTGCTCGGCGCACTCATGTGGGTCGCGTTCAAGGCGATCTTCGCCGATGCGTCGGCCCGCACCTCGACCCAGGTGGGACAGATCGGTTCGTGAACGCTTCACGGCTCCGCGGGGAACACGGGTCCGGCGTCGTGTCGTCGCTTGCCGGCGTCGCCGCGTTCCTGGCGTTCTTGCTGTTCGCGGTCCACGTGATCCTCGGCCTGTACGCGACGTCCGTCGTCACCGATACGGCGACCGAGGCGGCCCGTCGCGTAGCCGGTGCCGGTGCCGCCGAGAACGCAACCGAAGCGGTCGAGGCACAGGTGCGGCGCGCCCTCGGACGGATCGGCGACGAGCGCGAACGTGAGGGTGTCCATCGACGACGACACGGTCGGCGTCACCATTCGGGTCGCTCGCCCTGGGTTCGTCGGATCATTCGGTGCCGTGATCGAAAGGACCATCATCGTGCGGCGCGAGGCACCGCGATGAGGCGACTCCGCGGCGACCGCGGGCAGGTCGGGGGCGTGGAGGCGCTGCCCTTCGGCGTGCTGGTGTTCGTCGTCGGAGTGCTGCTAGTCGCCAACCTCTGGACGATCGTCGACGCGAAGGTCGCCGTGACGTCCGCGGCGCGTGAAGCCGCCCGTGCCTACGTCGAGGCGGAGGACGGCGCACGGGCCGAAGGTGATGCGATCGCCGCGGCGCAGGCAGCGATCACCCGTCGCGGACGATCGATCGCTCGCACCGGCGTCGCCATCACGGCCGGCGTCTTCCGTCGCTGCGTCACGGTCACGTTCGAGGTCACCTACGTCGTCCCGACAGTGACGCTGCCGTTCGTCGGCGGGTTCGGTGACGGCGTGCGGGTCCGAGCGCGCCACGGCGAGATCGTCGATCCGTACCGCAACGGCCCGGAAGGCGACGCCGCCTGTGTGTGACCGGATCCGCGGAACGCGGCAGCGTCCTTGCTCTCGTGCCCGCGGGGTTGCTCGTACTGGTGCTGCTCGCGGCGATCGCGGTCGACTCGAGCGTCGCGTACCTGGGTCGGCGCGAGCTGGCGGCCGCCGCCGACGCGGCCGCGAACGACGCGGTCACCTATGGGCTCGACGAGGCACGCTTCCGCGAAACAGGCAAGTTCGCGCTCGATTCCGCGCGAGTGGAGGAGGCAGTTCGTCGCGCCTTGATCGCGCAACACAGCGACGTCGTCGACCGGGCCGTGCTCGAGGTGCAGACCGACGCCGAGGCGGGCACCGTCACCGTGACGCTGCGCTCGACCGCCGAGCTCGTGTTCGCCGCTGCTGTGCCGGGTGCTCCCCACGAGGTCAGCGTCGTGGCGCGGGCAACCGCTGACGTGCTCGTCGGCGACTGAGCGCGCACGGTTGCCGGGCGCGCGGCATCGGGCCAAGATCAGTCTCCATTGACTTACGCGAGGGGGACCGATGGCTCCAGTGATCGTCGCCGGAGAACGTGACGTGCGGGGAACCAAGCACAACGGCGTCGAGGCCTACCTCGGCATCCCGTACGCCGCCGCCCCGGTCGGTGCGCTGCGCCAGCAGCCACCCGCGCCGCCGACACCGTGGACGGGCGACCGCGACGCGACGAAGTACGGGCCGACCGCCCGCAAGCGCGGCTATCCCTCGCCGTACGACGAGCTGCTCCCCGAGCCCCACATCGAGGGCGACGAGTACCTCAACCTGAACATCTGGACGCCCTCGCGCACCGGCAGCCTCCCGGTGTTCGTGTGGATCCACGGAGGCGCCTTCGTCAACGGCTCGGGTGCCGTGTCGGTGTACGACGGCTCGGCGTTCGCACGTGACGGCGTGGTCTGCGTGACGATCAACTACCGGCTCGGCGTCGAAGGCTTCCTCGACCCCGGCGAGGGCGTCACCAACCTCGGGTTGCGCGACCAGATCGCCGCGCTCGAGTGGGTGCGCGACAACATCGCCGGCTTCGGAGGCGACCCGTCGCGGGTGACGATCGGCGGCGAGTCGGCCGGAGGGATGAGCGTGGCCTGCCTGCTCAGCAGTCCGAAGGCGAAGGGCCTCTTCCGCGGGGCGATCATGCAGAGTGGCGCCGGGCATCACGCGGTGACGCGTGAGAACGCCAAGCTGATCACCGGGGAGCTCGCGAAGATGCTGGGGGTCGAGCCGACCCGTGAGGCGATCGCGACGGTGCCCATCGAGCAGATCCTCGACGCACAGATCGAGATGTCGGCCGAGATCCAAGCGATGCCCGACCCCGCGAAGTGGGGCGAGATGGTGCTGTCGATGATGGCCTTCCAACCTGTCGTCGACGGCGACGTGCTGCCGAAGCTGCCAATCCGGTCGATCGAGGCCGGCGCGGGCGCCGACGTGCACGTGCTCATCGGCGCGAACACCGACGAGAACCTGCTGTTCATGGCGCCGTCGGGAGCGCTCGGTGTGATCGACGCCGACATGCTCAACGGAGCTGCGATGGGCTACGGGCTGAGCCCCGAGGCCGTCGCGATCTACCGCGCGAACCGTCCCGACGCGTCTCCCGGCGAGGTGCTCGCGGCCCTTGCGACCGACTGGATGTTCCGGATCCCCGCCATCCGTCTCGCCGAGGCCAGGGCCGAGGCGGCGGCCAACACGTACGTGTACGAGTTCGCGTGGCGCAGCACGGCGCGCGACGGCATCCTCGGCGCGTGTCACGCCCTCGAGATCCCGTTCGCGTTCGACACGCTCGACGCCGAGGAGACGCCCTGGATCGCCGGTGAGGCGCCCCCGCGGCTGCTCGCCGACGAGATGCACCGGGCGTGGGTGCGATTCATCGCCGACAGCGACCCGGGCTGGGACGAATACGGCGAGGCCCGCACCACGATGCGCTTCGACGAGGAATCGCAGGTCGTGACCGATCTGAGGCCCGACGAACGCCTCGCGTGGAACGGCGTTCGCTAGACGGCAGTTGACCGCGCACACGGCGATCCGATTAGAAGAACCAACTAAGTCAACGCCTATTGACCACGCGCCGCGCGGTCGCAAGGGCTCGATTTCAGGGGGGAACCTGTGAGGGATCACTCGTCTCGTCGCCGTCTCGCCGCCGTTGCGGTGTGTGTGGCGCTCGCCTTCGTCGCGGCCTCGTGCGGCGATGACAGCGACAGCAGCTCCGACACGACCGGCAGCGCCGCGACCACAGCGGCCGGCGCGGCGACGACCGGAGGAGGGGCCGCGACCACGGGCGGCTCGGATGTCGACCTGACCGGGCAGACCATCAAGCTCGGTCGTGGCCAACAACGAGGGGCCGGCGCTGTCGCTCCCCGAGTTCCGCCATGGCGTCGAGGTCGCCGTCGACTACGTGAACGCGAACGGCGGCATCAACGGCGCCGAGATCGAGATCATCGAGTGCATCAACGACGGCTCACCTGAGGGTTCCGTCAACTGCGCGAACCAGTTCGTGGACGAAGGGCGCGGTCGCGTACTTCGCGGCAATCGACGTCGGCGCCGACGCCGCGCTGCCGATCCTGACCTCGGCCGGCATTCCCTACGTCAGCACCGAGCCGTGGGGCGCCACGCAGAAGACCGACCCGAACTCCTGGATCCTCGGCGCACCGCAGGGCGCGTACACCGCCGGCCCGCTCCAGGCTCTCGCCGACCTGGGCGCCAAGAAGGTCGGCGCGTACTTCCGTGACATCCCGACCACGCCACGACCTCGAGACCAGCGTGATCCAGCCGATCGCCGAGGAGCTCGGCCTCGACGTCAACGTCATCTATGTCGACGCGACCAACCCGGACTGGGCATCGGCCGTGGCCACTGCGCAGGCGGACGGCGTCGACTCGATGTGGGGCATCCTCCAGGAGGGTGACTGCATCGCGGTCGTCGGTGCCGCACGTGCCGCCGGGTTCGATGGCCCGTTCGCGGTCGGCTCGTGCACCGCGTACATCGCCGTGCTCGGCGCGCCCGCGGCGTTGAACACCATCACCGTGACCGACACCTGGTTCCCGCAGCTCCGCGACGTCGCTCCCGCCGCGGTGCAACCCCAGCTCGACATCTACACCGAGGCCATGACGGCAGGCGGGAACGAGGCCGAGCTCAACGGCTTCGCGGTGACCTCGTTCGCCGCGATCATGGAGCTGTCGGAGATCATGAAGGGAATCGGCGCGGAGGTCACCGCCGAGTCGCTCATCGGGGCGCTGGAGAACGCCAGCGACATCCCCGGTTTCATGCGTCCCGACGGATCGTGCCGCACGGACATCTGGCCGAGCGAGCCGGCGACGTGCCGGGCCTCGCTGCTCTTCCTCCAGGTCAACGCCGGGCCCGACGGCGCGCCGGAGCGGACGCTGCTCGGCGACGACTTCGTCGACCTGTCGAGCTTCGCCTTCTGATCTCGCACTTGCCCTGACCATGCCCTCGCCGGGAGGAGCCGGAGATGCGTGACATCTTGGTCTTCTCGGCGACGGGCCTGGGCCAGGGCGCGGTGTTCGCCGCACTCGCGCTCGGCCTGCTCGTCACGTTCAAGGGCACCGGCGTCATCAACTTCGCCGCGGGCGCGATGGGCGCGTGGTGCGCGTTCGTCTACGGCGACCTCCGCACCGACGGCACGCTGGTGCTGCCCATCGGCCGCTTCGATCTCGGCGACCCGATGGGCACGGTCCCCGCGATCGTCATCGCGACCATCACCGGAATCATCCTCGGCCTGCTCGTGCAGGTGCTCGTGTTCAAGCACCTGCGCACCGCCCCGCCCTGGCGAAGGTCGTCGCCTCGGCCGGCCTGATGCTCGCGTTCCAGGCGCTCATCGTGCTGCGTTTCGGCAGCGACCCGCGGGTCATCGCACCGATCCTGCCGTCCGAGACCGTGTCGATCGGCGGCGGCACCGTGCCGCGTGACCGCTTGTGGCTCGCCGCGATCGTGATCTTGATCGCGATCGTCGTCGCGCTCTGGTTCCGCGTCTCGCGCGGTGGTCTCGCCATTCGCGCCGCCGCCGACAACGAAGGTTTCGTGTCGCTCGCTGGCTACTCCCCCGACCGACTCGCGGCGACGGCGTGGGCGATCGCCACCGGAATCATCGCGTTCGTCGCCGTGCTCGCCTCGCCCATCGTCGGCATCAGCCCGATCACGTTCACGCTGTTCATCGTCCCGGCCCTCGCGTGCCTGCTCGTCGGCCGGCTCAGCTCGATCGGCCTCGCGGTCGGCGCCGGCCTCTTCCTGGGCGCGCTCAACTCGAACATCACCTACTGGTCCACGAAGTCGTGGTGGCCGGACTGGGCGAGCAAGGGCGTGTCGTCGGCGATCCCCCTGATCGCGATCATCGTGATGCTGTTCTTCCTCGGGAAGAGCCTGCCGACGAGGGCCGACTCCGACACGGCCCGCCTCCCGAAGGTGATCGCGCCGAAGATGCGTCCGCTCACCGTCGGCATCGTCGTGCTGGCCGGCGCTGCCGCCGTGATCTTCACGAGCGCGAGCTACCGCTTCGGTGTGATCACGAGCATGGCGGTCGCGCTCGTCGCGCTGTCGTTCGTCGTGCTCACGGGACTGCTCGGTCAGGTGTCGATGGCGCAGGCCGCGTTCGCCGGCTTGGCCGGATTCCTGCTCTCGCGCTTCGCCGTGAGCCTCGACATCGGCTTCCCGCTCGGCCCGATCCTGGCCTCACTCGGGCGCCATGGCGTTCGGCTTGCTCGCTGGCATCCCCGCGCTGCGCATCAGAGGCGTGCAGCTCGCGGTCGTCACGCTCGCCCTCGCGCTCGCCTTCGAACAGCTCGTGCTCAACAACAACGAGCTGAACGGCGCCTCGGGCAACCCCGTGCCCCCGCCTCGCATCTTCGGGATCGACCTCTCGATTCGAGGCGGCAGCAACACGGCACGCTTCCAGTACGGGCTGCTCACGCTTGCAGTGCTGACGATCGGGGCGATCCTCGTCGGCAACCTCGCGCGCAGCGGCACCGGGAAGCGGTTCCTCGCGGTCCGTTCGAACGAACGCGCCTCCGCGTCCGTCGGCATCGACGTCACGCGCGCCAAGCTCTTCGGCTTCGGGCTCTCCGCGTTCCTCGCCGGACTCGGCGGCTGCATGATCGGCTACGCGCAAGGCTCGGTCTCGGCGACGTCGTACACGGTGCTCGTCGGCGTGACGTGGCTCGTGTTCGCCTACCTGGGCGGCATCTCGAGCATCAGTGGAGCGGTCGTGGCGGGCACGTTCGCACCGCTCGGCATCACGTTTGTGATCGTCGACCGGTGGATCGGCGCGTCCAACGGCACCTATCAGCTCATCGCGGCCATCGGTCTGATCATGACGACGATCTTCAATCCGGAAGGCATCGCCGGCGCCGTGCACGAGCGGATCGAGGCCATACGGGCGCGGCGAAAGCCGAAGGTAGGTGTCGCGGCCGAGCCGGCAAAGGTCGACGAGCCCGCCGCAGCGCCGGCGAGAGCAGTGAGCACCACGGTCACGTGGGACCCCTCCGGCGGCGCGGCGCCCGTTCCGGTGCCGGTCGCCACGAGGACCCTGCTCTCGACTCGTGACGTGACGGTGCGCTTCGGCACGGTCGTCGCCGTGAACGAGGTGAGCATCGACGTGGGGAGTGGTCGCATCGTCGGATTGATCGGCGCGAACGGTGCGGGCAAGACGACCCTCATCGACGCCATCAGCGGCTTCGTGCCCTACACCGGGCGCGTCTCGATGGAAGACCAACCCCTCGACGCGTTCCCCGCGTACCGGCGATCACGTGCTGGCCTGTCGCGCACGTGGCAGTCACTCGAGCTGTTCCGAGATCTGACGGTGCGCGAGAACCTCGAGGTCGCGTCGGACCACCCCTCGTTCGTGAGCTCGCTGCTCGACCTCGTGCACCCCGGACGCGCTGGCGCGCGACGGGACACCGAGGACGCGTTGGCGCTCCTCAGCCTCCAATCGATCGGCGACCTGCATCCCGACGAGCTCACGCTCGGCCAGCAGAAGCTCGTGAACGTCGCTCGTGCGCTTGTCGGCGGACCGCGTGTGCTGTTGCTCGACGAACCCGCGGCAGGGCTGTCGACGTCGGAGACGGCCGCGCTCGGCCGAGCACTCCGAACGGTCATGCACGACGACATCGGCGTCCTGCTCATCGAGCACGACGTCGCCCTCGTGTTCGACATCTGCGACGACGTGTACGTGCTCGACGAAGGCAGCGTCATCGCCGAGGGGCCGCCGAGCCAGGTCCGTGACGATCCCGCGGTCGTCAGCGCGTATCTCGGCACCGGGAAGTGGGCGCACGACTCCGATGCATCGGCTGCAGACGTCGCGGCGCCGGAGATCAGCGGGTCACCGGCATGAGCACCGACGGCGCGATCGTTCTCGACGGTCTGATCGCCGGTCACGGTCGAGTGCCGGCAGTGCACGGCCTGTCGCTCACGGTCGGCCGCGGCGAGATCGTCGCCCTGCTCGGACCCAACGGCGCGGGGAAGACGACGACCCTGCTCACGATCGCCGGCGCGCTCCCCTCGCTGGGCGGCTCGATCGAGGTGCTCGGCGCTCGGGTCGAGAAGCAGCGCGCGCATCAGATCGCCCGCCGCGGTCTCGCCCTCGTGCCCGAGGATCGTGGCCTCTTCCCGCACCTCACCGTCGCGGAGAACCTGCGGCTGCGGTCGCGCCGGGGCACGCCCCACCTGGCCGAAGCCGTCGAGCGCTTCCCCGCGCTCGCCGCGATCAGCTCTCGTCGGGCGGGTCTGCTCTCGGGCGGTCAGCAGCAGATGCTCGCCCTCGCGTGCGCGCTCGCTCGGCATCCGCAGGTGCTGATGATCGACGAGCTGAGCCATGGGCTCGCGCCGATCATCGTCGAACAGCTGCTCCCGACCGTCCGAGGGCTCGCCGACTCGGGGATGGGCGTGCTCCTGGTCGAGCAGCACGTGCATGCCGCGCTCGAGATCGCCGATCGGGTCTACGTGCTCAATCGGGGAGTGCTCGTGCTCGAGGGCACCGCGGACGACGTGCGGAAGCGACCCGACGTGCTCGAGGTCAGCTACCTCGGCGACCGTTACGACCGACCGGCGTCGTGATGACACCGCGGACTCGGCTCACGAAGGACGACCGGCGCGTGCAGATCCTCGAAGCGGCGCGGCGGGTGTTCCTGACGCTCGGCCCCAGAACCCGGGTGAGCGACATCGCCGACGAAGCCGGCATCAACGTCGCGTTGATCTACCAGCACTTCGACTCGAAGGACGAGCTGTTCGCGGCGGCCGTCGTCTACCCGATCGAGCAGATCGTCGACCGATTGGGGATGTCGGCGGTCGCGCTGCCTCCGAACACGGATGTCGAGCAGCGTGAGAACACCCTGTACTTCATGCGGGAGGTGCTGGGCGCGCTGCTCGAATCGATCCCGCTGTTCGGCATCGTCTTGTTCGCCGACTTCGAGTCGGGGCGGCGGTTCTACAACGAGCGCATCGCGCCGCTGTTCGACGACATCATGAAGACGGTCTCGAGCAACCTCAACTCGTGGTCGCACCGTGACTTCGACTTCTCAGTGACAACCCCCGCCGCGTTCGGCATGTGCTGGGGCGTGGCCATGGACGCCGCGTTCCGCGGCATCACCATCGACGTCGACCGAGCCGCCAAGCAGCTCAACGACGTCATCTTCGACGGTCTCGGCACCCTGACCGCGACACCCCTCAAGGAGGCACCATGAAGTTCGGCATCTTCTACGAGCACCAGCTCCCCCGCCCCTGGGACCCGGACTCCGAGCACCGCGTCATCAAGGAGGCGCTCGAGCAGGTCGAGCTCGCGGACCGACTCGGGTTCGACACCGTGTGGGAGGTCGAACACCACTTCCTCGAGGAGTACAGCCACTCGTCCGCGCCCGAGGTGTTCCTCGCCGCCGCGAGCCAGCGCACCCAGAACATCCGTCTCGGCCACGGCATCGTCGCCGCGCTGCCCGGCTACAACCACCCGGCTCGCATCGCCGAGCGGATCGCCACGCTCGACCTCGTGTCCGACGGGCGGGTGGAGTTCGGCACCGGCGAGACGTCGAGCGACATGGAGCTCGCGGGCTTCGAGATCGAGAGAGCCGCGAAGCGCGAGATGTGGGAGGAGGCGGTCGGCGAGATCACGACGATGATGCTCGACGCTCCCTACCTCGGCCACGCCGGCAAGCACTTCTCGATGCCCGCCCGCAACGTGGTGCCGAAGCCGCTGCAGCGGCCGCATCCACCGCTCTGGGTGGCCTGCTCTCGGCGGGAGACGATCCTGATGGCGGCCGAGCGCGGCATCGGCGCGCTCACGTTCTCGTTCATCAGCCCCGACGAGGCGCGTCAATGGACCGACGACTACTACGCCGCGCTCGAGGCGTCGTCCGATCCGATCGGGTACGACGTCAACCCGAACCTCGCGGTCGTCACCGGCTTCATGTGCCACGAGGACGAGCAGACCGCCATCGACCGCGGCCTCGACGGGTTCCACTTCTTCGCCTACTCGCTGTCGCACTACTACGTGTTCGGCTCGCACACGCCGGGCGTCACCGACGTCTACGCCGAGTTCGAGGAGAAGCGCGAGGAGTTCGGCTTCGCCAAGCTCAAGGCCCAGGGTGAGGAGCTCGGAGCCACGGCGACGAGCGAGGAGGGCCTCGATTCACTTCGCGGAGCGATCGGCACACCCAACCAGATCCGCGCCTTCCTGCGCGCCTACGAGGCGGCGGGCGTCGACCAGGTGATCTTCATCAGCCAGGCGGGGAAGAACAAGCACGAGGACATCTGCGAGTCGCTCGAGCTGTTCGCCCGCGAGGTGATGCCCGAGTTCAAGGAGCGCGAGCCCGAGATCGCTCGGCGCAAGGCTGAACGGCTCGCACCGACAGTCGAGCGGCTGCGGGCGCTCAAGCCGATGCCGACCGAGCTGCCGAGCTTGGTGATCGCCGCGAACCCCGCGCTGTAGCTTGCGCGTCGGCGAGCGCGCCCCGAAGGATCCACTTGCAGGTGGTGAGCATGCGTTGCTTGGCCGCCTCGGGCTCGAGCTCGAGGACGTCGTACAGGGTGATCGCCGCCTCGGTGCCCCACGCGAGGCCGAGTGCTTCGATCAGGCCGTCGATCTCGTCGTCGGTGAGGGTGCCCCGCAGCGGTTCGACAGCAAGTGCGTTCCAGCGGTTGCGCTGACCGGGACGCGTCGGTCGCTTCTCGCCGCCGCCGCGTCGTTGCGCGAACCAACGGTCGAGGCTCGTCTTGGCCGCCTGGCGGAAGGGCAGCTCGTGATCGAGCATGCACCAGCCGACCCCACGGACAACCGCCTCGAGCCGCCCGTCGACATCGTCGCCCGCGGCCGCGACGGCGCGTTCGACCGCCTCGACGTCGATGAGGTCGTCGAACCTGAACGCGGCGGCCTCTTCCCAGAGCTCCTCCGCCGTCGTGAAGTACCGGTACGCGGTGGCCACCGAGACGAGCGCCCGGTCGGCGGCTTCGGGCATCGAGGGACCGCGGCCCTCCCGCATCAGCTCGAATGCCGCTCGTGTGAGCGCGTCTCGGGTCCGGGCTCGCTGGTTCGCACGTCCGCCTGTCGTGCGAGATTTCTCTTGACGTGAGAGAGTCATCGCATTAGTAGTGTAGCATCTCATTGTGAGCAAGACGACGTAGGAGAGAGCGGACATGGATGTCACCGAGATGCGGGAGCTCGTCGAGCGCCACCTGAAGGCGGAGGGCGCAGGCGACGTGGACGGAGCGGTTGCGGTGTACACCGACGACGTCGTCCACGACGCCGTCGGATTTCCGGGCTCGCCGCGGCAGGGCAAGGACGCGGCACGCGCCTTCTACGGCTTCCTCACGGCGAACTTCCGGACGGAGGACGAGGAACTCACGCGCCAGTTCGTCATGGACGATGCGCTCGTGCTGGAGCAGCAGATGACGGGAACCGTCATCGGCGAGATGCTCGGCATCCCCGGCAACGGCCGGCGCGTCACGTTCCGCATCCTCCACGTCTTCGAATTCCGCGACGGGCTCATCAGCCATGAGCAGGTCTGGATCGACACCGCCGCGATCGTCGCCCAGCTCACTGCGGCCTGACGTTCGCCGAGCGGGCGAGCCGGAGCTACCAGCTCCCGCTACCAGCTGCCGCCGCCTCCTCCGCCGCCGCCGCCACCGGAGAAGCCTCCGCCACCGAACCCGCTGCCGCCCGAGGACGAGGGCGTGCTCGCGTAGAGCGTGCCGGACGTCGCGGTCGAGAAGTCCTCCATCGTGTCGGCGAACGCGAGCGCGGTGAACGTGTACGGGGAGATGAACCAGCTGTTCGTCGACTGCTGCACCTGCGCGTCGAGGCCCTCGAAGGTCTTGGCCCACTTCTTCGTCTGCCCGAACACGATCGCGAACGGCAAGTACTCGGAGAAGATGTTCGCCCGCTCGGCGAACTGCTCTCGCACACCCTGGCCCGCATCGAAGATCTGCTTGAAGCCCTCGATGCGGCTGTACATCGCGGTGCCCTTCGGCGTCCGCCGCGGCATCTTGCCCGCGAAGACCAGCAGCAGCAGGCCGATGATCGGCACCGCGAGGGCGGCGAGTCCCCAGCCCTGCGATGCGGCGAGGAACGTGAGAAAGCCGCCGGCGACGAGCACCACGAGGCCGATGCCCCGCCACATCAAGCGCACGTGGTCGGGACGGTGTGAGAACCAGCCCTTGTCGATCGCGTCGTCGTACAGCGCGGTCTTGAGGCCGCTGAGCTTCGACGCGAACTTGTACTTGAGCTCGGAGAGCTCGACGACCGAGCCGGTCTCGAAGAGGTCGTCGAGGAGCTGGCTCTCGTAGGGACGCAGCTCCGCCCGCGACTTGCCGAGATCGGTGAGGCGGTAGTCGGGCTTGTGGCGCTTGCCGTCCTCGCTCGGCACCTCCTGGATCAGGATGAAGCCGCGCACGGCGAGGTCGACGATCGTCGCGGTGATGTCGAGCAGGTTCGCTTCCTCGTCGATGAGCGTGCCCAGCTGACCGGGCCGGATGCCTTCGGGCGGCTCGAACTCCACTGGGCCTGTGACTCGACCCCGTAGCGGCACCGCCTCTTCCTCGCCCGTGATGTTGCCGAACGCCTGGTCGGTCGCGGACCCGACGAAGCGGCGGTCCCGGCCCTTGCGCAAGACCCACACCAGGCCGACGATGCCGAGCACGAGTACGCCGACTCCCACCGCGATCTTCCCGGGCGCGGGATCGAACGCGGTCGAGAACGTCAGCTTCTCCTCGAGGATCGGCACGGGCGTGGGCACCACTCCGGTCGGGAAGCCCACGACGACCGTGAGGGCCTCGAACGGGTTGAGCCCGTCCTCGGTGAACCGCGCGGTGGTGCCGTCGACGTTGCTCGACGTGCACGGCAGGGTGCTGCCCTGCGGGCCGGTGAAGCACAGCACGTCGAGGATGGCGGCGGGTGCCGTCACCGTGGTCTGGGCCTGCTCGATCGGCACGGGCCATTCGGTGCCGATCGCGTTCCAGAACAGCTCGTCGTGATCGTCGAACCCGTTCAGCGCGCCCCGCACCGTGTAGCTGATCGTGTAGGTGTGCTGCCCCGTGATGAAGACGTCGGGATCGCCGATGCGAATCTTCGTGACGTTGCCCTCGGTCGTGACCTGCACGTCGGTCGGCGTGCCCTCGGGCGTCGCGGTCACGGTGACGTCCTCGATCGGGTACACCCGCTCGTGCTCGCTGTCGTACGGGAAGCGGGTCGGGATCTCGCGGAAGATGCCGCGCCGCTCGTTCGAGCCGAAGTCATAGGCGATGACCTCGGTGACCCCGAGGTTGCCGTCGTCTTCGATCTCGAGGTTGACCCGGTAGTCGAGGATCCGCTCGGCCGACTGCGCGGACGCCGGCGCGACCGCGACCACCGCGCCAGTGATGAGGACGGCAGCGATCAGCAGGAGGACCCGGCGCACGGCGCACAGCGTTGCACTGCTGGCTGGCA
This sequence comes from uncultured Acidimicrobiales bacterium, assembly GCA_963747215.1. Lineage (GTDB taxonomy): Bacteria > Actinomycetota > Acidimicrobiia > Acidimicrobiales > DATKAS01 > DATKAS01. Next base: position 209,843 of record CAVVET010000022.1, read on the forward strand.
CACTTGCGTCATGACCATGGTGAGCGACCTCCCTGTCGACGAGATCAAGCTCTCCGATCAGGAGCTCTGGAAGGCGCCCGAGGCAGTGCGCGAGGCGGTGTTCGCGAAGCTGCGGGCCGAGAAGCCGATCTCGTTCCAGCCCGAGCCCGAGTACGAGGCGCCGTTTCCGCCCGGACCCGGCTACTGGGCGCTCACCCGCCACAAGGACATCTGGTCGGCGAGCCGCAACCCCGAGCTGTTCTGCTCCGGCCAGGGCTCGAACATCGGTGACATGCCGCTCGAGATCGGCGAGTTCTTCGGCTCGATGATCGCCCTCGACGCGCCGAAGCACACCCGCCTGCGGATGATCGTGCAGAAGGCGTTCACGCCGAAGGTCGTCGCCGCGATCGAGGAGGATGTCCGGCGCAAGGCGAAGGCGATCGTCGACGAGCACGCGGCTCTCGGCGAGGGCGACTTCGTCCAGCTGTTCGCCGCGCCTCTCCCGCTGCAGATCATCTGCGAGATGATGGGCATCCCGCGCGATCAATGGCAGCGCGTCTTCGACTGCACGAACACGATCCTGGGCGTAGGCGATCCGGAGTACGTCACCGACATGGGACAGCTCATGGCCGCAGCGATGGAGCTGTTCCAGATGGCGCTCACGGAAGGCGAGGCCCGCCTGGCCGATCCCGCCGACGACCTCACGACCGCGCTCATGCACGCCGAGGTCGACGGCGAACGGCTGACCACGCAAGAGCTCGGCTCGTTCTTCATCCTCCTCGTCGCCGCGGGCAACGAGACGACGCGCAACGCGATCAGCCACGGGATGAAGCTGCTGACCGACCATCCCGACCAGCGGGCGCTGTGGCTCGATGACTTCGCCGGACGCGCTCCCGGCGCCGTCGAGGAGATCGTGCGGTACGCCTCACCGGTCATCCACTTCCGCCGCACCGCGACGCGCGACACCGAGCTGAGCGGCGTGAAGATCGCCGAAGGGCAGAAGGTGGTGCTCTGGTACAACTCGGGCAACCGCGACGAGTCAGTGTTTCCCGACCCGTACACGTTCGACATCACCCGCACCAACCTCAAAGACCAGATGGGCTTCGGCGCGGGCGGCCCGCACTACTGCCTGGGCGCCAACCTGGCCCGGCGCGAGATCACCGTGATGTTCGACGAGCTGCTGCACCGCCTGCCCGACCTGCAGATCACCGGTGAGCCGGCGATTCTCGAGTCGGCGTTCATCCACGGCATCAAGCGCATGCCGTGCGCCTGGACGCCCCAGTAACGAACTCCGGCTCGCCCCCACACGCCAGGGGTAGGGTCCGCGCATGCTCGACTGCGTGATCCGAGGTGGCGAAGTCATCGACGGCACGGGGCGCCCGAGGCGCCGCGCGGACGTCGGCATCCGGGACGGGAGGATCGTCGCCATCGGCGATGTGTCCGAGGAGTCCGAGCAGACGATCGACGCATCCGGGTGCGTCGTCGCGCCGGGCTTCGTCGACATCCACACCCACTACGACGCCCAAGCGTTCTGGGACACGACGCTGTCGCCTTCACCGCTGCACGGCGTGACGACGGTGATCGGCGGGAACTGCGGGTTCTCGATCGCACCTCTCGCTCCGGGCGCCGGCGACTACCTCATGAAGATGCTCGCCCGCGTCGAGGGCATGCCGCTCGAATCGCTTGCACAGGGCGTGCCGTGGGACTGGACCACGACGGCGGAGTACCTCGACCGCCTCGACGGCGTGCTCGCGGTCAACGCCGGCTTCCTCGTCGGCCACTCGGCGATCCGGCGGGTGGTGATGGGCGAGGAGGCGACGCGACGACATGCGTCCCCGGGCGAGCAGTACGAGATGGAGCGGCTGTTGGCCGAAGGGCTCGCGGCGGGTGGCATGGGCTTCTCCTCGTCGTGGGCCACCACCCACAACGACGACGAGGGCGAGCCGGTGCCCTCGCGCCACGCCTCCATGGACGAGCTGATCGCGCTGTGCAAGGTCGTGTCCGGGCACGAAGGGACGACGCTCGAATTCATCCCGACGATCGGGTTGTTCGAAGAGCACGACATGGAGCTGATGACGCGCATGTCGCTCGCCGCGAACCGGCCGCTGAACTGGAACGTGCTGCAGGTCAACTCGCGGAGCGGCGAGATCACCGAGAACAAGCTCTCGGCGAGCGACTACGCGTCGGACCGCGGAGCCCGGGTGCTCGCACTCACGATCCCCGACTCGATCCGCACCCGCATCTCGTTCCGCACGGGCTTCCTGCTCGACGTGCTCAACGGGTGGGCGAAGCCGATGGCCCTGCCCGCCGACGAGAAGATCGCGCTGCTCTCGGATCCCGATCGACGGCGTGAGCTCAACGACATGGCGCAGCAAACGGATGGACCGGCGCGGGGCATCGCGTACTGGCAGGTGTTCACCGTCGCGGAGGTGTTCACACCGTCTCTCGAGCAGTACGTCGGCCGGACGGTCGGTGAGATCGCGGCGACCGAAGGCAAGGAGCCGTGGGACGTCGTGTGTGACATCACGGTCGCCGATCAGCTTCGGACGATCTTCACGCCGCCCGACCGAGGCGCCGACGACGAGAGCTGGAAGGCCAGAGTCGACGTGTGGCGCGATCCCCGGGCGATCGTCGGTGCGTCCGACGCCGGCGCGCACCTCGACTTCCTCGCCACCTTCAACTACTCGACGACGATGCTGGCCGAGGCGGTGCGCAAGCGGGGCTTGCTCGCCACCGAGGAGGCGGTGTCGCTGCTCACGAACGCCCAGGCTCGGCTGTACGGGCTGACCGGGCGGGGCCGGCTCGCCGAAGGGTGGTGCGCCGACATCGTCGTGTTCGACGAGTCGACGATCGGTCCCGGACCGGTCGTGACGGTCGAGGATCTACCGGGCGGCGCGCCTCGCCTCTACGGCGAGGCCGAGGGCATCGAGCACGTGCTCGTCAACGGCGCCGAGATCGTCCGCAACGGAGCGTTCACCGACGCGCGGCCCGGCCGACTGCTGCGGTCAGGCCGAGACACCGAGAGCGTCACCGTGCCGGGCGGAGCCGGCTGAACCCGGCTCGTTCTCTTGGCGCCAGCGGGTGTCAGAGCCCCGCTAGCGCCAAGAATTCAACCCAACAAGAACCCCGGTCCGGCGCCGCCGTCAGGCACACCCACACCCTCCCTCACCGCAACGGTGACGGGACCACCAATGGTCCCCTTCCCGAGGTGGACCAAGTGCTCCCGAGACCGTCAGCGGCTACAGGCCCGACGGCGGCGACCGGTCGGCACGGGAAGAGCCGACCAGCGAGATAAGGACCGGATTTCAGTCGGCGAAGCCGGTTCCGGTCAGAGCGCCTCGAGCACGAGGCGACCTGCGAAGCCGATCTTCAGAGCGACTGAGGACGTCTGGTTGGGCAACGGGTCACCTCCTCGGTGTTCTCATGTGGTCGGAATGACCGGACGCATCGTGACACGGACGGTGTCGGACGTCCACGTCATTTTCCGATTAAGGCAGACTGAGTGACATGAGTGACACCGCTGCTCGAGCCACGTTCACCTCGATGACCGAAGGCACCCAGGAGGACTGGAGCCGCATCGCCCTGTCTCAGCTCGAGTTCTACCCCGGCCTCCCCGATCGGGTGATGGATCACCTCCGACTGCTCGACGGTGACTACGGCGGCTTCATCGTCGATCGGCTCACGCACTCCTTGCAGACAGCAACGCGCGCCTATCGCGCTGATCGCGACGACGAGTACATCGCGTGCGCGCTCATCCACGACATCGGCGACACCCTCGGGACGTTCAACCATCCCGACATCGGCGCCGCGATCCTCAAGCCGTTCGTCAGCGAGGGCTACCACTGGATGGTCGAGAAGCACGGCATCTTCCAGGGCTACTACTTCTTCCACTATCTCGGACTCGACCGCAACATGCGCGATCAGTTCGCCGGCCATGAGTACTACGACCTCTGCGCGGAGTTCTGCGCCGACTTCGACCAGCCCGCGTTCGATCCTGACTATCCGACGATGCAGCTCGAGGAGTTCGCTCCCCTTCTCCGGGAGCTGTTCAAGTCGCCGAGGAATTCGATCTACCTGCGCGACTCGGACGAAGTGCCGTCGTGAAGGCCGCGGTCTTCTACAAGACGGGCGGGCCCGAGGTCTTCCAGTACGAGGACGTCCCGGATCCCGCAGTGCGCAGCGGTGGACTGCTGGTCGAGGTCGCCGCCGTCGGCATCCAGGGTGGCGACCTGTTGCATCGACAGGGCGGCGTGCTCGCGACCGAGCCGCATGTCGTGGGATATCAGGCGTCGGGCGTGGTGCGAGAAGTGGGCGAGGGCGTCACCGAGTTCGCGGTGGGTCAGCCCGTGGTCGCGACGATGGGCTACGGGTCACACGCCGAGCTGGTGAGCGTGCCGGCGCGCGCCGCATGGGCGGTGCCCGAGGGCTTGTCGCTGGAGGAGGCGGCCGGCGTCCCGATCGAGTTCGGCACCGCCGACGACTGCCTGTTCGAATTCGGGAAGCTGCAGTCGGGCGAGACGGTGTTGGTGCAAGCCGGCGCAGGCGGCGTCGGGCTCGCGGCGATCCAGCTGGCGAAGGCGGCCGGCGCAACGGTGTTGGCGACCGCGTCGAGCGACGACCGGCTCGGGCGTCTGCACGACTACGGCATGGACCACGGCATCAACTACGCCAATGCCGACGTCGCCGCAGAGGTGCAGCGGATCACAGGTGGCAAGGGCGTCGACCTCGTCGTGGACTCTGTGGGCGGCAAGACGCTCGAAGGCAGCATCGCCGCCCTGGCGTACCGCGGCCGGGTCAGCTGGGTCGGGCAGGCGGGCCGGGACGACAAGCCGCCGCAGGTGTGGCCGCTCATGCAGAAGAACGCGTCGATGACCGGTGTGTTCCTCGGTGCCGAGATGATGATGAACAACGAGCGGTGTCACACGATGATCGAGAAGCTGCTCGAACGTGTCGCCTCGGGGGAACTGAAGGTCGCGGTCGATCGCACGTTCCCGCTCGCCGACGCCGCCGAGGCCCATCGCTACATCGAGAGCCGCCGGGCGTTCGGCCGGGTGCTCCTGATCCCCTGACCATGCCACCGACTATCGGCCCGTTCAGCACGGCCATCGAGATGCTGGCGGCGCTCGACGCCCGGGAGATCAGCTCCGTCGAGCTCGTCGAACTGCACCTTCGGCAGATCGAGAAGCACGACCCCGCACTGAACGCGATCGTGATCCGGACACCCGACCGGGCGCTCGAAGCCGCTCGGCGGGCCGATGACGCACGCGCTGCGGGTGAGCGGGGGGCTCTGCTGGGGTTGCCGATGACGCTGAAGGAGTCGACGCTCGTCGCCGGCCTCCCGCAGTCCGCAGGCATCGAGGCGCTGAAGGACTACCGGCCCACGCAGGACGGGCCGATCGCGCAGAGCGTCTTCGCTGCCGGCGCATGTCTGCTTGGGCAAGACGAACATCCCGGAGGCGGTGGCCGATTGGCAGGCCGACAGCGTCGTCTACGGACGGACCAACAACCCGTGGGATCTGACGCGCACGCCGGGCGGCAGCACGGGTGGGGGTTCGGCCGCGCTCGCTGCGGGCATGACGCCGCTCGAGATCGGCAGCGACATCGGTGGTTCGATTCGGGTGCCCGCGGCGTACTGCGGCGTGTACGGGCATCGCCCGTCGGAGACGGCTGTTCCGCGTGTCGGTGCCTTCCCGTTCGGGGACGCCCCGAATCCCGGGGTCCTGATGGGCGTGCAGGGTCCGCTGGCGCGGAGCGCGGGCGACATGGAGCTGCTGTTCGATGTCGTCGCCGGACCGGTTGTCGGCGAGAGCAGCGGCTGGCGGCTCGATCTCCCGGCGCCGCGCCACGAGCGCCTGGCCGACTTCCGCGTCGCGATCATGCCGGCGCTCGATCTGGTGCAGCCCTCGTTGGAGATGCGGGCGAAGGTCGATGAGCTCGCCACGTTCCTCGCCAACGCCGGCGCGAAGGTCGACGAGGCGATGCCGGCGCTCGATCATCAGGCGTACATCCGCGACTACCTCACGCTGCTCATTGCCATCACGTCGCTTGGGGAGAGTCGCGAGGAACGGGAGGCGCAGGCTGCGCTCGCGGCCGACGATGATGACCCGTTCGCCGGCGCGAGGGCGACGGGGATGACGCTGGACGCCGCCGACTACATCCGGCTGCTCGGACGTCGGGAGAAGGCGCGGGCGACCTGGCGGGCGTTCTTCGAGACCTGGGACGTGCTCGTTTGCCCGACCGCGCTCGACGCCGCGTATCCCCACCAGACGGGGCCGCAGGGCGAACGTGTCCACGCCTGTCGACGGCCGGACCGTGCCCTACATGCTGAACATCGTGTATCCGATGTGGGCGATCTTCACGGGCCAGCCCGCCACGGCGTTCCCCGCGGGACTCAACTCGGCAGGGCTGCCGCTCGGGTTGCAGGCGATCGGGCCGTACCTCGAAGACCGGACGACGATGCGGTTCGCGCAGCTGCTCGAGCGCGACTGGCACGGCTTCGAGCCACCGCCCGGCTACTGAGCTCGAGCCCCGAGGTAGGCGTCGCAGATCTCCACGAGGCGGTCGCGGCCGAAGCTCGCCTCGTGACCGCCGTGGACCGCGGTGACCGGCAGCTCACGGAGCCGCCGCATCGTCGACGACGTAGTCGTCGATGTCGGATCCGTCGAGCTCGTCGAGCAGCGGCCCGTCGTACACCGCGTCTCCCGAGAAGAGGATGCCGGAGGCGGCCTCCCACAGGCCGATGCTTCCGGGCGAGTGGCCGGGTAGGTGGAGCACCTCGAACGAGCGGTCGCCACAGTCCACGACGTCACCGTCGTCGAGCAGCCGCGTTGGCGGCGCGGGCGCGATCTCGCCGACCATGCGCCATCCCTGCCGTCGGGACGGCGTCGACGAAGAGCTCCGGGATGTCGTAGCCGGCGTCGCGATACGGCCCGAGCACCGTCTCGCCGTAGTGCTCGGCCACCAAGGTCGTGCGCATCGAGGTCGTCAGGTCCGCCGCTTCGACCCGATGGATCGCGCGCTCGGCGAACTCGTGCATGCCGCCGACATGGTCGGAGTGGCTGTGCGTCGCAACGGCGAGCACCGCGTGGCCGAGCTCATGCTCGACGAGGTGTGCCAGCGGCGCGAGCCCGAGCGCGGTGTCGATGACGAGATCGCGGTCACGGCCCCGCACGTGCCACACGTTGCAGCGCAGCAGCGGATGCACGTGCGGTTCGGTGATCAGCGTGACGCCGTCGCTCACGCGGCGCACGACCCACCATGGGTCCGCAACGGGGAGCTCGGCGAGATTGGTCACTCGGGGCACTATGCCGCGCCCGGGTGAGCAATCCCAGCGGACCGGCGTCTAGGAACAGCCGCTGGTGCTGCCGCAGCTCGGGCAGGCGTAACAGCTGCCGGCCCGGTTCATCTGCACACCGCATTGCATGCAGATCGGCGCGTCGCTCGCACGCGTCGACGGCGCAGCGGGCGGGGGCGGCGTCACCGGGATCTGCCCGGTGATCGGTGCCTCTGACGCGAGCCCGAGCTCGATCTGGGTCGCCAGCTCGGAGGCGGACGGAATCGTCTTCGGGTCGGGGATCACGTCGAAGCCCTGCGTCGTCTCGACGACCGTCTCCTCCACGCCTGGCAACGTCGGCTGCAGCCGCTCGCCGACCGACAGGATGCCGAGCTCCGCGCGCTCGTCGTAGCTGAGGTACTCGAGCGCGAGACGGCGGAACAGGTAGTCCATCAGCGAGCTGGCGAAACGGATGTCGGGATCGTCGGTCATGCCCGCCGGCTCGAACCGCATGTTCGTGAAGACCTCGACGAAGGCCCGCAACGGCACGCCGTACTGCAGGCCGTGGCTGATCGAGATGGCGAAGGCGTCCATGATGCCGGCGAGGGTCGATCCCTGCTTCGAAACTCGCAGGAAGATCTCGCCCGGTCGGCCGTCGTCGTACTCGCCGACGGTGACGAAGCCCTTGCAGTCCGCAACTCGGAACTCGAACGTGCGGGACTGGCGCGTACGCGGCAACTTCTGACGAACGGGTTCGCGGATGATGCGCTCCACGATCTGAGTCACCACCTCGGTCGGGGTCGCGGTTGCCGCCGATGCCGGCGTTGCACCGATGATGGCCGCATCCGCTTCCTTCTTCGTCGTGGAGAGCGGCTGCGCGACCTTGCAGTTGTCGCGGTAGATCGCGACCGCCTTGAGGCCGAGCTTCCAGGCCTCCATGTGCATGTCCTCGACGTCCTCGACGGTCGACGACTCCGGCATGTTGATCGTCTTGGAGATGGCCCCGCTGATGAAGGGCTGCGCCGCCGCCATCATCCTCACGTGGCCCATGTAGTGGATGACGTTGTCGCCCATCGAGCACGCGAACACGGGAAGGTGCTCGGCCTTCAGATGCGGAGCCCCGACGATCGACATGTTGGCGTCGATGTACGCCACGATGCTGTCGATCTGGAACGGCGTGTACCCGAGGCGAGCGAGCGCCCGCGGCACGGTCTGGTTGACGATCGACATCGTGCCGCCGCCGACCAGCTTCTTCGTCTTCACGAGCCCGAGGTCGGGCTCGATGCCGGTGGTGTCACAATCCATCAGAAAGGAAATCGTGCCGGTCGGAGCCAAAACTGTTGACTGCGAGTTGCGCACGCCGAACTGCTCGGCGAGCTCGACGGCTTGGTCCCATGACTGCTGCGCGGCGCTGAGCAGCGTCGGCGGCACGAGCTCCTCGTCGACCTTCGCCGCCTCGGCCCGGTGCATGCGCAACACGCGCAGCATGTGCTCGGAGTTCTCGGCGTAGCCGGAGAACGGGCCCATGCGCCCAGCCGTGCGCGCCGAAGTGGCGTACGCGTGGCCGGTCATCAGCGCGGTGAGTGCGCCCGCCCACGCCCGCCCGGCGTCGGAGTCGTACGGCATGCCGATCGCCATGAGCAGCGCGCCGAGGTTCGCGTAGCCGAGACCGAGCTGACGGAACTTGCGTGATGTCTCGGCGATCTTCTCGGTTGGATAGTCGGCGTTGCCGACGAGGATCTCCTGCGCGGTGAACACGACCTCGACTGCCGACCGGAACCCCTCGACGTCGAACTCGTCGTCCTCGCCGAGGAACGCAAGCAGGTTGAGGCTGGCGAGATTGCACGCGCTGTTGTCGAGGTGCATGTACTCGCTGCAGTTGCGCACGACGATGCCGTCGGCGATGTAACTGTGGTTGCGGGGCTCGCTCAGGTTGTAGGTGAGCTCGATGCCCTCGTCGCTCCGCTCGAGGAGACGCGCCGACGTCTCGACCGCGTACGGTCCGCGCACTCGGGACGAGACGATCTCGGCAAGGCGATCCGCCTTCGCGCTGAGACCGAAGCCGATCTCCGCGGCGAACCGCTCGATCGACCCCGACGTGATGCGCAGGTCGTAGCTCGGGCGGCGCAGGTAGGTCGTTGGCGTGCGGTCGCTGCCGGGCAGCATCGACGTCCCGCCACCATGCACCTGGTACATCCGACTCGAGATGCCGAACGTCGTGAGCAGCCGTTGTGCGCCACGAAGGAGCTCGGTCGAGATCGAGCCGAGACCCACGTAGCTGCCCTTCGACCGGTTGACCACGACGGTGCCGTCGGCGTCGAACAGGCCGCGGAGAAAGGAGGCGGCGATCGAGGGCGGAGCCTGCTCGATCGACCAGGGGACCGACTTGTGCTCGCCCGTCACCGACGCGACACCGAGCGCCTCGAGCCACTGCTTGAACTGCCGGCGGGCGAGGCGGAGCTGCGCAGTGCCGTTGGCCTGCTCGGAGAGCTTGATCGGCCGGTCACCGTTGATCCACGTGAGCAGCTCGGTGTGCGCGGGAAGGATCTCGGTGCGATCGTCAGCCGACCCATAGATCGTCGCTGTCGTCGCTCCCGCGGTCGAACCGTCGCCGACGAGCCAGCCGAGGTAGTGGCCGAGCTCTTCGGTCCAGATCGACGGAAGACGCAGCTCACCCGAGTGGTCACCCACCTGGCGATATGCCGCGGGGTCGGCCGACACCGGGAGCGTCCATTCCGCGTTCACCGCGGGGGTGGGCAGATCGAGCGTGCGGACCTGGTCGTCTGACGTCAGGTACTGCGCCTCGACGTAGCCGCGGTTCGTCGTGAAGATCTTGTGGCCGGGCGTGCAGCGCAGCTCCATGCCGTTGTCGAAGCGCAGCCGCACGATCGGGTTGCGCCCGGTGATCATGAACGCCTCGGGCGAGGTGAGGACGACCGCCGAATCGGGCACGTCGGGGTTCGTCATATCGTGGGTGTAGACGCCGAACTCCTCGCCGCGGTTGGCGCGGTCAAACAGCTCTGCGAACCGGATCAACCCCTTGTCCGTGTGCACGTGCGTATCAGCGGTGAAGCAAGGATTACTTCCGTTGATGCGGCCGGTGTTCGCAGCTGTGTGCCACCGGTTGATCGTCGTGTCGAACTGCATGCCGGGGTCGGCGCACTCCCATGCGGCGCGGGCGATCTCACGGAAGAGATCGCGCGCCTTCATCGTCTTGAGTGCCTCGCCCGTCTTCACGGCGCTCAGCTGCCAGTCGAGATCTTGCTCGACCGCTCGCATGAAGTCGTCGGTGACGCGCACCGAGTTGTTCGCGTTCTGGTACTGGATCGAGTGACTGTCGGTGCCGTCGAGGTCCATGTCGAAGCCGGCGTCGCGCAGCACGCGCGCCTTGCGCTCCTCGACCGCCTTGCACCAGATGAACTCCTGCACGTCAGGGTGGTCGGCGTTGAGGATCACCATCTTCGCGGCGCGCCGAGTCTTGCCGCCGGACTTGATCGTGCCCGCTGAGGCATCCGCGCCGCGCATGAAGCTCACGGGGCCCGATGCGGTGCCGCCGCCCTTCAACAGCTCACGCGACGAGCGGATCTTCGAGAGGTTGATGCCAGAGCCCGAGCCGCCCTTGAAGATCGTGCCTTCCTCGACATACCAGTTGAGGATGGAGTCCATCGTGTCGTCGACGGCCAAAATGAAGCAAGCTGAGCCCTGCTGCGGCACTCCCTTCACGCCGATGTTGAACCACACGGGTGAGTTGAACGCGGCCTTCTGCTGCACGATCAAGTGCTTGAGCTCGGCGCGGAACGTCTCGGTCTCCGCGTCGTCGATGAAGTAGCCGCCCTGCGCGCCCCACTGCGTGATCGTGTCGACCACGCGGTCGACGACCTGACGCAGTGACGTCTCACGCTCCGACGTGCCGAGCGTTCCCCGGAAGTACTTCTGAGCGAGGATGTTCGTCGCGTTCATCGACCACGTCGCCGGCACTTCCACGCCGCGCTGCTCGAAGGCAACGGAACCATCTCGGTAGTCGGTGATGCGGGCGTCGCGGCGCTCCCAGTCGACCTGGTCGTAGGGATCGACCCCAGGGGTCGTGAAATGCCTGCGGATCCCGATCCCCGTCTGCTCCGGCGCCAGCGACATCGACACGCTCCTTCAAGATCCGACGCTACGGGCCGGTCGGGAATGACCGGCCCGGAAAGACACAAGATGTTGTGGTTTCGGAGCGGCCCCCACCGCCTGAGCCACAAGATGTTCGGGCATTACACCACTGTAATTACACGGGTGTCAACGCCTTCTGCGCAGGGCATTCTTCCCGACCCTGTTCGGCAGAGCGGTGATGCGGGCCACAGCGCGAGAGCGGCAGGTCTGGGGCGGACGCACGGTTCTCGTGCGCCCGGAGAGGCTCAGATTTCGAGCCTGCCCTCCCCCGTGGTGCCACCCGAAGCCAGCTCTCCGAGCTCCCCACCCATCCGCCTAGCTCCCGCGCTGTGGCCTTCGATGGGCGTCAACCTAAGACGGGGGCCCTGTGGACTGAAAGAGGTACAACCCTGTGAATTCACGGTGGATTTCGTGTCGACTGTCCACAGCCCTCCACCAGCCCGGACAGGGCGATCAGCGCCGATGAGCGGCGATCAGCTCGAGAATTGGGCGACCACGGCCTCGAGATCGAGCGGCGCGATGGGTGGCGACCCCTCGACCTCGGACCAGCGCTCCCGCGGCACCGCCCACATCACCTCGAACTCGTTCCCGTCGGGATCGTGGGCATACAGCGACTTGGTCGTCCCGTGGTCGCTCTGGCCGACCAGCGCCCCCGCCCGCAGCAGCACCTCACGGGCCCCGACGAGGTCCTCGACGCGGTCGACCTCCCACGCGAGGTGGTAGAGGCCGACTGCCCCACGAACGGGGCCGGGTGCATCGGGGCCGATCGCGAAGAGGCCCAAGTCGTGATCGTTCGGCGAGTCCGGCGCGCGCAGGAAGGCGGCGCCTGGGAAGCTCGCGTCCTCGTGGGCCGGCACCATCCCGAGCACCTCGCGGTAGAAGGCGACGGCACGGGGCACATCGCGGACGTAGAGCACGGCATGATTGAGGCGGCGCACGGGGATCGACGGCATGCGGGGTTCAACACGTCGCGACCCCTTCGTGTTCCTTGGGGGGACGTTGACGACGGAACGGCCAGGGCACCCTGCTTCTCGATCCGGGACGTACCAGCCCGCGCTCGACGGCTTGCGCACGGTCGCGGTGGTCGCGGTGATCGCCTACCACCTCGGATACCCGTGGGCCCGCGGCGGCTACCTCGGCGTCGACACGTTCTTCGTGCTGTCCGGCTACCTCATCACGAGCCTGCTCCTGGCTGAAGCCAGAGCAGAGGGCCGCATCGACCTACCCGCCTTCTGGATTCGCCGCGCCCGTCGGCTGCTGCCGGCGCTTCTGCTCGTGCTCGCCGCGATCGCGATCTACGGGGCATGGTCGACACCGACGGACGCACAGGCCGCTCTCCGCGCCGATGGGCTGTTCGCGCTCTTCTACTCCGCCAACTGGCACTTCATCGCCGACAACAACTCGTACTTCGACCTCTTCGCGGCGCCGTCGCTGCTCGAGCACACCTGGTCACTCGCGATCGAGGAGCAGTTCTACCTGGTCTGGCCACTAGTCGTGGCGGTGTGCCTGTACATCGGACGCGGCCGCCGGACACTGGTCGTCGTCGTTGCCGCCATCGCCGCGCTGGCATCTGCGGTGCTCATGGCCGCGCTCGCCGACGACACGACAAGGGCGTACTTCGGCACCGACACACGCGTGCACTCGCTGCTGATCGGCGCGTTGCTCGCGGTGCTGCTCTCGAGACGCGCTCAGGTGCAGACCTCACGGCGCTCGTACGGCGGTCTCCTCGCCCTCGGCGTGGTCGGGGTCGCCTACGCGACCATCGGCGACGGCGAATCGTTCATGTACCGCGGCGGGTTTCTGCTGTTCGCCCTTGCGGTCGCGGCGGTGATCGCCGCGGCCGTGCATCCGGGCGGCCCCGTCCGCCGGGTCTTGTCGCTCGGCATCCTCGTGTGGATCGGAAGGATCTCCTACGGCCTGTACCTCTGGCACTGGCCGGTCCAGCTCATCGTGGACTCCGAGCGCACCGGCATCTCGGGACTGCCGCTCGACCTGCGCGGGTCGGACTGACCGTGGCCCTCGCGGCCGCGTCGTACTACCTGCTCGAGCTCCCCATCCGCTCCGGAACCACCCTCCACGGGCGCGTCGCCCTCCCCTCGGCCGTCGCTGGCGTCGCCGCAGTCGCCGTCGCCCTCGTCGTTGCCACCGCAAGCGCCACCTCGCCCTCGCCGGCGTTCGCCGCGCCCTCACCGGGCGTCGCAATCACCGTCAAGCCGCCGTCGATCCCTGCGCCATCGACCACGGCGCCGGTGCGCCTCGGCGCGGCTCCACCGATGTTGGCGGCACCCTCGGCAACGAGACCAGCCGAGCGCACCCCGTGTGATCGGTGTCGTGGGCGACTCCGTCGCGGCGAGCCTCGTTCCTGGTCTCGAACGTGAGGCAGGAGCGCGCGGCATCGGGGTCGCCAGCGCCGCGATCGCCGGGTGCTGGCGCGGCGGGGGGCCTTCTGCTCGACGATCAGGGCCAACCGTTCTCATGGTCGGACGACTGCGAACGGGCCGTCCCGATCGTCCAGGACGAGATCGTCACCAAGTACCACCCCGAGCTCGTGTTGTGGCTCAGCACCTGGGAGACGCAGGATCGAGTCGTCGGCGGAACCCGCATGCGCTTCGGCACGCCCGCAGGGCGACCGCGAGCTGCTCCACGAGATGGAAGCGACGCTGTCGCGGGTGACCACAACGGGCGCCCGGCTGGTGATGCTCACACCGCCGCCGAACGTCATGCGGCCGCAACGGCCCGCCCGACCCTGATCGCCTCGCGAAGACGGCCCACCTCAACCGGCTCATCGACCTGTTCGCATACCTCCACGCCGACCGGGTGGAGGTCGTGAACTTCGCCGCGATCGTCTGCCCGAACGGGGTGCCCTGCCCGACTGAGATGGACGGCATGCGGCTCCGTCCCGACGGCGCCCATTTCACCGAACAGACGAGCGCCTGGGCGGCGAGCCGCCTCCTCGCGGCGGTGCTCGACGCGCCGTGACGCTCGCCCAGCGCGTCGGTGCCTCAGGCAGGGACGACTGTGACCGGGATGCCGTTGACGACCGCGGTGCCCGACGCGACGTCCAGCTGCTCTTCATCGGCCAGGACGTTCGAGTTCACGCCCGGACGAGCCGACGCCACCACGAGCGCGACACCATCGAGGTCGTGACCCCATCCGTGGGGCATCGAGACGACGCCCGGCCGGATCGCATCGGTGATCTCGACCGGCACGTCGATCTTGCCGACCCGCGACGTCACCCGAGCGAGGTCACCCGACGAGAGACCGAGCGCGCGCGCATCGTCGGGATGGATGTGGAGGGTGCAGCGCTCCTTCCCCTTCACGAGCACGTTCAGGTTGTGCATCCAAGAGTTGTTCGAACGCAGGTCGCGGCGCCCAACCAGGAGGTGGTGTCCGTTGCGGTGGCGACCGATCGACGCGCGCAGCCGATCACAGTCGGCGACGAGCTCCGGGCGGTGTGAGCTCGATGCGTCCGGACGGCGTGCGCAGGATCTCGGGGATCCGCGGCTGCAGCGGACCGAGGTCGATGCCGTGCGGGTTCGCCTCGAGCAGGGCCAGCGTGACGGCCGGTTGCTCGACACCTCCCGCGTCGGTGAACGTCGCGCGTGCCCCGAACCAGTCGCCGTAGGGCCCTGACCGCAGCATGAAGTCGAGGATGCGCTCCGGTCCGCGGCGGGCCGTGAGCATCCCGAGGATCTCGTCGGCGTTCCGGCCGTTGAGCGGACCCGAGGCGTCGCTCACGGCGTGTTGCACCAGCGCGGTGATCGCGAAGTCGTCCGCGAGATCGACATCAGCCGACGCGCCCTGACCCTGGGCGATCAGCGCGAGCTTCGACATGATCTCCCACTCGTCGAGCCCGTCTGCGGGGCCGTCGAGCACGGGCGGCGAGTAGTTGGCGACGTTGCGCACAGCGAACTGGAGGAGCAACAGGTCGTAGTGCGAGCGATAGAGGTTCGAGCTCGGAGGCAGGATCACGTCGGCGTGACGCGTCGTCTCGTTGCGGTAGATGTCGATGCTCACCATGAACTCGAGCCGGTCGAGCGCCGCGGCGAGCCGCTCGCTGTTCGGGGTCGAGAGCACCGGGTTGCCCGCCGCCGTGACGAGCGCGCGTACCTGACCCGGCCCCTCGGTCTCGATCTCTTCGGCCAGCGCGACGACGGGATACTCCCCGAGCACCTCCGCGAGCCCGCGCACACGCGTGTGTCCGCGCCCCATCCGAAAGCCCTTCCCCTTGCCCGGCGCGCCTCGAGTCGCCGCGCCGCCTGCCGCGGGCAGGCTGAACATCGCGCCGCCGGGACGATCGAGGTTGCCGGTCACGACGTTGACGACGTCGACCAGCCACGAGGCCAGCGTGCCGAACTCCTGCGTGCAGATGCCGATCCGTCCGTACACGGCCGCGGTCGGTGCCGCCGCGAGCTCGCGGGCGAGCCGCCGGATCGTCGGAGCGTCGACGCCGCACGTGTCCGCGACACGTTCGGGCGCGAACTCGGCGGCGAGCGACTCGATGTCGGCCCAGCCGTTGACCCACGGCCGGATGTGCTCGCCCGCGTCCGCAAGCCCCTCGTCGAAGAGCGTGTGCACGATCGCCATGAGGAAGTGCGCGTCGGTGCCGGGCACGATCGCGACCCACTCGTCGGCCTCCTCCGCGGTCTTGGTCCTGCGGGGGTCGACAACGACGACCTTCCCGCCCCGAGCGCGGAGCGCTTCGAGGCGGCCCGGGAAGTCCGGCGCGGTGCACAGACTGCCGTTCGACGCATAGGGGTTCGCGCCCAAGATCATCATGTAGTCGCTGCGATCCATGTCGGGCACCGGCACGCTCACTGCGGTGCCGAACATGTAGCCCGCGGCGACCTGCTTCGGCACCTGGTCCACCGTGCCCGCCGAGAACCGCATGCGAGTCCCGATCCCCTGCGCGAGCGTGCGCGCGTAGAGCATCGCCGAGAGGTTGTGCGCGGTGGGATTGCCGATGTAGGTCGCCACCGCGTCACGTCCGTGGGTCTCCATGATCGGCACGAGCCTTCGCTCGATCTCCGCGAACGCTTCCTCCCACGACACCTCGACGAACTCGCCGTTGCGCTTCACGAGGGGGCGACGCAGCCGGTCCGGATCCTCGTGGAGCTGCTTCAGTGTCGAGCCCTTTCGGGCAGATGAAGCCGTGGCTGAACACGTCGTCCCGGTCGCCGCGCACCCGCACGATCTCCTCATCCCGCAACGTGATCTCGAGTCCACATCCCGCCTCGCAGAACGGGCAGGTGCGGATCGCGGTGCGCGTGGGGACTTCGGTCATGCGCACCAGCGTGCCCCACCGAGGCCCGCTCCCGCCAAGATCCCCGTGCCGAGATCGCCGTGCCAAGATCCCCGGGCCATGCGCCGCCTGCATCCCGATCCCCGTGACCCGGTGTCGGTAGCTGAGGCGTACGCGGACCCGACACGCCGCGGACGTGACGGACGCCCGTGGGTGCTCATGTGCATGATCGCGAGCGCTGACGGCGCCACCGCCGTCGACGGCCGCTCCGGACCGCTCGGTGGAGGGGGCGACCGCGCCGTGTTCGCCACCCTTCGCGACCTCGCCGACGTGGTGCTGGTGGGCGCGGGCACCGCCCGAGACGAGCACTACGGGCCGCCGCGGCGCGAAGGGTTGCGGATCGCGGTCGTCAGCCGGTCGCTCCGCCTCGATTGGGATGGCGAGCTGATGCGCAGCGGGCGGGCGATCGTCGTGACGAGCGAGACCGCAGGCCCGGTGCCCGACGGCATCCCGGTCGTGCGCGCCGGCCCCGACGACGTCGATCTCGCACTCGCCTTGCGGCACCTCGGCGCGATGGACGTGGGCGTGGTGATGGCCGAAGGTGGACCTTCCCTCAACGGGACGCTCGTCGCCACGGGCCTGGTCGACGAGCTGTGCCTCACCGTGTCGCCCCACCTCGTGGCCGGGACCTCTGCTCGCGTCGCGCACGGCGCCGCGTCAGCCCTGTCACGCGTCGCGCTCGCCCACGTGCTCGAGGAGGACGGCTGGCTGTTCCTCCGCTACGTCGCTCAGGCGTCGGGGTCGCGGTAGTTGCGCTTGGGCTCGGTGCTCTTGGCGAGCAGGGTGAGCTCACGAGCGAAGTCATCGGCCTCGTCGAAGCTCTTGTACACGCTCGCGAAGCGCAGGTAGGCCACCTCGTCGAGGATGCGGAGCCGATCGAGCACGGCGATGCCGACCCGCTCACTCGAGACGTCGCCTCCGCCTTCGAGCCGCAGGCCCTCCTCGACCTCGCCGGCGAGTCCCTCGAGCTGGTCGATCGACACCGGACGGCCCTTCGCCGCGGCCAGCACCCCGGCTACGACCTTGGAGCGGTCGAACGCCTCTCGTTCGCCCGAGCGCTTCACCACCACGAGCGGCGCCTCCTCGAGACGCTCGAACGTCGTGAAGCGGCCCCCGCAGGCCAGACACTCACGGCGTCGTCGGATGGCCGAGCCGTCGTCGGCCGTGCGCGAGTCGATGACCTTGTCATCGAGGGAAGCGCAGACGGGGCAACGCACACCCCGACGGTAGTGGTCAACCAGTTTCGGGGACGAGCAACTGGTCGCCCGGTTGCAGGGGGCCGTCGTGCGATACGAGCAGCTCGTCGACGAGGCCGCGGATGTCGCCATCGGGCACCGCGGCACGGGCGATCGACCAGACGGTGTCGCCGGGCTGCACGATCACGGTGCGCGCGCCGGCGCCGGGGAAGGGGCCCTCGGGGGCGGAGGCAGGGACGCCCCCGAGGGTCGCCGTGACGGTTCGCACGGCGAGGAAGAGACCGACCGCGAACGCGACCAGCACGAGCAGTGCCAGGACGCGGCGCCGGCGGTACGCGACCGCCCGGCTGGGCCGGCTCGGCACCACGTAGAGAGGGATCACAGGGCTCACGAACATCTGTTCGCCAGTTCAGCACGAACGTCTGTTCGCTGTCAACAGGTTGATCGAACGGATGTTTGACCTTCCTCCACGAACATCCGTACGATACGGCCATGACCGAGATCGTTCTCACCGACCGCCAGCGCGAGGTTCTGCAGGTGATCGAGCAGCACATGCGAGATCGGGGCTATCCCCCGTCGGTGCGCGAGATCGGCGAAGCGGTCGGGCTGACGTCGCCGTCCACGGTCCACTCCCACCTCAACACGCTCGAGCGTCTGGGGTACCTCCGGCGCGATCCCACCAAGCCACGGGCCATCGAGGTCCGGTGGGACTCGTCGTCCGATGCCGCCATGGAACGCCGGCCGACGCGGCACGTGCCTCTCGTGGGCGACGTGGCTGCGGGCACCGATGTGCTCGCCCAGGAGAACGTCGAGGAGCTGCTGCCGTTGCCGGCCGACTTCACCGGCGAGGGCGACCTCTTCATGCTCCGAGTGCGAGGCGACTCGATGATCGACGCCGGCATTCTCAGCGGCGACTACGTCGTCGCTCGCCAGCAGGCAATCGCGCGCAATGGCGACATCGTCGTCGCAGGCATCCCCGGCGAGGAAGCGACCGTGAAGACCTACCGACGCGGTGGCGGCAAGGTCGAGCTGCTTCCGGCCAACGTCCGCCTCAAGCCGATGACCTTCGACGCGGACGAGGTGACGATCTTCGGCAAGGTGGTCACCGTGCTCCGCCGCCTTTGATCGGCGTCTGACCGCACCAGGTCGGGAAGAAGAAGTCGGCGATCGCGGTCGTCGCGTCGAACGTGCGACCCGTCGGCCACGAATGCCCCGCTCCCCCGAGTGAGACGAGCTGCACGCGCGTCCCCTCGGCACATTCGATCCACGTCGTCGTCGTCGTACGGGAGGCGGTCTGCTCGATCGGGTCGGCTGCGCAGCCGAGCGCGTGGACCATCCAGTCGATGCTCACTGCGACGGGAGTGAACGGCGGGAGGCCGACCGACTCGCTGTCCGGCGTCGACCCGCCGTCGTACGGCACGATCACGTCCGCCGTCCCATGGATCTCGAGGAACGAGAGCGGCCGGGCGGGCTGGCAGCCGGCCATGTTCGTGCCCGCCACCGACGCGACGCCCAAGACCCGAGTGTCGGGATCGCACGCGAGGCGATAGGCCATCATCCCGCCGTTCGAATGCCCCGCCACGACGACCCGGGCCGGATCGACCTGGGCGAATCCCGTGAGGTGCGCGATCAGCGCGTTCAGGAAGCCGACGTCGTCGTTGCCCTCGCTCGCCGCCACCCCGCAGCAGGCCCCGGCGTTCCAGCCCTCGTCGTCGCCAGCGGGGTAGGCGACGATCAGGCCGCGCTCGTCGGCGAGCGTGTTCCATCCACTGCCGGCGATGATCTCCTCCGGCACTCCTCCCGCGCCGTGCAGCACGAGCACCAGCGGCACCGACGCCGCGGCCGGCAGATCGGTGGGGACATGGAGGACGTAGCGACGCTCGACACCATCGTGGGTGAGGAACTCGATGGAGTCCCCGCTGAGGGCCCGGGGCCGGGCCGGTGGGGCCGTCGTCGACGGTGGCGACGTCGCGACGAGCGGCACCGTTGTCGTCACCGACGAGGCAGAGGAGGTCACCGAGCAACCGGTCAGCACCAGCGCCGCGGCGGCGAGAGCTCGGAGGCGCATCACGAATCCTCCGCAAGCGCGGCTCGCTGCGCCACCGCCCGGGCAAGGGTGAGCGGCAGTTCCCGCTCGGTTGCGAGATCGACGGCCCGGTCGAGCAGCGCGACCGCACGCGCACGATCAGAGCTCGATGACCGGCCGCGACGAATCGTCTCGGCGCACGCCATCCACGTGCGGCACAACCGGGGAGCGTGGTCCATGCCGCCTTCGATCCGTGCCGCGTCCGCAAAGTGCGCCTCAGCGCGATCCCAGTCCTCACTCAGGGCCGCGAGCAGCCCGAGGTAGTGGTCGACCGCGCCGTGGAACCCCGCGCCCACGAACACGATGCGACCTTTGAGCGGTGCCAACGTGAACTGCAGCGGCGCGGCATACGTGGAGTCGTCGAGAAACCACGCAGCCGCGGCGACCGACGTCGTGCCGAGCACCCACAGGAAGTCCTTCGGCAGATCGGGGAGGCCCCCGTCGGTCAGGTCGTCCCAGAGCGCACGCGCTCGCTCCAGCTGCCCCTGCTCGGCGAGCGTGTGGATCAGGAGCGCCTCCGCCGACGGCAACACCGTCGCCGCCGCCGACAGCATCGCTTCCGCCTCCTCGGCGCGCCGGCCCTCGTCCCACAGCTGCGCGACGTGCCCGGTCATCCACACGAGCGTGTCGGGCTGACCGGACGCCGACCCGATCTCGAGCATCTCCTCGGCCAACGCCTCCCCGCGGTCGAGGTGGCCTTCGGCCATGGCCCGCATCGCCAACGCGTTCGCGAGGACGAAGCGCAGGAGGGGCTGGCTCGCTCGGTCCGTGTGCTCGATCTGGCGCTGGAGGTAGGCGTCGGCTCGCTGCTTGTCCGCGGCAATGCAGCTGGCGACGTGCAGGCCGGACGCGGCCATGGTCGCGAGAGCGGGATCGTCGATGCGCTCCGCGATGTCGAGCGCCTCGCGGCCGGCGCGGAACAGCTCGTCGATCGCGGTCGACGACAGGCCGAAGCCGGAGGTCTGGTAGCAGAGCGCGCGGGCCAGAACGGCGTCAGCCTCGAGCCGCCGCGCCATCGCGATCGCGTCGCGGAGCAAGACGGGACCGCGGGTCGGGTCCTCGGAGAACAGCAGCTCGGCCGAGAGCGTCGCGAGCAGGTTGGCGCGATCCACGCTGTCGCCTTCGCCCGCGGCATCGAGCGCGGCCTCCAACGCGCTGACGCGACCGGCATCGACCTGGCCGGCTCCGCTGAAGAACCCGCGACTGGTCGCGAGCGCTGCGGCAATCTCCGTCTCACGATCACCGGCGGCGCGCGCGAGCGAGGCGGCCTCGAGGAGTGTTTCCCGGTACTCCGCCTCACCGGCGCGGCGTTGGGCCTCGCCGAGGCGCGCCAACACACGGGCACGGGGCCGAGCGTTGTCGAGATGCTCGAGAGCCCGTTCGAAGTACGTGACGGCTTCGTCGCTGGCAAGCCGCGCGAGCGCGCGGTCCCCCGCCGCCAGCGCGTAGCGCACCGCCTCGGCCTGCGTACCCGCGACCGCGGCCTCGCCGAAGTGATGGGCAAGGGCGTTGAAGTCGTCGGGCCGGCGAACCTCGAGCGTCTCGGCCACCGTCCGGTGCAGGCGCACTCGGCGGCTCGTGCCGAGCTCCTCGTACAGCGTCGAACGTACGAGCGCGTGGGAGAACCGCCAGCGATCGACCTTCACCTCTTCGAGCAAGCTGGCGTCGACCGCCGACGCCATTGCCGCGAGCACCTCGTTCTCCCCTTGGCCGCTCGCCCGCACGACGACATCGAGATCGAACTCGCGTCCGACGACCGCCGCCACCCTGAGTACGTCGTTCGTCATCGCGCTGAGCCGTCCGAGGCGCCGGCCGACCACATCGCGCACGCCCTCGGGGATGCCGATGCGGTCGATCGGCGCGTCCATGGCCCATCGGCCGTCGCGTTGGAACACGGCGCCCGACTCCGCGAGGTGCCGCAGCACCTCGACGATGAAGAACGGGTTGCCTTCGGTTTCGTCGCGAACCGCGCGTGCGAGCTCGATGCCGTCGGGACCCGGCTCGTACCCGGCGTTCTCCCGGAACAGGTCGACGACATCCTCGGTGGTGAGGCCGTGCAACGAGCAGCGCTCCGCCCGATCGAGACGGCGGAAGTCCGCGAGCATGTCGGCCAACGGGTGTCCCCGCTCGACGTCGGTGTCGCGGTACGTGCCGACCACGAGCACGCGCATCGGTCGCTCGGACCGCACGATGTGGTTCAAGAGGAGCAGCGTCGGCCGGCCCGCCCAATGCACGTCATCGAGCACGAGGAGGATGGGCCGCTCTTCGCTCGACGCCGCCAGCCAGTCCACAACGGCATCGAACATCCGGTAGCGCTCGGTCTCCGGGTCGGATCGGGTGGGCGGGGCAACGTCGGGCGACAGCACGGCGAGGTCGGGCACGAGGCGAGCGAGCTCGCCCCGACTGCGGCCGAGCAGCATCGGCAGGCGGTCGGGATCCACGCCGTCGATGACGAAGCGGAGGGCTTCGACGAACGGCTGATAGGGCACGCCGAGCTCCTCCTCGCACCTACCGAGGAGCACCATCGCTCCGTCCGCGTACACCTCTCGGGCGAGCTGAGCCGCCATGCGGGTCTTCCCGATGCCCGGCTCACCCGAGAGCATGACGACACGAGCGTGGGGCTGTCCGCCGGTTGCCGTCTGCCAAGCAGAGCGGAGCTGGTCCACCTCCTTCGATCGACCGACAAACGCAACCAGCTCCCCGGCTGCGAACGTCGGCGGCAAGGGCAGGTCGACCAGAGAAGCGGCGTCGAGCGGGGCCCAGACGACCGCGCAAGCCTCGACGGGGTCGGACAGACCCTTCAGCGTGAGCGGGCCGACGCTCTCGAACTCGTACCCGCCGCGCGTCCCCGCCAGTGCGCGCGCGAGCGACGTCACCAGGATCTGACCGGACTGCGCGGCGCCGCAGAGCCGCGCCGCCTCGACGACCGGGGTGCCGAAGAGATCGTCGCCCTCGGCCCGGGCGTCGCCCGCGCTGATGCCGACCCGCAACATGAGCGCCCCCGCGCCCGCCGCCGCCTGCTGGATCGCGACGCCGGCGCCGATCGCGTCGGCCGCGCCGCGGAACGCGGCCATGTGGCCGTCGCCGAGGCCTTTGACCAGCACACCGTGGTGGCGCTCCACGGCCGTCGCGACGGCGGCATCGATCGCCGCGAACAGCACGTCGGCCTCGTCGTCACCGAGCCGGCTACGGAGCTCCGTGGACGCCACGATGTCGGTGAAGAGCACGGTCCACGTGCCGCTCTCGATCATGACGGTGGATCAGCAGTCACGAGGTCTCGCAGCGCGGCGAACGTCGCCTCGATGGGTGCACGGGTGACGTGCTCATCACGCGTGTGCGCCAAGGTCGCGTCGCCCGGCCCGAAGTTCGCAGCGGGGATGCCGTGCTCCGCGAAACGGGCGACGTCGGTCCACCCGAGCTTCGCTCGCACCTCGAGCCCATTCCGCTCGATCAGCGCTCGCAGGAGCGGGTGCGTGAGCGAGGGGGCCGCCGACGGTGCGCAGTCGATGATCGCAAAGGAATCGCCGTCCTCCGCGCCTGTCGGCGAACACCAGGTCTCTGAGCATCGCTTCAGCCTCGGCCGCCGAGCGGTCCGGCGCAAAGCGGTGGTTCACCACGAGGCGGGCCCGATCGGGAACGACGTTGCCGGCGACTCCGCCCTCGACGAGCACCGCTTGCACTGCCTCGCGGTACTCGCAGCCGTCGATCACGGGCCGTCGTTCGCGGTAGTCCGCGAGGCGCGTCAGCACGGGTCCGAGGCGCTGGATCGCATTCCGCCCCATCCACGGACGCGCCGTGTGGGCACGCGCTCCAGCGAGGACGACCTCGGCACGCATCGTTCCCTGACAACCCGCTTCGATGGTGCCGTCGGTCGGTTCACCGAGCAAGGCCACGTCGCCCTCGAGCAGATCGGGACGCTCGCGAAACAGCAGCGCGAGCCCGTTGTGCACCGCGTCGATCTCCTCGGCCTCGTAGAAGACGTAGGTCACGTCGACGGACGGCTCACGCACGGTGCGGGCGAGCTCGAGCATCACCGCGAGCCCCGACTTCATGTCGGACGCGCCGCATCCCCAGAGTGTGTCCCCGTCGATCCTCGGATTCCCGTTCTCGTTGATCGGCACCGTGTCTGTGTGCCCGGCGATGATCAGCCGGGTCGGATGTCCGAGGTGCGTGCGGGCGACGAGGTTGCACCCGACCTGTGTGAGCTCGAGCGATGGCACCTGCTCGAGCTCCGCCCTGAGCATGGCGGTGATGGCGGCCTCGTCGCGGCTGGTCGAGGGGATGGCGACGAGGTCGGCGGTGAGGGCGAGAAGGTCGGCCACGGGGGCCCTCGTCACACCGTCGCGCCGTGGTCGCGGAGGATCGTCTCGAGCTGTGCCTTGTCGTGGCGTTCGCCCTCGTGCAGGTGCTTGATCACGAGGATGCACGGCAGTCCGTACTCGTGACTGCCGAACTTGCGCTGGCGCGTGGCGGTCACGGCGACACAGTGCGGCGGCACCGTGCCCCGCCCGATCTCAGCCCCCGTCTGCGCGTCGATCACGGGAATCGACCCGGTGAGGATGCATCCGGCGCCGAGCACGCTGCCACGACCGACGCGGGCGCCCTCGGCCACGATGCTGCGGCTCCCGATGAGGCAGTCGTCCTCGACGATGACCGGTGCGGCCTGGGGCGGCTCGAGGACGCCACCGATGCCGACGCCGCCAGAGAGATGGACGTTGGCCCCGATCTGCGCGCACGAGCCCACCGTCGCCCACGTGTCGACCATCGTGTTGTGCCCGACGTGGGCGCCGATGTTCACGTAGCTCGGCATCATCACGACGCCCCGCTCGAGGAACGACCCATAACGGGCCGACGCACCGGGCACGACGCGCACACCCATCTTCTTGAAGCCGGTCTTCAGCGGCAGCTTGTCGGCGTACTCGAACGGGCCGAGCTCGACCGTCTTGATCTTGGAGAGGCGAAAGAGGAGAAGGATCGCCTGCTTGAGCCACGGATGCACGACGACACGGCCCGCGACCACTTCGGCGACCCTGGCCTGACCGGTGTCGAGCAGATCGACGGCCTCGCGGACGATCTTCGCCGCCGACTTGTCGCCCGGCTCGACCTCGCTTCGACGGTCCCAGAGCTCTTCGATCTGCCCCTGTAGGTCTGCCATCGGGCGCAGGCTACCCGTGCGCCGATCTGAGCCTCCGGGCGACAAGGTCAATACGGTCATCGGGCTGGACGACGGCCACTCGCACGTGCTCGGGAGCGCCGTAGAACTCGCCTGGACTCACGAGCGCGCCCGACGCCTCGGCGATCGCGCGCGTGAACGCCCAACCGTTGCCATCGGGTGCCTTCACCCAGAGGTAGAACCCGCCCGCGGGCAGCGACACCGAAGCGCCCGACCAATCCCCGAGCACCTTGGCGACCCGTTCCAACCGCGCGAGGTAGCGGGCCCGTTGCAGTTCGACGTGTTCGGTGTCGTTCAGCGCGGCAACCCCGGCCGCCTGAGCCGGGACCGGGCACCATCATCCCTACGTGCTTGCGCACCTCGGACAAGTACGAGACGAGGTCCGGGTCGCCGGCGTAGAAGCCGACGCGGACGCCGGCCAGGTTCGAGCGCTTCGACAGGGAGTGCACGGCGACCAGTCCGTCGGTGCCGTGCTCCAGGATCGTGCGAGGCGGGCCGTCCCACGTGAACTCGGCGTAGCACTCGTCGCTGAACACCGGCACGCCGTGCGCTCGCCCCCACCGAGCGGCGGCGGCGAGATCGTCGAGAGCCCCGGTCGGGTTGCTCGGCGAGTTGACCCACAGACAGAGCGCCCGCGCCGCGTCGTCTGGGTCGACGGCGGAGAGATCGAGATGAAAGTCGTCGTCGACGGCGAACGGGAACGGCGCGACAACCGGCGAGCTCGGCACCCATCGCGTACGTCGGGTAGGCGACGGCGGGATACAGCACGGTGTCGCGATCGGGGGCACGGAGGCGCAGCCACTGGGGCAGCGTGCCGACGAACTCCTTGGTGCCGATGCAGGCCGCGAGGGCCGGGGGCTCGGCAACGCTGAACCGGCGGGCGATCCAGGCGCTCGCTGCGGCCCGCAGGGCGACCGTGCCGATCGACGGCGGATAACCGCGCTCCGAGTCAGAGGACGCGAGCGCGTCGAGCACCGACTGAACGGGCGGATCGCAGGGTGTGCCGACGGAGAGATCGACCATGCCGCCCTCGTGGGCGTCCGCGATCGCCGCGATCTCGTCGAGGCGATCGTAGGGATAGGGAGGCGGGACGAAGGGTTTCTTCATGAGGGGGCCGGTTGCTTCACGAGCGGCTGCGTCACGACGGGCTCGTCGCGAACTCGGCGAGCCGGCCCGCCGACGCCACGTCGAGGCGCGCTCGCACTCGGATGCCGTCGTCGCCGTGCGCTTCCGAGATGATCTCGCCCTCCCGATGCAGCTCGGCCAGCACGTCACCGCGCTCGTAGGGGATCATCAGCTCGACGATGTTGGACAGCGCGCGGAGCCGGTCTCCGAGCGTCACGAGGAGGTCGTCGACGCCCTCCCCCGTCTCGGCCGAGATCGCAACCGACCCCGGGTGGGCGTCGACGAGGCGTTTGGCCTCATCGGTCAGATCGGCCTTGTTGAAGACGAGGAGCTCAGGGACGCGATCGGCGCCGATCTCGTCCAGCACGACGCGCACCGCATCGATCTGACCGTCGGGATCGGGCGACGACGAGTCGACGACGTGGATCAGAAGGTCGGTCGAGGCCACGACTTCGAGCGTCGACTTGAACGCCTCGACGAGCTGATGCGGCAGCTTGCGAACGAAGCCGACCGTGTCGGACACGAGCACGGCCTCACCACCGGGAAGCTGCATCCGCTTCGTCGTCGGATCGAGCGTGGCGAAGAGACGATCCTCGACGAGCACACCGGCCTCGGTGAGGCGGTTCAGCAGTGTGGACTTGCCGGCGTTCGTGTAGCCCACGATCGACACCGACTGCAGCCGGCTGCGGTTGCGGGCCTTCCGTTGCGTCACTCGGGTGTGGCTGAGGTCCTTCAGGTCGTGCTCGAGCTTCGTGATGCGTCGCTGCAACCTGCGGCGGTCGGTCTCGAGCTGGGTCTCGCCCGGACCACGGGTGCCGATGCGTCCCGCCTGCTGCGACAGCGCGCCGGTGCGACCGCGTCGCAACCGCGGCAACCGATAGCGCAGCAAGGCGAGCTCGACCTGGGCCTTGCCTTCGAGCGTGTGCGCGTTCTGGGCGAAGATGTCGAGGATCACGGCGGTACGGTCGATCGCGGTGCGCCCGAGCAGCTTCTCCAAGTTGTATTGCTGCGCGGGCGTCAGCTCGTTGTCGAACACCACCGTGTCCGCATCGACGTCGAGACAGACCTCGAGCAGCTCTTCGATCTTCCCCTTGCCGATGAACGTGGCCGGGTCGGGGCGATCCTTGCGCTGCATGACACGGCCGCCCTCCTCGGCCCCCGCGGTCGCGATCAGTAGGGCGAGCTCGTCGAGGCTCGACTCCGTTTCCTCGACGCGTGCAGGGGGAACCGTCACGCCGACCAGCACGATGCGCTCTCGGACGGCACGTTCGATGAGGCTCATGCCGTCACCTCGGTCTCGGGTACCTCGACGTCGGCGATGTGCACGGTCGGACCGGACAGCGTGACGTTGTCGCCGTCGAGGGTGACCTCGCCATCACCGCCCAACATGTGCACCACAACCTGAGCACCGGCGAGGCCCCAGTCTCGGGCCGCCCAGGCGGCGGCGCATGCTCCCGTGCCGCACGCCTCGGTGATGCCGACGCCTCGCTCGTGCACGCGCATCGTGATCGCACCCTGCTCGGGCCCGGCCGCGATCACCTCGAGATTGACGTCGGGAACGGCTGCGCCCGCCACCACGAGATCGACCGCGTCGGCATCGTCGACGAGCACGACGGCGTGGGGGTTGCCGATCGACAGGTGGGCCACGGGCCGCGACGGGTCGAGGTCGAGCCGGTGCCAGCCCGCCGGAGCGACAGCCGCGACGATCGATCCCATGTCCACGCTTGCCCAGGCTTCGCCCGGTCCGGTCGCCTTGACGTCGACGCAACGGAGGCCTGCGTCGGTCGAGATCATGAGCGTCGCCTCGGTGACACCCCGCTTCTCGATCACGGCTTGCGCCAGGCACCGGATGCCGTTGCCGCTCATCTCGGCGCGCGAGCCGTCGGCGTTGTACAGCCACATCTGCAGATCACACGCGATTCGCCGGACTGCCGGACCTCCGATGATGAGCCCGTCTGCGCCGACGCCGCGCGTGCGGTGGCACATGCGCACGGCGAGCGCGCCAGCGACGTCGTCCGGAAGGGGGACGACGTCGTCGCGCAGCATGACCAGGAAGTCGTTGCCGAGCCCGTGGTGCTTGCTCAGATGCATTGGGTCGAGTCTCCCAGCAGCGCGAGGACTTCCTCCACCGGATTGGCATCTGACGCGCTCACGTCGATCCAGCGGATGCGTGGATCGCGCCGAAACCAGCGTTCCTGGCGAACCGCGAACTGGCGGGTGCGTGTGATGGCGAGATCGACTGCGTCGCCGAGCGACAGCTCGCCGCGTACGTGGGCAAGGAGCTCGCGGTACCCGAGCGCTTGTGCCGCTGTCCGCGACAGGGGTTCGGGCCGAGCCGCGAGCGCCGCGACTTCGTCGAGGAACCCCGCCGCCATCTGGGCGTCGAAGCGGGCCTGGATCCGCTCGGTCAGCACCCGCCGGTCGACGTGCAACCCGATCTGAACGACGCCGTTGGGGGCGTACGTGGTCAGCCCGGGGCCGAATGACGAGAACGGCCGCCCGCTCCCCAGGCACACCTCGAGGGCGCGGGCGACTCGCCTCCGATTCGTCGGCGCCATGCGCGACGCGGCGAGCGGGTCGAGCTGGGTGAGCTGGGCGTGCAATGCCATCACGTCGGGTTGGGCATCGAGGTCGGCTCGTATCGCCGGCCACTCGCCGGGCGGGTCGAGACGATCGATGACCGCGCGCAGGTAGAGCCCGGTTCCGCCGACCAGGAGCGCGCGATGCGCGTGCGCGTCGATCGCGGCGACCGCGGCGTCGTATTCGTGCTGGAACCGCACGACCGTGTACGCCTCCGAGGGGTCGGCGACGTCGATCAGGTGGTGGGTGACCTCGCTCCGGTCGGCGAAGCTCGGTTTGGCCGTGCCGATGTCCATGCCGCGATACACCTGCATCGAGTCGGCGGACACGATCTCCACGCCGCCGAGGTGACGGGCGACCGACAGCGCCAGAGCGGACTTGCCCGTGGCCGTCGGGCCGACGATCGCGAGCAACGGCATCGCGAGCGAGGGCGATGCCGACGAGGCGCTCAGACCGCGACCACCGCGAGGCGGGTGCGATGGCGAGCAGGCTCGAGGACCTCGACCAGCTCTCCGTGCAGATGATGTGGCGCGGCGCCCGTCACTCGGACGGACGCATAGCTGCCGGGGCGGATCACGGTGTCGACGGCGAAGTGGACGAGCTTGTTCTGACGCGTGCGGCCCGTGGTCACGGCGGGATCGCGCTTGCTGGGACCTTCGACGACGACCTCCTCGACACGACCCACACGCTCGGCGTGCCGAGCGAGCGCCGAGCGCTCGACCACGACTCGCAGATCGCGCGAACCGTTCCGCGCAGACGTCCGCGGGCACGAATCGATCGTGCATCGCCGCAGCCTCGGTGCCGGGCCGGGGCGAGAAGATGAACGTGTACGCACTGTCGTAGCGCGCCTCGGCGACGACCTCGAGGGTGCGCTCGAAGTCGTCCTCGGTCTCGCCGGGAAACCCGACGATCAGATCGCTCGTCACCGCGAGATCGGGGATCGCGGCGCGCGCGGCCGTGAGCCGCTCGAGATAGCGATCCGCCGTGTAGCCCCGATGCATCGCCGCGAGCGTGCGATCACTGCCGGCCTGGAGCGGAAGATGGAGGTGCTCGCACACGGTCGGCGTCGTGGCCATCGCGTCGATGGTGTCGGGGCGCAGGTCCTTCGGATGGGGGCTGGTGAACCGCACGCGGCGGATGCCCCCGATCTGGCCGACGGCCCTGAGCAGGTCGGCGAAGAGCGGGCGCACCCGATCGCCGCCTCCTGCCTGTCGTGCAGCCAGGGTGAGATCTCGGCCGTAAGAGTTGACGTTCTGGCCGAGCAGGGTGACCTCGGTGACGCCGTCGGCGGCGAGCGCCTCGACCTCGGCGACGAGCTCGGCGAGCGGCCGGCTGATCTCAGGACCCCGCACGGCGGGGACGATGCAGAACGCGCAGCTGTTGTCGCATCCGATCTGGATGGTCACCCACGCGGTGTGGCCCGCGTCGCGCTTGGTGGGCAGGGCGGAAGGAAACGCTGCGCCATCGTCGGCCACGGTCGCTTCGAGCACCTCGACGATCGGACCGTGCACGCGTGAAAGCTCGATGAGATCCGCGGCTCGGTGCACGTTGTGGGTGCCGAACACGACGTCGACCCATGGCGCCCTTGCGCGGATGACGTCACGGTCGTTCTGCGCGAGGCAGCCGCCGACGACGATCTGCATGCCCGGGCGTCGATCCTTCACTGCTTTGAGCAAGCCCAGGTTGCCGTAGAGCTTGTTGTCGGCGTTCTCGCGGATGCAGCAGCTGTTCAGCACGACGACGTCCGCGTGCTCGGCATCGGGCGCCGCGCGCAAACCGTCGGCCTCGAGCA
This sequence comes from uncultured Acidimicrobiales bacterium, assembly GCA_963747215.1. GTDB lineage: Bacteria > Actinomycetota > Acidimicrobiia > Acidimicrobiales > DATKAS01 > DATKAS01. The sequence goes on from CAVVET010000022.1 coordinate 240,501, forward strand.
AACCGGCGATCCGCTCAGAGTCATGCTCGTTCATCTGACACCCGAAGGTGCGGACGAAGTACGAGCGGCTCACCCCGCCAGGTTAGGCGGCACTCATCCCGCCATCGCCCCTCGCGGCGGCCGCGGGTCGACGGTGGCGTCGGGCTCGTCTGGCAGCACCGCGGAAGGCGCAGAAGGCTCGGCCACGTGAGACCGCAGGTCGATGACCTCCGGGCGGGTCGATGCCACGCGATTGCGGTCTTCGACCCGAAGTGAGATCGTGGTGCGGGGCACGCCGTCGATGCTCACCTCGGTGAACGCGGGGATGCACACCGGGTCCATCCCCTCGAGCAGGACATGGTCACGTGCGATCGCCAGCGCCTTGATGGCTTGGTTCAGCGCCCCCGCGCCCACGACCGTCAGTACCGCAAACCCCTCGCGCCGGAGCAGTCCGGCGATTGCTCCTGCTACCGAGTTCGGATGACTTCGGGTGGAGACTTTGAGCGTTTCCATTCACCGTCGCGTCGTGCCGTGGGACCGGCCGAGATGGCCGGGTACTCCGCTCGGCACACAGTCAACCATGACGCCCCCCACAAAGCGAGCATGCCAGACCGCGGAGCGCGGTGCGAGGATCGCGCTCAGTCCAAAGAAATGGGCTGCTCGTCGGCCTCGGAGAACTCGTCTTCGAGGCTCCCGAGACCCGGTTCGCCGGTGTTCTGGCCGATGCCGACCTGCTCCATGACCCGCTCGGAGATCTGGACCATGAGCTCGGGGTTCTCGGCCAAGAACTGCTTGGCGTTCTCGCGGCCCTGCCCGAGCTGCTCGCCGTCGAAGGTGTACCAAGCCCCGGACTTCTTGACGATGCCGAGGTCGGTGCCGACGTCGAGCAGCGAGCCCTCACGGCTGATGCCCTTGCCGTACATGATGTCGAACTCGGCCTGCCTGAACGGCGGAGCCACCTTGTTCTTCACGACCTTGACCCGCGTGCGGCTGCCGATGACCTCGACGCCGTCTTTGATCGACTCGATGCGGCGGATGTCGAGCCGGACCGATGAGTAGAACTTCAGCGCGTGCCCGCCGGGCGTTGTTTCCGGGGAGCCGAACATCACACCGATCTTCTCCTGAGCTGGTTGATGAAGAGGCAGATGGTGTTCGACCGGTTGAGGTTGGCGGTGAGCTTGCGCAACGCCTGACTCATGAGGCGAGCCTGGAGGCCGACGTGCGTGTCGCCCATCTCGCCTTCGATCTCGGCCCGAGGAGTGAGCGCAGCCACAGAGTCGATGACGACGATGTCGAGCGCGCCCGAGCGGATCAGCATGTCGGCGATCTCGAGCGCCTGCTCACCGGTGTCGGGCTGCGAGATCAGGAGCTCGTCGATGTCGACGCCGATGGCCTTCGTGTACACGGGATCCATCGCGTGCTCGGCGTCGATGTAGGCGCAGATGCCGCCGTTGCGCTGCGCACTCGGCGACGACGTGCATGGCGAGCGTCGACTTGCCCGACGACTCGGGCCCGTACACCTCGACGACGCGGCCCTCTCGGGAGCCCGCCCACACCGAGGGCGATGTCGAGTGCCAATGCGCCCGTGGGGATCGTCTCGATGTTCATCGAGCCCTTCTCCCATCCGCATGATCGAGCCCTTGCCGAACTGCTTGTCGATCGAAGCAAGCGCCATCTCGAGCTGCCTTGTCGTGCTCCACGGTGTGTCCTTTCGTGGTCTCTGCCACCGCCTTCGGCGGCCGCATCGTCTGGGAATGCGACCGTACAAAGGGGGTGGGACATTCCCCTGCCGATGGTCGCCAGGCTCCTGCTCGACGCTCACGACGGTAGTTTCGAACAGCTGTTCGGTCAAGGAACGGCCGGGTCGCAGCCCGTTCTGCGGTAGAAACGCCTCACCAGTGACCGGCTGAGAAACCTGGGGCCCCGGCAGCTACTTGCGGCGGGGGTCCCAGCGGAAGAAGCGCACCGCGACGATCGCCCCGACCACGCCCCAGATCGCCGACCACGGCGAGGTCGTCCCAGGCCCAGCCGTGAGCCATCCCGTGGGCGATGCGGGGTCGAACGCGGCGAACACCGTGTTCACGAAATGGCGGACCGGGAACACGTCGCCGACCTGGCCCAAGAACGCGTCGCCTTCGATCGGGAAGAAGACCCCGGAGATGAACAGATCGGGAACAGGATGCCGTTGACGATCGTGGGCGCGGGCATCGGCGTTCGGGATGAGCGACGCGACGGCGACGCCGGAGTCGCGGCGAACGACGCGGTGCCGACCACGAGACGCGACACGACGAGCGCGGCCCAGTGCCCCGGGGAACGTGACGTCGAAGAACGCGATCGCGACGGCCATCAGGATCGCCGTGAGGATCGCCGCGAACGACGAGCGCGTTCAGCACCAGTCCCCGAACATCGACGACGCCGGCAGCGGCGTGCCGTGCAAGCGCTTCAGCACTCCGTCGTCCCGACGGATCGACAACGTCATCGCGAAGGTTCGTGAACGATGCGCTGATCACGCCGAAGCAGAGGATGCCGGCGACGTAGGTACTGGTTCGCAGCTGCAGCCCACCCAGGAAGTCGATCGTGCTGCCGTTGTTCAACGACCCGAACAGCACGAGGAAGATCACGGGGAACGCGAACGTGAAACCGGCCGACGCGGGATTGCGCCAGTAGCTCTTCTGCTCGTATCCGAGCTGATGCACCGAGAGCGCTGCGGCGTTCACGGCGCGGTCACCTCGGTCGACGTCAGCTCGATGTAGACGTCCTCGAGACGAAGGACGGTCCACGGTCAGCCCGATGAGCTCGACCTCGCTGTCGAGCGCCCACGAGGTCAGTGCGTGCAGCGCGCGCACTTCGTCTCGAAGCTCGACGCGTGAACGTCGAGTGCCATCACGTTCGAGAGGCACCGCGAGTCCCGGTGGCGCGACCCCGGGTGCGAGCGCGAACCGGATGCGCGCCGCCGCCTTGGCCGCGGCCGCCGATCGTCTCGGGCGTGCCGGCCGCGACGATCTCGCCGTCGGTTGATCACGACGACCCGGTCCGCCAGGTGCTGCGCCTCGTCCATGTAGTGGGTCGTGAGGATGATCGTCGTCCCCTTGCCCTTGAGCTTCTCGACGAGCTCCCACGCTCCTCGGCGAGCCGAGGGTCGAACCCGTCGTGGGCTCGTCGAGGAACAGCAGCTCGGGTGCGCCGATGATGCCGAGCCCGACGTCGAGCCGGCGCTGCTGGCCACCGGAACAATGTCTTCACGCGTGCGTCCGCCTTGTCGACGAGGCCGACGAGCTCGAGCACATCGTCGACCGAACGAGGGCGGGGGTAGTATCCGGCATTGCGTTGCAACACCTCGCGGACCTTGAGGTACGGCTCGATCACCGCGCCCTGAAGCACCGATGCCCAACGCGTTCACGCCACTCCCGCCCCGCGCTGCCGAGGATCCACTCCGAGCACCCGCACCTCGCCGCCGCTGCGCCGGCTGAAGCCCTCGAGCACTTCGAGAGTGGATGTCTTGCCCGCACCGTTGGGCCCGAGCAGCGCGAAGACTTCGCCCATCTCGACCGAGAAATCGATGCCTCGGACCGCTTCGAGCGTGCCCGTACCGCTTCGTCAGTCGTGTGACTTCTATCTTGCAGGCAAGCTTCCTCTTCTTCGCGTGCGAACGTACGACGCGCATCACACGCCTGCGCAAGTAGGGCCTTGATGTATGTCACGCACCGTGGTCGTGTGTGTGCGTCACGGAACGGCGGATGACCGGTTCCAGACCCTCACGGTGTGAAAAACGCGACATCAGCAGTGCCCGCGGTGCGGGCGAACCCCCAGCACGAAACGAGGAGCGAACGTCTACGTACAAGCGGATCACCCCACCGACCCATAGCTCGCCTTCGAAGCGATGCTCGTCGTGCCACCGGCGCCGCGAGCAGGGCGTGCGCGGCGAGGGCTGATGGCGCGACAACGTTCTTCCCTTACCCGTTCGTCGCCTTCGGCACACTGGTCGTGTTCGGCTCGAACGGACCCGACACGATCGCCCTTCGAGTGGGTGCAGATGACACCAGCGTTCTCTGCGTCGACATCGGGGACGACGGAATTCGTCTTCACGGTCAACTGGTCGCCTTCACCGGCTGCAATCGCCGTCCTCGGCTTCGCGGCGACGACCGGATCCGCGTCGACGAGTCGCAGGTCACGTTCACCGACGTGTCCCCCACGTTGATGTTGCGGTGGCGGCAACGACACCCTGCTCGGAGGCGCGGGACGCACGCTCTTCGGCAACGAGGGCAACGACTTCGTCGACGGCGGTCGAGGCGCCGATCGTGCCGTTCTGGGCGGTGGTGACGACCGATTCGAGTGGGATCCCGGCGAGGGAAGCGACGTCGTCGAGGGCGAGCGCGCGTCGACGCGATGACGTTCAACGGTGCGGGCGGAGACGAAAGCTTCGATGTCTCGGCCAACGGGCAGCGAGTTCGCTTCTTCCGCAACGTCGGCAACATCACGATGGACCTCGACGACGTCGAGCAGATCGACCTCGACGTGCTCGGCGGACTCGACAGCATCACGGTCAACGACATGAGCGGGACGATCCTACGACGCTGAACGCTGACCTCGAGGCGACGCTCGGCGTGGGTGTGAGCGACGGCCTCGTCGACACAGTCACTGTGAACGGCACCGTCGGCAACGACGCCGTGGTCGTCTCAGGTGCAAACGGCGCCGCGACCATCGCCGGGATCGTCATCACTGTCCAGATCACCGCGGGCCGACCCCATGCTGACCAGCTCACCGTCAACGCCCTCGCGGGCAACGACAACGTCAATGCGTCGGCGCTCGACGGCACCGCGATGAAGCTCGACGGTCGACGGCGGTGTCAACGACGACACCCTCATCGGCGGAGCCGGAGCCGAGACGTTCCTGGGCGGAGACGGCAACGACTTCGTCGATGGTGGTCGGGCAGCCGACCTCGCCCTCCTCGGCGCCGGCGACGACCGCTTCCAGTGGGATCCGGGCGAGGGAAGCGACGTCGTCGAGGGTCAAGACGGACTCGACGCGATGACGTTCAACGGTGCCGGCGTGGACGAGGCCTTCGACGTCTCGGCCAACGGGCAGCGAGTTCGCTTCTTCCGCAACATCGGCAACATCACGATGGACCTCGACGACGTCGAGCAGATCGACCTCGCCACCCTCGCAGGCGTCGACTCCGTGCGGGTCCGCGACATGGCCGGCACCGATCTCACGACGCTCGACAACACCCTCGAAGGCACCCCGGCGAGTGGAACCGGCGACGGCGCGATCGACACCATCACCATCGACGGCACGAACGGGGACGACGCCATCGTGGTGACCGGCGCCAACGGATCAGTGACCGTCGCCGGACTCGTCGCCACCGTGAACCTGACGGCCGCCGACTACCACGCCCTCGTCATCGACACCCTGGCAGGCACCGACATGACCGATTCGAGCGGCCTCGCTCCGAACACCGTCGGCCTCACCGTCCCTCGACTCCCCCTGTCCGACGGCCGGGCCGGCTTCACCGTCGAAGTCCGGCTCGGCCATCGGGCGCGTGGTTCGTGTGTTCAGCGCAGAGGAACACTCGATTCGCCGCCACTGCGACAAAGGCGCACAGTCGGCTCATGACGAAGGTGCTGAAGCTCAAGAACATGCCCAAGGCGAAGCCGCTCGATGAGTGGAAGTCCGTATCCGTCGAGCTGCTCGGCACGCAGACCCGCATCGTCCAGGGCGAGCGATGGCATCACCGTGTGATCGAGGCGGGAGACAAGAGCGGTGAGCCACTCATCCTGATCCACGGCATCGGCGGCCACGCCGAGACCTACGCCCGCAGCCTCCACAACCTCGTGGTACGGGTTCCACGTCTACGCGATCGACGCGCTGTTCCACGGCTTCACGAGCAAGGAAGGCTGGACGAGGAGCACTGGATCGAGCTCCAAGCAGACGCGGTCGTGGAGCTGATCCGGGCACTCGGACACGACTACGCGCATGTTGAGGGTGAGTCGATGGGCGGCGCGATCACCTTCGAGTTCGGGATGCGCTATCCGGAGCTCGCCGGGAAGCTGATCCTCAACACCGGCATCGGACCGATCGATCTGAAGAAGAAGGACTTCAAGGAGAACCCGGGCGGCGGTTCGACGCTGCAGGAGCTCTCGCAGCAATCGGTCGTCAGCCCCACCTTCGAGAACGTGCGCAAGCGAATGGAGTGGCTCGTCGCCAGCCCGGAGCGGATGACCGACGAGATGGTGGAGATCCGCCTGCGCCTCTACGCCTTCCCCGAGATCTACGAGTCGATGCAGAAGGTGTACCGGATCGGCCGTCCCTGGACCCGCAAGATGCGGTTCACCGAGGACGACGTGCAGAACTTCAAGCCGGACGCCCTCGTCTTCTGGACCGAGCACAATCCCGGCCAAGCGCCCGACTTCGGCGAGTACTGCGCGAACCTCATCCCGGGAGCGAGCTTCTACAACATGTCCGACGCCGCGCACTGGCCGCAGTGGGAGAAGCCCGAGGAGCACGACCAGGTGCTCATCGAGTTCATCAAGGGCTGACCAGGCTCAGAAGAACGAGCTGAGGTTCTTCGCGAGCAACGTCGACTGGTCGAGGATGATCTTGCGGCGCGCGATCTGCCAGCCGTAGGCGTTGTCGGCACGGCGAAGCCGGTCGAACCGCTTCCCGACGAACAGG
>CAVVET010000023.1:0-8824 GCA_963747215.1 uncultured Acidimicrobiales bacterium
GCATCTGAAGCGGCCACGTGGCGCCCCCCGCTCTTCTTGGAGCATTCGGGGCTCTGGCACCCGCTGGCGCCAAGAGATTGAGCTCGGGATCGTCAGTCCGTCACCGGGTCGCTGGTGTCGATCACGGCGGGGAGATGATCGCCGAGGAACAGCCCTGACGCCGCCGAGGCTCCGCTGAGCCGTCGTCGGCGGCGAGCACGACGGCGGCCGCGGTGTACGAGGTGCGCTCGCTGTCGGGGAAGCTCGCCTTCTCCGGATGCACGATGCCCGTGACATAGGCGCCGTCGTCGTCACGATGCGCCTGCGCCCAGCTGAACAGCTCGAGCGCGGTGCGGTCGTCGCCGACGGCGAGGTACGCCATCGCCGCCTCACACGTCTCGGCCGCGGTCGTCCACGGTCGGTCGGCCACGCAGCGAACACCGAGGCCCGCCATGATGAAGGTGCTCGTGCGCTCGCTGAGTCGGGCGGCCCCCGCGGCGCCGGTGACGACGCCGGTGAGCACGGGGTAGTACCAGTCCATCGCCCAGCGGTCCTTCGGCTCGAAGGCGTCGCGGACGTGGGCGACGACGTGGGCGAGGTTCGCCGCCGCGAGCTCCCAGTCCGGTCGTTCCTCGCCCAGCGTCTCGGCGATGGCGACCGCGCAGCGCAGGCTGTGACAGATCGAGGAGGAGCCTGTGAGCAGCGCATACGACCACGGCGTGCCGTCGGTATGTCGCGCCCAGATGATCTCGCCCCGCCGCGGTCTGCATCGTCAGCACGAAGTCGATCGCGCGCTCGACGACGGGCCACATCGCGTCGAGGAACCCACGGTCGCCCGTGATGAGGAAGTGATGCCACACACCCGCGGCCACATAGGCGCACACGTTCGTGTCGAGCTTGTGATCCTCGATCCCGTCAGCGAGGTAGTAGTTGTGCCACGCGCCGTTCTCGAGTTGGTTGGCGATCAACCAGTCGTAGGCGCGTTCGGCCTCGGCACGACGTCCACCGATGGTGAGCGCCATCGCCGCTTCGACGTGGTTCCAAGGGTCCGAGTGGCCGCCGGGATGCCAGAGGATGAGCCCGGACGCGAGCTGATCCGCCGCGATCGCGTCGACCGTCACCACGAGCTGATCGGGGCTCAGGACACCTTCGACTTCGGGGATGCGCGTCACGGGGTCTCCGGTTTGCGGGCGTACACGACGAGGCTCTTGCCGAGCACCGGGTTGAGGACGCGGTCGGCGATGCGGGTAGGGACGGGCGCTTCGGTGATGTCCCATTCGAGGAGCTTGCGGTAGGCGACGACGGCCTTGTTCGTGTCGTTCGTGGGACCGACGGCGCAGCGCAGCCACCAGTAGGGGCTGTGCAACGTGCTGGGCGCGATGCGACGCGCCGGGGACGAGGCCAGCGCCGCGCATGCGGGCTCTCATCGCGTCAGCGGTGTAGATGCGGACGTGACCGCCCTCGACGAACGGGGCGTGGTACTCGTCGCTGAGCAGCCAGCAGAGCTTCTCGGGCAGCCAGGCCGGAACTGTGACCGCGATCGTGCCGCCTGGCCGGAGCACTCGTGCGAGCTCGGCCATCGCGTCGGCGTCGTCGGGGATGTGTTCCATCACTTCGGAAGCGATGACGCGATCGAAACGCGCGGTCGTTGAACGGCAAGTGCACGGCGTCGCCGTTCACCGCGCCGGTGCATCCCTCTTCCGCCACCTGGCCAGCCTCGGCCATTGCTCCGAACGTGGCGCGTACCTCTTTGAGCTCGGCATCGCTCATGTCGCAGGCGACGACCCGAGCACCGCGGCGAGCCGCTTCGAACGCGTGCCGGCCGAAGCCGCACCCGAGATCGAGCAAGCGATCTCCGCGCGGCACGCCGAGTTTCGTGTAGTCGACGGTGAGCATCAGGTCGCGCGCCCTTGCGCCGCGCGCATCGTGAGGAGCTCGCGGTACTGCTCGACCGTCGCCTTGGCCGTGTGAGCCCAGCTCCAGCGAGTGATCACGCGCGCTCGCGGCCCGCGGCACCGACCTTGGCCCGTAGCGCCGGATCGTCCAGGCCGCGGCGGATGGTGGCAGCGAGCGCGTCGGCGTCACCGGGCGGGCACGAGAGCACGGTCTCACCGTCGGTGCCGGTCACCTCGGGGAGCGCCCCGCCCGTGGTCGCGACGACGGCGATGCCCGTGGCCATCGCTTCGGCGGCCGGGAGGGAGAAGCCCTCGTACAAGGACGGCACGATGGCGAGCTCGGCCTCCGCGTAGAGCTCGACGATGCGCTCGTCGGTCACGCCGCTGACGAACGTCACTGCGTCGGTGAGACCGAGGCGTTCGATGGTCTCCGCACTGCGGCCACCTGGCTTGGGCCTGCCGATCACCGTGAGTGTGAGGCCGTCGCGCTCGGTGCGCAGCTTGGCGAGCGCCTCGAGCAGATAGGAGAGGCCCTTGAGCGCGACGTCGGCGCTGGCGGTCGTGATCAGGCGGCCCGGCACCCTCGCGACGTGGTCGAGCGGCTTGAACAGCTCAGGGTCGACGCCCACGGGGACCAGGCGCATGTTCTCGCGGGGCACCCCGAAGTCCGTGTGGATGTCGTTGATCGAGTTCTCGGACACGACGACGACTCGGGGAAGCTTGCGGGCTACCCGGGCCTGCATCTTCACGAACCCGTACCAGCGGTTGACCGACCGGCGCTTCTTCGCGTTCGGAGCGTGCGCGACCTCGAGAGCGCGGTCCTTGGTGATCGGGTGATGCAGCGTCTCGAGCACCGGGAGGAACCGGTCGATCGCCAAGATGCCGTAGCCCAGGCACTGGTTGTCGTGGACGAGGTCGAAGTCCTGCTGGCGGGACTCGAGGTACCGCCACGCCCTCAGGCTGAACGCGAGCGGCTCGCTGAAGCGGCCCGTCGAGAACTGGGCGATCTCGACGAGGTCCTGCCAGTGCTTGATCTCCCAGTACGCCGGAAAGCGGCCTGGGTAGGTGTCGTTGAAGATGTCGAGGCTCGGCAGCTTGACGAGCGGCACGCGGGGATCGAGCACCGGGTAGGGCTGCCCGCCGAGCACCTCGACGTGATGACCCAGGTCGACCAATGCCTTCGTGAGGTGCCGGGTGTAGACGCCCTGGCCGCCCACGTGGGGCTTCCCCCGATACGACAGGTACGCGACGCGCAAAGGGCCATCGCTGGGGGGAGGCATCGGAGCAGCCTATCGGTCGCCCTGACCACCCGGTCAGGGCGGGTGCCCAGCCGCACTGCCAGGACTAACGTCGCCCGAGCACGCCTACGGATGGGTGGTGGTGTGCGATGACGGTGCGGATTGTCACGGTGGTGTTCACCGACCTGGTGGGTTCGACGGCGATCGCCGCCCGTCTCGGTCCCGACGCGACGGAAGCGCTTCGGCGTGAGCATTTTGCGTGCTTGCGGGCCGGGATCGCCCGGCACGGCGGGCGGGAGGTGAAGAACCTCGGCGACGGCTTGATGGTGGTGTTCGGCTCGGCGTCGGAGGCGCTCGCGGGGGCGGTCGCAATGCTGCAGGCGGTCGACCTCCGGAACCGGCGGACGCAGGGCGAGTCGCTCTCGGTTCGAGTCGGCGTCGCGACTGGCGAGGCGGACGAGGTCGACGGCGACTACTTCGGCCAGCCGGTCGTTGAGGCGGCGCGGCTCTGCGATTGCGCCGACGGCGGCCAGGTACTGGCCACTGCGACAGTCCAGGCGCTGGCGGGGCGCAGCGACATCACATTGCGGTCGCTCGGGATGCGCGAGTTGAAAGGGCTGGCCGATCCGGTCGCGGTCGTCGAGGCGCTATGGGAGCCGCTCGCCGACGCGGTCGATGCGTTCGGGTTGCCGGACCGGCTCGCTGTCGGCGGACCTCCAGCTGTTCGTAGGACGTCGCCTCGAGCTCGACGCGTTGGCCGCGGTCGTGAAGGAAGCCTCGGCGTCGCGGTCGCGCCGTCTGGTCTTGGTGTCGGGCGAGGCTGGGATGGGCAAGACCACGCTCCTCACAGCGTTCGCGCGTCGGGTGCACGACGAGGGCGCGGTCGTGCTCTACGGACGGGCCGATGAGGATCTCAACGCCCCCTACGAGCCGTGGGTGGAAGCGCTCGGTCAGCTGCTGCGCCTTCTGCCGGACGATGCGCTCGCCGCCCATGTCGCGCAGAAGGGTGGCGCGGTCGCGGCGGTCCTCGGTGAGCTGGGCTCCAGGGTGGTGTTGCCCGCTCCAGCGGCAGTCGATCCGGAGTCGGAGCGGTTCCTTTTGTTCGGCGCCGTCGCCGATCTGCTCACTCGGGCGACGGCGTTAGGGACGGTCGTGGTCGTGCTCGATGACTTGCAGTGGGCCGATCGCCCCTCGCTGCAGCTGCTGCGCCACCTGGTGTCTCTGCCCTTAGAGGGGCCGGTGATGCTGGTCGGATCGGTGCGCGACACCGACGTGGGCATCGATCATCCGATGGCCGACCTGTCGGCGGCTCTTCATCGCGAGACGGGCGTCGACCGGATCACGTTGCGCGGGCTCGATGACGCCGAGTTGCTCGAGCTGCTCGAGCAGCTCGCGGGCCACGAGCTCGACGAGACCGACCTCACGTTCCGCGACACGCTGCTGGCGGAGACCGACGGCAACCCGTTCTACACACGCGAGGTGGTGCGGCATCTGGTCGCCACGGGGACACTCCGGCGCGGCGGGAGCGGGCGGTGGGAGTCCGCTGACGGCGTTCGGATTCTGGAGTTGCCCGTGAGCGTGCGCGAAGTGGTCGGTCGCCGCGTGGCCGGGCTCGGCGACGCGGCATCCTCGGCGTTGTCCGCCGCCGCGGTGCTCGGACGGGACTTCGACATCGACATCCTCGAGCAGGTCGTGAGCGACATCGACGCCGAGTCCCTCGCTCGGCTACTCGACGCGGCCATGAGCGCGGCGGTGCTCCAGGAGATTCTCACCTCACCCGGTCGGCTCACGTTCGCCCACGCGCTCGTCCAGAGGACGCTCTACGACGACCTCACCTCACTGCGCCGGCGGAGGCTTCACCAACGTGCGCTCGATGTCCTCGAATCGATGCCCGGCCGCGCCGGCCCGGCGGAGCTCGCCCGCCACGCCATCGAAGCGCTCACCCCGGCCACGAGCCCGTCCACGCTGGCGTACGCCCTCGCGGCCGGAGATCAAGCGCTTGAGACAGTCGCGGCCGCTACCGCTGTCGATTGGTATCGACGCGCACTCGATCTTGCGCCGCCTTCCGACGACGAAACACGCGCTGATGTCACCCTCCGGCTCGCTCACGCGCATCGTGCGGCAGGCGACTTTGCGGCATACGGCCCCACCTACGTCGAGGCGGGTCGTCTCGCGGAACGCATCGGCGATGGGCGACGCCTGGCGGAGGCGGCGCTGAGCAACACGAGAGGTTTTGCGTCTGTCGGACAGGTCGCCGGTGATCGGGTGGCGGTGATCGATGCCGCGCTCGCGCACTGCGCACCACACGACCTGGCGACCCGGGCCCGGCTGCTCGCCCGGCTCTCGGAGGAGGTGGAATACAGCCCGACACACGATCGCGCCGCGCTCAACGACGCTGCGATGGAACTGGCGCTGCAGAGCAACGACGCTCGCGCGCGCTCGTCGCCGCGGTAAGAGCGAACGTGGGTTGGTCAGTCCCCGAGACACTCACTCACCGCCTTGCGCTCTTCGATCGCCATGGGCCTCTCGTGTTCGCCAATGGCACGCCCTTCGAGCGGTTCTGGCTGCACTACACCTTCGCAACTGCCCTCCACCAGGACGCACGACCATTCGCCGAGGTACTGGCGGAGATCGATGCCGCACATGACGTGGTCGCTGAAGTCGATGACCCGATGATCGCTGTCGTCTCTACGTCGATGTCGATCTGGACCGCGCACACGGCGGGCGATCTGGACGCAGCGCGACCACTGGGAGAAACCTGGCTCGTTCAGTTGACTGCGATCGGAGCACCGGACGCTGCTCTTTTCTACGGGACGTACGAGATCGCTCAGCAGGTGCTCCGCGGTCAGCCTCCGGATGAGGCGCTGGTGGAGCTTTGTCGTTCGGCAGTCGAACTGCCCCACGTTCCAGATTGCTGTTGCCGGATGGTTGGCACTGGAGCATCGACTCGAAGAGGCCTCAGAGATCATCAGGCCGATGGTCGCGGCTTCACTCGACGATTTGCCGCACGATCTCGGACGGCTCGGGAACTTCGTCGGCGTCAGTGCGGTCGCCTTCCCTGACGCGCGACCGAGAAGCGGCCCGGCAGTTGATACCGCTCGTGAGCCCGGTCTCGCGGCCAAGTCGCAGCGACAAGCCTTATCGGAGGTTCGTCACCCGCCGCGTTGGCCTTGGGTCGCGCTCACTATGTGCTCGGGGATCTCGACGCAGCCGACGCAGACTTCGCTTTCGCTGCTGAGGTTGCGAGCGTCGGCCGGCATTCAGATCTTCGTCGCCGGGACCCCGCTCGAGCGGGCGACTGTGCTCCTCGACCGGAACGGGCCTGGCGATTCTGGTAACTGGCGCGTCGGTTGGTCGAGTTCTCCCTCGAGAAGTCCGTGCGTCACGGCTTCGGGTATGTCGGGCCGCGACACGCGGGCCCTTCTGGCGACAGTCGAGGGGCTAGAGTTTCGTCACCAGCGGCCGTATGTGGACCGCTGGTGACGAGAACGGTCAGCGGGTGAAGGCCAGGGTCATGTCCGCGATGAGGGGGGTGCCGGGTTCGACGATCTGCGGCCCGAGGTTGAACCCGTCGGGCGGGCCGGTCTGAGGCTCGACGCAGACCGCGCGTGATCGGGCTGCGTGAAGATCACGAAGTGGTCGCAGCTCGACGTGATCGTGAGCACGACGCCGTCCGGCCACCGCAGCACGGGGGGCCCGGCGAGACCGGTGAACGTGTCGTCCCACGGTCCAGGTGGGGGATCGACGAGGCGCCCGGTCGGGATGTCTCCCGTCTCTCTCGTACATCTGCGCGGCGGTGAACGTGAGCTCGACTGGCTTGCGGTACCAGGGATGCCAGCCCGCCATCGCCGGCATCGGACGATCACCGGCGTGCACCTCGAGCCGGAAGCGAGCCGTTGCCCCGTCGACCGATGCGTGATGGATCACGTGCCCGCCGAACGGCCACGGCTCGCCGAGCTCGAGCCGCATCGTGTCGGGCCCCGTCGTCCACTCCGACGTGTACGCGGTGCCGTGCATCGCGTGGGGCGGATGGTTGATCGGCATCTCGTAGTCGACGCCGTCGAAGGTGAACTTCCCGTGCTTGATGCGGCCGGCCATGGGATCGTCGGGACGCACGCAGCTGCTCGGCCGCGGCACCTCGCTCACGAGGCGCTCCCCACCGAAGGCCACGATCGACACGATCCGCCCACCCTGCGGCGGATCCAATGTCACGGCTCAGGTCGTCACTCTTCAGCGTCAGCACGAAGCGACACCGTAGGGTCGGCGCTGGTGCGGCCCGCGCTGGTGCAACGGGTCACGCGCACGTCGGTCACCGTCGGCGGAGAAGTAGTGGGGGAGATCGGGCCGGGCCTGTGCGTGCTCGTTGGGGTCACGCACACCGACGACGAGGCCACGGCGCAAAAGCTCGCCGAGCGCATCTACAACCTGCGGGTGCTGGCCGACGACGACGGGGTGATGAACCGCTCGATCGCGGACAAAGGCCAGGAGGTGCTCGTCGTCAGCCAGTTCACGCTCTACGGCGACACGAGCAAGGGGCGGCGCCCCGTCCTGGCTGGCGGCCGCTCAGCCGGAAGCGGCCGAACCGCTCGTCACCGTGGTCGTCGAGGCGTTGCGTCAGCTCGGCGCACGCGTCGCCACCGGCCGCTTCCGCACCGAGATGGCGGTCGAGCTCGTCAACGACGGGCCGGTGACCGTGATGCTCGAGCTCGATCCCCGATGAGGCCGATCGCGACCAGGAGCAGGCCCACCGCGACGATCGGACGGTCACCCCACCGCACGTAGAGAGTCTCACCCTCTCGCGTGCGGACTTCGGCCTGGAGGCACGCGGCGTTCGCTGATCGAGGACCGCTCGACCACATCGCCGTCGTCGTCGATGAACAGCGCTGATCCCGTCGGCAGCGACCTCCGCGACCCAACGTCCCGTCTCGAGCGCCCGGAGTCGCGATCCACGCGATCTGTTGCGTCTGGAGGATCGTGCCGCGATACGACGCGCCGTTGGTCGGATTCAGGAGCACGGTGCCGCCGTGCCCGATCGCGTCGCGCGCTCGTCCGCCGAAGAAGGCCCAGGAGATGACAACGCCGAGACGTCCCGCCGGCGTGTCGAGGATGGCCGGACCCGTGCCGGGCACGTCGTCGCGGGGGACGAGGTCGGTCGGCGGCACCGATCACGGTGAGGAACCCCCGCAGCGGCATCCACTCACCGAACGGCACCCGTCGCACCTTCGTGTACCAGCGCGACCTCGTTCCCGGCACTGTCGTACACGATCTGCGAGTTGTACCGATCGTCCGCGCCGTCGCCCTCGATGACCCCAACCGACAACGTCGTGCCGAGCTGGCGAGCGAGCACGGCAAGAGCCCCACCCTCCGACGTCGTGCCGATCGGCGCCTCGACGTGCACGGTGTCCTCCGGCCACACCACGAGGTCGACCGGAAGCTTCACGTCACCCGTCGCCGCGAGGTGCCGCTCGAACACGACACCGAGCCCGTGTTAGCGAAGGCGAGTGCCCTGCGGACCCCCGCCTTGCACCACCGCGATGTCCA
Organism: uncultured Acidimicrobiales bacterium; assembly: GCA_963747215.1. Lineage (GTDB taxonomy): Bacteria > Actinomycetota > Acidimicrobiia > Acidimicrobiales > DATKAS01 > DATKAS01. The sequence continues at coordinate 8,654 of CAVVET010000023.1, forward strand.
TCGATCCGGTGTCGTGCCCAGCAGCGGGGCGATCGACGCTCCTCCGAGCAACACAGCGACGAACGCGGCACCGATCGCGACCACCGCCGCCAGGCCCGTTCCCACGCCGCCGAAAGCATGACGCCGATGACCATCACGAGAAGCACCAGGACCGGGGCGCGGCTTCGCCCA
>CAVVET010000024.1:0-10767 GCA_963747215.1 uncultured Acidimicrobiales bacterium
ACGTCGAAGCCATCCTTCAGAAGGAGGGCGTGATCGCGGTGCTGCAAGCAGTGAGCGCATCTCTGCGGACGCTCTGTTGCTGGTGGTGTACGACTGAACCCTTAGCCTTCACGCTCGCTGCGATGCGTGCGAGGGCCTGAAGCGACACTCCGCACGAGCTGCACCGCCATCCGTCGGCGGCGTCCGCGCTGATGTCGCCGGACGTCACGGCGTCGGCGAGTGCGAGGAGTGCGCTGGTCGTCGTCCAGATCACCGTGCTCGCCAGGCCCGGCGCCTGTTCGCCGTCGCGCAGGTTGGGCCAGCGGGCGAGCTCGGCCGCGGAATCGCTGCCGGACTCGGTCGAGCGCCGGGAGCCCGACGTCGGCGACGAGCAGGCGGACACACGCCGGTCGATCGGTCGGCGGGATCGTGAGGAGGTGGCGGAACATCGTCGCCGCGGCGTCGTCGGGTCGAGAGCCGCGTGATGTCGGGGAGCGGTCACGGTAGCGGGCGAGTCGGTCTTCGACGAAGGCTTCGTAGAGCGCGTCGAGATCGCCGAAGTGGTCGTAGACGAGCTGGCGGCTGACGCCCGCCTCGGTGGCGGCGCCCGCCATGGTGATGCCGCCGAAGCCGGTGCGGTCGAAGAGGCGGCCGGCGGCGTCGAGGAGCTGGCGGCGGCGGTCTCGCGCGCGCAGGTAGGGCCGCTTCGGTTGGTTGAGACAGCTGATATTGACAGACTGTACAGTTTCTGGCATGCAGGTCGATCAACGCCGTTGTCCCTGACCCGTCCGTGGCGGCGGCGTTCTTCGCCGGTCCCGACGAGGGGCCGTTCGTGATGGTGAACCTGCTGCGCTTCGGGCCGACGGCCGAGTACGCCGACGGCAGCGACGCCCATCTGTCCGGCCGCGAGGCCTACGACCGTTACGCCGTCGGTCGTGCGGTCGCTGATCGAGGGGCTCGGCGGGCGGGTCGTGTACTCCGGCGCCGTGACCGGCCTGCTGCTCGGCGAGGTCGACGATCTCTGGGATGCAGTCGGCCTCGTCGAGTACCCGTCGCTCGAGGCGTTCCAGCGCATGATCCGCTCGCCCGAGATGCGGGCGATCGAGCACCACCGTGCTGCCGGCCTCGCCGGGCAGCTGAACATCCGCACGAGGCCGCAGCGATGACGGTCGACGACACGCGCGTGTTGCGCACGCCGCTGTGCGACCGCTCGGCATCGACGTGCCGATCATCTCGGCCGGCATGGGCCCGATCGCCGGCCCCGACCTCGTCGCTGCGGTGTCCAACGCCGGCGGCCTCGGCGTGCTCGGCTGCACTTCGATGTACGGCCGACGAGGTGCGGAGCGGTGATCCGTCGGACGCGCGAGCTGACCGACCGTCCGTTCGGCGTCGACCTGATCCTGCCGGCCCGCCTCGAGCAGACCGGCGTGCGTGCCAGTGACGTCGCCGAGCGGATCCCGCCAGCAGCACTGGGACGTCGCGCGACGCATCGCCGACGACCTCGGCGTCGAACCGCCGGCGTCACGCGGTGGCGGCCAGCGAACGCGCTCGGCACCGACGCCGAGGCGCAGATCGCCGTCGTGCTCGAGGAGCAGGTGCCGGTGTTCGTCGGCGCGCTCGGGACGCCCGGCGCCGTTCGCGTCGAGGTTGCACGACGCCGGCGATCGTCGTGATGTCGGTCGTCGGCTCCACCAAGCAGGCGGTCCAGGTCGCGCGTGACGGCGCCGACGTCGTCATCGCCCAGGGCACCGAGGGTGGCGGCCACACCGGCCACGTCGGCACGATGGCGCTGCTGCCCCAGGTCCTCGACGCCGTCGATGTGCCCGTCGTCGCCGCCGGCGGCATCGGCGACGGCCGGGGACTCGCCGCCGCGCTCGTCATGGGCTGCCAGGCGCGTGTGGGTCGGCACCCGCTTCCTCGCCACCGTCGAGTCCGGCCTCGCCGACTGGCAGAAGGCCGAGCTGCTCGCCGCCGCCGACCAGTCGCCGGTGATCAGCCGCGCCTACACCGGCAAGCGGTTCCGGCTGCTGCCCGAACCGGTGGACCGAGGCGTGGGAGCAGGCCGAGGTCGACCCGCTGCCCATGCCACTGCAACCGGTGCTCACCGGGATGGGCGCTCGGCGCCATGGCCACCGACCGCGGCGGCCGACAGGGCGTGTCGATGAACGGCGCCGGCAACATCGCCGGCCTGCTCACCGAGGTGCTCCCCGCCGCGACCGTGGTGCAGCGGATGGCAGCCGAGGCCGCGGCGCGCCTGACCGCCCGATGAGCGGACACCACACCGCCGTTCGTCCGAACGCCGGACGCGAACTTCGACGGCGCTCGCCGACTTCCCGTTCGAACCGCACTACCTCGACGTCGACGGGCTGCGCATGCACTACGTCGACGAAGGCCCGCCGGGATGCTCCGGTCGCGCTGATGGTCCACGGCATGCCGACGTGGAGCTACCTGTACCGGCAGGTCATCGCGCGATGCTCGCGACGCCGGCTACCGGTGCGTCGCACCGGACCACATCGGCTTCGGCCGCAGCGACAAGGTCACCGACCCCGGCTGGTACGACATCGCCCGCCACACCGCCAACCTCGCCGCGCTCGTCGAGCAGCTCGACCTCCGCGACATCACACTGTTCGTGCAGGACTGGGGCGGCCCCATCGGGCTCGCCCAGGTCGTCGCCATGCCCGAGCGGTTCTCGCGGCTCGTGATCATGAACACGTGGCTGCACCACGACGGCTACGAGTACACGCCCGCCATCCGGAACTGGATCGCACAGAACCAGCCCGGCGGTCTGTTCCGCGACAACGTCCCCGGCGCTTCGGCTGGGGCACGCTGATGGTCGTCGGCACCCGGCGCGCCGACGCCCCAGGACAGGCGCTGTTCCCGGCGTTGCAGGGCGAGGTGCCGGCGCTGCCGCCGGAGGTCGACGCGGTCCGCGCCGCCTACGACGCCCCGTTCGCCGGGCTCGGCGAAGCCGCTGTCACCGGCCCGCGCCAGTTCCCGCTGTCGATCCCCGTGCACGACCACGCCCGAGGCAACGGTGACGCGCAGGCCCGCCCACTTCGCCGCCATCTCCGCGACCGACGCTGCCCGTGCACTTCGTGTGGGGCCTCGCCGACGACGTGTTCCCCGGCACCTGGGGCCGGCAGTGGCACGACGCTCATCCCGCACTCGACCTGGGACGCGTTCGACGACGCCGCCCACTTCCTGCAGGACACCCACGGCGACCGCGTCGCAGAGGTCGTGCTCCGCCGCGCCCGGGAGGACCGATGAGCCCCAAGCAGAAGATGACGCCCGACGAGGAGCACGAGTTCTACGCCGCGGCCGGAGAACCAGGAGCCCCAGGGTTCGCCCCGACGTCGCCGTTCGCAGTTGACCGAGATGGTGCCTGTCCGGTTCGCACCCCGAGACGGTCGATGAGGTCCGCGAGAGCGCCGACGCCGACGACCGCTCGGTGTCGGCTTGGATCCGCCGGGCCGTTAGGGCCGTGGCATCACCTGAGTCGATAGCCGACGCCGCGGACAGTCTCGATGCGGTCGGCAACGGAGCCCAGCTTCCTCCGGAGGCTGCGAATCACGACGTCGACGGTATTGCTGCCACCGTCGTAGCTCGTGCCCCATACCTCGCGGAGTAGGTCGGCGCGCGACACCGGCGCCGCAGGGTGGGTGGCGAGCGTGTTCAGCACTCCGAATTCGAGCGGCGACAACTGGACCCGAGCGCCACCGAGATCGACGCTGCGGTCGCGCTCGTCGAGGAATGGCTGATCGCTCTCGCCGAGCTCGGCCGCGGCGATGCCGTTCAGCCACCCGTCGACGGAGTCCGGTCCGAAGTCGAGTGCCGCGAGATGGAAGGGTTCGCCGCCGACCTCGATGGGTTCGTCGAAGGGACGGAAGCCGAGCGTGCGCAGCGCGTCGAGGAAGGGCCGGGGGTCGCGGACGCCGAGGTAGAGCCGACCCAGGTGTGGCCGAAGGCGGAAGTAGTCACGCTTGACGTCGAGCAACGCCGCGGCCTGCACGCCGCTCGGGCCCTCGCCCGTGCCGGCGGCGAGCCAGCGCCGGTGGGTGAGCGTCCGCTGGCCGGGAGGAAGCGGGTGACGCGCGGCGTGTCGCGACCATGCTGCGACGACCGGGTCGGCTGGCTCGAGAGATGTCGTGATGCAGACTCCGGGCCGGACAGCGGTTCGCCAAGCGAGCTGCGCGACGAGGAGCGAACCGATGGCGAGCGGAAGCGTGGCCGGATCCGGATCAGTCCGAAGGCTCTCAGATGGAAACGAGATCCCCCTCCTGGGCCTGGGCGTCTGGCAGGTAGGTAAGGGTCGAGAATGCGTGAGGGCCGTCCGTAGTGCGCTCGAGCTCGGGTACCGACATGTCGACACTGCGCAGGCATATGGCAACGAGGAGAGTGTCGGGAAGGCGATTCGCGAGAGCGGTGTCTCCCGCGGCGAGGTCTTCATCACCACGAAGTTCCATCCCGCGCACAGAGACCCAGCCGCGGAGCTCGAGAAGAGCCTGAAGCGGCTTGCAACGGACTACGTCGATCTGTACCTCGTCCACTGGCCGGAAGGCGGTCCAGTGTGGGCGTGGTCAGGAATGGAGCGGGCGCGCGAGGCGGGCCACGCGCGGTCGATCGGTGTCTCGAACTTCTCCGTCGACGAGCTGCAACAGCTGCTCGCAACCACCGCGACTCCGCCCGGTGGTCAACCAGGTTCAGTTCAGCCCGTACGAGTACCGCAAGGGTCTGCTCTCGTGGTGTGACGGCAACGGGATCGCGCTGGAGGCGTACAGCACCCTCGGTACGGGACGCCACTTGACGGGTGACACCATCGTGCGTATCGCCCGGAGCCACGGGCGCACTCCCGCTCAGGTCCTCTTGCGCTGGTGCATCGAGCGCAACATCCCGATCATCCCGAAGTCGACTCATCGCGAGCGCATCTCCGAGAACAGTCAGGTCTTCGACTTCTCACTCACCGACGAAGACATGGCACAGCTCGACGCGCTCGACCGGACAAGTGGTACCGACGACGCCAGCGAGAACAAGTGGTGGGGCCGTCGCTGACGCGCTGGCCTCCACCATTCGGTAGGTTCGGGGCGAGCAACGGGGGAATCAGATGCGCATCGTCGATGTCGACGCTCACCTGCACGAGCCGCTCGACTGGGTCGCTCGCACGAATCCGGCATTGGCTGCCGAGATGGGTGAGCCGGCGAGGTTCATGGAGATCGCCGGCGACATCTTCGGCGTCGCCGACCGGGCGTTCGCGCAGCTGCCGGAGGCCCAGCAACCGACGCGACCGATGGGATCTGATCACACCGGGCTTCGTCCACCACCTCGAGATGACCGACGAGCGCCAGCCCGACGACCATGTCGACGACACTGACCCCCGGTTCGGGGCCGCCGGCCGGCTCGCGTGGTGCGACGAGCGCGGGATCGACGTGCAGTTCCTCAACCCGACGTTCCTCGTCGGGCCGATCATCCAGGTCGGCGCGACTCGGCCGCTTCGACCTGATCCACGAAGTGCAGTCGACGTGGAACCGCTGGGCGATGGACGTGGTCGACGGGCACGCCGATCGGCTCATCCCTGTCACCCAGATCGACCTCCACGACATCGACTGGTCGCTCGGTGAGATGGAGCGGATGCGGGAGGCGGGGAGCCGGGCGTTCATGATCCCCGAGGCGCCTGTGCGGCGGCCGAGGGAGAGCTGCTGATGGCAGCCGCGCCGTCGGCCGATCGATCAGCCACCCCGACTTCGATCCGATCTGGTCCGCCGCCGAGGACCTCGGCATGGCGGCCTTCGCGCACGTCGGCTTCGGCCGGGAACGGATCAACGCCGGGTGGGCCAACAACGGCGCCGACGACCTGCTCACGTTCAACGCGCTGAACATGCTGGTCGGATCCCAGATCGCGCCGCAGCTCCTCGTCGGATCGTTCGGTCTTGGACGGAGTGCTCGAGCGGCATCCCGGTCTCGTGGTCGTCGTGGAGGAGGTCGGCATCGACTGGCTCCCGCATTTGGTCACCACCCTGGAGGTGATGGTGGGCCGGACGCCGGAGGTCCTGCACGACGGCGAGTACCGACCCGGCAATCTGGAGCGGGGCGGCTACCGGCTGCCGCTCACACCGACCGAGTACATGCAACGGCAGGTGCGCGTCTCACCTCTCCCGGCATCGCAACCGATCGCCGGAGTTCTCGAACAGGTGCCGGAGCTGCTCGCGTTCTGCAGCGACTATCCGCACGTGGAGGGCACCGCCGACGCGGTGGCGATCTGCGAACGTCAACTCAGGGGCATGGATGCCGGCGTGCGCAACTCGTTCTTCGCGGGCGCCGGAGACCTCATCGGCGTCTAGCTTCGCGAGCGGGTCAGCCAACCGGTCTAGATCGGTGCGCCATGGCACTACTCGCGGTCGAGCGACACCGCGATGTCGGGCAGCGAGACCCAGGGCTGGCGGTCGACGCACCAGACCTCGACGCCCGGTAGGACAGCTGACTTGTCGTCGAGCGTGCCCGCCTTCACGGCGACCACGCCGGCGGTCTTCGCGAGCTCCGACACGATCGGTGAGCCGCACGAACGCGCAGAACCGGCGACGCACGTAGACGTCGTCGCCGTGTTCGCCTCGGTCCTCGTAGGTCTTCAGGTCACCGCTGACGGAGAGCTGCGACTCGAGGGCGATCAGGTTCACGGAGAAGGCTCCTCCGCTCTGGCGTTGGCAGTGGTCGCAGTGGCAGATCGCCGTCGCGATCAGATCGCCGGTCAGCTCCCAGGTCACCGCACCGCAGAGACATCGTCCCGTTTGCATCAGTTCAACGTACTTCGAGGATGCGGATGGGCAGCTCACGCGGTCCTCGGACCTGGCCCACGCTCCAGCGCACGTCGCCGGCCAGCTCGAACCGCGGGAAGCGCGCGACCCACTCCTCGATCGCGATCTTGAGCTCGAGCCGGGCGAGGTTCGACCCGAGGCAACGGTGGATTCCGAGCCCGAAGGCCGCGTGCCGGTTCACGGCACGGTCTATGACGAACGTGTCCGGATCCTCGAACTGGTGAGGATCACGGTTGGCTGCGGGGAACGGAAGCAGCACGAAGTCGTCCTTCTTCATCGGATAGCCGAAGAAGTCGATGTCCTTGGCGACCAACCGAGCCATGGTGACCGGTGCGTACGCGCGGAGGAACTCCTCGAGCGCGAACTTCATGACCTCGGGATCGTCGACGAGGCGCTCCTGATCCTCCGGGTGCTGCGCGAGGTGCCAAAGCGACGACCCGATCGCCGACCACGTGGTGTCGACGCCGGCGACCAGGAGCAGGATGATCATCCCGCCGACGATGTCGTCGTTGATGGGCTGCCCGTCGAGCTCGACGGTGAGCAAGTAGGTCGTGAGATCGTCGCGAGGGTTGGCGCGGTGATCCTCGACTTGGGATCGGATGTAGTTGCCGAGGTCGTCGAATCCGTCGCGAGCGCCTGGCTCTTCCGCGATGCGTTCGAGCACATCGTGGACGAACTTGCGGAACAGATGCTCATCCTCGGCTGGGAAACCGAGCATCCGACCGATGACGTTGACGGGGATGTTCTGCGCGTACGCGACCGCAGCGTCGATCACGGTCTCGCCGGGCGTGATGTCGGTGAGCCGGCCGAGCAGTTCTCGGCAGAGGCGGCGCACCTCCGGCTCCCACGGCTCGATCTGCTTCGGGGCGAACGCGGGGAGCAGCAGTCGACGCGCCATCCCATGGAACGGAGGGTCACTCGTGATCGGCGGCGCGCCGCCGATCGGAGCGGGCATCGCGAGGTCGCCGGGGCGACCGACCCCCACCACCACCGAGCGACTGGTGAAGTTGTCGGTGTCGTACGCGACGGCGTTGACGGTGTCGTGCGTCAACGGCACCCACATGCCGCCGTAGCGATCGGAGTGAGCGACGGGGCACCCGCCCTCGCGCAGCTCCTTCCAGACCTTCGGCGCGTTGGCGTTGTACGCGGGGTCGGCGTGATCGAAGTCGGTCGCGAAGTCGTCGACAGGCCCGTAGTCAGCGGGGTCGTACGGCACGCGCAGCCATACGTCTGTGCCCTCGGGTCGGTCACCGATGACCGGCACATACTCCTCGCTGCTGCGCGAGGTGGGGGTGGTAGCGACTTTGGTCGCGTCGATGTGGTCGGTCATCTGTGCATTACTCCGTGATCGTGATCGCGTACTCGGGGCAGTTCGATGCTGCGAGACGGGCCTGGCTCTGCAGATGTTCGGGCACCTCATCTTCGACGAGGAGGATCGCCTGGCCGTAGTCGTCGACGTCGAACAGCTCGAGCGCCAGGGCATAGCAACGGTTGTGGCCCTGGCACTTCCCGGAGTCGAGGTGGACCCGCATGAGCCGACGATAGATCTTCTCAGGCATGGCGCAGGCAGCCGTCGAGTCAGGGCGTGACGATGTTGAACCAGAGCTCGAGGGTGTCGCAGGCCGAGGAGGTCGTGCGTCGCAGGATTGGTCGCCGTCGACGGGGATGTCGCCGGACAGCGATCGCGTCCTCGAAGGCAGTCGTCCCAAGATGACCTCTCGATGTACCAGTGCGTCTCGGCCGGCGCTTCGGTGTCGGGGGCAGCTGGAACTCGAAGTCGAGGCCGTCGATGTTCATCCGCTGACCGGTCTCGGTGATCTCGGTGGGGGGAATCAGCGTCACCGTGCCGCTCGACGTCGTGACGCCCAGCGGCTCACGGTTTTTCCGGCGAACACGTTCATCCGCTACCACGGCCCGAGGAAACGCCGACCGGGGCGACGATCCTCGTCCCGGCCCGAGTCGATGTCCTCGTGCGATCACACCCCCGCGGACGCCGCCGTAATGATCGACGTGGTTGTGCGAGTGCACGACCGCGACGTCCTGCTTGCGGGGCGGTGGCATCGTTCCGTGGCATCGCTCACAGCCGGCTCGAACTGCGAGGCTGCCCGTCCGGCACCTCGACCTCCGTAGGTGGCACAGATGGGTCAACCAACGCTCTTCTTGACTGTCGGATTGCCAGGCACGGGGAAGACCACGGCGGCTCGACGAATCGAGGTCGAGCACGGAGCCCTTCGTCTCACCAAGGACGAATGGATGAAGGCGCTCTACGGCCACGACAACCCGGCCTCGGCGTCGGACGTCATCGAGGGTCGGCTCATCCAGCTCGGGATGCGCGCGCTCGAGCTCGGCATCAGTGTCGTCATCGACTTCGGCGTGTGGAGCCGAGACGAGCGGTCTGCTCTACGGCAGGTAGCGGCAGACGTCGGTGCCGCGGTGGTGCTCTGTTACTTCGAGCCACGCCGGCCGAGCAACGGAAGCGCCTCGATCGAGCGTCTGGCTGAAGCTCCCCACGAGACCTGGCCGATCTCTGATCAGGAGCTCACCGAGTGGGCTTCCAAGTTCGACATCCCGACATCGGGTGAACTCGACGGGAGCGAGCCCGTCGGAGACCCGCCCGGTGCCTTCGCGACTTGGCGCGAATGGGCCGAACATCGCTGGCCACGGTCCGTGTTGTGATCGTTCCCCTCATCGCTCCTCGCGGCAAGCCGGCAAAGAGGTCGGCCTCGGGAACCGGCGCGCCGGTGGTGTCGTGCGCTCTGATGAAGGCCTCCTCACCGAAGAGCACGCCGAACGCCTCGGTAGGGAAGCGAGCCCAGAACGACTCCTGCATCTGGCTCGCGTGCGTCGCGAGCGCAGTGCGCTTTCGTTCCACGAACCGACTGACGTCGACCACGGTCGTGATGCGCGCTTCGACCGCGTCCATCATGCGCACCCGTTCGGGATCGGGCTGGGGGAACTGCGAGAGGTCGGCCCCTTGCTCCTCGAGGACGGATCGAAACTTCGCGAACATGCTGCGTCGGAACGCGGTGAGGTAGGCCTTTCGAGGAATTCCTGTTTGTGCGACGGCGGCCAGGGCGACGCGGCTGGCGTGGACGTGATCTGGGTGGTCGTAGCCACCGCAGCTCGTCGTACGTCACGACGACGTCGGGGCGGTAACGCTCGAACAGGCCCGAGAGGCGTTCGGCGGCATCCTCGACGGCGACGTTGCAGAACGCGTCGGGACGGTCCTTGTGCTCCCATTCGACCATGCCCGAGTCGTGGTACCCGAGGTCCTCGAGGTCCGCGACACCAAGCGTCCCGCATGCTCGCTCGAGCTCGCCGAGGCGGATGCGGGCGACCTCGGCCTCGTCGTGGCCGTTCTCTCCAGGCTTGATCCCGCCGGGTGCGTCGCCGAGCTCGCCGTTCGTGCACGTGACGACAACGGTGCGCACGCCCTCGGCGGCGTAGCGGGCCAAGACGCCGCCGGTGCTCGACGACTCGTCGTCGGGGTGCGTGTGCACGGCCATCACTGTCAGCGGCGTGCTCATCCGGGAAGCCTGTCACGACGCCATATGGCCGCTCGACACGAAACAGGAGCTCGTCGCGCGAGCATGGCAGGACTGCTGCCAACGGATCGACGAATCGGGCAGGCTGGCGGTCACGTGTGCGCCCGGGGCGAAATACGCGGCCCGCGGTCTTCCTCCGCGGTAGGGCCTCAGACCGGCTTGGGGGCGCGGGTGTCGGCCAAGGTGTGCTCGTCCCAGTACGGGCGCCGGGGCGCCGGCTGGGAGCGCTTCGGCGCGAGACGAGGCTGTGGTTGACGACACTCGGCCCATGACGCGATCGAGCGACCTCGTGGCGTGCAATGGTCACGGATTGGAGGTGAGCAACCATGGCTACGACGCAGCTTCAGGCGATCGTCCGGTTCCGGTTCCACGACGGCGACGTCGAGGAGTTCAAACGTTTGTCTGCGCAGTGCATGGACAGCCGTTCGTGCCCAGTG
>CAVVET010000025.1:0-41000 GCA_963747215.1 uncultured Acidimicrobiales bacterium
GACTTGGATTTGCGGGAAGACTCGGCATCCATGAGGCGCGCCCGCATCCTCCGGTTGCTCTTGGCGGCGCTCGTCGTCGCGGGCTGCGCGCCCGGCCTCGCCACCGTCGGCTCGACCACCGTGACCTTCCCCGCGGCGACATGGCCGCGCGCCGATGCCGCATCTGTGGGCTTCGATCCGAAGGCGCTTTCGGCGATCGCCGCCGACGCGGAGGCCAGGAACTCCAACTGCCTCGTCGTGGTGCGGCACGGCGCGATCGTTGCCGAGTGGTACTGGAACGGCACCGATCCGACGTCGACGCAGAACGTGTTCTCCGTCACCAAGTCGCTCACCAGCACGTTGGTCGGCGTTGCGCAGGCGGCAGGTGACCTTCGCATCGACGACCTCGCGTCGAAGTACATCCCTCGGTGGGTCGGCACGGCATCTGCCAGCGTGACGGTTCGCGATCTTCTCAGCAACGAGTCAGGCCGTCACTGGGACGCGGCCACCGACTACCGGCAGATGCACGCCGCGCAAGACCGCACGGGCTTCGCGGTGTCACTCGGTCAGGACTCACCGCCCGGCACGACCTGGGTCTACAACAACGCTGCCATTCAGACGCTCGATGCGGTCTTGAAGGTGGCGACCCACGTGCCGGTCGCGACGTATGCGGAGGAGAAGGTGCTCGCACCGGTCGGCATGCGGCACTCTCAGATGAGCCGTGATCCGAGCGGAAGCACCATCGTCTCCTCCGGGCTCCGCTCGACGTGCGAGGACTTGGCCCGCTTCGGGTACCTCTTCCTCCACGACGGTCGGTGGAACGGGACGCAGATCGTGCCGGCGGAGTGGGTTCGCGCCGCGACCGCACAACCATCGCAAGCGCTCAACGCCGCGTATGGATTCCTCTGGTGGCTGAACCGAACGGGAGCGATCAACGCCGACCCGCTCCATCCGTCGTCGGCGGCAGAGGCCGCCGCGCGAACGCCGTCCCGGTTGTTGCCCACGGCGCCCGAACCCATGTACTGGGCCCTTGGGTTCGGCGGGCAAGTCGTACAGGTCGACCCTGGGTCCGACACGGTCGTCGTACGCCTGGGCGCCGTCGATGAGCTGAGCGCGATCTCTGGCCCGGGCAACGCGGGCGGGTATGGCCCCGCCGATACCGCGAAGGTCGTGACGCAAGCCCTCATTGATGCCAACGCCTGAGCGTTCGACCCGCGGGGGTGCCCTCTTCGGACCAGTGGCGGTGCATCCGGGCGTGGGCCGCATGGACCGACAGCACTCCGCCGACGGTGCCGTCTGACCACGGGGCGCCCGGGATCTTCGACGCCAGCTGCTCGTCGGTCAGCTCGGCGAGCAACGCCAATGTGTCGGCCCGCACCGCGCATCCGATGCGCACGAGCTCGTCGAGTGGCTTGCCCTCCTGTTCCTTCTTCCATCCCTCGGTGTAGGCGTGGACGTAGGCCATGAGGTCCTCGAGCGGGCGCAGCGCCTTGCCCGACTCGTCCACCATCTCGGCATCCATGCCCTGCTCGCCGCGCAGATGGCGCCGCACCATCTCGTTGAAGCTGCGCTCGATCAGCGTGGTGTGGACGAAGTGGTCCGCGGGAGTCCACCACGACTCGGGGTCGTGCTCGCTGCGCGTCCGCGGCTCGCGCTGCTGCTCCTCGCTGAGCGACGAGACCCACTCGAGTGCGTCGGCCCGACCCCGGTGCAGCTCGATCTCGATCTCGATGCGGTTCACGGTGTCGGAACTTACCGTGCTACACACGCGCGATGGCCGTGAACACCACACCGGATCTCCTCGACGAGGGCTTCTACGCCGACCTCGACGGCATGCACGAGTCGCTTACCTACCTGCGCGCCAACGACCCGGTGTACCACGATCCGAAGACCGGGATGATCGGCGTCACCCGGCACGCCGACCTCATGGACGTAGAGCGGAGGGCGGCCGTCTTCGTCAGCAGTCGCGGCTACCGCTCGATGTGGTCGCCTGAAGAGGACAACATGATCGCCCAGGACGACCCTGGGCATGCCCAGCAGCGCGCGCTCGTCGCCCGGCGCCTCACGCCGCGCGGCGTCGTCCCCCAGGAGCAGCCGCTGCGGGCACTCATCGACGAGCTGCTCGACGCGGTCGCTGATGCTGGCCAGATGGAGGTTGTGGACACGCTCGCCGCGCAGCTCCCGAGTCGCCACACCGCCGACCTCCTCGGCTTCCCGCAGGACCGCTGGCGTGACCTCAAGACGTGGTCGGAGCGGATGATGCGTCTCGACTCGATCATGCGCGACGGGAGTGGAGAGGTGATGCAGGGCGTGATGGCCGCGATCACCGAGTTCCAGGCGTACCTCAACGACGCGGTGCCGCGGTTCCGCGACGAGCCGAACGACTCGTTCATCTCGGTGTGGGCGAACGCGACGGTGGGCGGCTGCCCGATGAAGGACCACACGATCATGAACGAGACGGGCCTGTTCATCTCGGGTGGCGCCGAGACGACTCGCACGGCGATCGGTCGCGGCCTGCGCGTGTTCTGCGATCACCAGGACCAGTGGGAACGACTCGCTGAAGACCCGTCTCTGATCCACGGCGCGGTCGAGGAGATCCTGCGGTGGGTGTCGCCGCTCAACCAGATGTTCCGCACGGCCGATCGCGGACGACCACGTCGGCGACACCCCGGTCCACGCGGGCGACCGCATCGCGCTCCTCTATCCGTCGGGCAACCGCGACGAGGCAGTGTTCGAGGAGCCGTTCCGCTTCGACATCACCCGCAATCCGAACCCGCAGATCGCATTTGGCTTCGGGCCGCACGTGTGCATCGGCCAGTCACTCGCCCGGATGGTGCTGCAGCTCCTGTTCACCGAGATGACGCGGCGATTCACGAATCTGCGTGTGGTCAGCGAGCCGGTGATCGAGCGGAACATCTTCGCGGGCGCCGTGCAGCGATTCGAGCTCGCGTTCGACAAGCGCTGACGGTCCGAGAGAGGACGTTCGGCCCTACGGGTTGAGGCCGGCGGGAGGCACGCTGACCACTGAGGTGATCCGCGTGTCGACTTCGACAGTCACGGCTTCAGGCGTCACCACGGCCCCGCGAGGCGTTGTGCCTTCCCTCAGTGATCGAGCTCGGGGCTGGGTGTTCGTCGCCGCGGGCGCCGTCATGGTCGCCGTCGGCGCCGGATTCCTGCCCTTCGTCGCCAAGGACGCCGGGTCGCCGCAGGCGCTCGCCGGCGTGGTGGCGCTCATCGCTGGCGTGGCGCTGCTCGTCGCAGGCACGGTCACCCGGATGCGAGGCCGCTCGCGGACCCGGTGGGTGGGCGGCGCCCTGGGATCGGCCGTCATCGTTGCGCTGGTCGCGTTCGTGGTCGGGCCGGCGGTCGCGGCGACGAACGTGCCGCGACCGGCGACCGGTGCCACGCCCGGCAGTCGGGGACTGGCGTATTCGTCCGTAGCTGTGAGGACCGCTGACGGGGTGGACTTGGCGGGTTGGTACCTACCGTCGAGCAACGGGGCTGCCGTCGTGCTGTTGCACGGTGCCGGCTCGACCCGCTCCAACGTGCTCGACGAAGCAGAGGTGCTCGCGCGCAATGGCTTCGGCGTGCTCATGATCGACGCCCGTGGCCACGGCGAAAGTGGCGGGCGTGCGATGGACTTCGGCTGGCACGGCGATGCGGACGTCGCTGCCGCGACCGCGTTCCTCCGTGGACGGGACGACGTCGACCCGGGACGCATTGGTGTCGTCGGATCGTCGATGGGCGGAGAGGAGGCCATCGGGGCCAGCGGGTCGAACGACCTGATCCAAGCGGTGGTCGCGGAGGGCGCGACCGCGCGCACGGCGGCCGACGAGGGCTGGCTGTCCGACGAGTTCGGAGTGCGTGGCCTGGTACAGGAGCGGCTCGAGCGCCTCCAGGACTGGGTGACCGACGCGCTGACCGACGCCAGCCCTCCGACCGCGATGCGCGCCGCGGTGACGGGCTCCGGCGCCACCCGGTACTTGCTGATCACTGCCGGCAATGTCGCGGACGAGGGACACGCCGCGACCTACATCGGCTCAGCTGCCCCTGATCGGGTGGAGATCTGGAACGTCGAAGGCGCGGGGCACACCGACGGCCTCGAAGCCGCGCCTGATGAATGGGAGGCACGGGTGATCGCGTTCTTGGAGGACGCGCTCGGAGTGCGCTGAGGCGGAGCGATCGGCCGACCCTGGTCGTGCGGCGTCTGAGCAGCGCGGGACACACTGTGCCGATTGCCCCTTACCGCCCGCATCGATGGATCGAGGGAACGATGGCCGTGAGTCATACCGACGTAGAGGATCTGCTCGTCACCCTCGACCGCGGACGACAGGCATGGATCGACGGCGAACTCGGGGTTGGCCCTGGCCTCGACGCCGAACAGGACCAGGACATGACGATCTTCGGTCCGTGGGGTGGTGAGGCAGGCAGGGGACCCGCCCTGCCAGAACGACAGCAAGCGATGGCGCGGTTGTTCAAGGGCGGCACGGGCGAGACGGAAGTCGTGAAGACAGTGGTCTCAGGTGACGTCGTCGTCGTCGTGCTGGTCGAACGAAACGAGGTAACCGTCGAGGGGGTCGAACAGCGACAACGATGGGTGCTGCGGACCACACAGGTCTTCGAACGAAGAGGCGCCCGCTGGGTGCGCCTCCATCGCCACGCCGATCCGCTCATCGACCGGCGAAGCCCCGCCGACACCTTCTCGATCGCGCGGGGTGAGACCGGGCGGTAACCCTCACCGCTGCTCGAGGGTGACGACGCCGGTTGTGCCGTCGATCGTGACGGTGGCGCCGGTCTCGATGTCGGCGGTTGCGCGGTCGATCCCGACCACCGCAGGAATGCCGAGCTCTCTGGCCACGATGGCGGCGTGGCTCATCACGGCTCCGTACTCGACGATCACGCCAGCGGCGCCCAGGAAAAGCGGCGCCCACGCGGGGTCGGTCTGGGGCGCGACGAGGATCTCGTCGGGTTCGAGGTCAGCAGGCGCGTTCGGGTCGAGGATCACCCGAGCGCGTCCCGTGACGACACCAGCGCTGACACCCAACCCCTGCAGCCGCGTCGTCGGCTCGCTCGAAGCAGAATTTCTCGGGACGTCGGATCGAAGCGGCCATCCTCCCGGATCGGAGATCTGCTGTTCGAACCAGAACGGTGGAACTCGCTGCTGGAGCGACTCGCGCAATCTGCGACGTGCTTCGATGGTCGACGCGAACGCGGCGGGAGCGTCGAGCGCGGCCTCGAGCTCGGTGTGCACGAGCAGGTAGATGTCGTCTCGGGGGATGTCGTGACGTCGCGCCAGCTCGTTCAGGGCACGCCGAGCCTCGAACAGGGCGCGGACAAGAGCGACCTTGGACGCCTCGCGCTCGGGCACGTACAGGGCCGCGCTACGGACGGCGCGGTCGAAGAGCAGTCGTCTCGGTCCGCGCAGCTTCTGTCGCACCCGAGCGGTCACGGTGACTCGGTTGGCTGCCAGCGCGTGTGCCGCCTCGACGGGATCGCGTTCGTCGGGTGCCTGTCTGAGTCGCTCGACGATCCGAAGGGCGACGTCGGGATCGGTGCCCCACTTCGGCGACGCCAGCTCGAGCTCGTCGGCACCGTGGAAGCCGAACTTCTGCAGGAAGGCGTCGAACGCTTCCACGAAGTCCACGCACTCAGGGTCGCGGCGCAAGCCCTGGTCGAGCCCATCAACGCCGTGCGCGAAGTGGTCCTGCAACTGTGACGAGCGCCTGACCAGCGCGACCGAGCTCCCACAGCGCCCTCGGCGGGCCGGCCGAAGCAACGCCGCCCAAGCCGCTCGTGATCGCGTTGGCGGCGTCGGGCTCGCCCGCGGCTGCCGTCATGCGCTCGATCACGATGCGGGACGCGCCCGCGTGGAACGTCACTGTCATCATCTCGGGCAGCATCCGTTCGAACCACCGCGACGCCTGGCGCGCCCGCGCGAGCAGGGCCGCGTCGGACGTCGCACCCACAGGCGACAGTGACGACACCCAGCTGTCCACCTCCCGCTGGGCGGCCCGCGCCCGCTGCGAATCACCACTTCGAAACGCTCGACTCACGAAGCGCCCCATCCGCAGCGTCGCGAGAAGGCTTCGGTCGCCGCGGCGAGGGCGGTACGGCGGCAGGACACCGACGCCGCCGTATTGGGCGTCGAAATCATCGACTCCCATCCCGGGAGCGCGGACGGCCGCGATGCGAGCGAGCGACGCGTTCGCGTACAGGTAGCCGTAGAACTGCACGAACATGGCGTTCGCCGGGTCGTCGACATGCTTCTTCGAGACGGCGCCCGTCTCTACGAACCAGCGGGTCTGCGCTCGCTCGCTCGCCTCGAGCATCAGCGATCCGCTCATGGGGCTGATCACGTTCGGGAACGCTTCGCCCATGTTCCCGCGGCTGTAGAGCGGAAACGTCGGACTCGGCTGCCCGTCGTTCGGATAGGGGAGCGACATGTTCAGAGCGCGATCACCTTGCCGGGGTTGAACACATTGAGCGGGTCGAGCGCGCGCTTCACCTCTTCTTGCATCAGCAGTGAGCCGGGGTCGAGCTCGCGGCGCATGCCCCCCATCTTGAGGAGGCCGACGCCGTGCTCGCCGGTCACCGTGCCTCCGAGAGCGATGGCCGCGTCGAGCAGATCCTCGAACGCGAGCTGCGCAGCGCGGCGGGCCGCGTCGTCGCCCGGCGGCGTGAGCAACAAGGGATGGAGGTTGCCGTCGCCGGCGTGAGCGATCGTTGCGATGCGCACGCGGTGTCGGGCCGCGATCGCCTCGACCTCGATGAGCATGTCCGGCACCTTCGACCTCGGCACGCAGATGTCCTCGGTGAGCACCGGGCTCAGTCGTTCGAGCGCCGGATAGGCGAGCCGCCGAGCCTCGAAGAGCGCTTCGGCCTCCAGGTCGTCGGTCGACTGGTTGGCCCACAGCGCGCCCGACTGTTCGAAGCACTCGGACAACGCCCGCGCCTCGGCCTCGCCGGCATCGCCGAGCGTGTCGATGCGAGCGAGGAGGAGGGCGGCCGCGTCGGCCTCGATCCCGAGGTGCTTCCAGTCCTCGACGGCCTCGAGGCACACACGGTCGAGCAGCTCCAGTGCTGACGGCGTGAGGCCGCGGCGGGTCACGAGGGCAACCGCGCGGCCGGCGTCGACGAGGCTGCTGAAGGCACCGACGACGGTGCGAGGGGTGCCGACGAGCGCGGGTCGTAGGCGCAGCGTGACCTCGGTGACGACGCCGAGCGTGCCTTCGGAGCCGACCATCAGCCCGGCGATGTCGTAACCGGCGACTCCCTTGTTGGTCTTGCGTCCGAGCCTGACCGCGGTGCCGTAGCCGGCAGGTCCTCCGACGACGGCGCGCATGCCGAGCACGTAGTCGCGCGTCACGCCGTACTTGAGGCAGCAGAGGCCACCCGCGTTGGTGGCGACGTTGCCGCCGATCGTCGAGGTCGGCGCGCTCGCCGGGTCGGGCGGATACCAGAGGCCGTGCTCGGCCACTGCCGCCTTCAGGTCGTTGTTGACGACGCCGGGCTGCACGACCGCCAGCAGGTTCTCCTCGTCGACGTCGACGACCTTGTCCATCTTCGTCAGGTCGACGATGACGCAGCCGTCGGTGGCGTTCGCTCCACCCGAGAGCCCCGTCCCCGCGCCGCGCGCGACGACGGCCACGCCCAACTCCGCGCACACAGAGACGGCGTGCTGCACCTCCGCTTCCGACCGCGCCCTCAGGCCAACGGCGGCACGCCCCACCGCCGCCCACTCGGCCTCGTCGTGCGAGAGGCTTGCGAGCACGTCCTCGTCGACGATGAGCCGATCGCCGGGGATACCGCGCCCGAAGGGCCTCGAGGAGCACGGCGGTTGTCGTCGTCGCGGTGGTCATGGCGCGTCCTCCCACGGCCGAAACAGCCAGCGCAGCGAGTCCGCAAAGATCGCGCCGCCATGGCGCAGGTTGTGCGAGCCGTCGCCCATCACGAACGTGAAGTCGTAGCCCGCGTACGCGAGGGCTGAGGCCATCTCGCGGTTGGCGAGCGGCCAGTTGCCGAGCAGGCAGTCCAGGTCGCTCTCACCGTCTTGGAGGAAGACCCTGATCGGCTTCCGCTCCGTCGTGCGCACGAGGTAGGGGTAGTTGTGTCCGCCGCGGATGTTGACGAACGACCCGCAATGGCTGAGCACGACACCGAAGAGGTCGGGCCGCTGCCATGCAACGGTGAACGCGCAGATGCCGCCGCTGCTGATGCCGCACATGATCCGGTGCTTCGAGTCGTGAGTGAAACGGGCGCCGACCCGGTCCTCCGCCATCGGAAGCACCTCGTCGAGGAGGAATGTCGTGTATCGATCGGTGAGCGGGTCGTACTCGTCGTTGCGATGTAGCCCATCCGGGTTGACGAACACCCCGACGGTCACGGGGATCTCACCGCGATGGATGAGGCTGTCGAGCACCGTCGTCGGACGCACCGGTCCGTCGTCGGGCAGGTAGAGATCCCCGTCGTTGAAGACGATCAGCGCGGGCGGCGGACCGGCCGGGTCGAGCTGCTGAGGCACGTAGATCGAGATGGCGCGGCTGGTGGCCGGGAACACCCGACTCGCGAAGCTCTCCACCCGCTCGATCGTTCCCCGCGGAGTGCCGTCACGGGGGAAGGCCTCGGCACAAGGGTGGTATTGCGCATCCCCCGGTAGGGCCGTCTGGTTCACGATCTCGCCGAGCATGTGCCCGTTGACCACTCGTTGCATGTCGTCCAGCGGGTACGGCCGGTCGAGCCCGAGCCGCTGGTAGGTCTCGATGTCCACCGCGGCATTGTTAGCGCCCCAGCGATCAGGCTGTGTTCACTCCGAGCGACTGAAGCAGCTCGCGCACACGTTGCTCGATCTCGTCGCGGATGGAGCGCACCGTCTCGAGGTCCTGGCCGGCCGGGTCGGGGAGCTCCCAATCCTCGTAGCGCTTGCCAGGGAAGAGTGGGCACGCGTCGCCGCACCCCATCGTGACCACGACATCGGCAGCTTCGACGATCTCGTCGGTCCAGGGCTTGGGAAACTCCTGGGCGATGTCGATGCCCACCTCGGCCATCGCGAGGACGGCCGACGGGTTGACTTCTTTGCCGGGTTCGGAACCGCCCGACCACACGACGGCGTGGTCGCCGGCGAGATGGTTGAACCAGCCGAGGGCCATCTGCGAGCGGCCGGCGTTGTGGACGCAGAGGAAGAGCACGTGGGAACGCCGGATCGTGCGCGCGGTTCGGCCGAGGCATCGCGTCGAGGGGGACGAGCCGGCTTCGGAGTGCTCGTGGGGGACGACGACGTCGAGGGCGGGGGTGTCGGGGAACAGGAATCGGCGAGCGCGACGGCGAGGAGCGCACCGACGATCTGCCGCGGGGATGAACCAGACGGCCGAGGACGGCTCGATGCCGGCGAAGGTGTCGGTGAGGGTGCGGCCGATGGTGACGGCCGGGTTGGCGAAGCTCGTGGATGAGGTGAACCAGTACGCGGCGGCGATGTATCCGGCGACGGCGAAGGGTGCGGCCGCGACCCGACCCGGAGCGCACGACGCCGAGGATCACCACGAGGAGCCCCGAGGTGGCGACGACCTCGCCGAGCAGCACCCCGCTCCCATCGCGAGCCTGCGTGGACACCGTGACGGCGTCGAGGTCGAACATCAGGTTGGCGACGATCACCCCGGCGCACGCCCCGGCGATCTGCGCGGGGACGTAGGCGGCGAACTCCCGCGTCGAGAGCCCGCCGAAGATGCGGTCGGCGAGCGACACGACCGGGTTGAAGTGAGCGCCGGAGACCGAGCCGAACGCGAGGATGAGCGCGACGAGGCCGGCCGCGGTCGCGGTCGAGTTCTCGAGCAGCTGCAGCCCGATGTCGTCGGGCGAGAGGCGCTGGGCGAAGATCCCCGACCCGACGACGACGGCGGCGAGGAGCGCGGTGCCGACACCTTCGGCCGTGGCCTTGCGGGCGAGTGTCATGCTCATCGGCTCAGCAACACGGGCGGCGGCGGTCGCTGCTCGCCGGCGCTCGCTCGGCGATGCGTCCCAACGCGCGCGCGAGGTCGGACACCGCGTCGGTGCGCAATCGGTAGTACGTCCAGTACCGGAAGCGCTCCGTCTCGACCAGCCCCGCGTCGCGGAGCACCTTCAAGTGGTGGCTCACCAGCGGCTGCGGAGTGTCGAGCTCCTCGACGAGGTGACAGACGCACAGCTCTTCGGCGCCGAGCAACTCGACGATGCGCCAGCGCAGTGGCTCGGCGAGCGCCTTCACTGCGTCGATGGGCGCATCCATATCGATCCTCATCGCTATGGATTGTCGTTGATCTGGATGCGGAGGGCAAGCAGCCTGGCGGGTCAGACGTCGAGGACGGCGCGCAGCTGTGCCAACCGCTCGGGCACGACGGTGCAGTTCACCCACCGTCCGACCTTTTCCTTGGTGATCAGCCCCGCGTCCGCCAGGACGGAGAGGTGATGCGACACGGTGGGCTGGCTCTTGCCCACCGGCTCCTCGAGATCGCAGCTGCACGCGGTGCCCTCGGGCGCGGCCGCGATGAGCGAGAGCAACCGGAGGCGAACGGGATCCGCGAGCGCCTTGAACGCGAGCGCCAGCTCATCGGCCTCAGCATCGCCGAGCGGCGCCGACAGCAGCGGTGCGCAGCATGCCTCGATGGTCGCAACCCTTTTCATCGAACCCCTTGCATTCATCGATGATTGTCGATACATTGACGATTGTCTATAGGTTACCAAGGTCCGGAGGAAACCGTGTCCCGAGTCCAGCTCGCCCTCAACGTCCCGAACATCGACGACGCCGTCGAGTTCTACTCCAAGCTCTTCGCGACCCAGCCGCACAAGCGCAAGCCCGGCTACGCGAACTTCGCGATCGCCGACCCGCCGCTCAAGCTGGTCCTCTTCGAGAAGGCCGACGCCGACGCTCGCCTCAACCACCTCGGCGTCGAGGTCGAAGACGAGTCGACGCGGTGTGGGCCCACCAGCGCCGCCTGACCGACGAAGGCGTCGACTCGTCGAGGAGTCCGGCACCTGTTGCTTCGCCAAGCAGGACAAGGTCTGGGTCGACGGCCCCGACGGGGCGTGGGAGATCTACACCGTGCTCGAGGACAGCGACTCGTTCGGCCAGAGCAGCGTGAAGGTCGACGACCAGGTCGACGACTCCCTCTGTTGCGCGTCGGTGCCGGAGGCCGAGGCGCGCTGCTGCTGATGACCGCCACCGACGCGCATCGGCCGCCGATCAGGTCCCACGCAGTTTGGCAAGCGGCCGATGTCGCCGACCCCCGCAAATGGACCATCGAGCTGACCGACGACCAGCGACGACGAGCTGGTCTCGGTCGCTCGTGTCCGCGCAGACCACGGGTCGCACCATCGCCACTCTCAGCCGCGCCGATGCAGCGTTGCCGCTCGTTGCGGACGACGCTCGGCGACGTCGTCGACGCCCTGGCACGCGGCCGCGGCTTCGTGCTCCTTCGGCGCTTCCCGACGGATCTGCTCACCGCGGAGGAGGTCGAGCTCGCGTACTTCGCTCTCGGCCTACACCTCGGCACACCCGTGAGCCAGGATGCGGCCGGCACACTGCTCGGACACGTGCGCGACGAGCGGGTGAGCGAGAACCGGACCCGAGGTTCGTCTCTATCGCACCCGCGAGCGTCAGGACTTCCACACCGACGGCGCGGACATCATCGGGCTGCTGTGTCTGCACGGGGCGCGCTCCGGTGGCGAGAGCAAGCTGGCGAGCAGCTATGCGGTCTACAACGAGATCCTCCGTCGCCGACCTGACCTGCTCGACGTGCTCTACGAGCCGATGTGGTGGGATCGCAACGGCGAGGAGTCGCCCGGCGAAGCGCCCGCGTTCGCGCTGCCGATCCTCCAGGACGTGAACGGCACGCCGCGCTTCTTCTACATCGGCTGGTACATCCGCGACGCGCAACGCCACCCCGACGTGCCCAGGCTCACGACGCTGCAGCGCGAAGCGCTCGACCTCATCGAGACCGTTGCCAACGACCCGACCTTCCACGTCGAGATGGACTTCCAGCCCGGAGACATCCAGCTCCTCAACAACGCCGTCATCCTCCATTCGCCGCGAGGCCTACGAGGACGCACGCCGACCTCGACCGGCGTCGTCACCTGCTCCGACTGTGGCTGCAGCGCCCACGACTTCGCCAGCGTCGAGACCAAGCTCCGGACTGGCATCCCGACTCGCACCTCCGGTTAGCGTGGCGGCCGCCGACCGAAGTATCGCCGTTGCGACCGAAGGAGTCCACGATGCCCGTGCCCGCCGTCACCGCCGAGGCGAAGGAGCTGGGCTTCGACGCCGATCGCCTCGCTCGCATCACCGAGCACTTCAAGGCGTACGTCGACGACGGGCGCCTGCCGGGATGGCTCATCGCGGTCTCGCGTCACGGCGAGACGCCGTACCTCGAGACCTACGGCCAGCGCGACATGGAGGCGGGCGCGCCCGGTCGAGCTCGACACCGTGTTCCGCTTCTATTCGATGAGCAAGCCGATCACGTCGGTCGCCGCGATGATCCTGTTCGAGGAGGGCAAGCTCGAGCTCACCGACCCGGTGTCGAAGTTCATCCCGTCGTTCGGCGACACCCGCGTCTACCTCAAGGGGCCGGCGACGAATCCCGCCACCGTGGCCCAAGAGCAGCCGATGACGATCCACAACCTGCTCACGCACACGTCGGGGCTCACCTACGGGTTCGTGTACGCGAACGGCATCGACCACCTCTACCGACAGGCCGGCTTCGAGTGGGGAACTCCTGCGGGAATGGATCTCGCCGGCGCGTGCGATGTGTGGGCCTCGATGCCACTGCTGTTCCAGCCCGGCACCGAGTGGAACTACTCGGTGTCGACCGACGTGCTCGGTCGAGTGGTCGAAGTCGTGTCGGGTCAGTCGCTCGGCGACTTCATCGAGCAGCGCATCTGCGCGCCTCTCGGCATGAGCGACACCTCGTTCTGGTGCAACGACGGGCAAGCCGACCGTTTCGCCGCGCTCTACATGCCCGCTCCGGGAACGCGGAAGGCCGTGACGTTGCCGGCGCTCGGCGGTCGCGGCACGGCGCCGCCCGCATTCCTCGGCGGAGGTGGCGGTCTCGTCGGCACCGCGTACGACTACATGCGCTTCTCGCAGATGATCCTCAACAACGGGGTGCTCGACGGCGTGCGCATCCTGGGGTCGCGGACCGTCGACTACATGGGCCAGAACCACCTGCCCGCAAACCAGGACCTCGAGCAGGTCGGCCGGCCACTCTTCTCGGAGACGACGTTCTCCGGCACAGGGTTCGGGCTCGGCTTCTCGGTGGTGATCGACCCGGTCAAGGCCAAGAACCTCTGTTCGCGGGGAGATGGCGTGGGGCGGCGCGGCAAGCACCGCGTTCTGGGTTGATCGCAGGGAGGGCATCACCGGCCTGTTCCTCACCCAGCTCTTGCCCTCGAGTACCTGGCCGATTCGCGCCGAGCTCCGCAAGCTCGTCTACGCCGCCCTCGTCGACTGAGCCGCGGCGCTACGACGAAGAAGCCATCTCGTCCGCCTCGAAGCTGACGTCGGCGGTGTCGACGACACCGGCGACGCGCCCGGGCGCCGTCTGGTACTTCCAGTAGAGGTTGGTGTGCGCGATCACCTTGTCGGGCGGAGGCGCGCCCCACTCTGAGAGGTCCTCCGTCGTGTGGGCGTCGCCGACGAGCAGCGTGTCGTAGCCGCGGGTGAACGCTCCGTGCAGCGTCGAACGGATGCAGGCGTCGGTCTGCGCGCCGGTCACGATCAGCCGGCCGATGCCGCGCGACGCGAGGTGCGACTCGAGGTCGGTCTCTTCGAACGAATCGCCGTAGCGCTTGTGCACGAGCGGCTCGGAGTCGCTCCGCTGCAGCTCGCTGACGTACTGCCACTGATCGCTGCCTTGGGGAAGCTCATCGGAGGTGTGTTGGATCCAGATGACAGGAACATCCTCGGCCCGCGCCTTCTCGACGAGAGTGCTGATGTTGCTGACCACTTCGTCGCGTTGGAGCGAGCCGTTGACGACGCCGTTTTGCACGTCGATCACGAGAAGCGCGGTGTGGGGTCGGTTCGGAAAGCTCGTCATGCGGGACCTCCTCTGGGGACACCCACGCTAACGAGTCATCGTCGCCTCGGTCCCGGCCAGTTCCGGTGACCTAGCGTCACCTTCCATGTCGATGTTCGCAGCGGTACGCGACGCGTTCGAGGGGTTCTGCAAGGCCGATCCGACCTATAGCGCCCAGCTGTGCGTGCATGTCGGACCAGAGCGCGTCCTCGATCTCACGGGCGGCGTCGGGATGGACCCCGATTCGCTCCTGCCCGTGTACTCGAGCAGCAAAGGCGCCACCGCGATCGTGATCGCGCTGCTCGTCCAGCGGGGTCAGCTCGACCTCGACGCGAAGGTCGCGTCGTACTGGCCCGAGTTCGCACAGTGCGGCAAGGATGCGGTGACCGTTCGGCAGATGTTGTCGCACCAGGCCGGGCTGCCCGGTGTCGATGGCGGGTTCACCTGGGACGAGCTGCTCGGGCACACGCCGTTGGCCGAACGATTGGCCGCACAGCGGCCGTTCTGGCAACCAGGGCAGGCGTTCCTCTATCACGCAGTCACGATCGGCACACTTGCCGACGAGCTCGTCCGTCGCATCGACGGCCGCACCGTTGCTGACGCCCTACGCGAGGAGGTCACCGCCCCCCGGGGCATTGACGTTTGGATGGGAACGCCGGCGTCCGAGGATCACCGTGTCGTCGAGGCGCAGCCTCCTTCGGTGGAAGAGCTGATGGCCTTCCTCGCGGAGTCGCCGGGCGCGCTCGGGGGCGGCGACGACATCACTGCTCAGTCTCTGCCGCCCGGCAACCCGATGGAGATGTTGAGCCGGGTGAACGACGTGCACCTTCGTCGCGTCGGCCCGCCTGCTGCAGGCGTGCTCGCCAGCGCACGTGGTCTCGGCGCTCTCTACGCGTCGGTTCGTCACGAGATCGGCGGGCAGCCTCGTGTCCTGACCGACGACACGATCGCGCAGATGTCGCAGATCCAAGTGTCGGGTATCGAGCTGGGCACCGGCCTGGAGGCGCGCTTCGGCGTGATCTTCCAGGTGCCCTGCGCGCCGCGGTGGCCTTTCGGGAGCATGCGTGCTTTCGGGCACGACGGCGCTGGCGGTTCGCTTGCATTCTGCGATCCGATGTACGACGTCGCGTTCGGCTACACGGTGCAGCGGCTGCCGTTGCCCGGCGGCATGGACGCGCGAGCGGTCGAGCTCAGCCGCATCGTTCGTCAGTGCCTTCGTTGATGGCCGGTCACCCGGTGCTCGGAGCGTCCCGGCACTAGGTGAGTCGACGCCGAAAATGAATAGCGACCTCTGAATTCTGGGAACGTTTGCGTCATGACAGACACGCTCACTTCCACCCAGGTCAGCGAGAGCGAGGGACTCGAGGACTGGCGCGTGCTCCTGCGTTCGCTGCAGTCGTCGTTCAAGACGGGATCAATGGCGAAGGGCTTGGAGTTCGCGTCGAGGGTCGGTGCGGCGGCCGACGAGGCGAACCACCACCCTGATCTCACGGTCACCTACCCGCGGGTGCACGTGCTCCTCACGACGCACGACGCTGATGGTCTCACTCAGCGCGACGTCGACCTCGCTCGCCGGATCTCGGCGATCGCGAACGAGCTCGGCGTTGCCGCGGAGCCCGTCGTGGCCATGCAACTCGAGATCGCGATCGATGCGCTCGACATCGCTCGCGTGAAGCCGTTCTGGGAAGCGGTGCTGGGCTACAAGGCGCACCTGGACGACGACTCTGTCGACCCCTACGGGCGGGGCCCCGCATTCTGGTTCCAGCAGATGGATGCGTCTCGGCCGCAGCGAAATCGCATCCACATCGACGTCACCGTTCCGCACGACGTTGCCGCGCAACGCATCGCGGCGGCGCTCGCGGCCGGGGGCACGCTGATCTCCGATGGCGCGGCTCCCGCGTTCTGGGTGCTCGCCGATCCCGAGGGCAATGAGGCATGCATCTGCACGTGGCAGGGCCGGGATTGAGGGCGGGATTGAGCGATTGAGCGAGCCGCCGTCGCAGCAGGAGCTGGAGGCGGCGCACGCGTGGGAGCGCGACGACCGTGTGCCCCGACGCCCAGCGATGACCGATTTTCGCCGTCGAGCCCGGCTCCACCAGTCGCGGTGGCGCGAGTCTCACGGCTACCCGATCGGTTCGCAGCCGATCGCACCCCGGTCTGGTGACAAAGCGCGTCCGATGGGGAGTCGCATCCCCTTGGAGTACGCGCGTGAGAGCGGTGCCAACTTCGTCACCGTCCAGGCGTTCGACGCGGCGCAGGTACGCGTGTCGAATCCCGAGCTGCACCAGAGCATCGATCACCAGCGACTCTTTGCTGACTTGTTGTGGTCGCCGACGCTGGCCTTCAACCTCTTCGGCGACCTTTCCGCTGATCTCGCGCTCGCCGACGGCGCGGTGCACGCGTGGTGGCCCGATGTGCCCGGCACCGTGAGCGACGTCCGCTTCGCGCACTCGCCCGGTTGGCTCGACCCCGCGTATACCGGCAACCTCATCTCGTTCGACGCCGCGTTCGTGGTCGACCTCGACAATGGGACCCGGGGCGTCGTGGCGGTCGACGCGAAGTACCACGAGCGGGCGAAGCGCGAACAACCCAAGCCCGAGCGGCTCGCCCGATACGCGGAGGTGATGGACCGGTCGGGCGCCTTTGCACCGGGAGCGATCGACGAGGTCAACGGCACCGACCTGCTCGTCATGTGGCTCGAGCACCTGCTCGTGCTCTCGATGCTTCAGCATCCGAGTGGCGAGTGGAGCTGGGGTCGCTACGTGGTCGTCCATCCCGCCGGCAACATCGATCTCGTCGACCAGTGTGCGCGGTATGGAGCGCTCCTCTCGGACGACTCGACCTTCTCTTCCGTGACGCTCGAGGAGCTGCTTGCCGCCGGCGCCCTCCCGAAAAAGCCGGCGGCCGCGCTTCGGGATCGCTATCTCCTGGTTCCGTGATGGTCGTGCCGTAATAGCGCTGTATCGCTATGTACGGACATCGCAGTATCGCTATACTCGACGGTCATGGACGCCGGGATGCTCATTCGTGAGGCTCGTACCGACGCGGGCCTGACCCAGGCGGCTCTGGCCGAACGGCTCGGCACGACGCAATCGGTCGTCTCGCGGTCGGAGCGCGGCGGCGACGAGCCCCGGCTGTCGACCTTGGCTCGCATTCTGCGCGCCTGCGGACGGCGGCTCGTGCTTTCGGCGGAGGTCGACGATGTCGACCGGGCGCAGATCCGTCAGCAGCTCGCGATGACCCCGGTGCAGCGTCTCGCGTCGGTCGCGAACGTGAGCCGTACGCTCGCTCTCGCCCGCAAGGTCAACTGATGCCCGCGCCACTCGACCCGGAATGCATCTTCCGGGCGCTTCGCGATCACGCCGTCGACTACGTGTTGATCGGCGGGCTCGCTGGCGTGCTCCACGGGTCGCCCGCGATGACGAACGATGCCGACATCGTCCCGGCGAGGGATCGCGACAACCTGGAGCGGCTCGCCAATGCGCTGCGGTCGCTCGACGCCCGATTGCGGGTTGTCGACACGCCCGACGGCGTGCCCTTCGATCCGCATCCCGCGCTCCTCGAGTCGATGGCGACGCTGAATCTCACGACGAGTTGCGGTGACCTCGATCTCACGTTCGCGCCCGCGGCGCTCGACGACTACGCCGCCCTCGTCGAGCGCAGCGACGAGTTCGACATCGACGGCGTCCGGGTGAGGGTCGCCGCGCTGCGCGACGTCATTCGCTCGAAGGAGGCGGCCGGTCGCGCGAAGGACCACGCCACCCTCCCAGTTCTGCACGCTCTCGAGGAAGAGATCGCACGGGGCGAAGGTCGCGACGGCCCGAGGCGCTGAGGCCGTCGCGTTGACATACTGAGCCCACGTGTCACCGAGCCGCGTGGAGGACTCCTGATGAGCATCATCCTGGACCGCCCATCCGTCACTGCCGAGGAGATCGCGCTGCGCGAGGACCTCGTCGCTCGAGCGGCGAAGCTCGTTCCGCTGTTGGCCGAGAACGCCGCGCAGAGCGAGGCTGACCGCAAGGTGGTCGAGGAGAACATCACTGCGCTTGACGAGGCCGGGCTGCTCTCGATCATGCGACCCAAGCGTTTCGGAGGTCTCGAGACCGACTTCCGCACCAAGCTCGAGGTGTCCCGCGAGCTCGCCCGAGGCTGCGGCTCGACCTCGTGGGTGACGAGCCTCATGAACGTGTGCGCGTGGTTCGTCGGTCTCTGGCCGGAGCAAGCGCAGATCGACGTGTGGGGCGACGACCCGAACAACCGGGTGGCCGGTGTGCTCGCGCCGACCTCGTCGGCTACGCCCGTGGATGGCGGCTTTCGTGTCAGCGGTCGCTGGAGCTATGCCAGTGGTTCGGCGCACTCCCAATGGGCACTGGTCGGCGTGCCGCTCGTCGACGCCCACGGCGGATTCGTCGACCAGGGGATAGTGCTCGTTCCGATGAACGAGGTGACGATCGAGGACACCTGGTTCGTCGCAGGCATGTGCGGGACCGCGTCGAACACCATCGTCGCTGAGGACGTCTTCGTCCCGTCCCACCGTTACCTCTCCGCCGTCGAAGCGATCCAGGGCCGATCGGCGACACCGTTCACTGACGAGGCGCTCTACCGATCCGGCTTCATCCCCGTCGCCGCGCTGATCCTGGTCGGGCCGCAGCTCGGGCTCGCACAGGCAGCTCTGGACCTCGTGATCGACAAGGCGCCGAAGCGGTCGGTGTCGTACACGTTCTACGAGACCCAGGTTGCCGCACCGTCGTTCCAGCTGGCGGTTGCCAAGGCGGCGTCCTTGGTCGACTCCGCCCACTTGCACACGTATCGCGCCACGGCCGAGATCGACGAGGCGGCGCGCCTCGGCATCTACCCCGACTACGACGCACGGGCGAAATCCCGAATGGACACCGGCGTCAGCGTTGCGTACCGCGCGGGAAGCGATCCGCATCCTTGTGTCCGCGCACGGCGCGTCGAGCTTCGCGGAGTCCAGTCCACTGCAGCGGATCTGGCGCGACAGCGAAGTCGCCAGCCGCCACGCGGTTGTGAGCCCCGACATCAGCGCCGAGGTCTACGGCAAATCACTGCTCGGGATCCGGGGTGACGTCACCGCACTCGTCTGAGGGCGGTCACGGGATTGTCACGTGACTCCCGGCGTCACGACGCCCGCCTCGTAGGCGAGCATCACGAGTTGAGCACGGTCGCGCGCGTTGAGCTTGGTGAGCAGGCGGCTCACATGGGTCTTGGCAGTGGCGTGCGACATGAAGAGTGTGTCCGCGATCTCGGTGTTGGAGAGGCCGCGTGCCACAGCGGTGAGCACCTCGGTCTCGCGTGGTGTCAACAGGTCGAGGCCTTCAGGCGCCTTGGCCGACGCTTCCGACCGCTGGACGAAGCTCTCCATCAACCGCCTGGTCACGCTCGGAGCGAGAAGGGCCTCGCCGCCGGCGACGACCCGCACCGCTGAGAGCAGATCGGCGGGCAGCGTGTCCTTCAGGAGGAAGCCGCTGGCGCCTGCTCGCAGCGCGTCGAAGACGTACTCGTCGTGATCGAACGTCGTGAGGATCAGCACCCGCGTCGAGGAGAGCCGGTCGTCGCTCGTGATCCGACGCGTCGCCTCCACGCCGTCCATGTTCGGCATCCGGATGTCCATCAGGACGACGTCCGGTCGCTCTCGCGAGACGAGATCCACCGCGACCTGTCCGTCTTCGGCCTCACCCACGACGTCGATGTCGTCAGCAGTCCGGAGCAACACCGCGAAGCCGGCGCGTACGAGGGCTTGGTCGTCGACGATCGCAACCCTGATCACGTCAATCGCTCCGCTTCCTCGTAGGGGAGTCGAGCCGTGACACGAAAGCCACCATCGGGCCCGGCTCCGGCCTCGAGTGAACCTCCGTACACGGCAACTCGCTCGCGCATCCCCACCAACCCGTTCCCGACGCCGGTCGTGACCTTCGGGCCGTTGCCGTCATCGGTGACCTCGATGACCAGCTGACCCACGCCGTTGTCGAGTCTCACGACCGAATGTCTCGCGCTCGCGTGTCGGATCGAGTTGGTCAGCGCTTCCTGCACGATCCGGTACGCAGCGAGGCCGACGCCAGGCGGCACACCGTCGAGGTCACCCTCGAGTTGCACGTCGACCGTGAGACCGGCGGCCGTCACTTCCTTCGCGAGGCGGGGGAGGTCCTGCAGCCCGGGAGCGGGCGTGTAGCTCGGCGAGCCCTCGGTCGTGCGGATCACGCCGAGTAGTCGCCGAATCTCGGCCAGGCTCGAGCGGCTGGCTTGTGAGATGTTCTCGAGCGACCGTCGAGCTTCAGCGGGGTCGGAGTCGATCACATGCATCCCCACGCCGGCCTGCACGGCGATCAGGCCAAGCGAATGCGCCACCACGTCGTGCATCTCCTGCGCGATGCGCAGCCGCTCGTCCGCGGCGGCTCGACGTTCGGCGGCCAGGCGCTCGCGCTCGAACGCCTCGATGCGGCGCCGGCGTGACTGCATCGTCCAGCCGATGAGAAAGACGATCCCGAACGCGCTCGCGGTGACGGCGAACTCGACGCTCTCGAAGGCCGGGACATCCCCGACGAGCAGCGCGATGAGCAATGCGGCCATGGCGATCGCTGCTGCCGCGACCTCGCGGCGGGCCGGTAGGCGCCGACGACGAACGCGCCCAACAGGAGCAACGTCGGCGCGATCCCCTCCGCGTCGTGGGCCCTCAGCATCGCGACCGTGACGAGAGCGGCGGAACCGATGAACGCGCCCGCGAGCAGCCATGGGGGTGTCCGTTCCAGCCAGTGCGACAGCCGGGTCATGGGCGCGGTCGACGGCACCTCTCGACCGTACCGAGCCGGTGTCGCGGCGCGCATCGGCCTCGGCGCCGATCCGGCGTACATCCCGAGATGTACGCGTCGCCTCGCAACCATGACCCGCGGGGCGACGACGGGAACGCAGACGCGGGCGCA
Source organism: uncultured Acidimicrobiales bacterium (assembly GCA_963747215.1). GTDB lineage: Bacteria > Actinomycetota > Acidimicrobiia > Acidimicrobiales > DATKAS01 > DATKAS01. The sequence goes on from CAVVET010000025.1 coordinate 20,957, forward strand.
TCGTCGGACCATGACAACGCACGCCGCAAAGGAGCCCACGATGACAACCGCAGACCAGACCTCAGACCACACCACGAACCCTCGCCGGCGGTCCCGCCGGCTCACCGTCGCAGCGACCTCGCTGATCGTTGCCCTCACCTTCGCCTCGGCCTGCTCCTCCGGTGAGAGCTCCGGGGACCCCCCGAGCGCACCGAGCACGCCGGCGCCGACCGTCGTCGTACCGTCGACCGAAGTACCCGCGTCCGAGCCGCCGCCAGCGTCGGCGCCGACCGCCCTCCAGCGCGAGCTGACCGGCATCCTCGACACCCACCTTGCCAACCACGAGTTCGCCGGCGCCGTCCTTGCGCTCCGCGAGGCCGACGGCACCACGCTCACCGTCACGTCCGGCACCAAGGAGCTGAGCAGTGACAGCGGCGCGGTCGATCCGGACGTCCCGTGGAACATCGGCAGCCTCACGAAGACCTTCGTGGCCGTCGTCGTGCTCCAGCTCGCCGACGAGGGCGCGATCGACCTCGATGCCCCGATCGGTCCGTACTTCCCCGAGCGGCCCACGCTCGCGCCGATCACCCCACGGCAGCTGCTGCAGCACACCAGCGGCCTGAACGAGTACTGGCCGTCGGCCCCGGTGCTCCATGACGCGGGGCGCGAGTGGACACCGCTGGAGGAGATCGACGTCGCCGAGGCTGCCGGTCGGTTCGATGCGCCGGGCACAACCTTCCACTACTCGAACACGAACTACGTCGTCCTCGGGGAGCTCATCACCCGTGTGACATCCGAGACCTGGAACGACGCGGTGCGAGAGCGGATCACCGAGCCGCTCGGCATGCGCAGCACCGGACTCGTCGGTTCCGACCAAGCCCCGGGCTTCGTCGTTGCCGACACCGGCCTCGTGGCCTTCGACCCGGCCACGGTGCATCCGTCTGTCGGGGGTGCCGCAGGAGGGCTGCAATCCACGGCATCGGACCTGCTCGTGTTTGCTGAGGCTCTGGCCGATGGCCGGCTCGTCTCCAATCGCATTCGGGCGGAGATGGAGACATTCACTCCCGGCGAGGATTACTCGGCGTACGGAGTCGTCCACGGCTACGGCCTCGGGTTGGAGACCTACTCGACCGACAAGGTGACGGTGTACGGCCACATGGGTACCGGGGCCGCTCAGGGATCGTTCGCCGGGTTCGATCCCGAGAGCGGCACCCTCGTCGTGACCTTGATGAACTCCGACATGTCTGGGGTGCAGGCGCTCATGGCCTTCGAGGCGGTGGAGGCCTCGATGAGCTGACGATGTCTGGCGAGATCACGAGGCCCAGGTCTTCAGACCTGGGCCTCGGTCGCGCGGTCGGTCGACTTGCGCGCCCGCCACACCTCCTCGGCGGGCCATCGTCGGGCCCAGTCGGTGGCGACGAACCCGTAGCTCGTTCGGGCCTCGGGAGAGGGGCGGAGCTCGATGAGGTCCTCGACGATCAAGGCGTTTTCGCGGAGCAACCTGATCCAGTCGCCGTGGCTCAGGTGAAACTCGACGGTCGGATCGTCGGGCCATGTGAACCGGTGCATCCCGAACTGCGGACGAAGCAGCTGGTCGGTGGCAGGAGTCTCGTCACCGTCAGGCGCACACAGCATCAGAAGCGTGCTGTTCCCGAGGAAGATCAGCTCGCCCCCGGGCCGGAGCAGGCGCGCGGCCTCAGGGATCCATCGATAAGGATCCGCCCAGATCGCGGCTCCGTATTCGCTGATGACCACGTCGAACGCGCCGCTCTTCATCGGGACTGCTTCGCCCGCGGCGCGGCACGAGCGGAAACGACAGCCCCGTCTCCCGCTGCTGGGTGCGAGCGATCGCGAGCTGGTGGGCGTGGGATCGATCCCGACCGGGCGCGCCCCGCGCCGACCGCGAGCCACGCTGACACGTACCCGGTCCCGCATCCGAGCTCCACCACAGATCGGCCGTCGAGGTCCGACGGCAACAGGCGCGCCTCGGACTCGGGGATGTTGAAGATCCCCCATGTCGGCTCGTCGAGTGCCCACAGCCGTGGGGCGTGCGCCGATTCCTCCACAGCCCGCCGTTGCCACCACGCGATGTTCTGGTTCAGGTGGTCGATGCGTTCACCCACCTGGCCGACCGTAGGCGACTGACGTCAGCGCATGAGGACGCGAACACCGCATCGGGATCCTCCGCCGCGGCGACGCCTTTCGACGCGAACCACCGACAGATGTTGACGACGTCGCGGTGGAGGAGGTCGTAGCCGTTCGTCGCGGTGGAGCTCGACGGCTTGCGGCACGTCGATCAGCCACACCTGGTCCTTCCACCAAAGGAGGTTGTACGCCGACAGGTCGGCGTGCACCCACCCCCCGACGACGACGAGATGGAGCGAGTCGAGCAGCTGCGTCCACGCGTCATCGACCGCCGCCGAGCTCAGGCCCGCCTGCCGCGAGCCGTGGTGCGGCCCCTCCCTCGTTGCCGAGGTACTCGAGCAACACCGAGCTCGAGCGATCCGTCGACACCGGATAGGGGACCCGGACACCGAGTTCCCACCACGCCGAGAGCACGTCGAACTCGTGCCCGACCCAACCTTCCCGCACGACCTCCCGACCCCGCCGCGACATCTTTGCGATCGCTCGCCGGTCGCGCGTGTTGCGAGTCGTGCGCGACTCTCGATAGGCGACATCGTTGCGAAAGGAGGCCGATGTGGTGAAGCCGAGCGCTTGCAGCTCGCCTTTGAACGTGACCGACTTGGGTCGGTAGCGCTTGTCGGCGAGGAGATGCCGCGAGGTCCCGTCGTCCGCGCTGCGCTCGATGACGCGGATCTCGGCTTCCTTGCCGGTCTTCAAGGTCCCGAGGTCGACGTCGACGTAGTCGTCGACGAGCACCCAGGGAGGCGCAGGTCGGGGCATGGATCAACTCTCCGGGGTCGCGGGGTGGGCAGACCACCGCCCACACGGCAGCGACGGGACGAGCTAACGAGCCCGGAGAACCGCGGCGCAATGGGGGCGGGCGTGCACAATGGTGATCACACGGGCCTCCTCTCGTCGCGGGAGCGCGCAGACTGACACGGGCTGTCGCTCAGCGCAACGGAAATTGCGCCTCAGCCGGGCGTGAGCCCTTGGTAGTACTCCTGCTCCGCGGGGTAGTAGTCGTCGGAAACTCGGGAGCGCTTCTCGCTACGACGACGCGACCAGCGCGTCGAGGTAGCACCTCCCATCCGGGGCCGACTGAGCCGACATCGACACCGTCGTCGAGATGGTGGACGAAGCACCGCGCGAACCTGTCATCCCCCACGGCGCGCTCATCGAGGTCGATTCCGTCGCGGGGTGTGTGCGCCTGTGAGTGATCAGGTCTGAGTCGCGGCTTCGAGCGCAGCCAGTCGCTTGTTGAGCTGACGGCGCTCCTGCCAGCGCTCGGTGTCGTCGCGGATCAATGCCGCGATCGCGTACGGGCGATTGCCGCCCGGATGCCGCAACAACGTGACCGTGAACGCGATCGACAGGCTGCGTCCGTCGCGGTGCAGTGCCGGCACCTCGAGCAGCCGGCTCCCGTACTCGGTGTGACCGGTTGCCATCACGTGCGAGTAGCCGCCCCAGTGCCGCTCCCGCAGTCGTTCGGGAATGATCAGGTCGAGGCTCTGGCCCAGCGCTTCGGGAGCGGTCCACCCGAAGACCCGTGCGGCCGCGTCGTTCCAGAACCCGATCGTGCCTTCGGGGTCCACGATCACCAGTGCGTCGGCGAGCTCGTGGGCGAGCTGGATGAGCGCAGCGTCATGCGTGACGCCGTCGACATCGTCGAGCAGATGGGCGAGGCAGGGAGCCTCGCCCCCTTCGGTCTCGGAGGCGTCGCGGTCGTTCACGGGCGAAGTCTCGCCGCTCCGCCACGACGAGAGGAAGCCCTGGCCAGCGAGGCGCTGACCAGGGCTCCGTGAAGCGGGATCGAGGCCCGCCCCGTTCGCCTCAGGCGGGGATTCGGCTGCGCAGCATCTTCACCGACGTGGTGGCGACGAACGCGAGCCACACGATGAACCCGAGCACACCGATGAACATCGTCGGGCTGCCATCGACGATCGCGGGGGTGGTTGCGGCACTGACGAGGAGCAGCGCTCCACCGACGATGCCGACTGCCTTCCACTTCGGGGACAACAGTCCACTCGCGGCGCACACGGAGGTGAGGCTGGCGAGCGTGACGCCGAGCGCCGCCTGCAGCACGCCGAACACCGAGTTGTGCAGCACCCACAAACCTTCCACGACTGAGGCATCCGGCACCCCGCGGTGCACATACCCCGCGATCGCGATGTCGAGCACGACCATCACGGAGAACGTGCCGAGGATCGCGGCACCTCCCACCGCTCCGGCGATGGCGAGGCCGCGGCTCGATCCTCGAACGGCCCGGGCGACCGCACCACCGAGGAAGGTCGCGATGCCGACCGCACCGACCGCGAACAGAGCAGCGAGGACGACGGTGACGCCGCGGTGATCCGCGTAGTAGCGCACCACCTCTTCGGCCGGGGCGTCGTTGGCAGGGAACTGGGCCCGGAGTGCGTTCTGCACGAGCACCGTCCCGACGAACACGAGACCGCCGATGCCGGCAATGAGCCCGGACGGGGCGAAGCTGCGGTCGGGAATCTCGGTCGTGAGCACCGTGGTGGGCGGCGAAGCGAGGGTCGTGGTCATGGTTCAGTCCTCCGAGGTTGTCTGCTTGACTGGATGCGTGATAAGATGACTTGAACAACATACAAGTGAGTTGAACAATGGTCAAGCGAGAATCCGAAATCGTGGAAGAAGACCGCCGTCCGGGGCTCCGGGGCCGCCGGGCCGTGCAGGCCGAGCAGACGCGCCTCGAGATCTTGGGCGCAGCGCGACGACACTTCGCAACGAAGGGCTACGCGGCGACGAGTCTGAAGGAGATCGCCGCGGACGCCGGCGTCTCGGTGCAGACCGTCTACGACAGCGTGGGCTCGAAGCCCGACCTCGTGCGCCGGCTCAATGACCTCATCGACGTCGAAGCCGGCGTGGGGGAGATCGCGATGGCGATCGGCACCGAGTCGGACCCAGCGGTGCTGGTGGCGATTCCCGCGAGGGTCACGCGGCGCATCGTCGAGCGGTGCGACGACCTCGTGCGAGCGAGCTTCGACGGAGCGCGCGCTGAGCCCGACCTCGCGCCTCTCGCGGAAGAGGGGGACGGCGACACCGGGGCGGCGCCCAGATCGTTGCCGACGCGGCTGGCCACGCTGGAAGCCCTCGACCCCGGTCTCACCGTCGAAGCGGCCGCGCACACGATCGCTGCGCTGTCAGACATCCGGGTCGCTCTGATCCTCGTCGACGACCACGGCTTCGACCTCGATCATCTCGAGGCGTGGATCGCGACCACGACGTCCCGAGCGGTGCTGCAACAGCGCGCCGACGCAGGCGGCGAAAGCTCGCCGCCGGTCGTCGAAGTGATGGTGCCGCGACGGGCACGGCGCCGCTGGATGTGGGAACGTTTCTCCCGCTTCATCGGCACCGGCCGAAAGGACGACAACCAATGGCAGAGTTCCCTCCCCTCACCCACGTCGCGGTGACCGTTCGCGACCTTTCCGTCAGTGTCCCGTGGTACGAAGCGCTGCTCGACGCAAAGCCTGTGCTCGACGAGGACACAGACCCGGACTTCCACCACACGGTGTACCTGCTCGGGAACGGGACGCTGCTCGGACTTCACCAGCACGGCACACCCGCCCCGCCCGAGGCGTTCAGCGAGCACCGAATCGGTCTCGACCACGTCGCGTTCGGCTGCGCGAACCGAGCGGAGCTCGAGAAGTGGGCGAAGCGACTCGACGAGCTCGGCGTGAAGCACGGTGGCATCAAGGACGCGCGGTACGGCTCGGGCGTGAGCTTCCGCGACCCGGATGGCATCCCGCTCGAAGTTCTCCGCGCCGCCCGGCTGACACGCCTGACGTACGGAGGCAGACTCGCTCCGTGACGACGCTGCCGATCCCTGCTCGAGCTGCTGACATCGACGCGGCGTGGCTCACAGAAGCGCTCGCTTCAACGGGCGCCGCGACGGGCACGGTGACGTCGGTGGCCGTGGAGCCGGTCGGCGTCGGGATCGGTTTGGTGGGCGCGCTGCGCGGCGTCACGCCGACCTACGAAGGCGGCACCGGTCCCGCAACCTTGATCGCCAAGTTCCCTGCCCCGGAGGAGGGCAGCCGCTTCGTCGCGCTCGTGCTCGGGATGTATCGCAACGAGGTGAGCTTCTACCGCGAGCTCTCCCCGCGCACCGCGCTCCGCCATGCCGAGTGCTACTACTCGGATCACGACGCGGAGACCGACGCGTTCGTGCTTGCTGCTTTCGGACCTGTCGGGCCGGCGCACGGTCGACCAGCTCGTCGGGTGCACGCGCGAAGAGATCGAGCTCGCAGTGGATCGGCTCGCCGACTTCCATGCCGGGTTCTGGAACGACGAGATCGCTCGTGGACAACGGCTGGCTGAGAGCCCTGTGCGATCAGCCGTTCCCCGACGCGATCGGCATGTCGTTCGACCAATCGTGGGGTCCGATGCAGGAGATGTTCGGCGACGAGCTCACGCCGGCGGTCAAGCAGTTCGGAGATCGTTTCACCGAGCTCCTCCCGAGCATCGTCAGCCGTCTCTCGGAACCTCCGTTCACCCTCAGCCACGGCGACTACCGCGCCGACAACTTCTTCTTCGGGGATGACGACGACCTCGTCGTCTGCGACTGGCAGCTCATCGACCGCAGCCGGGGTGGACGCGATCTCGCCTACGTCCTGAGTCAGAGCGTGACGCCCGAGCTCCGGGCGCAGCTCGACAGGAGCCTTGTCGAGCGCTACTCGGCGAGACTCGTGTCGCACGGGGTCGCCGACTACGACTCGGAAGCCGTGTCGGAGGACTACCGGCTCGCCACTGCGTTCGCACTGGCCTATCCCGTCGTTGCGGGCGGAAGCCTCGATCTTGCAAATGACCGCGCGACGGCCCTGGCCAGGGGAATGCTCCGACGCAGCGTCGCGGCGATAGAGGCCATCGGCGCGCTCGACGTCGTCTGACCCCGGATGGTCGGTGACGTTCTGACCCATCGCGAGCTCAACCGCGCCACGCTCGCGCGCCAGCTGCTTCTCGAACGATCGACGATGGAGTCGTTCGCGGCCGTCGAGCACCTCGTCGGCCTCCAGGCTCAGAACCCCCTCGACCCCTACCTCGCACTCTGGTCCCGTCTCCAAGCGTTCGATCCCGACGCCCTCGGGCGGCTCCTCGAGGAACGACGGGTCGTCCGCATCGTGGTGATGCGCGGCACTGTCCATCTCGTTTCGGCGAGCGACGCCCTCGAGCTGCGCCCGTTGATGCAGCCAGTGCTCGACGCCGAGCTCTCGCGGCACAGCGAGTTCGCTCCCCGTCTCGTCGGAGTCGACGTGAAGCCCGTCCTCGAGTTCGCCGTATCGACATTGGCCGACAAGCCGCTCAGCGGCGCGCAGCTTCGGCCCCTGCTCGCCGACCGCTTTCCTGAGCTCGACGCGCCGGCACTCGCCTATGCGTGTCGCTGCCTGCATCCGTTGGTGCAGATCCCTCCGCGAGGCGTGTGGGGCCGCACGATGCAGGTCACGCTCGCGCCGTTGGAGGCCTGGGTCGGACGACCACGTCGCGAAGGACCCATCGATCGACCGTGTCGTGATGCGCTACTTCGCAGCGTTCGGACCGGCGAGCGTCGCGGATGTCGCGTCCTGGTCACGACTGACGGGGATGCGGGAAGTGGTCGAGCGGCTCCGCCTCGAGCTGCGCCCGTTTCGCTCACCGACGGGAAGAGAGCTGTTCGACTTGCCCGACGGGCCGCGTCCCGACGCTGACGTCCCCGCTCCGGTTCGCTACTTGCCCGAGTACGACAACCTTCTGCTGTCCCACGGCGACCGGAGTCGCTTCGGGACCGACGAGAACCGGCGGTTCGCGTCGGCAGTGGGCCCGTTCAAGGGCTCGGTGCTGGTCGACGGCGAAGGGGGCGCGATCTGGCACATCGACTTCGACCGCGCGCCAAGCACGCGACCCTCGTCGTCGAGCACCGCCCCATGCCTCGCCGCGATCTCGCTGCCGTCGAGGACGAGGGCAGACGAGTCGCCGAGTTCTGGGAGCCTCGGGCACAGACTCACGACGTACGCCTCGTTTCGCTCGGCTGAGCCGCGCCATCAGGGTGCGGTGGACGCGGATGATGTCGGGCGCCGGCGACACTGCATGGGTCGGTTCGACAACGGCGGCCAGATGCCCTAGGACGTCCGACGTGCAGATCTCGCCGGTGTACGACCGACCACTGGTCAGGTTCGACGGCGCGCCGCCCGTCGGGCAGGCTCTCATCCGCCAGCGCTCGCGGCTAGTCGACGTGTTGAGCGGCCTGAGCGACGCGCAATGGGTGGCGCCGAGCCGCTGCGAAGGCTGGCGAGTACAGGACGTCGCGGCGCACATCATCAGCGTTGACCGCTTCTGGCATGCCTCGATCTCGAGCGGCGTGGCGGGCACTCCCACGAAGTACCTCGTCGGGTTCGACCCGAAGGCGACTCCCGCGGCTCTGGTGGATGCTGTTCGTCAGAAGACACCCACCGAGACGCTCGAAGAGCTGCGAGCATCGAGCACAGCGGTGTGCGATCTCGTCGAGGGCCTCTCGCCCGACAGCGTGGTCGGTGCTGGCCGAGTCACCTCTCGGGCATGTCAGTGTCGCCGCAGTCGCCCACCACGCTCTCTGGGACGCGTGGGTGCACGAACCGCGACATCGTGCTCCCCCTCGGTCTCGTGCCCAACGAAGAGGACGACGAGCTCCTGGCCTGCCTGCGAAACGCAGCGGCGCTCAACGCGGCGTTCGCACTGATGGCGGGCGTGGCGACTCCGACGACGTTCGTTCTCGAGAGCACCGAGCCCGAAGCGCTGATCGTGCTCGCTGTCGACGAGAGCGTGCAGGTGTGCGCCGACGCCGTCCCGCCCGGTGCCGTGGTGATCGGCGGTCGCGCCGTCGATCTCGTCGAGATGCTGAGCACCCGCGTCCCGTTCGATCAAACAGTGCCCGACGACAAACAGTGGTTGATCTCCGGCCTCGCCGACATCTTCGAGGTCGCCTGACGTCGGGGCGCCCGACCGTCACGGGCGCTCCTTCTGTCCTTGCTCCAGAAGGCGGACGACTTCTGCGATGCGCTCGGCGCGCACGTCGGGTCGCTTCTTTGTCGCGTCGATCCACCTGAGATAGCGCCCGTCGGTAGAACTGCGCGAGCGAGTCGAAGAACGCGCCGGCGCCGGGAGAGGCGTCGAGCGCATCGCGAACATCTGGCGCGAGGTCATCCCGCTGAGGTCCCTCGGGGAGCAGCTCGACGGTCACCGCGTCGCCGGGGGCAAGGCCGCAGTCTCGCCGCCACGCCGCGCCGAGGACGATCACGCGAACCCGTTGTCGAGCGGTTCGATCACCGCGCGCACACCCATGCCGTTGACCGTGCCAGCGACGTGGTGTTGCGGATTCGCGCCCCACGCCTCGTCGGGATCGAACGGCACGGGGACCATCACGCGAGCGAGCGCTTGTCGGTGGTGGCGACTGTCTTGTAGCGACGTCTGACGCTCGGCCATCGGGACGGTCTATCGCAATCGGCGGGAGGCGCCCTCGACCTCTGGGACGTGACGGTACGAAACGAGAAGGACGATGTCGTAGGTGAGCTTCAGATCGTCCTGCGATGAGCAGCGGCCAACCGAACGTCGAGTGCTCGAGCAGCCGCGCCGGCGAGAAGCGGTGTGGTCGCCGCGGCGAGACTTCGCGGCACGTTCGTCACGCTCGCGGCCGCGGGACGGTGCTCCTCGGGGACGACCGTCATCACGAACGCCTGCCGGGCCGGGACGTCGAGCTGCGACACGAGGGCTGCGCGAGCAGCAGCGTGATCGCGATTGCTCCCGACGGCGCGAACACGGCGAGGATCAGCGCCACGTTCGCGGGGATGTGGGTGAATGCCATCGTGCGGATCAGCCCGATGCGAGCCGCCAGCTTCGGTGCGAGGAGCTGGGAGCAGCCCGCCAGCATCCCTCCGGCGAAGAACACCGCCGCGGTGACTCCGGGGGAGAGGTCGAAGCGGAGCTGAAGCCAAAGCACCAGGATCGAGGTGACGACGAAGCCGCTGCCGGCGGAGTCGAAGCTGAAAAAGCGCGGAGAGCTCCAGGACGGTGCGTCTCGACGACCCGAGCCCTCGCGCGGCGGCGTCGCTGGTCGAGTGGCGCCGCGCAGTCCCCGGTAGAGGAAGAAGACTCCCGCGCCGATCGCTGCGTAGAAGATGAAGCCGATTCGTTGCGCCGTGACGAGCACGAGACCGGAGATCTTCGACACTCGGTTCGGCAGGCCCGAGAGCAGGGCGCCGAACGCGCCTGCCAGCGCACCGGCGAGGCCGTAGCGGGCGAAGGCCTCAGTACGGGCGTGGCCTTGCACCTCGGTGGCAACGATCGCCTGCTCAGTTGGGAGGAAGACGCTCACGTCGCCGGCAGTCGGGTTGAGCGTGCCTACGACGGCGACCACCATGAGCAACCAGAACGTCGACGCGGCGGCGAAACCCAATCCGGTGCCGACCATCACGACCGAGGCGACGAGCAACAGCGATCGCAGCGCGACGGGACGGGCGGCGAGACCGAACGACAAGGTCAGGACCGCGGAGCCGAGGAGTGTCCCGGTGACGATCGCGCCGACCTCGAAGGGAGAGAACCCGAGGGTCGTCAGGTACTGCGCGAGCAGGACACTGATGAACCCGTCCGCCGGCCCGCGGGCCACGCGGGCGGTGAAGATGCGACGCACTGCGTTGCTGACGGGTTGGGGAGTGGCGTCCTCGTGGATGCCTCATCCAAACACTCCGCCCTGCGCCAGACTCGCCAATCAGGTGAGGCGTTCGCTGAGCTCCCACAGGCGGTCGGCCGACTCGGGATCGACGGCGTACGGCATCACGCCGAGGGGCGGTGACCCGAAGTCGATGTTGACTGCTCCGCTCACGTCGACCAGCGGCGCGACGTCGCAGTCCTGCCGCGTAGAGGCCGCCGAGCCCATCGAGTTGACGGCTCGTCGCGCACCACACGCTCGTCGCGGCACCTTGCTCGATGGTCTTGCGGGAGTTCGCCGGGTCGATGATCGCGTTGCCGTCGTCGTCGACGAGCCCGAACGCGGTGAGCACCTCTGGGGGCGTGTAGCGCTTGAAGTTGCTGTCGACGATGGTGCCGGGATGGAGGGAGAAGGCGCGGATGCCGTCCACCTTCCCTCGTTCGTCGACCGACACGGCGAAAAGGATGTTTGCGGTCTTCGATTGGCCGTAGGCCAGCGCGGGGTTGTACTCGCGGCGCTCGAAGAAGAGGTCGTCGAGGACCACGTCGGTGTAGCGATGGGCCCATGAGGACACGGCGATGACTCGGGCACCATTCGCAGCGCGCAGTGCCGGCCAGAGGCGGGCCGTGAGCTGGAAATGGCCGAGGTGATTTGTCGCGAAGACCGACTCATATCCGCGCTCATTGCGGTGGAGCGGCGCGCCGCCGATGCCGGCGTTGTTCACGAGGAGGTGGAGCGGTTGTGTGCGGCTGTTGAACGCTTCCGCGAACGAGTCGATCGACTTCGGATCCATCAGATCCATGTGCTCGACCGCGACGTCGTCGAGCCCGGTGAGGATCTCACGAGTGCGCGGCACATCGCGCACCGCGACGGTGACGCGTGCTCCCGCCGAGTGCAGTGCCCGTGTCGTCTCGAGCCCGATGCCGACCGCGCCGCCGGTGACGATCGCGGTCGTGCCCGTGAGGTCGACTCCGGCGATGACATCGGCGGCCGTGCTCGCGGGGCCGAAGCCCGAGCCGATGGGCGCTTGCATCCGGGCAGTCTCCCCCGTCTCCACTCTCGGCATCGTTAGGTTTACCTAACAGGCCGAGTGATACCGTCCGGCCATGTCTGACCTGCTCGCACGAGTGCACGCTCTGGCCGACGACGTGCTGTTCCCCGCGGCGATCGAGGTCGACCGCACCGGCGTGGTGCCCGAGTCGCACTGGCGGCTGCTCGCGCACGAGGGTCTGTACGGGCTCGCCGCGCCCCCCGAGCGCGGAGGACCCGACGGCCTCGGGTTCCCCGAGATCCTCGAGGTGCTCGAGACGATGGCCGGCGGTTGCCTCTCGACGACGTTCACATGGGTCCAGCACCACGGCGTCGTGAGGGCGCTCTCTGACACGCCGAACGCGGCGCTGCGCGACGAGCTTCTCGCTGATGCCGTCTCCGGGCGCCTCCGCGCCGGTGTCGCTTTCGCGGGGGTGGTCCCCGACCCGCCGCGCATGCAAGCCACACGCGCCACGGACGGCTGGATGCTGACCGGTGACGGTCCGTTCGTGAGCGGTTGGGGGATCATCGACGTGTTGCAGGTCTCGGCCGGCGACGTCGAGACCGGCGACGTCGTTGCGGGCATCGTGGTGGCGAAGGAGCAACCGGGCATCACCGGCGTCGAGCGCTTGAGTCTCGTAGCGGCCGACGCGACGAACACGGTGTCGCTCCGACTCGACGACCTGTTCGTGCCGGACGACCGCGTCGTCTCTCGTGTGTCGCGCGCCGACTTCCTGGCGAACCAGATCCTGGGCGCGCGTTTCAACGGCACGTTGCCTCTCGGCCTGGTGCGCCGTTGTGCACGCCTGTTGGAGGAAGGTGGGAAGCACGAGGAGGGCGCGAAACTCCGCCGCGAGTGCAACGAGGTGCGCGGTCGGCTCGACGCGGGCCTCGCGGATCCTGCCGCGATGGTGCAAGCGCGCGCCGATGGTTCGCAGCTCGCTCTGCATGCCGCAGCTGCTCTTGTGACTTCGGGGGGAGGCGACTCCCTGGTGTGCACACACCACGCGCAGCGGCTCGCAAGGGAAGCGATGTTCACGCTCGTTGCTGCGAGTCGCGCCGAGCTCAAGCGCGAGCTGGTCGACCGGTTCTCCGGGGGCTGACTCGACGCGTCACGGGTGTGAGGGCGCCGGCGGCGCTCCGGCCACCTCGAACATCACCTCGTCGACGTAGCACCACCACCAGTCCTGTCCGGGTTCGTAGGAGCGGATGAGGGGGTGGTCCGCGTGCTCGTTCCAGTGCGCAGTGGCGTGACGGTGGGGAGAGTTGTCGCAGCACCCGATGTGGCCGCAGGCCATGCACATGCGCAGGTGGACCCACGTCCCGCCGATCCGCAGACAGTCCTCGCAGCCGTCACTCGACGGCTGCACGTCGGCGATCGTGTCGAGGTGGGCGCACTCGGACTTCGCCGCTGCCGTGTTCATTGACGCCAGTATCGCTGAGATACTCCCGGCTGGTGATCGACACCTCCGTGCGGAGCGCGTACTTGCGTCGACTGGGCCTCGAGGCCGAACCACCCTCGGTCGACGCCCTGCAACGGCTGCATCGACGGCACGTCGAACGGGTGGCCTACGAGACGATGTGGATCCACGCCGGCGACCTCTGGGACATCGATCCCCGCGCGTCCGCGGCCCGGATCGCGCTCGACAGCGCGCGGTGGGTACTGCTTCCACCTGAACGGCGCGTTCAGCGAGCTCCTGATGTCCCTCGGCTACGCCGTGACGCGACACGTCGGGGGAGTGCACCGTGTCGGCAGTCCCGATGCGGACAACATGAGCAATCACCTCGTCCTCACGGTGGCTCACCTCCCCACCGAGGAGAACCCGAACGGCGCGTGGTACGTCGATGCGGGATTGGGTCACGCGCTGCATGAAGCGGTTCCCCTCGTGCCGCATGCCTTTCAGCAGGGCCCGTTTGCCCTGTCGTTGGAGCAGACTGACGACGGAGTCGGCGACTGGCATCTCACGAACGACCCGGCGGGCTCGTTCGTCGGCATGAGCTGGCGGGCGAGCGAGGCGTCGATGAGCGAGTTCGCCGCGCGCCACGTGCGGCTGTCGACGTCACCGGAGTCGAACTTTGTGCGGCTCGCCACGGCGCAACGTCGTGATGCAAATGGGGCCGACGTCCTGCGCGGACTCGTGCTCACCCGTGTCGGTGATGGCGACGCTGCGGAAACACCACTGACCGAACGAGCCGACTGGTTCGCCGCGTTGTCTGACGTCTTCGCGTTGCGATTCGACGGCGCCGAGCCGGAGGTGCTCACCCGACTCTGGGATCGTTGCCTTGCCACCCATCGCGCCCAGGAGTCGTCAGCGCAGCTCTGACCGCGCCGTGCTGTCTCGCACGATGAGCTCGGTCGGCAGAACCCGGTGCCGCGCCCTCGCCGGTGGAGCGCCTGAAGCCGCGGCGTCGATGGCGCCGATGACGGCCTCGGCCGCCAGGCGACCTTTGGCAGCGACGTCCTGGCGAACGGTGGTGAGCCGCGGCGTGCTGCGATGCGCGGCGGGGCTGTCGTCGAACCCCACCACTGAGAGGTGTGCGGGTACGGCTAGGCCGAGCTCACTCGCCACGCGCATCACGCCGAGTGCGAGCACATCCGAGAAGCACAGCACGGCGGTCGGACGCTCGGAGGTCGCGAGCAGCGCGTGGCGGCTTGATCGGCTTCCTCGTCGGTGTTGCTCTGGGTCTGCACCACGGTCGGCTGAATGCCGGCGGCCTCGAGCGTTTCGAGCCAACCCAGCATCCGCTGCCGTTGGGGATGGCCTCGGATGGTGGCCGGCGGATCGACGAGCCCTCGCGATCCATCGAGAGAAACCGTCACGATGCCGACTCGCTCGTGTCCGAGCTCGATGACGTGCTGGGCGGCCATCTGAGCGCCGCCGCGGTCGTCGACATTGACGCTCGGGATCCCGGGCAGCGGATCTTGGTCCACGAGCACCAGGGGAAGCCGGCGGCGCATCAGCCAGTCGCGTGCCCCCGATTCGGAGCAGGAATAGATGAGGGCGGCGTCGAGCGCGAGGTCTCGTGCGGGCACGACGTCGTCGTGTTCATTCGTGCTCAGCAGTGTGAGTGCGCGACCGCTCGGGGCCAGCTCGTCCGCGACTGCACCGAGGAAGTTCGTCGCGACCTCGTCAGTGAAGGCGTACTTCAGCGAGTCCGTGAGCAGGATCCCCACGGCACCCGTCGAGCCTCGGGCCAACGCGCGGGCGGCGGGATCAGGGCCGACGTATCCGAGCTCCTCAGCCGCGGCGAGGACGCGCTGGCGCAGGCTGTCGGAGAGCTGATCGGGACGGGAGAACGCGTTCGACACCGTCATGCGACTGATCCCGAGCCGATCGGCGATCGTCTGCAGCGTCACCCGCGCCATTCCGGGAGGCTAGGGGGGTCAGAAGGCGCGGCTCAGCAGGCGGGTGAGCTGTCGAGGGACACCGAGCGGCGCGGCAGGCGGACGACGCGCGCGGCGATCGTGCGGGGCCGAGGCCAACGCAGCCGCGCGCGGTCGCCGTGTGGCCGGACGGGCGCTCCCGGGAGCGCGCTGTGACCGGAACGCGTGAGCGAGCCTTCGGAGTAGAGCTGGGCGAGGAGGAAGGTGGGGGGCACGGGCCTCTCTGTTCGGTCGTGGCTGTACCGATACAGTACCGGCTCCCTATACCGGTCAAGTCGCCACGGGACGAGGCAGATGTCACGTTGACAGAATGTCCAGATTTGCTTTACAACTGTCGTGTGACAAAGACCGACACCAGGACAGCGATCCTCGATGCGGTGCTGAATCTGCTCGATTCGCAGGAGCGGGCCACCTACGAGGCGGTCGCACAGGTCGCCGGGGTGTCGCGCCAGACCGTGTACACGCACTTCCCGACGCGGGCCGAGCTGTTGGTCGGCGCAGTCGATCGTGCTCGCGAGACCACGGGGATGGCGGCCGCCTCCAGCTCGGTCCTCGAGGCGCCGACCGCGCGGGCGGCGTTGGAGGCGTTCGTCGAGATGCACTGCTCGATCGTCCCCAGGATCCTTCCGGCCTACGTCGCTGTCGAGCGGGAGCGCTCACTCGATCCCGAGATCGAGGCTGCCTTCGTCGGCCGCGCCGCCGGCCGGCGGCAGCTCGCGCTCCTCGTTGCGACGCGCCTGCATGCCGAGAGGGACCTCGTGCCGCCGTGGACGGTGACGACGGCGTGCGACCTGATCTCCACACTCACCAGCGGAACCACTACCGCGCAGCTCCTCCGAGACGTCGATTGGACGGTGGCGGAGCTCCGTGAGCGGCTGCTCGTGGTCTTGCAGCGGTCGCTTCTCGACAGCACAGAAAGAGAGGAATGATGAACAGCATCGACACCGCCGCAGATACCACCTCCCTCGAGGACGTCTTTGCACAGCTCGAGCAGGCCTGGAACGACGCCGACGCCGAACGCTTCGGCGAGTTCTTCACCGAGGACGCCGACTTCGTCAACGTCTACGGCGAGCACCGTCGGGGCGTCGTCCCGATCGTCGAGGGACACAGGTTCATCTTCGACACCGTCTACAAGGACTCGAAGGTGACCTACTCGGTCGTGCAGTGCGAGCCGCTCGCCGACGGATGGCTGCTCGGCCACGTGCATGCCTCCCTCGAGGTGCCGGCGGGCCCGTTGGAGGGTTCGCATCGCTCGATCCTCACGGCCGTCGCGGTCGAGACCGACGCCGGACTGAAGATCCGGGCGTTCCACAACACGTTCAGGACGCACTGAAACGATGATCGGCCGGCGTCTCGTCGTCGCAGTCGCGGCACTCACCGCGGTGGCGACGGGCGCCTGCGGCTCGGGTGGCGGCGAGCAGGATGTCGCTCCGACGGCCAGCTCGAACTCGTCTTCGTCTCCGGTGCCTTACACCGAGCGCGATGTCGACTTCGTCCAACGCGTCGATGGGCACACGCTGGCTGGCACCTTGAGCGTGCCGCCGGGTGACGGCCCACACGCCGCAGTCGTCTTGATCACCGGATCGGGCTCGCAGGATCGTGACGAGACGATCGGCACGATCAAGCCGTTCGCGGCGCTCGCGGATCGGCTCGCCAGGGCGGGAATCGCGGTGCTTCGGTTCGACGACCGCGGCGTCGGCGGGTCCGGGGGCGCGCCGGTCGAGGTCTCCGGTGCGACGACCCGCGACCTCGCGCGAGACGGCCAGGCGGCAGTCGAGTTTCTGGCCAGCCAGCCCGAGATCGACCCGGCGCGAGTCGGTGTCGTTGGACACAGCGAGGGCGGACTGATCGCGCCGATCGTCGCAAACGACTCCGACGCGGTGCGCTTCGTCGTGCTGCTCGCGGGGAGCGCCGTTCCCGGTGCGCAGATCCTCGAGCAACAGACCGCCGACATCACCGCGGCTGAGGGCGCTCCTCCGGAGATCGTCGACTGGTCGGTGGGATGGACCCGGGAGCTCATCGCGATCTCTGCGTCCGACGTGTCTCCAGCGGAGGCCGAAGCCGAGATGCGAAGAGTCGCCTCACAAGCGATCTCGAGCGCGCCACCTGGCGCGGTCGGAGACGACGCGGACACGGCCGTCGAACAGACGATCGCCGCGTTCCTCGATCCGTGGATGCGCTTCTTCCTCGCCTACGACCCCGTGCCCGCGCGACGCAGCTCGACGTGCCCGTCCTCGCGGTCTTCGGCGAGCTCGACCTTCAAGTGTCAGCCGAGGACAACGCGCCGGCGGCCGAGGCGGCGCTCGCAGGCAACTCCAATGCGACGATCGTCGTCATCGACGGCGTCAACCATCTCTTTCAGGCCGCGACCACTGGAGCGGTCTCCGAGTACCAGACGCTCGACGAGCCGTTCGAGCCCCAGATGGCGAACCAGATCGTCGACTGGATCGAGACTCACACTTGACGAGCTGAGCGCCAGCTGCGCTCGTTTCGCCCGGACGGGAGGGTCTCGGTCGCGCCGTTCGGTAGGTCGAGGTCGGCGCTGGTGCCCGGAGGCACCGTCACGGCGATCTCACCGCCATCGCCCGTGAGCGACCACGCCACCTCGATGCGACCGTGGGGTGAGTCGTGGTGCGTCGACGCACGCGTGATGCCGCCGCCGGGCTGCGGTGCGACACGAAAGCGGCGGTAACCCGGCTCGACGATCTGCACGCCTGCGACGTAGCGGTGCAGGAACGAGATGACCGCGCCCTTGCTGTAGTGATTGAGGGAGGCGGAGGGTGTGCCATCGGCGCCGACGCCTCCCCACTCCTCCCAGATCGTCGTTGCCCCGCGGTCGAGCATGAGCAGCCATGACGGTTCGCTGTCCTGGAAGAGAAGCTCGTAGGCGACGTCGAGATGGCCATGGTCGGCCAGGACCGGCAGCAGGAACGGTGTCGCGAGAAAGCCGGTGCCGAGGTGGGTGCCGGCCGAGCGAATGAGAGCCACCAGATCGCCCGCGATCTTCGTTCGCAGGTCGTCGGGTACGAGCCCGAACGCCAGCGCCCGGGTCAGGTTCGCCTGGCTGCTCGCAGTGATCGTGCTGTCGACGATGAACTCGCGCCTCCACGCGTCGCGGACCTTCGTCGCGAGCACGCTGTAGTGCTGCGCGTCATCCGTCCTCCCGAGGATCGCCGCGATGCGCGCGAGCTCATCTGCCGATCGATGCAGGTACACGGTCGCGACCGGGGCGGGGTCATCCTTCAGGGCTCGCCGGATGCACTCGTCGGCCGGAACGCCCGGCTCGAGCCACTCGCCGAAGTGGAAGCCGGTGTCCCACAGGTACTGCTCATGACTTTCGGGTTCGGGGGACCGCTCGACCCGTGACTTGTGCCGGCCGACCTCGGCGCTCTCTGCGGCGAAGTCGACCCACGCCTTCATCGAATCCCACTGGTCGGTGAAGAGGGCGGTGTCGCCGGTCGCCTCGTGGAGCTCCCACGGCACGTGGACGGCTGCGTCGCCCCAACCGGCCGAACCCTGGATGTCCTTCCAGAACGCGGGCCGGCTGTCGTCCATCGGGTGGGGATCGGGCACGTAGTGCGTCACCGCTCCGTTCGGCCGTTGCTCCGCCGCGACATCGCGCAGCCATTTCGCCGAGAAGCCGGTGACGTCGTACAGATAGGCCGCGGTCCCGACGTAGATCTGCCAGTCACCGGTCCATCCGGCACGCTCGCGCGTGGGGCAATCCGTCGGGATGTCGCACACGTTGCCCCGAAAGCTCCATTCCGCTACGCGGTGCAGACGGTCGATCCGCTCGTCGGAGCACGTGAACGATCCGATCCCCGCGAGGTCGGTGTGCACGACCACGCTCGTGATGTCGGCGGCCGTGAGCGGTCCGGGGTGGCCTTCGACGCGCACGTACTGGAAGCCCTTGGTGCTGTGGCGAGGTTCGAAGACGTCCTCCGCACGGCCGGCGGACACGACCCGGTCGACCTGAAAGGGCGTGGAGCCAGTGTCGCGGCCTTCCAGATCGGGCAAGTGCGCGATGTGCGTCTGGGTGACGTCGCCATCGGCGTCGAGCGCCTCGCCGTAGGTCAGCGTGATCTCCGTGCCGTCGGGTCCGAGGTTGGTCAGCCGGACCCAGCCGTTGCTGTTCTGACCGAAGTCGACCACCTGTCGGCCGGGCGCCAGCTCCGTGATCGACACGGGCTGCAGGTCCTCGACGCGGCGAACGGGAGGTGCGAGCGGCTCACACACGTCGGCGTTGTCGGGCACACCATGGCGCACTCGATCCCATCCGGATCGGTCAGTGCCCGGCTCGGCCCATCGATCGACGCGCCGTCGCAAGTCGTGCACCTCGCCCGCGATCAGGTCGGCGGCGAGGATGTGACTTGCCGTCGAGCGCCAGGTGTCGTCGGTGCCGAACCTGATGGTCTCGCCGGACCGCAGGGTTGCCGTGAGCTCGGCGAGGACGGCGGTCGTCGATCCGTAGCTGTCCACCCGGCGGCCGAATCCCGTCTGCCCCCGCCACCAGCCATCGCTCAGGGTCACCCCGATCGCGTTCGAGCCCTTGCGCGAGGAGGCGGTCGACGTCAAAGGTCTGGAACTGGATGCGGTGCCGATACGCCGTGTAGCCGGGCGTGAGCTCGTGGTCGCCGACCCGCGTGCCGTTGACAAACGCCTCGTAGATCCCGCGTGCGGTGATCCGCAGCTCGGCCGTCACGACCTCGCCAGGGATAGTGACCTCACCGGCGAGGAGGTAAGCGGGCCGTTGGCACGACGCCGACTCCGCAGGCTCCTGCGGCTCGATCCACGTTGCGTCCCAGCCGATCGACATCCGCGTCATGGGCCAGGAGTCTGGCGCGTCCGCT
>CAVVET010000026.1:0-48468 GCA_963747215.1 uncultured Acidimicrobiales bacterium
GTCCCACGTCTGCTTCTGGGCAGAGCGAATTTCGTCGGCGGTCGGCATGGCACCACTTCCTTCCCCGGCAGCGCCCGAACGATATCCCCTGGTGCCGCGCGAGACTCGGGGGATGCCGTACAACGCGACCGGTCGAGTCGTGCACGATGCCGACGCCCACATCATGGAGACGCCGGGGTGGTTGGTCGCCCATGCGGACCCGGCCGTCCGCGACCGCATCGAACCGCTGCGCTACTCGGGCGGCAACGAGCTCCGTCAGACCGGTGATCCCGACGAGCAGCTCCGTGATCTCGACGCGGCGTTCGAGCGACTCGCGGATCGACACCGTTCGGCCGAGTACACGTCGGACGAGGCGGCCGAGATCATGAACCGCAAGAACTTCGCCGCGACCGGCGCTTTTCTTGCCGACGATCGAGGGCGGGCGCTCGACCTGCTCGGGTTCTCGAGCCAGCTCGTGTTCAACACGTTCCACAACCGTCGCCTGCACGACTGGGAGCACAGCGGCGACGTCGAGCTCGCGCTCGGCGCGGCGCGTGCACGCACAACCGGGGCATCGTCGAGTTCTCCGCGGCCGACACGCGACTGCTGCCGACCTGTTACGTGCCGCTGTGCTCGCTCGACGACGCTGCTGCAATGGCCGACGAAGCGATTGCGATGGGTGCGGCGGCGCTGCTCATTGCGTCCGGCTGTCCGCCGGGCACTCCCCCAGCCACGTTGGCCTCGACGGCGTCTGGGCGCGTGCGCAGGAGGCCGCGATCCCGATGGTGTTCCACGTCGGGGGCACCGGCGACCTCATCGACAAGAGCTACTTCCGCAACGGGTTGCCCATCCCACCGGATTTCCACGGCGGCGAGGAGAACTTCCGCTCCGTCGACTACATGGGCATCCCCCATCCGCCGATGCAGACGCTCGCGACGATGATCTTCGACGGCGTGCTCGAGCGGTTCCCGTCACTGCGCTTCGGCGTGATCGAGCAAGGCGCGATCTGGCTGCCGTCGTGGATGCGCCAGCTCGAGGCTGCCTTCGACGCGTTCGCCCGGCACGAGGAACGGCTCCGCTCGCTGTCAATGCGGCCGAGCGAGTACGTGCGCCGGCAGATTCGGGCGACGCCGTACCCGACCGAGGATGTCGGATGGATCATCGAGCAGGCCGGCCCCGAGGTGTGCCTGTTCTCGAGCGACTACCCCCATGTCGAGGGCGGGCGCCGGCCAATCGAGCGGTTCGAGGCGTCGCTCGCTCACACCGACGAGGGCGCGAAGCAGCGGTTCTACTGCGACAACTTCCTCGATCTCATGGGGAGTGCCGCCCCGGTGGTGGTGTAGCGTGCCTCCATCCATTGGTGGATGTTCGCGACGAATCGGGCCCCGCATGCTGCACAGATGGAACAAATTGGCGGGAGTAGACCTCGCTGAGGCGACGGAGGACGGGGTGTCTGACGACGTACGCGTGACCCTGCCGACGGGCACAGTCACGTTCCTCCTCACGACATCGAGGGATCGACCCGCCAATGGGGGAAAAGACACTCCGGACGACGATGGCGCCCGCAGTCGCTCGCCATTACGAGGTGATCGACGAGATCGTGACGCGGTGGGGCGGAGTGCGCCCCGTCGAGCAGGGCGAGGGCGACAGCACCGTGTCCGCGTTCATGCGCGCCACTGACGCCGTTGGTGCCGCGCTCGACATGCAGCGAGCGCTGGCGCCGAGACTCCGGCGTTGCAGGTGCGGATGGGGGTGCACACGGGTGAGGCCCAGCTCCGCAACGAGGGAAACTACGTCGGCCATGCCGTGATCCGTTGCGCCCGTCTGCGGTCGAGTGCCCACGGGGGACAGGTCCTCGTCTCGGGTGTCTCCGCCGTGCTGTCGGCGACCGGCTCCCCGCGGGTGCAGAGCTGATCGAACTGGGGAGCCACCGGCTGCGCGACCTCTCGCAGCTGGAGCACGTGTGGCAGCTCGTTGATCGCTGACGCCGGGCACATCGACCTCCCCGCCGCTCCGCGCTCTCGACCAGTTCCAGCACAACCTTCCACCGTCGAGGGCAGCCCTCATCGGGCGGGCGGCCGAAGCTCCACGAGCTGCACCGGATGGTGCTCGGCGAACGCCTCGTGACCGTGACGGGCGTCGGGGGCTGGGAAGACCTGCGTCGCCCGGCAGGCCGCCGCCGATCTCGTCGCGCACTTCGCCGATGGCGTGTGGTGGGTGGAGCTCGCAGCCGTCACGGACCCGGCACGAGTCGCAACTGCTGTGCTCGCCGCGACCGGTGGAACGGAGGTCGCAGCCAACCCGCGGAGGAGACCCTCGTCCTCCACCTGCGATCGATCTCGACGCTGATCGTCATCGACAACTGTGAGCATCTCGTCGAGGCCGTCGCCGCGGTGGTGCACCGTGTGGTCGAGGAGTGCCCGCATGTGCACGTGCTGACGACCAGCCGCGAGCCTCTCGGGGTGGGCGCGGAAACGACCTGGCGTACTCCTTCCTTGCCGTCCGACGAGGCAGCAGCGCTGTTCGCCGAGCGCGCCCGCCGGGCTCGGTCGAACTTCGTGATCACCGCCGAGACTGCGGGCGCCGTTGCCCGCATCTGCGAGCGACTCGACGGCATCCCCCTCGCCATCGAGCTCGCCGCGGCGCGGGTGCGCGCTCTCCCGGTCAATCGGCTCGCGGCCGACCTCGACCAACGCTTCCGACTGCTCACCGGCGGATCGCGTACCGCGCCGGCCCGTCAGCGCACCCTGCTCGCTTCCGTCGACTGGAGCTACGACCTCCTCGACGACACGGAGCGATCGGTGCTTCGGCGGCTCTCGGCGTTCGTCGACGGGTTCACTCTCGACGCCGCCGAGAACGTGTGCGCCGACGAAGCCCTCGACACGTACGCAGTGCTCGACGTGTTGACCAACCTCGTCGACAAGAGCCTCGTGCAGCTCGATGAGCACGCGAGTCGCTACCGGCTCCTGGAGACGATCCGTCACTACGCCCTCGATCGAGCGGGCTCGGCCGGTGAACTCGCCGTGACCCGCGACCGCCACCTACGCGGTGGCGCCTCGTGCTGGGCACAGGATGGGACGTCGACCACCGGCTTCCGACCATCGGACTCGTCACCGAGATCGAGGCCGAGCATGCGAACCTGCTGAGCGTGCTCGACTGGTCGCTGCAGAGCGCGCCGGCGGTCGAGCTCGTCGGCGCGCTCGCGTTGGTGTGGATCTGGCGGTCGAGCTTCTCCGAAGCCGTGCGCACGGGCGACAGTGTCCTCGCCGTGCTCGAGACGCGCAGCCCCGCGTGGGTCGCGCCGTCGCGTACCTCTCCAGCGCGGAGCTCGTGGCTGGAAGCGCCGCTTTCGTCGACGTCGACGTCTCGTCCGCCGCTCTCGAAGCCGCGGAGGCACAACACGACGGCTGGGGGGCCGCGCGACTGCTCATCCACAAGGCGAGTTGGCTTGCCACGATGGGACCCACCGAGGACATGTTCGCGATCTTCGAACGAGCCGCCGCACTCGCCACCGAAGCCGAGGACCACGGCACGGCCACGCTCGCGGCGGCGATGAACACGTTCTTCTTGCGCTTCATCGATCTGGACGCGGCTGAGGCCGGCCTGGCCCGACTTTCGGACCGCCCCGATGACTGGCTGTACGAGTACATCGTCGCGCTCACGACGACGTTCGTTGCAGTTGGCCGGGGCCGGTTCGATGAAGTCGCCCGCACGGCCGATGCGTACATCGACCGTGTGCCCCCCGCCCCTGCTCCGGCGTCCTTATGGGCGATGCGGTCGCCGCCTTCTTTCGCGGCGACGCAGACCGAATCGACTCCGTCATCGCCCGCCTCCCTCCTGAGCACGCGCGGGGCCTCTGGGTCCCTTGGTGCTCGTGCATCCTCGCGATGCGAGCGTGCCTTCACGGTGACGTTGCCGCCGCCGAAGAGCATCTGAAGCGTGCGATCGACCAAGGCTTCGGCGGAAGCGGGGATGTATGGGGCCTCTCCACGGCCGCATTGGTAGCGGCATGCCGCGGGCGCCGACGACACCGCGGCCTCGATCGTCGCCGATCTCGAACTCACTGGGCAAATTGCGCCTACACCAGCGCAAGGTTGGTCGGACTGGAACGCGGCGCTGCTCGCCTTGCGTTCGGGAGATGCGGAGGGCGCGGAGCACCATGCGCTCGGAGTCGTCGACGGGTATGCGCTCTCAGAAGACGCGGATTTGGTGATTGAGCCGCTCGTGAGAACTCGTGCGCTCGAGATCGTGGCATGTACGTCGAGCGCGGAGCGGGCGATCCGCTTGGCGGCGGCCGCGCAACGACAGACGCGACGAACTCGGTGTCGGGCTGCGTCCCGTCGCGATCCAGCAACGACTCGACGCCTCGATCGCCTCGGCCCGCGAGGCCGTGGGATCTGAGTACGACGCGCACTGGGCCACGGGCGCGTCTCTCACGCTCGAAGGGGCGTGCGCCTACGCACTCCGCGGGCGCGGCGAGCGGAAGCGACCGAGTCATGGCTGGTCGAGCCTCACGCCGACAGAAGTCGAGGTGGTCGACCTCGTCGCGGCGGGGCTCACCAACCCGCAGATCGCCGAGCGACTGTTCGTCGAGACGAGCACGGTCAAGACGCACCTGCACCACATCTTCACCAAGCTCGGCGTCACGAACCGCGCTAGCTCGCCGCCGAGGCGGTGCGACGCGCCTGATCTCAGCCGCCGTCGGCGTCGATCTCAGCGAGGCGAGTCGCCAGCTCGGCTCGATGCCGCGTCGAGCTTCCAGTACACGACGAGAGAGATGCGCTTCAACAGTGCTGACCGCCATGTGCAGCGACCTCGCGATCTCCTTGTTGGAGCGTCCGCTCCCGGCCAATCTCGGCGACCTGCAGCTCGGCGTCGGTGAGATCGTCGTGGGTCGCAGGCCGTCGTCCACTGATCCGAAGCAACTCTGCTCGCGCCTTCTCGGCCCAGAGGCGAGCTCCGAGCTCGTCGAAGATCGAGAGCGCCTGTTCGAGAGTCGTTCGTGCCGATGCCTTCTGATGCGAGCTTCTGAGCGCAGATCCCAGAGTGAGCAGGATTCGGGCCCGTTCGAAGAGGTACGGAAAGCCCACGAGCTCATCCAATGCGCGGCGCGCCTCAGCGACTGCTCCGTCGAGATCGCCCTCGCTCGCGGCGAGCAAGCTACGACATCGCAACGCCGCCGCAGTCGCTTCCGGGCTCTTGAGACGCCGAGCGTTGCGCTCGTACTGCTCGAGGTAGACGCGGGCGAGATCGCGCTCGCCCAGAGCGGTGAGTGTTTCGATGGTGTCCGCCCACACCGTCGCCACCGGGTCGTTGATCCCCGAGACTTCAGGGACGCAGGCAGGTCGCGTAGGTAGCCGCCCGCCGCCTCGACGTTGCCCAACGCCAGCTCGAGGCGTCCGAGGATCCCAGCGCCCAGCGATCACGAAGTAGCCGTCCGACCTCTCGCGCGCCGCGGCGAGCCCGTCCTCTACTGACGCCCGCGCCTGCTCGACGAGGCCGAGGTCGGTCTCGATCAACGCCTTGTAGCGTCCGGTCACACTCCGGCCGTGCATCTCGTTCGTCTGCTCCATGAGCTCGTGCGCCTCGACCGCATG
This sequence comes from uncultured Acidimicrobiales bacterium, assembly GCA_963747215.1. Taxonomy (GTDB): domain Bacteria; phylum Actinomycetota; class Acidimicrobiia; order Acidimicrobiales; family DATKAS01; genus DATKAS01. The sequence continues at coordinate 5,577 of CAVVET010000026.1, forward strand.
GTCGAGAGCGACGCGCCACCGCCCGAGCAACCACTCACAGAGGCTCAGGCTGCCGATCACCTGAGCAAGGGTGCTCTCATCTCCGCGGGCGTGTGCCCGCGCACGGATGTCTCTCAGGATCTCGCGAGCGGCATCGACGCGACCGACGACGCATCAGCACGCGCGCCAAGCGCCACACCCGGGCTGTCGGAGTACTCCAACGCAAGACCAAGACTCTCCTCGATCTGCGCTCCCCGCTCGAGGAGCCCGATGTCCGCATGACCGGCGTGGAGTTCGGCCACGCCGACGCGGGCGATCGCCACCGCAACGAGAGCGGGGTCGCCAACCCCCTGCGCTCTCGCCAGGGCTTCCCGAGCGCTCAAGAGCGCCGGCACGACCTCGCCGCCGAACAAGTAGGCATAGCTGCGAAACGCCAGAAGGCGGGCGCATCTCGCGCCGTCACCACTTGCATCGCCGAGCGCCTCGTCGCAGAGTCGAGTCATTTCACCCGAGTCAGTTCGACGGGTCGTCGCCAGCTCGAACAGCACGTCCGACCGCTCCACGCCGGGGGGTGCCTCCGCACGAAGTCCCTCGAGGAGGGCCACGGCTCGCCTCCGGTCACCGGCAAGGCGAAGCAGGACAGCGGCCCGAAGCCTCCGCTGACGAGCGAGGGCCGGATCACCGGGAGTGAGCGTGGCGGCGAGCTCGCAAAGCTGGGCCGCCACGGCGGGCGCCCCCTGCCCGCGGCATGCTCGGCAGCGGCCGCGACCTCGAGGGCCAGGTCGGCATCTGGGCCATCCGCGGCCCGCGCCAGGTGTCGCACCCGCTCCTCCACGTCAGTCGCTGTGGACGCGAGCGCCCGATGTACGTGCCTGCGCACCTCGAATGGGGCGCGCTCGTAGAGCACCGACGCGAACAGGGGATGCGCAAAGTGGAAGCGCTGGCCGTCGCTCAAGTCCCCGACCCCGGCATCGACAGCCTCGCCCAGCGCCGCGACAACTTGCGTTTGGTCGCCAAGGGCGCCCGCAATCACCTCGATCGTCGGCCGGCCGCGCCGAGTGCCGCGATGAGGAGCACATCTCGGGTCGACGTGGAGAGCCGATCCAGTCGCCGCCCGAGGAGCTGCCGCAAGCTGCTCGGCACCGGCAGGGGCTCCCCCAATGCAGGGCGGTTGCCGTGCAGCGCCAGCTCGCGGCCGACTTCGAGCGCGAAGAACGGGTTTCCGAGGGTCTCTTCATGAACCACGAGCAGCTCGGAGCGTGACAGCTCGAGTGACAGGCGCTCCTGCAACAGATGATGCAGGGCAGCGAGACTGAGCGGACCGACGTCAATCCGGTGCAGGCGGTCTTCCGGGAAACACCGTTCGAGCTCGACGACGACCGATTCGTGCGGTGCTTCCCGCACGGTCATCAGCAAGCCGATCGGCTCGTCGCGCAGCCGTCGGAGTGAGATCTGAAGGACGCTGGTCGAGGCAGCATCCAACCAGTGGGCATCGTCGATCGCGATCAGGAGCGGCCCTTGAACTGCCACGACACGCAGCACGTCGAGCACCGCCAAGCCAACTGCGTCCGCGTCAGGAACGGTCTCTCCCGGCTCAGCCAGCAGAAGAGCCACTTCCAAGGCGCGACGGCGCGGAGGCGCCAGTGCCTCCAACGTCTCCGTGAGCACTGGCGCCAGCAGCTCGGACAGCGCCACGAATGAGAGCGACGCCTCGGCCTCGACACCTCGGCACCTCAGCACACGATGGCTCCGTTGCTCCGCGAGGTCGACACCGACATGCCACAAGATCGTCTTGCCGATGCCCGTGTCGCCCGCGAGTACGAACGCCGTCGGGCGGTGACCGACCTGGTCGACGAACGCGTCGATCGAGCCGAGCTCTGCCTCCCGCGCAACGACCCACGATGACCCCATCCCTCGGGGATTGTGCACCCAATCGCGGCGCGGCGCTCCCGCTCCTAGCGTTGGCCCGTGGACCGGACCGACATCGCACACTTGCGGCGCTGCATCGATTTGGCACGGGAGGCCCGAGCGGGCGGCAACGAGCCCTTCGGCTCGTTGCTCGTCGGCGCTGATGGTTCTGTGCTGATCGAGCTCATGAACACGGTGGGGAACGGCGACGTGACAGGCCATCCGGAGCTCGCGCTCGCCGCGTGGGCATCCCAGCACATGACCGCCGAGGAGCGCTCGCGCTGCGACGCTCTACACGAGCTGTGAGAGCTGCGCGATGTGCGCGGGCGGCCAGTACTGGGCGGGCATCGGGCGACTGGTGTTCGCGTTGTCGGGCGAACAGCTCGGGGCGATGGTCTCCTGAGGGCGTGCCGACACTGCACCTCTCGAGCCGCGAGGTGTTCGCCCGCGGCAACGTGCCGATCGAGGTCGTCGGGCCCTGCGCGGAGCTGGAGGCGGAGGCCCGCGCCGTGTTCGACGGCTTCGCGTGGAAGCACTGACGCTCGGTCTCAGCCCGGGCGACGTCCGCCGTCGGAGTGCAGCAGCTGCGCGTTGATCCAGTCGCCCTCGTCCGACAGCAGGAAGCTCACGAGGTTCGCGGTGTCGGCGGGCGTCCCGATGCGCGGCCGGAGGTTGCCGCGCATCACGCGCCTCTCGAATGCCGTCGTCCATCCAACCCGTGTCGTTTGGTCCGGGGTTGACGACGTTCGCGGTGATGCCCAGAGCGGCGAGCTCGGTCGCGGCGGCGATGACGATGCGGTCGAGCGCACCTTTGCTTGCGCCATAGGGGAGGTTGAACGCGGTGTGATCGCTGGTGAGCGCGACGATGCGACCGCTCCCGTGCCGCGCTCGGCGGGAACTGGCGCGCGAATGCCCGGATCAACAGCCAGCTCGCTCGCGCGTTGACCGCGAAGTGGCGATCGAAGCTCTCGACCGTCGTGCTCTCGATGTCGGAGTCGACGCTCTCGGCCTGGCACAGCACGATCGCCGTGATCGGCCCGCCGCTTGCGAGCACGCTGAACAGCTCGTCGGGCGCGTCGGGGTCAGTGAAGTCCACCTCATGGTCTGCGAGCGCCTGCTCGTCGGCACCCCAATCCATCCGCGCGTCGTAGCTGCGCCAACCCGTCGTCGCGACGCCCCAGCCGTCGGCACGCAGGCGATCGGCGATCGCGGCCGCGATGCCCGCCTGCCGGCCGACCCCCGTGACCAGCGCCCGTCGCGACGCTGAGGTCGTGCTCACGGTCGACGTGTGCGCGAGCCCGGTTGGCGGGGGCGGTCGCTGAACTGGCGGCCCTCGTAGAACGTCGGGTTCGTGTCGGGTCGGCCCTTGCGGCTCGTCCATCTCCAGGTGAGCGAGATGCGCGGCTTGTCGACCGCGGGAGCGGCGGGCACGCCGTGCAGCCACTCGCGCTGCGCGGCGCCACCCATGATGAGCAGGTCGCCCTCGCCCGGCGTGAGGACCACATCGTCGGCGCCAGTGCCCGCGGGGATGCGCTCGACGGGCACGCCACGCTCCAGGCGAGGACGCAGGACGAACGGCCGCCGGCGCGCCGAGCACGGCGATCGCGATCACGGTGTCGTCGAGCCACCGCATCTCGCGGTCGCTGTGCAGACCCTGGAAGTCGCTTCCATCGCGGTAGAGGATCGCCGACACACCCGTGAACTGGACGTGAAAGCGCGACCGAAGGTGGAGGTCGGTCTGTCGGAACAGCACGTGGGAGTCGGTGCGCACCCCGACCCCGAGGCGGTTCTCCGCAACGTACTTGTCGTACCTGAGGACCTCGGTCTGTCCCCACGGCAGCGTCGTGTGCAGCTCGTGGAAGATCGCGTCGGCGTCGCGGATGAAACCGGGGACGAGCTCGACCCATGACGTCGGCGGCGAGCGCGGTGCGCTCACCGGCGCCGACGATCGATGCGCAGCTCGTCGGCCGGCGCTGTCATGGGCTCCAGTATCGCCCGACGGGGCCGACCTACGATCCCGCATGCCTTTGCTGTTGTGCGACTTCGACGACACCATCGTCTCGCGGCGCACCATCTTCGAGCGCTGGGCGATCTCCTACCTCGCCGAGGTCGGCGCGCCCGAGGACGACCTCGCTTGGTTCGTCGAGTGCGATGACGACGGACTCGCGGCCCGTCCCGAGTTCTTCGGGAGCATCATCGGCCGATACGGCGTGAACGAAGACCTGGCGACGTTCGCCGAGCGCTACCACCGCGACTACATCTCAACGTTCCGTTGCGAGCCTGCCGTCGTCGCCGCCCTCAAGGACGCACGAGACGCCGGCTTCAAGATCGCGATCGTCACGAACGGTGATGTCAGGACACAGGGCGCGAAGATCGACGCGGCCGGAGTCGCCGGTCTCGTCGACGCTTGCTGCATCGCCGAAGGTGTCGGGCACTGGAAGCCCGCCCGCGAGGTGTTCGAATTTCGCGGCGCGGGAGTGCGGCGAATCGCTCGACGGCGCGTGGATGATCGGCGACAACCCGGTCGCCGACATCGGCGGCGCGAGAGCGTGCGGCGCCCGCACAGTGTGGATGCGGAAGGGCGATTGGCCGGCATTCCTCGACTACAGGCCCGACCACACGGTCGACGCGTTCGCCGACGCAGTCAGGCTCGTCCTCGCTTCACTCCTCCCGCAGCCCATCGACCTCCGCGCCCACCAGGACGAGTAACGAGCTCAGCCACAGCCACAGCAGCACCACGACGATCGACGCGAGCGCCCCATAGGTCTTGCTGTAGCTCGCGAAGTTTGCGGCGTAGATCGCGAAACAGCGCCGAGACGACGAGCCAGCCGAGAGTCGCGACGACCGCACCCGGCGTGACGATCCCGAGCCAGGCGAGCGGGCTCTCCTTCAAGGAGAGCCTGTACAGCAGCCCGACTCCCGCGATCATCACCGCGCCGAGCAGGGGCCAGCGGAGTGCACTGAAGATGATCTCGCCCGCGCTGCCCAGCCCCGCTTTCGAGAGCAACGGCGGCACCGCGGCGATCACGAAGATGACGATCCCGAGAAACACCATCGCGCCGAGCGTCAAGCCCGAGCGCCTTGCCGCGCTTGGCCACGAAGCCCGACGGCTCGTCGTGCTCGTGCGCGACGTGAATGCCGGTGATGAGCGCGGCCATCCCGCCCGATGCGCTCCACAGCGCCAGCGCGATCGCAATCACGAGCGTGAACGAGACACTCGCGCGGTTCGTGCTCGCGATCGAAGTGAGCTGGAAGGTCAGGAAGTCCTGCACCTCTTCGGGCAGCGCCGATGCGACGTCCGCGACCTGATCAGCGACGTCGTCCGGATCCGCAAAGAGCCCGTAGATCGAGATGAACGCGACGAGCGCCGGCACGAAGGCGAGAAACGCGTAGAACGCGACGCCGGCCGCGACGAGCGTGAGGTTGTGCTCCTTGATGCGAGGAGACAGCCCCGAAGCCACCTGTCGCATCCGAGCTGCCTCGGCGCCAGCCACGCCGCGACTGTATGCAGTGAGTGCTACTCGACGCGCAGACCGCTGATCGCCCGGGCGATCACGAGACGCTGGATCTCGGACGTGCCTTCGAAGATCGTGTAGATCTTCGCGTCGCGGTGCCAGCGCTCGACCGGGTACTCACGCGTGTAGCCGTAGCCACCGAGGATCTGGATCGCCTCCTCGGTCACCTTCACGGCAACCTCGCCGGCCTTCAGCTTCGACATCGAGCCCTCGCCGGCGACGAACTGCTTGCCGTTGCGGGCCATCCACGCCGCCCGCCACACGAGCAGGCGAGCGGCGTCGATCTCCATGCGCATGTCGGCGAGCTTGAACGCGATCGCCTGGTTCATGATGATCGGCCGGCCGAACGCGTGCCGCTCCTTCGCGTACTCGAGCGAATACTCGTACGCGGCCCGGGCGATGCCGAGTGCCTGCGCGCCGACGGCAGGACGAGTGGCCTCGAACGTCGCCATCGCCGGCTGCTTCGCACCCTGTGTGCCCGGCTTCGCGCGCCTTCGCGAGCTTCGCGTCGAGCTTCTCCTTGCCGCCGAGCAAGCAGCGTCCCGGCACGCGCACGTCGTCGAGCACGACCTCAGCCGTGTGGCTCGCGCGGATGCCGTGCTTCTGGTACTTCTGCCCCTGCGACAGTCCCTTCGTACCCGGCGGCACGATGAAGCTCGCCTGCCCCCGGCCCTTCAGCGACGGATCCACCGCGGCGACGACCACGTGCACGTCGGCGATGCCGCCGTTCGTGATCCACGCCTTCGTGCCGTTCAGCACCCACTCGTCGTTCGCCTCGTCGTAGACGGCTCGAGTGCGCAGCGACGACACGTCGCTGCCCGCGTCGGGTTCGCTCACGCAGAACGCGCCGAGCTGGATCTTGTCCGGCGTGCCGTAGCACTGGGGCACCCATTCGATGACCTGCTCCGGCGTGCCGTTTCCGGAGATGCCGGCCGCGGCGAGCGCCGAGCCGAACAGGGCAAGCCCGATGCCGGCGTCACCCCACCACAGCTCCTCGAGGCACACCGGCAGCGTCAGCCCCGTGGGGTCGGTGAACGCGTTCGCCATGAAGTCGAAGCCGTACAGGCCGATGTTCGCGGCCTCCTGCACGACCGGCCACGGGAACTCCTCGCGTTCGTCCCACTCGTGGGCGACGGGACGTACGACGTTCTCGGCGAAGTCGTGCACCCACTTCTGGAGCTGCAGCTGGTCCTCGTTGAGGTCGAGGGAGAAATCGGGCATGGCCCCAAGTTACCCGCCGGTAACAACGAACCGCAACTCACCCTGCGGGAGACAAGCAGCCATGAGCAACGGTGGCCCTGACCTGCGGATGTTGAACCTGATCGTGAAGGACGTGGCGGCCTCGGCGGACTTCTATCGCCGCCTCGCGGGCGCCGAGCCCGAGCGGGCGGAGGGCGAGCACTCCCACCTCGAGCTCCCGATGCCGAGCGGGTTCAGCCTCGAGCTCGACGCGGCGGATTCCGTGCGGCTGTGGCACGCGGGCTGGCGGGCTGACCCGTCGAGCACCAACGTCGTCGTCGGCTTCGCGTTCGACAGCCGAGAAGCAGTCGACGAGCGCTACGGGGAGCTCACCGCGGCCGGATACGTCGGCCGCCAGCCGCCGTTCGACGCGTTCTGGGGAGCCCGCTACGCGATCGTCGCTGACCCCGACGGCAACGACGTCGGGCTCATGAGCCCGATGGATGAATCGCGGCGCACGTGGCCTCCGACGGAGTCACCCGACGCCTGACGCGGCAGCCGTCGCGTCCGCAACCGAGGCGCTGCGCTGCTCGTGCAGCGTGAGCACCAACGCGAGTGCACCCGCGGTGATGCCGGCACCGAGCACGTACGGCGCGCCGACACCGATGTGCTGAAACAGCGCGCCCGCCATGATCGGACCGATCACCCGACCGAGTCCTGACGACATCTGTTGGAGGCCGAGCGCGTGACCACGACGTTCGATCGGAGAACGACCGGCGACCAGCGATGCGAGGGTCGGCGTCGTCAACCCCTGCCCGACGATCAACGCCGCGAGCGCGGCGACGAGTACGACCCAGTGAAGCGCCACCGCGAGCAGCAGCAGTCCGACGATGTTGAGCGCGAGACCGGCTCGTAGCGTTCCTGGCGGCCCGAGTCGCTGGACGACAGGCTGCACGAACGTCGCCTGGACGAGCACGAGGAAGAGCCCGATCCCCGCAAAGACGAACCCGATCGAGCTCAGCGTGAGATCGAATCGGTCCGCGCCGAACAACGCGAACGTCGCCTCGAAGCCGGCGAACGCCGACGTCGCCGCGAACGCGCAGATCGCGAGTCGCCACAGGTCAGTACGCACATCCGAAGAGAGCTTCTCGACCCCTTGACGATGCGCCGACGTCGACTCGCCGCGCGCCGGTGCGGTCTCGGGGAGACGGCGGATCGCGACGATCCCGTTGACGAGCGCAAGGCATCCGGCGAGGTAGAAGGGCACGTGCGGCCCGCCGAGCGCGGCGAGTGCGCCGATGGCCGGTCCGGCAACGAAGCCGACGCCGAAGGCCGCCGACAGCAAGCCGAGCAGTCGCGGGCGGTCGGCCGGTTCGGCGACGTCGGCGACCGCCGCTTGCGCGACCGAGACACTCGCACCGGAAGCCCCGTCGACGAGCCGACCGAGAAAGAGCAACGGCAGCGAACCGGCCGCGCCGGTGAGGAAGCTGCCCGCGGCAGTGCCGAAGAGCGAGATGAGGATGACGGGCTTGCGCCCGACCCGATCCGACAGGCGGCCCCACACGGGCGCGAGCAACAGCTGCGCGATCGAGAACGACGCCAACAGGATGCCGATGGTGGTGGCGCTCGCGCCGAACCGTTCCGCGTACAGGGGCAGGATCGGCAGGACGATGCCGAACCCGATGAGGTCGAGCGCCACGGTCGTCCAGATCGTGCCGAAGCCGGGCGGAAACGGGGTTCGCTCGCCCGTCGCTCGTCGCCCCAGCATCGGGGAAGCGTTCGGCCCCGCCGGGGCATTCGTCAAATCAGCACGGCTTCCTCAGGGCTGACGCACGAGGGTGCCGTTCGCGGTGTCCTCGACGACCCAGCCCCCGGCCTGCAGCTCGGCCCGGATGGCGTCGGCCCGCGGCGAAGTCCTTCGCCGCGCGGGCTTCGTCGCGTTCGGCCGCCAGCGCGGCGACCTCGGGCGGGATCTCGCCGACCTCGGAGCGCAGCTCGAGCCCGACGGCTTCGCAGATCGCCATCACTGCACCGGCCAGCGGCGCGGCGGCCGCCGCGTCGCCAGCGTCGAGAGCGGCGTTGACCTTGCGGACGAGATCGAACATCAGGGCCATGGCCCCGGGCGTGTCGAGATCGTCGTCCATCAAGGCTCGGAAGCGATCCATCGTCTCGTGATCGGCGGGATGCCAGCCCGGCAGATCGACGGCCACCCGGCGCGCGAACGCGTCGAGCCCGGCCAACGAACGCTCGCGCGCGATCGGTCGTGTCGCGGCTGATCTCGATCGGCGAGCGGTAGTGCGACTGGAGCACGAGCAGGCGGTAGGCGCGAGGGTCCACCGTGTCGATGAGGTCGAGCAGGTTCGTGAAGTTGCCGAGCGACTTCGACATCTTCTCGCCGCCGACCTCGACGAAGCCGTTGTGCACCCAGTGGGTCGCGAAGCGCTTGCTCAGCGCGACGGCCTGCGCCCGCTCGTTCTCGTGATGCGGGAACGCGAGGTCCTGGCCGCCGCCGTGGATGTCGAAGCCCTCACCGAGCAGGTCGAGCGACATCACGACGCACTCGGTGTGCCAGCCCGGCCGGCCCGGCACCCCACGGCGAGTCCCACGACGGCTCGCCCGGCTTGGCCATCTTCCAGAGCACGAAGTCGACCGGTGATCGCTTCTCGTCACCGACGAGGTCGCGATCGCCGCCGCCGGCGCGCAGCTCGTCGAGCGACTGCCGGGCGAGCAGCCCGTAGCCCTCGACGGTCTCGACGGACAGGTAGACGCCGTCGCTCGTGACGTAGGCCCGGCTGCGGTCGACGAGCTCGCGCGACGAGGGCGACCATCTCGTCGACGTAGGCCGTCGCGTGGGGATCGATCGTGGGTCGCTTCACGCCGATCGCGTCCATCGCCTGGTACCAGACGGCCTCGCATTTCACCGCGATCTCCTCGGAGGTGCGGCCCTCGCGATTGGCGCGGTCGATGATGTGGTCGTCGATGTCGGTGATGTTCGACACGTAGCGCACCTCGAGCCCCGTCCACTCGAGGTAGCGCCGCAAGACATCGAACACGAGCGAGAACCGACCGTGGCCGAGGTGCGGAGGTCCGTACACCGTCGGCCCACACACGTACATGCCCACCTTGCCCGGCTCGCGCAGTGCGAGCTCGCGGACAGTGCCCGAAGCGGTGTCGTGGAGGTGGATCACGGTGGAAACGGTAGCGGGGAGCCCCTACCGCGCCCGGTAGCGTTTCTCCACCATGTCCGTCCGCGAAACAACCGCACCCGAGAAGCCGACGCTCGAAGGTCTCGAGGAGAAGTGGAGCGCGGTCTGGGAGCGCGACGGCACCTACCACTTCGATCGCACGAAGACCCGGGAGCAGATCTTCTCGATCGACACTCCCCCGCCGACGGTCAGCGGGTCCCTCCATCCCGGACATGTGTGCTCGTACAGCCAGACCGACATGGTCGCCCGCTACCGCCGCATGCGCGGGCACGAGGTCTTCTATCCGATGGGATGGGACGACAACGGGCTCAATGTCGAGCGCCGCGTCCAGCTCACCTACGGCGTCACTTGCGATCCGTCGCTGCCCTTTGACCCCGAGTTCGCCCCGCCCGCGACTCCCTCGAAGCAGCCGATCCCGATCTCGCGCCCGAACTTCGTCGCGCTCTGCGCCGAGCTCACCGAGCAGCTCGAGCAGGCCTACCTCGAGCTCTGGACCCGGGTCGGCCTCTCGGTCGACTGGCGCCAGACCTACACGACGATCGGCGCGAAGGCCCGCCGCACGTCGCAGCGGGCGTTCCTACGTCTGCTGAGCGAAGGTCACGCCCACCTGGCGGAAGCACCGACGCTGTGGGACGTCGACTTCAAGACATCCGTCGCGCAAGCCGAGCTCGAGGACCGCGAGCGACCCGGCGCGTACCACCGCATCGGCTTCCGCTCGACGGCGAGCGGCGAGCCGGTCTTCATCGAGACGACCCGCCCCGAGCTTCTGGCCGCGTGCGTTGCCGTCGTGGCCCATCCCGACGATGCGCGCTACAAGCCGCTGTTCGGCACGACCGTTCGCACTCCCCTCTTCGACGTCGAGGTGCCCGTCGTCGCGCACGAGCTCGCGGACCCGGAGAAGGGCTCGGGCATCGCGATGATCTGCACGTTCGGTGACACGACCGACGTGATCTGGTGGCGCGAGCTCGGGCTTCCGGTGCGCTCGATCGTCGGACGCGACGGTCGCATCGTCGAGGCGCCGCCCGCGGGCATCGACCGCGACGGGCCGTGGAGCGAGATCGCGGGCCGCACCGTCTCGCAGGCGCAGACTCGCATCGTCGAGCTGCTCGCCGCATCGGGCGACTCGGTCGGCGAGCCGAAGCCGATCACCCACCCGGTGAAGTTCTGGGAGAACGGCAACCGTCCGCTCGAGATCGTCACGAGCTGGCAGTGGTTCATCAAGTACCCACCGGCCGAAGAGCTTCTCGCGCGCGGGCGTGAGCTGCGGTGGTTCCCCGACTTCATGCGCGTCCGGTACGAGAACTGGGTCAACGGGCTCGCCGGGGACTGGAACATCACGCGCCAGCGGTTCTTCGGTGTCCCGTTCCCCGTGTGGTACCCGGTGCTCGAAGACGGCGCGCTCGATCGCAGCCGCCCGATCGTGCCCAGCGAGGACGACCTTCCGATCGACCCGTCCACCGACGCGCCGCCGGGCTACGACGACGCACAGCGCGGCCAGCCGGGCGGCTTCGCCGGTGATCCCGACGTCATGGACACCTGGGCGACATCATCGGTGTCGCCTCACATCATCGCGGGTTGGGTCGACGACCCCGACCTGTTCGCGCGCGTGTTCCCCATGGACATGCGGCCTCAGGCGCACGAGATCATTCGCACCTGGCTCTTCTACAGCGTCGTCCGCTCGCACCTCATGCACGGTGTGCTGCCATGGCACGACGCCGCCATCTCAGGATTCGTGCACGACCCCGACCGCAAGAAGCTGTCGAAGTCGAAGGGCAACAGCGAGGACGATCCCCACAACCTGCTGACGACGTTCGGCTCGGACGCGATTCGTTACTGGGCCGCGAACGGCCGGCCCGGGCAAGACATCTCCCTCGACAAGAACCAGATGAAGGTGGGGCGCCGCCTCGCGATCAAGATCCTGAACGTGAGCAAGTTCGTGCTCGGGCTCACCGGCGATCAGGACACCCCAAACTCCGACAGCCCGGACTCCGACATCACGGCGCCACTCGACCGGGCGATGCTGACGCTGCTCGCCGACGTCGTCGACCAAGCGACTGTTGCGTTCGAGGCCTACGACTACGCCCGCGCGCTCGAGCGCACCGAAGCGTTCCTCTGGACGTTCTGCGACGACTACCTCGAGCTCGTGAAGGGTCGTGCCTACGGAGCCGCCGGCCCCGAGGGCGCGGCATCGGCAAACGCGGCGCTGCGTCGCGCGCTCTCCACCCTGCTCCGCCTGCTCGCGCCCATCACGCCGTACGTGACCGAGGAAGCGTGGTCGTGGTGGCAGGACGGATCGGTGCACCGAGCGGCGTGGCCCGACGCCGAGGACGTTCGCGCCGCCGCCAGTGACGGCGATCGGCTCGTCGCCGAAGTCGCGGGCGAAGTGCTCGGCGCCGTGCGCAAGGCAAAGTCGGAGGCGCGGAAGTCGATGCGCGCACCGGTCGACCGTGTCGTCGTGCGCGACACCGGTGACCGCCTCGACGCGCTGCGGTTCGCACTCGACGACCTCAAGGAAGCCGGCTCGATCAACAACCTCGACCTCGAGCTGCTCAGCGACGGATCCGGCCCCGCCGAGATCGAGGTCGAGCTCGCCGACGACCAAAGCTGATTCCCTTGGCGCGAGAGGGTCTCTGACACCCGCCAGCGCCAAGAAACCGGCTGGGGGCCGGGGCTAGACGAGCGGGGGCGCCGGCGCGGCTGCGGCCGCTGTGCCGGCGTACAGCCCTGCGGTGTCGAGGCCGTCCTTCAAGTGGATGCGCATCAGCCGCTGCACCTCGAACTGGCGGCCGGGCTTCGTGCGCGCGGTGACCCTGATCGTCATGTGATCGGGCGCCAGAGCTTGGACCCCGACGACCTTCGGCGCGGCGAGCAGTGACGGGGCGATGGTGGGATCCTTCGCGGCCTCCTCGGCCAGTCCTCTCACGACTTCGATCGCCTTCGTCGCCGCCACTTCGACGCTCACCTGCACGTCGAGCACCGCGGTCGAGTACTCCGACGACTTGTTGCCGAGCACGCGGATGTCGCCGTTCGCGATGTGCCAGAGCGTGCCCTGTCCGTCGCGCACATCGGTGACTCTGATCGACACGCGCTCCACGATGCCTTCGACATCTCCGATCTCGATGGTGTCGCCCACGCCGAACTGATTCTCCACGAGCATGAGAAAACCGGCGAGCACGTCCTTGACGATCTGCTGCGCGCCAAAGCCGAGCGCGGCGCCGACGAAGGCGCTCCCGATCGCGAGGGCCCTCACGTCGACCCCGAGGATCGCGAGGATCCACAAGCCGCCTGCTGCGTAGACGAGCGCGACCACGGTGCTCGACGACACCGTGGCGAGGGTGCGGGCCCGCTGCTCGAGCTGCTCGGGCGCCTCTTGGGACAGCGGATTGCGGCCGCTGAGGACGACGAACTTTCGCATGCCCCGCCGCACGAGGCGGCGGAGCGCCCAGGCCAGGACGAAGGTGACGACGACGGCGACGAGGATCTGCAACGGCTTGTCGACGACCCAGCCGGCCGCTTCCGCCAGCCACTCGTTCCCGGTCTGCTCGAACACCCACTCGCACGCATTGCCGGGGTTCTCCCCGCACGCGCTCGTGAGGTCGGCGAGAACACCCATGTTCGGTGACGTTACTCAGGGACTCCGGTGCCCAGTCGCTACCGTGGCGCGGTGGCCGCCGACCACGAAACCGAGATGCCGCGCGTCGCTGCGATCAACGCCGCGATCGACGAGACCCGCGCCACCGGGCAGGTGTCGACACCGAGCCGGCGCAAGCTCATCTGGCGCATCGCGATGCTTCTCGTCACCGCGTTCTCGCTCTACCTGTTGTTTCCCGCGCTCGTCTCGGTGCTCGGATCCTGGAAGGACCTCGAGACCGTCAACCCGCTGTGGTTCCCGCTGATCATCGCGACCCAGACCGCGAGCCTCGTCTGCTTCTGGAACCTTCAACGCATCGCGCTCAGGACGAAGGCGTGGTTCTCGGTCGCGACATCTCAGCTCGCGAGCGGGGCACTCACGCGCATCGTTCCGGGTGGCCAAGCGGCCGGAGCCGCGATGCAGTTCCGGATGCTCACCGTGGCCGGCATCAACGCCGCGACGGCGGGCACGTCGATCACCGCGCTGTCCTTGCTGACCACTGGCACAGTGTTCGTGCTGCCCGTGCTGGTGTTGCCCGCGATCCTGTCGGGGACGAGGGTGCCTTCCGGCCTCGCGCAAGCGGCATGGATCGGCGCCGGCGGGTTCGTGCTGCTCGCGATCGGCGCCGGTTGCCTGTCTGATCTTCGATCGCCCTCTCGAGATCATCGGCTCGCTCATCCAACGCATCCGCAACCGCATCGAGCGCAAGAAGGCGCCCGTCACCGACCTTCCCGATCGGCTGGTGAAGGAGCGCGACCTCATTCGCTCCGCGCTCGGAGCACACCTGGGCGCCGCCATCCTCAGCGCGACCGGGCGCTCCCTCTTCGACTACCTGACCCTGCTCGTCGCGCTCGACCGCGGTTGGTGCCCATCCCGACCCCTCGCTCGTCCTGCTCGTGTACGCGGCCGCACAGATCCTCGGCATGATCCCGATCACGCCCGGCGGGCTCGGCTTCGTCGAGGCGGGGCTCACCGCCACGTTGGCACTCGCGGGCGTCGGAGCGGGAGAGGCCGTTCTCGCGACCCTGATCTACCGCCTGGCGTCGTACTGGCTGCCGTTGCTCGCCGGCTTCGTCGCGTACCTGCTGTTCCGTCGTCGCTATCAAACAGGGAGCGTTGTCCGGCCCGCCCCGGCCACGTGATCGAAGCCTTCCTCATCAGCTTCGGCATCATCTTCGTCGCCGAGATGGGCGACAAGAGCCAGCTGATGGCACTCGGCTTCGCGACCCGCTACCGCGCGGTGCCCGTGCTCATCGGCATCACGCTCGCGACCGCCATCGTGCACCTCGCGTCAGTGGCCCTGGGCGCGGTGGTCGGCGCGGCGCTGCCCGACCGCGCCATCGAAGCGGCCTCCGGCGTCGCGTTCCTCGTGTTCGCCGTCTGGACCCTGCGGGGCGACGAGCTCGACGAGGGAGACGAGGCGCGACTCACCCAGTCCCAGGGCTCGGTCATCCTCACCGTCGGCGGACTGTTCCTCCTGTCCGAGCTCGGCGACAAGACGATGCTCGCGACCGTCACCCTGGCAACCGAGTACGGGCTCCTCGGGGTCTGGCTCGGCTCGACCTTGGGAATGGTCGCGGCCGATGCGATCGCGATCGTCGTGGGGCGAGTGGCCGGCGATCGGCTGCCCGAGCGGGCGATCCGCATCGGCGCGGCAGTCATCTTTGCGATCATCGGCGTCATCTCTCTCGTCGACGCGGCAGTCGGGTAGTCGTTGACCGCGGTTGCGATCGTCGCCGCGTTCGCCCTCGCCCTGACGATCGGCCAGTCGGCCGCGGGCAACGTCAGCGCGAACCTCGTCGCGGCACGGGCGGGCACCGCGGGCGCGATCCTCGGCTGGAGCTTCGTCACGCACTTCGCGGGTGCCGTGCTCACGGGGACGGCCGTCGTCGCCACGATCCTGGGCTCGATCGACGTCGCTCCAGACGACCTCACGACGGTCACCGCTGCGGGCACTGTCTCGGCCGTCGTGTTCCTCGCAGTCGCGGCCCGCCTGGGCATCCCCGTCAGCGCGGGACTGGTGTTGGTCGGAGGACTCGCGGGAGCAGCGTGGGCGACCGGTGAAAGTGGCGCCATCGTGTGGGGCGGTCTGCGCGGCATTCGGCCCTATGGGGTGTGGGGTGCCGCGCTCGCCGTGGTCGTCGCACCCATCGCCGGACTCGCCGCCGCGGCGCTCGGCCGGCTGGTCGCGGGCCGGCTGCTGCGTCGCGCGACACGTCGAGCCAGCGGACCCATCCGGGGGAGCGTCTGGCTGTCCTCCGGCCTGCTCGGGGTCGCGGACGGCACCAACGACGGCCAGAAGGCGATGGCCGTGATCGTCGCGGTGCTCGTGGCCCGCGGCACCGGAAGCACCGAATCGATCCCGGTCTGGGTGCGCGTGCTGATCGGCTTCACGCTCGCGCTCGGCACCGTGCTCGGCGCGCGGGTGTTGCGAACGGTGAGCCGGGGTCTCTACGGCACGAAGGCACTCGACGCGGCGACCGCCGAAGCCAGCTCCGCGGTCGTGATCATCCTGTCGTCGCTCGTCGGCGCGCCGGTCAGCACGACGGCCGTCGTCACTGCGGGCGTCGTGGGCACGGGGATGGTGCGCCGACCCCACCACGTCCACTGGGAGGTCGTTGGGCGCATAGCCCTCGGCTACGCGCTCTCGCTGCCCGCGAGCATGGGCGTCGGCGCGGCGCTGTTCGTCGTGTTCGACCGAATCGACAGCGCAGTGGGAGGCTGACGTCATGGCCGCACGTCTCCCCTGGTTCCTCGCCGGAGAGCCAGACGTGCTCGGACTGCTCGACGAGCAAGCGAAGATCACCGTCGAGGGGATGCGCGCGTTCGCGAGCTGGTCCGGCGGCGCCGACGACGGACAGAAGGTTCGGGACTGCGAGCACGGTGCCGACGATGCCCGCCGCGCGCTCGCGGAGGCGTTGCGCACGGTGCTGGTGAGCCCGCTCGAGCCGGAGGACCTCTACACGATGTCCGAGCGCCTCGATGTCGTCGTCAACGGAGCGAAGAACGTCGTCCGCGATGCCGAAGCGCTCGGATGGCAGCCCGACGAGGCCGCCGCGGCGATGGCGGCGCTCCTCCTCGAGGGCACCGAGCACCTCGCCGCCGCGATCGCGTGCATCAAGAGCAATGCCGACGAGGCGAGCCAACGCGCGGACGCCGCGACCAAGACCGTGCGCCACGTCGAGCGCGGCTACCGCGACGCCATGGTGATCGTTGCGCGACCAGCCCGAGGACGGCGCGCTCGCGCTGATCACCGCCTACGAGGCGTACGGGAGGTATCTCGCGATTGGCGACGCGATCGTGGGCGTCGCGCACCGCGTCTGGTACGCCGTCCTGAAGGAAGCGTGACGCCTCTCCGCGAGGCTCTGCGCGAGGTTCAGTTCGCGACGAGCGAACGGACCTTGTCGCCGGTGGCGGGATGGCGCAGCTTCACGAGAGCACGGGCCTCGATCTGACGGATGCGCTCACGGGTGAGCTGGAACACCTCGCCGACCTCGTCGAGGGTGCGGGGCTCGCCGCGGTCGAGACCGAAGCGCAGCTTGAGCACACGCCGCTCGCGCTCGTCGAGCACCGCGAGCACCTCTTCGGTGTCGCCGGGAAGGCAGGAGAGCACCGCCATGTCGGCGGGCGACTCCGCGTTCGGGTCGCCGACGAGATCACCGAGCTCGGTGTCGCCGTCGTCGGTGAGGGGAGCATCGAGCGAACCGGGGATGCGCGAGAACGCCATGATCTCGTGGAGCTTCTCGAGGTTGACGTCGAGCGCGTCGGCGAGCTCCGCGTCGCGGGGCTGACGACCGAGGCGCTCGGTGAGCTCCTGACGAGCCTTCTGCAGCAGCTTCACCTGATCGACCGCGTGGACAGGAAGCCGGATCGTGCGGCCGGTGTTGGCGATGCCACGCGTGATCGCCTGGCGGATCCACCAGGTTGCGTAGGTCGAGAACTTGAAGCCCTTGTCCGCATCGAACTTGTCGACGGCGTGCATCAGGCCGATGTTGCCCTCCTGGATCAGGTCGAGCAGCGGCAGGTCGGCCGACTGGTACTTCTTGGCGATCGACACGACCAGACGGAGGTTGGCCTTCACGAAGGTGTCCTTCGCGGCCTCGCCCGTTCTGATCAGCTTCACGAGCTCACGACGCCGCGGGGCGGGATGGCCTCCGACGGCGAGCTCGTCGACAGCGGCGAGGCCTGACTTCACCTGTGCGCCGAGGCGAGCCTCGTCAGCCTTGGTGAGCAGGGCATGGCGTCCGATCTCGGACAGGTAGATACGAACGAGATCGTCATCAGTGACAGCAGCGGCGGGCACAAGTACTCCTGGGCGAGGTTAAGAGAGCGTTTCGAGATCCAAGCCGAGGGGTTACGGCTCGCAGGTTCATTGACGTCATGCGTGCAAGGAGAGTTCCCAGCGTGGCGCGGGTCACCCCTACTTTGCAACCCCGAAACCCCGATGTCACCCAACTGTGACTCAAATTCACCCCGTCAGGGTGGATCTGCGCTCTCGGCGCCGCGCGCCGCAGCGCTTCGATCGGCTCCGATGCTCGCTTTCGCCGAGCGAGCAGGCGGCGTTCGCAGCAGCCGGCGGCGCATGCGTCGCCAGGAAGGTCGGGGAGCCGACGGCTCACCCCAGCCAGGCGGTGGTGCGGTCGAGCACCTGGCTGACCCGATCGATGAGATCGTCGAGCTCGGCTTGGCCACAGATCAGGGGTGGAGCGATGACCAGCATGGTTGCTCCCCGATCGTCGGGCCGGATGTGCAGCCCGGCCTCGCGGATGAACCGAGCCAGCTCGCCACCGAGCAAGGCGGCGGACTGGTCCGCGGTGAGGTCTCGCTGCTCAGAACGGCTCGCTGCGAGCTCGAACGCGTAGAAGTAGCCCGTGCCCCGCGTCTCCTTGACGACGTCGTAGGAGTCGCAGAGGCCCTGGACCGCGCTCGCCAGGTGATCTTGGTTGGCGACGACGTTCTCGATCACCTTCTCGTCGCGCATCGCCGTGAGATTGGCCACGGCGACCGCAGTGGCAACCGGGTGGCCACCGAACGTCGACCCGTGGACGAAGCTGCCCAGCGGCGACGCCGCGATCTCCTCGATCACGGCAGCACGGGCGATCACGCCCCCGAGCGGCACATAGGCCGAGGTCACGCCCTTGGCGAAGGTGAGGAGGTCAGGGACGACGTCGAACAGCTCGCAACCGAACCAGGTGCCGAGGCGGCCGAACCCGTTGATGACCTCGTCGGCGCAGAGCAGCACGCCGTACTGGTCGCAGATGCGGCGGAGCTCCTGCCAGTACCCCTCGGGCGGCACGAGGGCGCCGCGGCCGTTCTGGACGGGCTCGGCGATCACCATCGAGACCGTTTCCGGGCCCTCGTCCAGGATCGCCTGCTCGATCGCCTGGGCCCGCTCGAGGCCTTGCTCACGTGTGGTGGCGTGCAGCGTGTTGGTCACGTGGCGTACGCCGTCCCACAACATCGGCAGGAACGGCTGGCGCAGGCGGGGCACGCCGGTGACGGCCAGCGCGCCCAGCGTGGTGCCGTGGTAGGCCCACTCCCGGGCGATCACCTTGACCCGTGACTCTTCGCCACGCGCGACGTGGTAGTTCCGCGCCAGCTTCACCGCGGACTCCACGGCTTCCGATCCCGAGCTCACGAAGAAGACATGTTCGAGGTCTCCCGGCGCGAGCTCGGCGATCAGGGCGGCCGCTTCGATCGATGGGGGGCTCACCACGCCCCAGTTCGTCGTGAACCCCAGCGTCTCCATCTGCTTCGCCGCGACCGCGCCGAGGTCGGAGCGGCCGTGGCCGATCTGCACGCAGAACAAGCCGCTCAGCCCGTCGAGCACACGCCGGCCGCTGTCGTCGTAGAGGTAGGCCCCCTCGCCGCGGACGAAGACGGGGAGGTCCGGGCTGCGCCAGGCGGCCGTCTTCGTGAAGTGGGGGACGAGGTGCTGGCGGGCCGCCTCGCGTGGGTTGGTGTTCAAGGGTGGAACCCCCGTTCGGTCGTGCCATGGAGAGCTTCCATGGGATCTTGCAGGTCGCCGAAG
The DNA here is from genome assembly GCA_963747215.1 of uncultured Acidimicrobiales bacterium. Classification (GTDB taxonomy): domain Bacteria; phylum Actinomycetota; class Acidimicrobiia; order Acidimicrobiales; family DATKAS01; genus DATKAS01. Next base: position 25,026 of record CAVVET010000026.1, read on the forward strand.
TAGCCGAGCGCGTAGGCGCCGCGGCGATAGCCGATGAGCTTGGCGAGATCCCGGTCCAGGGTGCGGGCGATCTCGGGCGGGCAGGCGAGGTACTGGTTCTCCTCCTGCCGCAGCCACGACAGCGTGTACCCGACGTTGATGCCGAGACGGTGCTCCTCTGATCGGTTCGCGCCCCCGCCGTGGTACACCGAGCCGACGTAGACGAACACCGACCCTTTCGCCATCTCGGCGGGCACCGTCTCCTCGTAGCCGGGGCGGAGCTTGTCCTCCCACTTGTGGCTGCCGGGGATGACGCGCGTGGCGCCGTTGGCCTCGTTGAAGTCGGTCATCGCCCACATGACGTGGCACTCGACCTCGTAGCCGGCCGGGAACGGGAACCAGTCGAACGCCCACTGGTCGCGGTGCACGAGCTGTCCGGGTTCGCCGGGACCGATGTCGATGACCTGGGTGAGGTGCAGCTGATAGCTGGTGGCGTGGTCCCCGAGCACCTGATCGAGCGTGCCGGTGATCAGCGGATGCATCGCCAGCGGCCGGAACGCCGGCGAACGGGCGATGAGGCTGCCGGTGCGACGGGTGCGGTGGCCGCTGAAGTCGTCGGGGCCCATCGGCGTCGCCTCGATGAACGAGGCAAGCTCGCCGTGGATCTGATCCATCACCGAGGGGTCCACCAGACCGTCGACGCAGACACATCCGTCCTCCGCGAGGACGGCCACGACGTCGTCGGGCGTCGCTGTGGCGTCGAGCATCTGCACCGCTCGGAGGTCAGCTGCCATCCGCCCAGCCTATGAGCGCCGTACATCCACCGGGAAGCGCACTATTGCAACCGATTCGCAACAACCTTAAGGTCGGTACCGATGCACATGCCCGATGGCTTCATCGACGGGACGACATCTCTGGCCGGGGCCGCCGTCGCGCTCGCCGGACTCACGGTCTGCGTGAAGAAGGCCTCGCAGACCCTCGACGAGAAGCAGATCCCCCTCGCGGGCCTGACCGCTGCATTTGTGTTCGCGCGTGCAGATGCTGAACTTCCCTGTCGCGAACGGAACGAGCGGCCACCTGCTCGGCGGAGTGCTCGCGGCGGTGCTCGTCGGGCCATGGGTCGGCACGTTGTGCGTCACGGTCGTGCTCACGGTGCAAGCACTGCTCTTCGCGGACGGTGGCCTGAGTGCGCTCGGCCTCAACGTCGTCAACATGGCGATGGTCGGCGCGTTCGGAGGGTACGCCGTCTTCCTGCTCATCCGCCGGCTGCTCCCCCGCTCACGTCCCAGCGTCACGGTCGCGTCGGGCCTCGCAGCCGCGTGCGGGCCCGTGCTCGCGGCGATCGCCTTCACGTTCGAGTACGCCATCGGCGGAAACGGGGCGGCGTCAGTGGCCACCGTGGGTTGGGCGGTGATCGGCGTGCACGTGCTCATCGGCATTGGCGAAGGGGTCATCACAGCGATGACCGTTGGCGCGGTCATGGCGAGCCGGCCCGATCTGGTCTGGGGCGCAAAGGACCTCGTCCGCGCCCGCCACCCCGTGCCCGAGGCGGTGCCAGCGTGAACCGACGGACGTGGGTGTTCATCGGCATCGGGCTTGTCGTCGCGTTCGCCCTCGCGTTCTTCGTGAGCCCGTATGCGAGCTCTGAGCCGGACGGCCTCGAGAAGGTTGCGGCTGAGAAGGGCGTGGACAGCAACGCCGAGGCGCATGCGCTCGAGGATGGCCCTCTGGCTGACTACAGCGTGGAGGGTGTCGACGACGCCAGGCTGAGCACGGGCGTCGCCGGCATCATCGGCGTCACGGTCACGTTCGCCTTGGGATACGGCGTGGTCCTGCTCGTGCGGACCGCCCGGAGGCGCGAACCGGCGACGACGTGAGCGGCAGCCACGATCAGCTGTATCTCGCGGGAACCTCGCCGCTCCACCGTCTGGCCCCGGAGTGCAAGCTTGCGGCCGCGGTGCTGTTCGTGTTCACGATCGTCGCGACGCCGCGTGAGGCGGTGTGGGCGTTTGTGCTCTTCGCGCTGATCCTCCTCGTGCTCGCGCGGGTGGGTCAGGTTCCGCTTCGGATTCGTCGCACGCCGGCTCGTCATCGAGGTGCCGTTCCTCGCGTTCGCAGCCCTGATGCCGATCGTCGGACAGGGCGAACGGGTCGAGGTGCTCGGCGTCTCGCTGTCGGTCGCGGGCCTGTGGGCGGCGTGGAACATCGTCGTGAAGGCGACGCTCGGCGTCACGACGACGATCGTCATGGCCGCGACGACGCCGGTGCCCGACATCCTGCGCGGACTCGAACGGCTGCGGGTGCCGCGCGTGTTCGTCGGCATCTGCGCGTTCATGATCCGCTACGGCGACGTCATCATCGCCGAGATGCAGCGGATGCGCGTCGCGCGCGCGTCGCGTGGGTATGACGCTCGCTGGCTGTGGCACGCACGCGCGGTGGCCGCTTCGGCGGGAACGCTGTTCATCCGGTCGTACGAGCGGGGCGAGCGCGTCTACCTGGCGATGGCATCACGCGGATACAGCGGAGCACTGCCGGTCCTTTCCGAGGACTCGAGCGAGACCAGGCATTGGGCCGCTGCTCTGGCGCTGCCGATCTCCGGTGGCCGTGATCGCCGCGGTGGCGTGGAGCATGCAATGAGCGTCGCGCTCGAGGTCAGGGGCGTCACGTTCGCTTATCCCGACGGCCATCGTCGCGCTTCGAGGGGTTGACTTCGCCATCGAAGAGGGTGAGCGGGTGGCCCTGCTCGGGCCGAATGGAGCCGGCAAGACCACGCTTGGTGCTGCACCTCAACGGCATCCTCGCGGGTGAGGGCGACGTGACCGTGTCCGGGCTACCTGTCGACGAAGCCCAACCTGCGGGAGATCCGCCGCCGGGTCGGCATCGTGTTCCAGGATCCCGACGACCAGCTGTTCATGCCGACCGTGCACGACGACGTGGCGTTCGGGCCGGCGAACTTCGGTCTCAAGGGTCACGAGCTCGAGCACCGGGTGCACGATGCCCTCGCGGCGGTCGGAATGGAGGCCTACGCGAAGCGGCGCGCCGCACCACCTCAGCTTCGGCCAGCGTCGGCGCGTCGCTGTCGCGCGACGGTGCTCGCCATGCAGCCCGACATCCTCGTGCTCGACGAGCCGTCGTCGAACCTCGACCCGATGGCCCGCCGCGAGCTCGCAGAGATCATCGAGCAGCTCGGGCTCACGACGCTGATCGTCACCCACGACCTGCCCTACGCGCTCCAGCTGTGCCCGCGGGCTCTCGTCATGAACGAGGGCCGCATCGTCGCGGACGGGCCCACACCGGCCATCCTCGCCGACACCGAGCTGATGCACGCCAATCGACTCGAGCTTCCGTACGGCTTCTTCCCCGCCGCCCGCGACTGAGACGTCCCTGCCACTAGGACCTAGCCTGCGCGCCCGATGAGCGCCGCGCCGCCTCCCCCCACCGGCGGCGCCATCTCGCTGGTCCAGCTCGAGAAGCGATTCGGCGATCATGTCGCCGTCGATCACATCGACCTCGACATCGCCGGGGGCGAGTTCTTCTCGCTGCTCGGCCCGTCGGGCTGTGGGAAGACCACCACGCTGCGGATGATCGGGGGCTTCGAGCGTCCGACGAGCGGACAGGTGCTGATCGACGGCGCGGACGTGAGCGGCTCGCCCCCGGAGCGTCGACCCGTGAACACGGTGTTCCAGAGCTACGCGCTCTTCCCGCACCTCGACGTGCGAGCCAATGTCGCGTTCGGGCTCAGGTTCAGCGACGCGTCGAAGCAAGAGGCCCGGCGGCGGGTCGACGAGGCCATCGCGACGGTGCGGCTCACCGGATTCGAACGCCGCAAGCCCCAGCAGCTGTCGGGTGGTCAGCAACAACGAGTGGCGCTGGCCCGGGCGCTGGTGCTGCGACCCCGGGTGCTGCTGCTGGACGAGCCGCTGGGAGCGCTCGACGCGAAGCTGCGAAAGGCGTTGCAGCTCGAGCTCGTCGCGCTGCAACGAGAGGTCGGCATCACGTTCGTGTACGTCACCCACGATCAGGAGGAGGCGCTCACGATGAGCGACCGCCTCGCGGTGATGGATGCGGGGAGGATCGAGCAGTGCGGCACGCCCCGCCAGGTCTACGAACATCCCGACTCGGCGTACGTGGCCGACTTCCTCGGCGTCGCCAACATGTTGAGCGCTGTCGGCCTCGGCGACGGTCGTTGCACCGTCGGTGAAGAGACGATCGAGGCCGGCGAAGGCGCGCTCGCGGCGCGAGGTCCCGTTCGGCTGGTCGTGCGGCCCGAGCGCGTGCTGCTCGACGGAGATGCGGGAAGCGCCCTGACCGGGCGAGTCGAACGGCTCGTCTACCTCGGCGCGACCACCCAAGTGATCGTGACGCTGCCCACTGGCGAGCAGATCCAGGTGCTCGTCGCGAACGACGGGCGGCGCGCGCTTCCCTCCGAGGGCTCGACGGTCACCGTGCGCGTCCTCCCCGACGCCATCCGCGTGATCGCCCCCTGACCCCCAGACCGAGTGGTCGCCAGCCGGACCAAGAGTGCCGGCTGGTGACGCAAACCCGGGTGCGGGAAGGGATGGGGTCAGCCGAGCTCGAAGTCGGCGACGGTGCGGAGTGCGGTGGCGGACGCGTCTTCGTCGCCCGAGCGGCGCCGTACGCCGCGAAGCACTGCGAACATGACGAGAAGCGCACCGATCGTCGCCACCAGCATCAACGTTGCGAGCGCGTTCAGCGCGGGCGTCGCTCCGCCACGGATCGAGCTGTAGAGCTTCACGGGCACCGTGTCGGACTGCGCGCCCTTCGTGAGGAAGGCGGCGACCACGAAGTCGTCGATCGACGGTCGCGAACACGATGACTGCGCTCGCGACGACCGCAGGTCCGAGCAGTGGCAGCAGCACGAGTCGCACGGCCTGGAGCGGTGAGGCACCGAGATCGCGCGCCGCGAGCTCGAGATCGGGTCCGATCGTGAGCAGGCGGCTCCGCGTGATCACGACCACATAGGTGAGCGAGAGCGTGACGTGCCCGACGAGCTGCGCCGGACGGCCGAGGCTGATGCCGTCGTAGAGGTTCGTGAACACGAGGAACAGGGCCGTACCGAGCACGATCTCAGGGGTCACGAGCGGGATCAGCGTGCCGACGCGCGTCACCCTCGCGGTCCGCGCCCGCCACCTTCCCATGCCGAGAGCCAGGGCCATCCCGAGCGGCACGGCCACGCACATGGTCAGCACCGCGAGGACGAGGGAGTTCACGAGCGCCGTGCGCAACGTGGGGTCGTTGCGCACCGACAGGAACGGATCGGTCCAGTACCAACGCAGGCTGAACCCCTGCCACACCGACCTGCTGCGACCGGAGTTGAAGGAGAAGAGCACGGCGATCGCGACGGGCACGAGCGACCAGAGCACATAGGCCCAGGTGATCACCACGAGCGCGCGGGGCTTTCCCCACGGGTTCGCGAACCAGCGGCGCACGCGTGTCATGCCTGGATCTCCCGCTGCGCTCGCGCGGTGACCCACACGTAGTACGCCATCAGCACCAGGAGCATCACGGACAGGATGAGCACGAGAGATGCACCGACCTGCTTCTGCGTCGAGTTCTGGATGTAGAAGGTGATCTGGTTGCCGATCATCGACGTCTTGGGCGATCGCGACAGCAGGTCCGTCGTGTAGTAGTCGCCGAACATCGGGAGCGCGACGATCACCGCCGCGGCGAGGCATCCCTGCTTGCTCAGCGGCAAGGTCACCCGGAAGAACGCGGCGCGGGCGTCGCGCCGGCGTCTCGCGCCGCTTCGAGCAGCCGCTTGTCGATGCGATCGAGCGTCGCGTAGAGCGGCAGGATCACGAACGGGATGTAGCCGTACACGAGGCCGAGCACCACGGTCACCGGGTTCGCGTCGAGCCAGGCACGGGGACCGCCGAAGATCGGCACCGCCTCGAGGAACCGGTTGACCCAGCCGTCCGGGCTGAGCAGGTTCACCCAAGCCAGCATCCGCATCAGGTAGCTCACCCAGAACGGCAGCACGAGCAACGCCAGCAGCAGCGTGCGGGTGCGCCCGGCGTAGCGCGCCAGGTAGTAAGCGACGGGGTACCCGATCAGGAAGCACAGCGCGACGGCGACGAGGACGTAGATGATCGTGCGCTGAAACGGTGCTTGGAGGTCACCGGTGAGCACACGCGACAACGTGTCCGAGAACGCGGTGAAGTCCCATTGCAGTGGGTTCCACTCGGGCTGCGCGGTGAGGAAGATGGGGTCGGTGGTACCGAACGCGACGCCGGCCACCGCGTAGAACGGGATGAAGAAGAACGCCGCGAGCCAGACGGTCCCTGGGAGCGTGAATCCACCCCACAGCCAGCCCAGCTCGGCGCGGGAAGGCTTGCGGCTCACCCTCCTGCGTTGACGCGACTCCACGCTGTCCTCGAGCTTGACCTCGGTGTCTCGGGGCAGGGCCAGAATGAAGATGCCCTCCGCGAAGTCGTCATCGCCGACCAAGGTGTTCGTGAGGTTCTCGGGGATGATCCCCGCCGCGAGGACGTTCTCGCTCTCGAGGCCCGTGATCACACCCTGGTAGCCCGTGAACGCGAAGTTCGTGAGCGCGTTGTCGGTGTCCATCAGCATGTCGAGGAAGAGGTGCGCGAGCACTGGATGCTCGGCGTCCTTGAGGATGGCGCTGATGTCGGTGCCGACCACCGTCTCTTGAGGCGCCGGCTTCCAGTAACCCAGTACTGACGAGTCGGTGCCCTCGGGGAGGTAGCTGGTCGCGAGCACGAGGTCGCCGGACCAGGCTTGGTTCACGTTCGACGTTCCCGCCGGAAGCTTCTCGTACGCGACGACATCGACCTTCGCGTTCGAAGCATCCACGAGCCGCTGCCAGCTCGGCCGCCGCGGCATCGAGGTCGTCATCGCTCGGCGTGTTGATGTTGGTGCGCCCCAGCTTCAACATCGCCATGGCGAAGGCTTCCCGCGAGTCGTTCAAGAACCCCGCCTCGCCTTGATAGGCGGGGTCCCAGAGCGTGTCCCATCCCTGCTGCTCGACGACCGACGGCTCGATCACATCAGTGCGGTAACCGAGCCCCGTGGTGAACACCGTGTACGGCACGCCGTACTGCAGACCTTGGTCGAAGAACGGGTTCGCCGCGCTCTCCCAGAGGTTGCCGATGTTCGACAAGTAGGTCTTGTTGAGCGGTTGGATCAGCTTGCCGCCCACGTACTTGGGCAGCTGATCGATGCCGATCGAGAGGATCAGATCGACGTCGAGCGCGCCGGAGGTGATGCGCGAGAGGAGCTCAGGGCCGTTCTCGTACGTGGAGATCTCGACGTCGACGCCGTACTCCTGCTCGAAGGCGTCGACGAGCTCGGGTGAGACGAAGTCCGCGTAGTTCGCGATGCGCAAGGTGCCGCTCTCGGGTGCGAGCCCATCCGCGATCGTCGGGTTGTCCTCGTACAGCGGGAACGTGACGGGGTTCGTCGGGGGTCGCGATCTGGCTCGCGACGTCAGCATCGACCGATGAGCTCGCGTCATCCCCTCCGCACGCCGCGAGCAGCCCCAGCGCCGCGGCGGCAGCCACGAACGCTCGCCGGCTGAATGATCGATGGAACCGAGCGGCCATGCCCTCCCCTTCGGCCAAGTCCGCAGGGAGCCTAGGGGCCTCCCTCGGCCGAAATGGAGGCGCGCCGTCAGTCCTGAACGGTGATTCAGGATGCGCTCCTCGGGGCTACCCTTTCGGCATGCTCGCTCACGCCGACGCAATCGTCATCGGTGGTGGACACAACGGATTGGTCGCGGCGGGCTTCCTTGCCAAGGCGGGCCTGCGACCGCTCGTGCTCGAGGCGCGCGAGGTCACCGGAGGCGCGGCGATCACCGAGCAGCCGTGGGGTCCCGAGTTCAAGGTGACCGCGCTCTCGTACGTGATGAGCCTGATGCCTCCGGCGATCATCGAGGGGCTCGCGCTCGAGCGTCACGGCTACAAGGTGCATCCCATGGGACCGTCGTATGCGCCGTTGCCGGACGGACGCGCGCTCCACATGAGTGAGGACCCGAAGGATCGGTTCGAATCGGTCGCCCGCTTCTCGAAGCGCGACGCGCACGCGCTGATCGAGTACGACGCGTGGCTCGAAGGCATCGCTGCGGTCCTCGGACCACTGCTCACGGCGGTGCCCCCGCGGCTCGGCTCGAAGCGCCCCCGAGACCTGATCGACCAGCTCCGCACGGTGTGGCGGCTCAAGGGTTTGAACGTGCGCACCGCCGCCGACACGACTCGGTTGTTCACGATGTCGGTGGCCGATCTCCTGCGCGAGTGGTTCGAGACTCCCGCCGTGCAGGGCTTGATGGCCGTGAACGGCATCATCGGCACGTGGGGCGGGCCCGAGGCGCCGGGAACCGCGTACGTGATGCTGCACCACTCCGTTGGCGACGTCGGCGCCGGCCACCTCAACGCCTGGGGCTATCCCGAGGGCGGCACCGGGGCCGTGAGTGATGCGATTCGTCGCGCCGCGGAGTCGCTCGGAGCGACCGTCCGGACGAACGCACCGGTCGAGCGGGTGATCGTCCGCGACGGGCGGGTCACCGGCGTCGCGCTGGCCGACGGCACCGAGATCGCCAGTGACCTCGTCGTGACCGCGGTCCATCCGAAGATCACGTTCCTCCGTCAGATCGACGAACGCGAGCTGCCCGACGACTTCGTGCGCCGCATCCGCAACTGGAAGACCCGATCGGGCACCGTCAAGGTCAACGTCGCTCTCTCCGAGCTGCCCGACTTCGTCGCCGATCCGGGCACCGCGAGGCAGCCGCACCACACCGGGTCCATCGAGATCTGCCCTTCGCTCGAGTATCTCGAAGCGGCGTTTCAGCAGGCGGTCACAGGCCAGGCGGCCGATCGGCCGTTCAGCGATGGCGTGATCCCCTCGACCATCGATCCCACGCTGTGTCCGCCCGGCACACACGTGATGAGCCTGTTCACGCAGTGGGTGCCCTCGGCATGGGCGGACGAACCGCACGGGGCGGAGCTCGACGCGTACGCCGATCGCGTCATCGACGCCTACGACGAGGTCGCGCCGAACTTCCGGCGCTCGGTGATCCATCGCCAAGTGATCGGGCCCTACGAGATGGAGCACACGTACGGCCTCATCGGAGGAAACATCTTCCACGGCGAGCTGAGCGTCGATCAGCTGTTCCACAACCGGCCGGCGGCGGGGTATGCCGACTACCGCAGTCCGCTCGCCGGCCTCTACCAAGCCCATTCGGCCACCCACGCGGGAGGCGGCATCACCGGCATCCCCGGATGGCAGGCGGCACGAGCCGCGCTCGCCGACCTACGGACGGCGCGTTGGCGAGCGAAGGTGCGATTGTGACCGGCCGCGGGCCGGCCCCGCTTGACTCGCGCCGCGCTCGACGCGGTGCTCGCGCCGTTCGGGGAGAGCCACATGCTGCCCCGCGACGCGTATGTCGACGACGCCGTCCTCGCCTGGGAGCACGACCACGTTCTTCCAGGACGGCTGGGTGTGCGCGGGCGCGTCCGCGGATGTGGCCAACCCCGGCGACCAACGGGCCCGCTCGATTGGCGGGGCCGGGTTGTTGATGGCGCGCGACACCACGGGCGCCTTGCACACGTTTGCGAACGCGTGCCGCCACCGCGGACACGAGCTGCTTCCGTGCGACGGAACCTCGAACCGCGGTGTGATCCAGTGCCCGTACCACGCGTGGAGCTACGAGCTCGACGGTCGCCTCCGGCTCGCACCGCGCTTCGACGCGGGCAACTTCGACCCGTCGACGATCGCGCTCATCCCGGTGCGGAACGCGGAGTGGGGCGGGTGGATCTTCGTCAACGTATCGGGCGATGCACCGCCGTTCGAGCAGCACGTCGGCTCGCTCGCTGATGCACTTGTCAACTGGGAGTGCGAGCGACTCGTCCTCGCGCACACACATCGATACGAGCTTGCGGCCAACTGGAAGATCGCGATCGAGAACTACAACGAGTGCTACCACTGTCCCCTGATCCATCCGGAGCTCGCGCGGGTGAGCCCGCCCGAGTCGGGCGACAACCATGAGGGTCGCGGCGCCTGGGTCGGCGGCAGCATGGATCTCGCCGACTTCGCGGCGACGATGTCGCTGACGGGGCACTCCGACGGCGTCGCGATGCGCAACCTCACTTCGGAGCAACGGCGCCAAGTCTTGTACTTCGCAGTGTTTCCGAACCTGCTGGTGAGCCTCCACCCTGACTACGTCCTCACGCATCGCCTCGAGCCGGTGGCGCCGGGCCGCACGACCGTCGAGTGCCAATGGCTGTTTCCGCCCGAGGCGATCGAGACGCCGGGGTTCGATCCGTCCTACGCCGTCGACTTCTGGGACCTCACGAACCGGCAGGACTGGGCGGCCGTCGAGTCGGTGCAGCGGGGCATCTCACATCCCGCGTTCGTACCCGGCGTGCTCGCCGAGCAGGAGAGCGACGTGTACCGATTCGTGACGATGGTGGCCCGGGGCTACCGCGGCGAGCCGATCACCGGCGGTCCGTCTCCTCGCCGCTCCCCGGCGGCCGGATCCGCTTCGGGCTGAAGCCGAGCAGCTCAGCGGCGACGCGCCGGGCCTGATCGAGGGAGGCCGGCGCGCGGGGCGTTGCGCAGCGCCAGCTGCACCCCCAACCCGTCGAGCAGAGCAGCGAGCACCGACGCCGTCTCCACGGCGTCGCCGCGGACGAAGACCCGTGCCGTCATGCCGTCCTCGATCACCCGCTGCAGCGCTCGCCTCCACCGATCGTCGAGCTGACGCCACGTGCGCCGCAGGACTTCCGAGCGCAGCGCTTCGCCCCACGAGTCGATCCACAGCGCCCACGACGTACGGGTCGACGGCCCGACGGCCGCGACGAGAAGGGCATCGAGCCGCTCGACGGGAGAGTCAGAAGACTCCGCCAGGTCGTCGAGCAGCGCCGTCTCGGCACGGGACGCGAATGCAAACGCCTCGGCGAGCAACGCCTCTTTCGAACCGAAGTGGTACACGACGAGCGGCGCCGAGATCCCGAGGCGATGAGCGACGTCACTGATGCGGGTCTTCGCGAACCCCCGCTCCCGCAACACATCGCAGGCGACCACCAGGATCTCCTCGCGCCGGTCGACGCCGACCTTTCTCGGCACCCGTCAGGCCCGCGCCGCGAGGTCGTCGAGCTCATGTGGTGCAACGATGCGATCGGCCGCGAGCATCGCGGCCAGCGCAGTCGTCCACGACTCGTAGTACGGGATGTCGTCGGGGCTCGCGGCAATCGCGGCGATGAGATGACGGCGGAAGTGCTCCCAATCGAGTCCGGTCGTCTCCAGGTAGGCGGCAACCATGCCGAACGCGCGGCTCTCCCACGGGGCCTCGAACACGAGCTCGCCGTTGCGGCGGGGCACGTCGATCGGCACGGTTCGCTGTCACCTGACGACGCCGATCATGTGATCACGAGTCACGAGCGACACCAGCTCGTCTTCGGATCGAGCCGCGGCGTCGGACGGCGGCGAGCGGCAGCACGAGGTAGCGGATCTCCGCACTCGAATCCCACACGCGGACCTCGACGTCGTCGTCGAGCACGGTGCCGAACTCGGCGAGCACAGCGGGGCTCACGCACCACGCGGGAGCGATACGCCTCACTCTTGTACCAGCGCGGCGGCAGCCCGAGCACCGGCCACGGGTAGCACGAGCAGAGGGTGCACACGACCACGTTGTGCACCGTGTCGGTGTTCTCGAGCGCCACGATGTGCTCGCCTTCGGCGCCCCCGAACCCGAGCTCCGCGATGGCCGCGGTCGCGTCGTCGAGCAGACGCTGGCGGTACGCCGCATCGACCCACGCGTGCGCCACGACCTTCGCCCCGTTCATCGGACCGAGGTCGTGTTCGTAGGCCTCGACGATCGCGTCGATCGCGTCGCTCGTGATCAGTCCCCGCTCGACGAGCAACGACTCGATCGCGGCGACCCGCCGCTCGACGTCGCTGAGCGCCGCCGGGTGATGATGGGCCGCGTCCTCGTGGTCGTGGTCGTGGTCGTGATCGTCGTGGTCGTGATCGTGGTCGTGGTCTGGTCGTGTTCGTCGTGGTCGTGGCTCATTCGAGATAGCTCTCCCACAGATCGATGTGCAGCCACCCCGGTTCTGCGTCGGTACCCCACAGGTCGGCCATCAGAAACGCGACGGTGTAAAGAGCCTCTGGGTCGCCGTGCCCCTGCGTGTGCGGAAGCGGCCAGCCACCGTGCATCGCGGTGACGGTTCCGGCAGCGCCACGCACGTAGCGAGGGCATCGGTGGTGGTGCGCGGGTGCCATGCGGCGCACCGTGACGCGCTCACCGATCGCGAAGCGGGGCGTGACCGTCACCGTCGGTTGGTGGATCGGGTTCGTCAGGGCGTGCACGAGCGTCGCGGCGAACTCCGGGTCCGCGGTGGGCGCGGGCGTGACCGGACGCGCCGTCCGCTCGTCGACGTCGCGCTCGGCCAGAGTGCCTCGCTCGATGAGACCCCGCTCGATCGCAAAGGCCCAGCGTTCGAAGTAGCTGGCTCGGAGGTAGTCAGCCGGCGGCATCGACTCGATGTGGGGGCGCAGACCACCCTTGGTGAGCCCCTTCGCGCTGGTGGTCAGCATGAGCCCGAACGTGCGGCCCTCCCACTCGTCGTGGAAGACCGGTTCATCGGTCTCCACATGCGTCGAGACTGCACCGAAGCCGTGCATCCCGCCCATGTCGTGGGCGCCGTCCACGCGCGCAGACTATGCCCACCACGGAGGGAGACCCTTGTCGTCGATCGCCGCCAGACTCGGAGAGGTAGGACTGCCCCAGCCCGTCGCCGTGCTCGCGTCGACGCATTGGGATGCGGTGATCATCGGCGGCGGCCACAACGGCCTCACCTGCGCCGCGTATCTCGCTCGCGCGGGGAAACGGGTGCTGGTGCTCGAGCAGCGTCAGCGCCTAGGTGGCGCGTGCACCCTCGAGCGGCCGTTCGCGGACCAGGAGTACGTCGTCAGCCCGTGTGCCTACGTCGTGGGGCTGCTCGACCAGCTCGTGATCGACGAGCTCGCCCTCGTCGAACGCGGCCTCGAGGTGTACGTCGCGGACCCCAATCTGTGGGCGCCGTTCCCCGGAGGCGGCTCGTTCGCGCAGTGGCTCGATGACGAGAAGACGCAACTGAGCCTCGAGCAGATGGGGCTCTCGCACCGCGACATCGACGGGTACTGGGCCTACGAGCACATCTTCGACGAGATGCGGCAGCGTCTACGCACGCGAGGGCGTGACACGTGGATCGGGGAGTCGCCGACGCGACCCGAGCTCGAGGAGCTGCTCGGACACGACCAGTGGATGATCGACATCCTGTTCAACGCGTCGATCTCCGATGTGCTCGATCACTACATCGAGGATCAGCGCCTGAAGGACGCGCTGTTCGGTCAGGGCGTCATCGGGGCGTATGCCGGGCCCAAAGATGTGGGAACGGCATCGGTGAAGCTCATGCACTACCAAGGCGACCTGCACGGACAAGGCCCGGTGTGGGGCTACGTGAGAGGCGGCATGGGTGTCGTCAGCTTCGCGATCGCCGAGGCCGCCGAGGAAGCCGGTGCGGTGCTGGCGTGCGGGGTGCCCGTCGCGGAGATCCTCCCGGGCGAGGGCGTCCGCCTCGAGGGCGGCGAGCTCATCCGAGCGTCGACGATCGTCTGCAACGCCGACCCGAAGCGCGCGCTCGCGATGCTGGTCCCCGACGCGGCGATGCCCACCGCCTACCGCCGACGACTCGAGGAGTGGAAGGTCCGCAGCCCTGTCGTGAAGTTCAACGCGGCGCTCTCGCGCTTGCCGACGTTCACGGCCGCAGCGGGCGAAGCGTGGCCGTACCACTCGATGGTGTCGGTGACGGCTGGCCTCGATGCCGCGCAGCGCGCCTTCGTCGACTGCGTCAACGGACGCGTCAACGTCGGGTACGGCGAGGTGTACTTCCAGACCGGTTACGACCCCACGCCTGCTCCGCCGGGCCGCCATCTCATGAGCGTGTTCGGGCAGTACGGCCCGTACGAGCTGCAGGGCACGACGTGGGACGAACAGCGCGGTGACGTGGAGCGCCAGTTCATCGATCTCATCGCCACGGTGGCGCCCGACCTCGAGGCGTGCCTCGAGCACTACGAGGTGCTGGGCCCTCCCGACATCGAGGAGCGGGTCGGCCTCACCGGCGGGCACATCTTCCAGGGAGAGACGATGCCCGACCAGATGTGGGACCGCAGGCTCGCCGCTCGGACGCCCATCCCCGGCTTTTACTTCTGCGGCGCCGCGACCCATCCGGCGGGGTCGGTGATCGCGTTGAACGGGCGCAACGCGGCGATGGCGGTGCTCGCGGACACCGCTACCAGCTGAACTCGTCGAGAGCGCCGAGCAGCAATTGGTGGATGTACGCGACGCCATTCTCGTGCTCAGGCGAGAGGTGCCCTCGCGGATCCAACCCGCCGTCATAGCTGCGCTGGATGCGTTCGCAGATGTCGAGGTCCTGCTCCCCCACCGCCAGCGAGGCCTCGTGATCCGCCTTTCGCCGAGCCTCCTCGACCTCAGCGGACCAGTAGCGGCGGTAGTCGACCCGCGTCGCCCGGGCGCCGGCGGGAGTGAGGATCAACGTGTGGAAGTACCGGGGGAAGACACTGACGAGCAGGTTCGGGAAGATCGTGAAGTACACGCCGGCGAGAAACGGATCGTCGATCTGCGACGACGCGACTTCCTCCCAACCCGGCTCCGTCGGTCTCACCCGCGCCAGCACCTCTTCCGTGCGGTTGCGGGGCGTGACCGGTTGATCCCAGGCGAGTGAGATCGAGCCCGCGTTCTCGATCGGGTAGCCCCACGATCGCGCCGCCGAGCTGTGGATGCACGAACGGGGTGTGGAAGTTCTCCGCGTAGTTCTCGACGAGAAGCTTCCAGTTGAACGCCCGCACCGTGTGCTCGACCATGCCGAGCTCCATCCGCTCGACGCGGAACGGATCGATGGCACGCGCGAGCGGGCCGAGGTCGAGCGCGGGCGCCTCCAGATCGGGGTTCGCGAAGACGAACCGTGCCCAGGTCGCGACCTGCACCGGAAACAGCCCCGAGTCGGCCGCATCGAAGCCGGGGACGTCTCGCATGCCGCGTGCCCGCGAGAGCCGGCCGTCGAGCTGGTAGATCCAGGCGTGATACGGACACTGCAGCACGCGGGCCGTGCCGCACCCTTCCGCCACCGGTGAGCCGCGGTGCCGGCAGACGTTCAGGAAGCCCCGGAGCACGTTCTTGGCGTCACGCGTGACGAGGACCGGGATGTCGCCTCCGATCAACGCCGTCATGAACGAACCCGGCGACGCGACGTCGTCGATCGTGCCGATGCAGCTCCAGCCATGTCGGAACACGGCATCGAGCTCGGAGCGGTGATGGTCGGGGTCGCGGTACCACGCGGCCGGAAGCGTCGTCGCGTGGATGGCAGGAACGCCGAGTCGGAGTCGGACCTCGTCGCGCAGCGAGCCCACAGCGTCAGCCTTTCAGGCGTACGAGTGACGGAGTCGCGTGGACCGACGGTCATCGAGCGCGGCGACAGACGCAGCGAAGCGTTCGACGTTCGCCACAAACCGCCGCGCGTCGAGCTCGGAGTGTTGCACCGAGAGCGTCCACTGCTCGCTCTTGCCCCACGGCGGCAGGAAGACACCGCCGTTGTGTTGGAACAGCCAGTGGCAGTGCGACAGCTCCGTGTCGACGGCAAGGAACTCCCGGTAGTGCCGCACGGGGCGGGCGTGGAAGACCAAACAGCCTTTCGCTCCGAAACGGTGCCCGTAGGCCGCGAGGCCGTGCGCGGCGCACGCGGCGAGAGCGCCCCGCATCATCTCGTCGCCCAGCTGGTCGAAGCGGGTGTACGCCGCCGGGGTGAGCACCTCGGTCAGCGTGGCGAGCGCGGCCGCCATCGTGAGCGGGTTGCCATTGAACGTTCCGACTTGGTCGTAGCGACCGTCCGCGATCGCGCTCATCACCTCGTAGGTGCCGCCGATCGCCCCGCACGGCAGCCCTCCCCCGAGGGCCTTCGCGAGGCAGACGATGTCGGGGGTCACTCCCGCCAGCGCGGTGACCCCGCCCGGTCCAACCGTCAGACCCGTCTTCACCTCGTCGAACGTGAGCAGCACACCGTGCTCGTGGGTGAGGGCGCGGACACCCTCGAGGTAGCCGGGCAGCGGAGGGATGATCCCGGCGTTCATCATCATCGGTTCGATGATCACGCCCGCCACTTCTCCCGCGTGCTCTCTCAACACCGCGTCGAGCACTTCGAGGTCGTTGAAGGGAACGACGCTCACGAGATCGACCACCGCTTGCGGGATGCCCGATCCCGCGGGCACGCTCGCCGGCCGCTCGTAGGGCCCGAGGTCGTCGGAGTCGTGGAACATCGACACCATCGCGGTGTCGTGGTGACCGTGGTAGGTGCCTTCGATCTTGACGATGCGGTCGCGGCCCGTCACGGCGCGCATGAGGTGGATCGCGTCCATCGTCGCTTCGGTGCCCGAGTTGCCGAACCGCCAGAGAGGCAGTCCGAATCGCGCCGCCAGGTTCTCGGCGACCGCGACCGCATCGTCGGTGGGCTGCGCGAAGTGCGATCCGAGCCGGATGCGACGCTCGACGGCTTCGGTGATCGCCGGATGGGCGTGTCCGACGAGCATCACGCCGTAGCCGCCGTGGAGGTCGACGTACTCGGTGCCGTCGACGTCCCAGATGTGGGATCCCTGCCCGTGACTCACCCAGATCGGAGCCGGCCGGCTGATCATCCAGCTCGACGTCGCGCCGCCGGCGAGCACGCCTCGCGCCCGACTCGCCCGGGCCGCCGACGCCGGCTGACGGGCGAGAAAAGCCCGCTCCTCACGCTCGATGAGGTCATCGAGCGTCATCGAAACCCTCGCGGCATCAGCGAGGAGTGCCATGGGAACCAACCCCTGTCTGACTGACTCATCAGTTGATACTGACTGGTGAGTCAGTATGACACGGGAGCGGCCCGGTGAGAAGGAATGAAGCGGGAAGCCGGCAACACCGCAGGACTGACCGTGGGGCGCTGGCCACGCGGGGTTACCGTCGAGGGGTGCCACGCCGTCTCCGCCGCTCGGGTGCCTTCGCTCTCGCGCTCGCGACCGTGGCCCTGTGCGCCGCCTGCGCGCACCAGCGACCGGCGTGGCTCGGCACCCGGGCGCTACCGGTCGGCCCGAACGGGTTCGCGGCCGCGCAGCCGACGCCGCCGGAGCTCGTCGATCGCCGTCTCGTCACCGTGAGCGACCTGCCGCCTCCCGCGGGAGATGTCTTCGAGTCGTCGATCGAGCACGCGCGCCGCACGCGCTACCGGTGTTCCGCTGTCGGTGCGCGGCGGCGGGCACAACGTCGCCGGCAATGCGATCTGCGACGACGGCCTGGTCATCGATCTCTCGGGCATGCGCTCGGTGACGGTCGATCCGATTGCCCGGATCGCGCGGGCGGGCGGCGGCGCCACCTGGGGCGACTATGACGCGGCGACCCAGGCGCACGGCCTCGCCAGCACCGGCGGCGCCATTTCGACCACGGGCATCGCCGGGCTGACGCTTGGCGGCGGCATTGGCTGGCTGCAGCGCAAATACGGGCTCGCCAGCGACAATCTGATCGGCGCCGAGATGGTCACCGCCGAGGGCGAGGTGGTCCGCGCCAGCGCCAAGGAGAACCCCGACCTCTTCTGGGCGCTCCGCGGCGGCGGCGGCAATTTCGGCGTGGTGACCACCTTCGAGTACCAGCTCTTCCCGGTCGGTCCGATGATTTATGGCGGACGGGTCGGGCATCCATTGCCGCGAGCGGCGGAAGTTCTCCGCTTCTACCAGGCATTCACCTCCGGCCTGCCCGACGAGGCGACCGTCTTCGCCGCGCTGCTGACCAGCCCGGGCGGACCCGTGATCGGGCTTGCCGCCGCCCATTGCGGCGACCCGAGCGAGGGCGAGCGCGTGCTCAGGCCGCTCGAGGAGTTCGGGCCGCCGGTGATGGATGCTCTCGGACCGCTCTCCTATGTCGGCTTGCAGCGCATGCTCGACGAGCAGAACGCGCCGGGAATGCGCCACTACTGGAAGTCGACCTTCATCAAGGAAGCCAATGACGCCGTCTTCGCGACCGCGGTCGAGGCGTTCAAGAAGAGCCCCTCGCCCCGCTCGAGCATCGTCTTCGAGCAGCTCGGCGGCGCCGTCGCGCGCGCTCCCGCCGGCGACACGGCGGTGAATTTCCGCAAGGCGCCGTTCAACATGCTGATCATATCGATGTGGGACAACGCCGCCGACGATGCGGCGAACCGGGACTGGGCGCGAACGACTTTTGCCGCAATGGCTCCCCATGCGGCGGACATCGCCTATGTCAATTATCTCGGGACCGAGGGCGAAGAAGGCGCCGAGCGCCTGCGCGCTTCCTACGGCCCCGAAAAGCTCGCCCGTCTTGCCGCCATCAAGGCGAAATACGACCCGGGCAACCTCTTCCGTTTCAACCAGAACATCCGTCCCGCAGCCTAGCCTCGGCAAGGCCACAGAAGCCTTATTCCGCCGGCGCCGGAGCGTGCGCTGCGGGGGGTGCTTCCTGGCCGGCGCCGCGTCGCGGGGGCGATGTAGGTGTAGAACGTCGGCACGACGAAGAGCGTGAAGAGCGTGCCGACGCCCATGCCCATGGCGATGACGATGCCGATGGCGTGGCGCGCCGCGGCGCCGGCGCCGGTCGCGATGATCAGCGGCACGACGCCGAGCACCATCGCGGCGGTCGTCATCAGGATGGGACGCAGGCGGACGCGCGGCCGCTTCTTCGATCGCCGCGGCGGGCGATCCCGGTCGCGCGCTGCTGCTTGGCGAATTGCACCATCAAGATGCCGTGCTTGGTGATGAGGCCGACGAGCGTGATCAGGCCGACCTTGCGTGTAGATGTTGAGCGTGCCGAAGCCGAGATAGAGCGGGATCAGCGCGCCGAAGATCGAGAGCGGCACCGCCATCATGATGATGAGCGGTTCGCGGAAGCTTTCGAACTGCGCGGCGAGCACGAGATAGATGATGATGACCGCGAGCCCGAAGGCGAAGGCGAGCGAGTTGCCCTCCTGCGACGTCGAGGCGCGACTCGCCGATGAAGTCCTCGAAGAAGCCGTCGGCATGACCTCGCGCGCCGTCTCGCGGATCGCGGCGAGGCCTTCGCATGAGGTCACGCCGGCAGCGGCAGCGCCGAGAGCGTCGCCGAGTTCAGCTGATTGAATTGTTCGATCGCCACCGGGCCGGCGTCGGTCTCGATGGTCATCACGGCCGAGAGCGGCACCATCTCGCCGTCCGCTGCGCGGACGTAGAAGCGCCCCAAGCTCCTCGGGGTCGAGGCGGAACGTCGGCGACCTGCGGGATGACGTCGTAGCTGCGGTTGTCGAGGTCGAACGGGAGAGCGGCTTTCGCTGAGCAGGACGTCGAGCGTCGAGCCGATTTCGCAGACGGGGACGCCGAGCGCCGCGGCGCGGTCGCGGTCGATCAGCACCCGGACGCGCGGCACGTCGTAGGCGAGCGAGTTCTGCACGA
The DNA here is from genome assembly GCA_963747215.1 of uncultured Acidimicrobiales bacterium. Lineage (GTDB taxonomy): Bacteria > Actinomycetota > Acidimicrobiia > Acidimicrobiales > DATKAS01 > DATKAS01. The sequence continues at coordinate 44,502 of CAVVET010000026.1, forward strand.
CGAAGAACTTGCCGCTTGCATCGCCTTTTGCCTGATCTGCTCGGCGACCTCGTAGACCTGGTCGGGCTCGCCGTGACGGATGACGTATTGCACCGGCAGGCCGCCGGTGCCGGGCAGCGACGGCGGGCTGAAGACGCAGCGCCTCGACGCCGGCGACTCTTCGACAGCCCCTTGGATCTGCTGCTGGATTTCGGCGGCTGCGCGTCGCGCTCGGCCCACGACTTGAAGCCCCAGATGGCGATGGCCCGGTTGCCGCGCCGGCGCCGCCGACGATCGGGAAGCCGGGTGGCAAGCTCCGCGGCATCGCGCGACAGCCTCGTCGAACTGGTCGACATAGTGCTTGCGTATTCGGACGTCGCGTAGCGCGGGCGGTGATGATCGCGAAGAGCGCGCCTTGGTCCTCTCGGGCGCGAGCTCGCGTCGCGTGTTCAGGAACATGAAGATGATCGTGCCGAGCACGCACGACGACGATCATGCAGGATCACCGGGCGGGAGTTCAGCATCGAGTGAGCGCGCCGCCGTACAGCGTGCGACGCGGTCGAAAGGTGCGGTCGATGAAGCCTTGGCGACGGCCGCTGCCGCGGCGCAGCAAGCCGCGCCGACATCATCGGCGAGACGGTCACCGCGACGAATCCCGAGATGACCACGGCGCCGGCGAGCGCGAAGGCGAACTCGCGGAAGAGGGAGCCGGTCAGGCCTTGGGTGAAGCCGATCGGGGCGTAGACCGCGGCGAGCGTGATCGTCATCGCGACGATCGCGCCGAAGATCTCGCGCATGCCGCGGATCGCGGCGTCGAGCGGCTTCTTCGCCGTGCTCGATGTGGCGGTGGATGTTCTCGACCACGACGATGGCGTCGTCGACCACGAGGCCGATGGCGAGCACCATCGCGAGCATCGTCAAGAGATTGATCGAGTAGCCGAAGGCAGATAGAGGAAGAAACAGACGCCGACGAGCGACAGCGGGATCGTGACGACCGGGATCATCACCGAGCGCACCGAGCCCAAGGAACAGGAAGATGACGATGACGACGATCAGCGACGGCTTCGCCGATCGTCTAGAACACCTCGTTGATCGAGGCGCGGATGAAGACGGTCGAATCGAAGACGCATGAGATCCCATGCCCGCCGGCAGTCGCGCCTTGATCGGCGGCAGAATCTCGTGGACTGCCGCGAGGCGGTGAGCGGGTTGGCCGACGGCGTCGGGAAGACGCCGATGAAGACGCCCTGCGTTGCCGTTGAACGAGACTTTGACCGTGTCGTTGTCGGCGCCGAGCTCGACGCGCGCGACGTCGCGCAGGCGCACGACCTCGTCGCCCGAGCCTTGATCGGCAGCGCGCCGAAGGCTTCCGGCGTCTTCAGCGTCGTGTCGGCTCTCGATGCGCGACGGCGACGATTCGTTCTCGGTCTTGCCGGGCGAGGCGAGGAAGTTCGACGTCGCGCACGGCGGCGATAAGTCGTTCGCCGTCACGTTGCGCGACGGCCATGCGCACCGGATCGAGCCAGATGCGCATCGCGAAGTTCTGGCCGCCCAGGATCTGCGCGTCGGCGACGCCTTCGACGGTCGCCAGGCGCGGCTGGATCACGCGGGTCAGATATTCGGTGATCTGGCGCGGCTTCATCCGGTCGCTCGAGAACGCCAGGTACATGAGCGCGAAGTTCTGGCCGGTGCCCTTGGTGATGATCGATCGAGGCATCCGTCGGGGCAGCAAGCGGCGCACCTGCTGCGTCTTGGAGATGACTTCGGTCAGCGCCTTGTCGGGATCGGCGCCGAGGCGCATGCGCACCTGGACGGTGCTCGAGCCCGCGCGCTCAGGTCGCGGTGACGTAGTCGATGTTCTCGGTGCTCGACGCCCTTGGCGATCGGCGTCGTGATGAAGCCCTGGATCACGTCGGCGCTCGCGCCCGGATAGGCGGTCGTGACCGTGATGACGGTTTCTTCGACCTCCGGGTACTGGCGGATCTGCATGCTCATCATGCCCTGCTAGCCGAGGAGCAGGATCAGCAGGCTGACGACGATCGAGAGGACCGGCCGGCGGATGAAGAGTTCGGAGAAGTTCATGCGCTCGGCTCCGGCTCGGGAGGCGCGGCCGGGTTGGTCGGATCGACGGTGTTGTCGATCGCCACCGGCGCGCCGTTCGGCAGGCGGTTCTGGCCGGCGGTCGACGACCTGCTCGCCGGCTCTTCAGGCCTTCACGATTTCGAGGCGGCCGCCGTCGCGGCGGCCGGTCGTGACGAAGACTTGGCGGCACGACGAGCCCGGGCCGGCCGCCGGCTGGGGCCGACGACCGGTGGCCGGCGCCGGAGGCTCGAGCGGCAGGGGCGGCGGGGTCCGGCTTCGGCTCCTCGACGACGAAGACGTAGTCGCCGTAGAGGCTGGTGATCATCGCGGTCTGCGGCAGGGCGATGACGTTCTTCTCCGTCGGCAGATCGACGCGCACGCGGATGAACTGGCCCGGGGCGGAGCTCGCCGTCGGCGTTGTCGATCAGCGCCTGCACGGCGACGAGGCGCGTCGGCGGGATCGATCTTCGGATCGATGCCGATGACGTGCGCCGGAGAAGGTCATCTTGTCGGTGGTCGCCGAAACGCGCCGGCTGATCGATGTTGAGCGATGCCGGCGCCTGCTCGGGAACGGTGAAGTCGACCTTCATCCGGTCGAGATCCTGCAGCGTCACGACGACCGTGCCGGCTGGACGTATTGGCCGACATCGACGCGCGCGATGCCGACGGTGCCGGCGAAGGGCGCCTCGATCGCCTTCAGGGTCGAGTGTGGCTTGCAGCTTGGCGAGATCGGATTGAGCCCGTTGAAGGCCGCCTGCGCGACTTCGGCGGTGACGCTCGTGCCTACGCCCCGCTTCCACAGCGACTGCGCTCGACCAGGGCCTCCTTGGCGGTGGTAAGGTTCGACTGATCGCCCAAGAGATCGGCGCGCTCGACGGCGTCGTCGTATCTGCACAAGGACTTGCCCGGCGTCCACGCGTTCGTTCGCCTTGAACATGATCTCCTTGACGACGCCGCCCAGCTCGACGGCGACGTCGGTCCCCTGGGAAGCGGCGACCGTACCGAAGGCGTCGATAGCCGGCTGCCAGGTGATCGGCACGACGTCGGCCACCGAGATGGTGACGGCGGGCCGCTTCATGCTGGCGAAGAAACCCTGGATCGCCTTGGCGCGGAACATGTTGAAGCCGACGAGGCCGCCGCAGACCACGGCAACGAAGACGAGCGCGATGATGAATCGCTTGATCATGAATTGTCCCGGATAGCTATGTCGACGCGTCGGCGATCCGCCGACATGCCGTCGCGCAGGGCCTCCGCCCATTCAAGCATGGGAAGAGCTAAGCATTCGCAATCAACATGAATCGAGCAAACCCCGTGCCACACCGACCGCACACCTGCCGCCGGCTACGCCCAGCCAGTGACATGGAGAGGGTGGACGCGAAACGCAATCCCCAAGGAGAGCCGCAAAAACTGCGGCAGCTTGACACGGGAACACGAAAACACGATTTTCGTGGCGACCGACCAAAACAGTTACCTGGAATCATGCCATGAAGAACGTCACCGTCACGCTCGACGAAGAAATCGCGCGATGGGCACGCGTCGAAGCTGCCAAAGCCGGCAAGAGCCTGTCGCGGTGGATTTCAGATCGGCTCGAACGAGAGAAGGAAGCCGGTACCCCCGAGCGCGACGCGCGTGGCTGCGCTCGAACGCTTCATAGCCGGTCCCGGTTGGCCGGGAATAGCGCAACGTCTGCCGACGCGGGATGAAGTCCATGATCGACCGAGTTTTCGCCGATACGAAGATTGAGGCCTTTATTCCGGACCCTGGGATCTATGAAGAACGTCACGATCACGCTCGATGAAGTTGTTGCTCGGTGGGCACGCATCGAGGCGGCCAGCGCCGGCAAGAGCCTTTCGCGATGGATCGGCGAGAAGCTTGCGGCGGAGATGACATCCGGCGTGGACCAGCGCCG